>JAJPHI010000015.1 GCA_021325355.1 Pseudomonadota bacterium
CTCAACGCGGGCGCCGCGCCGGAGTGGATCGAAGTCATCCCGGCGGGCACGTTCGCCACGCGCGACGGGCGCGGACCCTATCGCAACACCAATCCTGATGCCGTGATCGCGGCGACCGCCGCGCTCGACATGAGCGCCGGCCTGCCGATCGATTATGACCACGCGACTGACCTCGCGGCGCCGGAGGGCCGGCCCGCTCCTGCTGCAGGATGGATCAAGCAGCTCGAAGTTCGCGGCGGTGCGATTTGGGCGCGCGTCGAATGGACCGAGAAGGGCGCGCAGGCGGTCGGCGCCGGGGAATGGCGCTACGTCTCGCCGGTTTTCAGCTACGACCCGGAGACGATGGAGGTCGCGCAGCTCCAGCGCGCGGCGTTGACGAACAATCCGAATCTGTACATGACCGCGATTGCCTCGCGACAGGAGAATCTCGCAGTGACGCACGATGAGTTCCGTTCGAAAATGGCCAAAATGTGCCACCTGAGCGCCGACGCCTCGCACGAGGAAATCTGCGCGGCCGTCGAAAAGCTGTTCAAGTCGCGCGACGACGCCGCCGACGGCGATGCTGCGATGAGCCGGCTGATCGCATCAGGCAGGGTCGTCAGCCAGGAGACGCATGCGGCGCTGGTCGGCGAGGTCAACACGCTCAAGGCTGAACGCGCACGCGAAAAAGCGGAGGCGCTCGTCAAGCACGCGATCGAGGTTGATCACAAGCTTGACCCCTCGCAGCGCGAATGGGCGGTCGGCTATGCGGTGAGCGATCCGACCGGCTTCGAGACGTTCTTGTCGAAGCAAAAACCGATCGTGCTCAACACGGCGATCATCAACGGCGGTAAACCGCCGGCGCAGGAGACCAACGTGGTTGCACTGAATGCGGTCGAGCAGAAGGTCGCGTCGCTGCTCAAGCTCTCCGACGAGGAGTACGCGGCGCAGCGCGCGGCGGACCTCGCGACGATCGAGAACAACAAGTACGCCAAACCGACGTTCCACCTCGGCATCATGGGCGCGACCAACAAGCTCTTCGAGACCCAGACGCGGAGCGCCAGCTAAGTCGCGGTCGGCGACGCAGGAAGGTGAAGCATGGCAGCACTGACAGCAGCGCGAAATATCAGCGAGATGTCGGGGGACGGCCGCGACGTCGTCTACGGCGTCGAAGCCAACACGACGATTTACACCGGCGGGATGGTGGGCCTCGACGCGTCGGGCTATGCGGTCCCGATGTCGGCGGTCGCGGGACTGAAATGCGTCGGCGTCTCGATGGGGATGCAGTACCCGGCGTACTACGGTCAGAACGCAGTGAATGGCGCGGTCGCCGGCGCAGTCTCGGTAATCGCGCGGCGCGGCGTGTTCCCGATGAACACCGGGAGCGGCAATGACCAGGTGGTGCAGAGCCAGGTCGGCGGGATTGCATATGCGCTCGACGACAATACGGTGTCGGGTTATGACGGCACGTTGACCCAGGTCACCGCCGCCGCGTTGACAACGCCGGCGTCCGGCTCGCCCCAGGTGATGCCGCTCGGGCACAACTGGATACAGCGCGGATCGCTGTCAATCACGAACTCGGCTGGATCGACCACCTATGTCGAGGGCACTGACTATTCAGTGAACTACGACGCCGGCCTGATCGCGTTCCTGGCCGGCGGCGCGATCGCGGGCGGAGCGGTATCAATCAAAGCGACCTACAAGTGGTCAACCGGTACGCGCAGCGCCTGCGGCCGTATCGTTTTAATCGACCCGGCGACCGGGCTGATTTGGGTGGATAGCCGCATCTTGTCGGCGGCCGCTCTCTAAAATCGGAGCGAGCAAGGGAATAGAAATGGAAATCACGGCGGCAAATTTGTCGATCTTCTTCACCGGTGCGAACCTGGTGTTTCAGCGAGCGTTCGTCGGGGCGAAACCAACATGGGACAAGATCGCGATGACGACAAAATCGTCAACCGCGGTCGAGGCGTATCCCTGGATGAAGCAGACTCCGCAGATCCGAGAATGGATCGGCGAGCGGAATCTGCAGGCGCTCGAAACCACGTCGTTCACAGTGCTGAATCGCGACTGGGAATCGACGATCCAGATTGACCGCAAGGCGCTCGAAGACGATACCTACGGCCTATACGAGCCGATGCTGGCATTGCTCGGCCGCTCCGTGGCGTTCCATCCCGACGTGATGATTTATGGAATGCTCAAGTCGGCGGTCGCGAATATCGACAGCCCGAGCAGCTCGTCGACGTTTTTCAACATCAACTTCCCGGCGCCGGTCTGCTATGACGGCGTGACCCTGCTGAGCGCCAATGGTCATCCGGTGGGCCCGCAGGGCAATACCACGTTGGTCGCCAACTGCAACAACGGCGGCTCGGGTCCGTTCTGGTTTTTGATTGATGCGAGCCGGCCAGTGCGGCCGGTGATGTTCCAGATCCGCAAGCCGTTCGAGGCGGTGCATATGTCGATGCCGACTGACGAGTACGTATTCAACAATCGGCAGTATCGCTTCGGCGTGGACGGCCGCGATGCCGCCGCGCCTGGCTTCTGGCAGTTTATCTATGCGTCGAATCAGGATCTGAACAATCCCTCGAATTACGAGGCGGCGCGGTCGGCGATGCGCGCGATAAAAGGCGACGACGGCCTCCCGATGTTTGTCTGGGACGACTCGGCGGAAGAGCGCTACCTGGTCGTTCCGACGACGCTGGAAGGTCCCGCGCGGCGGCTGTTGCATAACGAGTTCGGCCCCGGCGGCGGTGACTTCGACGCCTCCACGCCGAGCACGAATATCTGGAAAAACGACGCAAAGCTGATCGTCACTCCGCTGCTGAACTAACTCGAAGACGCGGAGCGGAAACAATGTCCGATCAGGTCAAAATCCAGTACAACGGCGACGGCACTTACTATTGCGTGCCGCAGGTTGTACGGGAATGCGGGATGTGGCTGAGCGTCGCCAAGCGCGACCTGCCTGTAGCGCGCGCGCTGCGCCGTCCCGCTGCGCATGGCGCAGTGGTCATGCGCGGTCGCGATTACTATCGCGAGTTCACGCGACTCGCATTCGCGAATGGGCGCGTCGAGGTCGTCGATGCCGACCATGAGCTGGTCGCCGACTGGCGCGACGCTGCCTGGTGGACGCCCGGTCTGCAGGAGAGCTGGCAGGAGCTCGAAGCAAGGCCATCTGCGGCCGCCGCGCAGCGGGCGAAGCGAGTGACTAAAGACTAGTCTATCGCGAACGATGAGCCAGTACGCACAGGTCAGTGATATCGAGGCGCGCTATCCGGCGAGCGTGCTGCAGGATCTGACCGATCCGAATAATCAGGCGATTCAGACCGCGCCGATCACGCAGGCGCTGATGGACGCGTCGGCGGAAATCGATAGCTACCTGGAGGCGCGTTTTCAACTGCCGCTCACCGATCCGCCGCAGATACTTGTTCAACTCTGCTGTCACATGGCGATGTATCATCTGCAGGCGGCGTTGCCGGCGCTGCATGACATCGGCGACGCGCGCAAACGCTATGAGGATGCCATCAGCTTTTTGATCAAGGTCAACAAAGGCGAATTGACGCTGGGCATCTCGAGCGATTTGAACGCCGAGCCGCCGGACCCGAATCCGCTGGTGCTTGTGCAGGCCGGGGGCGAACCGCAGGATCCCTGCGTTCCGCAGCGGGTATTCAGCCGTTCGACGCTGAAAGATTTCTGATGAGCGCGATCGCAGTCGAAATAGTCACTGGCCGCGAGCTCGGCCAGCGGTTCGCCCAGGCTGGCAACCAGGTGCGCTCGCTGATGGCCGAGGCTGTCCACTGGGCGCAGCTCGAGGCGATAAGCGCGATTCGGCGGAATCTCAAAGCTACCCACAAGATGCGCTCCGGCGATCTCGCGCGGTCAATCGCCGCCGAGGAGATCGTCGAAAGCGGGACTGAGATTTCAGGGCGCGTCGGTTCGAATCTCGAATATGCAGAGATTCAGGAGCGCGGCGGCACGATCCACGCCAAGAACGTCAAGAATCTGACGATACCGCTCGACGCGATGCTGACCGGGCGCGGGATTGCGCGCGGCACGGCGCGGAACGTGATCGATGATCCGGGCAGCTTTGGCTATGAGCGCACCTTTTTTCGCAATGGGATTCTGTTTGGATCGAGCGACGGCGAAGTGACGCCGCTGTTCCTGCTCAAGCCGTCTGTGACGCTGCCTGCGCGCCCATACGCGGCGCCGGCCGCCGAGGAAATCCGTCCGCAAATGATCGATAAAGTGCAGCGCAGCCTCGCTGCCCTGATGGGAGCCCAATCCTGATGCCGTCGCCGGGTCAAGAGGGCGTACCGTTTCTCGACGATATCACGCAGTATCCCGCCGGGACGCAGTATGCGCCGACGATCGCGACCGATCCATGGACCGTCCAGGCATCGATTATCCAGCGATTGCAATATAGTCAGTCGCAGGGGAACCAGGGCCTCGCGAAGGTGGGCATCGCCGCGTATGCGGACAGGCCCGAGACGTGGGTATCGATTCCCGCCGCGGGGCAGGTGCTGGTCGGTTTTGCCGGATCGGACTATTCAGAGCCGGAGGATATTGGGCAGATCGTCCATCGGCGCACGATGGATTTCAGTGTCGGGATTATCTCGCGCGTGATGGGCTATGCGACTGCGACCGGAATCGGCGCGGGCGCGATTCTCGAAGGCGTACGCACGGCGCTCATGGGCTGGCAGCCGCTGGGATGCTCGAGGCTGTGGGTGCATCAGCGCGACGACTTCAAAGGCCGCGACCCCAAAGGCACATTTTATATCTATGAAATTATCTTCCGCTGCTGGACTGAGGTGGTCGAAAGCGACGACCCGTACACCCTGGTTAATTTCCAGACCGGCATTATCAACGCGACTGTCAACGGCGAGAACGGCACGGAGACTGAGTCGGTGAATACCGAAAGCGGCCCGCTGTGAAGGCGTGAACGGAGCGTAAGCGCAAATGTCATTGTTTCATGGCGTAAAAGTTGTCGAAGTCAATTCCGGGCCCGTGCCGATTCTCAGCGTGCCGATGGGCGTCATTGGTCTCGTCGGATCGGCGCCGAGCTGGGCGGTGCAGGCGCCCGCCGTCGCGCCGGCCATCAATACGCCGACGCTGGTGAACAACAACTCCGCGTCCGGGGCTGCGTCATCGTCGGCGAACTTCGGGCCGTTGATCCAGGGCTACACCATCCCATACGCGCTCGCGGCGATTCAGCAGGCGGGGATCGCCAGCGAGATTATCGTCGTCAACGTGATGGATCCGACGGTATGCTACACCACCGTCACGAACGCGGCGTTGTCGATGCCGGCGTCGGGGCCGCAGGTGATCAACCTCGGCCACATGGGAATTTCGTCGACCGCCACGCCCGGCAAGCCGGTCGTGAAAAACTCGGGCGGCTCGACCACCTATGTCGAGAATACCGACTACACGGTCGATTACTATAACGGTCTGATTATCGCGAAGTCGGGCGGATCGATTACGGTCGGCGAGGCACTTTCGATTACCTATTCGTACAACGACCCATCGAAGGTCACTTCGACGATGATCATCGGCGGCGTCAGCGGCGGCGTGTACACCGGGATCTCCGCGTTGCAGACCACGATGCAATCGATGGGCATGTACCCGCGCATTCTGATTGCGCCCGGCTTTTCGCAGACGGCGACCGTGCAGGCGGCGCTCACGTCGATGGCGGCGACGCTGCAGGGGGTGTGCATTATCGACTCCGCGCCGCAGACGGCGGTCGCGACCGCGATCGCGAATCGCGGCACGAGCGGGCAGGCGTTCGACGCGAGTGACCATCGGACGATTCTCGCGTTCCCGCAACAGTACATCACCGACAACGGCCTCGTGCCGACGGGCGTCACGCTCAATAGCGCCGGTAGTCCGGTGACCGCCGTGGCGGGCACGACCAGCGAAAGTCCTTATTCGCAATGGCTCGCGGGCGTGATGGCGTCGAATGACTGGTCGATCGGGCCGTGGCGGTCGCCGTCGAACACGGTCATCAACGGCGTGCTCGGCGACGATATCGTGAAATACGAGAATCCCAACTCCGGCACCGACGATTGCACGAATCTGAACAGTGCCGGGATCGTCACCACCTATGGCGGGTTTGGCCTGGGGCGGCGGGTCTGGGGCAACAGATCGTCGGTATATCCGTCCGAGACTCTGCCCGAGAACTTCATTCCGATCCGGCGGACGGCTGACTATATCGAAATCTCAGTCATCCAGACCATGCTGCAATTTCAGGATCAGCCGCTGACGCCCGCGCTGGTCGATACGATTATCGACTCGATCAACGCGTTTCTCGCGTCGATAACGAGTCAGGGCGGTCTGATCGCCGGCGCGCTCTGTTCGTACAACCCGACTGAGAACTCGCCGACGCAGTTGGCCAACGGACAGTTGACGCTCGATATCGTGATTATGCCGCCGCCGCCGATGGAGTCGCTGACGTTCAACGTCAATATCAACACGAATCTGCTGAGCAACTTTGCGGTGACGGCGCAGTCGGCGTCGAGTGTGCAGGCGTAAAAAGCCTTGCGGCACAGAGGTTAGGCGATGGCGAATTTGATCAACCGGATTACCAACGCGAATATCTACGTCAACGGCGTGAACTTTCTGGGTCGCGCCGAAGAGGTGGAGCTGCCGCAGCCGAAGCTCAAAATGGCGGAGCACAAAGCCCTTGGCCTTTTCGCGGAGATCGAATTGCCGACCGTGCTGCAAAAGATGACCGCGAAAATCAAGTGGGCGTCGCTCTATCCGGAAGTGCTGGCCGTCGCGTTTCTGCCGTTCACGCCGTCGCAGGTGATGGTCCGCGCGAACATGCTGCAGTTCAACTCCGCCGGTCTGCAGGCGCAAGTGCCGGTCGTTGCGATGATGACCGCGCTGTTCGACGAGATGCCCGGTTTCAAGGTCATCAAAGGCGAGAACTCTGAATCGCCGAGCTCACTGACGGTCTGGCGATATACACTGACTATCGCGGGCGTGCAGCAATTGATGATCGATGCGTTTGCGAATGTGTATCAGGTGCAGGGCGTCGATCAGCTCGCGCAGTACCGCGCCAATCAGGGCGGCTAAGAATAGACCACCAAACGAGGCAACGGGTGATGATCCGACGGGCTGCCGCGGTGGCCCGTCGGGGAACCCAAACCCAGGGGGAAGCGGATGACGGAACCTATCGAAATCAGGCTGAGCGACGGCCGGATCGCGACCGTCCGGCGGCCGAAGGGACGCGACCTGCGCAACGCGCAGCGGCTGGCCGGCAAGGACGCGACGCCGTACGAGACGTCGCTCGCGATGCTCGCGCAGGTTGCCACGATCGACGGCGCGCCGATTGTGATGGAAGACCTCGACGATTTCTACGCGGACGATATCAACCTGATGGCTGAGGCGGCCGGCAGTTTTTTGCCGTCCCGCTCCGCGCCTTCGCCCTCCTGATTGAGTGGGGTTTTCGGCTGACGGAGCTCGACGAGATGGAGCCGCAGGAACTGATCGATTGGCTGGAGGAGATCGGCGAAATCCATCGGCTGAGAAAGGAAGCGAGCGAAGACTGAATGAGACTGTTTGTAGGTAATCTGCCGTTCGATGTCACCGAGCGCGAATTGCGCGACCTGGTGATCGTGCATGCCGGCATCGAGAAAATCGAAATCGTCAAGGACCGGGCGACCGGCGCGAGCAAGGGTTTTGCTTTTGTCGA
>JAJPHI010000004.1 GCA_021325355.1 Pseudomonadota bacterium
GCGAATCCGCTCCTGCTGCTTGATGCTGACCATCAGGCGGAGCGCGGCTTCGACCGCTTCGCGCTTGGTCCTGGCGCCCGACGCGCGCATCGCGCGCTTCATCAAGTGTCGTCAATCACGATATTGGTCCGCATCGCGAATCACCTGATGTGTGTGCTAGGCCTATTTCATATCCATCGCAAGCATCGGGCGTTACACGCGGCCGAAGTCAAGGGCCGCGCGGGCGTCGGCGATATCGAGCTCACCGAGAACGGATGGAGCCGCGCCTGCAATTACCGCGAGCGATACTGGCTCTATGTGGTGTACGATTGCGCCACACCCAGCCCGTGGTTGCTACGCGTTCAGGATCCCTTTTATAAACTCGTCGCGACGGCCAAAGGCGGCGTCATCGTCGACGAGAAAGAAATCTTTTCTCAGGCCGAGGCCAATTATGACGAAAGATGAGGTCCGTAGTCATCTGGAAAGGAATGGCTACGCAGTGTCTGAAGAATCGCGCCTGGGAAATGACACCGGATGGCAAATCCGCCTGAAGTCGGGCCAGATAGTTAACATTTTCGACAAGGGAACCTTCAATGTCCAAGGGAAAAACCCCGAAATAGTTCGAAAGCTGATGGGAGAGCTCGGAGCAGGCTCTTCGGGCGAACCGCCGCAGCCATCCGTTTCTCGCGATGTATTCGTAGTATACGGGCATGACACGGTGGCCCGAGACCAACTCGAAGCCATGCTCCGAAGATGGAAGCTGAACCCGTTGTTGCTGGACCAACTACCCTCTGAGGGTCAGACGCTCATCGAGAAGCTCGAAAAGCACCAAAACAGGGCAGCGTTCGCCGTGGTTCTTGCTACGCCAGATGACGAAGGCCACAAGGCTGGGCATCCAGAAGAGAAAGCATTTCGAGCTAGACAGAACGTCGTCTTGGAGCTCGGGATGATGCTGGCAATACTAGGCCGGCCGCGAGTGGCCATCCTTCTGAAGGACCAGCAGAAGATGGAACGACCGTCGGACATCCAAGGCCTTATCTACATCCCTTTTAAAGATGAAGTCAAAGACGCCGGGCCGCTCTTGGCCAAGGAAATGAGCAGTCAGGGAATATCAATTGACGTGAGAGACCTTTGACCCATGATTTTCGCTAAGCCCTTCGAGCAGATCACCAAAGCTGACATCGATCAACTGCTTGCGAACCAAGTTCCCGAGGGTCGCGAGCTTGATTACAAGGAGCAATTGCCCAGCAATGCTTTGGAGGACAAACGCGAGTACCTCGCCGACCTCACGTCGTTCGCTAATACGTCAGGCGGGCTACTTATCTTCGGAATACAAGAGCAACGAGACGCGAACAACAGACCGACAGGGGTTCCTGGAGCGGCCCAAGGGCTTCAGGGAATAAATGCCGACACGGAGATTCGAAGGCTTGAGAGTTTTCAACTCACAGGGGTCGAGCGCAGAGTTCCGACCGTACGGATCAAATCGATTAACGGCTTTGCGACGGGCCCCGTGATTCTCGTCCACATCCCGAAAAGCTGGGCTGGTCCCCATATGGTTACTCTGGGCGGAGTCCATCGCTTCTACGCGCGCAACGAACGCGGTAAATACCTGATGGACTGGCACCAAATTCGGTCGTCCTTCGTTCTCTCCGACTCGGTTGCCGAAAGGATTCGCAATTTCCGTTATGAGAGAGTCGCCAGAATCTCCGCTGGAGAGCTACCCTCGGCTCTACAGGGAACTGCCAGGGTGATTCTGCACATCCTCCCGCTCTCGGCTTTCGAGGCTGCCCCGAACATCGACCTGTTGGCCCTGCGCAACAACATTAATTTGCTGCGACCGCCTGGTTGGAAATATTCGAACGGATGGAGCAATCGACCTAATTTTGACGGGTTTCTCCGATGGATTGAGCAAAACTCATACGTTCAGCTCTTTAGAAGCGGCGCGATCGAAGCCGTCGAAGCCTATCTGATCAATTGGCAGGGAGGATGTATCCCGTGGCCTGCACTCGAGAAACAAATCGTCGGTGTCCTTCGAGACTACCTCAATACACTTCCGCAGCTGCGCATCGAACCACCCATGGTTTGCGCCCTTTCTTTCCTGCGCGTCAAAGACTTTCGGATAGTGAGAGAGCGTGAAACTGGCTTCCCCATCGGGCGCGGAATCGACAGAGACGAACTCTTGCTTCCGGAAGTCTTTATCGAAGACCTGCCCGCCGATGTACCAGTCTCGCTTCGGCCGGTCTTTGACACCCTCTGGCAATCTGCTGGTAGCGACCGTTGCGAAAGCTACGACGCTCAGGGGCGGTTTCTTCTGGACGACAGGGCGTGATCATGTCCGATCAACCCAGGCTGATCGAGCTAGCGTTTCTGCTGAAGCAGGCGTCGCTGGATTCCGTGCACGAGAAGAATGTGCGTCACGGCCATATCTCGACGCTGCATATCTGGCCGGCGCGGAGGCCGCTCGCGGCGTGCCGCGCGGCGCTGATCGCGACGCTCTTGCCCGATCCCGGCGATGCTGAAGAGCGGCGGAGACTTATCGAGCGCATCGGCGGTCGCGTCGTTCCTAAAATCGAAAAGAAAAACGTCGCCGGCAATCGCGTCGAGGTCGAGCGCGAGGAGACCGTCGGCGGCATCCTCCATTGGGGCCGCGAATCCAGCCCCGACCTGCAGTTCTTCCGCGACGAAATCCGCAAGGCCTACGGCGGACGCGCCCCGCGCAAGTGTGCGATCGGCACGCGCGCTCCGCTCGCTCTGCCCGATGCGAATCAAACGTCGCTGGTCGCTCGACTTCGTCGCGGACGCGCTGGGCGACGGCCGGCGCTGTCGCATCCTGTGGTCGACGACTTCAGCCGCAAGTGTCTGGCCTGCGTGGTCGATACCTCGATCGCGGCGTGCGCGTGGGTGCGCGAACTCGAGCGGCTGGTGATGGAGCGCGGTGCGCCAAGGGTGATTGTCAGCGATAACGGCTGCTAGCTGACCAGCACGGCCGTGCTGCGCTGGTCGCTGGGCCGGCTCGACTGGCACTACGTCGCGTCGGGCAAACCGGTGCAGGGCGCCTTCGTCGAGTCCTTCAACCGACGCTTGCGCGACGAATGCCTCAACGAGCATGTATTCCTCAGCCTGGCCGAGGCGCGGGTGACCATCCAAGCCTGACGCGACGATTACAACTATCGCCGCCCGCGTTCGAGCCTCGACGCGCTGACGCCATTCGAGTTCGCACAGCTCAAAACCTAAAAACTGATTCCGCCTTCTGCAAAAAAAATGACAACCGACTCTACTTATGAACTGATGGGTATTGGGGTGCAGGCCACATCAAGTACCCTTCGGCCCGCGGCTGCCGATGAAGCAGCATCGCGGTGATCCGCTGCTTCGCCGTGGTCCGCGGCTCCCATTCTGCCGCCAGCTCGTCGAGCCGCGACTTGACCTGTTCGTATACCGGGCGCGCACGAGGCCCCCGCGCCTTACGCACCGGTTCGGGCTGTTCCAGGTACTTGGCTACCGTGTTGCGGCTTAATCCTAGCTCGCGCGCAACCCGCCGGATGCTCTGCCCTCGGCCAATACCTTGTGACGTAACACGTGCACCTGATCCATCCGCAGCATCCTCGCCCCTCCGGCTCTCCGCTCACGCGGTCATTGCCGGAGTCTAAGCTCCAAAGGTGGATCACTCTTAGAGCGGAAAACGGATCAGTTCTTTAGCGGAATCACCAGGTTCTGCCGGTGTGTCGCCATCACGTGCCGCCGCGGCCGTTTGAGCCGCATCCTCAAGCCTTCCAGGCGATAGAGCCGGTACACGCGCTTGTGGTTGATCCGCCAGCCCTCGCGGCGCAACAGGATGTAGAGGCGGAAATAGCCGTAGCGTACCCGCGCAGCCGCCAGTTCTCGAATCCGCTTTCGCAGCATGGCCTGATCGTTTCGGATCGCGCGGTAACGGTGCGACGAGCGGCCGAATCGCAACGCCGCGCATCCTCGACGCTCGCTGACCTGGTAGGCCCACTCCAGAAAAACCGGACCAGCTCGCGCCGCCGTTCAGGCTTCATCAGCCTTCGGCCTTCGTTTTTGCCTTCTTCACCACCGCGACATGCAGCGAATCTCCACGTAGAGATCGGCGCTCCCGATGGAATGCCTCAGCAATTGCTTCGGCAACCAACCTGATTCGGGCTGCGCGCCGCAGATCTTCGTGGTAGATCAGCCACAGCGGCATCATGACCGGAGGAAGCTCCGGCCAGATTCTGACCAGCTTCGGCTCTTCATCCGCCAGGTAACACGGCAGATATGCGATCCCGAATCCACAACGTGCCGCCGAGACCAGCGCCGCCGTACTGTTGCTCCGAAAAGCGATCCGGGAGCCGTCGATCGATTCGCCCATGAACTGCGAGCGCCCTTCCACAAGCACGTAGGCCCACGCGGCGAGGTCGTGATTTGCCAGACCCGCGCCACGCTCTGGTCTAGGATGGCTGCGCAGGTATTCGTCGGAAGCGTATAGGGCCAGCCCACAACTGGCGATTCTGCGGCATACCAAGCCCGGCTCTCGGGGCCTCACATTACGCAGCGCGATGTCCGCCTGCCGCCTGGCGATATCGAGCCGTCGGTAGTCTGGGAGTACCTCAATCTCGATTTCAGGATGACGGCGTCGCAGCTGCTGTACTGCAGGGACAACGAATCGCACGGCGAAGGTTTCCGTCGCCGTTATGCGCACCAGTCCAGCCGCGGCTCGATCCTTTCCGGCCGCTTGGCGCTGGATTTCGATGATGCCGGATTCGATCCGCCCGCACATCGATTGAATCGAATCGCCCGCCACCGTGAGCACGAGCCCCTCTGGGGTGTTCTGCAACAAGGTCGTGCCCAGCTCGCGCTGAAGGGCACGAATGCGCCGCCCGACCGTAGTGTGGTTGACGCCCAGTTCCCGCGCCGCGGCAGCCAGGCTTCTGCCGCGCACCGCGGCGAGGAAGAAGCGAAGGTCGTCCCATTGCATGCGTGCATATTTGCTCAACAAAGGTGCACGCACAACCGATGGCTGCTGCCAAACGACAAGCTAAATAGGACTTCATACGCTCATGAGGTGAGTGGCATGCGCGAGTTGACCTTTGTCGGTCCAGGATCGGTTGAGTGGCGTGACGTTCCCGCCCCGGTAATCGACGGTCCAAACCAGGCGCTGGTCAGGCCCATCGCCGTGGCAACCTGCGATCTCGACGTGTTGCTGCTGCGCGGGAAAGCTTCGATGTTCGGCAACAACTTCGCCTTCGGGCACGAGTGCGTCGCGCAAGTCGTGGAAGTGAGCAAAGGTGCCGGCCCGTTCCGGCCGGGAGACATCGTAGTTCCTTCGTTTCAGATCACTTGCGGAACATGCGGTAGATGCCGACGCGCGCTCACTGGCAACTGCGAGGCGGTGCGCGGAACCGCGATGTACGGCATCGGCACGCTCGGAGGTAACTATGGTGGTGCGCTTTCCGACCTGATGAAGATTCCTTATGCAAGCGCGATGCTCGTCGCGCTGCCGAACAATCTCGCCCCGGCGGACGTCGCCAGTATCGGCGACAACGTCGCGGATGCGTGGCGCACCGTGGCGCCGGCGCTTCGCGGCAACCCCGAGGCGCGCGTCTTAATCGTCGGAGGAGGAAGCATCGGCTTGTACGCGACACAGATCGCGCTCGCGCTCGGCGCCTCGACGGTCGACTACGTGGATTCCCAACCCGCCCGGCTGAACCTCGCCGAAGAACTGGGAGCCCATGTGTATGGATCTTTTCCCCCAAAAGGTATCGGACGTTTTCCCATCACGGTTGCCACCACCGGCGAACTCGAGGGACTAACGTTCGCCATCCGATCGACCGAGCCGGGCGGCGTGTGTACCAGTGTCGGCATTCATTCTGGCAACGCAACGCCAATGCCGTTGTTCGACATGTACATCACCGGCATGACTTTCGTGACGGGACGCGGACACGCCCGGACGGTGCTTCCAGAACTGCTGGAATTGGCGAGCACTGGGAGAATCACTCCGGAGAAGATCACTAATAAGGTGGTACCGTGGGACGATGCGGTCGACGCTTTGTCCGATCCGCCCGACAAGCTGGTCCTCGCGAGAGAACAAATCGAGACATGAGTACGCGAATAGTCAATGCAAGGAGACAGCACGCCAATGAAATCCATCGTGAACTATGAGGTCCAGGACCTAATCGCCACTATCACCATGGACGATGGCAAGGTCAATGTCATGTCTGTAGCGATGTTGTCGGCGCTGAACGACGCATTGGATCGAGCCGCAGCGGATCACGCCGTAGTCGTACTCACTGGAAGACCGGGCGTGTTTTCCGCGGGATTTGACTTGCCCGTGCTCGCGGCGGGAGGGCCCGACGCACACAAGATGGTGAAAATGGGTTTCGAAACGGCGGCGCGGATTCTCTCGTTCCCAGCGCCGGTTGTGGTTGCTTGCACAGGTCATGCAATCGCGATGGGAGTTTTCCTGGTATTAGCCGCCGACTATCGCCTCGGTGCAGACGGGCCGTTCAGGATTGGCGCGAACGAGGTTGCGATCGGCATCACGATGCCACACTTTGCCATCGAAATTTGCCGACAACGTCTTACGCCTGCCCATTTCAACCGCGCAGTGACCTTCTCCGAAATGTTCAACCCTGCCGACGCAGTTCCGGCGGGCTTCCTCGATCGTATGGTGCCACCGTTGGAATTACACGACGAGGCGAACAAGGTTGCGGCAGCGCTGACCAAGCTGAACATGTCCGTTCATGCAGCGGCCAAGCTCCGCGCGCGGGGCCAAACGCTTCGGGCAATACGCGCGGCTATCGAGGCCGACGATGACGATTGGAGCACGCCCGAAGCTTGACAGGAGAAGTCGCGGCGACTGCGCCGTTTAAGAAAGACCCCTGACGGAGCCTATGACTTCCGTCAGGGTTTAATCGTTTAGAGGAGATCGTGATTATGCCAACCCTTCATCCAGCAATCATTCGCGCGAAAGATTTCTGCGAAGCATACAACCTGCGCATCCCGATTCTGCTGGCGCCGATGGCCGGGGCATGCCCCCCTCCGCTGTCGATTGCGGTTGCCAACGCAGGCGGCCTCGGGGCCTGCGGCGCGCTGCTGATGCAACCAACCGCCATCAAGAGCTGGGCGGGGGACGTGAGGGCCGCCAGCGACGGCGGGTTCCAAATCAATCTATGGATCCCAGATCCCGCGCCGGTGCGCGACGCGGCAGCCGAAGATGCAGTCCGCGCCTTCCTCCGCAAATGGGGGCCCGAGGTGGCGCGCGATGCCGCCGATGCAACGCCCCCTGACTTCGCGGCGCAGTGCGACGCGATGCTCGAAGTGCGGCCCTCGGTCATTTCGTCGATCATGGGCCTCTATCCGCCGAAGTTCGTCGAACAGATGAAGGCGCGAGGCATCAAGTGGTTCGCCGCAGTGACGACCGTTACCGAAGCCCTGAGCGCCGAACGCGCGGGTGCCGACGCGATCGTCGCTCAGGGCATGGAAGCCGGAGGGCATCGAGGCGCCTTCGATGCCGCGAAGGCCGAGGTCGAGATGGTGGGACTCTTCTCGCTGTTGCCGGCGGTGGTCGACGCTGTGAGCGTACCGGTCATCGCGACAGGAGGCATCGCTGACGCACGCGGCGTTGCGGCCGCCCTCCTCCTGGGGGCATCGGCGGTTCAGATTGGCACGGGTTTCCTGCGGTGCCCCGAAGCAAAGATCCCCCAGGCGTGGGCAGACGCGCTCGGCCGCACGCTCCCGGAGCAAACCTTGGTGACACGGGCCTTCTCTGGTCGTGCGGGGCGCAGCATAGCGACCGCCTACGCGCGTGCTGCATCGGCACCGGGCGCCCCCAAGCCGGCTCCCTATCCGGTGCAGCGCGGACTGACCCGTGCCATGCGCGAGCTGGCGGTCAAAAACAATGACATCGACCGGCTACAGGCATGGGCCGGACAATCGGCCGCTCGAGCGCTTGCACGGCCCGCCGGTGAGGTGGCGCGCGAACTATGGGAGGCGGCTCAATTGCTTCTCGAGTCGAGCGCGTGAAACGACAGCGTGCCCTTGCGGTACGCTGCCAGGAGAAAGCGCACATCATCTTATTGCCACATATGTGCGAATATGCCCAACGGTTGTGCACAGAACAACCATTTTCGAAAGCGGCCGACGCGATAGATAATTAGCTCCACTGCGTCACTCAATTTCTCGCGCGGTAAACGGAGGGGCAGGCAGTCCCCTGAGGGAGCGCATCGAGGTCCGATAGCGTGGCCAGCCGATTGGAGGAATGCATTGCGATGACTACCTCGACATTGACGAACGAGCCGAGCCCAGAGATCGAGTTCTGGTTCGAGTTTGGCAGCAACTACAGCTACCTGACCGTCATGCGCATCGAGAATGAAGCGGAAAGAAGCGGCGTGCGCATTGTCTGGAAACCGTTCTTGCTGGGACCGATATTCCAGGCGTTGGGCATGAAGACGTCGCCCTTTGTGCTTCAGAAGGAAAAAGGAACCTATGTCCAGCAGGACATGGTGAGGCAATGCGCCAAGTATGGATTGCCACCATGGGTCCCGCCCAGCACATTCCCGCGACTGGGCGTGCTGCCTTTGCGGGTTGCGTTGCTCGGTGAAGATCAGCCCTGGATCGGGGCGTTCTGCCGCGAAGTGATGCTGCTCAACTTCGCGCGCGATCAGGACATCAACACCCCTGAACAGATAGCTCCGATCTTGGGGAAGCTTGGCCTGCCCGTCGCCGACGTTCTGGCTCAAGCCCAAGCGGAAGCGACCAAGGCCCGCTTGCGGCAGCAGACAGACGAGGCGCGGTCCCTCGGGATATTCGGGGCGCCGACGTTCTTCGTCGGCAAAGAGATGTTTTGGGGCAATGATCGCTTGGAGGATGCCCTGCTGTTCGCCGCCCGACGGAAGGACATCAGGCCTGCCGAGCGGTGAGCCTTCACACGAACACCAGCCAAGGAGCTTGACACGCCGATTCGCATCGAGCGGAGTGATCGCGTGCGGACAGTAGTCCTATCGCGTCCTGAAGTCCGCAATGCCGTCGACCCTGAGCGTGCCTACGAATTGCACGCTGTGTTTGTCGCCTTCGACACCGATGACGCGGCGGACGTGGCCGTCCTCTGGGGGGAAGGTGGCGCGTTCTGTGCCGGCGCCGACCTGAAGAGCGTCGCAAAGCGCCGCATTGCAACGCCCGAAAACCGCCACACCCACCGATCACTCGAATTCCCGACCGATGGCGGGCCCGTCCCTCGGGGCCCTTGGGGCCAACGCGCCTGGGGGCGCTCAGCAAGCCCGTCATTGCGGCAATCGAGGGCCCGGCTGTCGCGGGCGGCATGGAGCTCGCCTTCTGGGCCGACTGCCGGGTCATGGCGGAAGGCAGTTACACGGGCATCCACAACCGCCGTTGGGCGTACGGCCAAGCCATGCGTGCCAGGCTTGGATCGAGAATCCTGGCGGGCGCAAGAATGGTGAGGCCCTTCGGCTTGGCGAAGCGTCGCGCGTCGGCATAGTCGGCATAGATGTACTTGATGAGCCGACGCTGGCGCTCCGCCGCTTCGACTGCCTGCTGTGGGTTGATCGCTTGTTTGCCTGCGAGCCGGTTGAATTTGTCGCCAACAGCCAGCCCGTAGCGGGCGGCTATGTCGACCGCAAAGGGTCTCACAGCCCGACGGTAACGCTGAACTCCCCTTCCAGTTCATAGGCGTGAGCCTTTGCCAGGAAGGAGTATGGACTTCGAAGATCCAGCCAGAGATCAAGCGTTTGGATCATTTTCCTCCCCAAACCCCACCCGCGCGGATGCCTCATTCCTCGGCGCGGCAGACGGTCTCTATTTTAAAGCCATCCAGATCCACCACGAACGCTCCGTAAAACGGTGCGGTATATCGGGCCTAAGACCGGGTGCGCCAGCGTCTTTGCCGCCGCAGCTTAACGCAACTTCGTAAAACCGATTGACTTCCTCGCGAGTTCGAGCTTGAAAGCTCAGGTGACGGCCAAGCCCTGGACTTGCGCTCTTCCCGGCGGTGCGGGTGAGAATCCAAAACACAGGTGCCTGGCGCGATGGCGGTCCATACCCAACTGCCAAAGTCTCCTCAATCGTGCGCTCCTTTACCGACGCAGGCCCACAGTGGCGAGAACCGCGTCATAGAAAGCGGCGGAACGATTCAAATCGGCAACCGGAATCGAAATGTTCTAACACGATAGTCCTCTTTCTCCACGATTGCTTCGAGCGCGCCGCAAATCCGCTCTCGCATCAGCCCCTCGGGCCTGCCTTTTCCTATCCACCTACTCCTGCTATCCCTCTCCACGGCGTCATCCTCCGGCACCCGGCATGGGAAGCGCCCGCGAACGCTGAGCACCAGTCTTGGCGCGACCACCATCATGATGCCGCGCGCCCGGATCGAGGATGATAACGGCCGCCGTCGCGAGTGGCGCAGCACGATCATCCCGCCGTATTAGCGACGCACGGAGCGCGTGGATGAAGCGATCCTCGGAGTATACCTGAGCGGGAACAACACCCGCCGGCTGCGCGGAGCACTGGCCCCGCTGTTTAGCGGCGCGGCGTTGTCGAAGGACGCGGTATCGCGCCTGGTTGGGCGATTGGCGCGAAAACTTTGCCGCGTGGGCCCGGCGCGATCTCGGCGAACTGAAGGTTCGTTACTTGTTTCTCGACGGCTGGTATCCGCGGGTGCGAATCGGCAATAAGCGCGTGCGGGTGCCCGCGCTGGTCACCCTTGGGGTATGCGCGGACGGGTACCGGGTGATTTTGGATCTCAGGCTGGCAGGAACGGAAAGCGAGCAAGGCTGGCTCGTTGAAATCGACAGAATTTCGCCACGCTTAGGCTGTCAATCTGGGCGCCCGGAGTAGCCCCCACCGCTGCCGTGTCAGCACACGAGGCCAAAGGATTCTGCACCGCGTTCTCCAGTGGCCCGTTAACTCGGGCTGTTGCTGCTCCTTGGAGGATTGTAATCTGCGCAGTCGCACCTGCGGTGCCGGGCCAGATCGCCACTTGGCGGAAATTGAACGTGCCACTGATGGCCGCAGTCAAGTTGAACGCATTCCACAAATGGCGCACGGCTTACAATCCGCCTAGGGACCTCCTTCTTTTCACCCGGCCCACGTCTTTCTAACCCCGGAAGGAAAGCCGATGACGGATACCTGGTGGCCCAAGCGCGGCGCGGCCAGGCGGCCGGTTGACGACGAGTCGAAGGGTATCTGGTTTCGATGCCTGCGCAGCCTTGGCGTCCGGCCGCGCAAATTCTACGCGACGCGGCACACCTTCATCGCCTGAGCGCTTTCCGAAGGGGCGAACCTGAAGGGTCTCGCCGAGTACTGCGGCACGTCGGTGCAGATGATCGAGCAGAGCTACGGCAGGTACATCCGCAAAAACTTCCTCGGATCGCTGATTGCGGCCCGGCCGGAGGGGATCTGGGAGGCGGCGGCAGGAGGAAAAACCGGACCCCTGACCGGACCCCACCGGGGGGTGTTAGGAAAAAGGCTGGAATTTCCTAGAGAATTTTGGTGGAGGCGGGGGGAATTGAA
>JAJPHI010000019.1 GCA_021325355.1 Pseudomonadota bacterium
AGCGGATCGATGCGCGAGATTTCGGTCGCGAAGGCGGGGTTGAAGATATAGCCGTAGGAAAGACGCTCCGCCTCGGCGACGGCGCGGACGACCTCGGGGTCGGCGGAGAAGTCGAGCCTTGGGGTTACATCAGACTGCGATTCGCGGCCATCGGCTCGACTCGAACCAGGTTCAGTCGGCCGCTGTAGCGCTTTCGGCAGCTATGAAAGAATCATCAATGATCCCTTGATTTGAAGGGGTGCCGCCGGTGGCTGGTTAGCGACAATTGTTTGTAACGGAATAGTCGGGGCGTTATTGCTGGAGAATCAAGCAGATTCTCGGTAGCAGGCTGCGAAGCCTGTGGGGGGTTCAATTACCCCCGCCTCCACCAAAATTCTGTAGAAAATTCGGGTCTTTTTCTGAACACCCCCTTGGGGGGGCAGGTCAGGGGTCCGGTTTCTTCACCGACCGTGCGGGTGGCCAGGTCCGGTGAACCGATCTAAGCGCCGGCGGGAAATCGCGAATTTGATCGTCATCTCCCGCGCCGCGCCCGATTGTTCGTCAGATCGTGGTGAAGCGGAGAACCGCGCGAGCGGCGACGCCCTCAAAACACATAGGTCTCTGCGCAAGCGCCCGTCAACGATAGCTCAAACGCTCGAGGTGTTCCGGATACCGTGCCCCCTGAACTTCGATCGCGGAGGCGGCGTGTTCGATTTCGCGAAGCTCGTCGCGGCTTAGTTCGACGTCTGCCGCTCCGATATTCTCCTCGAGCCGCGCGAGTTTGGTGGTTCCAGGAATCGGAACGATCCATGGCTTCTGCGCGAGCAGCCATGCGAGCGCGATCCGGGCCGGCGTCGAATGTTTTCGCGCTGCGACCCTGGCGAGCAGATCGACCAAGGCCTGATTGGACTTGCGAGCATCGGCGCTGAAGCGCGGGATGGTGTTGCGGATATCGTTGCCCTCGCTGAATCTGGTCTTTTCGTCGATTGCGCCGGTGAGAAAGCCCTTACCAAGCGGGCTGTACGGAACGAAGCCGATACCGAGCTCCGCACAGGTCGAAAGCACTTCCTCTTCGGGACGCCGCCACCAAAGCGAGTATTCGCTTTGAATTGCCGCGACCGGCTGAACCGCATGCGCCCGCCGGATTGTCGAGGCGGCGGCTTCGGACAACCCGAAATGCTTCACCTTGCCTTGTGCGATCAGGTCCTTCACGACGCCCGCGACATCTTCAATCGGCACGTCCGGATCGACTCGATGCTGGTACAACAGATCGATCGACTCGATTTGAAGCCGCTTGAGTGACCCCTCGACGGCCCGCCTGATCTGCTCCGGACGGCTGTTGAGACCTCCGTGGTGCTTCCCCGTGTCCGGATCGATGTCCCAGCCGAATTTGGTCGCGATTACAACGCGGCCTTTGAACGGGGCCAGCGCTTCACCCACCAGTTCTTCGTTCGCGAAGGGTCCGTAGGTTTCGGCGGTATCAAAAAACGTTACTCCCCGTTCAACGGCGGCCCGAATAAGTGCAATTCCATGCGTCTTATCGACGGCCGGGCCGTAGCCTACGCTGAGTCCCATGCATCCGAAACCGATCGCCGATACTTCAAGGTTGCTTACGAGTTTGCGTGTTTGCATCGTTATCGTTCCTGTTTTTTTCATCGAAGGCTCCGGCGCGGTCAGCGCGGCAAAACTTTAAGCGCTGCCGAGCGCGCCTTGGAACTTACCATCATGTTGACGTACTGCGCCCCCTGGCTACGGTACTTCGCGCGATACGCGGCGTCGATCGCGTCGGTGAGTTCGGGGTCGGCTTCAACAAAGCTCACCTCCTTCGCCATCTCACCCGCCCGGATTCGACCTTCACCTCGCCGCCGAGCGCCGCGAAACCAGCCGGAATCCGGACCATAGGCGGAGCGGACGTAGAGATCGTCGCCGAGGCGAACGATCCAGACCGTGACCGGCTTCCGCGGACGGCCGTCGCGTCCGAGTGGCGCAATCGCGATTTCTTCCGCCGCTGCCAGCTTGCTGAGCTCGTCGCGCGTCCAACTCTTCATGCGCGATCTCCTTTGTCCTCAAGATATTTTCTTCGGCACCATCTGTCGGCGGTGCCAATTAGCTCAACCTCGAATGTAAGGCGCGGCGGATTTCCCGACTAGATGGTAGAATATGCATGAAGCTATGAAGGAAGCTCATGAATGCGCCGCGACCATCTGTATGATCTTGGGGTCTTTATAGCCGTCGCCCGCGAGCGCAGCTTCACCCAGGCGGCGGCGAAGCTCGGCGTTTCGCAATCGGCCCTGAGTCACGCCGTGCGGGCGCTCGAGGCGCGGCTCGGCCTCCCTCTCCTGGTTCGCACGACGCGAAGCGTCTCGCCCAGCGAGGCGGGCGAGCGTCTGCTTGACGCGGTCGGTCCCAGGTATGAGGAAATCGCCGCCGCGATCGCGGCTTTAGGTGAACTACGCGCCAAACCTGCGGGCACGATTCGGATCACCGCTACCGAGCATGCGGCGGATAGCGTGCTCTGGCCGAAGCTGCCCAATTTCCTCCGCAAATATCCGGAGATAAAGGTCGAGATCGCTATCGACTACGGACTTACGGATATCGCGGCGGAACGCTACGACGCGGGCGTGCGATGGGGCGAACAGGTCGCCAGAGACATGATCGCCGTGCGAATCGGACCGGATATGCGGATGGCGATCGTGGGCGCGCCGTCGTATTTCGCGAAACGGCCACCGCCCCGAACACCGCATGACCTGACGGAACACAATTGCATCAATCTCCGTCTGCCGAATCACGGGCTCTATGCGTGGGACCTGGCAAAGGGAAAGCGCAAACTGTATGTCCGAGTCGATGGCCAACTGATCTTCAACAGTACCTACAAGATAGTCAGCGCGGCTGTGGCCGGGCTCGGGCTGGCCTATGTGCCCGAGGGCCTGGTGCGGCCGCATATCGCCCGGGGCGATCTTAGGGAAGTGCTCAAGGACTGGTGCCCGCTGTCTTCGGGCTACCACCTTTATTATCCGAGCCGCCGCCAGGTCAGCCCTGCTTTCGCCCTGTTCGTCGAAACTCTGCAGCGAGGGTGCTGATTCGCCAGCGATCATTTGAAACTACTGTGCGCTCGCGGGCGGCGGATCCTCACAGCTCGGCGCTGCGGCAAGTCTGGTTCCGTTATGGCCGTTGAGAAGGTGTGCTCCGAGCACAACGAGAGAGGGCTATGCTTGCGTAAACTGGGAATAGGGCCTTTTGAGAGCGAGGCCATCGTAGGGTGAAAATGCCGTAACATATTCGTAACACATTTGCGCTAAAAGAATCCGAACTCTCGAAAAAAGGAGCGCCCCATCGGCGGGCACCGAAAGAATGACCGTGCGGCCAAGACCTCTGAATCTGTTTGCTTACCTCACCTGTGCGTTGCTCGTGACCTGCGCGCTATTCCTGCCGGGACAGAGCCGCGCGGCAACCGAACTGACAGGGGCGGGCTCGACCTTCGACTACCCGTTCTTTTCCAGGGCCTTTTACCAGTATACGCAGAACAATCCGGACGTCACCGTGAACTATCAGTCGATTGGCAGTGGCGGCGGGATTCAACAGTTCATCGCCAAAACCGTTGATTTCGGCGCCAGCGACGTGCCGATGAACGCGGCGGAATTGCAGCGCGCCGGCGGCCCCGTGCTGCAGATTCCCGTGACGCTCGGCGGCGAGGCAATCTGTTACAACCTGCCCGGGATCGATTCGGGCCTCAAGTTCACCCCCGACCTTATCGCCGACATCTATCTGGGGAAGGTGACCAAATGGAATGATCCGGCGCTTCAGAAGCTGAATCCGAACGCGAAACTGCCCGACATGCCGATCATGGTCGTTCACCGCTCCGACGGTTCCGGCACGACCTACATCTTCACCGACTTCCTCAGCACGATATCGAGCGAATGGAAGCAGAAGGTCGGCACGGGAAAGAGTGTAAGCTGGCCGGCGCCGAGCAGCGTAGGCGGCAAGGGTAATGAAGGCGTCGCCGGCCAGGTCCGACAGTCAGCGGGCGCGATCGGCTACGTCGAGCTCGCCTATGTGCTGCAAAATCACATCACCTATGGCCAGCTTCAAAACAAGGCCGGCGCGTGGGTTTCGCCTTCGATCGAAACCGTCGCCGCCGCCGCGGCGACCAAGCCGACGGTTAGCGCCACGGACTTCTCGATCGTCAACGCGGCGGGCGCCAATTCCTATCCCATAAGCGGTTATTCGTGGGTGATGGTCTATCAGAAGCCGGCCGACCCGGCGCGCGCCGCACTGGTTAAGAAGGTGTTGAGCTGGTTGGTGACCGACGGTCAGGAAGTCGCCAAAGCCGTCAGTTATGTGCCGCTTCCGCAAAACGTCCAGAAGGTTGCGCTCGACACGCTCGGACGGATGGAAGTTGGCCACTGAAAGCCGCAGTGGCAACGCCGCCACCTGCTTCGGGACGCTTAACCGCCGATGGCACGGCGACTGACCTCACCTATGGCACCTCATGCAAGTATTGAGCGCCACGAGTACCCTGCCCTGGTGACTGAAACCCAGGTGCGGCGGGGCGTGGCGGCGCGCACGAACGCGCGCAATTCGCTGATGCGGCGCTGTTTCCCTTTGATGGTCGGCAGCGCCACCGGGATCTTCGTCCTTATAATCGCGGCGCTGTTCGTTGAGCTGCTGGTGAATTCCCTGCCCTCGATTCGTCAGTTCGGGCCGGGTTTCCTCTGGAGCAGCGAATGGAATCCCGTAACCGAACGCTTCGGCGCACTGCCCTTCATCTATGGGACGATCGTCAGTTCGCTCATTGCGCTCGCGATCGCCGCCTGGATCGGAATCCTTGGCGCCGCCTTTCTCGCGGAATTCTCGCCGCGCTATCTCGCGACTCCGCTCGGGTTCATCATTGAACTGCTCGCGGCGGTGCCAAGCGTCGTGTATGGCTTGTGGGGATTATTCTGCCTCGCGCCGGCGATGCAGCACTACATCGAGCCGGCCCTGCAGCGATACCTCGGCTTTCTGCCGATCTTCAGCGGCCCCGCATACGGGGTGGGACTGCTGACCGCCGCGCTGATCCTCGCGCTCATGATAGTGCCGACGGTAATCGCGATTTCGCGCGACCTGCTGCAGGCGGTGCCGGCCGAGATGCGCGAAGCGCTGCTCGCGCTTGGCGCAACGCGCTGGGACACGTTCAAGATGGTGGTGCTGCCTTATGCCCGCGCCGGAATCTTCGGCGCCTGCATTCTCGCTCTGGGCCGCGCGCTCGGCGAGACCATTGCGACCACCATGGTGATCGGCAACCGCCCGGCAATCTCGCTATCGCTACTGGCGCCGAGCTACACCCTTTCCAGCGTGATCGCCAACGAGTTCACCGAGGCAACGACCCGGCTCTACCTCAGCGCTTTGATCGAGCTCGGTCTCGTGCTGTTCCTGATCAGCGTGCTGGTCAACTCGCTAGCGCGCCTGCTGATGCGCGCCGTATTCGGCACGGTGGTGCGTCCATGAGCGGCCGCGATCACACCCGGTGGCGGCGTTTGCGCGCCGCCGCGGGCATTTTTGGCACCGCCCTATGCGCCGGCACGGCCGCGGCCCTGCTGCTGATCATCCTCGGCTACGTCGTTCAGCAGGGCGCAACGGCCATCGACCTGCCGTTTTTGACCCAGATCCCGCGCCCCGTCGGTATCGAGGGGGGCGGCGTCGCCAACGGTATCGTGGGCAGTCTGATCATCGTCGGTATCGCCACCCTTGGCGCGATCCCCATAGGCATTCTGACGGGGATCTACCTTGCGCTCTATGGACGCGGACGTTTTCCCGACGTCGTTCGCTTCATGTCCGATGTGCTCTCCGGCATTCCGAGCATCGCCATTGGTCTGTTCGCCTATACCGTATTGGTGCAGCCGATGGCGCATTTCTCGGCGGTTTCCGCCTCGTTCGCTTTCATGGTCATGATGCTGCCGATTATCGTCAGGGCGACGGAGACCGCGATTCTGAGCGTGCCGGGCACGATCTACGAAAGCGCGCTGGCCCTGGGCTCGTCGAACTACGCGGCGATCGTGCACGGCGTTCTGCCGGCGGCGCGGCCGGCGATCGTGACCGGGCTCTTGCTCGCGGTTGCGCGGGTCACCGGCGAGACCGCGCCGCTCCTGTTCACGGCCTTCGGTAGTCAGTTCTGGGTGCTCAATCCGCTGCGTCCGATGGCGGAACTGTCGCTGCAGATTTTCACCTACGCGCTGTCGCCCTACGAATCCTGGCATCAACAGGCGTGGGCGGGGGCGCTCCTGCTGATTGTCGCGGTGTTTGCGCTGAACCTCCTTGCGCGCCTGATACTCACGCGGCGCGCCCGCGTCTGAGGCGGCCACGCGGTGCTGAATCCCGCCGCTGGGTTACGGAAATCGGCAAAATGGACCTGGCGGCGTGACAGGCGGCCGGAGCGAAGAGGCGGCGCAGGATGCCGATACGAGTTGGAGTCAACGGCTTTGGCCGCATGGGCCGGCTGGCGCTGCGCGCCGCAGTGGAGCGCCCTGAAATTAGCATCGTGCATATCAACGAGCTCAAGGGCGACCCTTATACTGCCCTCACCTGCTCGGATTCGACAGCGTCCATGGTCGTTGGCGCGTGCCGCTTGCTGCCGATGCGCGCCAGCTCAGCGTGAACGGGGAAACCATTGCCTACAGCAGCTTCGACGCCCCGGGCAAAGTGTCATGGGCCGCGCCGGAAGGCGAGTTGCGCGGAATTCTCGGTTTCGAGGATCGTCCGCTGGTCTCGGTCGATTTCGTGAACGATTCACGTTCCGCGATCGTCGATGGACCCTCGACCATGATCGTCGACGGTACTCAGGTCAAAATTATCGCCTGGTACGACAACGAATGGGGCTACGTCATCGCCTGGTCGAGCTTGCCGCGAAGGTCGCCTCGAGTCTGCCGGTGGCCAAAGGGGTCGCCGCGGCGAAATAGGTGGGCGTCTGCGGCTTTGGTGCTGGCTGCCGCTACATTGTTCGTCAAGCTGCCGCGTGCCCGGGCGATCCCAGTCACCGTCCAGCTATCCGAGGCTGATGCCTGATACTGACCACGGCGCCACACCGCGCATTTGCATTTTCGCGCGATGAGACAATTATGAATTGCCAGCTGCGAACCAGTGATGTGGCCGCTGTGTGCATAAAGTAGACGATTCTCCGAGCTTCGGGGCGACGGTTTCGCTCAAGGCGCCGGCAACCTTGGACCGCCGACACCGACATCCCGTCGACGCCGGTGTCGAGTCCGGGAGGCTACGCGCAATCGCGAAGGAAATGAAATATGGAAAATAAGGAAGCGATCAAGGAGCAGGTCAGGGCGCACTATGCCCATCAGGCCGAGCGCGTCCGCCAAACCGGCACCAAAGCCTGCTGCTGCGGCAGCTCCTCGGCGGATCCGGCTACGGCGAAGCGCGACCCCATCACCTCGAACCTTTACGCGGCCGAGGAAACCGCCGAACTGCCGACTGACGCCGTTGCCGCCTCGCTCGGATGCGGCAATCCGACGGCGCTCGCCGAGCTCAAGCCGGGCGAGACCGTGCTCGACCTCGGCTCCGGCGGTGGCATCGACGTGCTCCTGTCGGCGCGCCGCGTCGGTCCGCGCGGCAAAGCCTACGGCCTTGACATGACCGACGAGATGCTCGCGTTGGCGCGCGAGAATCAGCGCAAGGCCGGCGTGGTCAACGTCGAATTCCTCAAGGGTGAGATCGAGCGGATTCCCCTGCCCGATAACTCGGTCGACGTGATCATATCCAACTGCGTGATCAATCTGTCCGCCGACAAGGATCGTGTGCTGGTCGAGGCCTTACGGGTCCTGAAGCCGGGCGGACGCTTCGCGGTGTCCGACATTGTCGTTCGCGGCGCGCTGCCAGACGCGATTCGCCGCCGGCTCGAGCTGTGGGCCGGATGTATCGCCGGAGCCCTCGAGGAGACGGAATATCGGTCGAAACTGGCCGGCGCCGGCTTCGAGCAGATCGCTATCGAACCGACGCGAATCTACAGCGCGGCTCAAGCGAAGGAGTTTCTCGGCGATACTCCCGACGCGGACCAGCTTGCGCAGATGGCTGACGGCAAGTTCATGAGCGCATTCGTGCGCGCCCGCAAACCCGTCTGAGTCCCGCAAGCCCGGAACTTACCATCGCCGCACCGCCAGGGTAGCTCGTGGCCGGGCTTCACAGGGCTTGCCACCATATCAGCGGCGCTGGCAATCGCGATCGCGCGCCAGTTCGGCGCGGCTCTGGATCACGGTCATCGCTGCCGCGCCGCGCGGAGCCTTTGCAAGGCAGCCCACGGCGCATAACCGTCGACCGAGTTGTCATCCTGATACCCCGCTTGATCTGATATCCCGCCGCGTCCGCTGACGACCGCGTCGGTTTGGCGCCGCGCAGACCGCGCTGCGCCAAACTGCGGTCAATGCGCGAGCCCGCCTGCGCGCGCTTGTGGGTGGTTTTTCGGAGCTGCGAATTCTGATACGACGCGCTTGACATCGTCGGCAGATTTTGAGAATCATTCTCAGTATCATGAGAACTCGCAACTTGTCCCTGCTGGTCGCCCTCTGCGCCATCGTCACCTGCCCCATCCTCGCGCAGGCGGATTCGACGCCGATCACCATCCGTTTTCATGACCATCGCTGGGAGCCGCTGTCGTTGACCGTTCCCGCCGGACAACCGTTGACCATCAGGGTGCTCAACGACAGCCAGGAGACCATCGAGTTCGAAAGCTTCAAGTTGAATCGCGAACAGGCGATGACGCCCGGTCAGACGATCCAGGTTCGCCTGCCTGCCCTGAGCCCCGGCTCTTACGACTTTTACGACGATTTTCACCAGGACGTGCCTCAGGGAAGCATCATTGCGAAATGACCGAGCCAGTGCCGCCGCGCGACAGAAAGCGGAAGTGGATTTGGTGGGCGGTCGGGGTGCTCGCGATGGTTTTTGGCCTGATGCAATTGTTTCCCGCTACTGAAACGAATCCTGAAGTGCTAGGTGATCTCGCGGCCCCGCCGGCGGTTGCAAAGATCCTCAGACGTTCCTGCTACGACTGTCATTCCAACGAGACGCGCTGGCGATGGTACAGCAGGATCGCGCCGATTTCCTGGGTGATCGCCAGTCACGTCAACGCCGCGCGCCAGCAACTCAACTTTTCCGAATGGGCGACCTATTACCCGCAGACGCGGGTCCGAAAACTGGAATGGATGGGCCGCGCGCTCCAGACCGAGCAGATGCCGCCGACGGCATACCTGCTGTTCCATCCGGATGCGCGTCTGAGCCCCGATGAGCGCGCCGAGCTGGAACGCTGGATCGCCGCGTCTCTCAACCAACCCGGAAGCTAAAACCTGCAGAACATGGGGGATCAAAGAATGCACAGGGTCTATTTTTGTCTCGGCGTCTGCCTGATCGCGTTGCTAAGCCTGGCGGTGCTGCCGCCGCGGGTTTTCGCGCAAATCGATCCGTGGGAGTTCGAGGTCTATCCTTACGCGACCGAAAGCCGCGGCGTGCTGGAAATCGAAAGCGACAACGCGGTAGTCGCCAACGGCCACAACAGCGCGCCCAACGGCACAGCGGCGGGGACTTATCCGAGTCAGGGGATGTGGTACAGCGGCGAGGAATTCACTTACGGCCTGACTGATCGCATCGAAACCGCAGCCTATATTACCTTCGCTCAGCCGCGCGGGCATGGCTTCTGGTGGGCGGGAGATAAGTTCCGCTTCCGCGGCCGGCTGTTCGACGAAGGTGTACTGCCCGTGGACGTCGGATGGTACGCGGAACTGGAATGGCACAAGACGCCGCAGTTTGACGACGCCGATCTCGAGCTCGAACTGAAACCGATTATCGAAAAGGATCTGGGGCCTTTTTCGCTGGTGCTCAACCCGGTTTTCGAAAAACCGCTCTACGGCGCCGGCCACGATCAGGGGTTCGAATTCGGCTATCGCAACGGCGCCTACTATCGATGGCTGCGTTATCTGTCACCCGGCGTCGAGTTTTACGGCGGTGTCGGCCTGATCGACGACACCGATCCGTTGAGCGAGCAGCAGCACTATATTTTCCCGGTGGCCTGGGGTGAGCTGCCGCACGGTCTCGAATACAGCGTCGGTCCGGGCTTCGGCTTAACCCGCGGATCGGACCACGTGCTGGTGAAGTTCAATATCGAGCTCGAACACTTCATCGGCGCGCTCTTCGGTCCCTCGAGCGAAACCGGATGGTTCTTCTAAGCGGCGGCGCGCCGCGGACGGATGCGCAAGCGCACGGGCATGTGCTTGATGCCGCCGACGAAGTTCGAGCGCATCCGTTGAATCGGCCCGGTCATCTCGGCGTAATCGAGGCGTTCCATCAGTTGGCGGAACATGATCTGTAGTTCGAGACGGGCGAGGTTGGCGCCGAGACAGTAGTGCTCGCCGATCCCGAAGGCCAACTGCGGGTTAGGATTGCGCGTGATATCGAATCGGAACGGCTCGGCGAAAACCTCCTCGTCGCGATTGGCCGAGGGATAGAACAGCGCAAGGAAATCGCCGGCATGAATCTGCTGGCCGCGCAAAACGGTGTCGCGGCTCGCGATGCGGGTGAACTGAACGACCGGCGAAACCCATCGCAGGATCTCTTCGGTGGCGGTCGGAATGAGCCCGAGGTCGCCGCGCAGCCGCTGCCATTGCTCCGGATGCTGCATCAGGGCGTAGAGACCGCCGCTGATCGCGTTGCGCGTGGTTTCATTGCCGGCGATGATGAGCAGCGCAAAATACGAGAGCTGCTCGAACAGAGGCATCGGCTGGCCGTTGACCTGGGCGTGCGTGAGAGCGGTCGACAGGTCGTCGCGCGGGGTCTTTTGGCGATCGGCAATAAGCCCGCTGAAGTACTCGAAGAAATCGAGCCGCGCGCGTTCGACATTCTCCTTGATGCTTTCCGTGCGATGGAACTCTTCGTCTTCGGCCGCGATCATTTCATTGCTCAGCCGGAACATCCGATCCCAGTCCTGGCGCGGAATGCCGAACATCTCGGAAATAACTGCGAGCGGCAGCCGGGCGGCGACCTCCGTCACGAAATCGCATTCACTGCGATCGACTACTTCGTCGAGCACCGCCGCTGTCACCTCTTCGATCTGCTCGCGCAGCTTGCCGATGGCATGGGGCGTGAAGCGCTTGTTGACCACGGCCCGGTAGGCGCCGTGCTGCGGCGGATTCATCGTCAGCAGCGTGTGGAAGACCGGCTCCTCGCTGCGCGGCTGGTCGGGGTTTTTTTTGAAGACAAACAGGGGACGGTCGGGCGGCACGGAATTGAAGAGGTCCGGCCGGCGCGAGACTTCGAGCAGGTCGGCGTGTTTCGTGATCGCCCAGAACGGCGGATGGATGTTCTCCCGTTGATACCAGTAGACGGGGGCTTCACGACGCAGCAGCGCCCATTCCTCGTGTGGATACCCGCGCTGAACGAACAGATCCGGATCGACGATATCAATCGAATTCAACGTCATGCCTGCCATAGCACCTCCTCACTTTTCCCTGGCCGAGCGGTCGCGACTGAGTGCGGTTGGCTGCAACAACTTAAACGCCCGAGGCTGCGGCAGCCGAAGCCTCGCGCCGCGGCAGCATCCGATATCGAATCGGCATGTGCTTGATCCCGCCGACGAAACTCGACCGCATCCGCTCGATCGGCCCCGTCAGTTCGACCTCAGCCAGCCGGTCAATCAGTTGCCGAAACATGATCTGCAGCTCGAGTCGCGCAAGGTTGGCGCCGAGGCAGTAATGCTCGCCGATGCCGAAGGCGACGTGCGGATTGGGATTGCGTCGAATATCGAATTCGAAAGGATCGACGAAAACCTCTTCGTCCCGGTTGGCTGACGGATAGAACAGCGCCAGGACCTCACCCTCGCGGATCTTTTGACCGCGTAGCTCGGTATCGCGGGTGGCGATACGGGTGAACTGGATAACCGGCGATACCCACCGAATGATCTCGTCCACCGCGCTCGGAATCAGCCCGGGATCGCGTCTCAGATCCTGCCACTGCTCCGGATGCTGAACGAGCGCGTAAAGCCCGCCGGTGATAGCGTTCCGCGTGGTTTCATTGCCGGCGATAATCAACAGCGCGAAGTAGGAAAGCAGCTCGAAGGGCTGCATCGGCTCGCCATCGACGCGCCCGTGCGTCAGCGCGCTTGCCAGGTCGTCGCGCGGCGTTTGGCGACGATCTTCGATGAGGCCGCTGAAATATTGAAAGAACTCCATACGCGCGCGTTCGAGGGTATCGGCGATCCCGCGGGTATCGCGATATTCAGGATCCGACGGACCGATCATTTCATTACTCAGACGGAACATCCGGTCCCAGTCGCTGCGCGGGATTCCGAACATCTCGCAGATCACCGCAAGCGGCAGGCGGGCCGAAATCTGCGTGACGAAGTCGCCGTCAGTACGGTCCATGGCGCTGTCGAGGACCTGCGCCGTGACCTGTTCGATCTGATTGCTCAATTGTCTTACCGCCTGCGGCGTGAAGCGGCGATTGACCACCGCGCGATAAGCGCCGTGCGTCGGCGGATTCATGTTAAGCAGTTGATGAAGAACCGGTTCGTCCAACTCGCGCTCGTTCGGGTCGTGCTCGACGATAAAGAGCAGGCGGCGCTCGGCGGGGAGCGCGTTGAACAGCTCGGGCTGGCGCGAAACCTCGATCAGGTCGGAGTGCCGGGTAATCGCCCAGAATGGATGAACATTCGGACGCTCGTACCAGTACACCGGGGCTTCGCGGCGCAACAGCGTCCATTCCTCGTGCGGATAGCCGCGCGCGACGTAAAGATCGGGATCAATGATATCGAGGGAATCAAGCGTCATCGCCGCCATAAGACAACTCCGCGCCCATGAATGAACCGTCGTTCAGTCAACCATAGCACGGCGCCGGATGCGAACCTACTGCAATTGTGACCTTTCAATCCTCCGCGCGCCCGAATTTATTACGATCCGCAGGGGCGCCAATCGCGCGATACCCGGCAGCCGGCGCCTCAGTTCGAGCCGCGCTTCAGCGCATCAGGCCGGGATCATTCATGCGCGGCAGGCGAAACCAGATATCGTTGCAGAAGTCCATTTCTTCCTTATCAAGCGTCAGCTCGGTGGCCGGCAATGATTGCCGAAGTTGCGCCGCGGAGGTCGCGCCAACGATCGCCGAGGTGATTGTCGGTTGGGCCAGCATCCACGCGATCGCGACCTGGGTAAGCGGCTTGTTGCGCTGGGCAAAGTAATTCATCAACTCGCCGACCGCAGCGAACTGCGCATCGTGCCAGTAGCGCTCGCGATAGATCTTGAGCGCGCGGCCTGAGATAAAGCCGAAGCGCGCTTCTCGCGGCGGCTCGGCGTTCGCCTGATATTTGCCCGTCAGGAATCCGCCAGCGAGCGGATTATAGGCGATCACGCCGATTCCATGATGTTCGCACAGGGGCAGGAGCTCGTGCTCGATCTCGCGGAACAGCAGATTGTAGCGCGGCTGCACGCAATCGAAGCGTGCCACCCCGTGCTTGTCGCTCAGCCACAGCGCGGTGGCCAGCAGCCAGGCCTTGAAGTTCGAGCATCCGATGTAACGGACCTTGCCCTGACGCACGAGGTCATCGAAGGCGCGCAGGGTCTCGTCCAACGGCGTATCGGGATCGGGCGCGTGGGCCTGGTACAGGTCGATATAATCGGTCTGCAGGCGTTTCAGGCTGGCCTCGACGGCCTCGAGAATATGCTTGCGCGAGAGCCCGCCGTCATTCGGTCGCGGTCCCATCGGCACCCAGCACTTGGTCGCGAGCACAATCTGATCGCGCTTGCCCTTGAGCCACTTGCCGATGATCGTCTCGGTGCGGCCGACGGTTTCGAGCGTCCCACCCATCGGATAGCCGTCCGCCGTGTCGAAGAAGTTGACGCCGTTTTCGACGGCGGTGTCCATGATCGCGAAGCTGGTCGCTTCGTCGCACTGCAGGCCGAAGGTCATCGTGCCGAGGCAGATTTCGGAGACCTTCAATCCTGTTCGCCCCATCTTTTTGATCTTCATTCGTATCCTCTCCCTGGCAGCTGGTGATTATTGCCTGCGAGTTGCGTGCGCGCGATGCACCAGAGATGCTGCTCGACATGGATCGCTTGACGCTATTCGGCGTGATCGCCGTTGCCCTGATGCTCATCTGTTATGCGCTCGAGCACCGCAGCCACTGGTTCGTCCTCGCCTTCGCCGGATCCTGTGCCCTGGGGTCGGCGTACGGCTTTCTGCAAGGAGCGTGGCCGTTCGGCGTAGTCGAAGCGGTGTGGTCGTTGGTTGCCCTGCGCCGATGGTGGTGGCGACTCTAGGGGCGCGTCATCCTGCCCCGCCCTTGGCTTTGCCCGACGAATTGTCGATTGGATTTTGTGACTGTGATTTAGTCCACCACGCCTGTATCTTATCCCAGCAGCGTTTACGGGGGATGCGATGGGGCGCAGCGCCATTGTTAGTCTTTTGCTGGTTTGTGTTATCTTTTGCAAAGCGCCTTTGACGGACGCACAGTCCACCTGCTCGCCGTGTTCCTTAACCGTACAGCAGTTTCAGAAAATATCGCCGAAGTCCGTGACGATCACCAGCGCCTGTGAAGAAACGACACCGGTGAACTTTTGCGAAGTGATTGGCGCGCTGGTCTCCGATCGCCGCAAGCATGACTCGATCAAGTTCGAGGTCGCCCTCCCGGACGCGTCGGCATGGAACGGCAAATATGTATTCATCGGCAATGGCCTTTTTGGCGGCAAGCTGCCGACGCCGGGCGACGGCGGCGACTTCGCACAAGCGCTCACCGACGGATATGCGGTCGCCGCCACCGATACCGGCCACAACAGTTGCGATAATACCAACGACGCCACAAAGGGGGATTGCGATCTGACTGAGGCCGCCTGGGCGCTGCATAATCTGCCGTCGGTAAAGGATTTTGCCTACCGCGCGGTCCATCGCAGTACGGTTGCGGCGCGCAAGATCGTCAAACGCTTCTACAATTCGACCATAACCGAGGCCTACTTCCAGGGCTGCTCAACCGGAGGCCGCCAGGCGCTGGTCGAAGCCGAGAAGTATCCCGACGATTTCGACGGCATCATTGCCGGAGACCCGGCGGCCGGGAACATCTTCGCCGGCTTCAACTGGAACGAGCAGGCGCAGTTGCAGATCGCCTCGCCGACGCCGAGCCCCTCGCTCGACTATCCCGCAATCCGCCTCATCGATACCGCGGTCCGCGCGCTTTGCGGCGAGACGACGCCGGGGCTTACCACCACGCCGCTGATTCTTGATCCGCCGACCTGCCCGTTCCAGAGCGCTCCCGCCACGACACCGAACAGCCTAGCTTCACTCGAATGTACCTCCGGTCAGACCAGCGGATGCCTGACGGCCAATCAAATCGCGACGGTTAACGCGTTCCTCGACGGTCCGGTCGATACCACTGGCGCGCAAATCTATCCCGGCTACAGTCCGAGTGATCCGGGCGATACCACCAATGGTGACACGGGCTGGTATTCGTTCACCGATTGCACGCAGTTCGATATTACCGACCCTGGCGGATGTATCCCGCCGGTGCCGCCCTACCCTCCCACCTACGCGCCAGAGCCGTGGGGTTTTGCCGATCAGCCGCCGGTCGCGCTGCCCAATTTCACGGCCGAGGGTCCGCTGCAATGGGTCGCGCAGGACGGTTATCTGCGGAACTTTGTTTACGAGGACGTGAATTATGCGCCGCTCACCTTCAGCTTCCAGGATCAGAAGGCTATCAATAAATTGACGAAGAATATCGCGCGCTGGGGTGGCGACGGCATGGAGGTTTCGAAACTCACGAGCTTCGTCAAGAAAAACCACATGCTGCTGCTCTACCACGGTTGGAGCGATCCGGTGATTACGCCGTACAATACCGTGAACTTATTCGCATCGATCCAGAGCATCTTCGGCGCCGACACGGGCAACAATATCCGCCTGTTCATGGTACCGGGGATGCATCATTGCAGCGGCGGCCCCGGGCCTAATGTTCTTGGTCCCGCGCCGGGCAGCAGCGATCTGATAAGCGTACTCGATCAATGGGTCAGCGGCGGCAATCCGCCTGACGGCAACTCCGCCACGAACCCGCTTATCGCGACCCATTTCGTAAACAACGTGCCGGGCGGCGCGGTCGATCGCACGATGCCGCTTTGCGCCTATCCGGAACTGCCGGTCTATATCGGGGCACCCGCCAATCCTGAAGTCGCCCCAAGCTGGACCTGCAGCGCGCCGCCGAGTTGACGGCGCTGATGGCGCCGCGGCCCGTGGCTGTAACCTCGGCGGTGTCGCCGACGTAAGCCTGTGCGACGACGTGTACTCAATCGGGAAGCCGCAGGGCTTCATCATCGGGGGGTTCATCGATAGATGCGGAAATGGTTTTCTCTGTTGCCGTCGCTGTGGCTCGGGTTAGCGGCAAATGCTCTTGCGCAGACTTCAAGCTGTCCCCGCCCGACGCCATGTACGTCGGGTTTGTCGGTGTCGGATATTCAAAAATTCGCGCCTGCCGGGGTGACGATCAATGCGGCCTGTGAAGCGAGTTTCATTGATTCCGTCACCAACCAGACGCTCAATTACTGCGAAGTCCTGGGCTCGATAACGACCAAAAAGAGCAAAAACGATTTTATCAACTTTGAGGTCAGCCTCCCGGACACCGGATGGAACAACAAGTTCGTGTTTATCGGAAACGGCCTGTTCGCCGGTCAGATGCCGCAACCCTCGGAGAATGACTACACCAGCGCGCTGGCGGACGGTTATGCGGTCGCCGGCACCGATACCGGTCACAGCAATTGCAACGGTAATGCCGACTGCTTTCTGATTAACGCCTCCTGGGCGCTCAACAATACTCCGGCAGTCAAGGACTTCGCCTATCGCGCGGTGCACAAGACGACCGTCGCGGCCCAGGCGATAATTGCCGGCTACTACAATTCAACGGTCGATTTTTCCTATTTCAACGGCTGTTCGACTGGTGGCCGGCAAGGTCTCGTCGAAGCCGAAAAATACCCGAGCGACTTTAATGGGATCATTGCCGGTGATCCGGCCGCGGGAAATCTCTTCGCCGGCTTCAACTGGAATCAACAGGCCAACCTGTCGGATCTCGATACCACCACCGACACTCCTGCGCTCGACGTCAACGCGGTCAATCTGATCAGTCAGACGATTACCAATAATTGCGGTGAAACCACGCCCGGACTGACCACTACGCCGTTGGTGCTTAACCCCACCACCTGCGATTTCAAAGCACAGGTCGCATCGCTGCAGTGCCCGTCAGGTCAGAGCCCGCCCGGATGTCTGAGCGCGGCACAAATCGCCACCGCCGATGCGATTCTCGCCGGACCGACGGATACCAAGGGGAATCAGATTTACCCCGGCTATAGCGCGAGTGACGCCGCCGACACCATGGACGGTGACCTGGGATGGAGTTCAATCACTGGATGCACCGCCTTCCCGACGCCGGCCTGCGGGACAATCACGGTTGGCGCCCAGGAGCCCTACGGCAGCTCTTCGCCCGGACCGCCCGTCGTCAACCCGCCGAATTTCATCGCGCAGGGGCCGATTCAATGGGTCGCCCAGGACGGCTACCTGCGCAACATCGTGTTCGACGATATCAACTATGCTCCGCTCACCTTCGATTTCACCAAACAGAAACAAATCAACGAGCTGACCACCAATATCGCGCGCTGGAACGCGGATGGGATGGAAGCCAAGCATCTCAAGAAATTCATCAAGCAGAATCACGTGCTCCTGCTGTATCACGGCTGGAGCGATCCGGTCCTGACGCCGTTCAACACCCTCAACCTTTTCACCAATATCCAGAGCACGTTCGGCACGACGGTCAGCAACAATGTGCGCTTGTTCATGGTCCCAGGGATGCATCATTGCCACGGTGGTCCGGGTCCGAACTTTATCGGACCGGGGCCGGGCGTCGAGGATCCGGTGACGGTGCTGGATCTGTGGGCGCGCGAGGGACTCGCGCCCGACGGCATCTCGACCAGCAATCCCATCATCGCGACCCATTTTGTGCAGAATGATCTCGGCGGCACGGTCGATCGTACGATGCCGCTCTGCTCGTGGCCGGAGGTGCCGAGCTATATCGGCGTGGGCAATCCGAATAATTTCGCCAATTGGACCTGCGTCACGCCCGCGCCGGGCTGATTTCGGCGCCCCGCCAGGTCAGTGCAGAGCGCTGGTCAACGCAATAAGCGCCAGCACCGCGATCGCGATCCAGAGCCAGCCGTGACCGGTCGCGTGGACGCCGCTATGGGTGCCGTCGCTATGGGTGTAAAAGATGCCGGTTCCGGGGATGCCGACCGTCCGCGTAATTCGACCATGTCCGAAGGTGACGTGAGCCCCGCGCACGCCGACACTCAACGAGGGTCCTGAACGTGAAAAGTTCACGCTCAGTCCCGGAAGTACGCGTACGCGTCGATAGAAGCGCAGGGGCATAATCAACCGCCGTTGCTATCTTTAACCGCGAAAAAGGCTATGTCCAGCTTGCTGCCACGCTGTGCAATTCCGTCGCGAGGTTCCCTTCGTACCCGTTGCGCGTGGTCACGATATTCGCCACAGTTGAGCGTCAATAATTGCGCCGCGGTCGCGCTTCCTGATGAATTATCGGCGAAGGACGGGCAAAGTTTGCCAGGGGGATGATACCCAAGAGCCTTATGAGAGTAGTTGCTGCGATAGCATCCGTAATGATGGTCGCCGCGCTGGCGGCGCCGGCCCTGGCGAATCCCTCGGGCGAAATCCGACTTGCCTACGTCGATATTCAGCGCGCGCTCAACGAGTGCCGCAACGGCAAGACCGTGAAATCGGATTTTCGCGGCCGCATCGAGCGCCTGCAATCCCGCCTGCAGGGCGAGCAGGACGAGGTCGAACGGCTGAAGAAAGAGCTCGAAGACAAGGGCCCCTTGATGCAGCCCGATCAACGGCAGAACCTTGAAGACGAGTACACCAGGAAACTGCACGAATTCCAGGACGACTACAAAAACTCCAGCGAGGATCTCAAGGAAAAGGACAACGAGATGACGGGCGCCATCGTGCGCGACCTCGCTCTCGTCGTGCAGCAAATCGGCCAGCGCAGCGGCTATACGATGGTCATGGAGAAGGGCTCTCTGCTGTGGGCAACGCCCGGTATCGACATCACCGACCAGGTGATCCGTCAGTATGATGCGATGAACGTCAAGCCGGGGGCGCTGGCGCAGGAAGCGATGATGGGTCAGGGTCGCTTCGGCGAGGCCGCGCAGCCGCGCTCCGCCGGGCCGCCGCCTTCCGAAGGCGAAAGCGAAGCGCCGGTCAGCGGTGGTTCGACCATAACCAAGTAGCGTTCCTTGGCCGCTCCGTCACAAGACTTGAACCGTTTCCTCGAGCTGTTGCCGCATCGCTACCCGTTTCTGCTGCTCGACCGCGTGCTCGAGCAGACACCCGATCATGTGCTGACGCTCAAGAACGTCACGATCAATGAACCGTTCTTTACAGGCCATTTTCCCGGCCTGCCGGTGATGCCGGGAGTGCTGATTATCGAAGCCCTCGCCCAGTCGGCGGCGGTTCTGGCGCTGAGCATAATCGGCGAGCGGCGCAGCGTCTTTATGCTGACCGGTATCGATAAGGCGCGCCTGCGCCGCCGCGTCGTGCCCGGCGATCAGCTCAAGATGGAAGTGCGGCTGCTGAAGCATCATCACCCCTTGTGGAAGATGCGCGGCGAGGCGCGCGTCGAGGGCGAGTTAGCCGCCGAGGCCGAACTCTCGGCGATGGAAGTCGAGGGGCAGCTCCCATAGCCGGAATGATTCATCCGAGCGCGGTGGTCGATCGTCGCGCGGAAATCGACAGCTCGGCCGAAATCGGTGCCGGCGCCGTCATCGGCGCAAACGTCAGCATCGGCCCGGGCACCATCGTCGGTCCTTACGCGGTGATTCAGGGGCAGACCACGATTGGGGCGCGTAACCGCATTTTTCAGTTCGCCTCAATCGGCGCCGATCCGCAGGATCTCAAGTATCGCGGCGAACCTTCGCGCCTGGAAATCGGCGACGACAACCGTATCCGCGAATTCACCACGATCCATCGCGGCACCGAGGGCGGCGGGATGGTCACGCGCATCGGCAATCGCGTACTGCTGATGAACTATGTTCACGTCGCGCATGACTGCGTGATCGGTGACGATTCCATCATCGCCAATTCCACCGAGATCGCCGGCCATTGCGTGCTCGAGGAATGGGTGGTGACCGCCGGGATGTGCGGGATTCATCAATTCAGCCGGATCGGCGCGCACGCGATCGTCGCCGCCGGCTCGAAGGTGGCGCAGGACGTGCCTCCCTATTCGATGGTCGCCGGCGGCGATCGGGCGCGGCTTGTCGGCGTCAATACGATCGGCCTCGAACGACGCGGCTTCAAACCGGAAACGATCGCGGCGCTGAAGGCTGCCTTCCGCAAGCTCTTCTACAGCAAGCTGCTGCGCGACGAAGCCATCAGGGAAATCATCGCGCAGCACGGAGAATTCTCGGAGATTCGCCGCCTGGTCGATTTTATCTCGAACTCGCCGCGCGGCGTGGTTGGCCGCGATCGTGACTGAGCCAGCTCCGCCAACCAGACTCGGACTCATCGCGGGCAACGGAACGTTTCCGCTGGAAGTGGCCCGCGCAGCGCGTGCCCGCGGTATCGCGATCGTCGCCGTGGCACATCAGGGTGAGACCAGCCCACTCCTCGAACAGTTCTGCGACAGTCTGCTCTGGATCAGGGTTGGCGAGCTTCAGCGCATCATCGATACCTTCAGGCAGGCCGGCGTGCGCCAGGCGGCTATGGCAGGCGGGATCACCCGCGCCCGTCTGGCCGAGTCGTTCGCCCCGGACGCCCGCGCCCTGGCGATGCTCGCGCGCGTCGGCCGCTTCAGTGACGATGCCGTCCTGCGCGGTGTGGCCCGGGAACTCGAGTCGGAAGGTATCGCTGTGATCGATCCGGTGCCGATGCTGCCTGACGTGCTGGTCACTGCCGGTCTGCTCGCCGGACCACCGCCCAGCGAGGGGCAACTCGCCGATCTCAAACTCGCGTTCGCCCTGCTGGCGGCAATCGGACCATTCGATGTTGGACAGACCGCGGCAGTGCGCGACGGCGTGGTGTACGCGATCGAAGCCGTCGAGGGGACCGATGCCGCGCTGCGCCGCGCGTACGCGGCGGGCGGTCGCGGGTTAATCGTCGCGAAGGCCGCCAAACCATCCCAGGATCTGCGTTTTGACCGACCGACCGTCGGTCCTCACACGCTCGATTTGCTCGGCGAGATCGGCGCCGCGATGCTCGGGGTACAGGCGCATCAGGCGATGATCCTCGATCGCGACCTCACGCTCGAGCGCGCCCGCGAACTGAATCTTACCGTCTATGGCAGCGCGTAGGCTCAGAGCCGCGGTCGTCGGCGCGGGCCGCCTGGGCACGCTCCATGCGCGCAAATACGCGGCGATGCCTGAGGTCGAACTGCGCGCCATCGTCGACGTTGACCTGGCGCGCGCCGAGGAGCTGGCGCGCGAACTGCACGCCGCCGCTCTGCGCGATTACCGCGATCTCGGCGATACGGTCGACCTGGTCTCGATCGCGGTGCCCGGCGTCGCGCATCATACCGTCGCCCGCGACCTCCTGCTGAGCGGCATCGACGTGCTGCTCGAAAAGCCGATGGCAGCGACGCTCACGGAAGCCCGCGATCTGAGCGCGATCGCCGCCGCGAGCGGACACCTTCTGCAGATCGGCCATCTCGAACGCTTTAATCCGGCGATCGTTCACCTGCGCTCGATTCTCGACGAGCCGCGCTTCATCGAGTGCCATCGGCTGGCCCTGTTCACCGAGCGCGGCCTCGACGTCGACGTTGTGCTCGATCTGATGGTGCACGACCTCGACGTCGTCCTATCGACGGCCGCGGCCGCCCCGACCTCACTCGAAGCGGTCGGCGTGGCCGTCCTGACCGATCAGGTAGATGTCGCCAACGCGCGCATCCGCTTCGCCGACGGCATGATCGCGAATCTGAATGCGAGTCGGGTGGCGCCGCGGCGCGAGCGCAAAATTCGTTTCTTTCAGCACGATGCCTATATTTCCGTGGACTACGAAGCGCGGCGTCTGCAGCTTTATCGCCGGACCCCGCCCGCGCCGGGTTCGGCTTATCCCACGATCGCGGCCGATCAAATCGATCTCGAGGAAGGGGATCCGCTGGCCGACGAGATTCGCGCCTTCGTCGCGTGCGTGCAGAGCCGCACCGCGCCCCCGGTTGGACCCGCCGACGGCTTGCGCGTCATGGAACTATGCGAGTTGATTCGCCGCTCGATTAGGGAGCAGGGCCGCGTGGTTGCTTACCGCTAGTGCCTAACGGACGTCAGCGAAAAATCATGATGATCGCCGGCGAGGCTTCAGGCGATCAGATAGGCGCCGACCTCGCCGCGCAAATTCTCGCCGTCGCGCCCGATGCGCAGTTATTCGGGATGGCGGGGGAGCGGATGCGTGCGGCAGGTGTGCGTGCTCTGGTCCGCACCGAGGAAGTCGCGCGCATGGGCGCCGCGGAGTTGGCGGGCGGCTTGCGCCCCATCCTGCGCGCGTTCACGACTCTGCGCCGCGCCCTGCGCCACGAACGCCCGGACCTCGTCGTGCCGATCGATTATCCGGACTTCAACCTGAAGCTCGCCTGGTGCGCGCGACGGGCCGGCGTGCGCGTGCTCTACTACGTGGCGCCGCAGGTCTGGGCGTGGCGTCGATGGCGTATCCGCACGTTAACCAGGCGCAGCGACCATCTTGCCGTGGTGCTGCCCTTCGAGGCGGAGCTTTATCGGCAGGCCGGCGGCAAGGTCACCTTCGTCGGCCATCCCCTGCTTGATCGCGTCAAACCGGCGCAGGATCGAGCGGCAACCCTGGCGCGTCACGGCCTGCCGCCGCGCGCGCGTCTGCTCGCCCTGCTGCCCGGCTCAAGACGCGGTGAAATCAAGTACCTGCTGCCGCCGATGATCCAGGCGGCGCGGATTCTCGCCGGCGACCACGATCTTCATCCCGTGATCCTGCGGGCCAGCACGCTTGGCATCCACGACCTTGAAACGGCCGCCGGCGGCCTTCACGGGGTTCGAGTTATCGACCACGACGCGTATAGTATCATCGCAGCGAGCGAGCTGGCTCTGGTCGCGTCCGGAACGGCGACCTTGGAAACCGCGCTGCTTGGCTGCCCGATGGTGATCGCTTACAAAATGTCGGCCGTCAGTTACCTGATCGGCCGCGCCCTCATCCACGGTATCGACTTCATCGGGATGCCCAACCTGATTGCCGGTCGCGCTCTGGTACCCGAGCTTATCCAGTATGATGTAACGGCGGAGAAGCTCGTGCGCGCCGCCGAACCGATGCTTACCTTGCAGCTTCACGATCAGGTGGCGCGCGACCTCCTCAGCGTGCGCGAGCGGCTCGGCAAGCCCGGCGCTGCCGCGCGCGTCGCAACGATGGCGCTGGAGCTTATCGGATGAGGCTGCCACCGCTCTACCGACGGCTCCTGGCGTATGCGCGCCCCTACCTCTTCCCGCATATCATCGTCATGGCCGTGGCGATGCTCGTGCTCAGCGCGACGGAAGGCAGTTTCGTCGTGGCGATCAAACATCTCGGCGATGAGCTCGAATTGAGCCTGCGCCACCTTGGCCGCCCCCGCCTGCTCAATCGCGACTTTGCCGCCGTGGAAGTCGTCTCGGCGGCGGTGTTCGGCCTGTTCGTGCTGCGCTCGATCGCCGAGTTTGGTTCGGATTACCTCGAAGCCTACGTAACCCAGCGGGTGACGCTCGACCTGCGCGCCGCTTTGCACGGTGCCTTGCAGGACAAGCCGCTCTCTTTCTTTAATCGCACGCCGACGGCGGTGATGCTCTCACGCGTGGTCAATGATGTGCAGGTGACCAACTCCGGCGGCATCGGCAGTCTGCTCGACGTATTCAGTAATGCGACGCGTCTCGCCGCGATGCTCGCGGCGATTATTTTCCTCGATTGGCGGCTCGCCTTATGCTCGCTCACGGTGTTTCCGGCGGCGATCCTGCCGGTCGCCCGATTTTCGCGCCAGATGCGCCAGATGACGCGCGACGCGCAGAAACAACTGAGCGGGCTCGCCATCCTGCTGCAGGAAGCCTTCCAGGGCAATCGCGTGGTCAAAGCTTTCGGCATGGAAGACTACGAGCGGGAGCGCTTCCGCCGCGAGCTTCGCCGCCTGATGCGCATCAATCTGCGCGTCGCGCGCATCAAGGCGGCCACCGGACCGATTATGGAAGCGATGGGCGCCATCGCGGTCGTCGCCGCGATTCTGTGGGGCGCGCACTCGGTGATGACCGGAACCCGCACGCTCGGAACCTTCATCTCATTTATCGGCGCGATGGTCCTCGCCTACCGCCCGTTCACCGCCCTCACGCGGACCAACAATAATATCCAGGCCGGTCTCGGCGCCGCCGAGCGGGTCTTCGAGATGATGGACTCGCCAAGCGACGTTCCTGATCCTCCCGACGGCCTCGATCTGCCGCCGCGCGACCTGGGAATCGAGCTGCAGGGCGTCTACTTCCGCTATGCCGACGAATGGGTGCTGCAGGATGTCAATCTGACGATCGCGCCCGGTGAGATGGTCGCGCTGGTCGGGATGAGCGGTGGCGGCAAATCAACGATTAGCGACCTTATCCCGCGCTTCTACGATGTTCAGCGTGGACGCGTGATGGTCGGCGGTATCGACGTGCGCCGGCTGCGGATCGCCGCGCTGCGCGCCCGCATCGGCATCGTCACCCAGCAGACCTTTCTCTTCAACGATACGATCCGCGCGAATATCGCCTACGGCAGTCCCGAACGATCGCTCGACGAGGTAATCGCTGCGGCGCAGGCCGCCAACGCGCACGACTTCATCATGCGTTTGCCCGACGGTTACGACACCGTGGTTGGCGAACTGGGCGTGCGTCTCTCCGGGGGCGAACGCCAGCGCCTCGCCATCGCGCGCGCCCTGCTCAAAAACGCGCCGATTTTAATTCTCGACGAGGCCACTTCGTCGCTCGACTCAGAGGCCGAGCGCCAGGTGCAGGAAGCGCTCGAGCGGTTGATGGAGAACCGCACCACGCTGGTGATTGCGCATCGGCTCTCGACGGTGCGGCGCGCCAATCGAATCGCCGTGGTGGTCCATGGTCGAATCGTCGAAGAAGGCTCGCACACGCAGCTCCTCGCGCTCGGCGGCGAATACTGCCGCCTGCATGAATTGCAGTTCGCGTCGTCTGCCGATATCGCGGGCGCCGATGCGCTAACTCAATGAAGGCGCGCGATGAACTCTCCGCGACGCAACCCTTCGCCGGCGCGCCTTTACAATGCCCTCTGGTATGCCGCCCTGCCCTTTGCCCTGATTGGTTCGGCGCGCGCTGATCCGCAGGCCTGGCGTGAGCGACTCGGCCGCTGCCTTGAAGCTCACCGCTCCGGCGGCGGCACCAGACGAGTCTGGGCGCATGCGGCGTCGGTCGGCGAAGTCGAGGCGTTGATGCCGATTCTCGTCAGACTCGAAGGCGCGGTCGGCCGGCTCGAGCTTCACCTCACGACGATGACCGCGAGCGGACGCGAGGCGGCGCGCCGGCGGATGCCGCAACTGGCCTCCTGCCGACTCGCTCCTTTCGATTTCACCGGTTCGGTGCGCGCATTTCTCCGTCATCTGCAGCCGCATCTGATTCTCGTTGCCGAAACCGAACTGTGGCCGAACTTCTTTATCGAGGGCGCGCGGCATAACGCCCGGATCGCAATCGTCAACGGTCGCATCTCACCGCGCTCGATGCCGCGGTATCGCCTGGTAAGCCGCACGATGGCCCGTGCGCTCGCCTGCGCCGATCGCATCCTGGTCCAGACGGAGGCCGATGCGGCGCGGTTTCAGGAGCTTGGCGCCGGGTGTGATCGCGTGGTTGTGACCGGCAATACCAAGTTCGATCTTGCGGCCTCGCCGCCGCCGACCCGCCCCGCGCTGGTCGAGTTCCTGCGCGATCGCCCGGTGCTGATTGCCGGTTCGACGGCACAGGGCGAAGAGCGCCTCGTGCTCGAGGCCTGGCGAGGACTCGCGACCCGCTTTCCTCATCTCGCACTGGTCATCGCGCCGCGTCATCTCGAACGCGTGCCCGAGGTCGAAGCTGAGCTGCACAGGTGCGCGGCAGCCTTTATCAGGGCGACGGGGCTTAATGGCGACCGCCCGCGCGAGACGCGGATTCTGCTGCTCGATACGCTCGGCGAACTGCGCGGACTCTATCGCTACGCGACCATCGCGTTCGTCGGCGGCAGTATCGCGCCACTGCGCGGCGGCCAGAATCTTGGCGAGCCCGCCGCGGCCGGCGTGCCGGTATTGTTCGGACCGCATTTCGAGAATCAACAGCTCACCGGCGATGCGCTCCTCGGCGCCGGCGGCGGCTTTGTGGTCGCCAACGCGCCAACACTTGAAGCACAATGTGTCCGCCTGCTCGCCGACCCCGACGCTCATCGCGAGGCGGGTCGGGCCGCCCGCGAAGTAATCGAGCAGAGGGCTCAGGGCGCCGCCGTCACGGTCGCGCATCTGCTACCCTTGCTCGACGCCCATCCGGCCAATCGCAGCGAAACCTCATGAGTGCGCGATCGCGTCTTGAGCAGAAGTGGTACGAGACGAGCCACTCCCCGCGGCCGCTCGACCTCGCCTTGCGATCGCTCGCCGTCTGCTACAGGGCCGGTCTCCGCGTGCGGTCGCTCTGGTGGCAGACGCGTCGGCAGCCGGCGCCCGTGGCGACGATCAGTGTCGGCAACCTGACGGTCGGCGGTAACGGCAAGACGCCGCTCACACTTTTTCTCGCCCAGCGCCTGACGAATCGGGGCCTCCACGTCGGGATCGTCAGCCGCGGCTATCGCGCCGCGCACCGCGGTCGCCCGTTGCTGGTCGCGAATCGCGGCACGGCCTTGGTCGGTGTGGACGAGGCCGGCGACGAGCCGCTCATGATGGCTCATCGCTTCGATGGTCCGATCGCGGTGGCGCGCCGCCGGCTCGACGCGGTCGAACTGCTCGTCCGCGATTTCGCGCTCGACGCGATCATTCTCGACGACGGGTTTCAGCACCTTCGGCTGCGACGCGATCTGGATATCGTTGCGATCAACGATCGGCGCCGCCTCGGCAACTGTCTGGTGCTGCCCGCCGGACCACTGCGCGAACCCGCCTCGGCGCTCGCGCGTGCGGATTTCGTCGTGATCGTCGGCAGGCGCGATACGCCGGCGATTGAGCGCACCACCGTCGCCGGGCGTCCGACGCTCCGCGCCTCTCTCGAACCCTCCGCGCTGGTCACGTTGTCGGCACAGGGATGGGTCGTTGGGCCGCTGATGCTCGACGGCAGGCGCGTCGTTGCGGTTAGCGGCGTGGCCGACCCGGACGGCTTTATCGCGACGCTCACGGCGCACGGCGCGCAGGTGGTGCAACACTTACGTTTTCCTGACCATCATCGGTATTCGCTCGCCGACTGGCTCGCCATCAGCAGAGCTTCGACCACCGCGGATCTGGTGGTGACGACGGAAAAGGATTTGCCGAAGCTCGAAGATTTCGCCCCTCGGCTGAAGACTCTGTGCGCCGTGCGTCTTGAGGTAACGATGGCGGCGCTGGACGAAGAACAACTAATTGCGACCGCACTGGCCCGGATTGAACGCCGCCCAGTCGCAGGTCTTTCACCGGGTACGGCGCGGAGCATAGTCCGTAGCCTGCGACCCGCAGGGAGAGTGTGAACCAATGGCAGTAAGTCAGGACCTGCTCGACATTCTGGCCTGTCCCCAATGCAAAGGCCCGCTCCGCCTTACCGCGGCGGGCGACGGCCTTGATTGTGAGGCGTGCAGGCTGCGTTATCCGATCAAGGAAGATATCCCCATAATGCTGATCGATGAAGCGCAGAAGCTGCCGTGAGGATTGCCGCGCCGCGGCGCATCGTCCCGCCGGATTCGTGTCGATCAGGGACGGCCGTCGACACCTGCTCATCCGTAATGAGCTGACGGGCGCCGCGCCTGCGATCCTCGATGCTTTCGCGACGCTGCGCCATAACTTCAGCGCGGCGCAGGGAAATCGCAAGAGCGGGATGAGGCTCGAGCTCGACGGCCAACCGCCACTCTTCGTCAGGCGATCGAAGCGCGGCGGTTTCCTCCGACATTTTGTCGACGACCTCTATCTTGGCTTTCAGCCCCGCGTCGTGCGCGAGATCGGAATTGCCGAAGTCGCGGAGGCGCGCGGCATTCCCGTCGCCCGATCGATGGGCGCGATCATCCAGACGCTCGCTCCGGCCGTCTATCGCGCCGCCCTCATCACCGCGGCGCTGACCGGGCGGACGCTGTGGGATCTGCTTGCCGACAATCCTGATCGAGCGGCCCTCGCGCCCGTCGTGGCCGCAACTCGCGCGGCCCTTGCGCAGATGCATCAGGGCGGTCTGGCCCACGCCGACCTGAACCTGCATAACCTTTTCGTGACCGGCGACGCCGATTCATGCCGCGTGGTAATCCTCGACCTTGACAAGGCGCGTCTATACCCCGGTCCCCTCCCGGCGCGGGTCCGCCGACGGCATTTGCGGCGTCTGCTGCGCTCGCGAGCCAAACTCGATCGCGTCTGCCCATGGTTCGATCCTCGCGAGCTGTTTTGAACTTATCCCCGCGCCGCGCGCGGCCTGGTTGCGGCGGGACGCCGACCAAGGCGTTCGAGGCTCGCTGCGGACCAGACCTGCTCCAGCCTGTAAAATGAACGAAAAGCCGGCACACCCTCCGGAAGAACAACCCACGGCAACTTGCTCCGCGTGAAGATATGGACATCGGGCGTGACGCTCGCCGGCCGCTCGAGAGTCCCGGCGCGCACGAAGACAAAATTGTCCGAAGCGCCGCCGTAAACACTCCACAGGTAGGTGCCGCATGCGCCGCAGAAGAACACGTCGTGCCGGCGACCACTGCCGCCCTGGAGCGTGAACGACTGCGGCGCCGGACCCGCCGCTTCAAGAAACTTGCGCTCGATCCAGAGGTTGATCACGAAGGCGCTGCCGGTGATCCGCTGGCAGTCGCGACAATGGCACGCATGCACGATCAACGGCTTGGCCCGCAATCTGTATGTGATCGCTCTGCACGCGCATCTGCCGGTCAGCGCCATACAATCCTCCTGATGGGTCTACCTGCGTCGAAAATCGACGGTTTTAGGTCCCCTACCGTCCGCAGTAGGCCTCGAGGCGGTAGCCATCCGGATCCACGATGAAGGCAGCATAGTAGTTGTCGCCGTAATCCTGTCGCAGTCCCGGCGCGCCGTTGTCGTGTCCACCCGCCTTCAGCGCCGCTCCATAAAAGCGATCGACCTGCGCGCGATCGGCGGCGTCGAGGCACAAATGCAGGCCCGACTCCGGATCCGCCGGTACCGGCTTCGCCACCCGCAACACCCAGAGTTCCGGGCTTTCGGCGCCGTAACCGAGCGCCTCGGGACTGTCGTAGAGCCGCTTGTAGCCAAGCGCGCCGAGCGCAACGTCGTAGAACTCTCCGGCTCGCGCCAGGTCCCGGACACCGATTGATACATGACTGATCATTCTGTCTCCTCCTAACTGTTTTACCGGTTAGATAGTTAAATAGCTGGTCAAGACGTGGTTGTCAACCACTGGAATGGTTAGAATTGCCCCATGCCCGACAGCGATTCGACCGCGCTCCATGTCACGACGACGCCGACCCTATGCGTCGATTTCGTCAACACGCTCGCCTGGCGGGGCAGCGCGGCCGTGGAGAGCCTGCATCGCCTCGACGACGTGATTGACTGGCTCGTGGCAAATCAGGCCGTCGCCCCTGACCAGCGCGCGGCGATCGTCGGCCCGCACGCGCCGCCCTCGGGCTCGGCGCGGGCGGCAGATCTGCTCAGGGCGATTCGCGAAGCGCGTGAGGCGCTTTATCGGAGTCTGCGCGCCGTGGCTTCAGGTGATGCTCCGGCGGAGAAGGCGATCAGGGAGCTTTGCGATCTGATAAATACGGCGCCGCCGCGCCGGCGCGTGATCGCCGTTACCAGTCGCTTCGAGTGGGAACTCGACGCCCGCAGCAGCAGCGCCGCGCTTATCCTCGCGCCGATCCTCTGGTCGGCCGCGGACCTGCTCGTCAGCGGAGCGTTTCGGAGGCTCCGCGAATGCGCGAATAATCGGTGTCTCTGGCTGTTTCTCGACGACAGCCGAAGCGGCAGACGCCGATGGTGTTCGATGCAATCCTGCGGCAATCGCGCCAAAGCGCAACGCCACTACCAGCGCCGCAAGGACGCCGCTGAACCGGCCGCTTGAGCGATCCTCCGACGCTGCGATTTCAGGCTGACGCGCTGAGCGCCTCGCGAATCATCGAGGACGAGCTGTCCACGATCTGTTCGAGATGGGCCGCGCTCCTGAAGCTCTCCGCGTAGAGCTTGTAAATGTCCTCCGTGCCTGACGGACGCACGGCGAACCATCCGCTTGCGGCAACCACTTTGATTCCGCCAAACGGCGAGTGGTTCCCGGGCGCCTGTGTCAGGCAGGCAAGCACCGGCTCACCTGCCAACTTGCCGTGTCCGACTGAACCGGGATCGAGCGTCGAAAAGCGGGCCTTTTCCTCGCGCGAGATCGGCGTGTCGATGCGCGTATAGTAGGCCTCGCCGAACTCTGCGAACAGTTCCCGCAGGTGTTCGCCGGGGTCTCGACCCGTCACCGCGGTGATTTCTGCCGCCAGCAGGCCCAGGATGAGCCCGTCTTTATCGGTCGTCCAGGTGGTGCCGTTGCGTCGCAGAAAGCTCGCTCCCGCGCTTTCTTCGCCGCCGAAACAACACGAGCCGTCGAACAGACCCGTCACGAACCATTTGAAACCCACCGGAACCTCGAACAGCCGCCGACCAAATTTCTGCACGACGCGATCAATCAGCCCGCTCGAGACCATCGTCTTGCCAATACCTGCGCCGACGGGCCATCCGGGTCGATGGCTGACGAGATAAGCGATGGCGACGGCCAGATAGTAATTCGGATTCATCAACCCGACTGACGGCGTGACGATACCGTGGCGGTCCACGTCGGGATCATTCGCCCAGGCGACCGCGAAGCGATCCTTGATTCTGACCAATCCCGCCATCGCATGCGGACTCGAACAATCCATCCGCAGCTTGCCGTCGTGATCCACCGTCATGAAGCCGAAGGCCGGATCAACCCGGGTGTTGACCACTTCGAGATCAAGCCCGTACTTGTCAGCGATCGGTTCCCAGTAATGGACGGCGGCTCCGCCGAGCGGATCGACCCCGAGCTTGAGGCGCGCGCGCCGGATGGCCTCCATGTCGATGACGTTCGCGAGGTCCTCAACGTAGGACCCGCGAAAATCGAAGCTATGGGTGGTCGATGCCGTCCGCGCCCGCTCAAGCGGCATCCGCGGGACGCCGCCGACGCCCGCGCGCAGCAGCTCATTGGCGCGCTTCTCAATCCATCCGGTGATGTCGGTGTCGGCCGGACCGCCGTTCGGCGGATTATACTTCAAACCGCCATCCTGCGGCGGATTATGCGACGGCGTGATTACGATACCGTCGGCCTCATTGCCGTGATTGGCCCGGTTGTACGCGAGAATGGCGCGCGAGATCGACGGCGTGGGCGTAAAACCACCGCCGTCCTGAACTACCGTCTCCGTGCCGTTGGCCGCCAACACCTCGAGCGCAGTCTCCTGCGCCGGTCCCGAGAGCGCATGCGTGTCCATCCCCATGAAGATCGGACCTGCGATGCCGCGAAGCCGGCGATAGTCGCAAATCGCCTGCGTAATCGCGATAATATGGGCCTCGTTGAATGAACCGTTGAGCGACGTGCCGCGATGCCCGCTGGTGCCGAAGCTCACGCGCTGCAGCGGATCATCAGGTTCGGGCTGCGTCTCGTAATATTTCCGCACGAGGTTCGCGGGATCGATCAGCAGTTCGGCGGGCGCCGGTTGACCAGCCAGTGGATGGAGTTTCATGAGGAATGAACCATTGTCGTTCGTCCCTCAATCGCAATCAACTGAGCCGCTTCGGCGAGACGCCCGATCGGGCAGCCGACGCCTCCGGACTGCCGCCGCCCTGTAACGACAATTGCGCCGGCGCGTATCTAAGGCGTGATTGCTCAAGCAGGCCTTCCCTCGGCGCATCGTTTGCTCTGGAATGTTGTCGTCGGCATTTTTTAACGAGCTACCAGCTCACAGACGCGCTGCCCTTATGAGGTTCCAATGCTCAGGCGGATTCCTGGTTTGATAGAGCTCGCCGGACTGTCCCTTCTTCTGATGATGATCGTCTCGCCCGCTGCGACCATGGCGCAGATGGGCCGAGGGAACTCTATCAACGGCATTTTTGCGCTGGCGCCCCCCAATCGTCCGATTCCGGAGCAGATCTACGCCAACCCCAACGTCGATGGCGTTTCGATCCAGTACATCTGGATGGCAATCGAGCCCAGCGATGGTTTCTATAATTGGGGGCCGATCGATGATGCGATCCGGCAAGCGCAGGCGCACAACAAAAAGGTCTCGTTGAACATCACGCCGGCGATCTTCACGCCGCAATGGGTTTACGGTGCGGGCGCCCGCCGTTTCACCTTCCTCTGGGATAAACCGTGGGGCTTCCCGCCCTGCAGCACTCAGGGCTTCCCGATACCGTGGGACGAAACCTACCAGGCCAAATGGACGGCCTTCGTGCGGGCCGTCGGTGCCCGCTACAGCGGCAACCCCGCGCTCGTCCTCGTCAAGATTCAGGGTATCAACGGTCAGACCTCCGAACTCCTGCTGCCCCATACCATGCCGGGCGGGAATCAATACGGTCGGCTGGTGCAGGAATGCCCCCAGCAGAACGACGATAACCAGACCTGGGTCTCGGCAGGTTATCGTCCGAGCAAAATCCTGAGCGCGTGGAAGAATGACGCTGCAACCTACGGCCAGGTTTTCCCCAACCAGCATCTGGTTATCGAAATCGGTCCCTGGGGTTTCCCGCCGATCGATGAAAACGGCAACCTCCTCCAGGGTCGCATGGCCGATACGCACCTGCCGATGGAGATCGTCAACACCGGCCGCGAGATGTTCGATGGCCGCTTCGTCGTCCAGAATGACGGTTTGAATGCGGTTTGGGCGCCGCCGATGCTGACCCAGCTCGCGACCGTCGTGCCTATCGCCTTTCAAACCGCCTGGTTCGTCACCAATGATCCGAAGTGCCGCATGAATCACTTCCAGCAGCCGTGCGATGCGCAACAAATGATGCAATCGACGGTCAATCGCGGAATCGAATCAGGCGCCAAGTATATCGAGATCTACGGCAACGACGTGATGAATCCGCAGTTGCAGGGCATCCTCGCCGAGGCCCATCGCCGTCTCGACAGCCAATGATGAACCTGCGCTTGAAAGCGATCGGACATGACGGTCACCCGCGCTCATCACGGCGCCGCCCTGTAAACGGCGGCGCCGTTCCACGCGTCTAAGGAGCCGGGGCAAACCTCCGGTCGGAAGCCCGACGGACGCTTATACGACCCCAAGGCGGGGGTACCTTCCCGTTAACCGAGAAGGCACTTTGTTTGGTGTTGTCGGCGCCGTCGGGCTTCACCTTCCAGCCTTATCAGCGATCAGTGGAACTGTATCGGGCGGTGATGGGCCGCAAAACGTCAGTCGTACTGCTCGATGAGCGCGCCGGCGAAGCTCATTCGCCTGCGCGCCGACACTCGGCTTCACGAATCAGGTTGACATAGCCGAACGGCGGCTGAACGCCGTCGAGCGTCAGGCTCTTGAGGCGCTCCAGATGCGTCGCGGTCGCGCCGAGGATGCGGGCGACCGCGGCTGCGCCCTCGGTCGAAAGGTCATAGTCGTAGAGCGCGCGCGCGAGGTTGCTTACGGCGTCGGCGGTTACTCGTGCCATTTCATCGACACTCCGTTGATCTCTCCATCAAGGTAGGGCGACGGGCGGCGCAAAGCGAGGGACGCGGCGATTCGTTAAGACCGCCACTCGGCAAAATCGTTCCATCATGACTTAAACCCTGTTATTGGTCGGCGATGTTCGCTCAACATTTCAATCCAAAGCTAATGCTACCGGCGCTCTGCGCACTCCTCATGATGGCAGGGGATCTCTGTCACCATCCGGTAGCGAGCTGGGCAGCCGAGCCGTCGCTGGCGCAGATTGCGATCGCGCGGTTTCCACATCTCACTCAGTGTGACAGCAGACTGATCGCGGCCGCGGCCTCCGGCAGCGTCGCGTATTGCGGGAAGCATCAGAGCGAACAGGACCAATTGCCGGCAGCGAGTGCGACGCGCGATCCGTCGTATATCCTCGACGCCGCGGTGGTCCGATGGCTGATCGCCAATCCGGATGCGGCAAAGCATGTCGATTCGGCGGGAATTCGCGTCGAGGGCGCGCTGATACCCAACCAGCTCGACCTGACGAATGTTACGGTTCCGATCGCGCTGAGCTTTGCGAACACCCGATTTTTGAAAGCGCTCGAGGTAGGTGGGGCGGAACTGGTCGCTCTCCACCTGGAAGGCAGCGCGATGCCGGGGCTGGTGGCGAGCGACGCGATCATTCGCAACGATCTCAACCTGACCGATGCCGTGGTCAATGGCGCCGTGGATCTGGCCGACGCACAGATTCAGGGGGACTTGGATGCCGATGGCGGCCGGTTCAGCAATCCGAGCGACCTGGCGATCAATGCCGAGGGCCTACACGTCGGCGGACGCGTCTATCTGGAAGATCCCTTTTCAGCTATCGGCCGCGTCGAATTCCAAAGCGCGATCATCGGCGGCGACCTTTATGCCAACGGCGCCAAGTTCGACGGCCGCTTCACTCCTCCGAATGGTAAAGCGATCGCTGGCGACGCGCTCGCGGGCGACGGCCTGAAAGTTCAGGACATCTGGATCGAGGGCGTCGTAACTCATGGCAAAGTGCACTTTTACGACGCCGAGATAGCCGGCGACCTGATCGGCAATGGCGCCGTCTTCCTAAGTCACGATGATGACGCCTTGACCGCTGATCGGATCAAGGTGCACGGCGGCATTTTTCTGAAGGGGATCGGCGCGGACGGCCAGGTGCGCTTCAGCGGGGCTGAACTCGGCGGCGACCTGACCTGCGATGGTGCCCTGCTTTACAATCCTGACGGCGCATATGCTCTAAACGGCGACGACCTCAAGGCCAAGGAGGTGTTTCTCCAGAAGGGCCCCAAAGAACGGTTCCGGGCAATCGGCAAGGTCAGCTTCAACGGCGCGGACATAAGCGGCGACTTCAACGTCGACGGCGGCGACTTCGAGAATCCGGGCGGCGACGCGCTGAACGCCAACAATCTGAAAGCGTACAACTTCTTCGCTTCTTACACCGACGATCCGAAATTCCCCTTCAAAGCCATCGGCCGCGTCAGCATGGAGTCAGCCGACCTCGGCGGCGATGCGATTTTCTTCGGCGCGCAATTACAAAACGAGGGTGGTGACGCCCTCAATGCCGATGACCTGAAGGCGCGCAATGTCTACCTCGCTTCGGACTTCAGGAGCGTCGGCCGGGTGAGCCTCACCGGAGCGACGCTCAGTGGCGAACTGGCGTGCGCGGGGGGTCAGTTTCGTAATCCTAAAGGCGCGGCGCTCGACGCTACCGGCGCGGATATCCGCGGCTTGTTCGATGCTGATGGAGCGGTGTTCAGCGGCGCCAGGGGCGCAGCGGCGATCAGCGCCGAAGAGATGAAGGTGGCGCGCAGCGTCCATCTTCGTCTCGGGTTTATCGCCAATGGCACCGTCGATCTGCACGGCTCCCAGATCGGCGGCGATCTGAGCTGCAGCGGGGCCCGGTTCGGCGCTCCGTTGGATGCCAAGGGCTCGGATCCGGCGGGAGTCGCGCTCGAGGCTGAGCGCACTGAAATCGGCGGCAACGTCCTGCTGTCGGACGCTAGCCCCAAAGACCGTTTCGATGCGCACGGGGCGCTGGACTTCGTCGGCGCCGATATCAAGGGCTATATGGCCGATCTGAATAACGGCGGCCCTTATCAGCTCGACCTCGAGTACGCGCACCTAAACGGCACTTTTTACGACCAGCAGACGAGCTGGCCGGCGCCGAACAATCTGAAGCTGGACGGCTTCGTTTATGACGGCTTCGGTCCTGATTCGACCACCACCGCTTACGACCGCCTGAAATGGCTCAGCCTGCAGCCGCACGATCGATTTCGCGCGCAACCCTACGAAAAACTCGCCGAGGTCCTGCGCGAGAGCGGCGATGATTCAGGGGCGCGGCGCGTGATGATCGCGATGGAGCGGGATCGCCGATCCGGCGTGTCAAATCCGTTGCGCCGCTTGTGGAACTGGCTCTTATGGCTCTTTATCGGTTATGGCTACGACATCTGGCGCGCCGTCTGGGCCAGCGCCTTCCTGATCGTGATCGGCTCCGCGCTGTTTACCTGGGGCGGGCGCCGCGGCTGGATCAAACCGACCGCCGAGCATCCCGATCATTACAAGCCGTTCAACGGCTTCATCTATTCGCTGGAGACCCTGCTGCCGTTCGTCGATCTCTATCAGGCCAAACACTGGCTGCCGGACGCGCAATCGCGCGCCGGCCGGAATATCCGCCGCTACCTGTGGATCCACACCCTGCTCGGCTGGTTCCTCACCACCATGATTATCGCCGGCGTGTCCGGCGTCGTGCAGAAGTGAACGGGCTCAGCCGGTTTGAGCCAGGCGGAGTTCACGCGGCCGATTGTGCTCATCGACGTGGATCACGGTCGGTTGATGGCGGCCGGCGGCCGCCTCGTCCATCGGGGCAAACGTCGCCACGATAATGATATCGCCGGGTTTGCCGCGTAAGGCCGCGGCGCCATTGAGGGCGACTTCGCCCGATCCGGCCGGCGCTTTTATCGCGTAGGTCTCGAGCCGCTCGCCGTTGCTGACGTTCCACACGTGAACCTGCTCGTACTCGAGGATGCCGGCCGCATCGAGCAGATTCGCATCGATCCCGATACTGCCTTCATAGTCCGGATCAGCGCCGGTCAGACGCAGTCGATGAAGCTTGGCGCGCAACATTATCCGCATTCTCGTTACCTGCCCAGAATCATGTTATCGATGAGGCGCGTCGCGCCGACGTGGGCGGCGATCGCGACGACGATCGGACGCTCGGGCGCGAGCGGCCGTTCGAGCGTTTCCGCATCCACCGCGCTGACGTACTGGATGGCCACCCCGGGGGTGCTTTCCAGCACTTGCCGGGCCGCGCGCTCCAGTTCCTCGACGTTGCGCTGCCCGCTGCGATAAAGCGCGTCGGCAGCGCGCAGCGCGCAATTCAGCGCCAGCGCCTTGCGCCTTTCATCCGGCGACAGGTAGGCATTGCGCGAGCTCATCGCAAGACCGTCGGGCTCGCGTACCGTCTGTACCGGAATGATCTCGAGATCGAAGTTGAGATCCACCACCATCCGTTGAATCGCGCGGAGCTGCTGAAAATCCTTCTCCCCGAACAGCGCGTAGTGCGGTTTGACGATATTGAACAGTTTTGCGACGACCGTGGTCACGCCGCGAAAGTGGCCCGGACGATGTGCTCCGCAAAGACCTTGGGTCAACTCGGTGACCTCGACCCAGGTCTGGGAGCCCGGCGGGTACATGGTCTCGGGCGCCGGCGCGAAGAGCGCATCGACTGGAACGGTCCGCATCATGGCGCAATCGCCGTCGAAATTGCGTGGATAGCGCGCGAAGTCCTCGTTGGGGCCAAACTGCGTCGGATTGACAAAGAGCGAACTGGTCAGCAGGCTCGCGCGCTTGCGTCCCTCGCGCATCAGGGTCAGATGGCCTTCGTGCAGAAACCCCATCGTCGGCACGAAAGCGATCGTCTCGCCGCGACAGCGGGCCGCTTCCGACCAGGCCTGCATCTCTTTGGGCTTAGTGATTATTTCCATAAACGAGGCCGCTCTCGTTTAAGCGCATACGCCGCCTGCCGAAGATTGGCTACTGCTGCCGCTAGCGGGCATGGTAGCAGTGTTCCGGACCGGGAAAGACGTGCTCGCGCACTTCGCGGATATAACTGTGAGCCGCAGCCAGCGAATCCTTCCAGACACTGGCGTAAGGCTTGGCGAAGCGCGGGATAAACGACTCACTCAAACCCAGCAGATCGTGCATCACGAGCACCTGCCCGTCGCACTCCGGGCCAGCTCCAATACCGATTGTAGGGATGCTTAAGCGCTGGGTAATTTCACTCGCCAGTTCACTCGGAATCCCTTCGAGAACGACCGCGAAGGCCCCCGCCTGTTCGACCGCGGTCGCATCTTCGAGCAGCCGTTCGCGGCATCCGGGCGCCTTGCCGGTGCGGCGACCCTGCACGCGATGACCACCCATCCGATGGACCGATTGCGGCGTGAGTCCGATATGCCCCATCACCGGGATATCGATCTCGACGATGCGGCGGATAGTCTCGGCCATGGTGATCCCGCCTTCGAGCTTGACCGCTTCGGCGCCGCCCTTCTTGACGAGCTTGCCGGCGCTGCGGAGCGCCTGCTCGACGCTGACCTGGTAGGAGAGAAAGGGCAGATCGCCGACCACCAGCGCGCGACGGCGGGCGCGCGTGACCATCCGCAGATGGTAGATGATATCGTCCAGCGTAACCGGCAGCGTGCTGTCGGCGCCCTGCACGACCATCCCGAGGCTGTCGCCCACCAGGAGCACGTCGATTCCGGCCTCGTCGAAAATGCGTGCAAAGGGATAGTCATACGCCGTCAGCATCGTGATCGGCGTATGCGCGGCTTTCATCCGGGCCAAATCGGTGACGCGAGTTTTTTCCGTTGCCATGTTGAGCTTCCCAAAATCAAAAGCGGAGCCGCCTTCACCGGCGACTCCACCTCGAGTCCGCGCAAATCACGGCGCGCGTTTAGCCTCGTTCGGAGTCCCGGTCCTCGATTTTCGGATCCAGGCCAGCCCGAGCCCGCCTATGTTAATCCCACCTCTCGCGAGGCGTTAGCCCTTTTTCCCTCTCGCCGGACTACGCGTCTCAGCGGAGCCGATTTTCTAGCGCGAACCGAAGATTTAGTAAAGCGACGAACGAAATGGTCGCGGAATTCAGCGCAGCGGCGGAATGGTCAGCGGAAGCTGTTCGCGAACGCCGTTATGGATAAGACTCAGATAAACGATCTCCCCCGGCTGCACATCCCGCATGCAGTTGACGATATCCTCCAGGTCGGTAACGCGCGTGCCGTCAACCCCGATAATCAAATAGTAGCTGTCGCCCATCTGCGACGCTTCGAGCATCGGCACGGCGAACATCGCCGGCGGGAACACCAGGACCGTGGTCGCGACGGCGGCGACCTCGACCGCGGTGCGCGCGCGATGGCTATAAGCCTTGAGCCCCGCCCCGGCCGCCGGACCATTCTTTTGAACCGCCACCACCAACAGTCCCGAAGCTTCACCACCGGAGGCTAATTTTCGCGAGTCTTCTCGGACCGAGATACCCAGCGGCGGAACCGCACCGGCCGCGTCGTCATTCGTGTAATCCGTAATGTCGCCAACCTCCGGCGGCTGGGCGTGTTCGTACTGCACCACGGGGTCGCCGCTCCAGATTGACGCTCCCGACGCCTGGCTTGGGGTCATCGCCGATTGCGTCTGCGGCCCGTCGGGATTACTGGTTGACGCACTCGACTGGTTCGTCAGCGCGGTCGAGAGGGCGGGCGTCAGAGGGGCGGTCAAAGCGCCGGATGAAGCTGGCGGGCTGCTCTGCGCGCCGCACGGCGGCGCGAACAGGATCAACGCCAGCACCAGAGGACCGGCCAGCATCACGCCGGCCGAACCGTGATTATACCCGCGACCAGCGTCCTCCGTCTTCGACGACGCGCCTCTCATTGGCGAGCTTCCTCAGATGGGCGCGAACCGACTGCGCCGCCGCTGCGTGAAGAAATTGCGGAACGTCCACATAGATTTTCTCGACGATGCGCGCGACCTCCAGTGGTCCGTCCTGCAATGCTCCCAACACCTGCCGCTCGCGCAATTCGCGATGCTGAATATATTCCGAAATCTTCCGTTTGGCATCCGGAATGACCGGTCCGTGAGCCGGATAGATCTTCTCGACATCGAGGGCCAACAGGCGGCGCAACGAGTCCATGTATTGGCCGAGGTCGCCGGTCTGATCGGGAATCACGGTGGTGCCGGCGCCGAGGATAACATCGCCGGTGAATAAAGCCTTTTCTTCGGCCAGGTAGTAGCACAGATGGTCAGGAGCATGGCCGGGAGTGAAGACCGCCCGCAGCGTCGCGCCTTCGGTTTCGACCACCGTATCATGATCGATTGCCGTGATCGGGACGCCGGCGGCGTTGTCCGGTCCGGCGGTCGGCCATGGACGCTTGAGCACCGGCAGATCGCCAAACAGGCGCGTGACATCCTTCATGCCCCCGATATGATCCTGATGGGCGTGAGTGACGACCACGCGTTCCGGCCGCTCACTGCCGCACAGCTCGTTAAGTCCGCGCGGCAGCAGTTCGGACCACTTCGGCACGCCGACACCGGTATCGAGCAGCAGCGGCCGCTTTCCCGTGCCCACCAGATAGGTGTTGGTACCGGGACCGGTAAACGGCCCGGGGTTATGTCCGAGCACGGTGGCGACGCGGGCCGACAGGCGCGCGTAGTCGGGCAGCTTGAGCCCCATCATCGAGTCGGTCACGATCCTTATCGGTTCAGCCATGCTGCCACTCCTCCGGGGCCGATGCGGTAAAGGGTTGCCTCACGCAAACCAGCGGCGTGTCCTATGGGCGGCGGTTCCGCTCGAAGATGAGACGCAAGCCCTTGAGCGTCAAAAACTCGTCCACATCTTCGATCGTCGCGGACTCGGGTGCAATCAACTCGGCCAGTCCGCCGGTGGCAATCACCCGAGTCTTCTCGCCGCGCTCGTGGATAATGCGATCCACCAGCCCATCGACCATCGCCGTATAGCCGAACACGAAACCGGACTGGATCGCCGCGGCGGTCGTCCGCCCGACCACTTCGCGCGGGCGCGCCAGCTCCACGCGATACAGCTTGGCGGCGTGCTCGACCAGCGCATTCATCGAAATCTCGAGTCCGGGCGCGATAACGCCGCCGACGTACTCGCCGCGGCTGCTGACATAGTCGAAGGTGGTCGCGGTGCCGCTGAAATCGACCACGATCACGGCCGAGTTGTAGCGATCATAAGCGGCGACCGCGTTCACGATCCGATCGGCGCCGACCTCCTTGGGGTTCTCGTAGAGGATCGACATCCCGGTCTTGATACCGGGCCCCACGGTCAGCGGATGGCAGTGGAAATACTTGCGCGCGAGAACCTCAAAGGTGCCGTTCAGCGGCGGCACGACGCAGGCAATCACGACTCCCTCGGGCTTCAGCGGAACGCCGAGTCCCGCCGCGCTCAACAGCACCTGCAGCATGACGCCGTGCTCGTCGGCCGTGCGTTCGGCGTCCGTCGAGATGCGCCAATGATGAGTTAATTCTTCGCCTTCGTAGATTCCAACGACGGTGTGCGTGTTGCCAACGTCGATCGCGACCAGCATAACGACGACTAGATCTCCTTTGCCGGTTGCGGCTCCGGCGTTCAGTTTAATTTAGACAAAAGGGCGTACGGATGCGAAAGCAAAGCCGTGCTCAACGCACCCGATGCCACCATCCGCCGATAATCGGGCCGCTGTGCAGCGGCGGCGCGAGCATCGGACTGGTCGCGGGGATTCCCGGCGCGCGGAGCGGCACCGGCACCAGCATCGGCGCCATGCGATAGACCGGCACAACGATTATGGTCGGCGGGGGCGGCGGTGAGATCTCAGCGGGCGACCATCCCAGCGGCGTCGCGGCTGCAACGGCGTCATCGGCGTCCTGGCTCTCGTAGTCGTCGAGGGAACCGACATCGGATGGGGCAGTGTCGGACGAGTCGTCAGCAGCCGCCGCGGCCGTTGACGGGTCGGCGTCAACCGCCGGTGCCGAGGAATCGACCACCTGCGGCAACTCCAGCACTTCCGCTTCGGGATCTTCGTTATCCTCGGTGATATTTTCCGGAATCGGCCCCGCCGGATCGACCGCCGCTTTGCGTGAACCGCTTGCCCACGACCGCGCGGGGCAGAGCGCCCACAGCAGGAGCAGGATTGCTCCGAAGGCCAACTCCGAACTTAATTTACCGCGGTCGCTCATTCGGCGCATCGCGTTACCCCATGACGGCGCAATCCTCACGCTAGCACCTCCGGGTATCGGGTGGACAGATCGACGCGAAACTTTGGACTATCGGTTGGCCGCGCTCACCCTTCAGGTTAAGATGCGGTCCCATGTCTCAAGACAAGGTTGCCTTAATTACCGGGGCCGGACGCGGCATCGGTCGTGATATCGCCCAGCGGCTGGGCCGCGAGGGCTATGCCTGCGGCCTGATCGCCCGCACCAAATCGCAACTCGAGGAGACCGCCGAGCTGATTCGCGGCGCCGGCGGCCGCGCGCTGGTGACGCCCACCGACGTCTCGAAACGCGAACAGGTCGTGGCCTCCGTTGCGACGATCGAGCGCGAGCTCGGCCCGATAAACGTGCTCATCAACAATGCCGGCGCCTACCTGCGCAAGCCATTTACCGAAATCAGCGAAGAAGACTTCGATTTCCAACTGAAGGTCAACTGCTACGGACCCTTCTTCGTGACGCAGGCGGTGGTTGGTGGGATGGCGCAGCGCGGCCATGGGACGATCATTTTCGTGCTCGGCTCGGAGACGCGGGGAGGCCCGGCCCAGTATTCCGCCTACAACGCGTCGAAGGTCGCGCAGCGCGCACTGGCCGAGTCGTGTGCCTACGAGTTCATGCATCGCGGCGTCCATTCGGTCGCGCTCGATGTCGACGGCGCCGTCGGCTTGCCGCGGATTACCGAAGGCGCGCCTCAGGAAGACCCGGACCACTTCGTGTCGACTGAAGCTATCTGCAACGAGATCGTGCATCTAATTAACCAGCCTCGGAACGCGTGGACCTTTGCCGTCGATTTGCGCTCTTATTGGCAGTGGCGTCCGCGGGTCGCGGCAAAGAAAAAAGAGTAAGCTGAGCATGCGGTCGGGGCGTGGCGCAGACTGGTAGCGCACACGCTTGGGGTGCGTGTGGTCGCCGGTTCAAATCCGGCCGCCCCGACCAACCTAAAAGCCTTCAGACACTTATGCCTCCTCACCCCGCTCCTGCGGACCGGCTTCGATACTCGGCTCTGATTTCGAGTCCGGCTTCCTCCGATACGTCCGCGTCGCCGGCGCCGTCTATAACTCAAGCCCAGCGATAGTCCCCGCTTCCCGGCAGGACTGAGCCCGGATACGACCATAACGGCGAGCGTTGCCGTAAGCATTGCAACCGTAGGGACCCAAGTGATGAGCCGGTTTCCCCCTGCGCCGGCCTTCGCGGATGCGCTTTTACACCCTCGGACAAAGTGTTGGCGTCGATAGGACGGCCGAGCTGACGATGTAACACGTGTGATACGACTCGCCCAGTTTAGATGATAAGACATCATTTATACTATTGACTGATTAGTCCGGCTAGTTTAAGCTTCGTTCGTCCCTCGATGAGAGTCCAAAGCGAGGAGGCCGATGCGTATGATTACTCGCACGATCAAACTGATCCTTTTGCCCTTGGCGATTTCGCTGTCTCTGATGGGCGCCTCGCTGGTCTATGCAAATGGCGGCAATGCCGGAGGAAATCTCGGCTTCGGCAGAAATGGCAACTCCTGGGGTAATCACCGTACCGGAGGGAACGGTAATGGCCGGGGTCACGGTCGCGGCAGCGGCGGCGGGGGGCATGGCGGGTATGCCGCTCCGGAGTTGGATACGACCGCCGTCGGGGCCGGCGTGGCGGTCCTCGCAGGGCTTCTTCTGCTGGACCAGCATCGCCGCAAAGAGCAGAAGGCAGGCTAACCGGCCATAAGCTCACAATAAGTTTTGGCCCCGCGAAGTGACGATATGGAGTTCAGGTCTCGATCGTTCAAGATGGCTCGTTCATTGTTGATGTGTGCTTTATTGGCGGTGCTCACGGCTGGAACAGCTAGGGCCAACGGCCTGAAGATTTCTCCGCCCAGCCCTCCGATTGGTCATAAACTCCCTCCCCTGCCCCCTCCCATTCCTCCGGGCGTCCCTAAGTTGCCCATCCCTCCGAAACCGGTTGCGGCTCCCGAATTTGACGCCAAACTGCTGGCAGGAGGTGTTGCGGTCCTCGCTGGTGTTCTCCTGCTTTATGGGCATCGGCGCCGACCTAACTAGCAACCGATTACCTGCGCCCGCCGCTTACGGGCGGATTACTTTGGCCCAATGCCGAACGGCCTTGCTGGTATTGCTTCTGGCGGCCGAAATAACGCATCTCGGGCTGCCGGTGTTATCGAGCCTGAAAGGTAACAGCGGGCAATGGTGGTGGCTTCCGGTAGCGAACGGTCGCGCGATAGCAGAGGCAGTCCTGTGCGCGTCCTTCGTCATCGTCCTGCTCACCTGGCCCGCATTCGTGGGCGAACTACGCGCCAACCTTGCTCACCTCAACGATACGGACCGCAACCGATGGCTCGCGCTTCACTTGGCCTGCGCCACCCTCTTTGCCGGTTGGCTCTGGATTGGCACTTCAAGCGGGCAACTGCCTCCCCTGCTCGGAACCCTTTGGTTCCTGAGCGGCGTCGCGATTAGCACGGCTACGGCCTGGAGCTGGTGCGCCGCGCTCCTGCCGTTTTCGTTCTGGTGCGGATGGTTTGCGCAGAGTCGCGGATCGTTTGCAGTTGGCGCCTTGATAGGCTTCACGGCGCGCGCAGCGGGATATCTCGCCCAGGCGCTGTGGCAGTCTCTCAGGGATTCCACGTTTTCGACGGTGGTCTGGATGCTCCGCGTTCTCGGTGAACCGATCGTCATAGATCGGTCTCAATCGTTGGTTGGGACCAACCGGTTCACCGTGTCGATCGCGCCAATCTGCTCAGGCTTCGAAGGCATCGGCCTAATCGTTGTTTTCCTCACGGTATATCTCTGGTACTCGCGTAAAGAACTTCGTTTTCCGCACGCTTTTCTGCTGCTCCCTATAGGGATCGCGACCATCTGGTTCTTCAACGCAGCGCGGATCACGGCGCTGATCCTGATAGGTGGACACTTCAGTCGATTTGCGCTGCTCGGATTCCACACGGTCGCCGGCTGGATCTTCTTCAACTGCACCGCTATCGGCTTGGTAATCGCGAGCCGTCGGACCAACCTTTTTACCAAGACTGAAAACCCGCGCCTCGCGGCGACCGCGAACCCGGCTGCGCCATATCTCGTCCCACTGATCATTATGCTCGCCACTTCGATGATCAGTGGAGGTTTCTTCGCGCAGTGCCTGGATCTCGCCTATCCGTTGACTGTCCTTTTGACCGGCAGCGCTCTCTGGATCTACCGGAGGCGCTTTGAAAATCCGGTTTGCTCTTTTAACTGGCCCGCGGTTCTGCTCGGCGCCATCGCCGCGATTCCTCTGCTTATCCTGCATCCGCAGTCTGCGCCGATCGAAGCTGACTTGCTGAGCCTCCCCCGGTCCCTGGCGGTCACTTGGATCGCATTTTGGCTGGTCGGCGCAATCATAATCACTCCGTTGGCCGAGGAGCTCGCCTTTCGCGGCTTTTTGATGCGCCGGATGGCTTCCTTTGAGTTTCAGAATGTAGCGTACGACAAGGTCACTGTTTTACCGATTCTAACCTCGTCGATTCTGTATGGCTTGCTGCACCACAATTGGGTCGCGTCGATAGCTTCAGGGTTTATTTACGCATTGGCCGCACGCCGACGTAATCGTCTGGCGGACGCGACCTCCGCTCACATGACGAGCGCGGCGATCATCGCCTGTTCGTACTTACCAGCGGCAATGGGTCACCTTCGGCCTTGATAACCCGAAACCTGGCTTAGCGAAGCGCGCATTATTACGACCTCTGCGGTGCTGACCGGATTACTTTTTCAAACGCTTCTCTCACGGAAAGCCGATCACAACGCCATCCGCCGGAACTGTAAAGCCGATCGAAGTCGGTGAATTGATTGCCACTTTTGTATTCACAATTGCCATCGCCGGCCGGCTTGCCACGCGACCGTTCGTGACAGCCATATTCGTTATCGTCTCGATATGGGCAGGTAGTGGCGCCCGAGCATCAGGGAAAGCCAAAGATACAGTAGATGACTCGGCATTCGAATTAGCAGCGGCGATGTGCCATCCGTCTGATTGCAGAAAAGCGCCGATCGCCACACCGGCGGAACCTCCATTGACCGTGTAGAAATCGCCCCCTATCACATGTTGATTCATCAACTTCATGACCGCTGCACTCAGAGAGTTAGCCGAGGCCGAGTTTCCCAAGAACTGGGCGCTTCCCCCAGCCGTCTCCAACGATGCCGAGGAGATCATTACGCGAACGCCAGCGCCCAAAGCCTCTAAAATTGATTGCACCTGCGACGCAACCGAAAGAGAGCTTCCGATTGCCGCAGGACTATCCGCGGTAAGGCCGGACGACGGCTCCGGCACGCCATCAACGAATGCAAGCTGTCGCGCGTAGGCCTGAACGTCCGCGACCATCGAGGCGATCGACGATGGATCGACTCCGACGCGATTACACTGATTCTCGTCGTTTACGAACAGTGTACTCTCTTGGCAACCCCAGTAGGGCGAAAGTGCAATGTACTCAGCTTCGGACAGGAGGCCGGCCATACGTCCGGCACCGCTCCCAAACACCGCATCAGTCTGCAACTGCGCGTTGCCGGCGTATTTAAGATTTGCGCCGAGTCCGGCTGCTCTCCCGATAAGGCCAAACGCGCGATTTGCCCGTGCGGCGTAGGCTGCCACCCCAAAACCGCCGTTTTGCTGAAGGCTCGAGCTACCATAACCGCTCACAGCCTCGTTACCACCAAATTCCAGCACGACCTCGGGAAACATATATTTGCGTTGCAAGGCGCCGATTTGTTCACCAAGCGCGTTGTATTCAGCGTCACTGAAAGTCACGGGAATCGAGACCCATGGTTCAGCTCCAACCCGTGAGCTGAGATCGAAGATCTGCTCAAGCGAATATGTGCCGATAAAATTGCTAACTTTCGTTATAGAGCCTTGCGCCTCCGCCGGATAAACCAGAAAACTCGCGTAGTCATCCCCGCCCGGGCTTTGTCGAGCGCGGATATAACCCGGATGCAGCTCCTTAAGGGCCGCAACCGCCTCCGCTCGCCAGCCGCCATCGCTCGCGGCTGGACCCAGGTAAGCATCATCGAGGCGAATAACCCCGTCAGTACCGAGGCAACTAATCGACAAATCCGCCACCCCGCTCACCTGAGCTTCAGTATCCTCGCGCACGAAAGACACTGCCGTTTGCGTCCAGTCCTGACCAGGCATCCAGGTGTGCGAAAAATATGGCGCTTTGCCTATTTGTCGCAGCGTGGCCGTACACGAGGGTTCGGTCGCGTCAACTGATTTGCTGTAAATCGTAAATTTCCATCGCGACTTAACGGGCAGGCTGCTTACGCCAAAATAGTAATCGAGCTCGTGCGTGTGCCCGTCCAGATTGAGTTGAATACTCTGGCTACCCTGATGATATGGATTCTGGTCTGTCGACGTGATCCATTGCGGATCATCCTCGAACCACCACATCGCTACCGGGCCGCAGGACGGTTGCTTCGAACATCCCTGGTCGACCGTGGGCAAATCTCCCGGTGTGTGCGTGACTACAATGTCGCCAGCCTCAACAGGAAAGCCCGCGACATAGTCCCATCGCGGCGCGCCGTTGCTGCATCCCGAGCCCGTCGGATCATACCCGGCAATCTTTCCGCGCGCGCCGATGCCTGCCGAGACTGAGGAATCGACGACTTCGAACGACGCCCCAGCGTAAAAATCCGCGGGAAACAACTGGCCGCTGTTAGTCTCACAAAAGCTCGACGAACTCGCGTCTGTTACGTCGATAACTCGTTCGTTTACAACTGGCTCGAATCCGGGATTTGCAAGGATGTTGCTCTGCAACGCCTTAGAGCCAAAAGAAGCCTCGCCGCTAAGATCTATGCCGATCGGCCGAACCGCCGCTGAAACGGGTTGCGACTGTACCGCGGTAAATACCGATCCTCCGGCTGCCACTCTGACCGCCGTACCGCTAACCGACACAACTTGCGGGCTGTTTGACGCTGAGTCAGTGATAGTAATCGATCCATTGCGTACTCCCGGGTGCTGCGGCGCGAAGGTTACCGTTAAGACGCAACTCGAACCAGCCGCAACTGACGGCCCGCAACTGCCAGTCGAAAGACTTAGCGGCGCCTGAATAGCGACCTGTATATTGGTTACGGCCGCCCTCGACGGGTTGGTTAAAGTGAGGCTTTGTGGCGCACTTTCGCTCCCGACCGTCACTGAACCGAAGTTAAGGCTCGTCGGACTGACCTGCAATACCACGGGATCCGGTGTGGGCGTGGCCGTCGCGGTCGCGGTCACTGTCGGCGTAGACGTCGGCGTAGCCGATCGAGTGGGTGTCGGCGTTGGGCTTCCCGAGCTGGTAAGCAAAGCAACCGTACCCAACGCCGGTATGGTGAAAGTCCCAGTCTGGCCGTTGTAACTCACCCCGCCGCTCAGGCTGCCGATCGACAAACTTGCGGAATTCTCGTTGTTATCGGCCATACCGTTCGTATAGTTGACCGTATCCGCGATAGTCGGAACATTCGCACCACTGGGAAACGCGACGCTCACGGCGGTCGGCGTAGTGTTCGTGTTTACGCAGGCTAGCTGATAGTTGTTGGTCGAACTGTGCGCAAAGGCCGCGCAGTATACGCCCGAAGGCAGACCGGTTACGGCGTGATAATCTCCGTTTTGGTCGGAATCCACAACTACAGCCTTGTTGTAAAGCTCCAGTCCCAAGCCCTGGCCGTTAAGCCACGGCCAGACTGGAGCGAAGTTTTCGTCCGTACCGGAATATGCTGCGGTCGCGCTGAAGCGGAATACGCCCGCGTTGTTCGGCTGGTTCAGTTGAAACAGATGTTGGGCAACCCACGCTTGCGCCGGAGGCGGGACGGTAAGACCCAAAATAAAGGTTTGCATCGCGATACTCGCGCCGCCCCATCCTGCGTTAACCTCGGAGCTCAACGTCTTGGCGTCCTGTGAGGCATTTTGCGAGGAAAACTCATAGCCGCCAAAAATTCGATTGCACGGACTCAGGGCCGCCGTCTGCGTACTGTTCTCGCATAATTGTCCCAGGTCGTTCCATCGATTGCCGGCGGCGAACGGACCCGCGAAGTTACCGCTATAATTCGCGTTCATGGTATTTGAAATCGCGTTCGCGATCGTGTCGCCGGCCAAGTCAGTCGCGGAGCTTGGATAAGGCGCCTCGGAGAATCCATACTGGCTGCTATTAGGCATCGATGCGAACCCGGCATAGACACCCGCCATCACGCCACTATTGCCTATCTGTTCATTAAGAAAGTATTTGATACGGGAATCCGAGCAGGCTGCCGAAATCAGCGCGAAAGCCCGCCCACACGCCATGCCGTAGGCTGGTTCGGTTGCGTCTGCAGTGTCGAAAGGACCGCCGCCACCGTTCCAGTTTTCATTGTTGCATTCGACGGACATCTGCGGAAAATTGTACGTCGTTTCCCAACTACAGAGCTGATTGCCGAACGCCGTATATTCAGCATCGGTCCATCCCATAGGTATCGTCATCCAGGTATTCGTCGTCGAGCTGATGGCACGCGCCAGCGTCACCAGATCGGCGAACGAATACTCCTCGTTGTAGACTATTCCCTGGCTGATCCAGCCGCCTTCAGGTGGCATCTGGTAGCGGTTCGAACTGAGCTGTACCGACTCGCTCAGTGCAGGATTCCGTGATTGAATATTAAACGTATCCGCGGCCCGTACGTCGCCAACATTCATTGCCTGCAATTCGCTGATAACCGCCGAGGTGAAGGCTGTAGTGGGATTCGATTGCCCCAGGTACATGTCGTCTACATAGATCACGCCGCCGTTGCAGGTGAAATTGAAGTTCATCACTGCAGGCTTAGTGGCCGAGGTGTCGGTCCCGGTGAAGTTATACGTGTACTGATGCCACTTGCCGTCGCTGGTCAACGACGTTGAATGGCTGAAGTAGCTGTTGGCCGTGCTCCCACGATAGAAATTACCCGTACACGTTGCGCCTGAGGACGACGTGTTCGCATAGAAGCTGAAGGTCCAGTTTCCTGTCACTGGATGTTGAAGCGCGGGGACTCCACCTGAACAGGTGTCGCCCGAAGGGCAATCGTTGTTGGTCGTACAGATATCTGCCGGATGCGATACGCACGTGTTCGGCGTGTTACCTGTAGTTACGTTGTCCCATAACTGGCTGATTGTCTGTGCCGACGTAGCGTTGTTAAACTCGAGGGCACTTTTGCCATCGTAAACCGTGGTGTTTTCGATGCTTATCGTGGGATATCCAGGGCCCCACCCCGCGTAGGTGGCGAAATTGCTGCCCGTAACCGGTACAGTCTGGACGCAACTGACGATATCTGCGTTGTTGGCTCCCGAAACGATAGAATTCGGGGCAGGCGCGGCTAAGGTCGGGCAGGCTCCTGAGCAACTGAAGGTGTCGCCATTCGGCCCGGAGGTCGAGCCGCTCAGAGTGAATGTTGTTCCGGCGTTGCAGTCGGCGACGCCACCGGCGCAACCGCCATTGGCAACCGAGGCGCCCGAGGTCGGGCTGTAGCAAAAGTTGTTGGATCCGTCCGAGCAGGTCCCAACGCGGACAGTACACGTGGCTCCTGCCCATGCGTTCGAACCATCGCCGCTGTCCTGCTCGGATGTGATGACACTTGCAGTTCCGGATTTTACCGTTATATTTTGGCCGAATACCGGCTGCTCAAAGCCTGGATTGGCGAAAATGTTGGATGCTATCGCGGTTCCCCAGTACACCTCGCCACTGACGTCTATTCCAGCGCGCGGAGCGTTGGCCACCGACACGCTGCCAGACACCGTCGCGGCCCCGAAGGCAGTCGGGATCGAAGCGAAGAAAAACGTCAGGAGAATCAGTCCGAGAATCGCTTCCTGAAAGCGACTACAGTTGGCCAAGCTGAGACATTTCTGCAAAGAACTACTTGAAGACTGTGCGGTTGGCTGTAGTTCACCGAAGACTTGTCCGTAGTTCACGGTCACGCTCCCCCCGAGTGTGTCGCGTAACTAATCGCGCAGCCTTATAGAACGACTACGCGTTTAACGTTGCCCAAGTTTCAATAGAAGCTTCGGGATCATCGCGTCCGCATTATACAGGGCACGCTTTCCAAGGAAACCATTTTGAATTCCAATATGCCCGGAGTTTCCCTAGCCTGTAGGGCAGACGCATAAGTCTCCCCTAATTACTGGGATTGTCGTGATTCGATGAAGGGCAACGAGAGACCGTAAAAGGCAGAAGGGGGAGAGTAACCGCGCCGAGTGCACGGCACTAGCTAAACGCACCGCGAAGCCTAATCCATTAGATTTTTTAATGGTCGAATTTCCGCCCGACGAAAAGATCGCAGAGCAAATCCGCCTTGTTCCTTAAAGCCACAGTAAAGGATCGATAGGTAAAACTAGAGTGGAGGGATCACGTCTTTCGGTAGCCTTTCTTAGTCCCGCCTGGCCCCTCGGAGCGTCGGCTAATGGCATCGTGTCCTACGTGGATACGATCGGCGAAGCGCTTCGGCGCCAGGGACATAATCCCTGCGTGCTAGCGAGGGATATGCATGAGGACAATCCGCCTCCTGATGTCTTTCGGGCGGAGGCGCGACGCTCGAACTTCGTGCGGATCTATGATCGTCTGTTTCGATTTGTTGATCCGTTAGATGCGATGCGGCACGGATTCGCCAGAGGTATTGTGCACGCCGCGCGCCTAGCCATCGCCAGCCGAGCCGTGCAGCTCCTCGAGATGGAAGAGACCTTCGGACTGATTCAATTGGTTAAACCACGCGTGCCGATCCCGATTATAGCGAGACTTCACGGCCCGTGCTTCGTGGTCGGTGCCACCTCGGGGCTTCCGCAAAATTCTGCCTTTTACCGACGTGTCCGTAACGAAGGCCGCGGAATCTTTACCGCAGACGCAGTATCCGCACCGTCCCGCGACATCCTTGAGCGAACCAGAAACTACTACCGGCTCCCTTTGGCCGAGGCCGTTGTTATTCCTAATCCGGGACCCGTGGTGCCCGACGCGGAACGCTGGTCACTGGAGACTTGCGATCATTCGCGTCTGCTCTTCGTGGGACGCTTCGACCGCACCAAGGGCGGCGATATCGCGATCGACGCCTTCCGCATCGTTGCGCAACGTTTCCCACAGGTTCGCTTGTGGTTCGTCGGGCCCGACAACGGCTTCAACGACGAACGACAACGACGCTGGACGATTAGAGAGTATATCGCCGAGCGGGCGCCGGAAGTCGCACACCGCATCGATTGGCTCGATCGTCAGCCTAACTCGGCCCTGCCTGAGCTGCGCCGCCGAGCTTTAGTCACGATCATCGCGTCTCGCTACGAGACTTTTTCAATGGTAGCGTTGGAAGCTGCTGCTTATGGTTCTCCGATTGTCGCCACGAAAGTCGGGGGAGTCGCAGAAATCGTTAGCGATGGTCTCAACGGCATTCTCGCCCGCCCGGAAGACCCAGACGGTCTAGCAGCGGCAATCTCAAGCTTACTCGCAAATCCCGTATACGCTGCCAAGTTAGGCCACCAAGCTGCCGTCGACGCGGTCCGTCGTTATCACCCTGATACTATTGCGCTGCAAACCGTCGCCTTTTATCGCTCGGTGCTCGATAAGGTCAAAAATCGAACCGTCGGAACACCTGCCAAACCGTCAAATGTCTAAAGCATCGACACGGCCGCCCACGAACTAACCGCATTTCGAATCAACCTGTTGAAACCTGCCTCTTAGCATTTAAGACCTGCTTACCTGAATTCAGACCAGCACTCGCCCAAAGGCCAGTTGACCAACGCCTTGCGGTTCCGATGCTTCGAGCTTTGCGCCCTCGACTTCGCGATGCTGCAGCAAGGACGCACTCCATCCTGTCAAGATAAAGAACAACCCCATGATCGTTTCGTTGGAGGTAAGTGCACCCTCCGTGTTGCAGAGCGCCATAGCTAAATATACGGCCGCTATCGTGAATGCGGTCGCAGCAGTCGGATGGTCGCGCGGCAACCGAATGCCTAAAAGACAGAGCCGTAGCGGAGCTAACAATAAGATCGCCGCCCAAGTGGCGAGAGCGTACGTCCCGTAAACCAGCGCCGTGTACAGGTAACCGTTGTCGATCGACAGCATGTTTTCCTGAACCGGAAAATCGAATCCCCAACCCCATCCCGGGCGTTCTTCGATAATCGGAATGTAGACTCTCACCAGTTCACTTCGGTAGGCCGCATCGGAGCGGTCCTTATCACCCGAAAGCTCCGTCGCAAGCCAGTCCACGGAGGTGTACGCTTTCCATGCTGAATGAACGGGCGCGGCTACAAATACCAGCGTTAAAAGCAATAGAGCGATCGCTAACCTGCGATTCTTCGCTCTACAGATAGACGTCATGACTGCCGCCGCCGCCGCGCCGATCCAATCTCCATAAGAGATTGACATGATCAAGCCGCCCAGGATCCACCAGGTGCAGAACCGAATTTTAGTTATCGGCAAGCGCCACAGTTTCTCCTTCCAGACCCCTCTCCATCCCAACCCACGAACGATTATATAACCGATGGCCATAATGACGCCCAGCGCCATTGGATGACCGAAAGGGCCTTTAATTCGCATAAAACCGTAGCGGAACAAATAATTTATGCCGGGTATGGCGGGAAAGATTCCATTAAAAGGCCACAAAAACAAATCGCGGCCCAACCGGAATTCGTATACTGATAAAATCGCCACTGCGGTAAGCAAAACCGCAATACGCTTCATGAGCTGAACAGCGAATTCGTCGCGGCTCAAGCTCTGCTTTGCTATAAAATATGGCAAAAAGAAACCGCAGAGCTCGCGAATCGCGATCTGTTGCGTCTGCTTGTACTCGTAACCGTTGTTGATGCAGGAGGATATAACTGTAAGACCTATATACGCCAAAACAAGGATATCGAAACCGCACCATTTCCACCGAAACTGGGGAGAGAAGAGTACGAACGGTGCTATCGCGAGCAATGTTACGTCGACGACCGTCAGTTGCAGCGACAATGGCCAACTGTAGTCGGGCATGAGTAGCAGCGCTGGCAGGTATACGTCGAGGATTGCCCTTTCGGGGCCGCTGAGGACGCATACGACGACCGCTACTAAAGCGGGGAAAGCGACGAAAATGGTCTGCGTCAGCATCTAAGTAAGGAGACGACCGTCAGACCATCTTCCATGTGGCGTGATTCCAAAAGGCCCCCCTACTGCCACCAAACGAGTGGCCATCTTTAACAACAAGCGGAAAGTGGGTCTCTGCCAGCACCTCTTCTGTTTCACGATCCGAGCATATTCCGACCCAAATGTCATAGTCGCCATCGTTGAGCATGAGCCGAGGCACGACGCCTTCGCAGGAAAGCCGCCGCGACGCGGGAACCTCGAATCGCTGACTGTACAGCGTGAAGTAAACGAAACCGTCGGGACTGGTCGCCCGGACAAAAGCCCGGACGCACGGGTGCGACGGAATATCCGCGACAACGTTCAACCTAATCCCCGATTCGGGAGTTGCTTCGCGCTCCGAGGCCCAGTTTCCGAACGGCGTCAACTCGGCCAGCCGCAGATCGACCTGAGCGTCCGACGCGCTGCCATTGGTATCCTTAGCAGTACCCTCCTGAACTCCCCGACGGTAGTGATCGATGATGACCTGCGGCTTTCCCTCGGCCGCCACGCGTCCGCGCTCCAGTAAGATTCCACGCGTGCAAACCGTCTGAATAAGCCACATATGGTGGCTGACGAGAACGATCGTCATGCCGCGTTCATTTAATTCGCGCATCTTGTCGGTCGACTTCTGGTAAAAGCGCGTGTCGCCCACTGCTAGCACTTCGTCGACCAATAAGATTTCAGGCTCGAGATGTGCGGCGACGGCGAACGCCAGACGCACATACATCCCGCTGGAGTAGCGTTTAACGGGCGTATCGATGAATTTCTCGACCTCGGCGAACGCGACAATTTCGTCAAATTTACGGCTGATCTCGCTCCGCCGCATCCCGAGAATCGCGCCGTTCAGAAAGATATTCTCGCGCCCGCTAAGCTCGGGATGAAAACCGGTGCCTACTTCGAGCAGACTGCGGACTCGACCATATAGCTCGACCCGGCCGGCGGTGGGCCGCGTGATTCGCGAAAGGATCTTCAAAACCGTCGATTTGCCCGCGCCGTTCGAGCCGATGATGCCGAGGATCTCGCCGCGTGCAACCTCGAAGCTCACATTGTCCAGCGCCCAGAAGTAATTTGGATCCTCGGCGGAATCTCTTCGCTCCTGCCCGCCCGACCGAGCGCGATGGAACCTTGAAACGATACTCTCCCGAAGGGTCTGATAACCCTGGCTGCCGCCGACGCGATAGCGTTTCCTCAGACCGTTGACCGTGATCGAAGTTTCCATTGCCTTCAGATGATGTCGGCGAAGTCGTCTTCCATCCGACGGAACACATAAGTGGAGGCCACGAGCAAAAGACAGATCATCAGGATCGACACCGCCAGACCAATAAAATCGAACGGCCGACCGAAAATTGCGCTGCGAAATCCCTCGATAATACCGCTAAGCGGATTCAGACGAAGCAGCCAGCGCCAACGCGTCGGCAGAAACGTCACTGGATAGATAACCGGCGTCAAAAACATCAGCATTTGGATGGCAAAGGGCAGCGCATACCGGATGTCTCGATATTTTACGTTGAGTGCCGCCGTCCAGATCGCAATCGCAGCCGCAGTCAGGGCCGTAAGTGCGGAAAGCGGAATCAGCAGCAATAGGCTTAGATGATATGACACGCCACAGATGGGCATCATAACCAATAGAATAACCGCGGCGATACTCATATCCAGCAAGGCGGCACCCAATGCCGCCGTCGGCACCAGAATGCGCGGGAAATATACCTTCGTAATGAGATTGCTCGTCGAAACAAGGCTATTGGATCCAAAGGTGACTGCCGTTGCGAAGAAGTTCCAGGGCAATAACCCGGCATACGAGAAGATCGCATACGGCTCGCCTTCGGACGGTACGCGAGCAAGTCTACCGAACAGAAAGGTGAACACTACCATACCGAACAGCGGTTGCAGTACGGCCCACGCGGCACCGAGTATCGTCTGTTTGTAACGAACCTTGATATCGCGCCAGACGAGAATATAAAAAAGGTCGCGATGCGCCCAAAGATTATCCAGCTCGAGACCGGTGCGTCGGCCGGCCTCGATAATCAAGCTGGGCCCTTTGGCCGCCGAAGCCCTGGAATGACCACGCGGATCGCGGTTGCGCGGCTGGTCCTTCGCGCTGACGTCAGTCTCGTTGGGGGGAAGCGCCAGAGAGTTCGCTTCGGATTCTCGCTTCAGCTCCACAGGAGCGGTGACTATCAACTCATTCCTCCACGCATTGAAAAGGCTTCACGTTCCGCACGAGGCTCCGTGCGTCATCTAAATCGGCACGTCGTGCTTTATTCCACAAGACCTTGAGTAGAGAACGCTTGTAGCCAGGCTGCACATACACTTAAGAGTTGAGCGGCGGAGCCACGAGACGCAGATGCCTTCTCCTGTGCTCTTTCCTGCTTACTCGCGGCCAGAGGGCGCTATAGCGTATGAGATCGCGAACGTAGCCGGGGATATGACGATCCCGACGGCGCTGCACAGCCAGGCGCAGAAAACCCAATCCAAAAGCCAGGATTGCGGCGGCGTCGACCGCGATCGCGTACCCCAGGCCATGGTTGGCGATGAAATACCAGCGACGAGACTCGAACCAGTAGCCCGGGAGCCGCTTCAAAGGTTGATCGCGTTCCGTGACTTTCGTGCTTTGCCCCGCAATATGCATGACTCGGCTCTCGGGCACATACCAGGTGGCGAAGCCCATCTTCTTCGCACGGAGGCAGAAATCGGTTTCTTCGAAATAAAGGAAGAAATTTTCGTCGAGTCCACCGAGAGCATCAAAGACCGTGCGGCGAACCATCATCGACGCTCCGGACACCCAATCGATCGCTTGCTGCGCCGAGCCCATGTCAACAGCGATCACCGATCGACGCAAAAGCCGCGTCACGAGTCCGAATTGCAGGCCGGCCGCCACTTCGCTCAGGATCGACGGGAAGCGAAACGCGAAGGGCCAGGGTGTGCCGTCGGGATGCTCGAAGCTGCTGCCCGCGATGCCGACGCCTGGGTTCGACTCCAGAAACTGCACCAGCGCCGTTATTGAACCGGGTCGCAGAATTGTATCCGGGTTGAGAAGATACAAATAGTCCGGCAAGAGCTGCTGGCGCATATGTCGATAGCCGAGATTATTGCCGTAGGCGAAACCGCCGTTGCGTGGCGCGGCGATCACGCTCGCCCACGAAGACCAGGAGTTTGTCCGGATCGCCTCCGCGATAAGCGCCGTATCCCCTGAAGCATTATCAACTATAACAACTTTGATCTGAATGCCGGGCGCGCAGTGCACGCGCTCGGTCGCAATCGACTGCAAACAGTCCACCGCCAGCGGAGCGGATTTGTAGGTTACGATAATGATCCCCACGACGATCGGGCTGGAGCCGGTTCGCGAGGCTTCAAGCGTAGCCGTCATCGGTCCGTTTCTCGCAGATATGGAATAATCGCTGACGCCAGAGAGTCGACATATTCTTCATGCAGCATCGATGAGTGCCCGCCGGCGACATCGACTACTCTGATGCTGGGAGCAACTGTCTCCCAGCCCAAGGCCTCGTCAGTGTAAATCTCGCGAAAGGGCGTGTCGTCAGCTTCGCCCCGAGTGGCACGCGCCAGCAGCACAGACGAAGACGTTAGGGTTGCTGGGGTATAGTTCAGTTCAGCCAAATTGTAGATTTGACGGACCGTCAGCCCGGGCATCCAGCCTGGCCAAGGACGATTGTCTTTCAATCGTTTGGCTAAGAGGTAAAAGCGGATACGGGCGGAAAGAGCCTCAGCGCGCTGAATGATTTCCCACCGAATACTGTTAGCGGCTTTCTGGGCCAGCACTCGGATTACCGCGAGCGTTTTGGCCGATTTCGAGCCGTCCTGTTCAGTAATTATCGCCCGTCGAAGTCGTGCGATCCGTTGATGGCGCCATGACTGTTTACGCGCGCCGGGCCTGGCGGCATCGAGCAGCGCCACCAAGCCGACCGCTTGGCCGCTGCTAACGAGTCTTGCAGCAATCTCATACGCAATCACGCCTCCGGCGCACATTCCCCCGAGGAAGTAGGGCCCTTCGGGCTGCTTTTTTTGAATCTGGCCCAGATAGAATGCGGCCATGTCCGCGATCGTCGTGTGAGCAAGCGGCACGCCTGGCCGTTCGGGCGGTAGCACGCCAATTACCGAGACCTCCTGCGGCATCCGCCTGGCCAGATTCATATAGAGCAGCGTTTCACCGTCGCCGTCGTGAATGAGAAAGAGATTGCGGGACCCGCCGCGCTTCAGCTCAACCAGGGTTTCGGTGCGTTGCGGCCGAGGATGATCAATGCGCAGGGCCAGTTCGCGCACCGTGGGAGCTTCAAGAACCATCGTCAGTGGCAGCATCGCACCGAAGCGTCGAGAGATCTCCGCGATCAGCCTGACTGAAAGCAGGGAATTGCCGCCGATCTCGAAATAATTGTCCTCCACTCCAAGGCCTTTAACGTGCAGCAGGTCCTCCCATAGAGCGAGCAGGCGGCGCTCCGTGTCGTTTGCCGGCGGCACGGGTGGACGCGGTGAAATTCGCGCTCTCGGCTGGACTCGCTCCGACAGCTCAAGCACCGCTTCGCCCGTGGTCAGCACGCGCGCCAGTTTTTCGTACCGTTGCCATCGCGGGATTCCCACAGCTCCATTATGCGCGCCCACCGGCTTTCCTTCGGTCGGCTTGCCTTTCAGAACAGGCGCCCGATCGGGTCGAAACGCGACCTCGCACGCCCTTTCAGTAGGAAGTGCATAGAAGCATCGATCCCGTCTCGTGCAGCGAAATTCCGCCGCCACGCTCTCGAGAAAGACGCGTGCCGGTTCGTTCTTCGCTGTGGCGATATAGGGCAGATCGATTCGGCAAAGTCCTTTCTGCGAGGCTAACTCGCCGAGCTTGCGCAACATCGCATGCTCGACGCCGCGACCGAGAACCCGACAGCTCAGAAGGAAAGTATCCACGACGAGGGCGCCCAGGAATTCGTGGGCGATAATCACGCCGACGATTCCATAATCGCCAAAGCGATCGCGAACCTGAACGCGCAGGACTGTATCTCCCTGGCTTGCGCGCCTGCGCACTTCGTCCTCACGATAGCGTCTGGTGGTGAAATTGAACTGATTCGTTCGCACAGTGAGCTGCGCCACCCGCTCCCACTCGTCAGCGCAGGGAGGTGCGACGTCGATCTTCAGGTCAAGCGAGGCAATGAACGCGAGCATATCCGCGCTCGACTCCTCGAGCTCGCGACGCGCGGCATTTTCGCGATACATCCTGGTGCGGCGCAGATCCTCTTCGGTGACCGTGAGCTTGTCGAACGCCCAGAGATTCCGCAGAAACTCCTCGATCCCATCGTCATGCGGAAGCTGTAAGGTGAGCACCTCCGGCAACGTCGCGCGAACCTCGGCGCATTCGATCGGGTTATCGTCGATAAACACGAAGGCGTCGAGGCCGAGGTTCAAGGCTTCGGCCAGCGCCGCGAGATTACGCGGCTTCGATTCCCAGTTAATCCGATGGGCTACGATATGAGAGGTTTGCAGGATCATATCGGAGCGCTGTCGGAACACGTCCAGCACGTCAGACTCGGCGTTTTTGCTGACCAGACAGATGAGAACGCCTTGCGCCTGCTTCTCAACCGCAAACCGTTGAAGACAAGCCCGACCCGGTGATACGGAAAGGCCTTGAACACCGTCTTCGGCGACCACCCCGCTCCATAACGTCTGATCGCAATCGAGCGCCAGAACCTTATACGGAGATAAGCGCAAAGCGTGGACGCGCCTTGCGAGCGCAAGGGCGATCGCCGCGTACTGCTCTTCGCTGAATGGGACGTGGCCCAGGCGATCCGCCAGCGCATCATAAGAGTCTTCGGCGAGCTTTTCGATTGAGAGCAGGCTGATTCCCGGACATCCGGCGATCTTCTCAGCGAGCGCCGAGGATGCCTCCACGCTGGCTCGGTACAACGGCTCGGCCAAATCCGGCGAGGGTGGTAGCGTTGCAAGAACCGTCGGGATTGCGGTGCGTCGCGAATACTGCGCGAGCGCATCGGCGAGCTCGTCAGCGGTCTTGGCGAGGTGCCGACGGGCCTCCCGCGAGTCCTGGATATCTCGTACGAAATCCTCGAGTCGTACGAGTACTATCCCGACACCGTCGGTATTCGTCGCCATCGCGCTGTTCGGCGACAACAGCTCTTGAAATACCTGCCCATAGGGAGCGCAGCGGATTGCGAAGGCAAGCCCGGCTTCCTTGAGCACCAGTTCCAGATATGGCAGCAGCGGCTCCGCGGTAAACGTCGCCGCGACCACGATCGCCGGTAAGGCGGTCTCCGCTTCGGGGGCCGACGATTCTAATCGCTCTCTGACATCGCTGTCGGCTATCGCCAGTTTTGCGGAGCTAGCTTCCATGTCCTCTTTTGTCGCTATCAGGGCACAGCGATGCTTCAGCGTCTGGCACGCCGTCGCATGGAAGGAGGCCGCCTTGCTCCGCTGGGGACTTCGCGTAAAAGCACTACGAATCAGAAGTTCCGAAAGAGTTAATGTGCTCCGGCAATATTGAGCGAAAAACGCTCGGCTCGCGTTTCAGGCCCAATTCTTCCGCTGCCCGACAATCAGCAGAAATAGCAAGCTAAACTATAAAGCGACGCTGTCAGACGGTCAATAGCAAGAATAGCAGAACATGTCCTATTTCTGAATGGCATCGTTTTTAATGGTTGACCTAAACACTGCAAAGATGGGCAATCGTCGCCAAGCCTCGAGCTCAGCCCGGGGCCCTGGCAGTCTAGGGTTATGCTCTTCTTCAATCGAACATGCGGCGAGGATCGCTGCGCCGAGGCGACTGAGCCACCTCAGCCGGTTGCGGCAGTGGCCAGCAACTGCGATCCCGGCCCGAGCGTCGGCTTTCGTGCGCGAGAGCCTGATCGACGGACGACACTGCTCCTCGCCAGGGGTGATCGATAGTGAGCCGGAAGCACCTGAGCCTCACGAAAAAGCGGCGCCATTCGAGCACTTTGGCGACCCACTTTTCGGCTCGCCGCCGTCTGGCCTGAACGATCGCTGCTCGTTCGCCGGGATCACGGGTTTCGCTCATCCTGCCACGGTTGAAACTACGCAAAAGCATGACTCATTTGTATTCGATCAGCTCCGTCGTCCGGCCGCTCGCGAGATTTCTGAAGTATTGGATCTGCCCGATCAGTGTCGGTATCTGCACCAGATGCGAATGCAGGCCGTGCAGTAACCGCGTCGGATAATCGGCACGCTTCCACCGGGTTCTCGCGGCCGTGCGAAGCGACAGTGCAGCGACAATTCCGCACGCGACAACCACAGGCATCGTCGATCCGGTAAAAATCGCAAGCACACTCGCGACGACGAGCAGGACGATCATGAAAGTGCCCTTCAGACGATTGAGCCGGGTCTGTCGATGCCATCCCGGCAGGTGCTCGGGTTTCGATTTGCTCGAAACCTCGGCATAAGCGTGACCGCTTCGCACCGCCCGTCGCCAGTATTGGTTGAAATGGGTGATCGCCAGATCGTGACTGACCATCGTGCGATCAAGGCAGACGATCTTATAGCCCGCCGCGCGGATGCGAGCGCATAATTCCGCATCCTCGCCGGCAATTAGCCGCTCATTATAGCCACCCACCGACTCGAGCACGGCGCGTCGTATGAAAGCGTCGCCGCCGCAGAATTCCGCTTCTCCGGGATGGATGATCCAGTCCAGATCGAGCACCCGATTATATAGCGACGCCTCGGGATGAAGTTCGCGGCGATAGCCGAACACCACTCCGACCCGCGGATCATTCAGTTCACGGAGCGCGTAGGGAACAAATTCGGGCGCCAGGATAGTATCACCGTCGAGAAACAGCACGATCGGTCCGCGCGCCGCGCGCCATCCCGCATTACGCCCGATCGCCGCGCAAGGTCGTTCAGGGTCGACAATTATAACCTTCGCCCCATGGCCTTGCGCCAATTCAACACTATTGTCGGTCGAGGCCGAGTCTACATAGATCAACTCGATCGCGGCATCCGGCAGATGGATCGCGCCGACCGAGGTGAAACATCGCGCCAGGCGAGCGCCCTCATTCCGGCCGATCACAACGACTGAAAGCTGCGGCTGCTCGCTGCTCGTTTGGCGATCGCTCATGGGAACTCAGCCAGATGGAGCCGGAGCCTCCTGGTCGGTGAAAACTTCATCGCGCGCGATAGTCTCAGCGAAGGACCGCCGGTTCCGGTCGCCTCTAAGGGTTGTCGCTCCAGGTTCGTCGGCACCGCCGAGGTGCTCGCTCAGACGACCGCGTCCGGCGATCCAGGCTGGACCGAAGTTTCGGACCAGCGCGTTAGCCTAATCGGTTCACTACCCGACGGTCTCCGGTTTGAGGTCGACTCTGGTCACGCGCGCGGCAGAGGTCGCAAACACGCCGGCAATGGTCGGTTCGACTCGCGCGGCAGCCACCGGCACTGGCGAAGTCTCGGCGACCGCGGCGGCATCGACTCGGTGCTGGCGGACAACGATCCCGATGACCGGCGGCGACAGTCGGCTGAGCTCCCGCATGGTCGCGGCGATCTCGGGTAAACGGTCGCGTCCGGCAGCAATTGCCAGCACCACGCCCGCCGGATGCTGAATAAGCATCGCCGCATCCGCCGATTTCAGTACCGGCGGCGCATCCAACAGCACGAGATCGTGCGTGTTCAGAACGAGATCGAGAGCGTCGCGGACGCAGGACGTCAGCAGACGATCATTCCGCTGATGCGCGCAGATCGCCATACGGTCGGGCAGCTCCGCTGACGCCTTCCTGATCGCATGGACACAGGTATCAGCCAGGGCGCCGCGATGAGCTGTGTCGGATTCTTCGATTGCCGTTGAAGTACCCTCAGCCACGGCCTGCTGCAAGCGCTTCCTGCCTGACAAGAAGGCGGGCGAGTTCGGCTCCGCGTAACGAATATCGGGAGCTTCCGCGTTTGCTTCGACCGCGACCGCCGAGGCGCCCAGTTCCGTAAGCTCCCTCGAGAGCGCGAGAGTGAGCGAAGTGGTGCCCGCCCGTTCACCGACCGCGGTAACCACGAAGACCCGGGTCCCCGCCTGTCGCCGCTCCCGGATAATTCCCAGCGCGATACGGCGTAATGCGTCGCGATCGGAACGATCACCGAAACCGGTACTCCCCAGCACCGGGAGTTTGAAGACACTCTCGATTTCGAGCGCCGACTTGACCGTAGGATCGGTCAGATCGAGCAGGCAGGGGACGGCAATTCCGGCTATCAGCACCCCTAAACAGGTGAGCAGCACCAGAAACTTCTGCGGCTTGCCGACCATCGGCGCGTCCGGCTCCAGTGCCGGCAGTTCAAGGCTCGCGACTCCGGGCGAGCGGCTCTGCACCCGCATCACGTCAACGCGATCGTCGATCTCGCCAAGTTCCTTGAGGTGGTTTTCGTATTCATCATGAATCGCCAGCGCTTGATTGTATTTCGCGCCGAAGGAGGCCGCGCTCTGCTTCAGCGATGCGACCTCCTGCTGAATTCCCGCGAGCGCGCGTTGCGCCTGATCCACCTGAGTCTGCGCACTCGCAATTTTCTGATGCAGGTCGGCGGTGTGCGATGCCTGCAGGATGGTGCGGGCCTGGCGCAAGGCGTCGCCATAGATACCGCGCGTCTCCGCATCGATATCGGCGATCTTCTGCTCGAGCGCCGGACGCCCGGGATGCGACTGCGAAAGCCCCTGAAGCTGTAAAAAGACGTCCTCGCGCTCTTTCTTCAACTCGGTCTCCTGCGCGCTCAAGTCCGGATCGTTGAGCAGCAGTTTCTGCGCGAGCGAGTTAAGATCGGCTTCGCTGGGAGCGGCGGAATCCGCCTGCAGCGCCGCCAGTCGCGACTGATCTTCGATCAAATCCCGTTGTTGGCGTTCCAGCGCCACGTTCGCATTGGCCAGCTTCAGATCATAGGGGTTGCTCGCGGGACCGCTGAACGTCGTCACGCCCAATTCTTCGGTGAGCTTGCCGAGCTGCGAGCGTTCGGCCTCGAGCGTCTGTTGCAGGTCGTCGCGTCGCTGCTGCAGCAGACGCACCCGTTCGTCGGTTCCGCTGAGCTCCTGCCTTTCCTGACGGGAGAGATAAGCGTTCACGACGGCGTTGACGATATCGGCCAAACCGTTCGGCTTGGTGCCTTCGAGACTCACCGAGATCAAAAAGGTATCCGGGATCCAATCCACCCGCAGCTCCGCCATCAACCTTTCGGCCGCATGCCGGAGACTTTCGCCGGGCGCCTGCCACAGCGCGACCTTCGGTCCGAGAAGGTTCAGCGCATCCATGATGGTTTCGGGATTGGAAATTTCGAAGACCTGCTGCTGGACGAAACTGTGATACTCGACATTCGGCATCGAGGGGGTGTCGAGTCCCAGCATCGCCCCCGCGTCGTAGGTCGGCAGGATTCGCAGCGAAGCTTCAGCGGTATATTTGGCGGGGCAGAATAATTTGATGGCGAGCAGCCCGGCCGCGAGAACCGCCACCACCAGTATCACCGAAAGCCTCCAGTGATTTCTGATACTGGTAAACGGCTCGAACGTCCGCCCCGGAACGATCTGCGGAATTATGCTGGGATGCGCGAACTGGGTGAGTTGCGATTCGGCTTCTAAGTTCATCAATTTATTCCAACCGCGAAAATACTAGCGCAAGCCGCTCCCGGTCATCTTCTCTCGCAAGGCTTTCCGGAATACTTGCCAGGCGCGCTCCGATTAAAAAAGTGCCGCGCCCACGAACAATGAGCTGGTGATTGGATTGATTTGCTGCATCACCCAGCCGACCTTGGCCAGCCCGTTCTTCGGCACGTAGATGATGTCTCCCTGCTGAAGCACATAGTTGGCCCGCCCATCGCCGGCGGTGAAATTGTCAAGATCGACCACCTGCTGAAGATTCTGCGACGGTCGGGCGAAGACGATCTTGCTCGGTTGCGCCGTATCGGTCGGCCCGCCGGCGTCGGCGAGCGCATCGAGGAACGACATGTTTGGCGTCAGCGGATAAGCGCCAGGTTTGGCAACCTGACCCATAACATAAACCAGTTGATCACCCGGATCCGGCACGTAAACCAGATCGCCCCGCTGCATCCTGATATTCAGCGCCGGATCCACGCCGCGGTAGAGGGGTGCCAGATTGAGCCAGAGCGCGCGATTCCTGCCGCGAAAGATCGCGCAGCGCGTGACGTCGGTGTTCTCGTTCGAGACCTGCGCCGTCCCGGCCTTGGCCAACACTTCGAGCAGCGTCGGATTGTCATTGAAGGTAAGCCGTCCCGGATGGGCAACGTGACCCAGCACAGTGACGCTGTTGCCGCTGTAACTGACCATCGTCACCGACGCGTAGGTCCGCACATAGTATTCTGACAACGCGCTGGTCAGCCGTTCGCTCGCCTGATCAGGGGTCAACGACGCGACATGGATCGAACCCAAAAACGGTATCTGGATATCGCCGTCCGGTCCGACCACGTGCGTCCCCGATAGTTCCGGTCGCGCCCAGACGGTGACCGCGATGCGATCGCCTGGTCCGAGCGTGTACTGAGGCGGGCGAATGTCCTCGAAGCGGGTTACCACCTCGTCGGCGCTTGCCAGATCCTGGGGACTCGCGGTCGCGGCCGCATCCGAGGAGTCCGCCGTCGGAACCGCTGCGGCAGGCTTGGCCGCTCCCGACGAGGCGGGCGACGGCGCCTGGCCGGCGCATCCCACCAGTAGTGCGGCAACTACCAGGAAAAGAGCCGTTACATATCGATGGGCCTGGCCCGTCGCCGTATTCGACATGCCGGAGTCAGCAACGACGAGGGTTGACGATGAGCACGAGGGCCTGAAAATCTGGCGCATGTTCCTTAAGCATCTAACGACTTCGGAAGTTAACCGCCCGCTCCGGCATCATACGAGTCGGAGCACCGCGGGATAGCTTCGTCTCAACCGCTAGACTTCCTCCAGAAACGAGTTACGCATGCTCAAACAGACCTATACCGCAGCGAACCTTAGGAACTCCGGCAGAGAGGCCTTCCAATACGGTCATTTGACCTGTGCCTTCTTGACCTTATCGAAGCTGCAATTATTTCAGCTAAACCAGCTTTTTGCAAGCACAGACAACTCGCTCCAAGAAATCCTCTGCCATTGCGTTCTTCTATAGCAAGCTAAAGGCGACCGTCGATCACGCTTACAGGTCAGCGGCTTCCACCCGGCCGCGAATCAAGGGGCGGCGCCTCACGGCGTGTCGGCGTCTCTGGAGGCGCGACCGATAGGCTCGCCTGGTCGCGCGTCGAGACACATCTGTCGAGACACATCTAACGATCCCTGATTTTGCGCACGAGTTCCTCAAGCCTCCACGACCGCATTCGAGGCGCCGGAACCGATTCGTGCCATTTTGCGCATCCCCGGCGCGGGCCGGCTCTCAAGGCGTTCATCGATCCTTTGCGCCAGCACCTGCAGATGGGGCTCCTTCAGGAGCGTCCAATGATCGCCCGGCACGTCGACAATCTCGAGACCCCCGCTAAAGAGACCGTCCCAGCCCATCGCACCCGCGCCGGCATCGCTCGTCCGCAACAGAACCGCGCGACACCCTAACGGGCGATACCGATAATTCCGGCGAGACTTGAGATAAAGGTGCGCCGGAATATCAGACGGTTGGTAGCTATCAACCTGATTTGATTCGCGCATCGACGGCTGGTCGGCGATCGCTTTGAAGCGCTCCGTCAGTTGGCGCAACCTGCTTCGAAGCGCGACCTTCGCCTTGATCTCCTCCCAGAGCAGAGACTGTCGCCGCCGGAAGGGAAGCTTCCGCCAGGCGTCGAGCAACAAGATCATCTCGACCGAGATACCGTGACGCTTGAGTTGATGCGCAACTTCGCAGGCGATCGTGCCACCGAAGGAATGGCCCACCAGAACCAGCGGGCCGGAACGCTCGACGCTGCGGATCAGGGCGACATGCTTCGCAGCGAGACTCTCGACCGACGGAAACGTCCTGATCGATTCGCGATCGCTCGCCCCGTCGGCTAGCCCCGGTAACGAGACCACCGTGGCAAAGGAAGCCAGATTGGTTTTCAGCAGCCGCGCCAGGCGGCATTGCCCGACACCGGCGTCGAGGAAGAAAAGAGTTCCCGGCTTCGTGCCGGAAGCCAACCCGATGAGCTGATCACGATCGTTCCTCGGATCTGATTCATGAAGGGCGCGGGACAGGCCTTCAACCGTCGGGTTCAGGAAGAAAACCGGAACCGGGATATGTTGATTGAACAATTTTCCGACTCGGGCCAGCACCTGGATTACCTGAAGGGAATTGCCGCCCAGGACGAAGAAATCGTCGTGCACGCCGATTTCGCCGATGCCCAGAACCTCCCTACAGACCCCGGCCAGAACCTCTTCGGTAGGTGTCCGCGGAGCCACGAACGGCCGCTCCGAGTGCACTCGCCCCAATTCCGGAGCGGGCAGCGCTTTGCGGTTGATCTTGCCGCTCGCCGTCAATGGCAGCCGTTCCAGTGTCACGAAGGCCGCCGGGATCATGTAGTCCGGCAGCTTCTGTTTAAGCGAGCGGCGCAGCTCGTCGGCCTTGGGTACGCGATCCGGATCGCGGGGCACCAGATAGGCCACGAGTTGCTTTTGTCCGACGGTGTCGTCGCGCGCGATTACCACGCACTGTCCGATCGCCAGATGCTCCCGCAACACCGCTTCGATCTCACCCAACTCGATGCGAAAACCGCGCAGCTTGACCTGATCGTCATTGCGACCGAGGAACTCGATATTGCCGTCAGGAAGGTAACGCCCGCGATCGCCGGTGCGGTACATCCGCGCTCCGGAGCTGCCGCTGAAGGGGTCGGCGACAAACTTCTCAGCAGTTAGTTCGGGGCGGCCGAGGTAACCGCGACCGACGCCCACCCCGCCGATGAACAGCTCTCCCGGGATTCCGATCGGAACCGGATTAAGCTGGTTGTCCAGGATATAGATGGCGACGTTGGCGATTGGTCGTCCGATCGGAACGAGGTTTTTTCCATAATCCGTTCGACAGTTCCAAAAGGTAACGTCGACCGCGGCTTCGGTCGGACCGTACAGATTGCACAAGCTCGCCTGGAACCGGCTGAAATACTGTTCCTGCAGATCGAATGGAAGGGCTTCGCCACTGCAGATGACGCGTTGCAGGGAGCGGCATTTGTCGGCTTCGGCCGCGTTGACAAAGGCCCGCAACATTGACGGGACGAAGTGGATCGTCGTAACCCCGTGCCGATGGATCGCCTCCGTCAGATACTGGCTGTCGCCCTGCCCCCCGGGTCGCGCGAGGACGAGGCGCGCGCCGTTCAGCAACGGCCAGAAAAACTCCCATACCGAGACGTCAAAACTGAACGAGGTCTTCTGTAGCACGACGTCGGCCGGCGAAAGCCCATACTCGTCCTGCATCCAGCACAAACGATTGCGGATCGCGCCGTGCGTGTTCATCGCACCCTTGGGTTTGCCGGTGGAGCCCGAGGTATAGATGACATACGCCAGATGGTCGGAATTGACGGCGCTTTCCGGCGCACCGACCGGCTTGTCCGCGATGAGCGGCCAGTCCCTGTCGAGACAGAAGGTCGTGCTTGCGCGCTGCGGCAGCACGTCAAGCAGCTTCGCCTGCGTCAGCAGAACCGCCGGAGCGGCGTCCTCCAGCATGAACGAGAGCCGTTCCGGCGGATATTCCGGATCCAATGGGACGTAGGCCCCGCCGGCCTTCAGGATTCCCAGCAGTCCGACCACCATCTCGATCGATCTTTCGGCGCAGATGCCGACTAACACGTCAGGACCCACGCCCAGGCTCTGGAGATGATGAGCGAGCTGATTCGCGCGCTGATTTAATTGACGATAGGTGACTTCGCGGCCTTCGCAGACGACCGCCACCGCGTCAGGCGTCCGCTCGGCCTGGCGCTCGACCAGCTCGTGGATGCATCGGTCGCGCGGATACTCCACGGCACTCGCGTTCCAGTCAAACAACACCTGCCGACGTTCGCCCTCGGTCAGCAGCGGGAGTTCATCGAGTCGGCGGCTCGGGTCGGCGGCGGCCGCCTGCAGGAGGGTCGCAAAATGGGTGAACATCCGCGCGATACGATCGCTGTCGAAGATCTCGGTGCTGTATTCCACCTCCATCCAGATCTCGTCGCCGAAGTCGGTCAGAAAAAAAGTGAGGTCGAATTTCGACGTCCCCGCCTCGGCGAGCTCGGACCGCACCTCGAGTCCCTCGAGGCCGATGAACGACAGATGCTGGTCCTGATCGCGCCAATTGATCATCACCTGGAACAGCGGCGCGTGGCTCAAGCTGCGCCGCGGTTGAAGTCTGCTGACCACCTGTTCGAACGGCACCTCGCGATGGGCATACAGGTCGAGCGCGCCCTTCTGGACCTGCGCGAGGAGGTCGCGAAAAGTCATCGCGCCGGCAAGCCTGGTGCGCAGCGCCTGCGTATGGATCAGGAAGCCGATTACCGCGGCCAGTTCGGGCCGCTCGCGCTCCGCGATGGGCACGCCGATCACCAGGTCTTCGGCGCCGGAGTAGCGATAAAGAAGAACCTTCAGCGCGGCGGTCGAGAAAGCGAAGAGGCTCGCTTTTTCATTCCGGCTGCATGAACGCATCGCTGCCGTAAGATCAGCGTTGAGGCGAAACCGCTGGCGCGCGCCCCGATAACTTTGCACCTGCGGACGCGGGCGATCGGTCGGCAGGTCCAGCAGTTCCGGCGCGCCTTCGAGGGTCTTTGCCCAGAAATCAAGGTCCTCGGCGAAGGCGCCGTCGAGAGTTCTCTTCTGCTGCCAAATCGCATAGTCACCGTACTGAATCGGCAGAGCTGGCAGGTTCGGCGTCTCGCCGCGCACCAGCGCGCGATAGGCCGCCGACAACTCGCGCCAGATAACGCCCTCTGACGCCCAGTCGCAGATGAGATGGTGCATCATCAGGATGAAGACGTGCTCGGTGGGCGTGAGGCGAATCAGGGTCGCCCGAATGCCGGGAGTGTTGGCGAGGTCGTAAGGCGCGCGCGGCTCCTCGCGCAGCAGACGCTCAACTTCGGCGCTGCTTTGCGCCGGCCAGAGCGCGCTCAGATCGACCTGCTTGATGCGCAGAACGAAACTCGGGTGGACCAGCACCTCGGGACCCTGCTCGCTTTTGCGAATGGTGCTGCGCAGCATCTCGTGACGCGCGATGACGAGGTTCAGCGCCTGCTCCAGCGCAGGCGCATTCAATTCCCCGATGAGTCGCACCGCCTCGGATTCATTGTAGAGCGGAAAGCCCGGCGCCAATTCCTCGAAAAACCAGATCCGTCGTTGACCGGAACTTAGCGGATGAGACCACGGCCGCCCGCTTACCGGAATAGCCTGTGCGCCGCCGTCGTTCGCCGTCGGCAGTGCGCGCGGCGTCGTCGACAAAGACGCCGGTGAGCGTCCGTTGCCGCCATCCGCGTTGGTCCTTGCGTGCAAGCGCTCGGCAATCAGGTTCATCTGCTGCTCGACCGTCGGATGCTCGAAGAAATCCGTCAGCGAAAGCACGATCCCGAGCTTTTCGCGAATCGCGGCGAGGCACTTGATCGCCGCCAGCGAATGGCCGCCCAGCGCGAAGAAGTTGACGTCTCGCCCGATCCCGCTCTGATTAAGGACCTCGCTCCAGCTCTGGAGCAGGGCGTCGGCGACCGCGGTCGGAGCAATTTGAGCCGGAGCGGAATGGTTTCCGTTGTCGGTACCCCTCGTCGCGGTTCCGGCCAACTCGAGCAGGCGCAGACGCTGAACCTTGCCCGAAGGGCCCTTCGGCAGGTCGCTGACAAAGTGAATATGCGTCGGCGTCTTGAAATGCCCGAGGCGGCTTTCACAAAAGGACAGCAGGGCCGATTCGTCGACCGCCTGGCCTTTCCGCAGAACGACATACGCGACCAGATCCTCGCCCAGATAACGGTCGGGGACGCCGACGACGGCAGCCTCAAAGACCGCGGGATGCGACTCGAGCACCTCGTCGATCTGCCGCGGCGCGATGTTCATCCCGCCCTTGATGATCAACTCTTTCGAGCGCCCGATGATGAAGAAGTAGCCGTCACTGTCCTGGTAGGCGAGGTCACCGGTATGGAGCCAGCCGTCGGCGTCGAGCACCGCGCGGGTCTGTTCCTGGTCCTTGTAGTAGCCCTGCATCACGGCGTCGCCGCGAATCAGAACTTCGCCCGGCTGGCCCGGCGCGACGTCGGCGCCGTCCGGCGCGATAATCCGCGTCTCAAAACCCCAGGCCTTCCCCGGTGTGCCGATTTTGTTCGCTCCGGGGGCCTGCGGATTGGCGAAAATATTGCCCGCCTCGCTGGAACCCATCGCCTGAATGAGCCGAATGGGAAACCGCTCCATGAATTCGCGTTGCAAGGAAGGCGACAACGGCGCCGAAGAGGAGCGAATGAAGCGGATACGCTCGTAGGCCCCCCGTCGCTGGTCAGCCTTCGGATCCCGCCAGTCCAGCAGTTGGGAAATGATAGTCGGCACGATTGCCGACCACGTGCAGCGATAGTCGTCGAGCCAGTCCCAGAAGCGACTCACGTTGAAGTGGTTGGGAACGACGACCGAGCCTCCGGCGACCATCGTCGGCATCAAGGTCACGCACTCAGCATTGATATGGTAAATCGGCAGAACCAGGAGCGAGCGATCGGTGGCGGTCAGTTGATGTGACCGCGCCGAATTGCGGCCATGGGCCAAGAGCGTCTTATGCGAATGGATCGCCGCCTTGGGTTGACCCACACTGCCCGAGGTGTACATCAAAAGCGCCACGTCGTTTTCGTTGACGGGCGGGAGCGCCGAGGGCGCAGCGGAGGACAGCAGCTCGCTCGCTAAGGCATCGACCTCGGCGGCAACCACCTCGACCGATCGCGTAACCTCGGCCAGGGCCGCGCGCGCCAGCGCCGCGTATTGTTCTTCGACGAAGACCACGTTGGCGTCGCTGTGATCGATCGTAAAGGCGAGTTGCGACACCCCGGCGCGAACGTTCAAAGGTACCGCCACCATCCCGCCGTACATCGATCCCAGAAATAGCTGCGCGGTATAGAGGCCATTGTCGAGCAGGAACGCGACCTTGTCGCCTGGATGCAGGCCGAACGACTGCAATATCGCCACCATGGCCCGACACTGCGCCTGGAATTGGCCGTAGGTGAGGGAGCGGTCGTTATCCGCTCCGAGGAGAAACAGGGAATCCCCGCAGACCTGAGCTCTTTCGTCGATGAGTTCGCGAATGGTTCTTGCCCTGCAGGACACGCCCGTGGTCTCTCCCGACAATTCCGGTTGAAGCTGTGAATTGGTCATACAGGTTGACCTCGGTCTCCTCAGGGTTTGACTGACGGTCAATGGTTAGAGCACCTGCGGCTCACGGATCTGCTGACGCATCGCGGCTCGTCGAACGCAAAGCGGCCAGGCTGAACATCAGTCATTTTTCATCCGCAGCTATCGAGGAAAGGCCGCAGCGCGTTGGCGAGCGAATCGACGAAGCGCTCCTCGAGCATCGACGAATGGCCACCCTCGACGTCGATCACCTTGAGCTTCGGCACGAGCGCGCTCCAACCGAAAGACTCGTCCCGATAAACCTCCCGGTAAGGGACGTCGTCGCCTTCGCCGCTCTGCGCGCGCACCAGTACGACCGACGCTAGGGCCACCGGCCTTGGCGCATAGCGCTGATGGGCGGTCGCGTAGATCTGCCGCGCCGACAGTTCTGGGAGAAAGCGCGGCCATTCGCGCCCGCGGTGGAGCCGCGCGCGCATCAGATGAAAGCGCGCGATAGTCCACCATCGCGCGCTGCGCTCAGTAATTTCCCAGCGCAGCGCGCCGCCCGCCTTGCGGGCGCTCACCACGGTTACCGTCCGGAGTCGATCGAACCAGCTCGCCTGGCTTCCGCGATGTTCCGCGATGGCTTGCCTGAGTCGCGCGAGGCGCTTGTCGAGCGTGAGTCCCGGGCGCTTAAGCGCCTGCGGCATCGACGCTTCCAGCAGAAGGACCAGCGCGACACTCTCACCCGCTGCTTCCAGTTGCGCCGCCATCTCGTAGGCGATTACTCCGCCGGCGCACATGCCGCCGAGCAGGTAGGGTCCGTGCGGTTGTTTGCGACGCACCGCCTCGAGGTAAAAGGCCGCCATCTCCTCAATCGATGAATGCGCGAGCGGAATTCCTGCGACCCGCCGCGGCTCGAGCCCGAATACCGCCATATCGGCGGGCAGGCGGCGCGCGAGACTCAGGTAAAGAAGGACTTCGCCATCACCGTCGTGGACGAGAAAAAGATTGCGTCGGTCGCCGCGCTTGAGCTCAACCAGCGATCCCGAGCGCATCCGCGCGAGCCAGGCCTCGGTGATCTGTCGGCGCCGCAGCGCAACGGCCGGATTGTCAGCGCTTATCGGCGATCGTCGCGCGCCGTTGGGCAGCGGTTCGTCCTTGCGGACGAGACGCCTGTTTAAATCTCGATCTACCGGTTGCTCCGACGTTGGCTTCATCCTTCGCATCGCCGGCGTAGCCTGCCCTCGCTCTGTCGTCATCCGTCAGGCGAGGTGCAGTGCTTCGCGCACCGCAGCCGGCCACTGCCACGGATCGAGACCGTGGTTGGCAAAGAGCGCGAGCACCAGTCGCTCCATGCCGAAAGCGACGCAACTGCTGTGCGCGATCGCGCCGTCAGCCGTCCGCAGCGACCAGGTCGAACCAAAGTGATCCAGATGATAGTTGAAGCTCATGCATGCCGTCGGCGCGCTTCCGATCGGAATGACCATCTCGAACTTCAGGGATTGTTCGATTTGCCGCGACGCCGCGAGTTGGCCACCCCGCCCGAAGAAGGGATCGCTGGCCGCCACGACCTCATACGGCAACTCGAGCCGCTCGACCAGTTGCCGCGCACGAGGGATCCACCGCGACCTGAATTCCAGCGCTTGGGTCGGCGTGCCCACGCATACGAATTCGCGCATCCGGAACGATTGCAGACGGCCCGCTTCCGACGTCGCCTCATGGCGAAAGCAAAAGGCCGAAACGTCGAACAGACGGCCCTCGTCGGGTAGCCGACCGACCTCGGCCTGAAGGGCGTAGACCGGATAACAGGCCGCCGGTGCAAGCACCAATTCGCTCGCCTTGAGCGTAGTGAGCCACCCGCCGCTCTCGACCGCGCTCCGAATCTTCATCTCGTCGCCCTCGAGGCAACTGACGCAGCCGAGCAGATGGGGAAAACTGTCGAGATAGCCCGAGGTTTCCAGCAGTTGGCGGCTCATCACCGGGGGAAAGTGCAGCACCTCGGTAGCGGGCTCGCGATACCGGCTGATAAGAAGTGAGAGCCGGTCGTTGACCTCTTCGAACACCGGGGTCCGGGCGTACACGCCCGCCGCACCGACCGTTCTGAGAAGCGCGGGCATGATTGTTTCGATCGCGGCTTTCATGATTCAGCTCCCCAGTCGCTCAGGGGTCGAGCGCAATACGACCGGCGCAAATTTGTGTGTTGAAGTGGTCCCATCACCTTTAGGCTCTCAGCGTCGAAGGGGTCGCCAGCAACATCGAGGCGCCAGTTGTATTAGCAAGAATACGCTCATTATTAATCATTATTGCAGACGAAAGAATATCACGCAATTGACGAGAGATGCTGAATTCGCCTTTGTTTCTATACCCGGCGAGGCCGCACGCGTTCAGACAATCGAGTACCGTCGCGATCGCGGTCTCGGAGGCGCTCACCTTCAGCAGGTTCATCGTGTTCTGAAAATCCAGCGCTTCGAGCTGCGCGCCGGCGCTCGCGATAGTTTGGAATTGCCCAAGTGCGGCGACAATCATGCTCTGTAGGGTGCGGAGGGACATCGTCGCCCGCGTGAGATGAACGGCTCCGGGCGGCAGTTGTCCACCGCTCCGTCGGGCCGCGGCACGCACGAAACGGCGTGCGCGGTCGACGGCCGCCGCGGCTATTCCGCACCAGACCGCGCTCCAGGTTAAATGCGCGACCGGCATCATCGTGTGCGCCTGGATGGTGGCGTAAGGCTCGGGCAAGAGCTGATCCGCCGCCGCCGACACGGTGAGCCTGAAACCTGCGCTGCAGGTCCCGCGCATCCCCAGGGTTTCCCACTCCACCGTTCGCTCGAGCCGATAGTCGCTCTTGAGCGCGGCCAGCAATACCTGATCGGTCGGCGCGGCGTCGGGCGCGCGTCGTGCCGTTGTCACAATGGCGTCCGCCTCCGCGCCATAAGAAACGACCGTCGCTTCCTTCACAAACGAAAGCCGGGTGCCGTGCCTTTCAATCGGCGCCACGCTGGTGCGCAGGTCGCCGCCACCCTGCCCTTCGGTGGTCGAAGAGGCCAGCAGCAACTGCGCAAGCGCGAGGTCGCGCAGGAGCTGGCGATGCCAGATGCTCTGCTCGCCATGACGCACCAGAATCGCGACCATTATCTGATGCATCGCGAAGATCATCCCGACCGCGGCACATTCGCGCGCGAGCAGGTAACAGATGTCGGCAACGTCGGCGATACTGGCACCGTCACCGCCCAGGCTGCTCGGCACCAGGATGCTCAGGAGGCGCTCCTGGCGCGCGGCCTTGAAGGCCTCGAGTGGAAAGCGCGCTTCACGGTCAACGCTATCAGCGTGCTCCGCAGCTTGCTTAGCTACTATTGTCGCGCGTCGCTTAAGGTCTTCACTCAACATGCTGTCTTCACGCCGTGCTCTTTAAGCCTAATGTCACCGAATCTCTGGCTAACCAAGCACAAATAAGCTATTATTTCCAGTGTGAATCACAGAGATCAGGATGACCTGCTGCGTCACAACAGGGTTGCTAATCTTGTGCAACAGATGCTGAAGGAACGTTCAATCGTCCAAAGCATTGCGACCGATGATACCCTCATCGACGCTGGACTGACGTCGCTCGATCTGGTCAAGCTTGTCTTCCGCGTGGAGTCGGAGTTCGACCTGACGATCCCGGTCTGCGATATCACACCCGACAATTTCCGCACGATTGGGACGATCCATGGGCTGGTCAGCCGCCTCCTTGAGTCCTGAACCGCAGGCTTAGTCAGCCGGCCCGGGGCGCCGTCCGGCGCGCGATCAAGGCCCGACACGGCACGCCGAAGGCTGCTCATAGGAGATTCCTGACCTCTCGTCGCCGCCTCATGGAAAAACGGCTTGCGCGAATCCAGCCTTCCGCGGCTTGCCACGTGACAACGGCTGACCGCCTTCTAGCACCCCTCCCCGCGACAGAACTTCAGGAGCGTGCCGCCGATAATCTTGAGGTCCTGCCACAGTGACCAGGTGTCGATATACTTGCAGTCGAGCCTCACGATCTCTTCGAAATCGCTGACCTTCTTGACTCCCGCCAGTTGCCAGGGACCGGTGATGCCCGGTTTCATGCTGAGCCGGCGCTGATGATGGGCGCTGTACTTCGCCACCTCCTCGGGAATCGGCGGTCGCGTTCCGACCAGGCTCATCTCACCTCGGAGCACATTCCAGAACTGCGGCAGCTCATCGATATAGTGTCGTCGCAGAAAGCGTCCGATCGGGGTCACCCGCGGATCGTTGCAAATCTTGAAGATGTGCCCCTTCATCTCATTCTGCGCGGCCAACTGGCTCAGTTGCTCTTCGGCGGTCACATACATCGTCCGAAATTTGTAGAGCTGGAAGTGGCGGCCGTTGCGTCCGACGCGAATCTGCTTGAATAAGACCGAACCGCCGCTTTCCCGCCGGATGCGGCGAGCGAACACGAGCCAGGCGATTCCCGCCGCCATCAGCCCGAAGATGGCCGCCACGATATCAATGCCGCGCTTGATCGACAGCGCCATCCGGTTGGTTGGCACGGTCTCCAGCGACAGCAGATATTCGCCGTTTCCGAGATGGCGGGTGGAGTAGCGGCCGCTTTCGCCCAAAGGTGACTGTAAGACCCTTTTGAACGTGATGCCGCGAACGGCGCAAGCGACCGACAGGTCTTCGCCGTTGATCCCGGCACATGGACCCAATTGCACGACTTCATCGATTGGATATCTGTCAAGGACCCAATCGAGCTCGTCGCAGGCCTGCAGGCGATCGCCACGCCGGAGCTGCAGACTACCGCGCGGACCTACATTAAGAAAGCCTACGATATCGATGGATTGCTCTTTATAGTTTTTGAAAAGTTTGATAAGCTTGTTATTGCTGTTTTCATCTCCGACGACTAAGACGTGTGTCTGCGACGCTCGCGGCAGTACCCTGAGCTGCCGTGAAGTGCGCGCTTCCGAAACGTTTACGGCAGTTTCGGCGGTTTCGAGCGATACGTCCACTGCGAACCCTCGGACCTCCTGTCCAAGCGACTCGCCGCGAACTCTAACAAAGATGGCGTGACAAGAAAAGACCAGTTAATCTTATTGTTGATAGGTAAAACTAGGGACAGAAGATGATGACAAAATTTGATTCAGTTTATCTTGATAGGGCAGTAATGTTCACAGAATGACAGGTAACTGGTCTCTTCAGCACTGCTCGAAGATGAAGCGCTAAGATGAGAGGAATAAAGGCTATATTGTCTTGGCCTGCATGGTTTGCATTTATATTAGAGGCTCGTTGGTAAGCACAGGTCGGCATCGAGAATGGTACCCTAAACAGAGGCACGCGGGCCTACGATAACGGCTCGCGTTGCGCCTTTGATTCGACGCAGCTTCGGCGATGACTTGCTGCCGTGATCCGAACGTGCCCCAATCCCTCTGAGCGGGCAGTCCTCCGATGACCTCACCGCTGCGCGCGCAAATCCGACGACTCCTGCCGGCTGGAGTGGCGGGCGCGGAATTGCTTGAGTTCGCTCGTGCGGCTCCACTCTTGATCGACGAGGAGATGGCAGTCGCCACGGCTGCCGAAAGCCGTCGCCTGGAGTTCAGGGCGGGACGCGACTGCGCGCGGCGCGCCTTGCTCGAACTCAATTATCCGATTCAACCCCTGCGCCGTCGGGCCGACCGCACGGTCGAATGGCCCGAAGGCGTGGTCGGTAGCGTGACGCATACCCGGGACTACGCTGCAGCCGTGGTCGCGCGGTCGTGCGATTGGGGTGGGATCGGCATCGACGCCGAGTTAAGCGACGGCGCGAATGATCCGAAACTATGGCGGCTTATCGCGACCCCCGAGGAGATCACCTGGGTCGCCGCCCAGGGCGAACGCGCCGCGTTCAGCGCTACCCTGCTCTTCAGCGCCAAAGAGGCCTTCTACAAGGCTCAGTACTGTCTCACGGCGCGATGGGTGAATTTTGACGAAGCGCGATTTCATCTCACACCGGGTGGCTTTGAGATCGAACTCCTCATCGACCTGCCGCGAGTCGGCAAGCGCGGGTCGCGTCTTAGCGGCAGCTATTGCGAGGACGAGGCGCGGATCGTGACCTTCCTCGCGCTGCCCGCCCGTCGCTGATCGCTCCTTCAGGGGAGGAATCACCGAACCCGGTATCCTGGCGACTGTTATTTTAGGCATTGACCAGCATACACCATCAACACATGGTTATGCCTGTTGCTAACATGTCATTATCTGCTATTCTAGTTGTAACTCGTGCATTCTAGGTTTTATTGCCATTTGACGGGATTTAGCACTATTTGACGGCATGACGGATCTCGTCGCAACAAGGCCTGAATCGTGAGCGATTCTCGGGCTTATTTGAACATGGGTGAGCGAAAGGTAAAGGTGCTCGCGATAGCATCCGGTGGGGGACACTGGCTTGAGATGCAGCGCCTCTATCCGGCGTTCGAGAATCTCGATGTCGCCTTCGTCAGCGTCCACCCCGCTTATGCGGAGCAGGTGCCCAATCATCGGTTTTACGTCGTCCGCGACGTCACGCGATGGGATCGTTGGGGTCTGATCGTTCTCGCGGCGCAACTCATCAGGATCATCTGGATCGAACGCCCGACAACCGTAATTACCACCGGATCAGCCCCGGGATTGTTCGCGCTGGCGATCGCCAAGCTGATGCGGCGGGCGCGCACGATCTGGATCGATAGCATCGCGAACTGTGAACAACTTTCCTCGTCGGGCCGGCGCGCGCGCTACGTCGCCGATGTCTGGCTGACGCAGTGGCCGGAAGTTGAGCGTCCTGAAGGACCCGCTTATTGGGGAGCCGTCCTTTGATTATCGTCACGACCGGCACGATGTTGCCTTTTGATCGTCTGGTGCGCGCGATGGATGAATGGGTCGCCCATCATCCGCACGAACAGGCGTTCGCCCAGATTGGCAATGGGGCGTACGAGCCGCGCCACATGGAGTGGGTGCGCTTTCTTGCGCCCAGCGAATTCACCAGGCAGGTCAAGCGCTCCGCGTTGATCGTCGCCCACGCCGGCACCGGCAGCTTTTTCCTCGCGGCCGAGACCTGCAAGCCGCTGGTGATGCTGCCGCGCCTGGCAGCGAACGGAGAACATACCACGGACCACCAGGTGCATACCGCGCGATGGCTCTGCGACAAACCTGGAGTTTATATCGCGATGACGGAACGCGAGTTGCCGGTGGCGATTGCCAAGGCGCGCGTGGGAGATCCGGTTGCCAGCCAACGTACCGCATACGCCCCGGAAGAATTCCTGCAGCGGATTCGTCGATGCCTGGTGGATCCTGAACTTCCGCCCATCCCCGGCAAAGCGCGCAAGGGATCGCGTTGATGACTCGTATCGGCGTGGTCGGACTCGGCAAGATGGGACTTTCCCATCTGGCCATCCTGAACGCTCATCCCGAAGCGCAGGTCGCGGCGGTGTGCGACAGCAACTCCTACGTTCTGACAACCCTGCACAAATACACCGGGCTTCGCGTGACAAGCGACTACGAGCGGTTGCTGACCGAGGTCGAGCTCGACGCGGTCGTCATCGCCACCCCGCCGCGCCTGCATAGCGAGATGGTGCGGGCGGCGCTCGAGCGCGGTCTGCACGTTTTCTGCGAGAAGCCGCTATGCCTGAACGTCGCGGACAGCGTCGAACTCGCCGCGCTGGCCGACGAGCGCGGACTGGTCAACCAGGTGGGCTACCACCTGCGCTTCGTGGCCTCTCATCGCGAGGCGCAACGGCTCATCAGGGCGGGCCTGCTCGGCCGCATTCATCACGTGCGGGCGGAAGCCTTCGGTGGCGTGGTGTTGCGCGCCGCCGGCTCGTCATGGCGCGCGCAGCGCAGTGAAGGCGGCGGATGTCTGCACGATTACGCCACCCATGTGATCGATTTGCTGACCTACCTGATAGGTCCGCCGGAGCGCGTTGGCGGAAGCGTGCTCAATCGCATCTTCTCCGATGATGTCGAGGATGAGGTTTACGCGACCTTGTACTTTCCGGGAGGGACCACCGGTCAGCTCGCGGTCAACTGGAGCGACGACAGCTATCGCAAACTGACCACCCGCGTGACCATCTGGGGAACAAACGGCCGCCTTAGCGTCGACCGCCAGGAACTGCAACTCTTTCTGCGCGATCGACCGTCCGACGCAGCGAGCCTGAACAAGGGATGGAACATCGTCTACTCGGCGGGGCTCGCCGACGGGGTGTGGTACTACGTGCGCGGCGAGGAATACTCGGCGCAACTCGATCACTTCGTTCGCTCCGTCGAGGCCAGGCGGACGCCCACTGAAGCGTCCTTCGCCTCAGCAAGCCAGACCGACCGCGTGGTTGGGTTGATCAAGGAAGATGCGATCGCGCCCAGGTCCGCCGGCGACCATCTGACGTATCAGGCGCGGCCCCACAGACGTAAGAGCTTCCCACGCCTGCGTCGCTTCTTCGTCGGCAGCCCCTGACCGCGGCGCCCGCAGACGGCCCCGCAACCGCAGGAGAACATGGAAAGAGTTCTGTTCGGGGATAATCAGTTCTTCGGCATCAACCACATGTCCGAGGAGAAGGCGCGCGCGCAGGCGATGCGGTTTCAGGACGATCGCAGCATCATCGAGTTGCTCGATATCGCCTACGCCGCCGGCATCCGGGTGTTCATGTGCACAACGCACGCGCGGATGGCGTCGTTATGCGACCATATTCGCGCACATCCGGAGCGCTACGCGGGCTTTCAGCTTTATCCCTGCATGCCTTATGCGCACAAATACGCCGACGCGGTTACCGAGCACGGCATGATCGGCGCGCTGAAGCGCTTCCTTCCGGAGGAGCGCGCGTTCAACGCGCTCTTCAAAGGCGGGATGGCGCTGGCGACGCGCGACCTCGAAGCCATCGCGCAGTTGTTGATCGACGCCGAGATGAAGAGTTTTGCGGGTCTCGAGACACCGATCATCTTCCTGCAAAACGTGGTGACCGATCTGCTGCTGGGCCTCGGCTTCGTGCAGGCGTTTCGCATGTTTGCGGATCATGTCGAGCGCAAGTACAAGGCGGAAGCGGGCTTCATCACGATGAACATGCCGCGTCTGCTCGACGCGCTTGAAAGCGTCGGTATCGACAATCCGATTATCTGCGCGAACATCAACAAGATCGGCTTTCGGATGTGCGGCGGCAAAGAGCTTTACGAAAAGACGATTGCGACTCGGCAATTCCGGCCAATCGCGATGTCCGTGCTGGCCTCAGGCGCGATCCCGCCGCGCGAAGCCATCGCCTATGTGTGCGCCCAGAAACAGATTCGCTCGATAGTGTTCGGCGCCTCCAGCCGATCGACCCTGCTTGAAACGAAACGGCTAATCGACGAACTGAGCCAGCCCACGCCGTCCCCGGATTCAGCGGTCGAAGACGCGTTCAGTACGGGTCCACGGCATGTCGCCTGAGGCGGCCCGCAGGATTTTCGGCAAGAGCCGCAATTTCCACAGGACGTAGAACGGCGCGACCAGCAGCACCGCGAGGTCGCGCCATCCGCCGCCGCCAACGACGATGGCGACGATGATGTGAAAGAAGACCAGAGTCAAAGCGAAGACTGCGTAAATGCGGCAGAGCGCGATCGGAATGATCAGAGCGGCCCCCAACAAGACCACGTGAAAAGCGAGCGGCAGCAAAAGCAGATCCAGCAGTGGTTCGATCAGCGCGACGCGTCCACGCAGGACCTCGCGGGCCAGCGCCGGGGCATGACGCCCTAGCATCCTGAAGCGGCCGCCTTCCCATCGCAGACGCTGACTCTCGACCCCGGGTCCCGCACCCGGCATGAGTGCGCGAACCGTCGTCTTATCGGCGAACTGCACCCGCCTGCCGGAGGTCACGAGCCGTAAGCTGTATTCGAGGTCCTCGACGATAGAACTGGCGTCGTATGGCGCGGCGGCGAGCGTGCCCGAGGTCACGGCAAAGCCGTTGCCAAGGATTCCCGCCGAAAGTCCGAGACGCTGGCGGCCACGCGGGCGCACCACGTTGGCCGCCATCAGGGCGGTGTTCATCAGGCGCGTCCGCAGCGCGGCGGTGGGATTCAACACCAGATAACGCGTCTGGACCGCGTCCGCGCCGTCGTTCAGAAGGCCGACTACTTCGGTCAGGAGGTTGGATTCAACCTTGGTGTCGGCATCAACCACGAGGAAGGCATCGAATCCGTCTGCCGTCAAACGCGCAAAAGCGTATTGCAGGGCGTAGCCTTTGCCGCGACGGTCGCTATCGAATCGTTCAATTACATCTGCCCCGGCGGCGGCGGCAGCCGTCGCGGTGTGGTCGCGGCAGTTATCGGCGACGACCACGATCGCCAGGCGGATCAAGGATTCTGGCCGCACGCACGCGGCGACGCTGCTGACCGCGGCGGCGATACTCGAAGCCTCGTCGTGCGCTGGAATGACCACGGCCAGCCTCCGCACGCGCGCCTGACGATTACCCGGATTCGGAGCTCGCGGCGGCAGAATCGCGCCGACGGTCACCAACAGCAGTTCGAGAGTTCCCGGCAACGAGAGCATCACCAGCAGGGCTCCGATCGCCAGTGCGGCCGCGTGAATCATGCGCTTACCGCAAGGTCGGGAGCGGCCGCTGCATGCTGACTCGCGGCAAGCCGAGCGTTGAAGCGACACGCGAGGCGTGCGACGTTCAGCTCGAGGTCAAACTGGTCTTTTACGCGCTGCCGCGCTGCCTGACCAAGACGCCAACGCAACTGCTCGTCCTCGACGAGCCGCCCGATCGCGTCGGCGAGTGCGCGGTCATCCGCCGGAGGCACCAGCAGCCCATCAACTTCGTTGCGGATCAGTTCCGGAATGCCGGCGATAGCGGTGGCAACGCAGGGAATCTCCATCGCCATCGCCTCCATCAGGACGATCGGGATACCCTCGGCGAAGCTCGCGAGGACGAAGACGTCGGCCTCGCAATAATACTGGCCAATCTGGTCCTGGTTCACGCTGCCAGCGAAACTCACGCGGGCGCAGAGTCCGCGCCTTGTGACTTCGCGTTCGAGGCTCGTCCGATCCGGCCCGTCGCCGACGAGCCGCAGCGTCACATTGCGACCGCTGCGCAGGAGCCGGTCGAGCGCGGCGATAAGCACGTGCTGGCCCTTGGCGGGAACCAATCGGCCGACGCAGAGCAGGCTCAGGGGTGATGGGCTGCGACGAAACGGGCGTGGCTTAAATACCCCGGCGTCGACGCCAAGGCGTGACACTTCGAGCTTGGACCACTGGGAGACGTCGACGAGCTTCATAAGCTGGCTGCGGGCGAATTGACTGATACAGAAAACGAACGCCGCACCCTCGATCTTCTCTTTCAGGCGCAGACGCTTAACATCATAAAACTCGTCGGGACCATGAACCGTCAGCGAAAAGCCCGTCCCAAAGATACGGCTGGTAATGAGCCCGACGGTTGCCGCCGCATTGGCAAAATGGACATGGAGGTGACGCACACCCCGCCGCGCCATCCAGTTACCAAGCATCAGCGCTTCAGTGAAATAAAAGACCGAAAAAAGCAGTTGGCGGAGGTCGCCGCCGCCCAGTCCGAGGGCAAAACCGAGACCACGCAGATAAGCGAGCGGGTGCCGGCGCAGGGTCTGGAGATGCGCCCGGAGCGCGGCGAGCGCGCCGGCCGGCTTGATATAGAAGGTGCGACTCGCTTCGTCACGGTCGGCCGAGGCCATCGCGGCGGGTTGGCGCGGGGCGTTGATTGAGGCGGTAAGAACCTCGAACCCCAGTGCGCGCAGTCCGCGGACTTCACGCAGGATAAAAGTGTGGGAGACGGCCGGATACTCGCTGACCAGGTACGCGAGGCGAACCGTTTCGCGCATCTGCTCGGCCGGATCGGCGCGAAGGTTAACAAAGGAATTCAGGTTTTGCTGCTCCAAGGCACGAATTAGGCGCTTTTATCGTACCGAAGCATTGGACCAAACAACGCGAAGTCTTGCAAGCCAGGACTGGTTTCGCCAAGAAAAGGTCATGAGAAAGGCTATGAAAAAACGCTGCTATCTGTTAGCATGCCTAAATTAAGAATTGCATAGAATGGCGAAATAAACATGATCGTCGAAGCGGGGCCACCGCCTTTTTGGTTCTTTGATCCGAGCCTGGCTGAAAAGGGGGCCGAATACACCGCACAATACAACGCAGCTTCGCCGTTTCCACATATCGTCCTGGACGATTTTCTCCCGACGGAATTAGCCAATCTGTGCCTGGAAGAGTTCCCGCAATGCCGGGCGGCTCACACGCAGTACGCGCGCAACCAGGAAAATCGGAAATTTGAGTTCAAACCCGAGACCCTGTCGCCGACGCTGCGGTCGCTGTTTCAGTCGTTCAATTCCGCACCCTTCATCGCCTTTATCGAGAACGTCACCGGGATTAAGGGGCTGATTCCCGATCCTCTCTATGCGGGTGCCGGCTTGCATGAGGTGGCGGACGGCGGCCATCTCAGCATCCATGCCGACTTTAACCATCATGCCCAGCTCAACCTTGAGCGGCGCGTCAATGTGCTCATCTATCTGAATCCGGACTGGCAGGAGAGCTATGGCGGCGCCTTCGAGATTTGGGATGCGGCAATGACGCAGTGCCGCTTGCGCGTGGTGCCGGTGTTTAACCGTTGCGTGATCTTCAACACGTCGTCGACTTCGTACCACGGCAACCCGGAGCCGGTGAGGCATCCACAAGGGAAGTCACGGCGTTCGATCGCGCTGTACTATTACACCGCGACCTGGGACGAAACGCGTCGCGACCATTCGACTCGCTTCAAAGTCCGACCCGCTTCGAATGATCGATACGATCTCGGCCTGCGGTTTTCGGAAATCGCCGCTGAATTGACGCCGCCCTTGGCGAACCGCGCGCTGCGCAAGGTGTTGCGTCGCTTCAGGCGCGCGCTGGTCGCGTCCAATGGCGCCCCGCACTGACGTCCCCCCGCAAACATGAAGCGAGGATGGTCCCGATGTCTGTAAGAGCAGCGGTCATCTCACAAATCGAAACCGTCGCGCGGGAGAAGTCGCTGAAGCTGCCGCCCCTGGCCGACGACCTCGTGCTGCTGGGGTCCGGACTCGATTCCCTCTCGCTCGCGATTCTGGTCGTACGCCTCGCCGACCAACTCGGCTACGATCCGTTCGAGGCGGGCTTGTCGGAGATGCCGATCACGCTCGGCGATTTCATCAGGATGTACGAACGTCATGCAGCATGAAATCGCCTCGCTGCGAGAGCTCGTAGAGGAGCTCGATGGGTCGGCCGCGACTGCTATCCGGAGCGCGACCGCGAGCGCAACGCTGAGGGATCTGCTCGACGGTTCGGTCCTCGGCGGACGCACCGCCGCGTTGGCCGGCCGCTCGGTGCTGTTGGCGACCAAGGAACAACTGACGACCGCGTTGGCGCTAATCGAACTGGACGGGCTGGTTCGGCGGGTTGTGCTTTATCCGGGCGACCTGGCGAGCGCTTATGTGCCGGAGGTGATCGCGCGCGCCGAAGTGGATGCGCTGGTCGGCGACGCGAAGGCGCCGGCGGTCGGAACCTACGGCGTCGAGTGTTTTACGGCGAGCGAGGCGGTCGTTCGAGGCGCCAACGCCCTGCCCTCAGCGCGTTTTCGCACTGAATGGGTGTTGCTGACTTCGGCCACCACCGGGGCTCCCAAACTGACCGTCCATACCCTGCAGACCTTGAGCGGAGCGATAAGCCGCAACCCGAAACCACGTGACGCCGTGGTCTGGAGCACCTTCTACGATATTCGCCGATACGGCGGCCTGCAGATTTTCCTTCGCGCACTGTTTGATCACGCGTCGCTCATCCTGTCGGATCCGGCGGAAGCGACCGGCAATTTCCTTCTGCGCGCGGCAGCCGCGGGCGTGACCCATATCTCCGGCACTCCGACGCAGTGGCGTCGCGCGCTGATGAGTCCGGTAATCGGTCACTTCGCGCCGCGATACGTGCGACTTTCGGGCGAGATTGTCGACCAGGGGATCCTGGACAGTCTGCGGGCGACTTTTCCGACAGCGACCATCGCACATGCGTTTGCCTCGACCGAAGCGGGGGTCGCCTTCGAGGTGCGCGACGGGCGTGCAGGTTTTCCGGAGGAATTCATCCGCAACGCCCAGGGAGACGTCGAGCTGCGGGTCGAGGACGGCACCCTGAGAATTCGGTCGCCGCGGACGGCGCTGCGGTATCTCGGGGGCGAGCCTCTGCCCGTGCGCGAGGGGTTTATTGACACGCGCGACCAGGTCGAATTGCGCGACGGACGTTACTACTTCGTCGGCCGTTTAGACGGGGTGATCAACGTCGGCGGCGCCAAGGTATATCCGGAAGAAGTCGAGGCGGTCCTCAATCGCCATCCGCGCGTCAGGATGGCGTTGGTCAAGGGCCGCAGGAACCGCATCACCGGCGCGATCGTGGTTGCCGACGTGGTCGCCGAGCCCGCGTCTGAAGACAATGGCGGCAGCGACGACGCGCTCACCAGCGAACTGATGCAACTGTGTCAGCGAAGCCTGGCGCCCTACAAGGTGCCGGCGGCGATCCGTCTGGTGCCGACGTTGGATCTGAGCAACGCCGGGAAATTGGCGCGGACGGTCGATTGAGGCGTCCATCGTTGCTGGCGAAAGCAGTCAGGCTTTCGTCGGCGAGGGTGGGCGCGGGAGACGAACCAGGTGCGCAGAGAAACGATCGCAATACATGGCGGCTACATGGTTGATCCGACCACGCGCGCCGTGGCGGTGCCGATTTACCAGACGGTCGCCTATGCCTTTGACAGCGCGGAACATGGCGCCGCGTTGTTTAATCTCGAGACACCCGGCCATCGCTACGGTCGGATCAGCAATCCGACCAACGATGTGCTGGAAGCTCGGGTGGCGGAGCTCGAAGGCGGTATCGGCGCGCTGAGCGTCGCCACCGGCCAGGCCGCCTTGCACTTTGCCGTCCTGAACCTGGTCGAGCACGGCAAAAATCTCGTCTCGGTGCCGCAGCTCTACGGCACGACGTACACCCTGTTCGCGAACATTCTGCCGCAACTGGGCATCACGGTGCGCTTTGCCGAATCGGCCGAACCGGCGGCGATCGCCCGCCTTATCGATGACGACACCCGCGGGATCTTCTGTGAGAGTGTCGGCAATCCTGCCGGCAATATCTGCGATATTGAAGCGCTGGCCGAGGTCGCCCATCGGCACGCGATGCCGCTTTTGGTGGACAACACGGTGGCGACGCCAATCCTGCTGCGACCGTTTGAATATGGCGCCGACATCCTGATTCATTCGTTGACGAAGTTCCTGGGCGGGCACGGCACCACGCTCGGCGGCATTATCGTCGATAGCGGTCGGTTTCCGTGGGCCGAGCAGGCCGACCGCTACCCGATGTTCAGTCAGCCGGACCCCTCCTATCATGGCTTGATCTATACCGATCATTTCGGCGCGGCCGCCTATATCGGACGCTGTCGCAGCGTCTATCAGCGCAATATGGGGTCGGTGCTACCGCCGCTCAGCGCCTTTCTGCTGCTCCAGGGAATCGAAAAGCTGGCGCTGCGGATTGAACGGCACGTCGAGAATGCGCGGCGGGTGGCGGAATTTCTCCGCGACGACCGCCGCGTCCAATGGGTTAATTACGTCGGCTTCCCGGACAATCCTTATTACCCGCTGGCGCAGAAGTACTTGAACGGCCGGGCCTGTTCGCTGATCACCTTCGGAGTCCGCGGCGGCTTTGACGGCGGATGCCACTTTTATAATGCCCTTAAGCTGATCAAGCGGCTGGTCAACCTCGGCGACGCGAAGTCGCTCGCCTGTCATCCGGCGTCGACGACGCATCGCCAGATGACCCCGGCCGAGCAGCTCAAGGCCGGGGTCACGCCCGACACGATCCGGCTGAGCGTCGGGATCGAGCACGTCGACGATATCATCGAAGACCTTGATCAGGCGCTCGAGGCCTGTGAGCGGGTTGCCGCGCCCAGCGACAACGGTATCGCCGGCGCCGCCCGAAGCGCCCAATGAACGTCGCGGTCGAAAGCTCGCGAAATGTGTCTCATCGTGGCGGGACGATCGTTATCGGGCTGGTGAACAACATGCCGGACGCCGCGCTGCAGGCGACCGAGCAACAATTTTACGAGCTGCTCGCGGCAGCCGCGGGCGATCGCCCATTCTGCCTGCGCTATTTCACGCTGCCGGAAATTCCGCGTGGTGAAGCCGTCCGCGCTCGTCTCCGCGACCTTTACGAATCGTTGAGCGCCTTGTGGACAAGCCCGTTCGACGGTCTCATCGTTACCGGCACGGAGCCGCGCGCCGATGAGCTATCTCAGGAACCTTATTGGGATTCGCTGCGACGGCTGATCGACTGGAGCGCGAGCCATACGATCTCCACGGTCTGGTCCTGCCTCGCGGCCCACGCTGCGGTGCTGCATCTCGACGGCATTCGACGACGGCGCCTGGCGCAGAAACTGTCGGGGGTATTCCTGTGTGAGCGTCGCCGCGATCATCGACTCGCGGCCGGCGGCGGCGCGGTGTGGAGCGTGCCGCATTCGCGCTACAACGACCTCCCGCTCGGCGCGCTCGAGCACGCGGGTTACTGCGTGCTGTCGAGCTCAGCCGAAGTCGGCGCCGATGCGTTTATCAAGGATCGCGGCAGCCTGGACGTCTTCTTCCAGGGGCACTTCGAGTATCAGCCCGATACCCTGTTGCGCGAGTATCGCCGCGACGTTGCGCGATATCTTGCGGGGCATCGCGACGATTATCCCGAGATGCCGCGCGGCTATTTTAGCGCTGCCGTCGCCCAGACGTTCGAGGATTTTCGACGATGCTGTCTGCGCGACCGATCCGAGAATCTGCTGAAAGCCTTTCCCCGTGTGGAAGCGGCTCCCAACCTAGGCTACGCCTGGCGCGGCCCGGCGGTGCGCATTTACGCGAACTGGCTCGAGTACCTGGCGGAGCGCAAGGGGCAAGACGCCGGTGCGCGCGCCCGCTGAAGCGCTGAAATGAAACCCTCGATGCCGGCCCCGCAGACAGCGCTCTTTCCACCGGCCGCTGAGCGGCTGCGCTGCGACGATCTTTTGACCCGCGCATTGGAACAGGCCAGGGAGCGGATTCGGCAGGGATCGGTGGTACCGACACCTGACCGATCGGCGTTCGCGCAGGAACTGACGGAGTTCGATTTCCAGCGGCCGCGTCCTCTCGACGAGGTGCTGAAGTGGACGACTGCGAGCCTCGAGTGCGGACTCGTCCACGTCACCCATCCGCGGTATTTCGGGCTTTTCAATCCGGCGCCGACCTTTCCCGCGGCCTGTGCGGATCGGATCGCCGCGACCTTCAACCCGCAACTTGCGACCGCGACCACCTCGCCCGCGGCGGTCGCGATTGAAGCGCATGTGATTCGCGCAGTGGCGCAGCGCGCCGGATTACCGTCCGACGCCATCGGGCATTTCACCAGCGGCGGATCGGAAGCAAACTACACCGCGCTCATCTGTGCCTTGACCCGCGCGAACGAGCGCTTTGCGCGCGACGGCGCGCGGGCCTTCGCGGGTCCGCCGGTATTTTACGTATCGCGCGAAAGTCATCTGGCATGGCTCAAGATTGCCCATCAGGCCGGCGTCGGACGCGCCGCCGTGCGCCTGGTCGCCACCGACGGCTGTGGTCGGATGGCGGTCGAGGCGCTCCGTGCCGCGCTGCTTGACGATCGCGCAAACGGCTGCGTGCCGGTCATGGTCGCGGCGACGGCGGGCACCACTAACGCCGGCATGATCGATCCACTGCTGCCCTGCTTCGAAATCGCGCGCGCCAATGATCTCTGGTTCCACGTTGACGCCGCCTGGGGAGGAGCGGTGATCGCATCGGATCACCGACGCGCGGTCCTGGAGGGCATCGGGCTGGCGGACTCGATCACCATCGACGCGCATAAGTGGTTCGCCACCACGATGGGCTGTGGGATGTTTATCACCCGGCATGCGCCGATCCTGACCGCGGCTTTTCACGTCACCGCCGGGTTCATGCCGTCAAACAACCCGGGACTGGATCCTTACGTAACCTCGGCGCAGTGGTCGCGGCGTTTCCTCGGTTTGCGCCTGTTCCTGTCGCTGGCGGTCGCCGGATGGGCGGGTTATGGCGATCACGTTGATCGTTCCATCGCTCTTGCCGAGATGCTGAAGCAGGAGCTCGAGGCGCGCGGATGGAAGATTGCCAACGACTCGCCACTCGCGGTGCTATGCGTCACGCCACCATCGGGTGACCCGCGAGCGCTCGTCGCCGAGATCGTCGCGAGCGGCAGGGCCTGGGTTGCCGCGACCCGGTTCGAGGACCGCGACGTCATCCGGGTCTGCATCAGCAATGGCGAGACGACCGCCGAAGACGTCGCGATACTCATAACGGCGCTGGAACATGCGGCGGCGCGATCCGCGTCGAAGCCCGTGCCGGAGCGTTCGGTATGATGACCACGCGACCTGCCAGCCACGGCGAATCGCTGGCTGACTTTGCCAAATTCGCACACACCGCCGGGTCCGGTGCCAAATCGCGCGGTCGAAACGAAAGTGCTTCAGCGGGACGGGACTAGCAAAGTGACGCGTCCACCGACCAAGCCCGAGCCCAACGACTGGTTCTGGATGGGCGCGGCGTTTGCCGGATCGTTCGCCCTGGCCCTGCTTGCTGTCACCATCCACGGTGTCAACTTCAAGAGCCTTATCCTGGCGCTTCGGCTGACCGGACGCTGGTCATTCCTCCCGTTCTGGCTCGCCTATGCAGGTGGTGCGATGGCGACCCTTTTCGGACGGACCTTCGTGCCATTAGCCAACCGGCGGCGTCAATTCGGGCTGGCGTACGCCGCCGCTCTATCCGGCCATCTTGGCCTGATTGCCATCTTCTATTTGCGAGCTTCCCATCTGCCGCTCTCCGGAAAACTATTGTTCTTCTTTCTTACGGCGGCGTGCTGGACCTACGTTCTGACGCTCTTTTCATTCGGCGGTCTGGCGGCGAAGCTGGGCGCGGCGAACTGGCGTGCCCTGCGATTTGTAGGAATGAACTACATCTTGTATGCCTTCTGGTCCGACTTCGGGCCGGCGACCTTTCATCCGGGCACATCCGACACCCTTGTTCACACGCTCGCGTATACGCCGTTCGCCCTGATGGCACTCGCGGCGCCTCTTCTGGCCGTCGGTGCGTTCGTCGTTAGGCGCTGGCGAACGTCGCGGACCGGGCACGCGCCATCCGCTGACACCCTCGCGACGGATCGCTCCGAGGCGCGCGCAAGCTGAGCACGAGCGCCGCGCCCCGCCACCTCTTCGGATTCGGCGGATCGCCGACGTGACGCTTACCCCGAGCCAGCTCGTCAAAATGTCAGAGCTCGAGCGAGCCCCGTGCGAATTCCGCGACGCCCTCCTGCCATCGGGGCAGTTCGATGCGCGGATCCTGGATGGTGGTGAGCACGCTGTATCGAGGCCGTGCCGCCAGAGTGGCGAAGGTGCTGGCCGCCACCGGTAAAGGCTCGTCGAGGCCTAAGTTTCGGCACATCTCGCGCACCAGTTCCCAGCGACTGGCGCCACCCGCGCCGGCGAAGTGATAGGTACCCCACGCTTCGGTGACGATCAGCCGGGTAATCGCTTCGGCCAGATGCGGGGCGTAAGTCGGCGAGCCGAATTGATCGTCGGCGACACGAAGGCGCTCGTTCGCCGCCCGCACCCGCATCGTGTTGAGGAAGTTGCGGCCGCCTTCCCAGTAGAGCCAGGCCGTACGCACGACATAATGCCGCCGGCTTAAGACCCGCACTGCCTCCTCGCCGGCGAGTTTGCTCGCGCCGTAGACTGACAGCGGGCGGGTCAGATCGAACTCATGATAGGGTCGCCCCAGGGTGCCATCGAATACATAGTCGGTAGACACATGGAGGAGCGGAATTTTGGCGGCCGCGGTCACGATCGCAAGATTGCGCGGTCCCAGCGCGTTGATGGCGTACGCTTCGTGCACGCGACGCTCGGCGTCGTCAACCAGGTTGAACGCCGCGGCGTTAATCACGAGGTCTGGCTGATGCTGAGAAACCGCCTGGCGCACCTGCTCGAGGCGCGTGATATCGAGAGCGGCATGCTCCAATCCAATCAGGTCGTGACTCGCCAACGAGCGCATCAGGCAGCGCCCGAGCTGGCCGCCCGCGCCGGCGATGAGAATCTTCACTTCCGGGATCCCGGCAGCACGGGCAAGCGATCGACCAGCTCTTCAATGCGCATCGCCGCCCGGTCCGCATCCGACAGCAGCGGGCGCTCCACCGGCCATCTGATGCCGATCGCGGGATCGTTCCAGGCGATGCGCAGCTCGTCGCGCGGATCGTAGAAATCGGTGCACTTGTACTCGACCTCGGCAAACTCGCTGGTGATGCAGATACCGTGGGCGTAGCCGGGAGGCACGTACACCTGACGAAAATTGTCGCCGGTAAGCTCGAAGGCGAGCCAGCGCAAGTAGTTGGCCGAGCCGCGACGGATATCGACCACGACGTCGAACACCGTTCCCACGAGAACCCGCACCAGCTTTCCCTGGGGATGATCCTGCTGGGCGTGAAGACCGCGGATCGTGCCACGCACCGACCGTGAGTGATTATCCTGGACGAATCGCGCGTCGATTCCGCCCCGGGCATATTTGGCCGCATGAAAGGTCTCGAGAAAAAAACCCCGGTCGTCGCGGAAGACGTCCGGTTCGACGACGATGACGCCGTCGAAGGCGGTGGCAACGAATCTCACCTCAACCCTCCGGCTCGACCAGCCGCCTCAGGTACTGGCCATAGCCGCTGTTGCCCATCGTCTCGGCGATCCGCAAAACGTCGCGGCCACTGATGTATCCCATGCGCCAGGCGATCTCTTCGAGGCAGGCGACCTTGAGTCCCTGCCGTTCTTCGATCGCCTGGATGAAATTCGCCGCCTGCATCAACGCCTCGTGCGTGCCGGTATCAAGCCAGGCAATTCCGCGCCCCATTTTTTCGACCCGCAGAGCGCCCGCGCAGAGATACGACAGATTGAGGTCAGTAATTTCAAGTTCGCCGCGCGGCGACGGTTTCAATCTGGCGGCGCGGTCGCAGACGCTGGCATCGTAGAAATAGAGGCCGGTGACAGCGTAAGCGCTCCTGGGGCGCAAAGGCTTCTCCTCGATGCTCACTGCGCGACCCGCCGCGTCGAGCTCGACGACCCCATAGCGCTCCGGATCCCTGACCCGGTAGCCGAATACCGTCGCACCTTCACGACGGCTGGTCGCGCGTTGCAAAAGTTCAGGGATGCCGTGACCGTAGAAGATATTATCGCCCAGCGCCAACGCCACGTTGCGGCCGTCAATGAACTCGCGACCAATCAAGAACGCCTGCGCGATGCCCTCCGGACGCGGCTGAACGGCATAATGGAAGCTCACCCCAAGATCTTCCCCGGTGCCAAGCAGACGGCGAAAACTCTGCTGCTCGTGCGGGGCATTGATAATCAGAAACTCGCGAATTCCAGCCAGCATCAGCGTCGCCAGCGGATAGTAGATCATCGGCTTGTCGTACACCGGCGCCAACTGCTTCGAGATCGCTCGTGTCACCGGATAGAGCCGTGTGCCCGAGCCTCCCGCCAGGATGATTCCCTTCCACTCCGGGGGTCGCTCCGCGATAAGGCTCATGGTTCGCCCTCGACCGCTCGCTCGTGCTCATCGACAGGCGTCGCGCGGACCGCGAGCCCGAGACGCTCACCGCCATAGCGTCCCGCCTGCACCGCTGCGGCCCATTCCTGGTTCGCCAGGTACCATCGCACGGTTGCCCGCAAGCCCTCCTCGAGCGTGGTGCGCGGATACCAGCCGAGCTCGTCCCGGATTAAGGTGCAGTCAAGTGCGTAGCGCCGATCATGCCCCGGACGGTCTGGGACGAAAGTGATGAGGTCGGCGTAGCGATCGCACTTGCCCGGCGATGCCACCTTAGGGCGGCGCGGCGCCATCTCGTCGAGCAGCGCGCAGATCTGCCTTATCAACTCAAGATTCGTGCGCTCGCAATTGCCGCCTATATTGTAGTTGGCGCCCGGACGGCCGCGTTCGAGCACTGCGAGCAGACCTTCGCAATGGTCCTCGACGAAGATCCAGTCGCGCACGTTAAGCCCGTCGCCGTAGATCGGGATGGGCTTGCCTGCCAGAGCCCGCTGAATTGCCAGCGGTATCAGCTTTTCCGGGTACTGGTAGTAGCCGTAATTGTTGGTGCAGTTCGTGATTAGAACCTGCAGCCCATAGGTCTCATGATAGGCGCGCACGAAATGATCGGCGGCCGCCTTCGAGGCGGCATAGGGCGAACGCGGAGCGTAGGGAGACTTTTCGGTCGAACGAGATCCCTCCGGTAGCGAGCCGTACACTTCGTCAGTGGACACATGGAGGAAGCGAAGCTGCTCGCGCTCCGTCGCGCTAAGTTGATCGCGATAAACGCGCAGCGCCTCGAGCAGCTCAAAGGTGCCGACCACATTGGTCTCGAGAAAGCGGCGGGGGCCATCAATGGACCGATCAACATGAGTTTCGGCGGCGAAGTTAACCACCGCAGAGGGCCGTACTTCGCGCAATACGCTCAGCATCAATTCACGATCGGCGATGTCGCCGAGGATAAACCGATAACCAGGCGCGCCCTCCGCCGCCTTCAGATTGAGTCGGCTGCCGGCATAGGTGAGTTTATCCACAACGACGACCCGTCGATTGCGATCGGCGAGAGCCAGTCGAACAAAATTTGCGCCGATGAAGCCCGCTCCGCCGGCAACCAGGATCACCTTCGTGAAGTCACGGCTCATGGGCAACGCCACCAATTGTCATCGATACCAGTCCTATTTAGGCATGTATATTCTGAAATCATTTGTTCTAAGCTATGCTTTCTATTGTCTCGAATTTGCCAGATGATGCAAGTCTTGGACAGCAATACCTTGTTTATCCGGCCGAACTTGGTCGTTGATAGCCGATCGATCTGTTCGCGATAATCGAAGGCGGGTGTCGGGGTTTGTCGGGCCTGAAAATGGCGCGATGAAGGCCCGGTGCGGGCGATGTGCTAATCCAGGCGGTCAGAGGATCGTAATTTGATCGCTCGGCGACGCCTTGTTAGAAACAATTGGCAACACTCGATGGCAGTGGTCGCACTCGATAGTCGCTCGCTGAGTCGGGACCGATAGCTGACGTCAGCGAGGATGTACTCTGTTTTGCTCGGCGGTGCCTGGTCGCCGGCTAAAATCCGGGCGCGCCGACCAATCGCAATGCGCAACGCGCCGTGGGCGCTGAGGGAGGGCCGCGATGACTAGCTCGGACGAGCTGACAGGCCTCGACGTAGTGGCACTGGCCGATCGCATCCGCCGGCGTGAGCTCTCACCGGTCGAACTGACGGAGTCGTTCCTTCGTCGGATAGAACGACTGGATTCACGGCTTAAGTGCTATATCACGGTGACGGCGGATCAGGCGCGCGAGGCGGCGCGGCGCGCGGAAGCCGAGATCGCGGGCGGCGCCTACCGCGGACCCTGGCACGGTATCCCGATCGCGCTGAAGGACCTGTGTGCCGTCAGGGGCGTGCGCAATACCGGCGGCTCGAAGATTCTCGCCGACCAGATTGCGGCAGCGGATTGCACCGTATGGGCGCGGCTGCAGGCGGCCGGTGCCGTTTTGCTCGGCAAGCTGAACCTGCACGAATTCGCCGCCGGCCTCACCAACACCAATCAGCATTGGGGCACCTGTCGCAATCCATATAATCTCGAGCGCATTCCGGGAGGATCGAGCGGTGGTTCGGCGGCGGCGGTCGTCGCCGGTCTCGCCGCAGCGACGATCGGCACCGATACCGGCGGTTCGATTCGTATCCCGGCGGCTTTCTGCGGCTGCGTCGGAATAAAGCCGACCTACAGCCGCGTCAGCCGCTACGGTATCCTGCCGCTCGCCGATTCGCTCGATCACGCCGGACCCATCACGCGCAGCGTGCGCGATGCCGCTCTGATGCTCAACGCCATCGCCGGCTACGACGCGAGCGATTCCACGTCGAGTCGCGAGCCGGTTCCGGATTATCTCGCGGCCTGCGACGGCGGTCTTGCCGCTACCCGCGTCGGCGTTATCAAGGAACTGACCACCGGCTTGAGTGCCGACGTCGCCGTGTCGTTCAACCGGGCGCTCGATCACCTGCGTAGCCGCGGCGCCGCGCTTACCGAGGTCTCGATCCCGTCGATCGCGCATATCGCTGCAATCTCGACCACGATTACCTTCGTCGAAGCGGCCGAGTATCACGAAAGATGGCTGCGCGAGCGGCCCGACGATTACAGCGTGGACGTGCGCCGCGCCTTCGAGGCGGGGATGCTGATGCCGGCTTTGCACTACGTCCGCGCGCAGCGCGCCCGCGCCGTGATGGTCGCCGAAGCGCTGGCAGCGCTGGATCGGAACCAGGTGCTGGTGGCGCCCACCGCGGCGATTCCGGCCCCGCTCATCGATCGCGGTGCGCGCACCCTGATGCCGAACGGCGAGCCCGTCGATGTGGTCGCCAGCGTGCTGCGCTTTACGGCGCCCTTCAACGTCACGGGCCAGCCTGCGCTCGCGATTCCGACGGGACTCTCAGCAGATGGCCTGCCGCTTTCGATGCAGATTATCGGCCGACCCTTCGACGAGGCCGCGGTCTTCCGCATCGCCGCCGCCTATGAGGAAACGCGCGGCCCGCTGCCGGCGCCGACGGCGCTCGCCGCCTAGCGCCGGGACCATCGGGCGTGAGTGGTGCGCCTCAGACGAGGCGCGCGCGCTCATCGAACCACTTCGACGCTTACCGCCCGATGCCGTTCGAGCACGCCGATCGCGGGCCCTTCGGGCATGCGTCGGATAATCAGCGAAACCTCGCCGTTACCGACTTTCAGCCGCTCGATTCTGAGCCAATCGAGCCAATCGGGCAGCGCCGGCGAATCGATGACCAGTTTCTGCTCGAAGCCGCGCACCTCGAGACCCAGGACGGCCTGCAGAATCATGAAGACGCTCGCCGCCGACCACGCCTGCGGATGGCAGGCGACCGGATACGGCACCGGACCGAGTCGCTCATCGCGAGTGAATCCGCAGAAGAGCTCCGGAAGACTGCCGGTCTTGAATTGCCCGGCGGCCTGTACCAGACCATTAAGAATCCGCATCGCGTCCTGGCGCCGCTGGTACCGTCCGAGACCACTGGCCAGCAGGGCGTTGTCGTGCGGCCAGACTGAGCCGTTGTGATAGCTCATCGGGTTGTAGCGCCGTTCGCGCGCGCTCAGCGTGCGCACGCCCCATCCCGAGAACATGTCTTCGCCCATCAGCCGGTCGGCAACCACCGCCGCCTGCTGGTGATTGAGCAGACCGGTCGCGAGGCAGTGCCCGGCGTTCGAAGCCATCACGCCGCATGGCCGCTTCTGACTGTCGAGCGCAAGGGCCACGGTGCCGACGGAATCGAGCCAGAAATCGTTCGCGAAGCTGGCGCGCAGCGCCGCCGCCCGCTGCTCCATGCGTTCGGCGCGATCGGCGTGATTGAGCCTTCGCGCCAGCATCGCGCCTGCTTCATACGCGGCGTAAACGTAGCCTTGAACCTCACACAGCGCGATCGGCGACCGGGCCAGCGTGCCGTCAGCATGCATGATCGCGTCGGCCGAGTCCTTCCATCCCTGGTTGACGAGGCCATGCGCGGTTTCGCAGAAGTATTCGACGTAGCCGTCGCCGTCGCGATCGCCAAAGCGTTCGACCCAGTCGAGCGCCGCGCAGGCGTTCGGCCACAGTTCCTCGGCCAGAGTGAGGTCGCCCGAGGTCTCGACATAGCGGCCGAGCAGCCAGAGAAACAACGGCGTCGCATCGACACTGCCGTAGTAGCGCCCGAACGGCACTTCGCCAATCGCCGCCAGTTCGCCGCCGCGAATCTCATGGACGATCTTGCCGGGCTGTTCGTCCCGCTGCGGATCGACCGTCGTTCCTTGGAGGCGCGCCAGCGTCTTGAGCGTCCCTACCGCCAAAGCCGGATTGAACGGCAAGACGAACAGCGCGGTCAGCAGACTGTCACGCCCGAACAGGGTCGCAAACCACGGTATCCCGGCCATCAGATACGAACCTTCGGGAGCAAAACGAATCATGGAGGTCAGATCGGCAATCGAGCGCTGCAGCAGCAGGTCGAGTGATTCATGACTGGCGCTGATCCGAGTCCAGCCGGCATCGAGCCCGTCGAGCTCGCGACGGCGTTGCGTCAGGGCCGCATCGAAGCGCCTCGGCACCTGCACAGACGCCGCGGGTTCCGCGCTTCCGACCAGGACGCGCACTTCGAGCTCCTTCGCTTCGTCCGACTGGAGCGTGCAGACAAACGATGCGCGGTCGGCTTCGAGCGTGACCGGCGCGGGCTCGAAGATGAGTTTACTGAAGCGTTGCACGCCGTCACGACCTTCATAGCCGAAGATGAGCGCGTCGGCCGTCACCTGCGGCGCGAGCTGACCGCCGCGCGCCGCGCGCTTGACGCCGCGCACGTGGAAGATGTCGGCGAAGTCCACGCCGAGCAGCAGGTCGAGCGGCACTTCGATCGCGCGACTGAAGTAGTTGAACAATTTTATCTTGTGAAACAGCGCCGATCCCGCGATTACCCAGTTGCGCTCGATTTGGATCGAGTTTCGCGCAAGCTTGATTGTGCCGCGGGCATCGGCGAGGTCGGGATTGCTCAGATTCACCCGCAGTTGCGCATTCTCACGGCTCGCGTAGGAATTCAACAGATAGGGCGTTTCGCCGGCGAAACGCAGCTCGAAGCGACTGAGATAACGCGTGTCGCGGTAAAAGAAACCGAGCGGTTCCTGCGGCATCTCGAGGACGTCGCCGGCCGCGTCGAAAACCGCGAAGCTCTCGCCGTTGACGAGCACGCGCGTAAGTCGGCGCGACGCAACCGCCGAGGGATGAATGTAAAATTGCGAGAGTTTAACGACGCCTGCCGCCGTGGATGAATCAGGCGGTTTCGACGTTTGCTCGCCAACCTTCCGAGGGTTCACGTCCCAGGACTTCTTCGGCTAATCCGCGGCCCAGCCCATCAACACGTCGGCCTCCCGGCAAGCGCTCGTCGCATAGGCGGTAATAGATCCTTTCATAGTTTGCCGCCATCACCTCGGCCGTGAAACGCCGGTCAAATTCAGCGCGGCAGTCGCGGCGCGAGATGGCTGAAACGCGCCGCACGGCCTGCGCGAGATCCTCTACGGTCGAAGCCGTATAACCTGTGATCCCCTCGCGCAGAACCTCGGGGACCGCTCCGCAGGGACGCGCGATAACCGGCGTTCCGCAGGCCATCGCCTCAATCATGACCAAACCGAACGGCTCAGGCCAGTCGATTGGAAACAGCAGCGCGAGGGCATTGCCGAGGAAATCACTCTTCTCCTGTTCGGTTATCTCGCCGATAAATTCGACGCCGCCGCCGTCGAGCAGCGGACGGATATGGTGCTCGAAGTATTCGCGATCGGCCGCATCGACTTTGGCGGCGATTTTAAGCGGCAGGCCGACCCGACGCGCGATGGCGATCGCCAGATCCGGACGCTTCTCGGGCGCGATCCGTCCAAGGAAGGCGAGGTAACTCCCCTGCCCCGGATTGAATCGCAGTTGAGCGGCCGGGAGACCGTGATGAACGGTGTCCATCCAGTTCAACTCCGGCAAGGGTTTGCGCTGCGCATCGCTGATCGACACGACGGGGATTCCCGAATAGTGGCGGTAAACACCGTAAAGTTCCGGGATATCCAACCGCCCGTGCAGCGTCGTGACGGTCGGCGTCGTCACCATCCGCGCAAAGGGGAAACTCCAGTAGTCCAGGTGACAATGGATCACGTCGAAGCGATGGGCGTTTTCAAAGACTTCGCTCAGCATCGGGAGCTGCAGCGCATTGGCCCAAGGCGCGAGACCGCTGAGCCTCAACGCCGCGGGATATCCCGCCACGATCGGTGCGGCGGCGGTGGAATCACCGGACGCGAACAGGGTTACCTCGTGACCGCGGCGAATCAGTTCTTCGGTCAGATAGGCGACGATGCGTTCGGTCCCACCGTAAAGCTTCGGTGGGACGCTTTCACAAAGCGGAGCCACCTGCGCGATGCGCAGGCGGCGACGGGCCGGAGCAGACATGCGATGTAATCTCTACATTTAATAATTCAGCGACCGCGCGGCGGGCTGTCGGTGGCCGGGATGCAACTAACGAGCCGGAGAATAACGCTGGCTTTTGACGCCGAACCTCCGGCGGGGTCCGTGTAACGCGAAAAATAAAGCCGAAAAACCGGCCCCTTGACCGTGGCAGTAACTTCGCCATGCCCGCGGAGCGCTCGCTTTTCGTTTTTTAGATATAACCACCGATCAAACCCGCGCAAGCCGATCGCCGGCGTAACTCAAGCGAGCCCTTGCTTGCCGAGGCGCGGTCGCCTGCCCTATAACCCAATCATCCCGCCGCGAGTGCGGCCCATTCTTGGCGCGAGGTGAAAGCATATGGCGCATAACTTTACGATTTGCGTCGGCACGGTCGGCGCCGGCGTATGGTTCAGTCCCGACGGCGGCGATCATTGGCGGCGCAGCAAGATGAATCTCCCCTTCCATGCCGAGCCGGGCGAAATCCAAATCCGCTCGCTGGCGGTCTCGCCGCATAACCCGCATCATCTGCTTGCCGGCTCCGAAGCGGGGCTCTACCGCAGCGAAGACAACGGCGCGACCTGGAATCTGGTTGATTCGCCGATGGACGGTCAGCAGATCTGGTCGACCTCGTGGCATCCGAGCGAGCCCGCGACGATCTTCGCCGGGACCAAGGCACCCAACGTCTATCGCTCGAAGGACGCCGGCCGGAGTTGGGAAAAACTGGATGTGCCGATGGCCCGGGAATGCTTTGCCGGCGCGCCCAAGGTCACCAATATCATCGTCGACCAGACCGATCCGCGCACGATTTTCGTCGGAGTCGAAATCGACGGAGTCTTTCGCAGCCGCGACGGCGGCGACTCCTGGACGCGACTGCCGCCGTTGGGCGACAAGATGCTCAACCAGGACGTCCATGGTCTGGCCCGCGCCAACGGACCGTTTCCGCGGTTGTTCGCGACCACCCCGGACGGCATCTGGACCAGTGCCGATGACGGCGAGAGCTGGTCGTTGCACGGTTTTCCGAAATTTGCCGAGCGCGACACGATTTCCTACTGTCGCGGGATGACCATCAAGCCCGACGATCCCAACGTGATGTTCGTCGGCAACGGCGACTTTATCCCGGGCAAACGCGGAGCGATCCAACGCACGACAGACGGCGGTAAAACCTGGAGCGCCTGCCAACTGCCGGTCGAACCGAATTCCGTGGTTTATTGGCTGGCGACCCATCCGGCCGATCCGAATGTCGTGGTCGCCAACAGTCTGCATGGCTACGTCTACACCAGCACCGACGCGGGTGAGACCTGGACCAAGAATCGGCGCGAATTCGGCGAGATTCGGGCGTTGGCCTGGGTGCCCAACTGAGCGGACTCTCCGCCCTGCTCACGCCTTCCCCGCCCGGCTGCGGGGAAGGCCAAAGGACTCCTTATGAAAATCGGCGTGCTGGCCTTTGTCACCGCAGACACGATTGATCCCGCGACGATGGCGCGACGGGCCGAAGAATTGGGCTTCGAGTCCTTCTTCCTGCCCGAGCATGCGATAATTCCGGTCACCTGTCGCTCGAAGTATCCGGGCACTCCGGACGGTTCGATTCCCGCGCCGCTCGCCCATTTTATCGATCCTTTTATCGGCTTGACGCTGGCCGCTGCGGCGACCTCGAAAATCAACCTCGGCACCGGGATTTGTCTCGTCCCCGAGCATCATCCGATAGTGCTCGCCAAGGAGATCGCGACGCTCGACCATTATTCAGGCGGGCGCTTCCTGTTCGGTATCGGCGCGGGTTGGCTGGCCGATGAAAGCGCGGCCATGGGCGTGGATTTCAAACGGCGATGGCCGACGACACGCGAGTATATCCGCGCCATAAAGGAGCTGTGGACCAAACCCGAGGCGAGCTTCAGCGGCGAGTTTGTCAACTTTCCGCCGGTGCGATGCAATCCCAAGCCCGCCCGCAAGCCCCATCCGCCGATTCATATCGGCGCAACCGCGAGCGGAGCGGGGCGTGAGCGCGCCCTCCGTGATACGGTCGCGATCGCAGACGGCTGGGGGCCGCTGGCCTTGCCCGCGGCGACGCTGGCGGCGGAACTCTCTCGGCTGAGGCAGATGTGCGACGAGGCCGGGCGCAACTTCGCCGATCTGGAAATTACCATGTACTCGCCGGTGGTCGAGGGCGATACCAAAGGGACCCGTGAGGCGTATCGCAAGGCGGGCGCCCATCGGCTGGTTCTGATTATCGATAATCCGCGACGCGAGAGTTACGAACGCCAGCTTGGCGACCTGGCGCAAGCCTGGATCGGCTGAGCGCGCGCGGGGCGGGATTTCAGGCGGATGCTGCGCGGCGCGATCTCGGGATTTGGTGAAGTTGCGGCCCGCGGCCATCTGCCCGGATGGGCGAGCGCGCCCGATATACAAATTGTCGCAGTACACGACCCGGTCGGCGCGCGCCGCCATCTTGCGCTCAAGCTGCTCAAGAATGTGCGCGTGTACGACAACCTCGAGCTGATGCTCGAGGGCGAGCGGCTCGACTTCATCGATGTCGCGAGTCCGCCGGTCCATCACGCCCCGACGATCCGGACGGCCCTGCAGAAGGGCGTCCATGTGCTGGTCGAAAAGCCGCTCTGTCTCGATCTCGCAACCCTGGCGGAGCTCAGGCGCGAGGCCGCAGATGCGCGCCGCGTGCTGATGTGTGTGCATAACTGGAAACATGCGCCGGTCTACCGCCGCGCCCATCAGCTAATCGCCTCCGGACGGATCGGCGAGGTATCTCATTTGTCCTTTGAACGGCTGCGTACCGCTCCTGCCGGCAGTTCCGGTCAAGTCGAAAAGTGGCGCCTCGACCCGCATCAGGGCGGCGGCATCCTGATCGATCATGGCTGGCACGTCTTCTACCTGATGCATTGGCTGAGCGGCCAGAGGACGCCACGTCATCTCAAGGCCGATCTTGGCCGCAGTCAGGCCGGCGCCGTCGATACTCGCGCGGAGCTGTCGATCGAGTGCGATCGCGCGGAGACGCGGATCGTGCTGTCATGGGAGGCAGACCGCCGCTCGACGACGGCCTTCGTGCGCGGTGCGGACGGTGCGATCGCAATCGAGGGGAATCACCTCGTAGTGCAGTCAGGGAGCGCAGCCGAGAGCATCGCGGTCGCCGACGCCGACGATGATTCGTATCATCCGAGCTGGTTCGCGTCGGTGGCCGACCAATTCCGTCGCGCCGTGCTCGAAGGTCCCGACGCCGTCGGAGCCGCGGAGAATCTCGTCGAGGCGACGACCGCCCTGGCCCTTATCACTGCCGCCCGCGATTCGGCGGGGCGTCGCGTAAGCGTCGCGACGGACGGTGGACAATAGCGTCGCCGATGCCGGCGGCTTGCTTGACTTCTTTGCCTGAGCCGTTAGATTTATCGGTTATTGACCGACTGGTTAGGAGCCCCCAGACGCACGCGGGGCGGCAATCGTGGTTGAAGAAGTATCCAACGCCGGCAACGAGTCACGCGCCCAGGAATCGCGCGATGAAATCCTCCAGGCGGCGACTGCGCTGTTTGCCCGGCGCGGTTTCCATGAAACCTCGATGGCCGAGGTCGCCCGCGAGGCCGGCGTCAGCAAGGCGCTGATCTTCTGGCACTTCAAGACCAAGGAAGAGCTATTTTTCGCGGTGCTCGCGCGGTTGCTCGAGCCCTACGTAATCGATTTCGCTGAGGAGCGCAGCGCGCTCGACGAAAAGACCCAGATCCTTAAATTAATCGAGGCGTATCTTTCGTTCGTTCGCGACCATGCCGATTCGATCCGCTTCTTTGTCGCGCAATTGCTGCGCAGCGAGAAACCCTCCCCCGCTCTGAACAACCAGGTGCTGGCGCTTTACGAAGGCTATCGCGCGCTCCTTACCGATCTTATCCAACACGCCCAGGATGACGGTCTCTGCTCCAGGCGTCTCGACGCCGCGAATACCGCGGCCTTTCTGCTCTCGACGCTTAACGGATTGCTGATCAGCTATCTGTTTCTCGGCAATCAGGCGCTCAGCCTTGAGGGAATGATGGGGATGTTGGGTGACTGGCTGTTTGGTGGGATGGCGTAAACCCTGTTTCCTCGGCGCCATCGGAGCGCCCGGACTTCATACGGAGATTGCATGCGAGTACCGCTGAGACAGATGATCGATTTGGGCCGCTATATCCGCGCCCGCAAGAAAGCCGGCGAGAAGTACTTCCCGATCGTCCTGATGCTCGAGCCGCTGCACGCCTGCAACCTTGCCTGTCTTGGTTGCGGACGCATCGTCGAATACAAGGACACTATCCGGGATCAGATGCCGCTCGAGGAGGCAATCGGCGCCGCCGAGGAATGCGGCGCGCCGATCATTTCAATCTGCGGCGGCGAACCTCTGATGTACAAGCATATCGACCGGCTGACCCAGGCGCTTATCGAGCGGCGGCGCCATGTGATGATCTGCACCAACGCCATCCTGCTCGAGCGCTTCGTCAAAAAGGTCGCGCCGAGTCCCTACCTGAGTTTCAATATTCACATTGACTGGATGCGCGAAACGCATGACCGCGTGGTCGATCGTCCGGGCGTCTTCGACACCTGCGTGAAGATGATTCGGATGCTGAAGGAGAAAGGCTATCGGGTACAGACCAACTCGACCATCTTTCGCGAGACCAGCGCGGAGGAAGTCGAAGAACTGGTGCGGTTTCTGGGCGGATTGGGCGTCGATGGCATGTTGCTCACTCCCGGCTATCACTACCAGGTATTGACTAATGACATCTACCTGAAAAGCGACGAGATGCCTTACAAGTTTCACAAGGTGCGCAAACTCGCCGAAGATTACAAAATTATCAATACGCCAATCTACCTGGATTATCTGGTCGGCGAGCGCGACCTGCTCTGCAGTCCGTGGACCACGGTGACGCGCAATCCCCAGGGCTGGAAAGGCCCCTGCTACCTGATAACCAATGGACACTACAAAAGCTTCGCCGAGCTGCACAGCTCGACCGACTGGGAATATTACCGCACCAAGCAGGATATCCGTTGTCGCGATTGCAAGCTCCATTCGGGCTTCGAGGGCACCGTCGCGCTGGACTTCGGCACCAGCCTCAAGGATTCCTGGCGCATGGTGCGGCATTATCTGTCGTAGTTTGAAACGCGCGACCGCCGCCCGCTCTGCCGCGGCTTCGTGCGGCGCTTTCAGTTTTGGTCGAAGGTTGAAGACACGATTATCCGGGCATCGACTTCATGGCGTTTGATCTCGCCCAGTATATGAAAGACCGCGCCGCATTGGTCGAGCGAACGCTGGAGCGTCAGGTCCCGAGCCGCAACGGGCGCGCCGCGCGGCTTAGCGAGGCGATGCGTTACAGTCTGCTCGCGGGCGGCAAACGCCTGCGCCCGATCCTCGCGATCGCCGCCTGTGAAGCGGTCGGCGGTGCCGCCGAGAACTGTCTCAATTTTGCCTGCGCGCTCGAGATGATTCACACCTATTCGCTCATCCACGATGACCTGCCGTGCATGGATGACGACGACCTGCGGCGCGGACGGCCGACGAATCATAAAGTCTATGGCGAGGCGGTCGCCGTGCTCGCGGGCGACGCCCTGCTGACCGATGCCTTCAGAATAGCTGCCGAGCCGTCGCGGGCCGGCGTTTCCCCTGAGCTTGCACTGCATGTGGTGGCGGAACTGGCGGAGGCGGCGGGCTCGGTCGGGATGGTCGCGGGACAGGTTATCGACCTCGAGGGCGAAGGACGCGCCTTCACTCGCGAGGAACTCGAAGACCTGCACAACCGCAAGACCGGGGCTCTATTTGTGGCGGCGGTTGGCGGCGGCGCGCGGCTGGGCGGCGCCTCTCACCAACAGCTCGAGGCTTTGCGCGCCTATGCCCGTCCCCTGGGACTCGCTTTTCAGGTCGCCGACGATCTGCTCGACGTTGAAGCGGCCACCGACCACGTTGGTAAGCGCACGCATAAGGATGCCGACCGCGGTAAAGCCACCTATCCGACGATCATGGGAATCGAGGGTTCGCACGCCTTTGCGCGCGAACTGGTGCGACGGGCGCAGGCGGCGCTCGAGCCGTTCGACGAACGCGCCGAGCCCTTGCGCGCTCTCGCCGCATACGCCGTGGAGCGTAAGCAATGAGTGCTGAGCCCGCGCCTGCAGCTCGAGACCGGCATGCAACGCCGCGCCAGGCGTTGTTGCTGGCGCCGGGCCGCCTCGAGTTGCGTGAAGTTCCGCGACCGCATCCGGGGCCCGGCGAGGTCGTGCTGAAGATTACCTGCGCCTTGAGCTGCGGCACCGACCTCAAGGCCTTCCGCCGCGGGCATCCGATGTGGCCGATGCCGACGCCGTTCGGACACGAGTTTACCGGCATCATCGCCGAGGTCGGAGCGGATGTGAGCGATTTCCGTGAGGGCGACGCCGTGATGGCCGCACCCACGGCACCTTGCGGTCGGTGCTTTTTCTGCGCGCGCGGACAGGAAAACCTCTGTCCTCAGGCGATGGCCCGGATGGTCCTCGGCGCCTATGCCGACTATCTGCTGGTCGGCGCCCACGTCGTCGCGCGCAACATGTTTCACAAACCCGCGAGTCTCGCGATCGAGCAGGCGGCCCTGCTCGAACCCTTATCCTGCGTGGTGCATGCGCACGAGATGGCGCGGCCGGAGCCCGGCGAAAACGTGCTGATCGTCGGTGCCGGCGCTTTCGGACTGTTGCATGCGCTTGTTCTCAAGGCGCGTGGGGTCAGCGATATCGCGATTGTCGGACGCGGGGCGAACCGCCTGCGTTGGGCGTCCGAGCTCGACGGCGTGAGAACTCTGGACGCGCGCGCCGACGGCATCGACGAGGCGATCGCCGCGCTCAACCAGGGCCACGGTCCCGACCTGGTCATCGAATCCACCGGCCAGGTGGATGGATGGGCCGATGCCTTCCGGCGCGTCAGGCGCGGCGGCCGGGTGCTCTTTTTCGGCGGATGTCCCCCCGACACAACGCTGGGCGTGGATACCCGTCGCATGCATTATGACAACCTTGCACTGTTGTCGCCGTTTCACTTCCGGCCGCGCGACGTGCGGAGCGCCTATGAGCTGCTCGCCTCCGGGCGACTCGAAGCGGGGCGACTCGTCAATGCCCGGCGACCGCTGGCCGAGCTGCCCGAAGTGTTTGCGATGCTCGGGCGCGGCGAAGCCCTGAAGTGCGCGGTTATTCCGTAGGAGAGGCGGGAGGGCGGATGATGGATCAAGGAAGCGCAGCAACGGTCGGCGGCAGCAGCCCTTTGACACTGATCGCGCGCGATGATTTCCGCGCGAAACTCGACCGTGCGATCGACCGGGCGCAACGCTCGCTCATCGAACAGCAGCACCTCGACGGCTACTGGCAAGCTCCGCTCGAAGCCAACGCGGAGATGAACGCCGAGTACATCATCTTCAGCCGCTTTATGGACCTGCCGCCCGATCCGACGACGGAGGCAAAGCTGCGCAAGCATCTGCTCGACACCCAGACCGGCGATGGCTCGTGGACGCTATTTCCGGGCGGCGAGGGCGACCTTTCGACCACCATCGAAGCTTACTTTGCGCTGAAGCTGACCGGCGCCCGCGCCGGTGACGAGCCGATGATGCGCTGCCGGCGATGGATTCTCTCGCGTGGCGGCATCGCGCACAGCGGGACGCTCGCGCGTTGCTATCTGGCCGCGATGAACCAGGTGCCGTGGGACGCGGTACCGGCCCTGCCGATTGAAATCACGCTGTTGCCGAACTGGTTCCCGGTCAACATGTACGAACTGTCGTCGTGGGCGCGCGCCACGCTCTTCGCCCTGATGACGTTGCAGGCGGCGCGACCCTCGGTAACGGTTGATTGGCGCTACGGCGTGCTGGAACTCTATATCGAGCCGCCCCATTTCACCCGCTTTGTCACCCGGCGCGGCGAGCGTCTGCTGTCGCGCCGTAACGCGCTGCTGCTCGCCGATAAACTACTGCGCCTTTACAATCGCCGGCCGTTGAAAACGCTGCGCAGCCGGGCGCTGCGTTATGCGGAAAACTGGCTGCTCGACCATCAGGACGCCAACGGCTCGTGGGGCGGTATCGAACCCTGTTATCTGCTGAGTCCGATGGCCCTCAAGGCGCTCGGCTATCGCAATGACCATCCGGTGATCGCCCGGGCGCTCGAAGCCGTCCGTGAACTCATCTGGGACTACGGCGACTCGATTTTGTACCAGCCCTGCGTCTCGCCGAATTGGGATACCGCCCTGGCGGCCAAGGCGCTGCTCGATTCCGACCTCTCGTCCGAGCATCCGAGCCTTACGCGCGCCGCCAAATGGCTGATCGATCATCAGATCTTTCGCAAAGGCGATTGGTCAATTAAACGCCCGGACCTCGAACCCGGCGGATGGGCCTTCGAGTTCTTCAACGACTGGTATCCCGACGTTGATGATTCGGCGGTCATCCTGATGGTCCTGGCGGGCGTGGCGCATGCAGACGAGGGCGCGCGCGACCGCGCGATCCGCCTCGGCGCCAACTGGGTGATGGGCATGCAGTCGCGCGACGGCGGTTTCGCCGCCTTCGACGTGGATAACGACTCAACCTGGCTCAACGACGCGCCCTTTGCAGATGTCGAGGCCTCGACCGATCCGACCTGCGCCGACCTTACCGGGCGCGTCCTCGAGATGATGGCGGCGGTCGGTTACAACCGCGACCATCCGGTGGCCCGCCGCGCGATCGACTGGCTGCGCGGTCATCAGGAGGCCGATGGGTCGTGGTGGGGGCGCTGGGGCGTCAGCTATATCTACGGCACCTTCTCCGCCCTCTCGGGCCTCCGCGCCATCGGATGCGACATCAACGAGCCGTGGATCAAGCGCGCCGCGCAGTGGCTCAAGAGCGTGCAGAACGCCGACGGCGGATGGGGCGAGAGCTGCCTCGCCGATCGTGATCCGGGTTTCAAGGGCAAAGGCAACAGCACGCCCTCGCAGACCGCCTGGGCGCTGATCGGGCTGCTCGCGGCGGAGGACGAGCCTTCTGACCATCTGATGCGCGGTGCGGCCTGGCTCTTTGATCATCAGAACGAAGCCGGACGCTGGGAAGATCGCGAATTCACCGGTACCGGTTTTCCGAATCACTTCTATCTCCGCTATCACATGTATGCGCACTACTTCCCGCTGATGGCGCTCGGACGGCTGCGTCGGCGCCTGACAGAACGGGCTTTCGCGTGATCTTGCGGGGGCGCCATGAAAGCGATTGCCATCCTCGGTTCGACCGGTTCCGTCGGGGTTACCACGCTCGACGTGGTGAGCCGCTTTCCGGAGCGTTTCAAAGTCGTCGCGCTGGCGGCGGGACACAATCTCGACCGCCTGGCTGATCAGGTCCGCCGCTTCCAGCCGCAATTGGTCTCGGTCGCCGCGCCCGAACTGGTCGGCGAGCTGCGCGAGCGGATTCGGCCGCTCGCGCCCACGATCCTCTGCGGCGTCGAAGGCGCCAACGCGGTGGCGACTCATCCGGAGGCGGCGCTGGTGATGTCGGCGCTGGTCGGCGCGCTGGGCCTCGCGCCCACGCTGGCCGCGATTCGCGCGCGCAAACATATTGCCTTTGCCAACAAGGAAGTGCTCGTGATGGCCGGGGAGCTGGTGACGCGCGCGGTCCGCGACCACGGCGTCATGCTGTTGCCGGTGGACAGCGAGCACAACGCGATCTTCCAGTGCCTCGAAGGCAAACCGCGCGAGGCCGTAAAGCGGATCATTCTGACCGCCTCCGGTGGCCCCTTTCGCACGTGGCCCGCCGATCGCTTCAACCGCATCACGGTGCGCGACGCCCTTAACCATCCGACCTGGCGAATGGGTGAGAAGATCACCATCGATTCGGCGACCCTGATGAACAAGGGTCTCGAGGTGATCGAGGCGCGATGGCTCTTCGATTTGAACGCGTCGCAAATCAGTGTCGTGATCCATCCGCAGAGCGTGATCCACTCGATGGTCGAAATGGTGGACGGTTCAGTGCTCGCGCAGTTGGCGGTACCGGATATGGCGATTCCCGTCGCCTTCGCCCTCGCCTATCCCGAGCGGCTGCCGCTGACACATCTGAAGCGCCTGTCGTTCACCGATTGCGGATCGTTGACCTTCGAGGAACCGGACACCGCGCGTTTCCCCTGCCTGCGCCTCGCCTACGACGCCCTCGCCGCGGGCGGCACGATGCCGGCGTGTCTCAACGGCGCCAACGAGGAGCTGGTCGCGAACTTTCTTGCGGGCCGCTTGCCGTTCAACGCAATTCCACGCCATCTCGCGGCCGTGATGGAGATGCATCGCGGCGGTCCGGTTTCGAGCCTCGAGGAGTTGCTGGAAACCGACAGTTGGGCGCGTCGCATCGTTCGCGAGCGCCTCGCCGCAACGGCCGCCTGAGATTGAGCGCGAGGCAGGCTTGGCCGGATTCGCCCATAGTCTCGATAAATCGCCTGCGCTCGCGCCCGCCGGCGCGGCGCTCGACGAGGCGTATGCCTATTGTGCGCGGCTGGCTCGCAGCCACTACGAGAACTTCACCATCGCCTCGTGGCTGATGCCGCGGGCGATGCGTCCCCATATGTACGCGATCTATGCCTATGCGCGGATCGCCGATGATTTCGCCGACGAAGACCGCAGTCTCCCGAAGCTCGACGACTGGGAACGCGAGCTCGACGCCGCCTACGCCGGTCATCCGCAGCATCCGGTGATGATCGCCGTCGCCGACACGGCGCGCCGTTTCGCGATTCCGCGCGAGCCGTTTGCCGATCTGCTCACGGCCTTCCGCAGCGACGTTAACTTCCAGGGCTTCGCGACGATGACCGCCCTGCTCGACTATGCTCGGAACTCCGCCAATCCGGTGGGCCGCCTGGTCCTGTATCTCTTCGGCTATCGGGACGCGGAGCGCCAGCAGCTTTCCGATCTCGTCTGCAGCGGCCTGCAACTCGCCAACTTCTGGCAGGATATCGCGATCGATCTTACCAAGGGACGCATCTATCTGCCGCGCGCGGACATGGCGCGCTTCGGCGTGTCCGACGCGGATTTGCGATCGCATCGTGTCAGTCGGCAGTTCGTTGAATTGATGGCGCACGAGGTCGCCTTCGCGCGCGATCTCCTGCGGCGCGGCGCCGAACTGCATCGGCTCGTCGATCGCCGTCTGCGCCGCGACATTCTGATGTTCGCCGGCGGTGGCCTGGCGATCCTGCGCGCGATCGAACGCGTCGGTTACGACGTTTTTACGCGGCGCCCGCGGCTGACCAAGGTCGACTATCTTCAACTCGGCGTGAATGCCTTGTGCGGGCGAGTGGCGGGATGAGCGGATTGCTGGATGGCCGCGTCGGCGCGGCGGGCGACCTCGAGGCCGACTATGCCCGCTGCGCGGCAATTACCCGCGCCGCCTCGTCGAATTTCTACTATGCCTTCATGCTGCTGCCGCGCGAACGGCGCCGCGCGCTCTGTGCGGTTTATGCCTTCTGCCGCTATGTGGACGACATCGCCGACGGCGGGATCGCGGGCGACCCCGCGGCGTTGCTTGAGCGCTGGCGCGAGGAGCTCGACCGCGTTTACCGCGGCTCCTCGAACCGCCCGATCTCGCGCGCGCTTGCCGACGCGGTGCGCGTGTTTTCGATTCCGCAGCGTTATTTCCACGAAGTGATCGACGGAGTCGAGCTTGACCTGACGCGCAAACGCTACGCAACCTTTGACGATCTGCGCCGCTACTGCTACCTCGTCGCTTCGGCCGTCGGCCTTATCTGTATCGAGATCTTCGGTTACCGGAATCCTTCGGCCAAAGCGTATGCCGAACGGCTGGGCCTGGCGTTTCAGCTCACCAATATCCTGCGCGACGTCGGCGAGGACGCCGCCCGCGACCGCATCTATCTTCCTCTGGAAGACCTGGCGCGTTTCGGCGTGAGCGAAGAACAGATCCTGCGGACGGCGCCGCCTCCGGCTTTCACGCAGTTGATGGCCTTCGAGGCTGACCGTGCGCGGCAGTTTTATCGCGAGGCCGAAGCCGCGCTGGCGCCTGAGGATCGCTCATCGATGGTCGCCGCCGAAGCGATGCGCCTCATCTATGCGGCGCTGCTTGATGAAATTGCCAAATCCGGTTATCGGGTCTTCGGCCAACGGTTGCGAGTTTCCACCCCGCGCAAGCTCTACCTCGTCGGACGAGCCTGGGCCAACACGCGCTTGGCTCGCGCCGCCTGATCGACAGTGGCGGTCGAGGCCAAAGACGTCGTAATCATCGGCGGCGGCTTCGCCGGCTTGAGCGCCGGTGTCGCTCTCGCTGAGCGCGGCTTTCGCGTCGCCCTGCTCGAAAGCAAACCTGCCCTGGGCGGCCGCGCCTACTCCTTCGCCGATCCCGACAGCGGCGATTTCGTCGATAACGGCCAGCATGTCCTGATGGGTTGCTATCACGCCACGCTCGCCTTCCTCGAGAAGCTCGGCACGCGCGACCGTCTCATCGCGCGGCCCGACCTCGCGATCGAGATGCTGACCGGCCCGCAGCAGAGCGCCTGCGTGCGCACCGCGCGATTGCCCGGACCGCTGCACATGGCCGCGGCCATCCTGCGCTATCAGCATCTCGGCCCAACCGAGCGACTAAGCGTGCTGCGCGCCGGTCTCCGCCTGATGTACATGCGCCGTTTTCAAGCGCGGCGGCTAGCCCAACTGAGCGTCGCGCAGTTCATGGATGCCACCCGCCAGAATGAAACCGCGCGGCGCTGCCTCTGGTATCCGATCGCGCTCGCGACGCTGAGCGAAGATCCACAACTGGCCTCCGCGAGCTTGTTCGCCGAAGTGATGCGCCTCGCGTTCTTTGCCCGCCGCCGCGACTCCGCCTTCCTGTATGCGACGGTCGGCCTGAGCGATCTGTACTGCGAGCCCGCCCGGCGGATCATCGAGGACCGCGGCGGCGTCGTCGCCTGCCGCAGTATTGCCGACCATCTCGAATTCGGCGATGACGGGCGCGTGAGCCGCGTCCGCCTGCGCGACGGGGCCGCGCTCCAGGCGGCCAATTTTATCGCCGCAGTGACCCCCGATCGCCTGCTCAAGCTGCTGCCCGAAGGTGCTGCCGGCGCATCGTCCTTCGCCGCGCTGACCGATCTGAAGACTTCGCCCATCGTCTGTCTCCATGCCTGGTTCGATCGTCCCGTCACCGATGCGGCCTTCGTCGGCTTCGTCGGCACCGATACGCAATGGCTGTTCAACAAGCGGGTCATCTTCGGCGGCCCCAGCGATCGCCCTGGCTATTTGAGTTTCGTTATCAGCGGCGCGCGTGATTTCGTGTCGCGCTCCAACGGCGAGTTAATCGATATCATCCTTGGCGATCTGCGGCGGATGATCCCCGCGGCCGCGAAAGCCAGATTGCTGCGGGCGATGGTAATCAGGGAAAAGCAGGCGACCATCGCCACGGATACCGTTTCCAATCTCAAACGGCCCGCGACGATTACGTCGATTCCCAACCTCTTCCTGGCCGGCGACTGGATTCAGACCGGGCTGCCTGCGACGATCGAGAGTGCGGTCCGTTCGGGCAACGCCGCGGCCGAGGCGGTAAGCGCCCGCGTCGGCGCCTGATCGGGATGGCTGCGCGCACCGCTCTGGTCACCGGCGCCAACGGCTTCGTCGGATGCCACGTGGTGCGCGCGCTGACCGAAGCCGGATGCGCGGTCCGCGCGATGGTCCGCCGCGGCGCCGATCAGCGAGCGCTCGACGGCGTCGCCTGCACGGTCGTGCACGGCGATTTGTGCGATCCTTCATCGCTGGTCGAGGCCGCGCGCGGTTGCGACGAGATCTATCACGTCGCCGCCGACTACCGCCTGTGGGTGGAAGACGAAACGCCGATGTACGCGGCCAACGTCGAAGGTACGTGCAACATCATCGAGGTCGCGCGCAAGCTCGGGGTGCACCGCCTCGTCCATACCAGCACCGTCGGTACGCTCGGCATCGGAGCGGACGGTATCGGCCGCGAGGACACGCCGGTGAACTTCAACGCGATGGTCGGGCCCTACAAGCGGTCAAAGTTCCTCGCGGAACAGGAAGCGCTCAAAGCCGCGCGCGCCGGCGTGCCGATCGTGATCGTCAATCCCTCGACGCCGATCGGCGCCTTCGACTTCAAACCTACGCCGACGGGACGGATCGTGGTCGATTTCTTAAACGGCAGGATGCCGGCCTTCATCGACACCGGCCTTAACCTGGTCTGCGCCGAAGATGTCGCGCGAGGCCATCTGCTCGCCGCCGCACGCGGCCGTATCGGCGAGAAATACATTTTGGGCGCCGAGAATCTTACGCTCGCCGAGCTCCTGCGGCGTCTCGCGCAACTCGCCGGCCGGCGCGCGCCGCGGCTCAAGCTGCCTTATGCGGTGGCTTACGCCTATGCGCTGGGCGCCGAAGCGGTCGCTCGCGGCATCACCCATCGCGCGCCGCGCGCGAGTATTACCGAGGTCCGGATGGCGCGTAAGCGGATGTTCTTTGATTCCGCCAAAGCGCGGAGCGAACTCGGTTATACGCCCGGCGCGATCGACGCCGGCCTTCAGCGCGCCATCGATTTTTTTCGTTCATGCGGAATGGTTCGCTCCCGACAGTAGCCATGCATCTGCTGTTCGCCACGATCGCGCTGCGACCCTATGTCTTTGTTTTCCTCGCGGCTTTTCTCGGTATCTCGACGATCAATTTCGGCCTTCGCACGACGCTCCTCTTCGCGTTGCTCACCTACGGCGTCGCCTGGGTCTGCGAGACCAGCTCGGTGCACAATGGCTTTCCGTTCGGCCTCTATCACTATCTGCCGACGACGCGCGGACGTGAAATCTGGGTCGGCGACGTGCCGTTTTTTGATTCACTGTCGTTCACCTTCCTGGGCTTCGCCAGCTACACCGTGGCGCTGCTGCTGGCCGCACCGGTGCTTGGTGAGCGCGGCGATCTGCGTCTGCTCGAGACGCGGGCGATCCGCCGGTCGTGGCGGGTCACGCTGCTGGCCGCGCTGCTGATGGTGATGGTTGACTGGGTGGTCGATCCGCTGAGCGTCAGGGGCGAGCGCTGGTTCCTCGGCAAAATCTTCTGGTATGACCCGCCGGGTCCGCATTTCGGCGTGCCCATCGCCAATTATCTCGGATGGTTTTTCGTCGCGCTGATCACCATCCGAATTTTCCAATGGCTCGACTTTTACCTCGGTCGCACAACCGGCAAACCGTCGGGCATTATCCCGACCCTGTTCTGGCGCGCGCTGCTCGGACCGTTCCTCTACGTGGGCATCGTCGGCTTCGGCATCACGATGCTTTTTCGCATCGGCGCGGCGGAAATCGCGTGGGCCGCCGTTTTCATCTATCTCCCGGCGCTGGTTCTCGCCGTCCATTTCCTGACCCGCGCCGACCTGCGCGCATCGGCGGCAGAGGTGCGGCGCCATTTCGAAGATTTCCCCTACGATGCTCCGCTCGACCCCTTGGCCGACGGCCCATCAGGTCGGATCGGTCGCCCGGATGTTTAGGCTCCGACGGGGCCGTTGGTCAGGATCGCCTCGATGGCGATCGCCGCGTTCTCGGCGGCGATTCTCAAGTCGCGCAGCAGGCGCAGCGACGCGGCGACAAGGCGCGGCTTCCGCACAATCAGCCGTACCGCTGCGGCCAGACGAATTCGCCCATCCGCATCGGTGAGCAGTGCTCCTTCGAGGTCTTGAGCGGCGGTGTCCATGATCGCCCGCACGACCGTAAAAGGAAGCGCGCGGCTGGCCGCCTGCTGCGCGATCACCGCGCTCTCCATATCCACCGCGATCGCGCCCAGCGTCGCGCGAATCCGGCGTTTTTCCGCCGCGGTCGCGACCACGCGTCGCGAGGTGATGATTGCGCCGCGGGTGTGTTTGATGCGCTGGCTTTGCAGCCCGCTCAGCGCGGCGGTCAGATGGACGGGCGAAACCTCCAATTGATGCTCAGTCGTGAAGCTGTCCTCCCGTCGCAGCATCAGGCGATCGCCCACGACGACGTCGCCGATGCCCAGCTCCTCATGCAACGCCCCGGCCACACCGGCGATCATCACGCCGCTTACATCCTCGAGGTTGTCCAACGCAAGACCGGCTGTTGCCTGCGCCCGCCGGATACCGATTCCGCTGACGACCAGTGCAACTTCCTGTTCGCCGAGGCGGCCCCGATAGCCGCGCAGCCCGGGCCGGCCGAGGCGCTCGGGCCGCCTAAGCCGCGCGCGCAACGGCCCGAGCTCGGCCCCAAACGCGCAGAAAACGACCATCATCGCGCGGCTGCTTGAGGAGCATCTGCCGCCGACACAAAATGGCGGGATACAGCGATGGTCTCATCGTCGAGCGCTAACAAGGTTCCAGGCGACAACGGCTCAGCTCCTTTCAAAGCCCTGATCGTTACTGCCGACGATTTCGGTCTCTCGCGTGAAATCAATGCCGGTGTCTTGAAGGCCCATCGCGACGGCATCCTCACCGCCGCAAGCCTGATCGTCGCCGGTGAGGCCTGCGAAGAGGCCGCGTCCTTGGCGCGGGAAACTGCGACGCTCGACGTCGGGCTGCATCTGGTGGTCTGTCGTGGGCGCGCCCTCACCCGATCGCCGCTCGTCGATAGCGCCGGCGCGTTTGCCCACAACCCGACGCTGACCGGAATACGCTACTTCTTCAATCGGCGCCTGAGGTCTCATCTCCGCGACGAAATCCGCGCCCAAATCGATCGGCATCTGAGTCTCGTCGGCTATCTGAAGCATATCGATGGACATCTCAACTTTCACGTTCATCCGGTGATTGCCGATCTGACGGTCGAACTGGCAAGTGAATACCATGTCTCCAGTATCCGCGTCCCGCGCGAGCCGGTTTTCACCACGCTGCGTCTCGCGCGCGACCACGCCCCGCGCAAGGCGGTTGAGGCGCTGATTTTTCGCGCGCTCTCGCGTCGCACGCGCCGGCTGCTCGACGCCCATAACCTCCGCACCAGCGATTATCTCTTCGGGCTCCATCAGAGCGGCCATCTGTCCGCGGGCTACGTACGCGGTCTTATCCCGCGATTACCTCCCGGTCTGACGGAACTCTATTTTCATCCGGCGCTCGATATCGGCGCCGTGCCGCCCCCGGCGGCCGCACAGGCCGAAGTCGCCATCCTGACGGACCCGATGATCCGCAGGGCACTCGCGAGCAGCGGCGTGCGCCTGACCAGCTTCGCCCGGCTTGCAAGCTGAGCGGGCGGCCGTGGCGCGCGCGGCGGCCATAAATCTGCTAGGTTCTTCGCCTCGGAGGCCTGGTCATGTCAACGCTGCCCGACCACGAAATCGTTGAAGCCGTTCGTCGTTTCGTTGACCGCGACGTTATCCCGGTCGCCACTGAACTCGAACACAACGACGAGTATCCGCACGCCCTCGTCGGCAAGATGAAGGAGCTGGGTCTGTTCGGCGCGACCATCCCGCAGGAGCATGGCGGCCTCGGCCTCAGTTTCGTCACCTACGCCCATGTCATGTCAGAGCTGTCGCGCGGATGGATGAGCCTTGCCGGCGTCATCAACAGTCATCTGATCATGGCCTTCATCATCGCCAATCACGGGACCGAGGAGCAGAAACGCCGTTTCCTACCCGCGATGGCGACCGGCGAAAAGCGCGGCGGCCTCGCCCTGACCGAACCGCATGCCGGCAGCGACGTTCAATCGCTGCGCACCACGGCGATCCGCCACGGCGACAGTTATGTGGTCTCGGGCGCCAAGATGTTCATCACGAATGCGCGGTACGGCACGATGCTCGCCGTCGCTGCCAAAACCAATCCCAAAGCCGAACCCGCCTACGCCGGCATCAGTGTGTTCGCCGTCGAGAAGAACGAACACGGCCCGACCGTGAGCCGTCAATTGAAGAAACTGGGCTACAAGGGCCTCGACACCTGCGAGGTGCTGTTCGAAGACCTCGCGGTTCCGGCAGACAACCTGATCGGCGGCCGCGAGGGCGAGGGCTTCAAACAGCTCATGAGCGCGCTCGAGGTCGGCCGGATCAATGTAGCCGCGCGCGCCGTCGGTGTCGGCCAGGCCGCCTTCGAACACGCCATCCGCTACGCTCAGCAACGCAGCGCCTTCGGCAAACCGATCGCGCAGCATCAGGCGGTCCAACTGATGCTCGCTGATATGGGCACGCGCCTCCAGGCAGCGCGTCTGATGGTCGAGCACGCGGCGCAGAAAAAGGACGCCGGCGAACGCTGTGACGTAGAGGCCGGGATGGCCAAGCTGTTCGCCTCTGAAGCCTGCGCCAAGATGACCCTTGACGCGATGCGCGTGCTCGGCGGCTACGGCTACATGGCGGAGTTCCCGGTCGAGCGCTTCTATCGCGATGCTCCGCTGATGATGATTGGCGAGGGCACCAACGAGATTCAGGCACTCGTCATTGCGCGTGGTCTCCTGGCGCGCCATCCGATCTAGGACGCATCGAGGCATCCGCCGTCGGCCACATAGCCGCAGGTTTGCTCGTCGCTCGCCTGAGCGATCAAATGCGACCGACTTTGATCCGGAGCGTCGTGCCCGGTCTCCATCCGCACAGGAAAAGCAGCCGGCCGCGGATTCAGCCCATCTGCGGCATCTTCGGCACCTTCGCCAGCGCCGGATTCATATGGTCCCACGGCTGCGCGCTCGACGTGTAGATGTCCATCATCGGCTTGAAGATGCTCGGATCGTCGAGGCTGCCCGCCGTCAATACGATCAGATCGGGCGCGAACGACGGTTCGCTGAACAGGCGCGATCCGCAGTTCGGACAAAAGGCCCGCTTCGCCGGACTGCCGCTGTCGGCTTTCGATTCGTAATACTTCACGGTGCCGGTGATCTTCACGGCGCTGCGCGGTACGCCGATTGCCGGGTTGTAGGCGCCGCCGCCCGCCCTTTGGCAGTCGCGGCAATGACAGTTACCCATGAACACCGGATCGCCGGTGCACTCATAGCGCACCGCTCCGCACATACATCCGCCCTGTGCCGCCGCCATAACTCCGTCCTCCTTGTCGCGTGCGCCCCAACTGTGTCGCAGAGGGGTGGGCGACGCAATGGCCTTTTTTCCGCAAGCGTCGGCAGCATCGGGCGATGGACCCGGCTCGCGGTCCGGCGTAAGCTTCGCGACCATCAACCCGACGTGAAAAGCAGCCCACGGGAGGATGACCCTCATGAGCGAGGCGAATGAACGATTCGAGGGCGGATGCTTATGCGGCGCCGTTCGCTTCGTTGCGAACGGCCGCCCGGCGGCGATCTATTGGTGCCACTGCCAGAGCTGTCGGCGCCATACCGGCGCGCCGGTCGCGGTCTTTGCCGCCTTCAATCCCGAAAGCTACACGGTAACCAGAGGCGAGATAACCAAATTCGATTCGACCCCCGGGCAAACGCGACGCGGCTTCTGCGCGCGATGCGGTTCGACGCTCACCTGCGAGAGCCTGCCGACGACCGACCTGACCCACTTTCACGTCGGAGCGTTCGACGATCCCGCGCGGCTGGCTCCTTCGACCAAGCAATATTTCCCCGAAGAACGTCTGCCGTGGCTCCATCTGGGCTGAGGAAGCGCACACCAATGATCGACCATCCCAGGGGCAATTACAGTTTTATTCGCGGCGTTGCCGCCTATGCCGCAGGCGTCCGCGCCCATCCCGGCTACGCGATCGTTTACGCGAGACTCCGCCGGTTGGCGCCGCTCGAGCGCGGCTATCAACTGATTGAACAGCATCTCCGGGAACAGTCGCGTCCGCCGGCCGCCTTGTGCGGGATGCAACTGCGGATTCCCAAGCCGCTCACCCGCGACGAATTCGAGGGTTTCAACCGCCCTTATATAGAACAGTTGCGCCGATGGGGCCTCGAAGTGGACGGTGCGAACCCGGTCGCGCGGACCAACGTCGCGCCTGCCGCCCCGTCGATCAGCGAGCCGATGCTGGCCGGTTTCTTTTACACCGTGCCCGCCGCGACCGTATCGCCGACCTGGCTTATAGCCGGCGTCCCGGAGTTCATCGCGCGCGACGGCAAACTCGCCGTCGCCGCGCCGGGCGACACCTCAGGCGACGGCCTCCGTAACAAACTTGAAACGATTCTTGAAGCTGCGGGAGAACGCCTCGCGCAGTTGGCGACGCGCTGGCACGATGCGACGGCGATAAGTCTCTACACCGTGCACGACCTTCATCCACTGCTGGCGCCCCTGATCCTGCCAACGATCGGCGAAACTGCGCACCGCGGCCTGACCCTTCATTACGGGCGACCGCCGGTGAGCGGCCTCGAGATCGAACTCGATGCGTGGGCGGTCAGCCGCGAGCTGGTCCTCGACTTATAGGAGTCCCAGATGAAATTCGGCTACCTTCTGGATTTTCGCCAGCCCGCGGATTTGCTTCCGTCGGACAGCGCGACGTTCTATCGCGCGATGTTCGAGCAGGTTGATTTCGTCGACCAGGCGGGATTCGACTCGATATGGATTACCGAGCATCATTTTGTCGAGGACGGCTATCTGGCGGCAGCCATGCCGATGCTGGCGGCGATCGCGGCGCGAACGCGTAACGTCACGGTCGGCAGCTACGTTATCCTCGTGCCCTTTTATCATCCGTTGCGTCTGGCCGAAGACACCGCTCTGATCGATGTCATCGCGAACGGACGGCTGCGGCTGGGTCTCGGTATCGCCTACCGCCTCGAAGAATTCGAGGTCTTTGGCGTGCCGCGCAAGGAACGGCTCGGACGCACGCTCGAAACGATCGAAATCCTGAAGCGAGCATGGACGGGCGAGCGCTTCAGTTTTGCCGGCAAGTACTTCTCGTTCAAGGACGCCCTGGTGCGACCCCGGCCGATCTCGAGACCCTATCCGGAGTTGTTGTGGGGCGGGATGGCGCCGGAGGCGATCCGCCGCGGAGCCCGCCTCGATATGGGTTTCGCCTGCAACCTCGGCGCGCGTGAAATCCGGATCTTTCACGAGGCCTTGCGCGAGCTCAACAAGGATCCGAGCGATTACAGTGTCGTCGCCAGCCGGACCGTTTTCGTCGCCGACAGCGAGGAAGAGGCCTGGCGCACGATTGAACCATATCTCATGTATCAGATGAGATTGTACGGAGAGTGGCTCGCCGCGGGACAAATCACCACCGGCCACTTCAAGCCGGATCGCGAGGCGCTGCGGCGCGGCGCGATTATCGGGCCACCCGCGACCGTGGCGGCGCGGCTCGGTGAGTTTATCGCGAACTCGGCGGCGACCGAGGTTGTTATCACCAGCCAGCTACCGGGTCTGGAACCGGCCAAGGCGATGCGCTCGCTGCAGCGCTTCACCACCGAGGTGCTGCCGGCGTTGCGCGCGGCGCCTCAGAGATCCTGATCGCCCGCTTTGGCGGCGCAATCGGCGCAACGCCCATAGAGTTCGAGCTTGTGACGATGGAGCGTCACGCCGAGGCGGCGGGCGATATTCCGCTGCATCCGCTCGATCGCCTCGTCCTCGAACTCGAGGATCCGTCCGCAATCCTCGCAGATGAAGTGATCGTGGTGATGCTCGCCGACCACCTCGTAGCGCGCCTGCCCTTCATCGAAATGGCGCTCGGAAAGAAGCCCGCAGTCTTTCAGCAGCTTGAGCGTGCGATAAATCGTCGCATAACCGACGTGCGGGTTGATGCGCTTGACCTCCGCGTAGAGCTCTTCGGCGCTGACGTGGCGGCTCAAGGCGAAGAAGACCCGGGCGATATCGTCGCGCGGCGCGGTGGATTTGAGGGCGCGCTCGCGCAGCCGCGCATGGAACAACGCCATCCGCTGCTCGGCGCGGCGATTCTTAGCAGGACCGCCGACGTCCGTCTCGCCGTCTGCCGCGATCCGGGCCATAACGTTCCAATCAGGCGGCCTCCGCGCCGCGCTGCAACAAGCGCCGCGCGGCCGGGGAGAGATAGAGTTCCTCGTGAGGCAGTTCGCGGATGGTATCGGCCAACAGCTCGATCTGATCGGCGGCCGGCATGTCACGGTCCAGGATGAGCAGCCGCTGATTGCGCAGACAGCATCGCCCCCCGCGGGCCCGATAACCAATCTCGCGCAGCAGCTTTTCGCGCCTTACTTCAAGGCCGAGGCGGCGCGCCGCTTCGCTCAATTCCTCTGCCAACTGTTGTTGCCGCACCGTCTCTCTGCCCATGACCCGCATGCCTTAACCGAACAGTTTAGCCGCGCTTCGCCGTACCGCCATCGTTCCACGCGTTCGCGTTTCGGCCTCGCGCTGACATTCTAGCCGAGCCTCCGCAGGCACGCACCTCTGATCGTGATTATTCGCCCGGCGCCAGGCAAGGCGAATCGCTCGGACGCGCCCCTTCGGGTTTGTCCACGCGGAATCTGACTCCGCCAGCGGCCGACGCGAGGCGATAGAGCGCGCGGCGCGGATACCCGTCGCGAGGCTTACTCGATTGCCGTCGAAGAGAGCGGCGGCGCCCCGCCCTTCGAGGGACTCACCGGCGCTTCGCTCAATGCCGGTCGCGACGTCGTGGCGCTGCTCGCGCCACCCGCCGACGGCATCGCGGTCGCGCCACTATCGATCGGCGCCGGCGTCACGGGCTGGGCTGCGGCGGAATATGACGCCGATCCTGCAGCCGCGGTGCTCGAAGAAGCCGCCGCGTTGGATGACCCATCCGGGGCAGCCGAGGTCGCCGTCGGTCCGCTGAAATGCACCGGCTGCTTCCCCGCCACCATGTCCGGCGTCAGAACGTAGTCACCGCCCAAAGAGCTGCGCCAGATCGTATCCGCCACCTGCTTGTTCCCGCCGGTCAGCACGTAACCGGCGCCGCCGCCGATTCCGCCGAGGATCCCATAGACGAGCTTGGCGGGAATATAGAGGACATTACCGGCAACCGTACCCGCGCCGATTCCGACCCCTTTCCAGTTGACACCGTTTTCCGGAGGTTGCGGAACCTGCGGCGAGGTGCCGACCGGCGCCGAACTAGTGGTTTGTGCGAGGGCCAGACCGGCCGTCGCCAGCAGGAGCAACGCCGTCAGTCCTGGCAGGCATTTCCGTTGACGCCGCATGTTTCACGTCCTCCACCCATCGGATTAAACTTACTCCGTCCCCACCACCGCATCGTGCGGTAACAACTCCAGCAGACGCTGAAAAGCCGCTTCCACGTAATCGCGCCGTTTGGATTCCAGCGTCAATTTTACCCGATACGCGCTCTCGCCGATACGTGGATATGAGCCCAACAACAGTTCCGGAAATTCCTTCAGACAGGCATTGAGATGCGGGGCGATTACCCCCTCGCCGGCCTGACTGTAGATCACCCGGATGAAGTACGGATCGGTCGCGAAGCGTTCCATCAGCGCCCGCAGCTTGCGCTGGAAAAGCTGCGGGATACCCGGGAGGATGTAGACGTTTTCGAGCTGAACCGTGGGAAAGCGCAGGTCGCCGTCGGCATTGAGCACCGCGCCCTCAGGCACCTCCGCCATCTTGAGTCCGACTTCGAGGCGGTCGCCGAAATGCTCGCGGACCAGCGCCTCCAGTTCCGGATGGATTACGACGCGGCGTGCAAAGGCCCGGGCGATACCCTCAATCGTGATGTCGTCGTGGGTTGGACCGACGCCGCCCGAGGTGAGGACAAAATCGAAGCTGCGCGCGCAGCTACGCACCTCTTCGGCGATCGCGTCGAGTTCGTCGGGGACGACGCTGATGCGGCGCAACGCGACGCCGACGCGTCTCAGTTCCTGCGCGGCAAAGTAGGCATTGGTGTCCTGCACCTTGCCCGACAAGATCTCATTGCCGACCACCACGATGCCTGCCGTACGTTCGCGCATACTTCGCTGCCGCCGTGATCTATTATCGCAACGCGATCAACGTCCGCTCAAGCACGATGGAGCCGCGCCGGAGGGCAGATTTCGCGGTCTACTGCTCGGCGTGATCGATATCGGCCGCGCGCTCGCGAATAAATTCGCGCAGACGCTGCTTCAGCCGCGACTCGATCTGGCGGACGCGTTCGCGGCTGAGGTTAAAGCGGTCGCCGACCTCCTGCAGCGTCGGCGGGTCGTCATTCATCAGCCGGGCGTCGAAAATTTCGCGTTCCTTGTCGTTCAGCGTGGCGGCAAATTCGCTGATGCGCTCATGCGCAAACTCCCGCCATTCCTCGCGTGACGCGGTCTCTTCCGGGTTCCAGGCCGAATCGGGAAGCGTCTCGCCGAGACTCGCGGCATCCTCGTCCTGGCTGACCGGCTGGTCGAGCGAAACTTCGCTCATCGCCATCCGTTCCTGCATCTCGCGCACTTCGCTCTCCTTGACGCCCATCCGCTGCGCGAGCAACCGCGGCTGCGGCGTGAAACCCTCGGCTTCGAGCCGCTCGGACTCCTTGCGGAGGTTGAAGAACAGCTTGCGCTGCGCCTGCGTGGTGCCAATCTTGACCAGGCGCCAGTTGTTGATGAGGTAGCGATAAATGTAGGCGCGCACCCACCAGACCGCATACGACGGGAAGCGGATACCGCGATAGGGATCGAAGTTCTTGACCGCCTCCATCAAGCCGACGTTGCCCTCCTGAATCAGGTCGAGCAGATTGCGCGAGGCGCGTGCGAACTCGTTGGCGATTTTTACTACCAGGCGTAAATTCGCGGTCACCAGCCGGTACGCATCGGCGGGGTCGCCGAATTCCTTGTAGCGGCGGGCGATCGCGTTTTCCTCCTCGCGGCTGAGCAGGGGGAACCGGCGAATCTCGGCCAGATAGCGGCTCAGCGGATCGTAGGGAACGACGGCGCCGCCCGCGGTGTCGGCGCTTGCCGTATCGCTGAGCTCGGGCAGGCGTCCTTCGGCCGCGGCCTCGTCGAAAATCGCCTCCTCGTCGCTATCGAGGGCCAACGGCGTAATCGCCTCGGCCGGCTCGGCGGAAGCGTCACCGTCGAGCACCGGTACCGCCTCGGCTTCGATAAACTCGTTATCGGGCGCGGGACGTGGCGTCACGATTTTGCCGTCGTCGGGGGTGACGCGGCGCGCCTTCGGCGACTTTTTCGGCGCCCTGGAACCTCGTGATTTCCGCGTCATCGGCTGGGACCGACTCCTTTCCCGGCAACGCCCGCGGGCGATCTCCACCGAGGGCGGCGCCCGCCGGGGCGACAACCTTCAGGTGGTCTCCGGTTCGACGATTTTAGCCTTGCCCGCGGCGATTTCGCGGAGGGCAGTCACGACTTCCTTATTGTCGGATTCGACCAGCGGACGCTCACCCTTCAGCAACTGTTTCGCGCGCCGCGCCGCGCCGAGCACCAGTGCAAAACGGTTCGGGGTCTTTTCCAGACAATCTTCGACGGTTATTCGTGCCATCGGTTTAATTGTCTGACCGGCTGCGACCCTTGTCAACGAAGCTCGGGCGCCGGATCGGGATCATTTCTCGGCCGGCAGACCGGAGCGCGACCACTGCGCCCACGAGCCGTCGAACAGACGCGCACGGTAGCCGGCCTGCCGCAAGGCGAGGTAGCCGAGCGCCGCCCGCGGTCCGGAGCGGCAGTACGCGACGACCTCGGCGGCGGAACTCAGGCCAACGGCGGCGAAGAGTTCCTTAAGGTCCGCGGCCGATTTCAGGACCATCTCCCCCTGCCCCAATTCACGCCAGGCGACGTTCGACGAACCGGGGATATGGCCCGGGCGATCGTCGGCAATGGTCCGCGCGCCGCTGAACTCTTCGGCGCTGCGGAAATCGACGAAGCGGGTTCCGGGGAGGACGCGGGCTTCTTCGACGCCGATCCTCACCGCAGCATCGGGGCGTGCGGTAAACCTTTGCGCGGCGGCATCGACAGGTTTGTAGAACACTTCGCGGCCCGACTTCTTCCAGGTCTCGAAGAACTCCAGCATGATCGCCACGTCGTCGCGGCCAAGGTATTCGAGAATCCAGGCAAGCATCGCCGCGTTTTGCCCTTCGGGCGAGTCGTAGAGCACGGGCGTTGCGCCATCGCCGAGGCCGCTCGCGCCGAGGAATTGCGCGAGCGCCGTGGGATCGAGCAAGGCACCATCGGCGGCGAAGCATTTGTAGACGGGTACATTGATGGCGTGCGGGAGGTGACCGGCCAGATACTTCATCGGTCGCCGGGGATCGACCACCGTGATGGCGTCGGCGCCGATTCGCGCGGCAAGCCACTCGGCATTTACCAGTTTCGCCAAGACGTCTCCTTTCGACGCGTCGCGCGCGCATGCTCGGCGCTGGACGCGACCTACCCAAGTCTCCTAACCTGCGGACACAGTCGCAACTGGATAATGCTTGCAAGCTCGAGGAGGACACTCGATGGACCTGCTGAAAGATCGCGTCGCCATGATCACCGGAGGCACCGGGGCGTTGGGTCGCGCCGTCGCGGAGCATTTTCTCGCCAACGGCGCCAAGGTCGCCGTACCGTGGATCGTCGAGCCGGAAATCCCGCTGTTCCATCAGCGGATGGGCGGGCGCTTCCCGGAATCCTCGATCTTCCTCGCCAGGGTCGATCTCGGGGACGAGGGACAGGTCAAAAAGTTCGTCGATGACGCTGTCAAGCGCTTCGGCCGGATCGATATCCTGATCAATCTCGTCGGCGGTTTCTGGGGTTTCAAGACCGTCGCCGAAACCACGCTCGATGAATGGCAGCGGATGTTCGATCTGAACCTGAAACCGACGTTTCTCTGCTGCAAGGCGGTAGTGCCGATCATGCAGAAGAACAAGTACGGCAGGATCGTCTCGGTCAGTTCGCGCACGGGCCTCACCGGCGCTGGCGAATTCGCCGCTTACGCCATCGCCAAGGGCGCGATCAAGACCTTCACCGCCTCGCTGGCCGAAGAGGTGCTGGCTGACAACGTGCTGGTCAACGCGATCGCGCCTAGCACGATCGACACCGAGGCCAACCGCCAGGCGATGCCGAACGCCAAGCACGAAAACTGGGTGAAACCCGAAGATATCGCCAAAACGCTGGCGTTTCTGAGCTCGGACCAGAACCAGGTGACTTCGGGCGTGGTCGTCCCGGTTTACGGACGCGCCTGACCCCCAGCGCGGCGCACGGGCGGCAGGACCTGCGGCGCGATCGGCAAACTCGCTTCGGCTAGATCTGATAATGGAGCGCCTTTTTGCGGCGCTCCATCAGCGATTGCAGCGTCGTGCGTTGGAGGATCGCGCTGACGCTGTCGCGCACCTCGCGCCAGACCTCGCGCATCGTGCAGCCGTCACCGGGCTGACAGAGCGTGCCGGCCGCGCCCTCCTCCAGGCATTCGACCGGGGCATAGCCGCCTTCGATGATATTGACCACATCGGCCATCGTGATCCGCGATGGATGGCGCGCGAGGATATAGCCGCCGCTCGGTCCCTTCTGGCTCGCCACCAGGCCCCCGCGTTTGAGTTCGATCAGCAGGCGACGCAGGTAGTTTTCGGGAATATTCTGCGCGGCTGCGACCTCCTCAACCCTTTGGGGTTGGGCGGTGCCGAAAGATTCGGCCAGCATGATAAGGGCCTTGAGACAGTAATCGATTCCGACGCCGAATTTCATGGGAGCGCGTCTCGAGTTTTAGCATAATGGGGCACTTTCGGGAATAGCTGACTCATCTACTCATATATTTAGTTGACTCGTTTACTCCACTAAGTTACCTTTCGCCGGAAGTTTGAGCCGCTGCGGATCGTTATCATGCCCAAGCGTGAACCCCCCTCGCGTGACCTTGTCCTGAAGCGCAACTCGGTTGAAAAGCTCAAGGCTGAGCTCTTCCCCACCGAGCTCGCTGGACAATGGCAGCGGTTGGTCGATACTCCGTACGAAAAGCTGCCGGAGGAGGATATCGTTCGGCTGCAATGGTTCGGCCTTTATCACGACAAGCCGAAGGTCGGAACCTTCATGATGCGGGTGAAGATCCCGAGCGGGATCCTGAGCGCGCAGGGGCTGCGGACGATTGGCGAGGTGGCGGAAGAATTCGGTCGTGATCAGGGCGAACTGACCACCCGTCAGAATATTCAGCTTCACTACATGACTCTCGACCGCTTTCCGCTGATTCTGGAGCGCCTCAAGGCCGTCGGTTTGACCACGATGGGCGGATGCGGCGACGTTGTGCGCAATATCACCGGATGCCCGGTCGCCGGCATCAACCCCGACGAACTGTTCGACGTGACCGGCGTTATCCGTGAAGCTGCCGGCTTCTTTTACGGCAATCGCGAGTATTCCGATCTGCCGCGCAAGCACAAGATCACGATCGCGGCCTGCCCCTTCCAGTGCAATGCGCCGGAGATCAACTGCGTCGCGCTGGTCGCCGTACGCAAGGATGATCGCGAGGGTTTTGCCGTGCGGGTCGGCGGTGGACAGTCTTCGACCCCGCGCCTGTCGCGCCATCTGGGGGTCTTCGTGCCGCGCGACGAGGCCACGGCGGTGCTGCGCGCGATCCTCGACGTGTGGCGTCTGACTACCGAGTACCGGATTTCGCGGGTCAAGGCGCGGCTCAAATTCATGATCGACGACTACGGCGTCGAGGGCTTCCGCGAGCTGGTCGAACAGCGGCTCGGGCGCAAGCTCGAAGACCTCGCCGAGCTGCCGCTGCCGGAGAGCGAAAGCGACCATCTGGGAGTTCACGAGCAGAAGCAGCCGGGGCTCTTTTATGCCGGCTTCCCGGTTTATCTGGGCATGATGAGCGGGCGGCAAATGCAGGCGCTGGCGGATTTGACGATGGAATTCCAGGGCGATATCCGTCTCACTCGCCGCCAAAATCTTATCGTGACCGGGATTCCGCAGGCCCGGCTCGACGAGACTCTGGCCCGTGTTGCTGAACTCGGCTTTCCGCTGACCGCCAACGGCCTCTACGGCTCGTCGATCGGATGTATCGGCGATCCTCACTGCAACTACGCGGTTACGCCGACCAAGGAAAAGCTCGCCAGCGTCGTCCAGCATCTGGTCGGACAGTTTGGCGATGCGGTCGCTGGCCTCAAGATCAATCTCGACGGCTGTCCTCACGCCTGCGCGCAGCATTGGACGGGCGATATCGGACTCCAGGGCACCACCGGCCGCGGACCCAATGGCGAGCCGCTCGAGGCGTTCGACGTGATTCTGCGCGGCGGGCTCGGCCGCGACGCCGCTATCGGGCGGCCGCTCCTGCGCCGGGTACCCTCGGCCAAGATCGAAGAGACGGTCGCGCGACTCTTCGCCGGATATCTCGAAGAACGGCTGCCCGGCGAGTCGTTCACGCAATTCTGTAAACGCACGCCGGACGCTGCCCTGGTGACGATGGGCAGTGCTGAAGCCTCAACCAGTCTGGAGCAGGCACGCTTATGATCGAATCGAGCTCGAACGGAAAAGTCGCGGCGATGGAACCGCAGGGCGAACATATCGTCATGGACGAACTCGAAGCCGGCGAGGCGGCGGTCGAGCTCGACAGCCAGGAGCCGCAGGAAGTGCTCGCCTGGGCGATCGCGAAATTCGGCCGACGTCTCGGCCTCTGCTCGAGTTTTCAGGCCGACGGCGTGGCCCTGATCGACATGGCGTGGCGGATCGACCCAGGCATCCGGGTCTTCACGATCGACACCGGGCGTCAGCCCGAAGAAACCTATCGGCTGATCGACCGAATTCGCGACCGCTACGGGATCCGCACGGAAGTCTTCATGCCGGATACCGACGTCGTTCAGCAGATGGTCACCCGGCATGGCAATAATCTCTTCTACCGCGACGTCAATCTGCGCCTGCTGTGCTGCCAGGTGCGCAAAGTGCTGCCGCTCCGCCGTGCCTTGATGAGTTACGACGCGTGGATAACCGGTCTCCGCCGCGATCAATGGGCGACCCGGTCGAATATCCGCAAGCTCGAAATCGATCATGACCACGGCGGTATCGTGAAGTTTGCGCCGCTCGCCGATTGGACCGACGAAGAGGTCTGGGACTATATCCGCAGCAACGACGTCCCCTACAACGAGCTTTACGACAAGGGCTTCAAATCCATCGGATGCGCTCCCTGCACGCGCCCGGTTGCGGACGGCGAAGATCCGCGTTCCGGTCGCTGGTGGTGGGAGACCGGCGCGCCGAAAGAGTGCGGGATGCACTGCGCGATCGAGACCGGAGGGTTCGAGCACGAGCTCGCCGCCCTGCTCGGCCATCACGGCAATCCGCGCACGTAGCTGCCGAGCGGCGCGCCGCGTTCGGATGCTGCACCGGGGCGCGCGGACTGTTAACGTTTCGCGCTGATGAGCTCGCGCGTCGCCCATGGCCTATTCGCCGCCGTACTGCTCGCCCTGATGATTCCGGCGGGCTGCAGCTTCATTCTCGGACATACGTTGAACGTATCGGCCGTGCCGAATATCGAAGCCGTGGCCCTGCCGCAGAGCGTCTTCGCGCTGGACGAGGCGGCCGGTCCGCCGGCGTCCGGCAAGTGGGTCATGGTCAGCTTTCTTAAGGCTGGCGCTTTCCGCAACAGCACCGAGCCGAACGGCTTCGATCTGTCGCCGATTCTCGCGATGGATCCCTTCGGCAACGTATGGGCGCCGCCGTTGCCGACCGCGCAGGCCGTGTTTGTACCCGCCGCCAGCTATGAACGGTTGAAGGCCAACCCCGAGGAATGGGACCAGCGCTTTGTTATCGAGCTCGCGATCAACCGCGGCCCCGAGGGAAAGACCGGCATCCGCGAAGCGTCGCGACTGGCGAGCGAAGACCCCGCGAAAGTAATCTGTCAGGACCATCTGACGCGGCAGATCATCAGCGCGACGCCGGCTGATTTGGTTTATGAATCCCGCTTCGCCGATTGTCCCGACTTCGGCCTCGACCGCGTGGTGTTGACGCGCGAGGCCTTTGGTAACTGGGATGCGGCGCGCGGATCGCAGGCAATCTTTTCCTTCTCGTATGAAGCGCTGGGCGATCGCCTGTCACCGCTGCAACGCCGCGAAGGCAATCGGCTCATCTGGGCGCCACGCCTGTTGCTGCAGGAGCCGCCCGGCGAAAAGCATCCGATCCTGCTCGTCGAGCAGCTTGATCTCGTGCCTTCCTGAGCCGCCCGGTCAACGCTTTGCAAACCGATCATGGCTCGACTGCCACCGTTCACGATAAGCTTCGGTTCATGGCGCCTAACGACGCGATAGTCCTTGATGAGTTGCAGCGCGCCGTGCTCCGCCCGCAGGTCGAGGCGTTCATGGCCGCCGCGACGGATGCCGATTCGCGAACCGCCTTCGCCGACTTGGGCGCGCGGATCGATCGCCGCGAAGTGCCGAGCGATCTGGCCGCGCGCCTGGGAGCCCTCCTCGAAGTCCTGTTAAGTTCGGGCCGCGTGCGTAAAACCTACGGTCCGGGTGCCGAGCTGTCGCTATGGGCGCTCTATCAGAAGACGCCGGCCGGTCAGGCGCTGGCCTCATCGGTGGACTCGGTGAATCGCGCGCTGCAATCCTTCGCGGGCCGAACGCTCGATTCGGTCGCGATTGTCGCGCGCGGTCCCGGCGCCTACGCGCTGACGCTCAGGACCACGGACCTGCAGCTCGTGATTCGTCTGGACGCCGGCGGCGCGCGCCTCGAGAGCGCGGAATTGGGCAACGAGTAGCTCGGCTCAGAAGCCCATCGCGTCCGCCCAGTCGGCGAGCTGCGGCAGGCGATAGCGTTCGCCGCTGTAAGCCTTGTACATCAGGAAAAGCCATACGAGGGCGAAGGCGAAATCGATCAGATGCTTGATACCGATCAGCAGGCGTCCCAGCGCACCTGGGAGAATTGCGATAAACACCGAGAAGACCACCGTCACGGCAATCCAGGCGACCGAGAAAACGATCGACTGGCGCGCGTGGAACCGCACATAGTCGTCTTTGCTGTAGGGTTCAAGAGCGAGCAAAAGAATGCCCGAGACGAAGAACAGCAGATACGCCAGGGCGCCGAATAAACGGCTCTGAGGACTCGTCAATGTTTCCATCGCGATCTTGCCTTTCGCAGCTCCACACCGCCGAGCTTCAATCCTACAAATGAATCATTCTCAGGGATGCTCGGCAACGTTCAAGGTATCCCTGGCTCGCCTGCCCTTCCGGAGTAAGACTGCCGTCTTGATCCGACGCCGAAAGAACCGCGCAACCTCCGGGACGCCGGCCAGATGCGCGGCGATGGGGAGGCGCAAAATCGGACTTCGCTTGTGGGCACTGCTCGCCGCCCTGGCGAGCTGTTTCCTGACCCTCGACGGTTTCGGCCAAGCGGCTTCGACACTCGCTCTGCAAAGCGCCGACTTCCAAATCCTGAGCCCGGCTGACGGGCACCCGATCGGCGGCCTCCACTACGATGAGCATCGCGATCGCCTGGGCGTCATCACGCTCACCGGCGTCGCCCGCTATGCGGACGGCCAGCACGACACCGAACACGACGTCTTCGTCAAGGAGGCCGACCCTGCCGCGCCGTTGCGGATGTTCAGCTTCGCGCACGAATTCTCGCGCGCCGACGGCTCGCTGATGCTGAGTGCAAGCGCCAATTTCAGCACCGGCGCCGCGGTCTGTATCGATGGGCGCGGCGGGACCAGCGAAGTCGCCAGCAAAAAGCTCGATTTTCCGCCCGACACCTACGCGGGCGCCGGAGTGATTCTCAACCTGCAACGCGCGCTCAGCGGCGGCGCGTTCAGCACGATCCGATTCCACGCCTTCTCGTGCGCCTCAGGACCGCAGATCTTCGCCGTCCAGGCGGAGGCTCTGACGGCGAAGACCTGGGCTTATTTTCCGGGCGATTTGACGCGCATCGATGTCAAACCGGACTTCGGATGGTTGAGTTACGTGATCGCCCCGTTCGTGCCCAAGATGAACGCGTGGTTCGCGCCGACCTCTTCCGGCACGATTCGCTTCGTGGGCGGCGAGTACGCGCGCTATTACAAGGGCCCCGTCATCATCCTGAAGCTGGCGACGGACGCCAGCCCGCAATCGTCTTCAGGAGCCTCGCCGGCGAAGAGCAGCAACGTTAATTGAAGGTACGATCCGGCTCCGCTTGCGGCGAAGCCGGATCGTTTCATTGATTTCGGCGCCGAGACCAGCGGGCGGATGCCCGCGGTCCTTGCTGGTTAGAAGTGCGTCGCGCCTGCGCCGTCGTAATGTTTCACTCGCGAGCGCTGCGGTTTCTGATAAAGAAACATCACCTCGCATCGCGGGCAAAAACCCTGCGGCTGCGTCTGACCCGATCGGCGTGTCAGCCGAACGTAGTGAACCGCCCCGTCGCGGCAGAGATGGCCGGCAACGGGAAAATCATAAACAGTGCGAACGGCGGCTACATTTTCCATTTTGCGGCGCTAACGCTCCCTCATGCAGTGTCCCTTTTGTGGTTTACGACCGCGAGATTGCGGCCGCGCGAATTGAACGACAGAAACAAAATAATGATTTGCGTCTGCGGATCAATCATTTTGCCGGTGCCGCAAAAAAAATTTCTGCCGGCACCGCGTGGATCGTCGCGACACCTTCGGCGCCCCTGCCGCGCAGAGCGGGCCGTCCCGTCACCGGCGAGCGCCACGGATGCCGTTTCAATCTCTCGCCCCTCGTCTGCAAAGGGCGCGCCGCAGCGAGCCGCGTCCCGAAGACGCTGAAAACCGTGCGGCCGTGCGCCCTCCGACTGGCAATCGCCGAAGTGAAGCCTATAAAGTTTCGTCCATGCCCTCGCGTCGGATAAAAAAATTACTGATCGCCAATCGCGGCGAGATCGCCGTCAGGATTATCCGTAGCGCGCGGATGATGGGAATCCGCACCGTCGCGATCTTTTCCGCAGCCGATAGCGGCGCGCTGCACGTCGCACTCGCCGATGAAGCACAACCGCTCGGCGCCCCCGAACCGGCGCAGAGCTATCTCAATATCAAGGCGATCCTCGAGGCGGCGCTGGCGGCGGGCGCCGACGCGATTCATCCGGGTTACGGCTTTCTTTCGGAGAGAGCGGAATTTGCGCAGGCGGTCGCCGATGCGGGGATGACTTTTGTTGGTCCGCCGTCGCGCGTGATGGATGCGGTGGGTGACAAGCTCGCCGCGCGCCATCTCGCGATCGCCGTCGGCGTACCCGTCGTGCCCGGTCTCGATCTCGACTCGCGCGATCCCTCAGAGGCGCGCCGCTTTGGCGAGGAAACGGGCTTTCCGCTTCTGGTCAAGGCTGCGGCCGGCGGCGGCGGCCGCGGGATGCGCGTGGTTGAGACGCCGGCCGACCTGGGCGCGGCGCTGGAGGCGGCCTCGCGCGAGGCCGCTGCGGCCTTCGGCGATGGGCGGGTGTACCTGGAGAAATTTGTGGCACGGCCGCGCCATGTCGAGGTGCAGATCCTTGGCGACAATCATGGCGGGATCGTCGCGCTGGGCGAGCGCGATTGCTCGATCCAACGGCGGCATCAGAAGTTGGTCGAAGAATCGCCGGCGCCGAATCTACCCGACTCTCTGCGCAGTCGCCTCCTCGACGCGGCGATCCGCCTGGGCCGCGCGGCCGACTATCGCAACGCCGGCACGGTCGAATTCCTGGTGGCCGGCGATCAGTTCTATTTTCTCGAAGTGAACGCCCGTCTCCAGGTCGAGCATCCGCTGACTGAACTGCGCTTCAATCGTGATCTCGTCGCCGATCAGCTCGCGATTGCGATGGGCGAACCGGTGGTCGAGCCCGGCGCGCCTCGCGGCTGCGCGATCGAATGCCGCATCAATGCCGAAGACGCCGCGCACGATTTTCGTCCGGCCACCGGCACCATCGCCGAGGTCGTGCTGCCTCAGGGACCGGGGGTGCGTGTGGATACCTACCTCACGCGCAACGCCCAGGTGACGCCCTATTATGACAGCCTCCTCGCGAAGCTCATCTGCTGGGGCGAGGATCGCGAACAGGCGCGGCGGCGGATGCTCGGCGCGCTGGGCGAGTTTGCGCTGCTCGGAATCGAAACGACCGCGGCCTTTCTGGCCGATCTGATCGGCAGCGAAGCCTTCGCGGCAGCCGCTCTGTCGACCGCTTTTATCCCGGAATTCCTCGCCACCTGGCGTCCCGACGATGCGCGTCTTAAGGCCGCGCTCCTCGCCGCCGCTTTGCGATCGCGGTCAGGCTCGGCGACTCCGGCTGTCGCAGCGGAAAACCACCCGAGCCGTACGCGATCGCCATGGACCGCGCTCGGCCGGTTCGAGCCTTGGAGTGATCGATGAAATTCGTCCTGGCGTCCTCCAATCGAGAGTACGAGGTCGAGATTATTGACCGCGATGGTTCGACGGTGCGCGCCCGCATCGACGGCGCGGAAGTCGTCGCCCGGATGGAAACAACCGCCCTCGGCAGAGTGGTGCGGCTTGATGGTGAGACGTTTCGCGTGTTCGACGCGGCGCAGCGCGATTCGCTCGCCGTGGCGGTCGGGCCGGCGCACTTCACCTTCAAAACCGCGGCCGGCGTCCGCCGCCGAGCGCACGCTTCGGGCGCCCTCCAGGTAACCGCGCCGATGCCCGGCAAGGTGCTGAAAGTCCTGGTCGTCGAGGGACAGGTCGTCGCCGCCGGCGTTCCGTTAATCACCCTCGAAGCGATGAAAATGGAGACGACGCTGTGCGCTGAGGGCGCCGCCGTCGTCGCGAAAATCCACGTCGCGCCGGAGACCAAAGTCGATCACGGAGCCGTTCTGATCGACCTCGGTCCGGCCCCTTCGCCCACCGGTTCGAACTGACGCCGCCTACCCGCGACCCAGGGCGAGCGGACCGCCGATGTTGCGCTTTCGGATTTTCGGGCGACCGGCGAGCCTTCAGGACCGCTCGCTCTTCAACCGCGCAGCCGACTCGCCTAAGCTCGATAAGGAGATCGGAGGGTTTGGCTGCCGGCGGAGGGCCCGATGTTCGGAACGATCAAGAAAGTAATCAAGGACAAAGGTTTCGGCTTCATCATCCCAGATGATGGAACGGATGAAGTGTTCTTCCACCGTTCCCGCCTATCGCCGAAGGTGTATTTCGAAGATCTGCGGGAAGGGATGGAAGTGCAGTTTGATATCCGTCAGGGGGAAAAAGGGCGGCAGGCCTTCAACCTGCGCCTGCGTTAGCGCGCGCGAGCCATCGAGCCGGGCCAAGGTCGCGGCGCGGATTTCGGCCTGACGTTCGGCGCGCTCGCCGCGAGGGGGCGGCCTAGGAGCGCATCAACTCGGCCTCGTCGGCCGCCAACGTGGCGTACACTTCACGATCAATCTGGCGGTAGCGCTCGAGGATCTCATCAGCCTGCTTCTCGTTGCCCTCTTCGCGGGCAAAATCGCGCATCTTCTTTTCGATCCACGACAGATGCCAGGCTTCGTCTTCGGTTACCGCCTTCAAGGTTTCGAGCGTTTCCGGATCAACATTGGGCAGCGCCGCGTGGGCGGTATAGCGGCTGTGCGCCCGCTCTTCGACGACGACGGTCAATCCGAGGATCTCGATGATACTCTTGGGCACCCCCGTGCGGAGCCCGATTCGGCGCTGATAGCCGTCCGCCGGCAGCATCGGGGTGCCGCCGAGGTCGGTGATGCGGCGGGTCCAGAGCCAGGCGTGGCGGGTCTCGTCGGCGAGATGCTTGGAGAGTTTCAACTGCGAATCGGCGTCCTTGATATGACCAAGGAGGTTGAATAACAGGCGCGCGCCACGCAATTCGGCATCGCGATAAAAACTGAATATCAACACCTGCTTTTCCGCGGCCGACATCCCGCTAAGATCCATCTGCTGCCTTCTCCTCAACCCCGCCAGACTCGACGGCGACCGGGGCAATCGCAAAGATTCTGCTTTAAGTATGTGATCGGGCGCAGGGGATCAACAATACGGCCGGTCGCTATCCACAGGGGAAAATTGCCCGGGAACGTCGATTTACCCTCGGCGAAAACTAATAATGCGCCATCATGCAACCGCTGGCGGTGACGCTCGCTTGTGTAACCTTCTTCTCGACCGGTCTCGGCGGGCTCGCCGCTATCCGCTTTCGCGACCACATGCATCTGCTGCTGGGCTTCAGCTCGGGAGCCGTTTTGGGCGTCGCCCTGTTCGAGATCATTCCGGAAATCTTCAATCTGCGCGACGGCGGCGACGTGATGCCGTTTGCGGCGATCGGATTTCTATTTTTCTTCGCTCTCGAACGCTACACCGCGATGCATCGGGCGCGCGAGCACGAGCATGCCGGAAGCGCGCACACGCAGGAGTTTGGCATTCTGGTCGCCGCCGGTCTGTCGATCCACAGCTTCCTCGACGGTGTGGCGATCGGTGTCGGTTTTCAGACCAGTATCCACGTCGGTCTGCTGATCGCGCTCGCGGTGATTTCTCACGACCTCAGTGACGGGCTCAACACCGTTACGGTCGTTTTGGCACACGAAAACCCGCTCAATCGTGCGACCTTCTGGCTGTTAATCGATGCTTTGGCGCCGGTGGTGGGCGCCCTTTCGAGCCTCACGCTCACCTTAAGCCACGATCTCCTGACGTGGCTATTGGCCTTCTTTGTCGGCTCTTTTTTGTTTATAGGCGCTTCCGATCTGCTGCCCGAGGCGCGTGAGCATAATTCACCCTGGGTGGCGGTGGCGACGGCCGGTGGCATGCTCGCGATGTATCTGACCACGCGTGCGGTAGGCAGTTGAAATTGTCGCCTTGGGGGCACCAGATGCGTTTTCCAGCTTGAATTGGAACCAGCTTACTGCCCAAATAGGCCCAGATGCAGTTGGCAAATTGGTTGCTCCCTAGATTGTCCGATGGCGCCGACGTCTGACGCGTATTGGCTCGCCTTGCGGCGGGTACGCGGAGTTGGTCCGCGCACGGCGGTGCTGCTGCTGCAACGGTTTCAAACCGCGGAGGCGGTTTTCCACGCGTCCGAGCAGGAGATTCTGGCGGCGGGCATTCCGCGTCCGACGGCGCGTAATATCCGCGAATTTTCGGACTTCGCACCGTTGGAAAGGGAGCTCTGTGAACTACCGAAGATTGGCGCTCGTCTTATCCGATGGACCGATGACGAGTATCCGACCAACCTTCGGCATATCGCCGATCCGCCGCCCTATCTATTCGTCCGTGGAAGTAGTCCCGGGACCAATCCCAAATGTGTTGCGGTGGTCGGTGCGCGCGCCGCGAGCGACGCCGGTCGGCGGATGGCGCAACGACTCGGTCTCGAACTCGCCGCCAATGGCTTCGTGGTGGTCAGCGGACTCGCCCGCGGTATCGATGCGGAAGCCCATCAGGCGGCGCTCGATGCGCGCGGGAAAACGGTCGCGGTGATGGGGTGCGGCGTGGACGTCATCTATCCGCCGGAGCATCGCCGGCTCGCCGAGCTGATTATCGAGAGCGGCGGCGCGCTCGTCTCGGAATTGCCGATGGGCACCCCGCCTATCGCGGAGAATTTTCCCGGACGCAACCGGATGATCTCGGGGATGGCGCTCGGCGTGGTTATCGTCGAGGCCGCCGAGAAGAGCGGCTCGCTGATAACCGCGCGGATGGCCCTCGAGCAGGATCGCCAGGTCTTTGCCGTGCCGGGCAGCCCACTGACCGGAAAGACCCGTGGCAGTAACCGCCTGCTCAAGGAGGGCGCCCGCCTCGTCGAATGCGTCGAGGACGTGATCGAGGAGCTCTTGCCTCAGCTCGGTGAGACCGGAAACACTGCACCGACTCAGCATCCGGATTCGTCCAATGGTTCAAGCCGCACGACGAGCACAGTCGACGAGAACGCATCGACCGAGACGCAGAGCCTCCTGAGCGTCCTTAAGGGAACTGAAAAGGTGCACGTTGACGCTTTGATCGAGAGTTCCGGGATGAGTCCGCAAACAGTGCTTAGGTTACTTCTCGAACTGGAACTGGGCGGGACCGTCGTGCAGCATCCGGGTAAGATGTTTTCCCTGGCGCGACCGTGAGGGGGGCGAGCGGTTGCAGGTGTAGCTGTTGTTAACGGGTGTCGAAGGTGGCTAAAAATCTCGTTATTGTCGAATCACCAGCCAAGGCCAAGACCATCAAGCGCTATCTGGGTCGCGACTTCCAGGTTGCGCCGTCGGTGGGCCACGTGGTTGACCTGCCGAAGACCCGGCTTGGAGTTGATATCAAAAAGAGCTTCAAGCCCGAATACGAGATCATCCCGGCCAAGAAAAAGGTAATCGACGGTATCAGGTCCGCTGCCCACGACAAGGACAACATCTATCTTGCGACGGACCCGGACCGCGAAGGTGAGGCGATCGCCTGGCATATCGCGCAGTACCTCGACCATAAGTCGGCGGGCAGGATTCATCGAATTCTACTGCACGAGATAACCGAGCGCGCGGTCAAAAACGCGATCGCCAATCCGGCGCAGCTCGACCAGAATCTGTTCGACGCCCAGCAGGCCCGGCGCGTGCTCGACCGCCTGGTCGGCTACCAGGTGAGTCCGCTGCTGTGGGACAAGGTCAAACGCGGCATCAGCGCGGGACGCGTGCAGTCGGTCGCCCTGCGGATCATCGTCGAGCGCGAAAAGGAGCGCGAGGCCTTCGTTTCCGAGGAGTACTGGACGCTCGACGCTAACCTCGAGGCTGCCGTTCCACCGGCCTTCAAGGCGCGGCTGTACAGTTACAAAGACGAACGGATCGATAACAAGGCGGTCAAGCTCACCAAGACCCTGGCCGACGAGATAATTGCCGCCTGCGACAAGGCGCCGTTCACGGTTCGCAAGGTCGAACGCAAGGAGGTTCGCCGCAGCCCCGCTCCGCCCTTCATCACTTCGCGCCTGCAGCAGGAGGCGGCGCGCAAGCTGCACTTCTCGCCCTCGCGCACGATGAAAATCGCGCAGCGCCTGTACGAGGGTATCGAACTGGGCGACCAGGGCGCGGTCGGTCTCATTACCTATATGCGGACCGACTCGCCGCGCGTCTCGGATGAGGCGCTCGCCGCCGTGCGCAAGTATATCGAGACGCGCTACGGCGAGAATTACGTACCTGAGCGCGCGAACGTCTATCGTTCCGGCAAGGCGGCGCAAGAGGCGCACGAGGCGATTCGCCCGACCGCGGTCGAACGCGACCCCGAATCGATGGCGCGCTATCTCGACAAGGACGCGCTCGCGCTCTACACGCTGATTTTCAACCGTTTCGTGTCGAGCCAGATGCCGCCGGCGGTTTACGACCGCACGACGGTCGATATCGAGGCGAAGGACGCGGTTTTTCGCGCCACCGGCCAGGTGATGAAGTTTGACGGCTTCATGCGCGTTTACCTTGAAGGAGTGGACGAGGCGCCGACTGAAGATGAAGCGGCAACCACCCTGCCGCCGATGAGCGAAGGCGAGGCGCTGAAGCTGCTCGGCTTTGTTCCCGAGCAGCACTTTACGCAGCCGCCGCCGCGCTTCACGCAGGCGACGCTCATCAAAGAGCTCGAAGACAAGGGTATTGGTCGGCCCTCAACGTATGCCGCCATCATGACCGGTATCCTGAACCGTGAATACGTCGAAGAGGACGACAGCAAGCGCTTGCGGCCGACTTCGCTCGGGCGGGTGGTAAGCGATCTGCTGGTGGTGGCGTTTCCGGATATCTTCGAGACCGGCTTTACGGCCTCGATGGAAGAGGAGCTCGACGGCGTCGAGGAGGGTCGCGAGCACTGGACCAAGGCCCTCAAACGCTTTTACGGGCCATTCGAAAAACGCCTCGGTGAAGCGAAGAAAAAGATGCCCGAGGTCAAGCGCAAGGGGCTGCCGACCGAGCTCAAGTGCGATCAATGCGGCGGCATGATGGTTATCAAGTGGGGCCGCAACGGCGAGTTCCTCGCCTGCTCCAATTATCCGAAATGCACCAACACCGCGGAGTTCGGTCGCGACGAACAGGGTAAGATCGTGCTCAAGGAACCGAGCGCGCCGATGCCGACCGACGAGAGCTGCGACAAGTGCGGCAGTCCGATGGTCCGGCGCCGCTCGCGCTTCGGTGAATTCCTGGGCTGCTCGGCGTACCCCGATTGCGACGGGATCAAGCGCCTGCAGGCGGAGCCGATCAAAACGGGCGTCGCCTGTCCTGATTGCAAGGAAGGCGAGGTCCTGGAACGCCGCAGCCGCCGCGGCAAGCTCTTCTTCGGCTGCAATCGCTATCCCAAGTGCAAATTCGCGAGCTGGGATCGCGTGGTGCCGGCCGCCTGCCCGGATTGCGGCTCGAGCTATCTCGTCGAGAAGGTCAGCAAACGCGATGGCGCACGCTGGCTATGTCCGAACAAGGAATGCGGCTATCAGACGGCAGCGCCAACCCCCGCGGACAACGCCGAGGGTCAGTCGCTCTCGCCAGGCGCCTGACGGCCGCGCCGATACCGATGCGTCGAGCGGTGCGGTTATGACGCCCTAGCCGCTTCGGCCACGGGGCGTTACCTCCTGCAGCCGCCGCCCGAGGAAGCGCCGTTCCGGCTCGGTGCTGACGAGTTCGAGCGCGCGCCGATAGGAATCCGCGGCCTCGTTTAGGCGACCGAGTCGGCGCAGCAGGTCAGCCCGCGCCGACCACATCAGATAGTAGCCGTCCAGCTCCTCGCGCACACGGATTGATTCGAGCAACTGCAGCCCGAGCTCGACGCTCGAGCTCATCGCCACCGCGACGGCGTGATTCAATTCAATCACCGGCGATGGCGCGAGGCGCATCAGGAGGGCATAGAGCGCCTCGATCTCGCGCCAGTCGGTGTCGGCCGCCCGCGGCGCGCGCGCATGTACGGCGGCGATCGCGCCCTGGATCGTATAGAAGCCAGCCGGACCGCTGCGCAGGGCGGACTCCACCAGGGTGAGCCCTTCGCGAATCTGCTCGTGGTTCCATCGCGTGCGATCCTGATTTTCGAGCAGAATAATCTCGCCGTCGGCGGTCATGCGGGCGCTGCGCCGCGAGTCCTGCAGCAGCATCAAGGCGAGCAAACCCCGCGCCTCGCCGCTTTCGGGCAAGAGCCGGCAGACGACGCGCCCGAGGCGAATCGCTTCGGCGCACATATCTGCCCTGACGATGCGATCGCCGTAAGTGGAGGAGTAGCCCTCGTTGAAGACGAGATAGACGACCGCCAACACCGCGGCGAGCCGCTCCGGCAGCACCTCGAGTGGCGGAATCTCGTAGGGAATCCGCGCGGTGGCAATCTTGCGTTTGGCCCGGACCAGCCGCTGGGCCATGGTTGAGACAGGAACGATGAAGGCGCGCGCAATCTCTTCGGTCGTAAGGCCGCACAAGGTGCGCAGCGCCAGAGCGACCTGTGCTTCGATCGCGAGCGCAGGATGACAACAGGTAAAAATCAGCCGCAGACGCTCGTCGGGCAAATCACTATCGCTCATGGTATCCGGCGAGGAGGCGGCCAGCTCAGCCATCCGGTCGAGCTCATCACGTCGCTCGGCAAAGCGCGTGCTGCGCCGGATGCGGTCGAGCGCCTTATGGCGCGCGGTGCTGATGATCCAGGCGCGGGGATTGGCGGGAACGCCGTCGCGCGGCCATTGTTCGATCCCCGCGGTGAAAGCCTCCTGAACCGCGTCCTCGGCCACGTCGAAGTCGCCGACCAGGCGGATAACCGTGGCGAGGATACGGCCAAACTCTTCGCGATACAGCCGCTCGACGGTCGCGTCATGCAGTGACATAAGCCGGAACGCGCGGGGCGGGCGGCACATCACCGCCCTCCGCGACTTGCCATTTCGCCTCGCCGCCTAACGATTCATCTGAAAGACCGGTCGCACCTCGATAGAGCCATGTTTCGCTCCGGGAACTCGCGCGGCGATACTCAACGCTTCATCGAGGTCCCGCGCCTCGACGATATAATAGCCGCCGAGCTGTTCCTTGGTCTCGGCAAAAGGACCGTCGGTGACGATGGCCTTGCCGTTGCGCACCTGGACGGTGGTGGCGTTGGCGGTGGTTTCGAGGCGATCGCCCGCCTTGAATTTGCCGGACTTGACGATATCCTGCGTGAACGCCATGTATTCCTGCATCAGTTGCGCTTCGTCCTCGACGCCGAGGCGAGTCTTTTCGTTGTGATAGATCAGCAGCATATACTGCATCGTTGGTTAACCTCCGATGGTCGGGCGTTGCATCAGTTAGTCGAATCAAGGCCTCCGGGATCGACAGCCGAACGCGCGAACCGTCGCGTTTTAAGCAGATGCGGCTCATGAGCACGAAAACGCCCGTCAGCGTCATCGGCGCGGGATTGGCCGGCAGCGAAGCCGCCTGGCAGTTGGCTCTTCGTGGTATCCCGGTGCGGCTTCATGAGATGCGGCCGAAACGGATGACCGAGGCGCACCGCACGGGGCTGTTCGGCGAACTCGTCTGCTCGAACTCGCTGCGCAGCGCTTCCTTCGAAACCGCGGTTGGGGTGCTGAAAGAAGAGATGCGACGCCTCGGATCGCTCGTCATCAGGGCGGCCGACGCCACCGCCGTGCCCGCGGGATCGGCCCTGGCGGTTGACCGCGAGACGTTTGCGACCGCGCTCACGCGGGCGCTCGAGGACTGTGGCAACGTCGAGATTGTTCGGGAAGAGGCGCTGTCGATTCCCGAGGGTCCGACGATAATCGCGACGGGTCCGCTGACGAGCGCTGCCCTCGCCGAGGCCCTCAATCGGCTGATCGGCTCCAGCAAGCTTTATTTCTACGATGCGATCGCACCAATCGTTGCGGCGGAGTCGATCGACATGAACGTCGCCTTCAGGGCCTCACGCTATGGCAAGGGTGGCGAAGATTATATCAACTGCCCTTTGGACGAAGCTCAGTACGAAGCCTTCGTCGCTGCGGTCCTGGCGGCCGAAAAGGTCGCCCTGCATCCTTTCGAGCGGCCGGTCTATTTTGAGGGCTGTATGCCGATCGAGGAGCTGGCGCGGCGCGGTCCGCGCACGCTCGCCTTCGGACCGATGCGGCCGGTGGGCCTGCACGATCCGCGCAGCGGGCGGCGGCCTTTCGCCGTTGTGCAGTTGCGTCAGGATGACCGCGCCGGGCGTCTGTACAACATGGTCGGTTTCCAGACCAAGATGACCTACCCGGAGCAGCGCCGAGTGTTGCGGATGATCCCCGGACTTGAACGGGCCGAGTTCGTGCGTCTCGGCTCACTGCATCGCAACACCTTTATCGATTCGCCGCGGCTGCTGCGCCCAACGCTGCAGTTGCAGGCGCGCGATGACCTGTTTCTGGCGGGCCAGATGATCGGCGTCGAGGGTTATGTCGAGTCGGCCGCGATGGGCCTGCTGGCCGCGCTGAACGTCGCGCGCCTCATCCACGGCCGACCGCTGATCGTGCCGCCGGTCGAGACGGCGCTCGGTGCGCTCGTCGCGTATATTACAGATCCGGCACGACGCGACTTCCAGCCGATGAATGCGAATTACGGTCTGATGCCCGAACTGGCCGAGTCGGTGCGTGGCCGCGAGAAAAAACTCGCGATGAGCCGGCGCGCGCTCGACCGGATGGATGAATGGATCGCGGGCAACTCGCTCGCCGTCGACGACCGCGATCAGCAGTCGGAGGCGGTCAGCGCCGACACGGTCAGATCACCCGATCCTCGCGGAGCTTCAGCCGCTCCCCCTCGCTGAGACCAAGTTCGTCGAGGATCGCGTCAGTGTGCTCACCGAGTTTCGGCGCGCGCGAACGAATTCGTAACGGGGTGCGCGAGAGCTTCGCCGCAGGACCGGTCAGCGGGACGGTCCTGCCGTCTTCCTGCTCGACCGGTTGCAGCATATCGCGAACGATGACATGGGGGTTCTGCGCGGCCTCGGCATAGGTGCGAACCGCCGCGGCGGGGATTCCAGCGGCGGTCAGCAGACGCTCGACTTCGTGAGCAGCGCGCGGTTTCATCCACGCCGCGACGACCGCGTCGGTCGCTTCGCGATGCTCGTGGCGCGACGCCATCGTGGCGAAACGCGGATCATCGGCGAGCTCGGGACGTCCGATCAAGCGGATGAGCGCGCGCCAATGGGGCTCGAGCAGGACGGCGACGAAAACATGGCCATCGGCGCATTCGAAAGCGTCGACCGGCGCGCTGAACAACGAGCGATTCCCCAGGCGTTGCAGCGCGGGATGACGCAAGGCCCCGAGCGTCAGGTAGCCGTCGGACTGAAACAGAATCGAGTCCATCAGGGAAACATCGATATGCTGCCCTTCGCCGGTCAGGTCACGATGGCGCAAGGCGGCGAGCGCGCTCAGCGCGCCGTGCAGACCGGCAAGATCGTCGCCGAGGTAGGTCGCGCAGCGGACCGGGCCGCCGTCAGGCGCGCCGTTGAGCGCCATGAACCCGGCGGCAGCTTCGGCAACCGGATCATATCCCGGGCGATCGTGATCAGGACCGAACTGGCCGAATCCGCTTATCGAAACATAAACGATATCGGGTTTGACCGCGCGGCAGGCCTCATAGCCGATGCCCCATTTGTCAAAGGTTCCAGGCCGGAAGTTCTGAATCACCACATCTGAACGCGCCGCCAGCTTAAGAAAAATGTCGCGGCCAGAGGATGTGCGCAGATCGAGCGTCAGGCTTCGCTTGTTGCGATTGACCGTGGCGTGAAGGAAGCTCACCCGACTGTCGGGCCCGGTGATAAATGGGGCAACGCGCCGACCGACCTCGCCGTCGGGCGCCTCGACCTTGATCACTTCGGCGCCGAGGTCGGCGAAGAGGCAGCCGCACATGGGGCCCGCCCAACTGGTCGTCGCTTCGAGCACACGCAGGCCCTGAAGCGGTCCGCTCAGGTCGCCGCGAGCTTCGCGATAGAAGTCCTCTTTGGTCATCGATATCTCCTCACAAGAGAGGGCGGTTGCGGGAAATCATGATCGCTCGTGCGAAGCGCGAGCGGGATGGAGGCGCGCGCGCCAGTAGCCGAAGAAATTGGCGCATTCCAGTTCATGGTAAACCATCCGTTCGCGATCGCGCCGTGCGGCGGCGAGCCCCATACGGAGCAGATTGCGCACCAGTTTATCCAGCCCATTGTGCGACCGGCCACCGGCAACCGCGCTGCCCATCCCGAAAGCGAAGGCCTTGCGCCGCAGATAGGCCCGCGTCATCCGCTCGGGTGGAATGAGATGATAGACGCGGGCTTCGGGCACGAAACCCATCCTGCCACCGCCCCGCATAATCCGCTCAAACAGCTCCGTATCCTCACCCGACATGGGATTGCTGCCGACCACGCCCAGATCTTCGCGAAAGCCGCCGAACCGGTTGAAAGCCTCACGCCGGAAGCCGACGTTAGCGCTGAAATAGTTGTGAATGGAATCGAGACGGGCGGCGGGCGTGATGCTGAACGCCGACTCATCGTGCACCGCCAACTTGATCGCCACGCTGGGCCCGAGCCATCGCGGCGGCGGACAGCCCCAACGCGGCAGCACCGCGCCGCAGGCGACATCGAGCGCCCGCGCCTCGATCGCGGCCACCATCCGCGCCGCCCAGTCGGGCTGTGCGACGGCGTCATCATCGATGAACAGGATGAAATCGCCGCGCGCTTCCTGAAAGGCGCGGTTACGCGCGAAGCTCGACCCGGGCCGCCGCTCGAAGACGTAGCGAGTATTGATGCCTGCACCGGCGCGGAAGGCCTGAACCACCTGAGCGGTATCATCCGTCGAGGCATTGTCGACGATCAGGCATTCGACGGTGAACGTTTCGGGAACCGTCTGAGCCTCGATGCTATCGAGGGTCTGACGGAGCAGACGTGAGCGGTTATGGGTCGGAACCGCAATCGTAAGATGGCTGGTCATCCGCTGCCGACGACGCCGAGGCTACGGACGGTGTCCGTCGTGACTGGAGGCGTTGGGAACACCCGCCGGACGGACGGCCGCGTGCGGCTTCGACACGGTGGCCGTATTCACGCGCGGGACGGGAATCCACGAAGGAGTGGACGCCGCCGCGCCAATCGCCACATAGGGAGCGGCGGTCTGCTGAATCTCCGGTGGAGCAAGGGTGACGAAGCCGAAGTCTCGTGACTCGCCCGGCAGCAACGGCACGATCGGCCGCTCGAAATCGGTGAACTCAAGCGGCATCACCACCACCGGATGCTCCTCGGTGTAGACCGCCTTCAAGGTCTTGCCGCGACCAGTGTACCAGGTGACAGTAATCGCGACGGCGTCGATCGGACGGCCGCTGTTGTTGCGCAGCGTACCGAAGATGCCCGGGCTCCGTTCGTCAGACATCTTCATTGCAACTCCCGAAAGGTTCAGTCCGCGGCTCAGGCTCGCGAGATCCTTCTGCATCTCTGCCAGTTGCTCAAGCTGCCGCAGTTCGCGGCTGTATTGATCGGCGAGGCCCCGGCTTCCGGTCGCCGCCTGCCCTTCGAGCGCCGCCGTCATCTGTCGCCATACAGCTACCGCTTTATCGTAATGCGGTTCCAGATAGTACTTGCGCAAGGCGTCGTGATGCTGCTCGACGACCGCGTCACGCTGGTCGAAGCCCGCTGCGATACGCCAGTGATGATGCTCGCGCACGAGGAAAATCGGATCGTCATAGATGCGCTTGGGGAAGTTGCCGAGATCGAGCGAGCGTAAGACGCGCGCCGGATCGGCCTGGCCCGACGGATTGGCGGCATCCAGGGTGCGTTCCCAGAGAATCAAATCGGGCGCGGTGATTCGGACCGGGACCTCGGCCGTCAGACCATCGGCGCTGCGCTGTTCCGGTCCCAACTCATAATGCGTGTGATGAAGCACCTGCCGAAACCAGGCCGGCGTGACCTCGGGAGCGAGGGGTATCTCGGTGAGAAATTCGGCATACGTGCGTTCTTTCCGATCCTGATCGGACAGAAACGCATAGCACGAGGCGTAATCATAAGCCTGAAGGCTTTCGAGATAGCGCTCGGCGATACCGTGCGGGGCGCGCCGCGCGCATCCCGCGATCACCAGACCGCAGCCGAGGAGCAGCGCCAGGGAACGATGCAGGATCTTCATCCACAGCCCGCCCCGTTTGGCATTTGCTTGAGTTCGATGACGTTGCCTTCCGGATCGTTGATATAGATCGAGAGACCGGTGCCGCGGGCTCCATAGCGCGCTACGGGCTGCGACGCGACCGGGATATGGCGTTCCTCGAGGTAAGCGATCGCCGCATCCCAGGCGGACACGGTGATCCCGAGGCAGAAATGATCGACGTTGAGTGAATCGTGGTCAGACCCCCGGCGACCCGGCACCAGATCGATCATGCTCGCGCCCGCCCGCAACTGAATCAGTCCCAGACCCTCGACGCGGCGCTCTTCGCGAAGGCCGAGCACGCGAGTGTAAAAATCGAGCATCGCACTCTGGTCAAGGCAGCGCACAACTACATGATCGAGTTCGGCAATCTGAAAGGGCCGTTCCATGAGAACTGGAAAAATCAGCGTTCCACGGCACGATGTTCGGTGTTCCAGTCGAGCATCCCGCCCTTGAGGTTGCAAACGCGCTCGAAGCCGAGGCCGGTCAAAATCGCCGCGGCGGTCGTGCTGCGCACGCCGACACGGCAGACCGCGACGATATCGCGATTCTTGTAGCTCTCGATCTCGTGAACGCGTTCCGAGAGCTCACGCAACGGGATACAGACGGCGCCGGGGATATGACCGAGCTCGCCGCGAAACTCTTCCGGTTCCCGCACGTCTACCAGTAGCGGAGGCTCCGGACCGGCGAGCGCCGCGCTCAGCTCGGCGCCGTCGATTTGGCGCACGGCATTCAGTTGCGCGAGCGGCGGAAACTGCAGCGAGGCTGCTTCGATCTCGCTCTGATTGGGCTGCAGGACCTCCTGGATGCTGTCGGGCAGCGGCAGCCCCAGATGATTCATCAGGTCGACGTACTGCTCGCGGGTCCGTCCCGCGATACGCGGGTTGCTGCGCCGCTCGTCGCCGATGGTCGATTGCGTATGGCCGCGATAATCATGCGCGGGAAACATCAAGGTCGCGTCCGGCAGCGTTAGAAGCTTGTGGGTAATTGAATCGAAACTCTGGCCGGGGTCGCCGCCTGGAAAGTCGCATCGCCCGGTGCCGTGAATCAGCAGCACATCCCCGGTAAATACCCGATCAGCGGCGAGCAGGCTGATCGAATCCGGCGTATGACCGGGCGTATAAAGCACGCGCAGCTCCAAATTGCCGACCCGCAGGCGATCGCCTTCCTCGACATGGCGCGTGACACGCGGACTCGGCGACCGCTGATGCATCACCACGGCGGCGCCGGTCAGATCGGCCAACTCCGCGACGCCGGTGCGATGGTCGGCGTGGGTGTGCGTATCGATCGCGAGCGCGAGCTTCGCCCCATAGTAGGCCAGCAGGGCGAGATAGCGATCGACGTGGTCGCGCAGGGGGTCGATGAACGCCGCCTGATGGGTCTCGTCACAGATCAGCAAATAGCTCTTACATTTCGCGTGATTGGCTTCAAGAAACATAAGCTCTTGTGACGGCTGCCGAAGGCCCGCAGCGCATCGCTGATTTGAGGCTACGCTTCGCCGACCTGATCGTCAAAGCGGTGTGCGCCGGCCGACGGCGGGAAGGAGAATCGCCTGATTTCTCTCCTGGCGACGGCATCAGCCACCATCCCCTCGACGTCGAGCATCGCTTCGGCGGCGCGCACCTGATCAAGTTGTGCGTGCGTTTCCGGATGGCGCGGGACAAAGAGCGAGCAGCAGTCCTGGTCGGGCATGATCGAAGTCTCAAACGTGCCGAGACGCCGCGCCATCTCGATGATCTCGTTCTTGTCCATCCCGATAAGCGGCCGCAGCACCGGCAAAGCGGCGACCTCCGCGATGACCGTCATGTTGTCCAGCGTCTGCGAGGCGACCTGGCCCAGGCTCTCGCCGGTGATCAGCGCGCGGGCCCCGTCGTGGAGCGCCACGGCGGCGGCGATCCGCAGCATGAAACGCCGATAGAGCACCACACGCAAAGGGGTGGGGGCGCGCGCAACGATCGCGCGCTGCGTCTCGGCAAACGGGATCAGCGTCAAGTTCACCTGTGCCTGGAAACGCGTAAGATGTTCCGCGAGCTCCTCGGCCTTTTCGCGGCTCGCGGCCGAGACCAACGGATAGCTGTGAAAATGGATGAAATCGAGCCAGAGCCCGCGCCGCATCATCCGCCACGCCGCGACCGGCGAGTCGATCCCGCCGGAAAGCAACACCAGGCCGCGCCCCGATACGCCGACCGGCAAGCCGCCCGCTCCGGAGAGTTTTCCCGCCGCGACATAAGCGCCGTCGGGCATAATCTCGATCGTGACCTCGAGGTCGGGCCGCTCAAGGTCGACTCGTAACGGATAGGCCTGCACGATTGCGGCGCCCACCAGCCGCTCGATCGCCATCGAGTCAAGCGCAAAGCGCTTTTCCGTGCGGCGCGCTGAAACGCGAAAGGTCGTGTGCTGCGCGCGCGCTTCAGCGACCGTCACCATCGCCGCCGCGACGATGTCCGCAATCGCCAGCGGCGTCCGGCGACTAATCGAGAAATTCTGCAAACCAAAAACACGCTCCGCACGTTCCCGGATGCGCGCGACCGCATTCGCATCGGTGATTTCGACCACCAGTCGCCGCCCTTCGGCACGCATCGCCCCCAGTGGCAGATCGGCGCAGAGCATGCGCAGGTTCTCTTTGAGGGCCTCGACGAAACGCCAGCGATTACGACCCTTCAGTCCGATTTCGTGATACCGGCCAATCAGGAACAGCTTGTCGCCGCCGCTCATCCGTCCACCCTTCAGCGGTTGTAGATTTCGAGCCAGGCGCGGCGATCACGCACGATCGGGCGTTTGCTCGACAGCAGCGCGTAGGCTTCGTCAAGACTCAAGCCGCGACGCTGATTGAGGAACCATGCTACCACTAGAGGGGCGCGCTCGCTGCCTTCCTCGCAATGCACCAGGACCCGCTGGCCCAGCGCCAAGGCGTGATCGATCAGCGCGGCCGTGCTCTCCAGAGAGGCGCGACCGTTGGCCAGAAACGGCAACTGAATCGAGCGCCTGGGTTCGCAGGCCGGCACGTCGGCGAGCACGCTGATAATGATGCCGTCGAAACGCGTGGCGTCCTGCAGATCGCCGACAAAGAGATTCGGAATTATTTCGCTGGCGCCCCAGGGCAAGATCAATTGCCGTCCTCCGCAAAGATCGCTGCGTGAAGTTCGTGCATCAGTGGTTTCGCATTCATGAGCGGGATGATAGCGTCTACGGCCCAAGCTCGGCAGATACCTAGCATGAGGAACGCAACGCTTCCCACCGGGGCGCAGTTAGTCCAGACAGGCGCTTTTCAGCGACCTGTTGATGCGCGACAGTTTTCTGTTAACTGCCAGTTATCATCGCTAGCATTTTGACTGGCGTTTGTGCATAATCGTTCTTGTTTAGGCTTGACCGGCCAGCTATTGTCGAGCTGGTAGGCAAATGTTACTTTTAGCAGTATCCGCTTGCGGAGGAGCGGGCGGAAGCATACGGGGAGTTGGCGATGGCACATGTGATGACGCTCGAGGAAGTGGCCAGCTATCTGCGGGTTCATCCTTCCACGATCTATCGCTTGCTGAAGAAGCGGCAACTGCCCGCCTTCAAGGTCGGCAGTGACTGGCGCTTCAACCAGGAGTCGATCGATCAGTGGCGGACGAACGCCGAAGGTCTGCAGCGGCCGGATTCCTGGGCCTCGGGCAACAAGACCCCGAGCGTCTGAGCGACACGCGAGCCTCCAGTTAGAAAGCGCGGCCCTGTAAGCTCAAATCGCTGACGCATCGGCGGCGGTGCGATCGTCCGCCGATCTGCCGCCGCCAGCGATAATCCGGCCTCTTGCGTTGTTCAGGCATCGTTGTTTGGATTGCGGTGAGGAACGCGGGCCATGATTTTGAAAGTAGCGCGCCTGGGCCATCCCGTGATTCGAACCGCGGCGCAGCCGGTAGCGCCTGAGGTGATCACCACGCCGGGCTTTCAGCGCCTGCTGGACGATATGGTCGAGACGATGCATGAGTACAGCGGCGTCGGGCTCGCGGGACCGCAGGTTCATGTCGGCTTGCAGGTGGCGGTGCTCGAAGTTGAGAACCATCCGCGGTACCCGGAGATGCCGCGCGTGCCGCTGACCTATCTGATCAATCCCTCGATCACTGTCCTTGACTCCAGCACTGTCCCGGAATGGGAAGGATGTCTGAGCATCCCGGAGATGCGCGGACTGGTGCCGCGTTTTCGTCAGATACGGGTCAACGCGCTGGGGCGCCAGGGAGAGGCGCTGGACTTCGTCGCGAGCGACTTCCATGCGCGCGTGATCCAGCACGAGACCGATCATCTGCGCGGCGAGGTGTACCTCGATCGCATGCCTGACATGCGCTCGCTAAGCCATCTCCTCGAATGGCAGCGCTACGTCCTGGCGCCGGCCGTTGCCGGCAAACAATCCTAGCCGCGCCGCCGCGCCCATGCCTGCCCGGCCGAACGCGCCGGGGTTGCCGCACCTAGACCTTACGCGCCGGCCTCACCGAGGGCCGCCATAATCAGGTCGTGGATACGCGGGCGGAACTCGCGGATCGCCTGATTATCGCGGGTCGGATGAACCCGATTCGTAAGAATTGAGATCGCGATCGCCTTTTCCGGTTCGATCCAGATCGACGTACCCGTGAACCCGAGGTGACCAACGGCGTGGGGCGAGAAGTGATGACCCGAACTCGAAAAATCCGGTGAAGGCGAGTCCCATCCGAGAGCCCAGGTGGAACCCTTCACACTCTTATCGCGCGTCCAGAACTCGCGCACGGTGTCGGCGGGAAGGTAATCGGACGCCCCCGCATAGCAGCGCAGCAGCACATGGACGATACGATCGACCTCGCGCACCGGCGCGAACAACCCGGCATGACCGGCGACACCACCCATCGCATAGGCATTCTCGTCTTCGACCTCGCCAATCAGCAGACGTTTGCGAAAGGCGCAAAACGAGGTGGCGGCGAACATCTCGGGCACCGGTTCAAAACGGCGAGAGCGCACCAGCGAGATATCGATAAAGTCGGTGGCCCGCAGCCCGAGCGGTCGGAAAATCCGATCGCGACAGAAGCGGTTCAGGGCGATCCCACCGATCTGTTCGACCGTCTCGCCGAGCAGCATGAAGTTGAGATCGGAGTAGAGCGCCCGCGAGGCCGGCGCGTATTCGGGTTTTTCGCGATGGATTTGTTCAAAGATGAATTCCTTGGCGCCCTGACTGGCAACGAAGTTCACCTTGCCGCCGCGTTCGATTTCGGCCACCTGTTGATAGAACGGCCGCCACGCCGCAAGCCCGGAACAATGCGCGAGCAATTGACGAAAGGTTACATGGGCCTTGCCGTGAACGCCGAAATTATGAAAGAAGCGCGTCACGCGGTCATCGAGGCGCAGCCGGCCGTCACGCCGGAGCAGCATCACGGCGAGCGTCGTGGCGAGGGGTTTGGTCAGTGACGAGAGATCAAAGACCGTGTCGAGCTTCATCGGCGAAGTTTCCGGCTCGAGCGTCCGAAAACCGAACGCGCCTTCAAAGACGATGCTGTCGCCCTTCCGCACGACCACCGTCGCGCCGGAAAAAACCCGTTGTTCGACCGCTGCAATAAAGGCCCGCTCGACTTCTTTCCAGGTCGAATTTCCCACCCTCGCCTGCTCCCCTGGTATCACCGCCATCGCCCGGCTCCTTCTAGACGCGTACGGCGGCTTCTTTGAAGACTAACCTTCCGCGCTCGCCGTCGAGATGCGCGAAAAGGCCAAGAGGAAGCGTGAAATTGGCGCTGCCGTGACCGACCTCGAAGCCCGCGACGACCGGACATTCGAGACCGTCGCCGGCGGCGCTCAAGGTATCAGCAATGAGCGCGGCTTCATCGTAATCAGCGGGGACGGGCTTGAATGCGCCAAAGGCGATGCCGGCCACCTGCCGCAGGATCCCCGACTGTCTGAGCTGCGTGAGCATCCGGTCGAGCCGGTACGCCTTTTCACCAGTGTCTTCCAGAAAAAGAATGCGACCGGCGAAATCCGGCTGCCACGGCGTCGCCATCATCGCGGCGATCACCGAGAGACAACCGCCGATCAATTCACCGTCGGCACGTCCGGGACGGATGATCCGCGCGCCCGGCAGCTCCCAATCGGTCAGCTCGCCCGCAAGCAGAGCCTTAAGATGAGCGGACGCGGAACCGTCGAGGCCGCGCGCGAAGTCCATCGCGACCATCGGGCCATGGAACGCGACCATCGAAGCCTGCGCAACCAGCGCGTTGAGCAGGAAGGTCTCATCGGAGAAGCCGAGAAAGATTTTCGGCGAGCGTCTGAGCTCGGCGAAATCGAGCAGCGGCAGCAGGCGCCCGCTGCCGTAACCGCCGCGGGCGGCAAAAATGGCTCGCACCGAGGGATCCGCAAAGAATCGCGAAAGTTCCCGCGCTCTGACTTCGTCCGTGCCGGCAACGATGCCCGCGCGATTGAGCGCGTGCGTCGAGACTTTGACCCGGTAACCCATCGCCCGCAGCGCCGCGATGCCTTGTTCGAGCATCTCGGCGCGCACGGCTGCGGCCGGCGCGACCACCCCGATCGTATCGCCGACGCGTAGAGCGGGCGGTTTCACCACAAACCTGCTCCCCACAGACCATGAGTATTCTATGTGTCATCGGTCTTGTACACCAGTTTCGAGCGGCGGCACGCAGAATCACGACGCCGGACTTTCGCGGAACAGCCCGGGAGATTAAAATTCTGGCCCTTATGGAAGTTCTGACCGAGGCCCTGACCTGGTTGTATTCGCTGGAGGGGCGCGGCGAGATCTACAAGCTCGAGCGAATGGACCAGGCGCTCGAGCTGATCGGCAACCCCCATCGACGGCTACGCGCGGTCCACATCGCGGGCACCAAAGGCAAGGGCTCAGTTGCCGCAATGGTTGACTCGTGCCTGCGCGCCCAGGGTTATCGCTGCGGACTGTACACCAAACCGCACCTGGTCAGCTTGACGGAGCGCACCCGCATCAACGGCGTCGAGATGGATCAGGAGCGGATGCTTGCTTATATCGCGCGACTACGGACAGTGTTCGAGCGCGCGGGCCTCGCCCTGACCTTTTTCGAATTCACGGTCTGTCTGATGTTCCTTTACTTCGCCGAGGCGGCGGTGGATCTGGCCGTGATCGAGACCGGCCTCGGCGGGCGGCTTGACTCGACCAACGTGGTTACTCCGATCTTGAGCGTCATCACGCCGATCGGCTTCGATCACATGGAACAGCTCGGCTACACGATCACCTCGATCGCCCGCGAAAAAGGCGGCATCATCAAGCGCGGCATCCCGGTCGTGATCGGGACGCGCGACCGTGAAGCTCAGGCAACCCTGCTGCCAATTGCCGCCGAGCGGAGCAGTCCAGCGACGCTGGTCGATCGCGATTATTCGTACCGCAGCGTCGATCGGCGCCGGATCGATTACACGGGCGGCGACCTGCGCTTGCAGGGGGTGGAACTCGGCGTTCGCGGGACGTTTCAGCATGAAAATGCCGCGATTGCCCTCGCTGCGCTCGAAGCATTGCGCGCGCAGGGTATCGCGATCAGCGAAGCGGCGCTGCGACGCGGGATGCGCGACGTTTACTGGCCCGGCCGCTTCGATATCGTCGGCCAACGACCGACCGTCATCCTGGATTGCGCGCACAATGAGCTCGCGATCGAAGCCTTGCTCGAAAGCCTGAGGGTGGAACTCGGTGATGACGTGCGCCCCATCCTGGTGTTCGGCTGTCTTGAAGACAAGAACTGGCGGCGGATGGCCGCGATGCTCGCACCGCGCGTCAGCCGCGCCTTCCTCACCCGCGTCAAACCGAAGCGTCCGCTGGAGCCCGAACACCTGCTGCCCCTGTTCGCATCGCAGACGCCGGCGCAGGTCGTGCGTGAGCCTAGGTCCGCGATAGAGGCAGCCATGGCGCAGGCTGCAGCGAATGATGTAGTTTTGGTGACCGGGTCGGTTTACCTGGTGGGGGAGATCTATTCGTGGGTGCTGGAACAGTCGGGCCGGCGGGAGCTGTTCCCTGAGCGTCCGGCTTAAATTCATCATCGCTGGGATCGCCTTCTGGATCCTGGGCTCGATGGGGCGGCCGGCCTTGGCGCAACAGGACGACGGCCTGGCTGGCTTTATCCAATCGACCCACGAGAGCGGACCGGTGAATATCACCGGTCAAACCTTCCAGTACGATTACAAGACCGATTCTTTCGTGGTGATCGGCAACGCCGTGGTCAACCAGAACCAGACCACGCTGACCGCCGATCAGGCGGACTTTCTGCGTCGCGATCGCGTTCTCTATGCGAAGGGCAAGGTCCACATCGTCGATCCCCTCGGCGAGATCCATGCCGACGAAGGAACGCTGAATCTCAATGACGAGAGCATGCTGCTTACCAACGCGACGGTGACCGACCGCGATAAGAATTACCTGCTGAAAGGTCGGCAGATTCAGAAATTGCCGGGCCAGAACTACAAAGTGCTGCACGGCTTTTTCACGACCTGCGGATGCGATCCGGATAATCCCGACTGGAGCATCCAGGGCGACGACATGAATGTTCATGTCGGCACGTCAGGGTCCGCGCACAATGCGCATTTTGACGTGCTCGGTTATCCGATCGCGTATTTCCCGTACTTCGTCTTTCCCGCCAACACCGATCGCTCATCGGGGCTTCTGGGTCCTCGGGTCGGCATCTCCGGCTTTCGCGGATTTCAACTCGTGCAGCCTTGGTATTGGGCGATCAACAAGAGCTCGGACGCAACCGTGGCGCTCGATCTCGAGACCAACCTGCGCGTCGGCGGCCTGGGCGAGTATCGGCTGATTACCGGCGAGGGCGATTACTTCGTTATCGACGGCGCGTTTTATAATGAGGGGCTGCGCAGCCAGGACAGTCGGATCGAGGATGTTGTCGACACCCAGCTCGCCGATACCCATATCCCGCTCGATCGTTACGACGTTATCGGCATGATGCGCCAGAGCCTGGCGCCAGATCTGGTGATGTATGGTGACGGTCTCACGGTCAGCGACAGCCTGACCCTGCGCGAGCTCAACGTCTGGACGCTCTCACGCACGGTCCAACCCGGTATCGATTATCCGCTGGCCTTCAACGAGATGCGGACCGCGATCTCCGATTGGGGTCTGCTTTACACCTACGGCAACGGGTTCGCGCGGATGCAGGGAACCTGGAACCAGGACCTGATTCAGCCACAGGAGTTTGCGATGCAAACGCTGCCCGACCTGCTGCTGAGCGGACGTCAGGAATTGCTCAACGGGCTGGCTTACGCCGATTACGACGTCCAGGGCGACTACTTCTGGCGTGACCAGGGACAGCAGGGGCTGCGGCTCGATCTGGATCCCAGCCTGACCATACCGATGCGGCTGGGTGAGTACCTTTATGGCTTCGGCAAGGTCGGCGTGCACGAAACCCTCTACGATGTCTCGGGGGACACCATCGCGGTGACGCCAGTGGGAACCGGCGGCCGTATCTGGAACAACGGTCTGTCGCTGGGGCCACTGGGCGACGGCGGCTTCCTGCATCGCGAACTGCCCTATGTCAGCACCGGGCTCGCCAGCGAAATCGAGCGCATCTTCGATATCAACGCGCTCGGCTTCACGAAGCTGAAGAATACCATCGAACCATTCATCACCTATGCTTATGTTCCTTCGGTTAATCAGGGTGACTATCCGCTGTTCGACCAGATCGATCGGGTGGAACCGCGCAGCCTGTTCACCTGGGGCGTGACCACGCGCCTCTTCGCCAGGCTCAACCCCGAATACGCGCTCGACCTCGGCCAGAATCAGCAGCCGAGCGGCGACGACCAGGGGACCTCGACCTTCATGCCGTTTCGGCCGGAAACCTATTCCAGCGGCGCTTCGTCGGTGGAAATCCTGCAGCTTTCGCTCCTGCAGGCTTATGACGTGACGCACGCGGTGGCCAAAGGCGCCTCGCGTTTCTCCGATCTCGAACTCTCGGCGACGGCCTTCCCGACGAATGTCTGGTCGTTAACGGCGGTCACCGGATACTCGCCCGAAACCGCGGGCATCCAGAACGCCAGCATCACCTTCGACGTCCAGCCCTGGTGGGTCAACAATAATCCGAAGCTGTTCATGGGACGCAGCGAAACCGGCTCCTTTTTCGAGTTGAGTTACGACTATGTGGCTCCCGGGCCGGACACCAAACAGCAGGGTATCAACGCGAGCTTGAGTGAATTTCTGAGCGGCCGGCTCTATTACGGTCTCTTTGATCGAATGGGCTTTTACTTCGCGCCTTCATACGATCTGGTCAAGGATAAGTTGATATCGTCGGAATATGGTATCCGTTTCAAATCCCCGTGCGATTGCTGGTCGTTTGACGTCGGCATCACCAAGACGATAAATCCCAGTGAAACTCAGTATCAATTCCAGCTTACGCTGGGCGGGTTGGGTTCAGTCGGGCAGAGTCCGTTCGGGAAAAATCCCTTTCAGCAGCGGATGAGTGTGCTGCCCAACTATCAATAAGCATCAACGCAAATCGCGCGCGCTCTTTTAACCTCCGGTACCCCAGTCGCGCCGCGGTGGCTTCATTCCCACCTGACACTCGTATCGCGCTTTCGCTCTGCGTAGCGATTTCTGCAAATAGCTATCACTCGTCGATATTCTTTGATGTCCACTGACGCAATCGGACGCTCATCGACGACCAATACGCGACTTCGCCTGCCATGTAATAGCCGAGCAACATCGTTTCATCGACCGATCACGGACCGACCTCTCGGGTTTAACGATCGCATCGGCATTATCTCGACGCTCGATGCGGATTCGTATCGGCAGCCGTTTCGTTTGTGAGCGGCTAGCGAAGGGAGGAGTCCAATGAAGCGATTGAATCGGAAACGATGGCCGGCGCTGCTGGGCCTCGGAGCGATGCTGACGTCGCAGGGGGCCGCCTCAGTGGCGTTCGCCCAGCCCGGCACGCCTATCACGCCGATTACCCACGTGGTGGTGCTAATCGGTGAAAATCACACGTTTGATAATCTCTATGCGACCTACAACGGGCCGCAGAAAGTCTCGAACCTGCTGTCGCGCGGCATTATCAATGCAAATGGAACACCGGGGCCGAACGCCGCATTAGCTACTCAGAATCAGGTCGACACGCCGCTGCCGTCCACATATTTCATCAGCGTGCCGGCCGGCAAGAAAACGCCCTACTCGGTGCTGCCGCCGCCTAACACCAGCTATGCGCCGGGCGCCGTCACCAGTCTGGCGGAGATCGACGCGAACCCGACCGGCGTGACGCCCCCGTTCGATAACTCCGTGACCTTCCAGGATCTCGAGGAGATCGAACCGAATATCCCGACGAGCCGTCTGTTCCTTTTGCGTACAGGGCAGACCGGACTGCCGAACTACAGCACCGACACGCGCGTCCCCAACGCCACCAGCCTGCCCAACACGGTCTTTCAGTGGACCAGCTCGACCCTCCCCTATGACGCTTACATCGGCGACCAGGTGCATCGGCTCTTCCATATGTGGCAGCAGTCCGACTGCAACGTGGCGAAGGCGACGCCCGGCAATCCGTCCGGATGCCAGAACGACCTTTATTCGTATGTCGGCGTTGCGCGCGACGACGGTTCAGGCTCGAATTCGATGGGCTTCATCAATATGCAGAACGGCGATGCTCCGTACCTGCGCCAGTTATCGCAGCTCTACACGATAAGTGACAATTACCATCAGGGAATCATGGGCGGCACGGCCGTCAACCATCAGATGCTCGGCACGGCCGACGATGTTTACTGGACGACTTTCGACGGCCTGACGGTCCCGCCGGCGAACATCGCCAATCCGAATCCCTCGTCCTCGACCTCCGACAAGTATGTCGGCGACGGCGATTGGGCCAACTGCTCCGATACGACTCAACCCGGTATTCAGCCGATCGTCAGCTATCTGGCGACTCTGCCGTACCATCCGTCACCGAACTGCGCAGCGGGCACATACTACATGGTGAACAACATGAGCCCGGGTTATCTGCCGAACGGCACCATCGACAGCGCGAGTATCGACGCGGGCACGAAAGTACCACCTTCGCCTCTGCGCACGATTGGCGACGAACTGAACGAAAACAACATCTCCTGGGCTTACTACGGCGGTGGTTATAATGCGGCCGTCGCAGTAGCTAACGGCTCAACGGATCCGCTGACGCAGATGATTGGCAGTTACTATTGCGATATCTGTAACTTTGAATCTTATGCGAGTTCGATCATGGGCGATCCGACGCAGATGGCCGCGCATATCCAGGACGCGCAGAACTGGTTCACCGCGGTTGCCAACGGCACGCTCCCGGCCGTCTCGTTCGTGAAGCCCGACGCTTTCACCGACGGCCATCCGGCGAGCTCCAAGACCGACCTGTTTGAAGCGCTGGCGAACAAGATGATTACCGCCTTGACGGCAGCAAACATGCTGAGCAACACGGTGCTGTTCATCACGGTGGACGAAGGCGGCGGTTCGTGGGATTCAGGATATATTCAGCCGCTCGACTTCTTCGGCGACGGGCCGCGTATCCCGCTGATCGCCGTCTCGCAATATACGAAGGGCGGGCACGTGTCGCACGCGTATGCTGACCACGCCTCGATCCTGAAGTTCATCGAACGCAACTGGGCGCTGCCGCCGCTGACCGCGCGCAGCCGCGACAATCTGCCCAATCCGGTCGCGGACAGCAGCAATCCCTACGTGCCCACGAACTCGCCGGCAATCAGCGACCTGTTTGACATGTTTACCTTCCCGAGCTGAGCTGGTCTTGCCCGTGACAGACGAGCCGAAGGCGGGGCCTTCGGCTCGTTAATCTTTCGTCCCTTCGACGCACCGAACCGCACTTCTCGTCGCCTCAAGCGCTGTGCTTAAATGCACCGGCAGACACGCCTGGAGCTTGACGATGACAGCCGGTTCAGAAATGCACAATGCCGCGCGAGCGCAGATCGATCGGGAGGGCCTGCAGCGCTTTTTACGCGATCGGAAGCTGGGCGACGCGGAGAATCTGCGGACGGAGAATATCTCGTTCGGCCATTCGAACGAAGTTCATCTGGTTCATTTCGACGGCAAAACCTGGGCGTTGCGCCGCCCGCCTCGCGGACCGCTGTTGCCGACCGCGCACGACGTGCTGCGCGAGTATCGCATCCTCGAGGCGCTGCAGAATACCGGCGTCCCTCTCCCGCGCGTCTATGCGAGCTGCGAGGATCCCGGCTATATCGGGGCCCCTTTTTACCTGATGGAACATCTGACCGGACGTGTCATCCGTTCGCCCAATGTTCCCGACGCGGGACCGAGCTTCGCCGACACCCCGGAAAAGCGCCGCGCGGTTAGCGAAGGGATGGTGGAGCTGCTGATCGCGCTGCAAGCGGTTGACTATGGCGCCGTCGGACTGGACAAATTCGGACGTCCGGACGGTTATCTCGAACGCCAACTGAAACGCTGGACCGATCAACTCGAGCGAACCATTCCACAGACCCGGCCGCTGCCGGTGATGGCGAAACTGCGCGACTGGCTGCGGGAGCATTTTCCCGTATCGCAGCCCGCGACGATCGTGCACGGCGACTTCAAACTCGACAACGTGATGTGGAGTACGAGTGATCGGCCGCGCCCCCTCGCGCTGCTTGATTGGGAGATGTCGACCATCGGCGATCCGCTCGCCGACCTTGGCTGGATGCTCACCTACTGGAGCGAACCCACCGACAATGAAGCGCGGCGCGCGGTGGTCTCCAGCATGGAACCGGATGCGGGCTACCTCTCACGGCGCGAGATGATCGAGCTGTACGAACAGCAGTCCGGACGGCCGATGACGGATATCACCTTCTATCAGGTGTTTGCGCTGTTCAAGCTGGCGATCATTCTCGAAGGCAGCTACGCGCGCCATCTGAGCGGTCAGGCGGACGACCCGCTGTTCGCCACCTATGATGTTCGGGTGCCTGCAATCGCCGATGTCGCGTGGCAGTTGTGCTGCGCCTGAGGGAGTTCGGCGCAAACTTCCTTCTGATTATCGCCGGCGTGCTGATGGCCGCCATCGTCGCCGAGCTGGCGATTCGTGCATGCGGACTCGCCAAGCCTGCGTTTTACGCCTATGACGGTCGGCGGGGATGGGGCATGCGGCCGGGCGCCGCGGGATGGCAGCGCGACGAGGGCCGCGCCTGGGTGCGGATCAACCGCTGGGGCTATCGCGGCGCGGATTGGTCAACCACCAAGCCGCCGGATACGCTGCGGATCGCCGTGATCGGGGATTCCTTCACCGAAGCGCCGCAGGTGGCCGAAGATCAGACCTTCACCGCCGTGGCGGCGCGCACGCTGGAGGCGATAAGTCGTACCAAAGACGCCCATCCAATGCGCGTCGAGGGCTTGAACCTCGGCGTGGACGGCTATGGCACGGCGCAGGAGCTGCTGACCCTGCCGGACGTATGGAAGTTCGCGCCGGACGTGATCGTCCTTGCGTTTTTTCCGGGCAACGACTTTCGCAACAACTCGGTCGATCTCGAGGGCGACAAGTGCCGCCCTTTTTACGTCTATCGCGATGACAAGCTCGAACTCGGCGGACCGTTTGTCGCGGACCGACGGTTCAGGTTCTCTTGCTTCGCGCGGTTCGCTTCCGAGCACTCGCAACTTCTGAACGTGCTCGGCAGAGCGCGCAGCGTGATTCGGGCATACCTTCGCCGATGGGCAAACCCCGCGCGGCCGAAGCTATCACGGCGCGAAGCGCGGCGGCCGGCGCGACCGCGCGAGCCCGGAATCAATGATGCGATCTACGTACCGCCCTTCAATCCGGTATGGCGCGCGGCCTGGCGCGTAACCGAGGCGGAGATCGAGATGGCCCATCAGGAGGCCGAGCGCCATCACACAGCTTTTCTGCTGATGGTCCTGAGCGTCGGGATTCAGGTCTCGCCCGACTCGGCGGAGCGTTCGGCTTTCCTGAAACAAATCGGTGCGACGGACCTCTTCTATCCAGACCAGCGCTTGCGGCAGTTCGGTGCGGCGCACGGTTTCGACGTCCTCGACCTGCCGCCGGCGATGCAGGCCTATGCCGTCGCCCATCGGGTGTATTTCCACGGCTTCGCCAACACGCACATGGGCGTCGGCCATTGGAATCAGCAGGGCCACGAATTCGGTGGTCGGGCGCTCGCTGCCGAGATTGAGCGCCTGATCACGCGGTCGGGAAACGGTGCGCCGACGCCGACTAGCGTCCCTTGAACTGCGGCTTCCGCCGCTCGCGCCAGGCCCGATGGCCCTCGGCCTTGTCCTCGGTCATTTCCAGCGCCATGAAACGATAAAGATCGCTCAGCGCCGTGTGTTCGAGCGAGCTGTCGAGGCCGCAGTTGAGCGACTCCTTGGCCATCCGCGCGGCGAGCGGCGGCAGTGCGGCAATGTGCTCGGCCACTGCATTTGCGCGGCTCGGCAGTTCGCCATGGGGAACGACCCACTGCGCAAGGCCGGTCCTGAAGGCTTCGTCGGCCTGCAGCGGAAAGCCGAGCGCCATCCGCATCGCCATCCCTTTGCCGATCCAGCGTGCGGCCCGCAGCGTCCCCGCCTGTGCGGGCAGGATACCGAGCGCGACCTGCGGCAGCCGCCATTCGGCGCGCTCGGAGGCGACGATCAGATCGCAGCAAAACGTAACGATACAGCCGATTCCGATCGCATAGCCGTTGACCGCGGCGACGATCGGCTTGGCAAAATCCTGCAGCATCATGATCGGGCTCGAGCGGCGGCGCTGCGGTACGCTCTCGAGAAACGCCGCGGCCGAGCTCTCGGTATGCGTCCGCGGGTTCTTGAGATCGGCACCCGCGCTGAAGGCTTTACCGGCTTCGTCGCCGGTAAGGATGAGACAGCGAATGTCGCGATCGTCTTCGATTTCGGGCAGGCGCTCCTGGAGACCGCGCGTGAATTCGTCGCACCAGGCGTTGCGCGCTTCCGGTCGGCTGAAGGTCAGGATGGCGATATGGTCGCGCTTCTCATAGAGGAGTGGCATGTCGTTTTCCCCATAAAGCGACAGGGCGGCGGGTTCTTTATCCCACCGCCCTGCCCTTCAACTAAGCTCCGTTGCGCGATCCCGCCGCCAGCCGCCTAGGCAGCCACGGCTGTCGTCCCTTTGAAGGCATCGACCGTGGGATCGCATACGTAACGAATTTTCGTCAACGTCACATCGCAAGTGGCGAAGGTCGCCGAGATCGGATAGTCGGCGCGCAGAAGCTTGCCGGCGCCCCAGGCCTCCGAGTCGAGCGCAACAATATGCGCCTTGCCCCGCTCGACCTTGTGAAAGGTCCATGTCGGATCGAGCTGGACGACGACCAGTTTGCCGTCTTCGCGGTTGCGCGCAAGATGCATGCTCGAGTTGTACTGGATATCCGAGCCGGCGATTGCCTCGCGGTCGATCATTTCCATCTCGAGGGCATTCTTGCCGTCGCTCGTGGTCACCCGCGCCACCACGCGATCGTGGAAGCCGCGCAAGTAGACCTTGCCGACGACCGTCGGATATCCCCATCGCGCCGCGAGTTCGCTCGCCGCCTTGTCGTTATCAACATACGCTCGCAGCACGAAACCCCGCGGACGCACGCCGGCACGGCTACCGATTCTCACCTCGGCGATCGAGAACGGCCCCACCGGACTCTCCGGATAGTGGGTTACGTGAAAGACCGCCCAGGCCGGGATTGACGGATGGAGCGTCACCGGCACGAGATCGCTGATGGTGTCGTTGTCGATCTCATAGTGGAGGTTGAGGATCTGGGCTTTCGGCAGCGTCCAGGCGTCGGTCTTGAAGCCGTTGATCTCGCGGGCGACGCGGGCCGCGTACGCCTCAACGTCCATACGTCCCGAGAGCGGCATCAGCGACCACCTCCGGCGGCGGCGGCTTGCACCCCGCCCTCCTTGAAGTGCGGCATCACGTACTTGGCGAACACGCGGAGGCTGTTGAGCACCTGTTCCTGCGGCACGGTTTCGAGCGCATTCAGGAGGAAGTTGACGCGATCCACGCCGCACTCCTCCCACTTCTTGCACGCGCGCAGGACGCGCTCGGGATCCCCGATCGCGATTCCCTCGGGCACGCCCGCCTCATCGCCCGGATTGGAAGCCTGTTCGCGCAGCGCCGGGAGCAATCCGGCTGACGGATACGATTTCGTCGGGTACAGCTCACGCGCCGCCGACAGTTGCGCGGCCAGGAAGTTGAAGGTACCGAGCAGCCGCCGACCGACCTTGTTGCCGATCTCGGTGTCTTCGTGCGTAAACAGGAAGTTGACGGTCGAAACCTTGTCGTTGACGAACTCGCCGACCGGCTCACAGTTCTTGATTATCTTGTGATAGACCTTGACCTTCTCTTCCTGCTCCTTGAAGGTGCCGAAGGTGATGCCCAACGCACCGATACCGCGTTCAGCGGCGTCAATCTCGGTGCCGGGACTCGTCACCGCCACCCACATCGGCGGATGCGGCTTCTGATAGGGCTTGGGAATAATCGCCCGCACCGGCATCGACCACGACCGTCCCTGATAGCCGAACCGCTCCTGCGTCCACATCTTGGGCAGACAGCGGACGAATTCGTCCCAGGTCTTTTTGGTCTCGTCGGGATTGGCGCGGAATCCGCCGAGCTCATTCCAAGTGGCCGACCGACCGGTGCCGACCTCGAGCCGTCCGCCCGAGATGATGTCCATCGTGGCGGTGCGCTCGGCGATCTTAATCGGATGGTTGAACTCGGGCACGCAGATCACGATCCCGTGACCGACGCGCATCTTCTTGGTCTTCATCGCGCAGGCCGTCAAAAAAATCTCGGGCGCCGAGCAATGCGAGTACTCTTCGAGGAAATGATGCTCGACACACCAGACCGAGTCGAAGCCCAGTTCATCGGCTAGTTGCACCTGCTCGAGGCAGTTGTCGAAGACCTGCTTCTCCCGCTCGGCGCTCCATGGCCGGGGCACGGAAATTTCATAGAAGATTCCGAATTTCATCTAGTGGCCCTCCACTTATATTTCCCCGTCTAACACAGAATCGCTAAATCGTACATAGCACCTCGGGGAGCAGCGCCGTCCCTGCGGGAAACCGTCAAGGTTGCGCCTGGACGGCACGCGGCCCCGCGTGGTGATCCGGACGATCTCCGCCTTACTCCGCTTCGTGGAGCGCGCGGCCATGACGTTCACTGCCGAGGGCGACCACGACGGCGTCGGCCAGCAGTACCGTGGTCGCCACGATCGCCAGCGCCGTGCTATAGCCGAGGCGTTCCGCGATCAGCGCTTCCACCCAGGCGGCCGGCGATGCGAGCAGCACGCCCAGTTGATAGGCCATCCCGGAAAAGAGGCCGCGCGCCTCGACGGGCGACATCTCGGCCAGATGCGCCGGAATCACCCCGAAGACGCCCTGCACCATGAACTGCATCAGGAAGGCGCCGACCGTCAGCCAAACGAGAGAATGCGACCGACACCACATCGGAACAATGGCGACCGCGCTTAACGCCGCGAGGATCATCGCGCGGCGGCGGCCAAGGTGATCCGATAGCCAGCCGACGCAAAGACCGCCCAGCAGCGCGCCGAGGTTGTAGATGATCGCGATCGTGGCGACCGTCCGGGCGTCGAGCCCGCGGCTCTTCTGCAAAAACGTCGGATACAGGTCCTGCGTGCCGTGCGAGATAAGGCTCATCACGGTCATCATCGCGACCAGGTACAGGAAGCGGCCAAAGTTACGGCGGATGGCGTTCCCGATAACTCCGGGCTCGGGGCGGGCGCGCTCCCACGCCTTCGATTCGGGCACCTTGTTGCGGATATAAAGCGTGAGCAGCGCGGGCGCTCCGCCGAGAAAAAACAGCGCTCGCCAGCCCAATCGCGGAAAGATGAAAAAGTACGCTGCAGCCGCGAGCAGGTAGCCGACCGCGTAGCCTTCCTGAAGGATTCCCGAGAGCAGTCCGCGAAAACGCGGCGGAACGGCTTCCATCGCGATGGAAGCGCCGACACCCCATTCGCCGCCCATCCCGATGCCGTAGAGCGCGCGGAAAAACAGGAACCATCGGTAGGTCGGCGCCAGTCCGCTCAGCACCTCGACGATGGAATAAAACACGATATCGATCATCAGCGGCAAACGCCGGCCAAAGCGATCGGCCAGCCAGCCGAAGGCGAACGCGCCGATCGGACGGAGTGCAAGGGTCGCCGTAAGCGTGAATGCCAAATCGGCGACCGAGCGATGGAACTCGCGCGCGACCGCCGGCAGCACGAAAACCAGCACGAAGAAGTCGAAGGCGTCGAGCGTCCATCCGAGGAAGCTCGCCAGCAGGGTATGCGTCGCCTCGAGCCGCGTGACCACAGTCGTGCGTGCGGAACCGGGTTGTTGTGGGGCGACCGCGGTCGTCATGAGGGAAGTTTCGTACCCGAACCGCTGTGTCCGCGCTAGCGGATCGGATCGCGCGAGCCCGTCGAGCCCTGGCCCTCAGCGCCGGCGGTCGGCGCCAGATTCTCTGGATCGCCGGCACAAGTGTTATAAAAAGCGCGGGGAGGACCAACGATGGATCGATTGAGGGGCAAGGTCGCTTTAATCTCCGGCGGCGCCCGCGGTCAGGGAGCAGCCGAGGCAAAACTCTTTGCCAGCGAGGGTGCCAGGGTGGTGATCGGCGATGTGCGCGACGATCTCTGCGGCGAAACCGCGAATCTGATCAATGGCGCGATCGGCAGTGCGGTCGTGCGCGCCGTCCATCTCGACGTGACCCGCGCGGCCGACTGGCGCGCCGCCGTCGATACCTGCGTCCGCGACTTCGGCGGACTCGATATCCTGGTCAACAACGCTGGCATCTTCAACATGTCCGGGCTCGAGGATACCAGCGAGGAGCTCTGGGACTCGATCGTCAACATCAATCAGAAAGGCGTCTGGCTCGGAATGAAGGAATGCGTGACCGCGATGCGCCGGCGCGGCGGCGGCTCGATTATCAACATTTCATCGGTCGCGGGCCTGACCGGCTCGACCGGTTCGACCGCCTATCATGGCACCAAGGGCGCCGTGCGGCTCCTGACCAAAGCCGCCGCAGTACAATATGGGCCGGAGAAAATCCGCGTCAATTCCGTCCATCCGGGAATCATCAATACGCAGATGGTCGATATCATTCCCGAGGCGATGCGGTCGCAGTTTCAGAATCTGGTGCCGCTGCGGCGCGAGGGCACGGCCGAAGACGTCGCGAAGCTGGTGCTGTTCCTCGCCAGCGACGATTCATCGTATTGTACCGGCGCCGAATTCGTCATCGATGGCGGTCTGACGGCGATCTGAGGAAAGGAAGCTAGCCAGATGGATCGACTTAAGGGCAAAGTGGCTTTGATTTCGGGCGGGGCGCGCGGCCAGGGTGCGGCCGAAGCGCGGCTGTTCACGGACGAGGGCGCCCGGGTGGTAATCGGCGACATTCGCGATGACCTGACGCGGCAGACTGCCGAAGAGATCAATCGCCGGCATCCCAATGCCGCGCGCGCAATTCATCTGGACGTCACCCGCGCGGCGGACTGGCGGGCGGCGGTCGATAGCTGCGTAAAAGAGTTCGGCGGCCTCGATATCCTGGTCAACAACGCGGGTATTGCCAACATGAAGGGTCTCGAGCAGACCTCCGAAGAAGAATGGGATGCCGTCGTCAACGTCAATCAGAAGGGCGTGTGGCTCGGGATGAAGGCGGCGGTGCCCGCGATGCGCAATCGGGGCGGCGGCTCGATCATCAATATTTCGTCGGTGTTCGGGATTATCGGATCAACCGGTTCGACCGCCTACCACGGCACCAAAGGCGCCGTCCGCCTGCTGACCAAGGCGGCGGCCGTCCAATACGGACCGGACAAGATCCGCGTCAACTCGATCCATCCCGGCGTTATCCTGACGCCGATGGTGTCCGAGGCGATCACCAGCCAGGAACAGCTTGACGCTCTGCTCAAAATGACGCCGCTCGGTCGCGGCGCGCAACCGGAGGAGGTCGCCTGGTGCGCGGTCTTCCTGGCCAGCGACGAGGCGTCGTTTGTCACCGGCTCCGAGCTGGTGGTCGACGGCGGCTGGACCGCGCAGTAGCCGTCTTCACGCAGTAACCAGCTCCGGTTCGAGGGTGATCGGCGTCCTGAGCGAGTTCGCGACGAGGCATCCGCGCTCGCTCTTCTCCAGGATGCGGAGGGCGCGCGCCCGATCGGTTGCCGGCGGCAGGCTGAGGCGCGGTCGCAGCACGATCGCGGTGAAGCGGGTGGTCCCGTCCTGACGGTCGACCACGCCCTCAGCGCGCACCTCGAGAGCCGTGTAGTTGAGCTTCGAGGCCCGGGCGATCGCGTGAAAGGTCAGCACGAAACAGCCTTCGACCGCGGCGAGCAAGAGGTCGCCGGGACTCAACGCGCCTCCGGGACCGTCGAAGTCCGCCGGCGTCGTTAGGCGCAGTTCGCCCATCTCCGGCACCTGCACGGTGGCATAGGCGTCGCCGTTGTTGGTTACAGAGCTCGAGTAATTGTGCGGTAACTTCATGATTGCGCCTCAGGATGCGAATCGGCCGAGGCTCTCATCCACGGTGGTCGGAGCGCGGCGATTTGGTCATAGATCGGGCAGCTCTCGCGATGTGCTCCCGGCAGATAGCCGGTGCTGATGAGAAATTCGCCGGTGATTTCGCCGCCGGTGAAGGCGAAGGTCCGTTTGAAGAGCTTGATCCATTCCGGCTTGGTCAAGGGATGATGCCGGTCGAGCCACTGCGCGAACGAGCCGTGACTCGCGCGTATCTCCTGCAATTTTTTGGCGTTGGTGATGGCCGCTTCGATCTTGAGGCGGTTGCGAATGATCCCCGCGTCGGCGAGCAGCCGTTTGCGCTCGCGGAGGCCATACCGCGCAACCCGGTCAACCGTGAAGTTATCGTATGCGGCGCGGAAATTCTCGCGCTTGGTGAGAATCGTGAGCCATGACAGGCCGGCCTGATTGATTTCGAGCACGAGCCGTTCAAACAGTGCGGATTCGTCGCTTACCGGAAAACCGTATTCACGCTCGTGGTAGGGACCGTGAAATGGATGCCCGGGCGCGATTGCGCAATAGCTCATGGTAGTTTTGAATTCTACTCTTTAACGGTCTGCGTCTGAACTAGTGACGTAGTCGCGCGATTCGGAGAACCAAATGCCACTCACGCTCGAGGGCCTCAAGGTAATCGACCTAACGCAAAACGTCGCCGGACCCTTTTGCACCCAATTACTGGGAGATTTCGGCGCGGACGTGATCAAGATCGAGCGGCCCGGCCGCGGCGATGACGTGCGGGGTTTTGCTCCCCAATGGCGCGGCGAGTCCGCGGCCTATCTGGCCTACAACCGCAACAAGCGCAGCGTGTGCATCGACCTCGACCACCCGCGCGGCTGCGAGTTGGTTGCGCAGCTCGCGCAGTCGGCCGATATATTCGTCCATTCGATGAAGCCGGGCAGTACCGAAGCGCGCGGCCTCGGTTACGCCGATCTGGCGGCGTCCAATCCCGGTCTCATCTACGGGTCGATCAGTGGGTTCGGCGAAAGCGGTCCGCTGCGGAGTCTTCCCGGGTACGATCCTCTGGGGCAAGCCTACTCCGGCATCATCAGCATGAACGGCCATCCGGGGGCACCGCCGGCACGCGTGGTCGTGCCGATTATCGACATGGGATCCGGCTTGTGGCTCTTCACGGGCATCCTTGCGGCCCTCATCGAGCGCAACAAGACGGGCCGGGGCGCAAAGGTCGCCACGAGCCTGCTCGAAACCGGCGTCGGCTGGACAACGCTCGCCCTGGCCGGCTATCAGGCGAGCGGCGTCGTGCCGGGGCCCGCCGGATCAACTTCACCCGCGGCGGCGCCCTATGAAGCGTTTCGCACGGCGGACGGGTGGATCCAGATCGCCGCCGGCAATGATCGTCTCTTCGTGAAACTTTGCGAGGTCCTCGGCTGTGCGGAAGTCGCCGGCGAAAGCCGCTTCGCCACCAATCAGCAGCGCGTGGCGGCGCGCAACCAACTGCATCAGCTCCTCGAACGCCGCACTGAACAATTCTCAGCGCAACAATTGATGGGCCTCCTACGCGAGGCCGGTGTGCCGGCGAGTGTCATCAACACGCTCGACAAGGTCTTTGCCGATGAACAGGTCAATGCCCTCGGTATGCTGCCCGCCGTTGCCCCGGATTTTCGTATCCCCGAGATGAAACTGGTGGACCTGCCGGTCAGCATCAACGGCGCCCGTGCCAGTCTCCGCCGGATGCCGCCGATACTCGGCGAGCATACTGACGAGGTTTTGCGACAGAGCGGTTATAGCGACGCTGATATTTCAGAGCTCCGCCGACTGGGAATTATCCAATAGAACTCGCGCATGGCGCGAAGGGCCCAGTCCTGCGTTTCAGTCGCCGGTGATGGGACGTTCGGGCTCGCCGGCACAGAGCGCGCAACGGCACAGCTCGCGCAACTGATCGGTCGTGAAGAGCGTTTCGTGACCGTCACTCCATTCGATGAAGACCGCCTCCTCGCCCAATCTGGCGAAGCGCGCCAGACGCAGGTCGGCCGCCGACAATGCTTGCCCCGCACCTCCCGCACAGGCATTGCAGCGGCAACCGCGGCGCAGATTTTCCAACGGATAGATGCTGTCATGCCCGTCGCTCCACTGGATCCCGACAGCATAGCGTCCGACCTCGTTCAGGCCGCGGATACGAGCGGGCGTCTTTGACTTCACGGACGACATTGTTGCACTCTGGTTGGCGATAATATCATCGACCTGACTACCTCACGACCCTTCCTGCCGGCACACGCTGTGCGGGTTAGTGGGAAGTGGATGGGTTATCAACTTACGCTCGACGATAGGAGGATAACAGATGGACGAGAATGCGAAGAAAAAGGCGCTGCGGATGATTCCTTACGGCCTGCAGGTGCTGGGCGCCCGTCATGGCGACAAAGCCACCGTCGCAAGTATCAACTGGACCACCCAGGCGAGCTTTGCCCCGCCGCTCGTGGTGGTCGGAATCAAGACGGACTCGACGGCGCATGAACTCGTCAAGCAGTCGCGCAAGTTCGCGCTTTCATTCCTGGGTACCGGACAAAAGGACCTGGGTTTTGCCTTCTTCAAACATGTCGATCCGAAGGACGGAAAATTCGGCAACTACGCCTATAAGGACGGCAACAACGGCTGCCCGATTATCACCGACGCGCCCGGCGCGGTTGAATGTAAGGTCGTGGATTTCATCGAACGCGGCGACCACAGCATCGTTATCGGCGAAGTCACGGATGCCTATCTGTCGAAGGATAGCGATCCGCTGACTCTCAAGGAGTGCGGCGTCAACTACGGCGGCTAGCCGCGAAGACTCGCGCGCGTCTTTTCTCTGGCGCGCGCGACATCCCCTCCGCAGCGCCGGCGCGTCGCCTCGCACGAGGGCCGGCGGCGATCCATTGAAGAGCCCCTGGGAAATAATCATATGCCGACAAAAAAGGTCGTAGTGCTGCCCGGCGATGACACCGCGCCCGACACGGTTGCCGCGGCGATGGAAGTGATGCGCGCGCTGCGGATGGATATTGAATTTGTCGAGTTTCCGCCCGGCGAGCAGTGGGTGCGCGGCGAGACCGACAAGGCGGCCCGCGCGGCTATCGACACTTCCGACTCAACGCTCTTCGGCTCGACCAGCGGCAAAACCAACGCGATTGTTTATTTGCGATGGGGCAAGCAGACCTATGCCAACGTTCGTCCCTGTCGCTACCTGAAAGGCTTCCGCAGCCCGCTCGCCGATCCTGACGGCATCGATTTCGTGATCGTCCGCGAGAATATGGAAGACCTCTATCTCGGTCTCGAAGGACCGCTTACCGCGCTCGAGCCGCTGCACCTTTACAGTCGTCTCATCCGGCGGGAGTTGGATACTTCCGAACGCGGCATTTACGCGATCAAGGTGATCACCGAACGCAATAGCCGCCGAATCGCGCATTTCGCCTGCAAGCTCGCGATGCGACGCAAGGCCGAAGGGTATCCGGGCAAAGTGACCTGCACGGCGAAGTACAACATGCTGCGCGAGAGCGACGAGCTTTTCCGGCGGGTCGTCGAGGAGACGGTCGCCGGCTATCCGGAGCTTAAGTACGAGCAATATATCGTTGACGACTTCGCGCGGCGCATCGTGCAGAGCTCAAAGGACCTCGATGTCGTCGTGATGCCGAATCTATACGGCGATATCCTCTCCGACGCGGCGGCCGGCACGATTGGCGGCCTCGGTTTGGCTCCGTCAGGCTGCTACGGCGACGATTACGCCTACTTCGAGTCGGTTCACGGAACCGCACCGGACATCAAGGGAATGGGCATCATCAACCCGACCGCGACGATGCTCTCGGCGATCATGATGCTCGACTACCTCGGCTTCAGAGACCAAGCGAAGCGCTGGGAAAATGCCCTTCGCAAGGTGTATGCGGAGGGCAAGGTGCTGACCCCGGATCAAGGCGGGTCGGGCAAGACCGTCGAGTTCACCCGCGCCGTCGTCGCTAACCTCTGAGAAAACCGCGCGAGGATGCCGGCGGGGCTGAATCCGGATTCAGCCCCGCCGGCACTGTTGCCGTTAGCCGCGTGGACCGGGCGCAGGCGCCTGTGGCGCTTGCGGTCCCGGAGCGCCGCCAGGATTCTCCTGCCACGGCCCCGGATTCCATCCGCGCCAGTAGTAGTCGCCCTGACCACCCCATCGCGGTGGCGGCGGCGGTCCGAACTCTCGCGGCCCCATCCACATACCCCATCCCGGAGGCCGCATCATCATCGGTCGATGCCGATGACGATGCCCCGCGCACAGGATCGCGAAGCCGATAAACAGCAGTACCGCGATAAGCCCGCCCATCCATAGTCTCTGTTCATGGACGGTCATCGGCGTCCACGGCTGATGTCCGCTCGGCTCTGTCGTAGGTTCCTCGGGCATACTTATAAAACCTCCATAGAGTCATCCCAAGCTGACTACCCCGGGGAGCAGACACTTGGCGGATGTCCTCCAAGCTAGACGAAAGAGCGGAGCGGACGTTGCGCGCGAGCCCGGTCTGAGCCTTCAGCTCGGAGCCTCGACGAAGACCTCGTCGCCCTCGATCTTCACCGGGAACGTCTGGATCGGCGCGCTCGCGGGCGGCGACAATGGCATCCCGGTGCGGATATCAAACAGCGACGCGTGATACGGACACTCGACCGTGCATTCCTCGAGGTCGATCTCACCCGCCGACAACGACGACTGCGCATGTGAGCAGGTATCTTCCGTCGCATAAAATCCGTCTTCCAGCCGATAGAGCGCAATCGGCGGCACCAGGTTAAGGCGCATCGCCTCGCCTGGCTTCAGTTGATCGATCCTGCAGGCCTTCACCAGGGGCATGTTAGGCAACCTCCATCCTTGCGGATAAATATACAGCTCATGAAGCGAAGCGCGCGTACTGCCGCCGATCCCAAACCTCCGCCGCGAGTCCGAAAACGCGCGGGACGACCCTCCCGGGCTGAGCGCAAGCCCTACGATCTCGGGATGGTACTCGATGCCGCCGTGCGCGTGTTCAATCGCTGCGGCTACGAAGCCAGCTCGATGAACGATATCGCGCGCGCCACGGGCCTTTCGAAATCGAGTTTGTATCATCACGTCGCCAGCAAGGAAGAATTGCTGGAACGCGCGCTTGAACGCGCCTTCACCCCTCTGCTCGCGGTGTTCGAAGAGCCTGCAGCGCTTAGCGGATCGGCGGTGGAGCGGCTGCGCGTCATCATCGATCGCGTGACCTCGATCACGCTCGAACACGTTCACGAAGTCGAGCTCCTGCAGCGCGTCAAGGGCAACACGCGCACCGAACGCGAGGCGCTGCGCCGCCGCCAGAAGGTGGACAGCGCGGTGCGCGCCATTGTCGAAGAGGCGATCCGCAGCGGCGACGTTCGCACCGATCTCGATCCGAGCCTGGTGACGCGCCTGATTTTCGGGATGTCGAATTCGGTGACGCAATGGTATCGCGCCGACGGCAAGCTTACTCCGCAGGCGATCGCCAGGGCCGTCAGCGCGATCGTCTTCGAAGGTATCGCGCGTAGGAGTTGAGCCGCTTGACAGCGATTCCGCGACGATCTAGATCATTAAATCGACCGAACGGTCGATTACGCACGGGGGCTTCGCCATGTCGCAAAGCAATGGCCACGGTAATGGAGCAGTGACGGACGCCAAGGGAGGCCGCGGTCCCGCTCGCCTGGTGATCCCGGCTGATGGCTTCCTTGCGCCCCCGCCGATAAGCCAGCCGAATATCTTTCCGCTCGAATGGCCGGTGCACAATGAGGAGCTCGCCGCGCTGTATGAAAAGGCCAAGCAGCAGGCCTGGAATCCTTCCGACCTACCCTGGGATCAATTGCGGCCGGAGGATTTCACCCCCGAAGAGCGGCTCGGCATCATGTATTGGTACGCGGTTCTGGCGGTCTTTGACGGGTCGGGGCCGGCGGTTTTTGCCCGGGCGATGATCCACACGTACGAAATCCACGCCGAAGACCCGATCCGCAAGTGTTTCTTCGCCGTGGCTCGCGACGAGGTGAATCACGAAGAATGTTGCCAGCGCGCGATCCAGCGGCTGATGCCCGGCGGACCGCTGCACTTCGGCGCCGCGACGGACCTCGAACGCGCTGCCCTGAACAATATCGAATGGCTGTATCACAACGGCGGACGTTATTGGCGCGGCTACTCCGCTTCGCTCGACAAGTATCCGCTCTCGGTGCTTTTCACTTCCTTTCTGCTGGGCGAGGTCGCCGCTTCGACATTGTTCTATGGGATGGCGCAACGGACCAACCGCGCCGTGTTCAAGGAAGTGTTCAAGAAGGTCGGTCAGGACGAAAGCCGCCATCTGGCGACCTGTCTCAAGATGCTCGAACGGGATTGGCCGGGGCTCGCGCAGGAACACAAGGATTTGATTACGCGCCAGCTCCGCGCGGGCTTCGTCTTTCTCTCGATGATCCTCTGGGAACCGCCGAATCTGTTCTGGGAGCTGCCGCCCTATTTCATCGACAACCATCGTCTGTTGATCGATTGTGCGCGGCAGGGCGGACTCGGCGTGCTGAGTTTCGACGAACAGGCTGACAACTGGCGTTACGCGATCGCCAAGGTCAAAAAGGTGGTCGAGGACTGGGGCATTAAGTTTCCGGCGATTCCGGAGCTCGATCTGGACGGCGTTGACGTCGGCAATATCACCGCCGCGGATATTATCCCGGTCTTCTAGCTGCGCGACGCCTCAGTAAAAGCGCGCTTCGCCGGGAGGACGCGTTTTCCAGCGGCGATGGATCCAGTTCCAGTGATCCGGATGGCGCCGGATCATTGACTCGATTACCGCGGTATAGCGCCGCGTGTTCTCCAGCACCGCCTCCTCGCGAGGGCCCTCGCGCACCAGCTCGATCACCGGCAGGCAGGTGATCGAGTGATGGGTGCTGGTCCCGCTTCGCACCATGAAAGCGGGCAGCACCGGCGCCCCGGTGGCCATGGCGATCCGCGCCAGGGCGGGACTGGTCGCCGCCTTGAGACCGAAGAAATCGACGAACACCCCCTGCCGATTATCGAGGTCGAGCGGCACGGCTACCATCCAGTTTTCCCGCAACAGGCGCAGTGCGGTGAGCCCGGCGCCGCGCCGCGGGATCGCGCGATTGCCGAAACGCTCGCGCCGCGCCGTTACCGCGGCGTCCAGAACCGGGTTGCGGTTGGGCCGTTGAATCAAGGCCACGCGGTTGCCGTGCAGCGCATGGCCTATAGACAGCAGTTCGAAGTTCCCGAAATGTCCCGTCAGCGTGAGGATCCCGCGACCGTCCGAGCGCTGGATCGCGTCGTCCCAGTGTTCGCGGCCCGCATAGCCGACGTAACGATCAATATTGGTCGGCTTCAGCGCGAAGGCATGCACCCATTCGGCGGCCATCCGGCCGTAGTTCCGGTAGGCATCGCGCAGGATGGTCAGACGCGCTTCGCGGGTGAGTTCGGGAAAGGCGATTTCGAGGTTGCGCAGACCGATCGATCGGTTGGCATAATCAACCGCGGCGGCGATGCCTCCGAGCAGCGCGCCGACCCGCACCGCGCGCTCGAGTGGGAGCATCCGCAGGACGCTCCACGGCACGGCGAGGGCGGAGACTTCGAGCCACCCGCGGACGCGACCGATCTGGCGCGCCATCGGCCTTGTGCTAGACGCCGTCCTGCTTCACGGCGAGCGGAGGCACCTTAAGCACTCTCATGGTGCGCCGGCACCACTCGTCCTGCTCGACGAGCCGGGACCGGCGCCGCCGACTGCACCGCGATAGACCGGCGGCGGCGAATATGGCGCTGCGGGATACGACAATGATGGCGCGGCGCCGGCACCCCCCGGATAGGTCGCGGCGCCCGCCGGAGCGCTCGCCGGCGCGTAGGCAGACGGCGCGTATGACGTCGAAGGATAGTAGGACGCGGACCCACCCGGCGCGGCGTAGGTCAAGGGCGGATACGCACTCGATGATCCCCCCGACGAGGGCATCGCCGAGTTCGGCAGCGACATCCCGTTGGGGGCGATAGGCGCCGACTGTTCGAGGTCCTCCTGCGGCGAGATCGGCGCATTGAAAGTCGGCTTGTACAGGCGTTGGAACTGTGACGGCGGCATCACGTTGACCTCTTTCTTGCCCAGTTCCTTGACGAACCGTTGACGTTCGTCGATGGCGAGCGCGGCCAGGTCGTCGCGCGATCGGATCACGTGGGGCGTGAGAAAGATCAGCAGGTTATCCTTGGTGGTGTCCTTCGAGTTATCAGTGAACAGATTGCCGATAACCGGGATATCGGAAAGGAAGGGGACACCGGTCCGCGCCGTGTCGGTCTCGTTCGAGATAAGACCGCCGATCACCGCCGTGCGATGATTCTGCACGAACACGGTCGTTGAAGCTGATCGGATGGTCGTGGTCGGACCGAGCGGGTTGGTCGCCTGGTTATTCGTGCCGTTGACGACGTTCGATACCTCTTCATAGATATCGAGGCGGATCGAGTCGCCCTCCGAAACCTGCGGCACCATATCCAGGGAGATACCGACATTCTGGCGATCAACTGAGTTGAAAATCTGACCCGAGAGCGCCGAGTTCGCGGCGGCCGAACCGACGAACGGCAGGTTCTGCCCGACGACAATCATCGCCTCCTCATTATCGGCGGTGAGCAAGGTCGGCGCGGAAAGAATATTCGCGTGCGTGTCGCTCTGCAGCGCGGTCATCAGCGCGATATCGCACGGCACGACTATCGTGCCGGTCGAAGTGCCGGTGGTGGTCGTGGTGGTTGAACTGGTGCTCGGGATACTGCAATTGTCGCCCGAAGCCAGACCGACCCCCAGTCCGGTCAGTCCCAGCGGATTGCCCAGGGCGGTCTGCAGATTGCCCGTGTTGAGGACTCCGACCCCCAGCACGTTACCTCCGATCGTGCCGTTGGCGAGCCAGTTGACGCCGATATCCTTGGTATGTTCGACGCTCACTTCGACGATTATCGCCTGAACGAATACCTGAGTTCGTGGAATATCGAGCTGATCAATGACCCGTCTCAGGGTCTCGTAGTCCTGCGGAGCGGCGCTGACGATGAGCGAGTTGGTCGCGAGATCGGCCGTCACACTGACCGGTTCCTCGAAATCGGTGCCGCGGCCGCCACTGGTGCCGGCGGAGGCGACCGGACCACCCTGACTCGAACGCGATCCGCCGAGGCCGCCCGACGTCCCGAAACCGCCACCGCCCGCTCCACCAATCCCGCCGCCACTCGAGCCGATCCCGCTGAAGCTCGAGCTCCCACCGAGGGCGCCGCCGAGACCGCCGCTGACGCTGCTGCCGAAGCTGCTGCTCGAGCCGAAACCGCTGCCGAAGGCCGATCCGTTGAGATTGCCCAAAGCACTGCCGCGGCCGAGCGAGTTCCGGCCGGTGGTCGGCGAAAGCGTGCTCGGTCCGCCGCCCCCACCGAGCAGGCCATTCAAGGTATCGACCATCTCGCTGGCCGGAGCATATTTCAGATGGACGACGTGGATGCGATAGGTTTCGTTGGGGGCGTGGATATCGAGTTGCGCGACGAGTGATCGGATCTGACGCATCTCGATCGGACTGGCGAGAACGATTATGGAGTTGGTGCGCTCGTCGGGCACCACCGCGAAATTGACCGACGCGCCCTGCGCCGAGGGCGCCACCACACCGATTCCCGGCCGCGCGACCGCGCCGTGGGCTGCGGCCTCGCGCGTGGTCATGATTTTCTCGATCTGCTGCGCGACGTCGTCAGCAAAAGCGAGCTTCAAGGGGATAACCGCGACGTCCTGTTGCACGCCCTGCACGTCGAGCGCGCCGATAATCCGCAGCAACCTCTGGACGTTGAAGGCGTCGTCCGTGATGATCAGCGTATTGTCTTGCGGAAACGCGGCGATGAGCCCGTCATGCGAGACCATCGGCTGGATCACGCTCATGATCGAGGCCGCATCGGTATTGCGCAGACGCACCATCCGCGTGACGTACTCGTCGCCCTGCGTCAGGCCTGGTTGCTGTGATTCGGTGAGGGCTGCCGATTGCCGGACGTCGCGGGCGGGGACAATCTTGATAACGGGTCCGGCCTGTTGCGTCGTAAATCCCTTCAGTTGCAAGACTGATTGAAAGATGGAATAAGCCTGGTCCGGCGTCACTTTGGTCGGAGAAATGATACTGATCTTGCCACGTACGTTTTCGTCGACCACGAAATTCTTGCCGGTGATCTCGCTGATGAAGTTGGCCAGCACCGGGATATCGACGTTCTGGAAATTCATCGTGATAAGGTCTTGAGGTCCCGGCCGGCTCGACGCGCCACTCTCGGACGGTGCGCCGCCAACGGCTACCGACGTGGCGGCAGCGCCGGGCGCTTCCGGCATCGCGGCGGCGGGTGTCGCCGGCGCGGCGGCCTCGGACGAATCGGAATCGTCATCGTCGGACGAGGAATCGTCCTGCGCGCGCGCGGAAGCGATCACCAGGCACACTATCAGCATCATTGCGAATGGTACCGTCCACCAACGTTTCATTCGCGTCCTACCCCCAAAACTGCGGAGTTTGAGCGAGTCTATCGGCGCCGTCCCGACGCGGCAACCGGCCCCGGCCGTTGCAAAGGCTGGACGGCTTCGGGACTATAAAAATTCAGCCTCAACTACTACTTGGCGAATGCTTTACGAACAAGTAACTTTTTGCGGCTCGCCAGAGGATCGGAAAGGGCGCACGGTCGGAGACGGCGCGCGCAAGGCTAAGCGTGCGTTTTGAACTGTTAATCGCGGCTCGCTATCTCCGCACCCGCCGGCGCGATCGTTTCGTTTCGCTGATCGCGGCGATCTCGCTCGGCGGCATCGCGATCGGCACTTTCGCCCTGACCGTGGTGCTGGCGGTGATGAGCGGCTTCCAGGAGGATCTGCGCGATCGCCTGCTCGCCTTTAACCCCTACGTGAGGCTGACCGCCAGCAACCCCGATAGCGGTTCGCTCGATCAGCTCGCCGCCAGGATCCGTGGTTTGCCCGGCGTCGTGAATGTCGCGCCCTACGCCGCCTCGGAGGTGCTGACGGTCTCGACGACGCCCGAGGGCGTGCCGGCCTACGTTGCCGCCGGCGCGCTGCGTGGCCTCGACCTTACCGATCAACAGTCGGCGCATGACCTGCAGAGCACGCTCACGGTCGGCGCGATCGCCTCGCTGGCAGATACCCATCCCGTGGTTATCACCGAGCAGAAGACTCGGCGTACGGTCGCTTTACCCGGAGCAATCATTGGCAAAGATCTGGCTGCGGAGTTAGGCGTGGCCCCGGGTATCCCGATTATCGTCATTTCGCCGGCCAGTCTTGGTCCGGGCGCCACGCCGCGATTGCGGCGCTTTCTCGTCACCGGGCTGTTTCACTCGGGGATGTACGAATACGACTCGTCATTGATTTTCGTCGGCCTGCCAGAAGCCCTGCAGTTGCTCGGCGGCGACCCGCAACTCGAACGCGGCCTCGATATTAGGACCCGCCATCTGTTCGACGCGCCGCGGGACGCGCAGCGAATCGCTGCGGTTGCCGGAGCGGGCTTTACGGTGAGCGACTGGACAGAGGCCAACGCCCCGCTTTTTTCCGCGCTTAAACTCGAGAAGTTCACCTACTTCGTGGTCCTGCTGCTGATAGTGCTGGTCGCGGCTTTTAATGTTATCGCCACGCTCGTGATGGTGGTGATGGAGCGGCGCAAGGAAATCGCCATCCTGCGGGCGATCGGCGCGCGGCCCCGCGCCGTGATGGCGATCTTTCTCGCGCAGGGCACCGCGCTCGGTGTCGGCGGCACCGCGGTCGGGGTAACCGCGGGCTGGCTCTTCACCGAACTCATGAACCGCTATCATTTCATCCGTCTGCCGGCTGACATGTTTATCATCAGTGCGGTACCGGTCCGCTTATATGCCGTGAACTTTTATGCGGTGGCGCTGGCCGCGATCGGGCTGTGCGCGGTGGGCGCGCTTTACCCCGCCTTGCGCGCCCGCGCCCTGCGCCCGGTCGAGGTGCTGCGTTATGAGTGATAAGGCGCGTGCGCTCGCGCCGCGCGTCGATCCTTCGCCGCTGCTGCGCGCCCAGCGAATCGCCAAGTCCTTTTACGAAGCCGGCCGCGAGATCGTGGTTTTGCGCGAGCTCAATCTCGACGTGGCGGCGGGCGAAGAAATCGCCATCGTCGGCCAGTCCGGAGTCGGCAAATCGACTTTGCTTCATGTGCTGGGAAGCCTCGAGGTTCCGACCGGGGGCACGATTCTGTTTCAGAACGAAGATGTCTTCGCGATGGACGATCGGCGCACCGCCGAATTTCGCAATCATCAGCTCGGCTTCGTGTTTCAGTTTCACTATCTGTTGGGCGACTTCACCGCTCTCGAAAACGTGATGATGCCCGCGCTGATTGCCCGTCTGCCTGAAAAGGAGGCCGCCGAGCGCGCGGCCGAGATGCTGGCGCTGGTCGGGCTCGGCGACAAACTTCATCGCCGACCCGCCGAAATGTCCGGTGGCGAGCAACAGCGCGTCGCCGTCGCCCGCGCCGTCGTCATGCGCCCGCAACTGGTTCTCGCCGACGAACCGACGGGCAATCTCGATCCGCATACTGCTGATGAGGTCCACGGGCTTCTGCACGATCTGAATCGCCGGCTGGGATTGACGCTGATTGTCGCGACGCACAACGAACGCCTGTCGCGGAGCATGGGACGGACGCTGCGCCTGCGCGACGGTCAGCTCTTCGACGAGCCGCGCAGTGCGTGAGGTTCTACTCGCGCGCCGCCGTCGCGCGGACCGCAGACTTTCGCTTCGCACCGCGTCCGGCGGCGATCGCGCTCGACTCGGCGGGCTGCCTCGGCTATCTTCAAGCCGCCGATTTTGGCGGGGAAGCCCAGGACGCACATGAGAACGATCATCGACGAAATTGACCAGGTCGTGGCAGGGCGCGCGCTGCTGAACCATCCTTTTTATCAAGCCTGGACCGCAGGAACCCTGAGCCGCGAAGCTTTGCGCGACTATGCGGCGCAATATTACCGTCACGTCGAGGCCTTTCCGCGCTATCTGAGCGCGGTTCATTCGCGCTGCGACGATCGGTTCGTGCGTCAGGCATTGCTTGAAAATCTGATCGAAGAGGAGCGCGGCCCCCGGAATCATCCCGAACTGTGGCTGCGCTTTGCCGAGTCGCTTGGGGTTTCGCGCAGCGAGGTGCAGGCCGCCACACCCCGCCCGACGACTGAGGATCTCGTGACGACGTTTCACCGACTGGCCCGCGAGGGTTCCGTCGCCGACGGCCTGGCCGCGCTCTACGTTTACGAATCGCAGATGCCCGCGGTGTCGGTCGCCAAGATTGACGGCCTCCGGCGGTTCTACGGCTTTGTGAACGAGGATTCTTACGCCTTCTTCAGCGTCCATCGCGAGGCCGACGTCGACCATTCACGCACCATTGCGGGGCTCCTCGAGCGTTCGTGCTCATCCAGAGTCGAGTCCGACGTAGTCGGTGCGGCGCGGCAGGCGGCCGAGGCACTATGGTCGATGCTCGACGGTATTCCGCTCGGTTAGTGCCCCGTAGGCGGCGGTCACGCTTTCGCCTGATCGGCGATCGCGGATCAGCTTGCCGCGCGAGGCCGCGCGCGATCGCTCAAGATAGCTTCCAGTAAACGGCGACTCGACTGGTAGATACCCGGAGCCTCGCTCTCACGCGGCCCGGCGACGTTAAGTATCAGGTCGTGGGGCAGCCTCTGCAGCCACGCGCGAACGCGCGGCGCGGCGGCAGGATCGTCGGCGCGCACCAGCATCAACGGTCGCTCGAGTTGTTTCGCGATTGCGATCGTCAGTTCAGTTCCGTGGGAGACGCTTTCGCGGCCGCCTAGCAGAATCAAGGTCGCGTCGCTGTCGCGTGCGTTCAGCCGCGTGCGCTCGGCGGGATCGGCGTCGGCAGTCGGCCGCATCCGCGGATACCTGGGCAAAATCCCCGGCGGGTCCGGATAATCCTCGGCCCAGCCATCTTTCGGTACCCATCCCCCGTATTCGAGGCCGAGCGCGATCGCGCTATCGAGAGCGGCGCGATCGACACCGCTCTGTCCGCCCGAGACGATTTTCATCGAGCGACGGCGCCCCGGCCTCCTCCGTTCGGTGAACAGCAAGAGGCCAGGAGCGCGATTGGATGATACAGCGTCCGCTAGTTGCCGGAACGAAGCACCTGGCCCGGCAGGACATCGCCGGCGCGTCCATGCTCGTAGAGTGCCTGTCCGTTGACGATCACGTGCTCGACCCCGCGCGCGGGCATCACCAGGCGGCGTCCGCCGCCCGGCAGATCATGGCGCATCTCGCCGCGCTTGTTGGAGCCGATGGTGTTGTAGTCGAACACGACCACGTCCGCGGCCATCCCCGGACTCAACCGTCCGCGGTTCCGAATGCCGAAGTAGTCGGCCGGTTCCGAGGTTATCCGTTTGATGGCGTGTTCGAGGGTGAGCGCCTGGCGATCGCGAACCCAGGTACCGAGCAGGTACGTGCAATAGCCGGCATCGCACAGCATATCGACGTGCGCACCGCCGTCGCTCAGGCCGATCATCGTGCGGGGATCGCGCAATAACTCGGGAATGCGGCTCTCGTCGGCATTGAACAGCTCGAGCGAGAACTCGACCGCCAAATCGTCCTCGATGGCGAGGTCGAGAAATGCGTCGAGCCCGTCGCATCCGAGGCGCTGCGCGATCTCCTCGACGGTCTGTCCGATCAACGCCTGAATCGCCGGGCTGCCCGCTTCCTTGACCACCAGCCGCTCCCAGCGATTGGTAAAGATTCCCGAGCGTCGCAGGGCGTCGCGGGTCTGATTGCGGAATTCCGCGTCGCCGTAGATCTTCTTCTGTTCTTCGCGCGGCTGATTGAAGACCCTGCCCCAGCATTGGAGATTCGCGAAAATAAAGGGATTGCGCAGGTTGATCTCGACCACCAGGGGTCGGCAGGTGACCTGCGGCACCCCGCCGCGACGAATCAGCGGCTCGACCTTGCGCAGCGAATCCTGGCAGGCCTCCGGCAGGTCGTCGCGGTTGAGCAGGGCGAGCCACGTCACGGGGCGGCCGCTCTCGGTCAGCATAAAGTCGAGGAACTCGGCCTCCTCGTCGGATACCACCGAGACGTTCTTGGTCAGCACCATCTCGATCGTGCCGCGGCCCAGTTCCTTCAGAACATTGGCGTAGGCCTTGTACTCGTCGCGGCTCGCGTTGCGGCAGGCCAGCGGACGGCCCTGGTAGCCGATATGCTGTGGCGCGGTGGTCGTGGTAAAGCCAAAGGCGCCGGCCGTCACGGCCTCCTTGAGCAGCGCTTTGATCCGCGCGGTTTCATCGGGCGTGGCCGCGCGCTCCATCGATTCCTCGCCCATCACATAGTGACGAAACGGGGTCAGCGGGGCGAGAAATCCAAGGTTAATCCCGCTGCCGCGCCGCGCCGCCGCCTCGAGGTATTGCGGATAGGTCTCCCACTCCCACTTGATGCCCTTGCTCAGGACTTCGAACGGAATCGCCTCGACGTTCACCAGGTCCCACGCCGCAATCTCGCGAATGGCCGGCTTGCAGGGCGCGATACCGACGCCGCAATTTCCCATCATCACGGTGGTCACGCCGTGCCACGATGATGAAGTCAGGTAGGGATCCCAGCAGATCTGCGCATCATAATGGGTATGCGGATCGACGAAGCCGGGCGCGACGATCAAATCGCTGGCATCGATCACCCGCTTGGCGCCCTCATTAACCTTGCCGATTTCGGCGATCACGCCCTGGGCGATGGCGACGTCGGCGCGCCGCGATGCTGCGCCGGTTCCGTCCACCACGGTGCCATTTTTAATCAACAGGTCATAGGCCATCGACGCTACCTCCGTTAAGTGACGTGCAGGCGGTATCGGTCCCGCCGCCATCTTTGCCGCTGACTGTCTTTCGCTTCTAACACAGAGGAATATCAATTAGATAGCGCGAGCGCGCCCACCCGGCAGGCGCGCCGAGCCGTCACCTTCCAGCATGGCAAATGCTCCCGGCGACGTTCGCGAAGGACGGAATCCGCCCGACGCGCCCGCGGCCCGCGCCGCCGGCTTATTCATGAGCTTGCGGCGGGTTGCCTTTCAGCCGATAAACTGCGCCGGTCTTGGTCGTTCCGATCGAGACCCAGTCGCCGCCAATCTCCTGGAGCCGGATGAAGAAGCGCCGACAGCGGTCGATGGCTTTTTCATGGAGGTCGCTCGAACGTTGAAACTTGCACTCGTAAGAGAATTCGCCGACGAGCAATTTGTGATGGCCGCGCTCGCGCCATAACGCGGCGTTGCACTTGGCCACCACCCCTTTGCCGAAATCCAGCTCGCCGAGCTCCTGCAGGACCTCCTCCACCACCGTGTGATTGACCAGATCGATCTTCCGGCTCTTTTCATCGCGCAGCATCGCGAGCGCCGGAAACAGATTGGCGAGTTCCACCACCGAAGTCCCATTCAGCTTCTGCGCGCGATCGAGCGTGAACTGCACGTTGTGCGAATAGAGCATCCGGATGCCGCCGACGCGGTCGCGCAAGGGCAGCGCCTCGGCCTTGAACTTGATCAGGTAGGCGACGGGCACGTTCGGACGCACGTCGGTGCGGGCCGAAGTCGCGTAATCCGGGTGGCGGAATTTGAACACCACTTCGGGATCGCCCACCGGAAACCCGTCCTCGTAGAGCACGCGCCGCCGAAGAATGAACGAATGGTTGTAGAGCGCGAAATTTTTAGTATCGAGAAAGATGACCTCGCGAATACGCGGACGCAGGTTCTTGTAACCCTTGGCCGAAAAGCCCACGCCCTCATCGTCTGCCGCCCGCCGCACCAGTTTGGCGTACTCCTGGAAACTCGCGACGGAGCTGAAAAAGTCCGGCTTCAGGATAATCTTGCACTCGAGATAATGGATCTGATCGAGAGGGCTGCCGTCACTGTACGTGGCGCGCGCGAGATCGAACTCGGAAGGCACCCTTGCGCCTGCGGCCATAATTTTACCCTTGCGAGCGCTTCCGGCCTGACGTCTTTCCCGGGCAGTCGGCCGAACCGCGGACGGTTTCCGCTTCATCGCAGCTTATGCCTGGTCGCCCTTCATTAGAAAGCTTTTTTTGGTCGCGCGCTCACGCTATCCGGAGGGCAAACCATCCGATTGCCGCGGCAAGGAGGATAAGCAGCGCCGGATTGATGCGGCGGAGCAGGAGCACGGCCGCCACCGAGGCGGTGATCGCGCTGGTGATCAGGTTGTGGCGCAGGGAGTGGTGAAAGTTGAGCGTCGCCACGGTACCGATCGCGTAAACCCCGGAAAGCATCAGCCCCACCGTGATCGGCGCCATCCCGCGCTGGACGGCGTCGCGCCAGGGCGATTCGCGAAAATGATCCCAAATCCGGCCGGCGGCGAAGGCCAGCGTACAGGACGGCAGATAGAACGCAATCAGCACCAGCAGCGCCCCCGCCACACCGCCGACTTTGAAACCGATCACCGCCACCATGTTCATGTTGGGGCCCGGCGCGAGCTGGCCGAGACTGTAGAGGTCGGTGAACTGCTCGGCGGTCATCCAGTGATGGAGTGCGACCACCTCATGCTTCATTTGCGGCAGGACGGCAGTGCCGCCGCCGACCGCCAATAACGACAGCAGCGCGAAGACGTTGACGAGGCCAACGAGCCGCTTCATGCTCCCCCCTCGATGCGCTCGGGCGGGGCTTCCCGATGCTGCGCGGCGCGACGCGCGTGAAACGCCGCCTGCTTCGCATGGTATTCCGCGGCGGCCACGCGATCGGTCGGCCGATAGCTCCAGATCGCGATCGGCGCAAGCACCACCAGCATCGGCACCAGTGAGACATGCCAGATACCGACCGGCACGAAGGCCGCGGCCACAATCAGCAAATCGGCTAACCGCTGCACCGCGCGCCTGCCAATCTGTAGCGACACCGCGAGAATCAAACCCACCGCTGCCGCTCCAACGCCGGCCAGCGCGGCCCCGACATCGGGATTGGCCCGCAGATGCGCATAAAGCACGCCCAGTACGAAAATCATCAGCGCCCCCGGGATGATCATGCCGAGCGCCGCCGCAATCGCCCCACCGACGCCTGCGAGCCGCGATCCCACGATCACGGCGACGTTGGTCGAAATCAGTCCCGGGACGGTTTCGCCGATTTCGAGAGCGGCGATGAACTCATCGTCATCCAGCCAGTTAAGCCGCGAAACCAGGTGATCGCGCAGATAAGCAACCACGCCGCCGCCAAAACTGGTCGCCCCCATGTACAGGAACGCCCAGAAGAGTCTCCCCGGGGTGACCCCGTTCTCGCCCTCGTGGCTCATTCGCTCCATTTGCCGGATTCAGTAAGCGCCGCAGGCCCGCCGGACCGTGCCCCCCTCACACTTTGTGTCTCGCCCTGATGTAAGTACCAATGTATGCGACGGCTTGTAATACTTGACAGCATCCGTCGCGTGCGTTACGAGCGAGATGCCCTCGCTGATGGGACAGGTCGGCCGGGGATGGAGAAACGGTAGGGGGATGCTACCAACAGATTGTTCGACGCAGGGGAGGAAATGATGCGAAGGGATTTCGGCTTGCGGAAGCTGGCGTCCGTGATGGCGGTAAGCGGCGCGTTGGTTTGGGCGGCATCAGCGGGGGCGCAAACAATGGGCCCCGGTGGTGAGCTTATCACCGGCAAAGGGCTGTTCCGCGCACATTGTGCGCAGTGCCACGGGATGGACGGGAAAGGTGACGGACCGGTCGCGCCGGCGCTCAAAGTAAAGCCCGCCAACCTGACGTTGCTGGCTCAGAAAAACGGCGGCACCTTCCCTGAACAGGAAGTGACTGACGCCATCAAGGGCACCTCGCAGATCAGGGCTCACGGGACGGGTATCGGCCAGTCCCCGATGCCCGTGTGGGGCCTCGAGTTCCGCTCGTCGACCAACTCGGGCGCGGGCGCTAACTTTACGCCGCAGGAGGTTGACCAGAAGATCCATCTCCTGGTCGATTACATCAAGACGATCCAGGTTAAATAAATCCGTTTTCGCTCTGAACGGCAGAGGATGCGAGAGTCTCGCTCCTCTGCCTTTATGATTCCGTTGCCAGCTCGGCAACCGATCATCGTGCGCCGCGTCGCCGACGTTTGGTGCCTGATTATCGCCTAAGCGACCGGACGATTAATCTCCCAAGGCGATCGATCAATTTTCCCTTTCCCGTAAGCCCTCCTCGCGCCAGCGCCGAGCGTCGCAGCGGGCGCCTGGTCCGACCGGGACCGGCGGTTTTCCTCTTTGGTCCGAACGTTTTTCCACGATGAAAAATCGCGCCCGAATAACAAATACCGGTTGACAGCCGATTAGTTGAGGCGGATGCCCTTAGGCGTAAGTTTGGCGACGGCAAAGAAAACTCAAGCAAGGGAGCTCAGACACATGATGAAGCTTTACGTTTTTCTGAGGTCGCCTCGCGCCTTCAACGTGATGGCCGTGGCGAACCATCTGGGTCTCGACTACGAGATCGAAGGGCTCAACCCCGCCAAAGGGGAGCATCTGACACCGCAGTATGCCGCGATCAATCCCAACAAGCGCATCCCGACACTGGTCGAGGATGGTTTTATCGTCTGGGAGGCCAACGCGATCACCCAATACATGGCGTCAAAGAAGCCGGAGGCGGGACTGCTGCCGGCGGACCTCCGTCAGCGGGCGGACGTCGCGCGCTGGCAGTTCTGGTCCGCCTCGAGCTGGGAGAACGCCTGTGGTCTGATGGCTTTTGAACGAGTGGTCAAGAAGCTCCTTGGACTGGGCGATCCGGACCCGGCGCGAGTCAAGGAAGGCGAGGAACTGTTTCACAAGTATGCCCAGGTGCTGAACGATCATCTCAAGGGACGCGCCTGCCTCGTCGGCGATCGTCCGACTCTGGCGGATTTCGCGATCGCTCCATGGCTCAACTTCGCCGAACTCGGCAGCTTTCCAGTGGCGCCCTATGGTGAACTAAAACGCTGGCACGCCGCGTTTATGGCTTTGCCCGCGTGTCAGAAGGCGCTGTCCGCAGTCCCGCGATGAGCCGACTCTAGGCTCCGCGAGTCCGGATTCCCTGCTATAATCCCGCGTGACGTTGGGCGCGCCACCCTTCCGGCGGCGCGTCGGCGTCTATCTGTGCCTGTTAAATGTCGGAACGGAGCATCAAAGAGGCTATCGGCGAGCTCGAAGCGCGAATCGCGCGGGGGCTTGAACGGCGTTTTCCGGTGATGGGTGTGAAGGGGGCGGCCAACGCGCTGATGCTGCGTGAGGCGGCACTGGCACTCAAGCGGCCGTTGATTGCGATTACGCCGCAGGCCAGCGAGGCCGAGACGCTGGCGGCCGAACTCGCTTTCTTCCTCGATCAGTCAGCCGAGGCCGACGCCGCCGCTCGCGCAGTGCATCTGCTGCCCGCATGGGATTTGCGTCCATTCGCGCAGCTCTCGCCGCCGAGCCATGTACAGGCCGCGCAACTCGCGGCCTACTACGCTCTGCTCCGCACAGCGAACCCGATAATCGTGACGTCGGTCGAGACCCTGATGATGAAAACGCTGCCGCGCGCGGTGTTTGAAGCGTCGGTGATTCGCGTGACGCCGGCCGACGTCATCGATTTGGAGGCCCTGACTGATGCGCTGACCGGGATGGGTTATCAGCGCGTCCCGCTCACCGAAGAAGCCGGCGATTTCAGTATCCGCGGCGGTATCGTGGACGTCTTCTCGCCGCTTCATCACCATCCTGTCCGCCTCGAGCTCGAAGACGACATCGTCACTTCCATCCGGCACTTCGATGCGTCGAATCAGAAGTCGCTCGGCGAGCTTGCCGAAGCGACCATTATCCGGACCCGCTACGTACCGGCGGCCGCGCTGCGTGACAAGCGGCTGGTGGATCGGGTGGCGATGCGCTGCGCGGATATCGGGATGGTGCGGAAGGAAGCCGCGGAGCTTATCGAGACGATCGAGAACGGGTTGCTCTTTCCGGGTGTCGAGTTGATTCTGCCGCTGCTTTATGAACAGGGGCTGCAGGCAGTCTTCGACTACCTGCCGGACAACGCCGTGGCCTGGCTGACCGATCCGGGACGCATCCTGGCCGAGGCGGAGCGTTATCACGAACGGATCATCAGCGAAGCGGACGCCGCGCAGGCCAGACCCGTCTTTCATCCGGCGCCGTCAGCCTTTTACCTGACGGTCGAGGAGATCGAACGCGCGCTGTCCGCGCTGCTGGCGGTTGAGGCCGGCTCGCTGGTCACGCTCGTCGCCCCGCGCGAGGGATGGGCACCGCCCATCGAAGTCAAAACGCAACCGTGCCTGAAGCTCGGGTCGGCGGAGCTGGTCGGCAGTCGCGGCGCCCCGTCATTCGAGCCACTGGCACTCGAGCTCAGGGAGATTCAACGCGGGCAGGGACGCGCGCTGCTCGTGGTCGAAGGAGCGAATCAGGCGGCGCGCCTCAGGCGCCATCTGGAAGCCTACGATATCGAGGTCAACGTCGAGTGTCGGAGCTTTGCCGAGATGCTCGAGTTGCCGGACCATCGCCCGGTGATCATGGAGGGCGAAGTCGCGACCGGAACGGTGCTGCAGCAGGACGGGCTGTACATTTACGGCGAGGAAGACCTTTTTGGCGAACCGCGCGCCCATCGGCGGGTCCGCAAGACCGATCGCGGCGCGCTGCTGAATCTCGACGAACTCCGCCCCGACGACCTGGTGGTGCATCTGGAACATGGCATCGGCCGGTTCCGCGGTCTCAGGCACATGAAGATCGCCGATATTGAGGGCGATTTTCTCAACCTCGAGTATGCCGGCAACGATACGATGTACGTGCCGGTCGAGCGGATCAATCTGGTGCAGCGCTATATCGGCGGCGACGGCGTCGAGCCGAAGCTCGATCGCTTGGGCAGCGGATCCTGGGATCGGGTCAAGACGCGGACCCGTCAGGCCGTGCTGGCAATGGCGTCGGAGCTGATCGAAATCTACGCCGCGCGTGAGGCGATGGAGGGTCACGCCTATCTCCATCCGGGCCGCGCCTACGACGAGTTCGCCGAACGTTTCGAGTTCGAGGAGACGCCGGATCAGCAGGCCGCCATCGACGAGGTTATCCGGGACATGGCGAAGCCCAAGCCGATGGACCGGCTGATCTGCGGAGACGCCGGCTTCGGCAAGACCGAAGTTGCCCTGCGCGCGGCCTTCATTGCCGTGATGGACGGACGGCAGGTGGCGGTGCTGACGCCGACCACGATTCTTGCCGAGCAGCATTGGAACAGCTTCCGCAATCGCTTCAGGGACTATCCGGTGCGGGTCGAGATGGTTTCGCGTTTTCGCACGCCGAAGGAGAATCGGCGGGTGATCGAAGACGTGCGCAAGGGGCTGGTCGATATCGTCATCGGCACCCATCGCCTGCTGCAGTCGGACGTTGAATTCCCGAAGCTGGGCCTGCTGGTTATCGATGAAGAGCATCGCTTCGGCGTGGCCGACAAGGAGCGGATCAAGCGGATGCGGAAGCTCGTCGAGGTGTTGACGCTGACCGCAACGCCGATCCCGCGGACGCTGCACATGGCGATGCTGGGGATCCGCGATTTATCTGTCATCCAGACCCCGCCGCCCGATCGCCAGGTGATCCGCACCTTCGTCGCGCATTTCGACGACGGCCTTATCCGCGACGTGGTGCTGCGGGAATTGAATCGCGGCGGCCAGGTGTTCTTCGTCCACAATCGCGTCGAGAATATCGAGATCATGGCGCGCCATCTGGCCGGGCTCCTTCCGGAAGCGAAAGTCGCGATCGCGCATGGCCAGATGAAGGACACGGCGCTCGAAGAGGTGATGCGGGAATTCATCGAAGGCCGCGTCAACCTGCTGGTCTGCACGGCGATTATCGAATCCGGCCTCGACATTCCGAACGCCAACACGATGATCATCAATCGCGCCGACCATTTCGGACTGGCGCAGCTTTATCAACTGCGCGGACGCGTCGGACGCTCAAAGCGGCGCGCCTACGCCTATCTGCTGATTCCGGGCGAGCATATCATCACGCGCGACGCCAAGCGGCGCATCGAGGCGCTGCGCGAACTGGTCGAGGCCGAGACCGGCACCGGCTTCAAGCTCTCGATGAGGGACCTCGAGCATCGCGGCGCCGGCAATCTGCTCGGCAAGGAACAGTCGGGGGAGATTGCGGCGGTGGGCTTTGAGCTTTACGCCGAGATGATGGAGCAGGCGATTCATGAGCTGCGCGGCGAACCGCTGCGCCCGGATTTCGAACCGGAGTTGCGACTGGGCATCCCGGCTTATCTGCCGGAGGCCTTCGTGCCGGATGAAAACGAGCGGCTGGTGCTCTACCGTCGGCTGGCGCGCGCCTCATCCGCTGCCGATCTTGCCGAAATCAAGGACGAGCTGCGCGACCGTTTTGGTCCGGTGCCGACCCTGGTCGATAATCTGATCGCGGCGATGAACCTGCGTCGCCGCATGAAGGAACTGCTGATCATGAGCGCGCTGCTCAAGGGCAGCGAACTCGAGATCAAGTTCCATCACGAGGCGCCGGTTGAGGTCGATAAGCTCGTCGCGCTGGTCAACGCCAATCGCTCATCGATGCGCCTTACTCCTTCGTACCAGGTGTACGTCCGGCTCCCCGACGCCTCCCACGAGCAGATTTTCGCCCATCTGGAGAGCGTATTGCAGGCGCTGGCAGCGTGTGAAAAGTTGGAACAACCGGTCGAGGATCACGCGGGACAACTGACCCATTAGAAAGGCGAGGGACAAATTCCGGTCTGGTGAACCGCTTCGCGAACTTCCGCGACCTGGCTCGCGCCGCTCGCCGGCTCAAAGTGACAGAGGGGCTATGGAGAGGTTTGTAAGCTGGCTCGGAGGGACCGCGCTAGGGTTGATCGTGGTCGTGGGTGGATGCTCGAGCAACGGCCTGCATCTGCCTTTCGGAAATTCCTCTTCTGCGACCTCGAAGACCGCGCCGCGGGTGGCGACGGGCACAGCCGCCGACATTGCCGCGGCGGTGCCCTACACGCCGCCGCCACCCCCTCCGGTGGATGGTGCGGTGATCGACAGCGTGGTGGCGAGCGTTGATGGCACACCGGTCACCTCGCAGGATGTGGCGAGCTTCTCAACCAAGGATCCAACCGACAACAGCCCTGACGACGCGAGCTCGGATGACCCCAACGCCAAACTGAAGGCGATCATCGGCCAACAGCTCATGGCCAGCGAAGCGGAGAAATACGCCAGCGTGGTTTCCGAGACCGACGTGGATCACTACATCGAGAATCTCGAACAGCGCAATCAGATAACCGACGAACAACTGCGCGCGCAACTGCAGGCGCAGAATGTCAGTTACGCGAGCTTCCGGCAGAGGGTCCGCCGACAGCTCGAGGCGATGGCGGCGTTCCAGAAGGAGGTCCGTGATAAAATCGTCGTCTCCGATGCGGATATCGAGCAGTTCTACAAGGACCACGCCGACGAATTCACGGTTACTGACGAGAAGTACCAGCTCGCGCAGGTGCTGATCGCCGTGCCGCCGAACGCGCCGCCGCAGACCGTCGCGACCGCCCGCGCGCGCGCCGAGGACGTGCAGAAACAGGCGGCCGCCGGCGCTGACTTTGCCGACCTCGCGCGGCGCTATTCCGATGATGATTCCAAGGACAAAGGCGGCGAGTTGGGCGTCTTCAGCCCGAATGATCTGAACGACAATATTCTCGCCGGCATCAAGAATCTCAAACCCGGCGAGGTCTCGAAGGTAATCCGCACCAAGTACGGCTTCCATATCCTCAAAGTCGAGGCGCATCAGGTGCCGGGACGGACGCCGCTGGCGGAGGTCAAGTCCACGATCCGCGAAAGAATCCAGTTTGAACGTTCGAAGAGCGACCTGCAGCAGTGGGTGGATCAGGACCTGGTCAAGAGTCATTACGTTGAGACGAACCCGGAGTAGGATACGGGAATGAGACGCCAACCCCGCACGCCCCTGCTGGCGATAACCATGGGGGACCCGGCCGGGATTGGTCGCGAAATAATCCTGCGCGCCGCGGCGGCGCTGGCCCGCAAACGCGCGGCGCCGCGCCTCATCGTGATTGGCGACTGCGCGGCGATGCGCGATGAGTATCAAAGGATCGGGATCGACACCCCGGAACCTCGTCCGTGGTCATCGGAACTCGCCGCCGAGCGAACCATCCTTCCGGTCATCAACGTGGGCAAGTTGCCTGCCGAAGCCTATCAACCGGGGCGGCCGACGGTCGCGGGCGGCGACGCCGCGTATCGTTACATCCTGGAGGGCGCCCGGATGGCACTCGAGGGACGCGTCGACGCGCTGGTGACCGCGCCCATCAATAAGGAATGGCTAAACCGCGCGGGGCATCATTTCCCAGGCCATTCGGAGTTGCTGGCCGAGATGGCCGGCATGCGGAAGTGGCGGATGATGTTCGCCGGACGGCAATTGCGGGTGGCGCTCACGACGGTCCACGCCGGTTTGAAGGATGCCATCGGCCAACTGTCGGTCGAGCGGGTGTTCGAGACGATTCTGCTCCTCAACCATCACCTGCAGCGTCACGACGGTCTGGCGCGGCCGCGCATCGGGGTGCTCGGCCTCAACCCGCATGCGGGCGAAAACGGCTTGTTTGGCGATGACGAGCAGCGGGTGATCAAACCCGCCCTGCGCGAAGCGCAGCGTGCCGGAATCGAAGCCTTCGGACCGCTGGCGCCGGATACCGCCTTCGTTCGCCGCGAAGGCAGATTCGGCTTTGACGGCGCCGTGGCAATGTATCACGATCAGGGATTGATTCCGCTCAAAACCATCGATTTTGACTGTGCGGTGAACATCACGCTGGGATTGCCCTTTATCCGTACTTCGCCCGATCACGGGACGGCTTATGATCTGGCGGGACTCGGCGTGGCCAGCGCAACGAGCATGATCGCCGCGATTTCCTACGCGGCGGCCGCGGTGCGCAAGGCCCGGGCGCTGTCCCGCGGCGCGTATCCCTCCACCGGCGCGATTCACGCGGCAGGCTAGAGCGATGGACCGCATCGTTATCAAGGGCGCGCGCGAGCACAATCTCAAGAACCTCGATCTCGAGATTCCGCGCAACCAACTGGTGGTGATCACAGGGCTCAGCGGCTCGGGCAAATCGTCGCTGGCCTTTGACACGATCTATGCGGAGGGCCAGCGTCGGTATGTCGAATCGCTCTCGGCCTACGCGCGACAGTTCCTCGAACAGATGGAGAAGCCGGACATTGACTCGATCGAGGGACTGTCGCCGGCGATCTCGATCGAGCAGAAGAGCAGCTCGCGCAATCCGCGTTCGACGGTCGCGACGATAACCGAGATCTATGATTATCTGCGGCTGCTTTTCGCGCGCGTCGGCCACGCCTTCTGCTACAAGTGCGGTCGCGAAATCGCGCAGCAGAGCGTACAGCAGATCGTCGACCAGATTCGCCAGTGGCCTGAAGGTACGCGGGTGCAGGTGCTGGCGCCGATTGTGCGCGATCGCAAAGGCGAATATCGCAAGGAGCTTGCCGACCTGCGGCGCGCCGGCTTCGTCCGCGTCAAGGTCGACGGCAAGGTGCTGGAGCTGAGCGACGAGATCGCGCTGAACAAGAATCAGCGGCATACGATTGACGTGATGGTCGATCGCCTGGCTATCCGCGCAGGGATCGAAAAGCGGCTCGCCGATTCGCTCGAAGTTGCCTTCAAGTACGGCGGCGACCTCCTCAAGGTCGAACGGCTGGAGGGCAACGACCGCAGCGGCGAAGAGGTTTACTTCAGTCAGCGCTTCGCCTGCGTCACCTGCGGCATCTCGTATCCGGAAATCACGCCGAGAATGTTCTCGTTCAATAGTCCGCACGGCGCCTGCACGGAATGCTCGGGCATCGGCTCGATCATGTACTTCGATCCCGAGCTGGTGGTGCAGAACGAGGATCTGAGTTTCAACGACGGGGTGATCGCGCCGTGGGCTGGGATGAACTACATGCAACCGGTAATCGAAGCGCTGGCGGCGCATTACAAGTTCACCCTCGAGCAGCCATGGAAAACGATCCCGGCCAGGGTGCGCAAGGCGCTGCTTAACGGTTCCGGCGATGAGGAAATCGAGTTCGGCTACGAACGCGGCAGGCATCGCCACACCTACGCGCGCCCCTTCGAGGGCGTGCTGGCGTGGCTCGATCGCCGCTACAAGGAAACCGAGTCGGAGAGTATTCGCGAGACGCTCGAAGCCTACATGAACATGCGGCCGTGCCACGTATGCAACGGCACGCGGCTCAAGAAGGAAAGCCTGTTTGTCCGCTTCAACGGCAAGTCGATAAGCGAAGTCACCGCGATGTCGATCAAGCAGGCGTGCCAGTTCTTTGAGGCGCCGACGCTCTCCCCGCAGGAAGCCGAGATCGCGCGGCTGATTCTCAAGGAGATCCGCGAACGGCTGAATTTTCTGGCGGGTGTCGGTCTCGATTACCTCGCGCTTGATCGCACGGCGGGCAGCCTTTCCGGCGGCGAGAGCCAGCGGATCCGACTCGCCACCCAGATCGGCTCGAGCCTGGTCGGCGTCCTGTATATTCTTGACGAGCCGTCAATCGGCCTTCATCAGCGCGACAATGCGCGGCTGCTGGCGACGCTGAAGCGGTTGAAGGAACTGGGCAACTCGGTGATCGTCGTCGAGCACGATCGCGACACGATGCTCGAGGCCGATCATATCATCGACATGGGTCCCGGCGCGGGCATCCATGGCGGCTACGTAGTCGCGCAGGGCACGCCGCAGGAGATCATGCGCAACCCGGCCTCGCTCACCGGGAAGTATCTGTCGGGCGAACTGGAAATTCCCCTGCCACAGCGGCGTCGCGCATTGGGTAATCGATGGCTCACGATAAGGGGCGCGCGAGAGAATAATCTCCGCGACCTGACCGTCGGCTTTCCGCTCGGCGTAATTGTCTGTGTCACCGGGGTCTCGGGCTCCGGCAAGTCCTCCCTCGTGCTGGATACGCTTTATCGCGCGCTGGCCCATCGACTGGGTGGCAGTCGCGAGCGGGCGGGAGCCTTCAAAACGATCGAAGGCATCGAGCATCTCGACAAGGTGATTCATGTCGATCAGAGTCCGATCGGTCGCACGCCGCGGTCCAATCCGGCGACGTATACCGGGCTCTTCACGCATATCCGCGAGCTGTTCGCGCAGCTTCCGGAGGCGCGGATGCGCGGTTATGGGCCCGGCCGTTTTTCCTTCAATGTCAAGGGCGGGCGCTGCGAGGCCTGCCAGGGCGACGGTATCATCCGCATCGAGATGCACTTTCTGCCCGACGTTTACGTCACCTGCGAAGTCTGCGGCGGCCGGCGTTACAATCGCGATACGCTCGAAGTTCAGTACAAGGGCAAGAATATCGCGGAGGTGCTCAACCTGACGGTCCTCGATGCGCTCGAGTTCATGAGCTCGGTGCCGCCCATCCGGCAGAAGCTCGAAACCCTGCGTGACGTCGGTCTTGACTATATCCACCTCGGGCAGTCGGCGACGACGCTCTCGGGCGGCGAGGCCCAGCGCATCAAACTCGCCAAGGAGCTCTCACGGCGGGCGACGGGTCGCACGCTCTACCTGCTCGATGAGCCGACGACGGGTCTCCATTTCGACGATATCAAGCGACTGTTGGCGGTGCTGGGCCGGCTGGCCGATGCCGGCAATACCATCATCGTGATCGAGCACAATCTCGACGTGATCAAGACTGCCGACTACGTGATTGACCTCGGCCCGGAGGGCGGCGACCGTGGCGGCCGTATCATTGCGCAGGGCACGCCCGAGGAAGTCGCCGCCGCGCGCGATTCGTATACCGGAGAATTCCTGCGCCAGGTGCTCGGCGCTCGGGCCGCCGCCTGAAGCGGAGTAACGCAACCCCCCGACTAAAGTCCTTTCACGGAGGATAAAGCCGTGTCACAAAGTGTCGAAGCCGCTGTCTCAACCTACGATTGGAACGCGATTGTCGATGACCTCAGCCGGTTGCTCAGGCTCAAGACCACACCGATCGGCATGAAGCTGTTTACGACGGTCGCGGAGATGGAAGCGATTCCCAAAATCCGCCGTCCATCCTCGATCCACACGACCGATCAGATCGTTGCGCAGGCGGCGCGGCTGGGCTTTACCGTCGGGATCACGCAAAAGGACCTGGTCGGTGCACAGTGCGGTGCCGTGATCGGCTTGCATCCGCAGGACGCGGACTGGCGATCGGGTCGGCAGATGGCGGGCGTCTGGTATGCGACGCCGCAGGACGCCGCCGCCCATCAGGAGGCGATGGACGTGGTGCCGCACGGCAAATATGCCGCAATGGCGGTATCACCCCTGGCCAGCGGACGGTTGAATCCGCCCGATATCTGCCTTATCTACGGCACGCCCGGCCAGATGATCATCTTTATCAATGGGCTGCAGTGGAGCGGCTATCGAAAATTCAACTGGGGCGTGGTCGGCGAATCGGCCTGTGCGGATTCGTGGGGCCGCGCCCTGAAAACCGGCGAGCCGAGCCTTTCGATCCCGTGCTTCGCGGAGCGGCGCTACGGCGGTGTGCTCGACGACGAGCTGCTGATGGCGCTGTCGCCGCACTTTCTGCCGAAGGCGATTGAGGGAATGAAGCGGCTCGCGGCCAATGGTCTGCGCTATCCGATTCCGCAGTACGGTATCCAGGCCGATGCGCGCGCGGGTCTTGCCGTGAGCTATGGCACGAAGCGCGAATGATAGCCGCATCTGAACCTGGATAGCCTGACCCTCCGCGCGGTGCCCCAGAATCCCCCTTGAGTCGACCGCGCGGGGGAGGCCAGGCAGGCTGGCAACCGATGTACGTCGCCGACACGATCGTGGCCCCTGCAACGCCGCCGGGACGAGGCGCCGTCGCCATCATCCGCTTGTCCGGCAAGGAGGCAATCGCGATCGCACGCACGCTGTGGCGCCCGCGCAAGCCCGGGGAGCTGCGACCGCGCGAGTTGCGGCTCGGCGCGATTCGCGATCCGTCGTCCGGCGCCACCATCGACGAGGCGCTCTGCGTGATTTTCCCCGCGCCGCACAGCCTGACTGGCGAAGACGTCGTCGAGCTTCATTGTCACGGTGGAGTTTACCTGGTCCGTCGGATCCTCGCGCTGACGGCGGACCTGGGCGCGCGGCTGGCGCAGCCGGGCGAGTTCGCGCGCCGTGCTTATCTCAACGGACGCATCGACCTGACGCGCGCCGAGGCCATCGCCGACCTGGTCGAGGCGCGCGGCGAGGAGGCGCTGGTGCGGGCGACAGCACAGCTAAGCGGCGCGCTGGCGCGGCACGTCGAAGGCTTGCGCGAGAAGGTGATCGGAATCCGCGCATATCTCGAAGCCGAGATCGATTTCGCCGACGAGGACCTCGACCTGCCGTCGCGCGCGCAGCTCGCATCTTCGATAAACGAGTTGGCCGACTCGGTCCGCCTGCTGCGCGACAGCTTCGCCCGCGGGCGCATCGCGCGCGAAGGGGTGCGCGTCGCGCTCATCGGCAAGCCGAACGCGGGCAAATCGAGCATTCTGAACCTGCTCCTCGGCAGCAACCGGGCGATCGTCACGCCTATTCCGGGGACCACCCGCGATGTAATCGAAGAGTCGATTAGCCTTGGTCCGTGGTCGGTGGTGCTTTCCGATACGGCCGGGCTGCGTGACAGTGTCGAGCCAATCGAGCAATTGGGAATCGCGCGGACGCGGGCAGCCGCAGACGAAGCGGATCTGCTGCTGGCGGTGTTCGACTCCTCACGTCCATTCGACTCCGATGATGCACAGGTGGTCGCTGCGACGCGCGAGCGGAGCGGGATCGCGTTGCTGAACAAGTGCGACCTCGCCGCGCGGCTCGACCGTGAAAGGCTGCGCGCCGAGGGCATGAAACTCCGGGTAGTCGAGTTCTGTGCGCTCACGGCATACGGTCTGGCCGAGCTCCGTCGGCATCTGGAAGTCACCATCGACCAAATGGCCGGCGGGCCACAGACGGACGGGAGTCCCGCGATCACGCGCGAGCGGCATCGCGTAGCCCTCGATCAGGCGCTCGCGGCATTACAGGCGGCGCACGATGCGGCGCTGGCGTCGATGCCGCCGGAGATTGTCGCGGTGGACGTGGCGCGCGCTGCCGACGCGCTGGCGTCGATCACCGGCGCCGTTTCAACCGAGGACGTACTCGACGCCGTGTTCAGCCAGTTTTGTATCGGCAAGTAACGACGACCGCGGCGCTTTCCGCCGTCACCACGACGCAACTCTACGCTCCCCCGAGCGTCCTATTATGCAGAGTGCGCGGCGTGTGCCCGCATCGTGCCCGGCAAGGAGAACGAAGCAAAAATGCGACGCAAGCGATGGTTTTTGACGCTCGGACTGATGGCGATTCTGGCGCTTCCGCTGCCCGCCCTGGCGTTCGGTCCTCATGGGATGGGGCCCGGGGGCGGCGACGGCATGATGCCTATGATGATGCTGCTGCATCATGTGAACCTGACCGCGGATCAACAATCGCAGATTCAGCAGATCATGCAGGCGAACTGGCAGCAATCGAAACCGCTGGTGCAGCAACTCCGTTCCATCCATGAGCAGATGGCCAATGAGCTGCTGAGCAGCGGCACCGTCACGGCCGCCAATTTCACCACTCTGCAGAACCAGGAAGAGCAGGTCCGACAGCAACTCGACGCCAATATGCTCAACACGGCGCTCAAGGTTCGCGGCGTGCTGACGTCCGACCAGCTTGCGCAGGCCGCGACCCTGCACAGTAAGCTCGTCTCGCTGCATCAGCAGATGGAAGCGCTTTTAGGCAACGACGAGCCGCCGCCTCCGGCCGAGTAAAGGTCTGTTGTGCGAAGCTGCGCGGTGTCCATCGCCGAGGCCGGCGGTGGACACCAATCTCAGCGCGAACCGGGACGCCGGCGTATACTGACGATGATGGATCTGACCGGAACTTCGGTTGCCGGACCGGCGTCAGCTTTGATCGAACGGGCCTGCCGTGGCGACGACCGGGCGACCGAGCAACTGATTCGCGCCTATCAAAATCGTATCGCGGCGATGGTGCGTGGGCTGGTCGGCGATGCCGAGGGCGAATGGGCCGATCTGTGTCAGGAGATCTTCGTCAAGATGGTGCTGGCGCTGCCGAAGCTGAAGACCACGGCGGTTTTTGAACCGTGGCTTTTTCGCATCGCGCGCAACGCCTGCTATGACCATTTGCGCCGTCGCCGGGCGCGCCGCTGGCAGGTGCCCTGGGAGCCGCATCATGACGCGACGCCGGACCATCGCGGGGAGCCCGGAAGCGTGGACGAAGCCGATGCCGCCAGCGCACGCCTGACCGCGGCGATCGCGCAACTTCCGGCAGATCAGCGCGAACTCATCGAGCTGGTGCGCAACGAACACTGGAGTTACGAGAAGCTGGCGCGCCGTTCCGGCGAAACCCTCGCGGCAATCAAGTCGCGGCTGTTTCGGGCGCGCCGGCGGCTGCGCCAGTTAATGGTCGAGGCCGACCATGAGTGAATTGATTAATCAACCTCCCTATGAGCCTGAAGGTGCCCTGTTGCCGGACGATTTCGCCCATCGGGTGATGCTCCGCGTGGGGCGAATCAGACGGCGGCGTATGATCGTGCGGCGGACGTTTGCAGCCGCCGCAGCGCTGCTCGTTGTCGCGGTTCCGCTCACCCTCCGCGAGCACTGGGCCGGCAATCCGGTATCGGTGGGCGGGCAATCTTCGGCGTCAGCGCTTGAAGCGGACTATGAGCAGCTCGCCCGCGTCGAGCAGCCGCCCCAGTTGACCGACTACCTGATGCCGGCGGTGGACGCCGATAGCAGTTTTGCGGCTGAATACTCCGGCGGGCTCTGGACTGACTACTCGGCGGGAGCGGACTATGCGGCGGCGACCGATTACTCCTCCGCCGACGAATAGCCAGCTTGCGGACGGGGCGCAGAATCCGGGCATACCCTGCACCGGGTTGTTACCGGCGCCGCGACGATCCGCTAAGCTCTTGCCGCAGCGGTGAGACTCATATCCGACATCCTGATCTTCTTCGGCGCGATTCTGTTGACTCTCGGCACGGACCTGGTGGTCGAAACCGCGGGGCAGAACCTGACGAGCGTCGGCGGTTTATTGGGCGTCCTCGTCTCGGTAATCGGAGTCTCGATGCTGACGGCCGGCCTGCTGAGCCATTTTCGCCTCTCGCGCGAGAGTCACGCTGAGCCCGACGCCAAACCTGGCAATTCACGTAGTCGCGGATGATTTCCGAACAGCGCGAGGGTTTGCGCCGGATCCGTAGCCGGCGGCTACGGCTTTGGTCAGGAATTTCCCTGGGGTTCACGCTGCTGATCGCCGCGTCGTGGATGCATCGCGTATGGCTGGCGCTGTTTGCGCTGGGATGCACTGTCGGAGTGGGGATCTATCTGGCAATTCGCGCTTCCCGCGCCCGCTGTCCGCGTTGCGCACAGTACTTTCACTCGCCGTCCGCCGATCCTTCATTGCGGCGATTGCTGACCACCCGATGCCTTCATTGCGGCCTGCCGCTCTCCGCGGACCGGGTGGTATATCCGAGCATGGAGTGAGCGTGCGCCGCGTACGGCAGGGGATTGTTTAGCGACCCGCGTTCGTCTATCCTAGCCATTCCGATTTTCTCGGGGGCCGATTTCCATGAACAGTGTGATCCAGAAGCTCGAAGAGCGCAGCCTGCGCAATGATCTCCCCGAGTTTCGGGTCGGCGATACGGTACGCCTGCAGGTCAAGGTAGTTGAAGGCGAAAAGGAACGCCTGCAGCCGTTTGAAGGGATCGTTATCAAGATAAATCGCGGCGGCAGCCGCGCGACCTTCACGGTGCGCAAGGTCTCCTACGGCATCGGGGTGGAGCGCATCTTCCCGCTCCATTCGCCGCGGATTGAGAAGATCCAGGTGCTGAGCCGGGGAAGGGTTCGCCGCGCCCGCTTGTACTACCTGCGCAGCCGCTCCGGCAAGGCCGCCCGCGTCGAAACGATCGGCTGACAACTCCTCGAGCGAATCTACGGTGAGTCCTGTCCAGTTCCGGCACGGACATCGCCGTCGAGCGACGCCCCTTCGCAGACCGTCAGCGAGTCACTCTCGACATTGCCCCTGACTCGCGCGCGAGGGCCGAAAATCGCCGAACGCGCGCCGATCACATCGCCGATCAACTCACCCAGAACGAGAACTCGCGACGCCCGCACGCGTCCTTCGACCGAGGCCTGCTCGGTGATCACAACGAGCTCGCTCGAGCTGACCTCACCGCGAAAACGTCCTTCAATCCGGACCGGCTCCTGGAAGACCAATCGTCCCGAGACATTGACGCCGCGACCGACTGCGACCCGCGTGCGTTCTTCGATCCACGCCTGTTCGGGCGTGATGGGCGCGCCGACCGCAGTGGGCATATCCAAGTGGGCTTGCGCTTGAGCTGCGCTGGAATCTTTTCTGAGCGGCATCACTGACCATCGCTAATCAATTCGGTCAGGAGGAAAAACGTGGCACGCGACAGCATGTCCGGTTCGACCCGCGATAAGAGGCGGCGCAGTAGCCGCACAGATATCTTTCGCATATGAGCAGCGTGGATGGAAGGCGCAGCCGCCGGGTGGATTTATCGGGCTGGGCACCTCGCCCGGCAACTTGATCCGTTCAATCCGCGCGGTCCGGTCCACTTGCGGAATCGCCGACAGCAGGGCCCGGGTGTAAGGATGCCGCGGCGCTCGATAAAGTTCCTCGCGCCCGGCGATTTCGACAATCTTGCCCAGATACATGATCGCGACGCGATGGCTGATATGCTCGACCACCCGCAAATCGTGGGCGATGAACAGGTAGGTCAGATGCAGGCTGTCCTGCAGGTCCTGGAGCAGGTTGATGATCTGCGCCTGAATCGACACGTCGAGCGCCGAGACCGGCTCATCGAGAACGAGAAAACGCGGTTGCACAGCCAGCGCCCGGGCAATGCCGATTCGCTGCCGTTGCCCGCCAGAAAATTCATGCGGATAACGGTCGAGGGCGTCCGGCGCGATCCCGACCATCCGGAGCAGATCACGCAGCCGCGCTTCTTTCTCCCGGCCGCTCGCCAGACGATGGATCTCGAGGCCCTCGCCGACGATGGCGCGGATCCGCAGGCGCGGATTCAATGACGCGTATGGATCCTGAAATACCAGTTGCATCTGGCGGCGCAAGGCGCGCATCTCCCGCGAGCTTAGCTGCGATAGATCACGACCGGCAAAATAGACGCGGCCGGCGGTGGGTTCGATCAACCTGAGAATCAGCCGCCCCAACGTGGACTTGCCGGAGCCTGACTCCCCTACCAGTCCAAGCGTTTCGCCGTCGAAGATTTGCAGATCCACGCCGTCCACCGCCTTGACGGTTAACGCGCGGCCAAAGAGCCCGTCCGCGCCGGCCGGAAATTCCTTGCGCAGGCCGACGCAACGCACCAACGGCTGCGCGCCGGGCGCCGATTCTCCTGACGTCGCAGTGGGTTCCGGCGGCTCAGACACGGATACAGGCTACATCATGCTGAGGTGCTTTGGCTTGCAGGGGCGGGACGATCTCCGAGCATCGCGGAATCGCCAGCGGACAGCGCGGATGGAAGCGACAGCCGGAGGGCGGCGCCGCCGCACTCGGAATCGTTCCGGCGATCGCCTTCAGGCGCCGCCGCGGCCCCCCGCTGCCGGGAATCGATTCGAGCAGGGCCTGCGTATACGGATTAAGCGGATGCTGGAACAGTTCCGCTTTCGCGCATCGCTCCATCACGCGCGCGGCGTAGAGTATTACCACCTCATCGGCGTATTGGGCGACGATACCGAGGTCGTGGGTCACGAGGATTACCGCGAGATCAAGTTTCTGCTGCAACTCGCGGATCAGATCGAGGATTTGCGCCTGGATCGTCACATCGAGCGCGGTCGTCGGCTCATCCGCGATCAGCAGATGCGGATTACACGCGAGCGCCATCGCGATCATCACCCGCTGGCGCATCCCGCCCGATAACTGATGAGGATAGTCGTGGATCCGCCGCTCCGGATCCGCAATCCCAACCATTCGCAATGCGGCGATCGCGCGGTCGCGAGTCTCCGCGCGACCGGTTCGCTGATGCAGGCGGATAGCTTCGCCAACCTGATTGCCGATGGTAAAGACCGGATTCAGCGAGGTCATCGGCTCCTGGAAAATCATCGCCATCCGCGCGCCACGGATCCGGCGCATTTCGGCCTCGCTCAAGGTCAGCAGATCGCGGCCCTCGAAGGTTATCGAACCGCTGACGATTCGCGCCCCGGGCGGCAACAGCCTCATGAGCGAAAGCGCCGTCATCGTTTTGCCGGAGCCTGATTCGCCAACGATGCCGATCAGACGTCCGCGATTCACGGCGAAGCTGACGTCGTCGACGACGCGCGTTTCCCGCCCGTCGCTGAAGAACGACGTACTGAGTCCTGTCACTTCAAGCAGTGGCTGCAAGCGACGTTAAATCTATCACTGGATCGGCCCGGATCGAAATTTTTTGCACGCCGACCGAGGGTCAGGCGGCTGATACTTCGACCTGCCGAAATGGACAAAGTTCGCACGCGCAAATATCCTTGCGCGTTGCCACTATGGTCAAGTTTGTCGAAGGGTACCGCTTGAGATGAAATCGCTCCGTACGGCAGTGCTTATCGTCCTCACCCTCGGGTCTCTGTATGGATGTTCCGACACCTTCGGAGACAAGCTCAGCGAGCATCGTTACTGCGTCGGCGTTGCGCAAATCCAGCCGCAAAAGGTGGATGACTGCCTGCGCGATACGAACGGCCATCGCGAGCAGATCGATTCGTGCCTGTCCGGCGCGATGGTGCCCGATCGCAAGATCGCGATGCTGAATGATTGCGTGGAGTCGAGCGAGCACGGGGGTTATTAAGCTTTGGCGCGAGCCTGCAACACATAGATGATCGCGCAGCCGGCGACCGTGAACAGGTTACGCACCAAATCGATCCACGGATTAGTCGTTGAGGCGCCCGGCCCGAAGCATCCGCAGTTGACGTCGAGGCCGCGCGCCAGCGCCTGAGCAAGCGCAATCACGAAAATCAGCGAAAGCACGAACACGGCCGCGGCGCCGATCCGGCGAGGACGGCCGCCCAAAATAAGCAGGCCTGCGATGATTTCGAAAATCGGCAGCGCCAGGGCGAAGATGCTGACGATAGCGTTGGGCAGGATCGCGAACGATGCGACACTGTCGGCGAAACCCAGCGGATCGCCGACTTTGCTCCATCCGGCGTAGACAAACTCCAAACCGATCGCCGTGCGCAGCCCCAGCTCGACCACAATCCAGCCGCCGCGACGTTGCAGTCTGAGCATCGTTCAATGCGCGACCGGCTGTCCGGCAGCAGTCCACGCCGGCCATCCGCCGGTGAAGATCCGGACCTGCGAGAAACCAAGGCTCAGCAGCGCGCTGGCGACCATCCGACTATCCTGACACTCGCCGCCGGAGCAATAGACGATGATAGGCGCGTCCTTTGCGCGATCGAGCTGCGGCCGCAGCCGAACATAGTCGCGCGCGAAGTCGGCACGCGACAGATTCAACGCGCCCGGCACGTGACCCGCATCGTAGAAAGTCTTCGCGCGCGCATCGAGGATCACGGCTCGGTGGTCGCGTACCGCAGCCTCGAACTCATCCAGCGGCACCGTCGCAAAGTTCGACAACTCGAAGGCGGGCGCCCGGATTAGCTCGCCGAGCTCCGCCGCCAGACGTTGCTGCGGCGTCTGATAGGACAGTGGGAGTGGCGTGCCGCGCAGATGGTTCGTCGCGACCCCCAGCACTGCCGAGATAACCGCGAGGACCGCCACGGCGGCACAGTCGCGCGCCAGGATATCAAGAGCAGGCGCCTTCACCCGGCTGCGGGCTCACCACCGCCCAAGCGCCGGGCAAGCTGCTCGCCTTTAAGCACCTGCTCGACGTCGCCCGCGATTTTTGTCGGCGGCGTATCCGTGGCCAGATACTGCATCAGCGGACGCCCATCCGCGCCGACCAGGAAAAACTCCAGGACGTGGTCGACCGTGCCGTCGGCTTCGCGCTGCCGCTTCAGCCTGAATCGCGCCATCAGCCGGTCAATCGTGGCCGGCGGGCCGGTCAGAAACAGCCATCCGGAGCGTTCGGCGCCCTGCTCTTTTGCGTATGTTTTCAGAACCGACGGTCCGTCATGCTCCGGATCAACGGTCACCGATACCAACCATACCCTGGTGCCGACGTTCGATCCGAGCTGGTTCGCGATCGATCGCATGCGCGCGGTCATGACGAGACACGGGCCGGGACAGGTCGTATAGATAAAGTCGAACAACACCGGCTTGCCTTTGAGGGAGGCGAGCGAGAGTTGTCGTCCATCCTGATCGGTCAGCTCCAGCGCGGGGAGACAATCCCGCTTCGCGGTCTCCGAGTCCGAACTGACCGATTCCGTATTGCTGTTGCAGCCAGTCAACGAAGGGCCGAACAGAAGACTGAGGATAACTAATGTTGTGAGTATACTATGATTGTGAGTGGACTTCATATCTCAGTACAGATCCGGGTTATTCACTAATCAACTGTTCCGGTCGGATGCGCTGAGGGCGACGAACGCCGCGCAAGCAGCGGCGCGACGACGGCCGACAGCGAGGTCTCCGTCAATTCGGGCTGGTCGGGAGTATGAATCGCGCGCACTTCGCCGCGAGGTCCGATGATGACCGTCACCGGTAAGGTTCCCGGTTGCCCGAAGCCGTCGGCGCTGGCGTCGTCGCGCATCGCGCCTGGCAAGCCGTATTCACTCATCATCCGGACGGCCTCGTTCCGGTCGTGGGAGCGGTCAAGACTCAGGGCGATTAGCTCGAGACCCTTGCTATGGTAGCGGTCGTATACCGCCTTCAGAGCGGGCAATTCGGCGCGGCACGGGGGGCACCAGGTTGCCCAGAAGTTTACGATCACCACCTTGCCGCGCTCCGCGGCGAGGTTGAAGCTGCTGCCGTCAAACTTCTGAACGGTCAGTTGAGGCGCCGGCTGGCCCACCTCCAGCGCAAGCACCGGCGGCGCGAAGCCTAAGATCGCCGACAGCAGGAATCCCGAAACCATCCGAAGGCCACGGTAGCGCATCGTTCCAATCGCTCAAAAATCATAGCTGAGCACGGTCTTCAGCAGATAGGGCGCCGTTATCTGATTGCCGTTCATGTTCTGAAACACCGGAATGCCAACATCGGTGTACCAGCGGATAATTCCGATTTTAGTCTCGACGCCCGGAGCAATCAGCAGGCGCGAATAGCCGGTATTCGTGGGATCGGCCTGCGACTGGCTGTCGCGCGCTCGATCCGAAGCGACCAGCGAAACCAGCGGGGCGAACTCCTTAAGAAAGCCGATCTGGCCCCAATTGTAGATAAGGCCGAGTGCGCCATCGAATTCGCGGCCGGGCTTGTAATGATCCTGCGTGAAGACCGGCAGGTCATACGATCCCTGCACGTACCAATTGAGCGGACGCTCGAGCAGACTGAAGGGCAGATTCCCCAGATGATAAGCGCCGAACAGAAGGTCCGTGCTGCCCGTGCCGATCTGGTTGTCACGATCGACGTGCGGATAGGTGTACCATCCGCTCGGCACTTTCAGGCCGCCGACGAGACCCGTGGACATATCCTCGGAAAAGCCGGTGTACATGCCTTCGATGCGAATGTCGCCGATCGAGTTCCAGTTGTAGGACTGAAAGTTGGCGTTATCACCGGTGTACGCCCCGCGATAAAACCGCTGCCAATAGGGGATCTGAATCATCGCCCCCCAATTGCGATTGAACATGTACTGCAGACCCACCGTCGTGAAGTTGGTCCGCAGCACCTTGTCGTTGTTGTTCGCCGCTGAGGCGATATGCGCCGCATGCCAGTTCAGATACTGGTCCATATAATCGTATTCGATCCACGCCGTGCCGCCGGCCCCCTGAGGGAACAGCGAAGAGGTGCCGACCTCGAACACCCCGCATCCGCAGGCGCACGCATGGGCGCTCGAGCGAAAAGTCGCAAGCAGAATAAAGCCTAAGACCGCGAGTGCGTATCTACACGCTCGCCGAGCGGAGTTCCTGTACCAGTCCGACCACAAGTAAGACATCGCTTCTCCACCAGACTCGAGTTGACCATCGGAGCAGGATCGGGCGGCCGCGTTTTCGCGGCGCGCGATCTACCGTCCCCGGACGTGACTGTCGCTTCAGGAGAAAGCGATTCTGGGCGGAGGAGCTGGCGGTTGCTCGGGACTGCGCAAACTCGGCGGCTGCGCCGCGTCCAGCGCGGCCAGATCAAAGGGCGGCGTCGCCAGGTTGGTGCCCGCGCTTGGTAGCGGGAGACTGCAATGCGTCGATTCGACGCTGACGGACTGGGCCGGGTGGCAGATATCCATCGTGAAGCTCGGATGCTGATCGCGATTGACGTGCGCCACCACCAGTGGCACACCCGCAACCATCATCGCCAGCATCAGCAGCGCGGCGAGCAGCGGTGATTTGAGCCGAATCAGAATTGTCCGCGTCCCTTTTCCAGATCCGCCACCTTGAGTTGAATCATTCCATGGCTCTGCGTATTTGGCAACTGAAGCGGCACGCACGAGGCCCTGCCCTTTTCCATCTCGCCGATACGATAGCGATTCCCGCAAAAGCGGCAGACCACCTCATCCTTGTCTGTGCGATAGCCCTGATGGTAGCGGCCGCACTGCGCGCAGGCGTCCATAACCGAATGAATGCGGCCGGTGCCGTCCTGGGCGAGAATGAAGCGAATGCGTTCGCCGGTGGCGTCGCGATAGCAGAAAAGGTGCGCCCGTCCTCGCGCCAGGAGGGCGAGCGGAACGCTCACTGACTCCGCCCCGGTAACCTCGGTGCAGGCATCGCGCGCCGTGTAGAGCGCGAGCGCACCGACTATCAGCGCGATCGCGCCGCCGGCCAAGAACCATTTCCGCGCGGCGTACCTCACATCAGTATGCTTGCCGCAATTACCCTTGCCGGACAAGCGCTGAAGGGAGAAATCGGCCGTAACCGCGCGATACGTGAAAAGTAACCCGTTCGATGTGGCAACAGGAGTCCGACAACTCTTGTGTATGGCGTCGAATTCGGCGAGACTTAGGGTGCATTCGGAACGGTTCACGGCGTCGAGGCTGGACAGGCACGGTACTGGGCGTCTCGGGGAGTGGGAATGCTGCAACGCAGTCCGCTCACTGAAAGAGTCGTTCTCACAACACATAAGGAAGGAACCGACGAGGAACGCAAGATGAGCGCGGCAATCCGTATCGATCCCGAGACCGGCCGGAAGATTTTCAACACCCGAGCGGCCAAGGCGTACGAAAAGATCACTGGCAAAGGCTATTCAGTCCTGGCCGATCAGAAGCTCAAGGAACTGCCGGAGATGCCGGCCGGCGCCACCTTTAATGCTGATGAGCAGGCCAAGTATCGGGCTTTCAAGGAAGCCCGCCTCGGCGCGGCCGACTATATCGCGATGGAAGGCGAGTTCAAGAAGTATTTGAACGACGTCTATTCCGAACCGCCGATTCCGCGTGAAGCGCTGACCGACGAATGCGAGGTCCTGGTGGTCGGCGCCGGCTTCGGCGGACTCCTGCTGTGGCACAAGCTCAGCAATGCGGGCTTCACCGACGTCCGCTTCTGCGAGAAGGGCGGCGATGTCGGCGGCACCTGGTACTGGAACCGCTATCCTGGTATCGCCTGCGACGTCGAATCCTACAGCTACCTGCCGCTGCTCGAAGAGATGGGTTACATCCCGTCGATGAAGTTCGCCTCCGGCTTCGAGATTCTCGAATATTGCCAGGCGATGGCGCAGAAGTTCGGCTTTTATGATCACTGCCTCTTCCATACGACGGTCGAGGCGACCACCTGGGACGAGGAATCCGGCCGCTGGATAGTTGAGACCGATCGCGGCGACAAGATGCGCGCGCGTTTCGTGATTTTGGCCAACGGCATCCTGACCACGCCGAAACTGGCGCGGATCAACGGCATGGAGAAGTTCCAGGGCGTGGCCTTCCACACCTCGCGATGGGACTACAATGTCGATCTGCGCGGCAAGACGGTCGGCATTATCGGTACCGGCGCAACCGCCGTGCAGGCGATCCCGGAACTGGCGAAGGTCGTCGGCCAGCTCTATGTCTTCCAGCGCACGCCGTCGTCAGTTGACGTGCGCGACCAGCGCGCCACCACCGACGAGGAGCGTCAGACCTGGGCTAACGAACCCGGATGGGCGCGGGCACGACGCGCGCGCTTCGCCAGAATCTCGGCCGGGCGCACCGCGATTCAGGCCAACGACGACTATCTCGCCGGAAAGATCGAGGAGATCAAGAAGCCCAAGCAATACGAGCGCAAACTGACGCCCGTGGAACTGGTGCAGAAGCAGCTTGATGCCAACTTCCGCATCATGGAGCAGATCCGGGCGCGCGTCGATGCGATCGTCAAAGATCCCAAGACGGCGGCGGCGTTGAAACCGTACTATCCCTACGGCTGCAAGCGACCCACCTTCCACGACGAGTATCTGCCGACCTTCAATCTGCCGCATGTGCATCTGGTGGACGTCGCCCCGCTCGGCGTGCGGGAAATCAACGAACGCGGCGTCGTGCACGAGGGCGTCGAGTACCCCCTGGACGTGCTGATTTACGCGACCGGCTTCCAGTGGATGGGAACTTCGACGTTCAATCGGATCACCGGACGCGGCGGTCGTACGCTCAAGGAAAAATGGGAAACCGAGGGTACCAAAACCTTTCTCGGCCTGCATAGCAAGGGTTTCCCCAACCTGTTTATCGTAACCGGCCCTCAGGGCGGCGGTGGCAGTTTCAACTTCACCGACGCGATCGATGCTCACGGCGACTATCTGGTCTGGATGCTGCAGACCATGCGCGAGCGCGGCGCCCGTATCGTCGATGTGCGACAGGAACACGAAGATACTTACGCGGAGCACTGCCGCGTCGTCGATATCGCGACGGCGCCGTTGCGCGATTGCGTCTCGTACTACAATGGTGAAGGTAAGGCTGAGCCCGGAAGCCTCGCTTACTACGGTGGCGGTCAGTGGCACAAGCATCGTATCGCCGCGCAATCGTCGCTCGAGCCTTACGTGTTTGACTATTCTGAGTCGGTGATGACCGCCTCACCCAAGTAAGCGCAGAATACCCTTCGCGGCAAAACCGCGAAGGTGAGAGTTTTCGAAAATGTCGTTCTCAAGGATAACGTTCCGGTCGAACCGGAACGTTATCCTTTTTTTGACCGACCGCGCCCGCCTCGAGCGAACGCGTGCGTCAAACCGCGGGCGCGAAAGCGTCACGTCATCGGCGCCGCGCACTTTCGCATAAGCGCAAGCGAGAGAAATCGTTACCATTTCCTGCTAAGCTCGCCTTCGCCTCCGCCGTTTTGCGGAGCGATAACACAAGCGGAGACCGCGCCGCCGGGTGAAGATAACGATGCAGGAACTGGCTTATAGCAGCGCCGCTGAAATCGCCAGGAGGATCCGTCAAGGCGAGTTTTCGAGCCGCGAGGCGCTCGATTACTTCCTGGCGCGTATCGCGCAGCTCGATGGGAAAATCAACAGTGTTGTCACGATCGACGCCGACCGCGCCCGCGCCGAGGCCGCCCGCGCGGATGCCGCTCGGGCTCGCGACGACGCGATGGGACCCCTGCACGGCGTGCCGATGACGGTCAAGGATTCCTTCCAGACCGCTGGGATGCGAACGACCTCCGGCGCGCCGGAACTCGCCGATTACGTACCGGCTGAAGATGCCTGGCCGGTCGCCCGATTGCGTGCGGCGGGCGCGATCATTTTCGGTAAGACCAATCTGCCAATCTATGCAGGGGACCTGCAGAGCTACAATGCGGTCTTCGGCACCACGAATAATCCCTACGACCTCGCGCGGACGCCCGGGGGTTCTTCGGGCGGATCGGCCGCCGCGTTGGCATGCGGCTTCACCCCGATCGAGCTGGGCAGCGACATCGGGGGTTCGATCCGGCTGCCGTCTCACATGTCCGGAGTCACAGGTCACAAACCAAGTTACGGCATCGTTCCCGCCCACGGGCAGATTCCAGGACCACCGGGAACGCTCACCTTGGCCGATCTCGCGGTGGTCGGACCGATGGCGCGAACGGTCGAAGATCTCGAGATTGGGCTCGACGTCATGGCCGGTCCGAATCGATGGGACATCGCGGCCTGGCAACTGCGTCTGCCGCCGCCTCGGCGCAGCGAACTCAGGGACTATCGAATTGCCGCCTGGCTCGATGATCCGGCGTGCCCCGTCGAGCCGGAGTCGCGTCGACTCCTCGAACGCGCGGCCGAGACGCTCGCCACAGCCGGGGCGGTCGTGAACTATGAAGCACGCCCCGCCTTTTCGCTGGAAAAGGCGAATGAAACGTTTCTCGCCTTATTGCAGGCCGCGCTCGCCGGTGGAATCGCGCGCGACCGTATCGAAGAGTACGCCGCCGACCATACTGACACGTCCACCGGTCGTACGCGCCGTCTTCTGGCAATGCGCCATCGCGACTGGCTCAGCTACAACGAGCGGCGCCTCCAGATGCGCAGACGCTGGGAGGAATTCTTCCGCGAATGGGACGTCGCCCTGTTACCGGTCATGCCCTGTCCGGCGATACTCCATGATCACTCGGAGCCGCAGGCTGCCAGAACCGCGATCGTCGGCGGCGAACCGCGGCCCTACTGGAACCTGATCACCTGGATGGCGCCGGCCGGAGCCTGCTACCTGCCAGCGACCGTTATCCCGGTCGGCCTTACGCAGAACGGCTTGCCGATCGGGATTCAGATCGTCGCGCCCTATCTTGAAGATCGCACGACGCTTGACGTCGCCAGGCGACTGCTTGCGCTGACGGGCGGTTGCCCGAAGCCGAACGGCTTCTAGCCCGAGCCGGCAAACAACCACGCTCAACGCGCGAGATCGTCTGTAACAGCAAGCCTTCGCCGAGAGCTGTCAACTGGCGAAACCTGGCGACGTCACAAAACGGCTCTGCCGGCAATCAGCGTGATCACCAGCAATACCAAGAAGATAAAAAAGAGAATCTTCGCAATTTCGGTTGCTGCCCCCGCGATGCCGCCGAAGCCCAGCACGCCAGCGATTATCGCGATTATCAGAAATACTATTGCGTAATGAAGCATGTTTTCCGAGGGAGCAAGATGTGTACCGCCTTTTGCAGGACTCAAGTTGCTAAGATCGCTTGAAAATCGCTACTGTTTCCGCCGGCAGGCGTAAGAATTGATGTGAAAACTCTACATTAGTGTCTGACGCCAGAACCATCACCGGTGGCGCCGAATAGTGGCACGGAATTTCGCGCGTCGCCTGGGAAAAATTACACACTGTCAGAATCGAACCGCGTTCGTACACCAGCCATCGATCCACCTCGCTGAACGCGACTTCGCCGCGACCGCGACGACCGTCGCTCAACTCGGGCAGTTCCTTGCGCAACCGGATTAATCTCCGATACCAATCGAGCATCTCGCCATGCGGACTCTCGGTTAACTCATCCCAGTTCAGTTTTGAGCGCAGGTAGGTTTCGAGCGCCTGGGGATCGGGAACTTCATCCTCGGGCCAGCCGAAAGCCACAAACTCACGCTTGCGACCCTCGCTCACGGCACGACCCAGCTCGGGCTCCGGATGACCGCTGAAGTACAGAAACGGACTCGACGCGGCCCACTCCTCACCCTGAAAGAGCATCGGCACAAACGGCGCGACAAAGACCAATGCTGAAGCGATTTTGACCATCCGCAAATTGACGAGCATCGATATTCGCTCGCCCTTCGCGCGATTGCCCACCTGATCGTGGTTCTGCAGAAACCCAACGAACCGATGGCCACTTAACTCCGCTGGAGTCCGCCCATGATTTCGTCGCCGATAGCGCGAATATCGGCCATCGTAAACATACGCACTGCGTAGCGCGGTTGCGACGTCTCCGAGGCTGCCGAAATCGAGGTAATACCCGGACCGCTCCCCGGTTATATAAGCATGCAGCGCATGATGAAAATCGTCGTTCCATTGCGCGTCGATCCCATAACCACCAACCTCGGTCGCTCGTACCACGCGCGGGTCATTGAGATCGCTCTCGGCGATCAAACAAAGTCGCCGGCCGAGATGCGCCTCCAACGACCGCACTTCGCTGCTCAACTGCTCCAGAAAATGAATCGCCGAACGGTCGAATATCTCATGAACCGCGTCGATCCTCAGCCCATCGCAATGATATTCCCGCAGCCACATCAGCGCACTGTCGCACAGGAACCTGCGAACCTCAGCGCTGCCTTGATCATCGAAATTGACTGCTTTGCCCCAGGGCGTGCGGTATCGATTCGTATGGTATGGTCCAAACCGTGGCAGGTAATTGCCCGAGGGTCCGAAGTGATTAAAGACAACGTCGATCAATACCGCCAAACCATGCTGATGGCAGGCATTGACGAGACGCTTCAGGGCACCGGGACCGCCATAGATATGATGGGGAGCGAACAGATCCACCCCGTCGTAACCCCATCCGCGATCCCCCGAAAATTCTGCCGTTGGCATCAGCTCGATATGCGTCACGCCCAGATCTTTCAGATAGCCGAGCCTTGCAATAATCGCGTCGAACGTTCCTTCCTGGCTAAAAGTTCCGACGTGAAGCTCATAGATTATTGCCGACGACAGCGGCGGAGCATTCCAGGCGGCATCCTCCCAGGCAAAGTCGCAATCGTCGATGATCCGCGAAAAACCATGTACACCGTTCGGCTGCCATCGCGAGCGCGGATCTGGTAACGGCGCATCACCGTCAAGGGCAAATGCGTAGTCTGTTCCCGCACGTGGTGAGGCGGCGCTCCACCAGCCGTTTGCCTCTCGCTGCATCGGCGTCCGCTTCGATCCGGCGACCAGCTCAACAGCTTTCGCCTGCGGTGCCCATACTTTAAGCATTTGGCCTAAGTATCCTCGCGCACCAGCAGCGCCACGGGGAATTGGCTGGTGAGCTCACGCAACCCGATACTGCCGCCTTGGAAACAGCGATCATCGAGCACGTTGCGCCATTCTCCCGATAAAAGCTCGACTGCGGTATCCTGCCAGTCGCCCCGCATCTGCATGATCAGTCGCGGGACAATGGTAGTCACAACTCCACCGCGACAATAGGCAACAACGTGGCGGGCGCGCCCGCCGCGGACCTGCAAAGGTAAAAACGAGCCTTGTCGCCCGAAGGCCTCGGGATAACGGCGCCGAGTCGCCAGTCCTTGACGAATCGTCCACAACTTCGGCAACCCCTCATCCGCACCGCGACGCACCTCATCCAGCGAACCGTCGCGAAGCCTACGCAGCAACCGCCGCCGCGTTGCAAAATCAACCGGCATCCGATTATCCGGATCGACCAGTGTAAGGCACCATAGTTCCGAACCCTGGTAAAAATCTGGTACCCCGGGCGCGGTGAGTTTTATCAGGGTGCAAGCGAGCGAATTCACCCGTCCGGGCTCAACTAAAAGCTCGACGAAATTGCCAAGGTCGCCAACGAACCATTCATCCTCGAACAGGTTGTCGACGAATTGTCGTACTGCCTGCTCGTAGCTCTTCTGCGGGCGACTCCACGAGGTGTGCTCCTTCGCCTCGCGCATCGCTTTCTCCACGTAAGCGTGCATCCGCTCTCGACTGATCGGCCAGGCGCCAACCAATGTCTGATAGATCAGGTATTCGAGATTCCGATCCTTCGGACCCTGCCAGTAGCAATCATTATGCGCAGACCATTGCGAGACCCTTGCTCTCCACTCCTCGGGAATCTCCGTAAGCAAGGCGACTCGCGCGCGAACGTCCTCGCTGCGCTTGGTGTCATGCGTCGATGTTGCGGACAATCCGCATGGATATTTTGCCTGGATTTCCACGCACCGACGGTAGAACTCAACCCGGGTTGTACCGAACTTCAGCGGATTGCCGCCGACTTCGTTCAAACATAAAAGACGGTTGTAGCAGTAGAAGGTAGTATCTTCTACCGCCTTCGCCATCACGGGCCCGGTGAATTGCTGAAGCCGCTGCGCCAGCTCATTCTCCAACTCGCCGCGTACCGTAAGCAGCAGAATACCTTGCAGAAAATCGAATAATTCAGCGTCAATATCCGCGCGACATTTTTTGGCCGACGCGATGGCCTCAATGATATAGCGTCGATCCTGATCCGAACACTCGCCAGTCTCGGGATTCACGTACGTGCGATAAACCGGCAATTCAATTGTGATCGCTTTCAGGGCTTCATGCAGATCATGCCGGCTATAATCCCGATAATCCGGCCGGCCTTCGCAGATTTGCAGCAGCATCGCGGTGAGCCGATTGAGATCGCTGCCGAGCACCTCATCAAGGACCAGTCGCTTTTTGTCGCGTACAAGCGCCGAATAGTCACTCGGGTGCCCGATAAACTGCTCGTAAGTTGCCGTAAGCTCGAGCTCGGCAGCGGCGTCTATAAAGAGTCCATCAACAAGGGACATGAAATCGTAACCGGTCGTGCCATCAACCGGCCACGAGTCCGGCAGCCGTTCGCCTTCTTCAAGAATCTTCTCAACCACCAGCCACACGGCCGGCGCCGCTTCACGCAAGCGCCGCAGATAAGCCTCGGGATTCCGCAAACCATCGATGTGATCGATTCGTAGGCCGGCGACAGCGCCCCGATCGAGGAGGTCAAGCGTCAGCGCATGAGTTTCGGCGAATACTTCCGCGTCCTCCATTCGCAAACCAATGAGAGAATTTATGTCGAAAAACCGACGGTAGCCGAGGTCCCGTTCGGCAGCGCGCCAATATGCAAGGCGGTAATTCTGACTCTCCAAAAAGGCGTGAAGCGCCGAGTAGTCAAGATTCAGCTCCGCGATCACCTGGTCGATAGCGTCACTCAGTCGACGGTCCGTCGACAGCATCTCGTCCAGCCAGTAGCCGATTACCCGCCGATCGCGATGACGCCGCACTCGCTCAGCCTGGTCGGTGGTGGTCGGCAGCGGCAATTCGTGCAAAATGTCGGCGATCAGCGCAAGCTCATCGGAGTTCGCGCGAGTGGCGGCCTCGCGCAGAATCGAGGCGAGCGAACGCGGCGCCGCCGGGAGTTCCTGATCATTGCAGACAACCTCGAATACTCCGCGCCTCCGCCGCAGCCGTATAGCGCCCGATCTGAGCGCCTTACCGTATTGCTCGCCCAGCATCGGCAGCAGAATCGTATTGCGCAGGCGGGCCTCCGGCGGCTCCCAATCAACGTCGAAAAACGACGCATATCTGCTCGACGGTCCGTTCTCGAGAACGTCCCACCACCATCGGTTCCCCTTCGCCGAGATCGCCATGTGGTTGGGAACGACGTCCATGAGTTGACCGAGGCAGCAGCGCTTGAGCGCGGCGCACATCCGCTCATAGGCCGAGTCCCCGCCCAACTCGTGATTCACGATGCCGTAGTCCACCACGTCGTACCCATGCTCGCTGCCCGGAGCGGCCTGTAGATATGGCGAACAATAGACGTGGCTGATTCCCAGTTCGGCCAGATAATCGGCCAAATCAGCTACTTCATCGAAGCCGAATCCGGGCTTCAACTGAAGTCGATACGTAGCGACAAATAGACTCACCAGCTATAACACCGGACGCAGGGCTGCTTAGGTGCCCAAGGCGGCCTCCGATCCTTGTCGCTCCGGACTCGACCTAGCTGGCCGCGGTGTCTTTGGCGACTTCTTCACTCGTCGTAACCGGCTGTATCGATTCACTTTCAGACCGTTGCGAGTCTGCCGCCGGCTGCGCACCCTGGAAATCCGCACGCTCGAGTAACATCAACGAGCGAGCCGTGAGAGCGACCTTGCTCCCTGCTGCTACCCGCACTTCTTCCAGAGGGTAACCTTCTTCAGCCGAGGTATCGAGCACAATCCGCCACGTGCACGAGGGATTGTCCGGTATGCAAAAGTCGATTGGCTCATGATGGGCATTCAGCAGAAGAATGAAATCCCGATCGCTCAGCGGTTGACCGTGAGCGTCGAAATCGTTGAGGGCGTCGCCGGCGAGACAGACCCCCAGGCAACGGGCGTACGATTGATTCCATTCCGTATCGGTCATCTCGAGCCCGTTAGGCCCGAGCCAGGTAATATCCTTGATGTCCGCGCCCCTCAGCGGTCGCCCCTGAAAGAAGTTGCGTCGCCGAAACGTCGGATGGGCTCGACGTAATTCGATGAGGCGCCGCACGTACCCGGTCAACTGCAGCGCTTCCGGCGTTTCGTGCCAGTCGACCCAGCTTATTTCGTTGTTCTGCGCGTAAGCATTATTGTTTCCCCGCTGCGTGCGGCCGAACTCGTCGCCGCCGGTCAGCATCGGCACGCCCTGCGAAAGCAAAAGCGTCGCGAGGAAGTTGCGCATCTGCCGACGCCGCAAAGCGTTGATTTCCGGATCGTCAGTCGGCCCCTCGGCACCGCAGTTCCAGCTCCGGTTGTTGGATTCGCCATCGCGGTTGTCTTCGAGGTTGGCTTCGTTGTGCTTCTGGTCGTAGCTCACCAGATCGTTGAGCGTGAAACCGTCGTGGCAGGTTATAAAGTTGATACTCGCGTAGGGACGTCGACCATTGTGCTCGTATAGGTCGCTCGACCCGGTTAGGCGATAGGCCAGTTCGCCGATTAGCCCGCCATCGCCTTTCCAATAAGCTCGAATCGAGTCGCGATACTTACCGTTCCACTCGGTCCAGCCGGAGGGGAAATTGCCGACTTGATAACCGCCTTCGCCGAGATCCCACGGCTCAGCGATCAGCTTGACGTTTGACAGAACCGGGTCCTGGTTCACCACCTCGAAAAACGCGCTCAGCCGATTGACGTCGTAGAGTTCGCGCGCCAGCGCCGAGGCGAGATCGAACCGGAAGCCATCGATGTGCATTTCGGTGGCCCAGTAGCGCAGGCTATCCATGATCAACTGCAGTACGCGCGGCTGTATCAGGTTGAGCGTGTTGCCGCATCCGGTGAAATCCATATAGTACCGCGGATCGTCCGGAACGAGCCGGTAGTATGACTGGTTATCGATACCGCGGAAGCTGAAGGTTGGCCCGAGTTGATTTCCTTCCGCGGTATGGTTGTAAACGACGTCGAGGATCACTTCGATGCCGGCGCTATGAAAGCGCTTGACCATTGTCCGAAACTCGCCGACCGAGCCGCTCGCGCAGTAGCGCATGTCTGGAGCAAAGAAAGCGATCGAGTTGTAGCCCCAGTAATTGCTCAGCCCCTTTTCGATCAAATGACGGTCGTCGACGAAGCCATGCACCGGCATCAGCTCGATCGCGGTAACGCCGAGTCGCTTCAGGTACTCGATTACCGGAAAGCTGGCCAAGCCAGCGTACGTCCCCCGCAGATGCTCGGGCACGTGGGGATGAAGTTGCGTAAAACCCTTGACGTGCAACTCGTAAATGATTGTGTCCTGCCAGGAGGTCGCCGGCCGCCGGTCGTCACCCCATGAGAAAGCGGTATCGATTACCCGGCACTTGGGCATCGCGAACGCGCTGTCGCGGCGATCAAGGCTCAGATCCTGACGACGGGAATTTACGCGGTAACCGAAGAGCGCATCGTGCCAGATCAGTCGTCCGACCAATTGCTTTGCATACGGGTCCAGAAGCAGTTTATTTCGATTGAATCGTGCGCCCTGCGACGGTTCGTACGGACCGCTTACGCGATACGCATAGAGCTGGCCAGGGCGAGCCTCGGGAAGATAGCAGTGCCATACGTGTTCAGTTTGGAAACGTAGTGGGATTCGCTCGACCTCATGGCGTCCCGAGGCGTCAAAAAGACATAGTTCGACGTCTTCTGCGTGTTCAGAAAAGATTGAAAAATTAACGCCTTCGCCGTCCCAGGTGGCGCCGAGCGGAAAGGGACGGCCGGGCCATACCGAGCGTCGTGCCGTCATTTCAGTCTCCCAGTCCGTTTAACGTCTGTTGCAGAGCAGCGAATGGTCTCACGGGTCGGAGAATAATAAACCCAGGTATATCGCGGGGCGCAGACATAATGATTTTCTTTTGAAATAGAGCGACGTTTTTGCAGCAGGATGAGCAATTATCGCGCCCTTTTCTTTTGCTATCTCCTGCGTCTTTTAGACACGACGAGTGTGCGTGCGACTCACGGTGTTGCCCGAAAGTTCGCAGGGATTGCGTACCGGCTTCGCCGGTTACCGGCATTTTCTCGGATAGATGGGGAACCTCTTCGTGACAAAATTTGCTGAGGGCGAGTTTCACCAATTCGCTAACCGAGTCATCACGCCCTCGCGAAGATGAGGGATGCCCGTCCGACTTATTCGAGCAGAGCCCTGATGCGCGGCTCCAATTCCGATCGGTTCGCCAGAAACATCTCCGGCAGACGCAGCGCCAGCGTAATCCAGTTGCGGTCGCGCTGAGCGATCTCCCGCAGCAACCCGAGACCCCTATCGACATTGCCCAGGCCGAGTAAAGCGATGGCGTGCCAGAAACGCATCTCCGGATTATTGCCAACGAGCCGCTCGGCTGCGGCGTACTCACGTTCGCTAGCGCTAGCATCACCGCGCATCGCGGCCTGGTTGCCCGCTCCCAGATGGATATGAGCCCGCCGAACGCCAACCAGACGCCGCAGCTCAACCAGCGGCTCCGACGCGTCATCGACCCGTAGATTAAAGACCGAGTCGTACCATGGTCGGCCGCTGTCCTGGCCGGCCACGATGAGAATTGCCGCCGACTGCCGTCCGCGAATATCACCACCCTCCTGCTCCGCCGCATCCAGGGCAGCGAGCATCCGTTCGGCAAGGTCACCTTCGGCAGCTTCGTAGGCCTTAGCCATGGCCGACCAGACCGTATTCTTGAGCATCATGTTGGCCTGCGCGGAAAAGCCCTCGCCGACCCAGTGACCGGCTTCGGCAACGGTCAAGTTGCCGGTGTGGGCGGCGACGCCGCCGCGTGCGTCAACCATCGCGACCTGGCGAATCTCGCGGTTGGAATCGCTGGCCAGCAGACCAGCGAGCGCGGTGGCTGCGCTCTTCCCGGCGCGCATCAAATCCAGACCGAGCTTGCCGTACGACGGATCGGCCAGAGCCTGGGTCGCCACGGCGCCGACGCCCGCTTCCGCCCACGTCACCACTGCGCCAACCGCCGGATGATGGGATTGCACGGCGACCCCGAGCTGACCGGTGGCCGCGTCGCGCGCAACGATCGAATAGGTGTGGCAGAGAGAATCGGTATTGGGTCGCATCAGCATCTTACCTCCTTAACCGCACTTAACTTATCGGATGCCCGTCCGGTCAGCGCATGCCGATTTGTCAACCCGATGGCGGTTACGCTCGTCCGCGCCTTGTGACAACCTAATGGGAGACGGAGGTTCGAGTGAAGAGCGGCATCATCGGGGCGCGCGGGGTCGGCAAATCCACGGTTTTTCATGCGCTGACGGGTCTGGCGCCAACCCAAGGTCAGGCGGACGCGCGAAATCGCGCGCGACCGGGACAGATTAAAGTGGTGGATCCCAGGCTGGATTTTCTGGAAGCGACCTACGGTTCGAAAAAGAAGGTGGAAATCGAACTGACGCTGCTGGATTTCGCGCCGAATCCCAAAGAGCAGAAAGAGGGCGCGGCGCTCGATCCGAGTCTCCTGCCACTCATTCGCGACCTCGACGCGCTGTTGTTCGTCGTGCCGGAATTCGGTGGCGCCGCGATACCGCTCGAGACCGCGATCGAGCGAATCGAGGGCGAGCTGGTATTTGCAGATTACGATCAGGTCGAACGTCGCCTCGAACGCCTGAAAAAGGAAAAAGGGCCGGTCGACTTCGAGCGCGCAGCCTTGACCAAGTGCGCCGGATGGCTGGAAGAAGGTCGGCCGCTGCGGCAGCTCGATCTGACGCCACAGGAGCTGCAGGCTTTTGCGAGCTTCGGATTTCTCTCGCGCAAGCCGGCTTTGGTCGTCGTCAATTGCGATGTTGAGAATGCGGGCACGGAGCCGACGCCAGCCCAACGCGAAGCGCTCGGCGCGCGTGGTCTCGAATTTTTCCGCCTGCCGGCGGCGTTCGAAGCGGAGTTGTGGGAGCTCGACGCCGAGAGTCGCCGCGAGATGCTGCGCGAGGCCGGACTGCAGGCGCCCGCCCGTGATCGACTGCTCCAGGCGCTGTTCCGCTATCTGGGGTTGATAACCTTCTACACCGCCGGTGAACCGGAGGCGCATGCCTGGTCACTGCGCCGCGGTGCCACCGTGCTCGAAGCCGCCGGACGGATCCACAGCGATATCGCGCGCGGTTTCATTCGCGCCGAAGTGGTCAGCTACGAGGACTTCGCCGCCCTGCGCTCCGACTTGAAGGTCAAGGAGGCCGGCAAACTGCGCCTCGAAGGGCGCGACTATGTCATGCAGGACGGCGACATCATTCATGTCCGCTTCAAGGTGTAATCCCTCGGCAGGTCGACTCCCGCCGGCGACGTGATCCGGAAGCACGAAACATCGCCCGAAGCCCTCGGGCGCCGCGCCGAGGGCTTCGCGCAGCGTCGTCACTTGATTACGCCGTCGGCGCGCAGTCGCGCCAGATCCTCGGCGGTATAGCCATAGCTCTTGAGAACCTCGTCGGTATGCTCGCCGAGCAACGGCGGGCGCGCGATCGCGCCGGGCGTATCGGACAGCTTCACCGCAAGGCCGGTGGTCCGAATCTCTCCGTGCACCGGATGAGCCAGTCGCAATATCATCTCGCGAGCGGCGGCCTGTGGATGGTCGAACATTTCCGCGATCGTCAGGATCGGACCGGCGGGGATACCGGCGGCGTTTAAGCGATCGATCCAGTACTCGGCGGGATACGGCCTGAGAGCATCATTGATAGCCGCCGTAAGTTCCTCGCGATACTTCAGACGATGCCCCAGATTGTCGAAGCGCGAATCGGCGGCGAGCTCCGGACGGCCAATCACGCCGACAAAGGCCTGCCACATCGCCTCGTTGCCGACCGCGATATTGAACGGGCGATCCGCGGCCTGAAAAACTCCGTGGGGCGCGCCGAGCGGATGGTGGTTACCGGCGGGGCCGGGCGTTTTACCGGTATCGAAATAGATACCCGCCGACCAGCTCAAAACGCTGACGATCGCTTCAAGCAAAGAAGTCTCGACCTTTTGCCCACGCCCGGTTTGATGGCGGGCCTGCAGCGCCAGGAGAATGCCTTGCGCGGCAAAGATCCCACCGAGCAGGTCGCAGATGGCGATGCCGACCCGGGTCGGACCGCTCTCGGCGGTCCCCGTTACGCTCATCAGACCGGAGAACCCCTGGGCGATTTGATCGAAGCCCGGATAGTCGCGGAGCGGCCCGTTGCTGCCGAACCCCGAGATGCTGCATGAAATGATCCGCGGATTTCGTTGCGCCAGAGTCTCATAGCCGAAGCCCATCGCGTCGATGATGCCCGGTCGAAAATTATCGACCACGACATCGGCCGTTTCGAGCATCCGGTCAAGGATGGCGCGACCGGCCGGCTTGCGCGTGGAAATCTGCACGCTTTTCTTCGACCGATTCGTGCACATGAAGAAGTATGAGTCCTTCCCGCTGAAGCCGCCCATCTCAGCCCGCGCGTTCTCAACGGGTTCGACCTTGATAATCTCGGCGCCATAGTCGCCCAGAATCTGCGTGCAAAACGGGCCGGCGAGATAACGCGTAAAATCAATCACCTTGACGCCCGTCAGCGGCCGTAGCGCAGTCATCGCGATCCTCCTTTGATGAAACCTCGTCGGTCGAGCCTCGTCTTTACGCTATAGGATTGGACTATGGCATCGCCGACAACGATGAGTGAAACGCGCGCGCTTTATGCGGCGCCCATCGGTGCGCGCCGGACCCGGATGATCCGCTCGACGCCGTTGCTGGTTGCGGCGATCATTTTAATCTGTGCCGGCGCCTATTTCTTCCGCGGTTCGCGCGACGCCACGCAATACCTGACCGAGCCTGCCACCCGCGGCCCGATCGTCCGCACGGTGACCGCCACCGGAACGGTCAACCCGGTGACGACGGTGCAGGTCGGAACATACGTTTCCGGGCCGATCAGCGCAATCTATGTCGATTTCAATTCGGCTGTGAAAGCCGGCCAACTGTTGGCCAAGATTGATCCGCGGCCATTTCAGGCGCAGGTCGATCAGACGACCGCGGCATTAGCTAACGCGCGCGCTCAACTGGGCAAGGACGAGGCCAACCTCGCCTATCAGAAAATCACCGCGCAGCGCGACAGCCGCTTGTTGAGGGAAAAGGTCATCTCGCAGGACCAGATGGACAGCCAGGAAAGCTCCTATCAGCAGGCTGTCGCCCAAATCGCCCTCGACCGCGCCGCCATCGAGCAGCAGGCCGCCAATCTGAAGGCGGCCCAATTGAATCTGTACTACACCAACATCATATCGCCCGTTGATGGCATCGTCGTGTCGCGCAACGTCGATGTCGGTCAGACCGTCGCGGCGAGCTATCAGACACCAACGCTCTTCCTGGTCGCCAAAGACCTCACCAAGATGCAGGTTGATACCAATGTCAGTGAATCGGATATAGGCAGCGTGCGGGTCGGGCAACCGGTCGAGTTCACGGTGGACGCCTACACCACCGAGCTCTTCAAGGGCAGCGTGGTCCAGGTGCGCCAGGCGCCGATTACGGTGCAGAACGTCGTGACTTACGACGTGGTGGTCGGCGTGGCGAATCCCGATCTACGGCTGATGCCCGGGATGACCGCCAATATCACGATCGTCAGCGAGCGGCGTAATGACGCTCTCCGCGTGCCGCTACGCGCGCTGGCCTTCTCGCCGCGTCAACGCGGCCGTCACCCCGATTCCGCCGACAATGATCAGATTCAGCGCGCGCCGCGGATATGGATTGAGCAGGGCGGCAGAATCCATCCCGTGAATATCACGCGTGGTATCGATGACGGGAACTACGTTGAAGTCTTGAGCGGTGACGTCAAGCCCGGCGATGCGATCGTCACCGATCGCGCAAACGGCAGTGGCGCCGGCCCTTCCGCTGGCGGCCAGGGACCGGGTATGCACTTTATCCACATGTAAGCTGTCTCGGTGATGCCTGTGGAACCCGTCATTCGCATCGTCGAGCTCGGCAAGACCTACGATCTGGGCGAGATCAAGATCGAAGCCCTGTGCAATGTCAGCTTCGAAATTGAGCGCGGCGAATTCGTCGCGATCATGGGCGCTTCCGGCTCCGGCAAGTCGACCCTGATGAACCTCATCGGATGCCTCGATCGGCCGACACGCGGACAGTACTACCTCGAAGGGGTCGCAGTCGCGTCGTTGAATGAAGAGGAGCTGGCGGCAATTCGCAGCCGCAGAATCGGCTTTATCTTTCAAAGCTTCAATCTGCTGTCGCGCACCTCTGCGATCGATAACGTCGAGCTGCCGCTCTTCTACTCGGGCTGGCCGGCCGACGGCCGCGAACGCGCGCAGGAACTGCTCGATCTCCTTGGCCTGCGCGGCCGCGAGCTCAACCATCCGAGCCAGCTTTCGGGCGGCCAGCAGCAGCGCGTGGCGATCGCTCGCGCCTTGATCAATCAACCGACGATTCTGCTGGCCGACGAGCCGACCGGCAACCTCGACACAGCGAATTCCGTCGAGATTCTGCAAATCATCCGCCGATTGAATCGCGAGCGCGGCCTCACCGTAATCGTGGTAACGCACGATCCGGAGGTTGCGGCCTACGCCGACCGCGTCATCACCTTTCGCGACGGCGCAATAATTTCCGACAAGCGCAACGCGAGCGCCGTAACGCCCGCTTCGATTTCGGGGTCAGAACCCGCGTCCCCGAGACCTCTGGCGAACGAATCGGCCCGCAGCGACGCGACGGCGGCTGAAAGCGCCTGGACTTTCGGCTCCATGGCGCTGACCGCGGCCGCGCGGGCGCTGCAACGGAACAAGCTCCGCGCGGCGCTGACCATGCTCGGAATCTTTATCGGCGTCGCCGCGGTGATCGCGATGGTCGCGGTGGGCAACGGCGCGCGCTACTCAGTGCAGCAACAGATTCAGAGTCTCGGCACCAATCTGTTGATCGTACTGCCCGGAGCGACCACCTCAAACGGCGTCCATGCCGGCTTTGGCAGCACCTCGACGCTGACGGTCGACGATGCCGAGGCTATCGCGAAAGAAGCCCGCGGCGTCGACGCGGTCAGCTACATGGATCGCCAGGTCGCGCAGGTCGTTTACGGCAATCATAACTGGAGCACGACCATAACCGGCACAACGCCCGACTACTTCACGATTCGCGACTGGCCGGTGGCCAGCGGACGCGCTTTCACCGAGCAGGAGGCCGCGAGCGCCGCGCCGGTCTGTCTATTGGGGCAGAGTGTCGTCAACAACCTGTTCCCGGAAGGCGAAAATCCGGTCGGCGCGATCATTCGGGTAAAGAACTTTCCACTTAAGGTTATCGGCGTCCTCGCGGTGAAGGGCCAATCGTCCTATGGGCAGGATCAGGACGACGTTGTCGTGATGCCGTTTTATACGGCCCAGCGCAAGGTGCTCGGCAGCTCGCAGGTGACGGCGACGGTCGCGGCAACGACCGGTAACGGCTCGTCAAATCCGGTGCTTAATCCTTACGCCGGCGTGCCGACCACCAATTCCGTATATGCCTCTGATATCGCGCTGATCGATCCCTTTACCAACAATTCACCCACGCTCTCGGGCATCGTCAATAATATCTTCGTCAAGGCTTCGGACTCGAAGGTGGTTGATTCGGTGCAGTCCCAGATGCAGGAAATTCTGCATCGACGCCATCGTATTCAGGCGGACCAGGTTGACGATTTCTCAGTGCGCAGTCTCAACGAGATCGCCGAGGCCTCCGAAAACGCCAGTCAGGTCATGACCTTGCTGCTGGCCGCTGTCGCCTCGATCTCGCTGCTGGTCGGCGGTATCGGAATCATGAATATCATGTTGGTCTCGGTGACCGAGCGCACCCGCGAGATCGGCATTCGAATGGCGATCGGAGCGCGCCGGTTGCATATCCTGCTGCAGTTTCTCGTCGAGTCGTCGCTGCTCAGCATTTTGGGCGGTATCGCGGGGATTATCCTGGGAATACTCACCTCCAAAACGCTCTCAGCGTTCGCACACTGGCCAACCCTGGTGTCGTCAGGATCGGTGGTCGGCGGCTTTGTTTTCGCCGCGGCGGTCGGCGTGTTCTTCGGATGGTATCCGGCGCGCAAGGCCGCGCTGCTCGATCCGATCGACGCTCTGCGCTACGAATGACGATCGCCGGTCGCCGAAGGTCAGCCCTACTCGACCGTCACCGACTTGGCCAGATTGCGCGGCTGATCGACGTCAGTTCCGCGATAAACGGCGATATGATACGCCAGCAGTTGCAAGGGTACCGTGGTCAGAACCGGCATCAGGAAGCGATTGGTGGTGGGCACGTCGATGATCTCCCAGGCGACCTCCTCCAGCTCCGGCGAGCGGTAGTCGGTCACCGCAATAATCCGCCCATTACGCGACTCGACTTCCTTGAGATTGGATAAGGTCTTGTCGAAGACATTGTCGTTGGGAATTATCACCACGACCGGCATTTCCTCATCGATAAGCGCGATCGGGCCATGCTTCATCTCACCGGCTGAATACCCTTCGGCATGAATGTAGGAAATCTCCTTGAGCTTGAGCGCGCCCTCGAGCGCAACCGGATAGTTGATTCCGCGGCCGAGGTAGAGAAAGTCCCGAGCTTTGCCATACTTGCGTGCGATCTTTTCGATCGCGCGCTCGGTTTTGAGGATGGCATCGATCTGATTCGGGATGGCGAAGACTGGCTGCAGGAGCTCCTGCGCCTGCATTTCATCGACACGATGCTGTCGCGCGGCGATATGAATCGCCAGCAGATAGAACGCCTCGATCTGCGTTATAAAGCATTTCGTCGTGGTCACGCTGATTTCGGGACCGCAGCGAGTGTAGAGCTGCGCATGGGCCTTGCGTGCGATGGATGAATCGACGGTGTTGGTGATCGCCAGCAGGTGACATCCGCGACGTTTTCCTTCCTCCATCGCGGCCAGCGTGTCGGCGGTCTCGCCCGATTGCGATACCGCGATAATCATCGTGCGATCGTCGATGGCCGGACGGCGATAGCGGAATTCTGCCGAATAGTCGACTTCGACCGGAATGCCGGTCAGCTCCTCGAGCATGAATTTGCCGATCTGCGAGGAAATCCACGACGCGCCCGCGGAAACAATCACGATGCGGCCGATTCGTTCCGGACCTTCGCGCGGCAGCAGTTCCGCTTCAAAGCGCACGACACCCGAATTGGCGGCCGCCCGACCACTGAGCGTATCGATCCAGGCCTGCGGCTGCTCGGCAATCTCCTTGCGCAGGTAATGCTGGTACCCGCCCTTGGTCGCCGCGACAGGGTCCCAGTCTATGACCCGGGGCTGACGCTCGATCGGATCACCGCCGAAGGTGCTGAGGCGGACGGCATCCGCCGTCACTTCGGCAATTTCACCGTCCTCGAGGACAAAAGCGCGGCGCGTATGCTCCAGAATCGCCGGGATATCCGAGGCGACGAAGTTCTCACCGTCCCCGAGGCCCAGCACGAGCGGCGTCGCGGTCTTGGCAGCGATCAATCGATCCGGCTCCGTTTCCGACAGCACGACCAGGGAAAACGATCCACGCAATTCAGCGACCACCGAGCGGACGGCTTCGAGCAGATGCGGCGTGCGCCGCAAACGCTCTTCCACCAGATGCGAGACCAGCTCGGTATCCGTCTCCGACTTGAGCTTATGCCCCCGCTTGAGCAGACTTTCGCGCAGCTCGACGTAATTCTCGATAATGCCATTGTGAATCACCGCCACCGGACCGGCCTGATGGGGATGGGCGTTGGTCTCCGAGGGACGACCGTGCGTAGCCCATCGGGTGTGGCCGATGCCGACGTTGCCGCGCAGCGGCATTTCGTCAAGAAGTCTGCGCAAATTGTCGAGCTTGCCGACCGCGCGGCGAATCGCCATGTTTTCGCCCGCGGCGAGCGTCGCGACGCCGGCCGAATCGTAGCCGCGATACTCCAACCGCTTGAGTCCATGCAAAAGGATTGGCGCGGCATCGCGCGGTCCCACGTAGCCGATTATTCCGCACATCTTACTATCTCTATCGGTTACTTCCGGCTTTGCCGTGCATTGGCTCGCGGATGCCCGGCGTGTCGCCGATGCCATTGCGCGGTCCATCCGGGCTTCTCGCGTTGCGGATGTTGCGACATTACCAACGCGCCGTCCGGCACGTCGTGGAGAATCGTCGTCCCCGACGCCACGTAAACGTCGTTGCCGACAGTCACCGGCGCGATGAGCTGTGAATCGCATCCGACCATGCAGCGGTCGCCGACGCGAGTTTCGTGCTTGTCGTAACCGTCGTAATTCACGGTGATCACACCGCATCCGACGTTCGTCTCCTCGCCAATGACGGCATCGCCGAGATAGCTCAAATGGCTCGCTTTGGTGCCGCGCCCGATCCGCGCCTTTTTGGTTTCGACAAAGTTGCCGATTCGATTATGGCCCTCAAGTCGCGTACCCTCGCGGAGATTGGCAAACGGCCCGACTTCGCATTCCTCGCCGATCACGCAGTCTTCGGCGCGAACGCCGAGCTTCAGGTGAGAGCGATCGCCGATTTCGACGTTGCGCAGCCAGGCCGTTCCATCGATCAGCACGCCGGACCCGATTCGGCTGTGCCCGAGAATCTGGACGTTGGGGCCGATCGTGGTATCGACGCCGATTTTTACCTCCGGGGCGATGTAGACAGAGGCTGGATCGATCAGGGTAACGCCCTCAGCCATCAGCCGCCGATTGACTTCTTCGCGTAGGTGACGTTCCATGCGGGCCAGTTCCTCTCGTGAATTGATACCGGCAAATTCCTCGGCTACCGGCGCCTGCCAGGCGACGACCCGATATCCGCGTTGCCGCGCGATCCCGACAATATCTGTCAGGTAGTACTCATGCTGAGCATTGTTGGCACCGAGTGCGGCGAGCGCCTGGCGCAAGACGGCGCTATCGGCCAGATAGATTCCACCGTTGATCTCCTTGATTGCGAGTTCCGGTGGCGAGGCGTCACGCGCTTCGACAATCGCGCTGACCTGCCCGTCGGCGCCGCGTACCACGCGTCCGTACGCCGCCGGATGGTCCAGCATCAGACTGGTAAATGAAAGCGGTGCGCCGCTCGCGCGATGAGCCTCGATGAACCGCCGCAAGGTCGGCGCCGTGAGCATCGGCATGTCGCCGTAGCCGATGAGGATATCGCCGGCGAAATCCTGGGGGAGGAGCTCGAGCCCGCATCGAGCGGCGTCGCCGGTCCCACGCAACACGTTCTGGATGGCAAACCGGAGTCGGGCTTGCGCCTCTCTCCCCGAATAAGCGGTGCGCACGGTTTTTTCGACGTCCGCAGCCTGATGCCCGATAACCACCACGAGGAAACCGGGGTCAAGGGCGGCAAAGGCGCGCACGCTGCGCACAATCAGAGGTTCGCCCGCAAGTTCGTGTAGAACTTTGGCGCGCGCCGATCGCATCCGCGTGCCGAGTCCTGCCGCGAGCACAATCGCAGCGAGGGGCCGTTCCATGCGCTTATTCTAACGTATAGCGGCAGCCGAAGCTGCGACCGAATTAGGCTCCCACGGATGGGATCCCGGTCAAAAGTAACCTCCGCGCCACTAGTGCGAGGACATCATCCCGGGTGGAGCTTCCGCCGGTGGAGTTTCCGCCGCAGCGACGTTCGCAACGTGCTTCCATCGCGACAGATCACAGTCGATCAGGTCTTCCAACTCTTCGATCTCGGCACGATAGCGTTCGCGCAGCCTCAGCTCGGTCTCGGGCCTGATCCGCGGAAACTCACCCGCGAAACAGAGCTTCCATATGCCGAGTCGTCCGAGCCACGACACCGCGCGGTCGAGGTTGCGGTCCTCGAGCCAGTTCATCGCGCGGCGCCCCTTGCGCGCCAGCGAAGGGTAGCGCGGCTTGAGATAATGGGCATTGATCGCGCGCGCCGGAAGTTCGAGCTCCGCCAGATCGATTTTCGGAACCTCAATAAATTCGCAAACCCGGTCGATATAGGCTTGCGGCGATCGTCGCAAATCATCAAATAGAAGGATCAAGACTCGATCTCTGCCGAACGCGTTCAACCAGTTGCGCAGATCCCGCGCATAGGTGTTGCCATCCATGATGCGCGGAGTCGTCTCGATGGCGCGTTCGAAATCGTCGTTGGTCAGTTCGTTGTACAGGGCGAACTTGTAGGCGGAATAGGCGCGGTCGACCGGATCGCGCAACTGGCAAATAATCCGGCAGTCCGGGATATGACGGGCGATCCGTTCGCAGGCTCGTGGCGATTGAAAATAGGGACAAATCTCGGCCACCACCGCAGCGGTGGCGCAATGAGCGAATCTTTCGGCGTACCACTCGATACCGCGATTATAGTGATGGTCAAAGAAGTGAGTTTCCTTTTCCGGCAACGGCAATCCAACGCGCGCTTTAAGTACCCAATGAAGCCACGTTGTTCCAGCGTGCGCCGGACCGATTCCAATTACGTCAGGCAGTCTCATAGGCAACTTAACTGGTCCAGCAAGGCGATCAGCAGAACGAGACTATGATGGATAGAGGTTGAGTTCAACGCGTCTCAAGTCGCAGCTTCTTCCGGGGAACTGCGCTACTTTTGAGGCGAGCATTCGTCAGATCACTGAAGATATTGTTTGCTTCGATCTGGGAAATCTAAGCGCTTGCCGTTCACGTCTGGCTTTTCGTTTTTCTTAGCTGAATACGAGATTTGCCGGGCGGCTCCGTTGATTCAACGAGCGGGGCCGGACCGTCACCGCGCCAAACATGGTCGGCGAGTTTCTTTTAGCTCCAGCGCTCGGCAATGCAGGAACGATTGATGGATTTGGATAAATCTACCCTCGACGCGCCCGCCGGTCTGCACGCCCGCGAAGGCGCCGGAAGTCGGGTCAGCGCATCGCCGGATCATTCGGCGCGGCTCAAATGGCTGGGCGTGCTGACGGTGATCGTCTTTGGCGGCTATTTCTGGTGGCGCCACGCCGCCTCTCCGCCGCCGCTCAAAATCATTCCGCCCATACCGGTCGAAGGCGTGGTGGCGCGGCGCGGAGACCTGAAGATCTTCGTGAGTCAGATCGGCACGGTGACGCCCTTCGCCACCGTTACTCTCAAAAGCCGGGTCGCCGGCCAGATCATGAAGCTCGGCTTCCAGGAAGGCCAGATTGTGAATGCGGGCCAACCGCTTTTCTATATCGATCCACGGCCGTATCAGGCGACGCTCGATCAGTATCGAGGTCAGTTGGCGCGCGATCAGGCGACCCTGGTCAACGCGCGAATTACCCTCGCCCGCGACGAAAAGCTGTTCCGGGAAGGCGTGATAGCCCAACAGGATTTGGATAATCAACGCGCCACGTATGAACAGGCGATCGGTACCGTCGCCGACGATCGCGGACTCATCGAAGCGGCTCAGGTCAATCTCGACTATTGCAAGGTCACCGCTCCCATCGCCGGACGTATCGGCCTGCGAGAAGTCGATCTCGGCAACTATGTCGCGACGACCGACAGCCTGGCGGTGATCACCCAACTGCAGCCGATCTCGGTGATCTTCAGCCTGCCCGAGGACAACATTGCCGCTGTCGCGCGGGACATGTCGGCAAATCGCACCGTCGCAGTAGAGGCGTGGAACCGCGACTTCAGTCGCAAACTCGCCGACGGTTTCCTTCTCACCTTCGACAACCAGGTGGATCAGGCGACTGGAACCGTGAAGCTGCGGGCCCAGTTCGCCAACACTGACTACTCGCTGTTCCCCAGCGAATTCGTCAACGCCCGCCTGCTGCTCGATACGCTTCAGAACCAGGTGCTGGTGCCGACGGCGGCGATTCAGAATTCGCAAAAGGCCGCGTACGTCTACGTCGTGAGCCCGGACCATACGGTTGCGCGCCGCCAGGTGACGATCCGCGCCCAGCAGAATGAAACGGTCGCGCTCGCGAGCGGCGTTCAGCCGGGCGAGATCGTTGTTACCGACGGCCTCGACAAGCTTTCGCCGGGCAGCCGCGTCAACCTCCAGGTGCAACAGGTCGCCACCCCGACCGATCAACCGGCTTCCTAGTCTGCGTTCGCCATGGAGTTATCCCGGCCCTTTATTCTCCGCCCGGTCGCGACTTCGCTGCTGATGGCAGCGATTCTGATGGCCGGGGCCTTTGCCTATCGCGAACTGCCCGTCTCCGCCCTTCCAGAGGTCGATTATCCGACCATCCAGGTGGTGACTTTCTATCCCGGAGCGAGCCCCGATGTAATGGCGTCGTCGGTGACGGCGCCCCTCGAGCGCCAGTTGGGCGAAGTGCCAGGGCTCAGCCAGATGACTTCGACCAGTTCCTTTGGCAGTTCGCTGATAACGCTGCAGTTCGAGCTTAATCTCGATATCGACGTGGCCGAGCAGGAAGTTCAGGAAGCCATCAACAGCGCTGCCACCTACCTGCCGGCGAACCTGCCGACGCCGCCCGTCTATAGCAAGATCAATCCTGCCGATGCGCCCATCCTGACGTTGGCGCTCACCTCGACCGAACTGCCGCTCAACCAGGTCGAGGACCTCGCCGATACGCGGCTCTCCGAAAAAATTTCGCAAGTGCCCGGAGTCGGTCTCGTGAGTATCAGCGGCGGCCAGAAGCCGGCGGTCCGGGTCCAGGTCAATCCCCTGCAACTAGCCGCTTACGGACTGACACTCGAGCAGGTGCGCGCGGCGATAGCCGCCTCCAACGTCGATGAGGCAAAGGGCAATTTCGACGGTCTCGATCTCGACTACACCATCGAGGATAACGATCAACTGCTGGCGGCCGCCGATTACCTGCCGATCATTATCGCCTATCACAACGGCGCGCCGGTGCGCCTGTCGAATATCGCCACCGTCGTCACCGACGCTGAAGACGTCAATCAATCGGCCTGGATGAACCGTACGCCGGCCGTCCTACTCAACATCCAGCGCCAGCCCGGCTCGAATATCATCGAGGTCGTCGATCGTATCAAGCAGCTTCTTCCGCGTCTGCAGAGTTCGTTGCCGAGCTCGATCAAGCTGAGCATCCTGACCGACCGCACGGTCACCATCCGCGCGTCGGTGGCCGACGTTGAATTCGAGCTGATGCTCACCGTCGCGCTGGTCGTAATGGTCATCTTTTTGTTCCTGCGCAGCCTTTCCGCGACCATCATTCCCAGCGTCGCCGTGCCCTTGTCGATCGTCGGCACATTCGGCGCGATGTATCTGCTGGGCTTCAGTCTGAACAACCTCACCCTGATGGCCCTCACCATCTCGACCGGCTTCGTGGTCGATGATGCGATCGTGATGATCGAAAATATCGATCGTTTCATCGAAGCGGGCGAGCCTCCGCTCGAGGCCGCACTCAAGGGCGCGCGGCAGATCGGCTTTACGATCCTGTCGCTGACCGTCTCGCTCATCGCGGTCCTCATCCCGTTGCTCTTCATGAGCGACGTGGTCGGCCGCCTGTTCCGGCAATTCGCCATCACGCTGGCCATCACGATCCTGGTTTCCGCCATCGTCTCGCTGACGCTAACGCCGATGATGTCGGCGAGGCTTCTCTACCGTCGCGCAGAAACTGAAAAGAGCCGCCTCTACAAAGCCTCTGAGCAGGCCTTCGAAAACGCGATCGCTTTTTATGGTCGCACCCTCACCTGGGTGTTGGAGCATCAGTTCGAGACCCTCATGGTGGCAATCGCGACGGTGGTCCTCACGGTGCTGCTCTACTGGTACGCACCCAAGGGTTTTTTCCCGGTTCAGGACACCGGCGTCATTCAGGGTGTATCGGAGGCTGCGCAGGATATCTCCTTCGCGGCGATGGCCACCCGGCAGCAGGCCCTCGCGGCGGTAATCCTGCAGGACCCGGCGGTCGAAAGTCTTTCATCATTCATCGGGATCGATGGCACTAACACCACCGTTAACAGCGGACGGCTGTTAATCAACCTCAAGCCCAAAGCTGAGCGCGGCGTGACGGTCACCCAGGTAATCCAGCGGCTCGAGCCGAAACTGGCGCAGATTCCTGGAATCCAACTCTACCTCGAGCCGGTGCAGGACCTGACCGTCGACGACCGTGTCAGCCGCACCCAGTACCAGTTCACCCTCGAGGATGCCAACTCCGAGGAATTACAGCAGTGGACCGCAAAGTTGCTCGCCCGGCTGCGAACCGCGCCCGCCCTCACCGCAATTGCCACCGATCAGCAGAACTCCGGCCTTGGCGTGCAGCTGGTTATCGATCGTCCGACCGCCTCACGACTGGGAATCACTGCGTCCATGATCGACAACACTCTCTACGACGCCTTCGGTCAGCGGCAGGTCTCCACGATGTTCACGCAGCTCAATCAATATCACGTTGTTCTTGAGATTGATCCCGCCTTTCAACATGATCCGGCAATCCTGCGCAATATCTACCTCGGAAGCAGCTCCGGTGGCGAGGCGCCCCTCAGCACCTTTGCGCATTTCGAGCGCACGACCGTGCCCTTGACCATCAACCATCAGGGTCAGTTTCCAGTCGTCACCATCTCATTTAATGTTGCGCCTGGCTATTCGCTGGGCGAGGCCATTGCCGAGATCGAAGCGGCGCAGCGCGAGATTCATTTGCCGGACAGTGTTCAAACTGCCTTCGTCGGCAATGCCGCGGCATTTTCCGCGGCGCTCTCGAGTGAACCACTGCTCATACTTGCCGCGCTGGTGGTCGTGTATATAGTGCTCGGCGTTCTTTATGAAAGCTATATTCATCCAGTGACTATTCTTTCCACGCTTCCTTCCGCTGGCGTCGGCGCCATCGTCGCCCTGCTCATCTGCCACATGGAACTCGATCTCGTGGCGTTGATCGGCATCATACTGCTTATCGGCATCGTCAAGAAAAATGCGATCATGATGATCGACTTCGCTCTCGAAGCGCAGCGCGACGAGGGCCGTTCGCCGCTCGACGCGATCTTTCAGGCCTGCCTGCTGCGCTTTCGGCCGATCATGATGACCACGATGGCCGCGCTGCTGGGCGCTCTGCCGCTGGCGCTCGGCACCGGCCCCGGCTCGGAGCTGCGCCGCCCGATGGGCGTGGCGATCGTCGGCGGTCTGCTGCTGAGTCAACTGCTTACCCTTTATACAACTCCCGTCGTGTTTCTGTACTTTGAGCGCCTGAGCGAGCGATGGAGCGAGGCGCGCGCGACGGCCGCGACAGACCGCGACCGCTTGAGCGCGTAAGCTGCCGTGGGTTTCTCCGAACTCTTCATCCGCAACTCCGTCGGTACGACTCTGCTGACGATCGCGCTCGCGCTGGCTGGCATCGCCGCCTTTCGCTCCCTGCCGGTCGCGCCACTTCCCGCGGTCGATTTTCCCACTATTCAGGTTCAGGCGCAGTTGCCCGGGGCAAGCCCGGAGACCATGGCGAGCTCGGTTGCCACTCCGCTCGAGCGCCAGTTCGGCCATATCGCCTCGCTGACGGAAATGACTTCAACCAGTACGCTGGGGCAAACCGCGATTGTTCTGCAGTTCGATCTGAGCCGGAATATCGACGCTGCCGGGCGCGACGTTCAGGCGGCAATTAACGCCGCGCGCAGCTACTTGCCCTCGAATCTGCCGAGCCAGCCGAATTATCGAAAAGTTAATCCCGCCGATCCGCCGATCATGATTCTTGCCCTCACCTCGCAGGTTAAGTCGCCCGGACAACTGTACGACGCCGCAGACTCGGTGCTCGAACAGAAGCTTTCGCAGATCGAAGGCGTTGGCCAGGTCATCGTCGGGGGCGGCGCGCTCCCTGCGGTGCGGGTCGAGCTTAACCCGACTCAGCTCAAAGCCTTCGGCATCAGCCTCGAGCAGGTGCGTGCAACTCTAAGTTCGGCGAATGCGAACCTGCCCAAGGGTCAGATCCAGGACGCGACGCATGCGTGGACCATCGGCGCAACCGATCAACTGCTTGCCGCGGATCAATACAAGCCGCTGATTGTGGGATACCACGACGGCGCCGCGGTCAGGCTCAGCGACGTGGCCGAGGTCCGCGACTCGGTGCAGAATCTGCGCGCCTCCGGTTACTCGGACACCCATCGCGCCATCCTCGTTCTGATCTGGCGCCAACCCGGCGCCAACGTCATCGACACCGTGGATCGCGTTTATCAGGCGCTGCCGGCGCTGCGCGCTTCGATCCCGGCTTCGATCAATCTGGATGTCGTCCTTGATCGCAGCACCAGCATTCGCTCCTCGGTGAACGATGTCGAGTTGACCCTTGTCATCTCGATTTGCCTCGTCGTGATGGTGGTCTTTCTTTTCCTGCGCGAGCTGCGTATCACCGCGATTCCCGGTCTGGTGGTGCCCATTTCGCTGGTATCCACTTTCGGCGTGATGTATCTCTGCGGTTTCAGCATCGACAATCTTTCGCTGATGGCGCTGACGATTGCGACCGGGTTTGTGGTCGATGACGCGATCGTCGTGGTCGAGAATATCTCGCGCTATCTGGAACAAGGCTACTCACGCTATCAGGCGGCGATACTCGGCGCGCGCGAGATCGGCTTCACGGTGGTCTCGATCAGTATCTCGCTGATTGCCGTGTTCATCCCGATTTTGATGATGGGCGGAATTGTCGGGCGCCTGTTTCGCGAATTTGCGGTGACGCTTGCCGCGGCGGTGTTCGTCTCGATGGTAATCTCGCTGACCACGACGCCCATGATGTGCGCGAAGCTGCTCGGCAACCCGAAAGATCAGGCGCACGGCCGCTTTTATCAATTGAGCGAAACTTTGTTTCGACGAATGCTTGCCGGCTATGAACGCGGCCTGCGCTGGGTCATTAACCATTCCTTCCTGACCCTGGCCGTCACGGTTTTCACGGTTGCGCTCAACATTTACCTGTTTTACATCGCGCCCAAAGGCTTCTTCCCGGAACAGGATAACGGGCGCCTTGCCGGCGCGATCGTCGCCGACCAGGACACCTCCTACCAGGCGATGAATCGACGGCTGGTTCGCCTAATCCAGGTGGTGCGCGCCGACCCCGCAGTTTACAACGTTCTCGCTTTCACGGGGACGAACGGCGCCACCAATACCGCCAATATGTTTGTCGGTCTCAAACCGCTCAGCGAGCGTAAACTCAGCGCGCCCCTGGTTATCGCCCGCATCCGCAAAGCCGTAAGCGGCCAGGCCGGCCTCAGTCTGTACCTGCAGGCGACGCAGGACCTCCGTATCGGCGGACGGGCTTCAAACGCCGAATATCAGTACACCCTGACCAGCACCGACCTGCACGAACTGATGGAATGGGCGCCGAAGCTGCTTGACAAGCTGCGCACGATTCATCTGCTTACCGACGTCAGCAGCGATCAACAGAATGCCGGCCTCGCCGCCAACATCGTGATTGATCGCGACAGTGCTGCTCGGCTCGGGCTTTCCTCGCAGCTTATCGACGATACGCTTTACGACGCCTACGGACAGCGCGAAGTATCAACGATGTACACTCCGTTGAACCAATACTTTGTCGTGATGGAGGTCGCTCCCGCCTTTTGGCAGGATCCGCAGTCGCTCAGTCGAATCAATTTCAGCTCAACTCCTACCGGTGGAGGTGCGACGGTGACGCCCACGCCTGCCACGTCGGCGGCAGCAAACACCATCGTCGAAGGAGCGACGCCGGTCCCGCCACCGTCTGCGGCAACGGTTATCGGCAACGCGGCTGAAACCCAGGCCGGCGCGCCGGGTGGCATGACCCCGCTCTTTGCCACCAGCCGCTGGAACGAATCGACGACCGCCCTCGCCGTCAATCACCAGGGGCAGTTTCCTGCCGTGACCATATCCTTCAATCTCGCACCCGGAGCGTCGCTCGGCGACGTGGTGGCATTGATTAACAATGCCGAGCGGGGACTGCATATGCCTGCGACCATTCGGGGCGCCTTCGCCGGCACCGCACAGGCGTTTCAGGCTTCGCTTGCGAATGAGCCGTTTTTAATTACTGCCGCATTACTCAGTGTCTATATAGTTCTAGGCATTCTATACGAAAGCTACATTCATCCGCTGACTATCCTCTCGACCCTACCTTCGGCCGGTATCGGGGCACTGCTCGCGTTGCGGCTTTGCGGAATCGACCTGAATGTCATCGCCCTCGTCGGAATCATCCTGCTTATCGGCATCGTTAAGAAGAACGCTATCCTGATGATCGACTTTGCGCTCGATGCGGAACGACGCCAGGGCAAGACTCCCGAAGAGGCGATTTTCCAGGCCTGTCTGCTGCGCTTTCGACCGATCATGATGACGACGCTGGCGGCCTTGCTGGGCGGCTTGCCCCTCGCAGTCGGTACCGGTATGGGATCGGAATTGCGGCGTCCGCTGGGAATCGCGATCGTCGGCGGCCTGATTGTAAGCCAGGCGCTGACGCTGTTCACGACTCCGATTGTTTATCTCTATCTGGATCGTCTCCGACTCCGGATCCTTGGCCGAACCAGGGAGGTTGCGCCGCGCGTGGCTCCCGTAACCACGACCATCGGAACTCTCGAGACCTGACCAGGGCTTGCGCCGGCCATGGTCTCTCGCTTTGCCATCATCGCAATGGAATCGTCTCGCGCGAGGGGCACGCACCGCCAGAGCTCGCGACGGCTTGCGGCGGGGACACGCGGGAGCAATAATCAATCTTCGCGTGGACGCATAGCTCAGCCCGGTTAGAGCACTTGCCTCACATGCAAGGGGTCCCTGGTTCAAGTCCAGGTGCGTCCACCACCGATACGCGCTAATCACGGCTTCACTAGCGTCGGCGCTCGCGCCCTATCGCGTCGAGGGCATCGTTCAACATATCGCCCACCTTTCCCCGCGCGCCGGCACCGTAGGCGAGTCGAATATCATCCTCGTCCCGTACGACCAATAGCACCACCCGGTCATTATTCAGGCTCTCGGATACGACGCGGACAAATGCGCGAGTTGTCGTATCGGGATCCTGCTCTTCCAATTGATTCAGCCGGCGCAGGCACACCGACAGGATCGCTCGGGCGTTGAGTCCGCCACTTTCGGAGGCGCCCATCCTTATCCTGCTCCCATCCCGGACCAGCAACAAAATCTCGCCGTCGAATTCCTCCCACGCCGCACCGACAAAGGCCTGCAGCACAGAGCGATCGAAGTTTTGTGATTCTTCCGCCATCAGGCCCGTCCGCGCCTAACGGTCAATGACCCTCGACGGTGACCATTCAAGCTTATTGTGTGAGAACATTTTGCCGTATCCGCACGATCATTCCCGCCCTCGTTCAACTTTGAACCCGCCTCCACCACGCTCTGCCCGATGCCTAACCATGATTGAGACCCGGAGCGCTCAGAGCCTTGCCGCCGGCACGACGAGTTCCTCCGCCAGTCGCTCGACGTCGCCTCGCACTGTCCTCGGATCGCGCGGAATCGCGCCGGCAATCACCTGATGCACCCCGGCGTCGCGATAACGCTTCACCTGATCGAGCGTCACCGGCGCCCCGATACCCGGGCCTACCGAAAAATGGAGCTTGGCCGGATCGCGTCCGGCCGCGCGCGCATACTGCTTCATCCGCTCGATCTTGATTTTCGCCTCGTCGGGGGTGACGTTGACGCCAAACCATCCGTCACCGATTTCGCCGACGCGTCGGAGGGCGGGCGCGCTTTCGCCGCCGAAAATAATCGGCGGATGGGGTTTCTGCACGGGCTTCGGATATGAACACACCGGCGGGAAACTGCAGAATTCCCCGCTGAATGCCGGTTCTTCCTCGGTCCAGAGCAATTGCATCGCGTTCAGGTATTCGCGCGTACGATCGGCGCGGCGCTCCCATGGCACGCCGACGGCGGCAAACTCCTCGGCCAGCCAGCCGATCCCGACGCCGAAATCGAACCGCCCGCCTGAAAGCTTATCGAGGCTCGACACCTGCTTGGCCAGGACCACCGGATTATGCTCGGGCACGAGGCATATACCCGTACCCAACCGGACGTTCTTGCTATGAGCCGCGGCAAAGGTCAGCGTGGCGAACGGGTCAAGGAAATCAACCCTGGTTGTCGGCAGCGGCATCCTGCCGTCAGGGGTGTAGGGGTATTTTGATTCGTACCGGCTGAAAAGGACGACGTGCTCGCCCGTCCATAATGAGTGGAAACCGCAATCGTCAACTGCTCGCGCAGCGAGCGCAAGGAGCTCCGGTTGAGCACTCGGACCGATGCCAACCGCGAAGAACCCGATCTGCATAGATGTCTCCCTCTCGGCGAGATACTGCAGGTATCCTAATCCGCGCGCGGCCAAACGCAACCGACAGCTCAAACCTCGGAGCCCTTCCCACAGCGGATGGATACCGATATAAGGTCGATAAACCGGCGGGGACGGAATGCTCGGGCTGAGCGCTCGCGCCGGCGCCCTCCGTTCGTCGCGCCGGCGTTCCGATTCCCGTTAACTTTACAGAAACGGATAAAGTGGCATGTCGGATTCATCCAATTACGTCCCTCCCAAAGTATGGACCTGGAATAAGGCGAGCGGCGGTCGTTTCGCCAGCATCAACCGACCGGTTGCTGGACCCACGCACGAGAAGGAACTGCCCATCGGACGCCATCCTTTGCAACTTTATTCCCTCGGCACACCAAACGGCATCAAGGTTACGATTCTGCTCGAGGAACTTCTCGCCCTCGGACACCGCGGCGCCGAATACGATGCTTGGCTCATCAATATTGGCGAGGGCGAACAATTCGGCAGTGGTTTCGTCGCCATCAACCCGAACTCGAAGATTCCCGCCCTGGTCGATCGCAGCGGGCCGCAGCCGATCCGCGTCTTCGAGTCTGGTGCTATTCTCGTCTATCTCGCCGAAAAATTTGGCGAATTTTTGCCGACGCAGGCCGGCCCGCGCGCCGAATGCCTCTCGTGGCTCTTCTGGCAAATCGGCAGCACGCCGTATCTCGGCGGCGGCTTCGGGCATTTCTACGCTTACGCCCCCGAAAAGATCGAATATGCAATCGATCGCTACGCGATGGAAACCAAGCGCCAGCTTGACGTCCTCGATCGGCGCCTGGCGGAGAGCGAGTATATCGCGGGCGACACCTACACCATCGCGGATATGGCGATCCTGCCCTGGTACGGCGGACTGGTAAAAGGTTCGCTCTATGGCGCGGGCGAGTTCCTAAGCGTCCAGGATTACAAGCACGTCCTCCGCTGGACGGACATGCTCAATGCGCGGCCGGCGGTCAAGCGCGGACGGATGGTCAACCGCACCTATGGCGACCCGTCGAGTCAGCTCCGCGAACGACACGACAGCAGCGACTTTGACACCAAAACGCAGGACAAGCTCGCTGCGGACAAGACTTGAACTCCAAAACCGCGAACGCGTCATGATTCACCTTTCGACGTGGTTGGCTTGCGCAAAGCTTGCGCCTCGCGCCGAGCTTGCGCGCCGACCCTCGCGTAAACTCTAAGCCTCGCCCTCTGCAACTCGTCGATCCGCTGCAAGCCTGACCATAGGCAGTGGAGACCCTTGCAGACGGCCCCAAGCGGATGGATTCTCGTCTGCGGAAGGTGCCTGCGGCGCCACGCGCCTGGAGCCGGATAGGTATCTGCGCCGTCCTGCTCTTCGCGCTTTCGATTCTGCGCGCTGCTGCCGCGCCGATTGATGCGGCCCAGTTGGATCCCGCGCGCCATTACCAACTTGCCCGTATCGATTTTTCCGGACTTTCCGCCTTTTCCGCTGAGCAGATCAAATCCATCATGACCCTGAAAGAGCGACCGTGGTACCAGATTTGGAAGCCGCTTCCGCCCTTTTCAAAATCAAGTCTTGAGGACGACCTAAGTAACATTCGACGCTTTTACGAAGCCCACGGCTACTACGACGTCGCCACGTCATACCGTCTCGAAGCCCGCCGGAACGCGATCACGGTTCTAATCGCAATACATCAGGGCCGGGCGACCAGAGTGGCGGTTCTGCGCGTCACGGTTGCCGGCAACGCACCCACGCCCCGGCAACTTGATCTCGCCCTTAAGATGCCTCTCAAGGAACACGACATTTTTGATCAGACGGCTTACCAAGATACCGCGCAGACGCTGCTCAACACCTATAAGAGCCATGGCTATGCGCACGCCGTCGTTCAACGTCGTGCGATAGTCACGATAGCTGAGCGGCGGGCAACTGTTTACTATCAAATCATACCTGGCGAACGCTGCGTTTTCGGCACTACTGCGATCGTCGGCCTGCACAAGGTCAGCTCCGAGCTCGTCCGCAGACAGCTCGTTTACAAGACCGGCGAGCTATTCGATATCCGCAAGTTGGCGGCCTCGCGCGAGGCTCTGGTTGCTCTCAACCTATTCAACTCCGTCGATATTCAGCCCGGCACGGATCCGACGAATGGAGCGGTCATTCCGATCACGGTTGCGCTCAGCGAGGGACCAAAGCACACGATCAACGGCGGAATCGGCTACAACACGCAAACTCAGTTCAACGCAACTCTCGGCTGGAACGACTACAATTTCATCGGTGGTGGGCGCCAGTTCTCGGTGACAGGTGCGTATTCCAACGTTACGAGTGTTTTCGATGCCAAGCTTTTGCAACCGGACTTCATTACGCCGCCGCTCAGCCTCACGCTAGAGGGTTCCGGGCAGCAGCAAAGCTACCAGACCTACACCGCCTATATTGTCGGCCTCGATCCGCACCTTGATTATAAATTCACCAGGTTTTTGACCGGCGCGCTGGGATGGCGCCTCGAGTACCTGAAGTTCAACTCGGTAAATCCCAGCACCATCGCAGCGATCGGCGGCTTTCGCAGCAACGGCATACTGTCCGGACCTTTTGCGAGTCTGAACTTCGACGATACCGAAGACCCCTTCAACCCGCAGCAGGGCGAGCGCGTGTCGCTGCTCGCCAACGTATCCAGCCACAGCTTCGGCGCCGATTATCGCTACTGGCGCGCGCTCGCCGACGCTCGCAAGTACGTTCCACTGGGATGGCGAACGGTTCTCGCCGGTCGCGCGCGCATCGGGCTTGAAGACACGCTCAGCCACATCGACGACATTCCGTTATCCGAACGCTTCTATTCTGGTGGCGAAGGCAGCGTGCGCGGGTATGGGCTCCGACGTATCGGTCCGCTTAGTCTCAGCAATGATCCGCTCGGCGGCCGGAGCCTGGTCGAGACTTCGGTCGAGTTGCGACGACCCATCGTCTGGAAGCTCATCGGCGCGGTCTTTTTCGACTGCGGGCAGGTGGCACTGCAATCCTTCGACCTCCGCGTCGATTCGCTCCAATGCGGCTACGGTCCCTCGCTCGGACTCAATTCTCCGGTCGGACCGATTAACTTTTACCTGGGCTTTCCAACGCAAAAGCCGCGCGGCGACAGTAACTGGCAATTCTATTTAAGCATCGGGCAATACTTTTGACGATGCGCCGCGTAACTCACATCGCGCTCCGTATCCTGCTGGCCGGACTTTTCCTTGTTGTTCTGCTGGTGGTTGCCTTGGTTTGCTTCACCCGCACACAATCCTTCAGCGACCTGTTACGAACTAAAGTAAACGCGCTGCTCGCAGCGACCTACCAAGGGCAAATAACCGTCGCCCAAATCGATAGCTCTTACCCCGGGCGCCTCCTGATGCGCAACCTCACGATTCAGTACGAGGGTCAAGTTATCGCGCGAATCAGGGAAGTCTCGGTCGACTACTCACTGCTGCCCTTGTTATGGGGCCACGTTCGTCTTGACATTTCAGCAGTTGATCCTGAGGCCCGTCTCGCTCGCGACCAGCGCGGCAACTGGAACCTGATCGCCGCTTTTACGCCGCGGGTGGTCTCGAAAGGCACGACGGCGACTTCTTTCGTCATCGATATTTCGGCTCTCACGGTTCAGGAAGGCGCGGTCGAGGTCGCCCCTGATAGCGTCCACGGCCCGACTTACAATCTCGACCACGTAAATCTTCAGGCGGCGATCGCGATTTCCTCGGACAATCTCGTGGCGCGCCTGACTCAGCTCCAACTGCAGCTCAAGACGCCGTCGATGCCCACCGCGTATGTCAAAACGGCGATCTTTTATGACGCCACACACAACCGATCACGCATTGAGGTAACCCAACTCAGCGTTGCCACCGCGCACTCCGCGTTATCCGCCTCCGGCACCATCGATGACCTGCGGACTTTTTCAAGCAATCTCCAGGTATCGATCACGCGTCTCTCGCGCGCCGATCTCAGTCAGATTCTTGCTGACTATCCATGGCAACAGGACATCAGCGGCACGATCACCGTAACCGGCCCGCTCGACGCGATGACCCTGCAGGCTCACCTGGCGTCCGCGAGCGCCCGACTTGCCGCGCGTCTTTTCGGCGATTTTGCAGCGAAACAACCAAGCATCAAGCTCGATTTGCAGCTCGCGCATCTGGATCTCCATGACCTGCAGCTCGGTCAACGCGCCGCCGGTCGCTTAGACGCTTCCGTTAACGCCAGCGTTACGGACTTGAAGCCCGAAGCCGTCAAAGCTGGCGTCTCAGCGGTCGGACAAAATCTGCAGCTTGGCAACATGCTTTTCGGCAACCTGACTCTCGATGCGCGCGCGCAGGACGGCAATACCCAGTTTGCCGCGCGACTGGACAACGGACCAGGGCAGCTTAACCTGAGCGGTTCGGCCTCGCTGATCCCACCACGGCGCTGCTCGGCAGTTCTGAATCTGACTCGGTTCGACCTCCACCGCATATTGTCCTCGCTACCCGCAAATAGTCTCAATGGTAAAGTCACCGCCGAGGCCGTCGGCAGCGATCTTGATACTGCCAGCGGTCACCTTACGGTCGCTTTGCGCGGTTCGCAGTTCGCGCAGTTCCCACTCAATGCAAACATTGCGGCCGTTCTTGCGAATGGCAGCGTCGCCATCGACCGCGCCGAAGTTCTCAGCAGTACTACGCGACTGAGCGTCTCAGGCACAGTCGGCGTTGCGCGCGGCCTCCCCACCCTGCTCAGCTATCAGGTTTACGCGCCGCGTCTCGATCCCTTGGCGCGGCTCGCGAAGATTTCCGCTCAGGGCACGTTGAACCTCCAAGGCAACGCACGCGGCGTTCTTCGCGGCAAGAGCGGCCCGTCCTTCGACACCGGCGGCAAACTCACAGTGCGCGCGATTCACGTCGCATCCATAGCGGTTGAGAACGGTAACCTGGACTATCGTCTGCATGGCATCGGCGCACCCGGATGGCCGGCCGGCGAGGTCGTTACGCAACTTAACGCCGTCGTTATAAATACTATAAAGTTCCCCGGTATCTCTGCCCACCTACGGACGAGCGGCGGCGATGCTCCTCGGAGCGTTATCTCGCTCGTCGTTCGTGACCACAATAATCATGTAAACGAGGTTCATTCGAGCATTGACTATAGCTCGCAAGGAATCAGGGGAGAACTCAGCCGCGTCCGGCTTGTGCTTGCCGACGGCATCTGGCAGCTCGCTTCACCGGCGCAGTTTGTAAACAATTCCCATCAGGCCGCAATCCAACGGTTTGTTTTGATCAACGGCGTGCGCCAACTGAGTATCGACGCGAACCTTGCCTCGAGCGGCGAGCAGTCTGCTGTCGTCCATGTGCGGACGCTCGACCTCGCGTTGCTGCAGCCATTGATGGGTCCCGACATCAAAGCCGCCGGCACGGTGTCCGGTGATTTGATTATCGCCGGCACTGCCCAGGCGCCCGTCATTCGCACATCGTTGCAGGGACGCAACCTGGCGCTTAACCGGCATTCGTTCGGGAAGCTCGACACGACCGCGAGCTACGCCGCCGGTCTCGCGCAGTTCACTCTGCTGCTCGATCAGGACGCGACGCATCGCCTATCCGCCGACGGTCACTTGCCGATGACGCTCGCGTGGCATCGCGGAGTTGCTCTAGTAATCGGCAATAGCGAACAGGTCCGGATCTACAGCGACGCTATTGACCTCGCGCCATTAGGTCCCCTCTTAGCGGATCGCCTCAAGAACTTTGCCGGTATCTTGAGACTCGACTTGACGTTAACCGGCCAGCCGTTTCGACCGGATATCAATGGCACGCTTGCCGTCGATTCGGCTCACGCCGAAGTCATCGCAACCGGCGTAACCATCAGCGATTTGACCCTCGCACTGAACGTGTCGCCGCAGCAGATCACTATCGCTCGACTATCGGCTAATGCTGGCTCGGGTTCTTTAACGGGACACGGTACGATCAGCCTGCGGCAGCCTTACTCGCCGGAAGCCATCAGCGCCTCGGTCCAATTCAACCGCTGGCCCGCCATCGCCACCGACCAGTATAAGTCTACGCTCGACGGTGAGCTGATCGCGTCAGGCACGGCCACGATGCCGGTGATAACGGGGACGCTCAACCTGCGCGATACGACGATTCATCCGAGTCTCGATTTTCTCAGCGGTTCGAACGTTCCACCGCCGGACAAAACCATTCTGATAGTTCGCCCGGGCCAGCCGCTTCCGGCGGCAACCCCTGCAGACCAGTCTTCAATGGTCGTGGCGCCTCCGCAGTCGTTAGCCGTGCCGACCTTCAGGAATCTGAGGGTCGATATCCGCGTCAATCTTCATCGCAATACCTGGATTCGACATGAGAATGCCGAGGTCGAACTGGACGGTCGCGTCAGGATCACGAAAGATCCGGGCGGTCCCATTATGTTGATCGGTGAAGTCGATACAGTTCGCGGATGGGTCAACTTTCACGACAAGAGATTCAATCTGGTGAGCGGCCGAATATTGTTTACCGGCGGCTCGACAGTAAACCCTTCTCTGGATATCGACGCCCAGTATGTGATTAATCAGTACACCATCGACATTCTGGTCACCGGGACCGCGGCGAAACCGCAGATTAAACTGCAGAGCCAGCCGCAGCTCGCACAGGCCGATATTCTTTCACTGATCCTGTTCGGCACAACCACCGATCAGTTAAGTCAGAATCAGAAGAGCAATCTGCAGCAACAGGCGCAGTCGATGGCGCTTGGTGCGGCAGGTCAGGCGCTCGCGCAATCGCTGGGACTCGAGTCGCTGGGCGTGACGGTCAGCGGCGAATCGGTGAGCTTCGGTCACTACATCGGCCGCAACACCTATATTTCATTTGCGCCCAGTTTCGGCCCCAGCACCCCCGGAGCGCCTACCCAAGTCGCCGCCGTACAGTACTTTCTGCGACGCTGGCTGAATGTTACTACAGCCACGATGTCTGATGGCTCACATCAGATATTTTTGAACATAAACCGACGTTACTGAGAATCGCCTCCCGCCGGCTCTTCATTCAGTATGCCTTGGCAAAGTAGGCGCGCTCCCGGGATTCCTCTCCACATACGATACACACGCCTGTCGCATCATTCTGGCTCAGCGGAATCGCCCTGCAGGTGGCTCGCGTCTCCTCGCGAATTTTCAACTCGCAGTTGGGATTGCCGCACCAGTAAATGTCGACCAGGCCGCCACCGCCTTCACCCTCCATCCGCCGCTTGAGATCGGCATAGGAGTCCAGTCGATACGTATTGGAATCCATCGCAGATTTCGCCTGCTGATAAAGATTCCGCTGAATCTCAGTCAGCAGCTCTTTGACCGGACTCATCAGTTGATCCAGGCGGGCCTTTGACTTGCCTTCCCGACCCGCGATATCGCGACGGGCCAGAACCGCCTCATTGGCGGCGACGTCGCGTGGTCCGATCTCGATCCTGAGTGGAACGCCGCGCATCTCCCAGTCGTTGAACTTGAAGCCGGGAGTCAATCCCTCGCGATCGTCGAGGCGCACGCGCACTCCAGCCTCGGTCAAGGCCGTTTGCGCCGCACGTGCAGCGGCAAGCACGCTTTCACCCTCTTCAGTTTTGCGCCAGATCGGCACGATTACCACCTGAGTGGCGGCGACGGCCGGCGGCAGCCGGAGCCCCTGGTCATCCCCGTGCGTCATGATGATCGCGCCGAGGAGCCGCGTCGATACGCCCCAACTGGTCTGATGCGGATACTTGAGTTCATTATTCTCATCGAGGAATCTAATCTCGAAGGCGCGCGCAAAATTATCGCCCAGATAATGCGACGTGCCGCACTGCAGCGCACGCCCGTCCGGCATCAGGCTCTCGATCGTGTACGTCTCCTCGGCTCCAGGAAACCGCTCAGCCGCGCTCTTGCGTCCATAGACCAGTGGGATCGCGAGAAACTCCTCGACGAAACTGCGATATACTTCGAGCATTAGCTGCGTCTCACGCTGCGCCTCTGCCGGCGTGGCGTGAGCCGTGTGCCCCTCCTGCCACAGAAATTCCGCGGTTCGCAGGAACGGCCGCGTTCGCATCTCCCAGCGCACAACGTTGCACCACTGGTTGATCATCAGCGGCAGGTCGCGATGGGAATGAATCCAGTTCGCGAACATGTGATTAATGATCGTTTCCGAGGTCGGGCGCACCACCAGCGGCTCTTCCAGTTCCTTGCCGCCGCCGTGGGTCACCACGGCCACTTCCGGCGCGAAACCCTCAACGTGTTGGGCCTCCTTGCGCAGGAAGCTTTCGGGGATGAACAGCGGAAAATAGGCATTACGCGCGCCGGTCTGCTTGATACGCCGATCCAGCTCGTCGCGCAGGTTTTCCCAGATTGCAAAACCGTCTGGTCGGAAGACGATACATCCGCGCACCGGCGAATAGTCGGCCAGCTCGGCGCGCGCGATGATCTCGTTGTACCACGCCGCAAAATCCTGACTGCGCGGCGTGACTTTTCTCTGGTCGATGTTCTCAGCCATCAGTTGGTTCAGATGCCCTTCGGCGAAGCTTGCTGTGTTGATCATAGCATCAATTCGGCCGCGGACGCCTTGATCCTTCGATCCGCCCCAGCTTGAATCTGAAGGTCAAACGCAGCCGGCCGGGTTTGTCGGCTCCACGGGGGGGAGGTTGCTCTGATGGTTAAAGCAGCATTAATCGCAACAGTGGGATTCGTTCTTCTGGCAGGCGTGGTTCGCGCTCAGGAGACGAGCCCCGACCGGCGCACCATCGAAGTCAGCGGCAACAGCGAGGCGCAGGCCGCGCCCGACAAGGCCACCCTCGCCCTTGCGATCGAAACTCACGCCGCGACGGCGGCCCAGGCTGCGGGCGCGAACGGCGCCATGGCCCAGAAGGTCCGCGACGCGCTCAAGGCCAAACTCGGCGATCAGGGCAAAATGTGGACCGGCGGTTATTCACTCTATCCGGACTACAGCGAGCCGCGTGACGGCGGCGAAGCGAAGATCATCGGCTATCGTGCGCAGAATTCGATTACCGTCGAGACCGGCGCCCTGGATCTTGTCGGACCTCTGATCGACGCCGCCATCGCCGCCGGCGCCAACCGCGTCGATTCGCTCGACTACGGTCTGCGCGACGAAACCGCGGCGCGCAACCAAGCGATCGCTCAGGCCACCGGCGATGCCCAGTCCCAGGCCGAGGCGCTGGCGCGGGCCCTTAACGTCAAACTCGGCCCGGTCCTCAAGGCGACGACCGTCTCGCAGGAACGACCCGTACCCGTGATGCGCATGCAGGCGGCGGCGATGGCGGCCGGTGCGGCCACTCCGATCGAAGCCGGGCAGGTCACCGTGCCCGCCTCCGTAACTCTCACTTATCAGATCCAATGAGCTTGATTCCGCCGCCGGTCTGCGGATCGATAAACCATGCTTAAGCCAGGTGATGTTGCCCCGTCGTTCGATCTGCCCTGCGCCTTCGACGGACAGATTAGCCATCTCGCGCTCGCCGGCCTGCGGTCCGAGATGGTCGTTCTTTTCTTCTATCCGCGGGACTTTTCCTTCATCTGTCCAACCGAGGTCGTCGGTTTCCACAAGGCCCAGCCTGCGTTCAAAGCCGAGCATACCAGCATCGTCGGGGTCAGCGTAGACGACCCCGAGACTCATCGTAAGTGGGCCGCGGAACTGGGCGGTCTGAGTTACCCGCTGCTTTCCGATGCGGAGGGTCGCGTCGCCAAACTGTACGGCGTGTACGACGATGTCGAAAAGGTCGCGATGCGCGCGACGTTCATGCTCGACAACAAACGCCGTATCGCCTATGCCGTCGCCAGCGCCATCAATGTCGGTCGCAGCGTCAGCGAGACGCTGCGCGTGGTCCGCGCGATTCGCTCCGGCCGCCTTTGCCCGGCCGACTGGCAGCCCGGCCAACCGACCATCGATACCGATCAGAAATACTGACGTGCCGACGCCCAAACCGGAAGAAAAACGGCGCCTGTTCGAGCGTCTGGCCAGTCTGCGTGAAATTGTCTTCGGCATCCAGGACGGCGTTCTCACCACGGCCGGCGTCCTCGCCGGGCTCAGTGGTGCCGTCGGACAGCGCCAACAGGTGATCCTCGCCGCTCTCGCCTCGACGGCGGCCGGCGCGCTCTCGATGGGCGCCGGCGCATATCTCGGCACCCGCGCCGAAACCGAAGTGATCCGCACCGAACTCCGTCGCACCCGCGAGGAGGCGCGCGCCGAACCTTATATCATTCAGGAAAGCCTGCTCCACGAGCTCAACCAGGAGGGTCTCGACCGCGACGCCGCCTATCGCGTCGTCAAGCTGCTCAGCTCGTCGCCCGAAGCGCTTCATGCCACGGCCGAGGAAAAGATCTACGGCCTGAGCAACGCGAGCTTCGGCAATCCGCTGGCTGACGGACTTCTCATGGGCGTCGCCTTCCTGGTCGGTGCGCTGGTGCCGCTGCTGCCGTTCGTTTTCCTGTCCACGGTCAGGAACGGACTGATCGCCGGCATCGCGACGACCGCCATCGTCCTCTTCGCCGTCGGCTACGTGGTCGAAGGGCGACTCGCCGAACGCCGTTACCCTACACTTTCCGGCCTTCGCTTCTTAACCATCGCGGTGGGGGCGGCCGTGATCGGCTATCTCGTCGGCAAGGCCATCTCACCGTTAGGAGCCGCCCCGTGAAGCCGCGAGTATATTCCTCGCTGCCGGCGTTTCTGGCTCACTGGCAGCTACTTGCGGCGGCGCGCGACACCCTCTCGCCCCAGGAAGCCGAGCTGCTTGACGCGATGGAACAAACGCTCGCCCGTCTGACTCCTGACGAACGCGCTGCGTTGGACGACCATTCATATCCGCAAACCGGCGCCGCTCGGCGCCGTCGCGAGCGCTACCAACTGAAGCTTCAGCGGCTGCTCACGGGCGAAGGCTGGCTCGAGGGTTAGAAGTGTTCCGCTTCCTCCTGCGACGGATCGTGGTCGGCCTCGGCGTCCTGCTCGGCGTTTCGCTCATCACCTTCCTGATTGCCTTTGTCGTACCGGCCGATCCCGCCGTCGCGATGGCGGGGGCGAAAGCCGATCCGCAAACCCTCGCCATCATTCGCGAGCAACTCGGGCTCAACCAACCGCTCTACATCCAGTACGCGCGTTATCTACGACGCGCCCTCCATGGTGATCTCGGTCGCTCCTATATCCGACGCGAAAATGTCACTGCGCTTATCCTTGAACGGTTCCCGGCCACCGCGATCCTCGCGCTAAGCGCGATGGCGCTCGCGCTCATGCTCGGGCTGCTGATGGGAGGACTGGCCGCGGCCTGGCGTGACCGTGCACTCGATCATGCGCTGTTCGTGCTCTCGCTCGGCTTCGTCTCGATGCCCGTGTTCTGGATCGGCACTCTGTTGCTTATCGTTGCCGCCTCCTACCTCAAACTCTTTCCTCTCGGCGGCTTCGGTAGCTGGAGCGCGCTCGTCTTGCCGACGATCACTCTGGGCCTCGGTCTCGCGGGCTACTACTCCCGCATCCTGCACACCAACCTCGGCGAAGCGATGGGGCAGGATTATATCCGCACGGCGCGCGGCAAAGGCCTCTCACCGCGCGGCGCGCTTATCAGGCACGCCTTGCCCAACGCGCTCGCGCCGCTGCTCACACTCGCCGGTCTCGACCTCGCCGGGCTCCTCTCCGGCGTCGTGCTGACCGAAACCGTCTTCGACTGGCCCGGGATCGGACGGCTCGCCTTCGAGGCGGTCTTCAATCTCGACATTCCGCTGATCATGGGCACCGTGCTGTTCGGCGCCGTGATCGTAATCGCCGCTAATATCGTCGTCGATGCACTTTACGCGTGGCTCGATCCGCGCATTCGCCTCGGTGATCTCGGCTAGACTGAAACCCAACCTGATGGAAGTCGCGGGCGCGCTGATGGTTGCGCTGCTTGCCGCGACGGCCATCGGCGCGCCCTATCTCGCTCCTTATGACCCCGCCGCGGCGGTCGCAAATTCCTTCGGCGATCCCGCCCCGCCGTCACGCGCTTTCCCGCTCGGCACCGACGAACTCGGCCGTGATGTCCTTTCGCGTCTCATCTGGGGCGCGCGAATCTCGCTCGAGGTCGGCCTCGCCGCGATGGCCGTAACGCTCGCGATCGGGGTGATCGTCGGTCTGCTCGCGGGCTTTTTCGGCGGCCTTACCGATTTCGTCCTGATGCGCCTTACCGACATCATGCTGTCCTTCCCGACGCTCCTCCTCGCGATGGCCTTCGTCACCGTGCTCCATCCGAGCCTCCTGACCATCCTGCTGGTGATTGGCCTGGTCTCCTGGACCGGTGTTGCGCGCGTCGTACGCGCCGAGACGCTCAGCCTCGCGCAACGCGACTTCGTTACCGCCGCGCGTTCACTCGGCGCCGGTCCCGCTCGTCTGATCGCCATCCACATCCTGCCCAACGTGATGCCGCTGATTGTTGTGATGGCGGTGCTGGGCACTTCGAGCACCCTCCTGCTCGATGCGGGCCTGAGCTTCCTCGGCCTCGGCGTCCCGCCGCCCACGCCCAGTTGGGGTCGGATGATCGAAGAAGCGACCACCTATTTCAGAACCGCCCCGTGGCTGGCGGTCTTTCCCGGCCTCGCCATCTTCAGCGCCGTCCTCGGTTTCAACCTGCTCGGCTATGGCTATCTGCGGCGCACCGCGCCGCGCCGTTCGCTCTGATGGGCCTATTGCGATTCAGCTCACTCTCAGCCCTGCTGCTGCTCGTTCCGCTCCTCGGATGCGGTCGCGGCAACGATGCGCTGCAGCTCCCGCCGAACGCCCGGATTCTCCACCTCGCCTCGCTTGACGATATTCCGACCCTGGACCCGGCCGCCGGCTACGACACCGCCTCCTGGACCTTCGAGCAGATGATCTTCGACACCCTCGTCCGCTACAGCGATGCGGGCGTGGACCTGGTGCCGGACCTCGCGACGTCGTGGCAGGAATCTGCGGACGCCCGCACCTTCACTTTTCATCTGCGCCGCAACGCCACCTTCACCAACGGACGCGCCGTCACCAGCGCCGACCTCCGGTACGAAATCGAACGCGTGCTGACGCCAGCCACGCGCTCGAAGGGTATCGAATATTATCGCGACATTATCGGCGCCGAGGCCTTCGTCGCCGGCCGCGCTTCCACTGTCTCCGGCATCGAAACGCCCGATCCCTGGACGATCATCTTTCACCTTGCCGCCGCCGATCCGATCTTTCTTGATAAGCTCGCGATGCCCTTCGCGGCCGCCGTTCCCCGTGAAGCCGCGCAGAAATGGGGCGACGACTTCTCGCGTCATGTGATCGGCAGTGGACCCTTTATGCTCCGCCAATGGCGCAGCGGCCAGCAGATCGTCCTCGTGCGCAACCCGCATTACTTCGATCCGTCTCTGCCCCGGCTCGACGCGATCGTGATGCAACTCGGCGTCGATCCCGAGCTCGAATGGCTCAAGTTTCAGGCGGGCGACCTCGACATCTCGGCCATCCCTCCCGCCGAATTTCCGTATGTGATGAAGACTCCGCGCCTGCGCAACCTGACGCTCCATATCACGACCCTCAGCACCGACTATCTCGGGATGAACTGCCGAATGAAACCGTTCGACGACGTGCGCGTGCGCCAGGCCTTCAACTACGCCATCCGCAAGCCGAAACTGATCGCTATTCTGAACGGTCGCGGCGTCGCCGCCTCCGGTATCCTGCCCCCCGGCCTCCCCGGTTACGATCCCGGAATACGCGGCTACCCCTTTGATCCCGCAAAGGCGCGCGCACTCCTCGAGGCCGCCGGCGTTGGCCGGAACTTCGCGCCCACCCTTTGGCTTCGCGCCGACCAACAGGAAATCACTCTGGCTGAGTCAGTCCAGCAGGATCTGGCGCAGGTCGGCGTTCACCTGATCCTGAAGCCGGTCGCCTGGTCGGCCCTGCTCGAAGCCATCCGCCAGCCCCACACCGTTGAGTTTTTCAGCCTCGGTTGGGAAGCAGACTTTCCCGATCCCCAGAACTTCCTTGAAGTTCTCTTTGCCCGCCGTCAATGGGGTTCGAACAACGACAGCTTTTATGCGAACCCGCGCGTCGATCAGCTCCTCGACGAAGCCGCTCCGCTCAGCGATCGCGCGCGCCGCTATGCGCTCTACGACGAGGCCCAGCAACTGATTCTTGGCGATGCCCCATGGGTGGTGCTTTACTATCCCGTGACCTATGTGATTCGGCAGCCGTGGGTGCACAATTATATCCTCAATCCGCTGCGCCCCACGCGTTTCGATCGGGTCTGGCTTGCGCCCCATCCGCACGAAACACCGTGACGAGATCCTCAACGGCGGTCTGGAGCAGAATCGATGCCTGAACCATCCGCGATGTTCATCAAAGGCCCCTTCGAGCCCATTGCTGTCGAGCGCGCCGAAGGTGCCTGGCTTTATACCCGTGACGGCCGCCGCATCCTCGACGCCGCCGCCGGCGCCGTCGTCGTCAATATCGGGCAGGGTCGCGAGGAGCTCGCGCACGTGGCGGCCGCCACGACCGCTAAAGCCAACTACGTCCTGCCGGTATGGACCCACCCCGAGCGCGAACGTCTGGTGGCGCGCCTTGCCCGCTGGACACCGCCCGGACTGAATCGCTTCTTCTTTACCAGCGGCGGCTCCGAAGCGGTTGAGATGGCGATCAAGTTCGCCCTGATGTATCACAAGGTCCACGGCCGCCCCTCTAAAAATAAGATCGTCTCGCGCTGGCTCTCCTATCACGGCAACACGCTCGCCGCCTTGTCGGTCGGCGGCAACCGCGCCCGCCGCGCCGATTACGAGCACGTCCTGTTCGATTGGCCGCATATCGACCCGCCGTTCTGTTATCGATGCGCCTGGCATAAGACCTACCCCGGTTGCGGTATCGATTGCGCCCAGGCACTCGAAGAAACCATCCTGCGGCACGGGCCTGATTCGATTGCCGCGTTCATCGCCGAACCCATGATGGGGGCCACCGGCGGCGCGGTGCCGCCGGTCAACGAATACTGGCCGACGATTGCCGAGATCTGCCGCCGCTATAACGTCCTGTTGATATGCGACGAAGTGATGACGGGCTTCGGCCGCACCGGCAAACGTTTCGCCGTCGAACACTGGAACCTTAAACCCGACCTGATCGTCGCTGCCAAAGGTCTCACGAGCGGTTACGTCCCGATGGGTATGGTCGCGGTCGACGAAGCACTGGTCGAGCAATGCGAGCAGCGCGGCGCTGATTTCATGTTTTTTACCTACACGGCCCAGCCGCTCGCCTGCGCGATCGCCGACAAGGTCCTCGAGATCCTCGAACGCGAGCGCCTGGTCGAACGCGCCGCTGAGGTCGGCGCGCGCCTCGGCATCCAACTCAAGGAGGAACTGTCAGGCGATCCGCTGGTCGGCGACATCCGCGGCTGCGGGATGTTCTGGGGCGTCGAACTGGTCCGTGACAAGGCGAGCCGCGCACCCTACCCTCCTGACCGCCGCCTCACCAATCGCGTCGTTGCTGCAGCGCTGCAACACAACCTCTTTGTTTATCCTTCGATCGGCATGGCGGGACCCGGCGTCGGCGGCGACGCCGTCATGATTGCCCCGCCGCTGATCGTCGATGCCGCAGAGATCGATTATATCGTGAACAACCTGAGAAATGCCCTGAATGACGTGCTGAAGTCCTTGTAAATACTACCCGCGAGCCTTCTTTTGCGTCCAACAGAAACGTTTTCCTGATGGATCTGCCGACAGCCGAAGGGTAAATCTCTTTTGTCTTTAATCCTGAACCAGGACGCTATCGGATGATATCGCCTGGTTAATAGCCAAATCAGGATCTATTCTTGCTGTAAACGTGTTTAATAGTCTACGTATTTTGACACGCGCGAGACGGCAGGATCTTTGCTCACCGAAGATTCTCGACTTTCGATAGCACCAGGGAGGTCCTATAATCCCGCCATGGATCTCGCAGAGGTGGCCGCAAAGAGGTCTCGAACGTGGCCGAATTCGTCCAGATCCCCCCAACCTCGGTAGTCCTGAAATTGATCCCCACCGAAACTCTAACTCCGGATAACTCCTCCACGGCGATTCTCGAATCTGCCCACGACGCCGTTATCGCGCACCTTCTCGATGGTACCGTGACCTTCTGGAATCCCGCCGCCGAGCGCATGTTCGGATACGGCGCGACCGAAGCCGTCGGCGGCTCGATACGCCGCATAATTCCGCCTGAACTCCTCGCCGAGGAAGACTTCCTGCTGGCCCGCATTGTCCGCGGTGAATCGCTCCCCGACTTCCGCACTATCTGCGTCGGCAAGGATGGACATCAGGTGAGTGTTTCGTTGACGGTCTCTCCGATCCGCAATGCGCAAGGGACCATCTGCGGCGCTTCCAGAATCGCGCGTGACGTAACCACGCGGACCCATACCGACGCGGTTCTGGCGGCAATCGTCGCCTCTTCCGACGACGCGATCGTCAGTAAGACGCTCGACGGTATCATCACCTCCTGGAGCGCCGGCGCCGAACGGATGTTCGGCTATACCGCCGCCGAGGCGATCGGCCGTTCGGTCCGCATGATTATCCCTCCCGAACGCCAGGCCGAAGAGGATTACGTTCTAGGTCAGATTCGTCGCGGCGAGAAGGTCGATCATTTTGAGACCGAGCGCGTCACCAAAGACGGGCGCCGTCTCAACATCTCGCTCACGGTCTCGCCGATGCGCAACGAGGCCGGAACCATTATCGGCGCCTCGAAGATCGCGCGCGACATCACCGAAAGAAAACAATGGGAGCATGAGCGCGAAGTCGCGCTCCAGCGGATGGCTCAGGCCGTCGCCAGTCGCGACGAGTTCATTGCGACGGCCGCGCACGAGTTGCGCAATCCCCTGAACGTCCTGACGCTGCTCTGGCGGGTGCTCGACCATAATAACGCGCTGGCAGGCACGCCGCAGGGCAACCTCGTCGAGAAAGCGCGCGTACAACTCGCGCGTCTCACCTCGCTGGTTGATCGGCTCCTCGATATCACGCGCATCCGCGCCGGCGCCTTTGAGCTCTACCGCGAGGAATTCGAACTCGGTGAATTAATCCGCGAGGTCGCTAATCGCTTCGTGATCGAGAGCCCGAAAATCCCCATCATCGTCGAGGCCGACGTCGCGATTGTCGGCCACTGGGACCGCCTGCGCGTCGATCAGGTGGTCACCAACCTGTTATCCAACGCCATCAAGTACGGCGAGGGAAAGCCCATCAGCGTCGCAATTTCCTGCGAGGCCGATACGGCCGTCGTGGTGGTCAGCGACCAGGGTAAGGGTATCGCTCCCGACAATCTCGGACGGATTTTCGACCGCTTCGAACGCGTTGACTCGGCGACCGACGAAATCGACAAAAAATCCCACGAAGGCCTCGGCCTGGGCCTCTGGATCACCCGGCGGATCGTGGAAGCACACGGCGGCACCATTTTCGCCGAGAGCGAAGTGGGCCGGGGCTCGCGCTTCGTCGTGCGCCTGCCCCACAAATCGGCTTGACGAGGCATTTGATGACCGCGGTCGATGACGTCGTGATGGTAATCGAGGACGAACCCGCGACCCGCACTTTTATGGCGGAGCTTCTGCGTCTTGAGGGCTTCAAAGTTATCGCCTGCGAGAACGGGGCCGAGGCGCTCCAATACCTCGTGCAATCCCTTCACCTGCCCTGCCTGATTATCATGGATATGCGGATGCCCGTCATGGATGGTCCCACCTTCCGCGCTGCAATGCTGGCTGATGCCCGCTTGGCGGAGGTCCCCGTCGTCGTGGTCACGGCCTACGAACCGGCGGCCGCCGCCAGACTCGCAGCGCGGAGAGTTTTTCGCAAACCAGTTGACGTGGTTGCGCTTTTGGCTACAGTTAAGGAATTCTGCTGAACGCTTGGGGTGGGGGCGTCAGCTTCTTTAAGGGTGGCGCCAGTGTCTCATCCTCGCTCCAATCCCCATCTCTCACCCCTGCTCCGCTCCCGCAACCGCGCCATTTCCGATCTGCTCAGCCTGGCGCGCCGCGACCAACCTCGTCATCTCGTTGAGTTCTACGAATCCGACTCGCAACTCCTCGCCAACGTCGCTTTGATTGCCGCCCGGGTCCTCGCCTCGAATGATGCCGTCGTGCTGGTCATGACCGCCGAGCACCTCGCCGCGGTCAATCAACTGCTCGCGGCCGGCAGGGTCGATCCCGCCCGGTTGGAGCAGTCGCGGCGTTTGATCACCATCGACGCCGACCAGGTTCTGTCTTCCTTCGCCGACGGCTCCGGGATCGACGCGAGGAAATTCGGCGACACCTTTGATGCGATCCTTGCCGAAGCGTCGCGAACGAGCGGCTCCGGCTTCGTTTTCACCTTCGGTGAGGTCGTGGACCGGCTGTGCGCCGCCGGTCGCTCTCAAGTCGCCCTTGAACTCGAGCAGTTGTGGAATCAGGCCACCCGTCGCTACCGCTTGTCGCTTTACTGCGCCTACTCGTTCAAGCACGTCGCGGCGACCGCGGATGCGCAGACCCTCGTGCGGATCTGCGCCGAGCACTCGTTGACACTTCCTCCGGAGCTGGTGCTCTAGCCGCGGCGCTTCCTCCGTTACTTCGTCCCGGAAGCCGCATCCGCCGCGATACTTTTGGGATTCGCCACGGCGGCAAACGCCTCCTGTCCGCGCACCACGAAGTGCTGCTCCGGCACCGGAAAGCCGGCGCTGCCAAATGTTTCGCGAATCAGCCGATTCGTATCAAAGTACACCTGCCAGTAGTGCGCATTGTTGCAGTAGGGACGCACCGCCAAGACAGGTCCGGCAAAGTTGAAGCTTAGAATCTCGACGTCAGGCGCGGGCTGCGCCAGCACATTTGGGATGCGCGCGAGACCCTCCTTGAGAAGACGAATCGCGTCCTGATGGCGCACCGCATGCGCCAGTTGCGCGGTCAACTCGACGCGCCGGTAGGGATTGGTCGAATAGTTCTGAATGGTATCGGAGAAAATCTTGTTGTTGCCGACAATCGTGCGGATGTTGTCGAGCGTATCGATCGTCGTGACAAACAGTCCGACTGCCTCCACGGTGCCGGTCACGCCGCCCACCGCGACAAAATCCCCGGCCTTGAACGGCTGAAAAATCACCAAAAACACGCCGGCCGCGAAGTTTGCCAGCAGCCCGCTCCAGGCCATTCCGATCGCCACGCCGGCAGCCGCGATGAGAGCGGCGAACGTCGTCGTCTGCACCCCGAAAAAGCCGAGGATCGCGATTATCAGAATGATGTCGAGGAAGACCGAGACGATTGAGCAAATGTAGCGAATCAGCGTGGCTTCAAAGTGCTGGCCCGAAAGTGCGCGCGAGAGCAGTCGCACGGCCAGGCGGATGAGCCAGCGTCCGATTATCCACATGGCGATAGCGCCGAGCACTTGCAGGCCCAGCCAGGTCGCCGTGGCGACGATCGTTTGCATCGCGTTCGAGGCGGTCATCGCAGGAATTCCCCCTTTTTGGACAGTCCGGTGGCACGCAGTCTAGCCTGCGCGCGCCCGGAAGCGTAGCGAATCTAAGCCGTCTTCAAACGTCCCGAGTGATGCTTTTTCAGAAGCTCACCCCTCGGCATCGCCGTAGAGGTCGTCCTCGGCGGCATAATTCTCGAAGCGCGTGTACTGGGACAGATAGGTCAGCTTGGCGGTACCGGTGGGGCCGTTACGCTGTTTTGCCACGATAATCTCCGCCACGCCCGGTTCCTTGCTGTCGCGACGGTACATTTCGTCCCGATAAATGAACGCGATCACGTCGGCGTCCTGCTCGATCGCGCCTGATTCGCGCAAATCGGCCAACAGCGGGCGGCGATCCGGCCGGGTCTCGACCTGGCGATTGAGCTGCGATAGCGCTATCACCGGAATGCGCAATTCCTTGGCCAGGGCCTTAAGCGAGCGTGAAATCTCGGCGATTTCCTTCTCGCGCGACTCCCCGGGTCGCGCCGACCGCATCAATTGCAGGTAATCGACGATTATCAGGCCGAGATGGGAACTGCGCTCGCGCATCAGGCGACGACACTTGGCCTTGAGCACCAGCGGCGACGTGTCGGAGTTATCGTCGATAAAAATCGGCGCTTCGGCCAGTCGTGCCGCCGCCTGCGCCAGCTTGGGGAAGTCCCGCTCGCCAAGGAAGCCGGCCCGCGCCTTCGCGCTGTCCACACGCGCCTCCGCACAGAGCATCCGCAGCGCCAGTTGCTCCTTCGACATCTCTAGCGAGAAGAACGCCACGCCGACCGGAGGGTCGGCCGCCGTCGCTGCGTAGGTTGCCAGATTGAGCGCCAGCGCGGTTTTTCCCATACTCGGGCGGGCCGCGAGAATGATTAGTTCGCTCGGCTGGAAGCCCGCCGTCAGCCGATCCAGATCGGTGAAGCCGGTCGGTACCCCGGTCACCATCTCTTTGCGCTCGTAGAGCCGCTCGAGCAGCGCGATCGAAGCGCGCGTCACCTCGTTCATCGAATGGAACGACTGGCGGATGCGGCGCTCGGAAATCTCGAAAATCTGATGCTCGGCCTGGTCGAGGTACTGGTCAACGTCGCCGGGCGCCTCGTACGCCCCCGCAGCGATAGCGGTCGCGGTCGACGCCAGGCTGCGCAGGACCGCCTTTTCGCGCACGATCCGCGCATAATGCGCGATATTGGCCGCCGTCGGCACGATAGCCGCCAGCTCGGCGATATAGCCGGCGCCGCCCGCCGCCTCGAGCATCCCGCTGCTGCGCAGCGCGTCGCTTAGCGTGATCGCGTCGACCGGCTGGGAACGATCGACCAGGCTGACCATCGCGCGAAAAATCTCGCGATGGGTTTCACGATAGAAGTCCTCGGCGGTCAGGATCTCGAGCGCCTGATTGATGGCGTCGTTGTCCAGCAGGATCGCGCCGAGAACCGATTGCTCCGCTTCGAGATTTTGCGGAGGAACCCGCTTCAGAATGTCATCGGTCCGCACTGCTGCCGCCACAATCCTCACCCCCAAAGCAGACGCTCTTAACCAAATGGCGCCGGCGGGTAAAGCCGGATGCTCCGTGATACGTCATTATCCAGCACCCTTGCACGGGCATTCCACGCGCTTTCAACCGCTCATACACACAACTTATCCACAGGCTGGGGATATTCGATCCTGGCCTCGATCGCTCCCGTCCGCGGCGATGCAGCACGAAGTTCACGCTCGATTACAGGTGTTATTTCGCGGCAAAACGCCGCGTGGCCGGACCGGCGCTTCAGACTTGCTCGGTGCGGCTGCCCACGCTTGAACGCAGCCCTGTGGAGAACTTCGAAGGGGGACGCGCGGCCCTTCAGCGGGCGCGCCGCGCGACGAAGAAATCACGCAAAACCTGTCCGCACTCCGCCGCCATGATTCCGCCGTAGACCTCAACCCGATGGTTCAGGCGGCCATCCCGGCCGATATCGTAAACCGAGCCGAGCGCCCCCGCCTTTTCGTCTCGCGCGCCGTAATAAATCCGATCGATATGCGCGTTAATCAGCGCGCCCACGCACATTACGCAGGGCTCGAGCGTCACATAGATCGATAGGCCATCCAGCCGCGCCTGATTGAGCCCCGCGCAGGCATCGCGAATCGCCAGGATCTCGGCGTGCGCCGTCGGATCGCGCATCGTCAACGGCAGATTATGCGCCGCGCCGATCACGCGGTTAGCACTCACGATAATTGCACCAACCGGCACCTCATTTTCGCGCGCGCCGCGTCTAGCCTCTTCCAGCGCGGTGAGCATCGCGGCCGCGCCGAAGGTGCCGCGCCGCTGGAACTCAGCGAGCATCCGATCGTATTCGGCCATCCGCTCCTGATGGTAAGGGTCTCCGGTCATCGTTGACTAATGCGGTCCAATCGAACAAAGAATCAGATTATCAGCGGAACCGCTAACTCCGCGCAATCACAATGCAGATTCCCGAAATCGAACCTGGCGAACTGAAATCCCGCCTCGAGCGCGGCGAGCCGCTCGCGCTGCTCGACGTGCGCGAAGCCGAGGAGGTCGCCCTCGCCGCCTTCCCCAACGCCCTCCATGTCCCGATGGCCGAGATTCCGAGCCGCGCCGATCACCTGGATCGCAACGCCGAGTGGGTCGTCATCTGCCATCATGGCGTGCGCAGCGCGCAGGTCGCGATGTACCTCGCCGGCAGGGGCTTCAGAGTCGCGAATCTGAGCGGCGGCATCGACCGTTGGTCGTGCGAAGTCGATCCCGCCACGCCTCGCTATTGAGAACCGCTCAGGAGTTTCACGATGACCTTTCTCGCCGCGGCGATTCAAATCACCACCTCGAGCGATAAGGCGGCTAACCTCGAACGCGCCGAGCGCATGGTCCGGCTCGCCGCGGCGCGCGGCGCCCATCTCATCGGCCTGCCCGAAATGTTCAACTGGCGCGGCAAACGTGCGGAAGAGCCGGCCGCAGCCGAACGCCTCGACGGCCCGACGCTTACCCTGATGGCCCGCCTGGCGCGCGAGCTTGAAATCCACCTGCTGGCCGGTTCGATCGCCGAACACGTCGAGGGCGAAAGCCGCCGCTACAACACGTCGGTGCTCTTCGGCCCGGACGGCGCCAGGCTGGCGGTCTATCGCAAGATCCATCTCTTCGATATCGACCTGCCGGGACGCGTCACCGTCAAGGAGTCGGAGGTCAAACTGCCGGGTGCGGAGGTCGTGACCGCCGCCACCGCACTGGGGACGGTCGGACTGAGTGTCTGCTACGACCTGCGCTTCCCGGAGCTTTACCGGCGGCTCGCGTTCGCCGGCGCGGTGGTCCTGATGATTCCCAGTGCGTTCACCTTTCCCACCGGCGAAGCGCATTGGGAGGTTCTGATCCGCGCCCGCGCCATCGAGAATCAATCTTATGTCGTCGCGCCAGCGCAATTCGGCGCCAACGTTCACGGCTTCAGCGATTACGGCAATTCGATGATCGTTGATCCATGGGGCCGCGTGCTGGCGCGCGCCGCCGATCAGGAGGGCGTCGTCGTGGCTCCGCTCGATATGGATTATCTCAAACGCGTCCGCCGGGAACTCCCCGCCCTTGCTCATGCTCGCCTGCGCTAGATCTTGCGAGGTCCCTCGCACCGCGCCGACGCTTGACGGAGCGCACGATACCGCGTTACGAATCGCGAACAGTCCCGCAGCAAAGGAAGTCATCCATGGCGGAAGGACCGCTGGCCGGGTTTCGTATTCTCGACCTCACACAGGTCGTGTCGGGCCCTTACTGCACACAGACGCTGGGCGATCTGGGTGCCGATATCATCAAGGTCGAACCGCCGGAGGGTGACCTGATTCGCAGCGTCGGGCCGCCGCGCAAGAACGGCGTGGCCGCCGGCTTCCTCGCCTTCAACCGCAACAAGCGCAGTATCGCGATCGATTTGAAAAATCCGCAGGGCGTCAACCTGGTCAAAATCCTCGCCGCGAAATGCGACGCGATGATCGAAAATAATCGACCCGGCGTCGCCGATCGCCTGGGAATCGGCTACGCCGAAATTCGCAAGGTCAATCCCAGAATCGTCTACTGCGCGATTCACGGCTTCGGGCCTAAGGGGCCCAAGGCCAACGACCCGGCCTTCGATCCGGTCATCCAGGGCTTCAGCGGGATGGCCGCGGTGCAGGGCGGCAAGGACGGCAAGCCCGTCGCGGTGCGGATGGCGCTGGCGGACAAAATCAGCGGGATGACCGCCGCGCTCAGCATTATCGCGGCGCTGCACGAGGCGCGTAATCGCGGCGTCGGCCAGTATATTCGCGTCCCGATGGTCGAAGCGATGATGGCGTTCGTGGCCAATGACTCGTTTATCGGCCATGCCTTCGTGCCGCACGACGAGGAACAGGATCGCGTTCCGACCTTCAGCCTCGACCCCCTCAAAACCGCCGACGGCTACGTCACCCTGGGCGCCTTCACCGACGCGCAATGGGAGCGGCTGACGAAAACCGTCGGCCATCCGGAATGGTGGCAAATCGAACGCTACGGCGAGCGGCTGCGCACCAGCTTCAAGGGCGTCGCTGAGATCTTCGCCGAAACGCCGACCGCGCGCTGCCTCGAAATTATCCGCGAGGCGGACGTGCCGGGCGGTCCCACGCATTCCTATGAAACTCTGTTCGACGATCCAGAAGTGGTGGCCAACGAGAGTTTCCTCTCGTATGAGCATCCGCAGGCCGGACCCGTGCGCACACCGCGTCCTGGCTGGCGCTTCAGCGAGACGCCGGCGCAGATGCGGCGACGGCCGCCCCTGCTCGGCGAGCATACCGAGGAAATTCTGCGCGAGGTCAATCTGTCGCGCGAGGAAATCGAGGAATTACGCCGTAACCGGGTCATCAATCAGCCGCAGACGAACTGACGGAGAGGGCAGCATTATGGCCGACGGACCGCTGGCAGGATTTCGCGTTCTCGACCTTACTCAGGCGGTCTCCGGACCGTTCTGCACCATGATGCTCGGTGACCTCGGCGCCGACGTCATCAAGGTTGAAGCGCCGACCGGAGACACCGCGCGGCTGATCACGAAGCCCGGCCGCAACAAGGTCGGAGCGTACTTCCTGATGTTCAACCGCAACAAGCGCGGCATCGTGATCGACGTGCGCAAGGATCGTGGCCGCGACCTTATCCGGCGGCTGGCCGCTCGGTCTGATGCGCTGGTCGAGAACAATCGGCCCGGCGTCGCTGATCGCCTGGGGATCGGCTACGCGGACATCCGCAAGATCAATCCCCGGATCGTCTATTGCGCAATTCACGGCTTCGGACCGAACGGACCTTTGGCCAACGCCCCCGCCTACGATCCCGTCATTCAGGGCTTCACCGGTATGGCGACAGTTCAGGGCGGTCCCACCGGCAACCCGACCGCGGTCAAGATGGTGATCGCGGACAAGGCGAGCGGGTTCACCGCCGCCATCGGCGTCGTCGCCGCGCTGCATGCCGCACGCTCGCGCGGCGTCGGACAGTATCTGCGCGTGCCCATGGTCGAAGCGATGTTCAACCTCCTGGCCAACGACACCATGGTCGGCTACGCGTTCATGCCGCCCGACGAGTTCAAACATCAGACGCCCAAGAACGGCAGTCTCGATCCGTTTCGCACCAAGGACGGTTACGTCGCGATCGCTCCGTACAGCGACGAACAATGGCAGCGGCTGCTCACCGCAATCGGCCATCCGGAGTGGTGGGAGGTCGAGAACCGGCGCGAGCGGCTGCGCACCTGTCTGCGCGGAATCGCCAAATTATTTCCCGAACGCGAGAGCGCCTACTGGCTCAAGAAGATCGAAGAGGCGGATTGTCCCGGGGGACCGGTTCATAGCTACGACACCCTCCTCAACGATCCGGAAGTTATCGCCAATGAGAGCTTCACCGTCTGGGAGCATCCGCAAGCCGGCCAGGTGCGCACCGTGAATCCCGGCATGCGCTTCAGTGAGACCCCGGCGAAATTCTGGCGCCGTCCGCCCGGCCTCGGTGAGCATACGGAGGAGGTCTTGCGCGAGCTCGGGCTGCCCCGCAACGAGATCGAAGAGCTGCGCGCCGACAAGGTCATCAACTGACCCTTGAGCCGTTCCTCCTGCGCTGTCGCGATCAACTCCGTTCGCGCCCGATCGCGTCAAGACGCGTCGGGAGCGTTGCCCAATTTCCCCAAGCGGCGTTATCGCTTATGCTGGTCCGTGCCGGCTGGCGGGGCGGCCTTCCGCTGCCGCGTTGCATTTCGCGGGGCGTCGCTGCCCGCCGAGTAAACTTCCGTGACTCATCGCCTAATGAAGCTTGCCGCACTCGATGTCGGAACCAACACCGTCCTGATGCTGGTCGTCGAAACCGCGCCCGACGGGCAGTTGCGAAAGCTGGCCGATCTATCGCGAATCACCCGGTTGGGACGCGGAGTTGACTCAACGGGCCACCTCGATCAGCAAGCGGCGGCCGCCACCCTCGCGGCGATTGGCGAATTCGTCGATCGGGCGCGGGCGCTCGGCGTCGATAAAATTCTGACCGCCGGCACCGCCGCGCTGCGCGACGCCGCCGACGGCGCCGATTTCCTTGCCCGCGTCAAGGCGCGCACCGGCGTCGACCTCGAGATCATCAGCGGAGAAACCGAAGCGCAATTGTCCTGGCTTGCTTCAGTCAGGGGCCTGCGGCTTGATCCGGCAGCCAAGCTCCTGATCGTCGATATCGGCGGCGGCTCGACCGAATTGATCCGCGCGCAGCCCGGCGGCGCCATCGATGCGGTTAGTCTGCCGCTTGGATCGGTGCGTCTTACCGAGCGTCTCGTTCACGCGGACCCACCGCACGCCAGCGAAGCGGCGGAGCTTCGCCTCGCCATCGACGACGAACTCGGACGCTTGCGCTGGAACTACCTGCCCGACACGATGGTCGGAATTGCCGGAACGGTCACGACCGTCGGCGCAATCGCGCTCGAACTGACGGCATACGATTCAACGCGAGTACACGGCTCGCGGCTCTCGCGTGCCGCGGTGCTGCAGGTGCTCGGACGTCTCGGCAGCGTCACGTTGGAAGAACGCAAAAAAATTCCCTGCCTTGAACCGGGTCGCGCCGACGTGATTTTCGCCGGCACCGCGATTCTCGAACGCATCATGGCGCATTTCCAAATCGACGAGGTGATTGTCAGCGATCAAGGCGTGCGATGGGGTCTCGTATGGCGGGAACTGGATCAATCGTCGCTAAGAGGGCAGCATGACCAAAGCGGAGCTGATTGACGCGGTGGCGGAATCCGCCGGTCTCACCAAGCAGGCGGTCAACCTCGCGATCACCGCAGCCTTCCGCGAAATCGCGCGCGCAATTCGCGAGGAGAAGCGCTTTTCGATGCCGGGCTTCGGCACCTTCTCGGTTCGGCGCCATCGCCCCCGGCGCGGCTACAATCCCAATTCCAAGACGCCGATGCGAATTCCGGCGCTACGCACCGTTGGCTTCCGCCCCGCACCCCGACTGCGCAAGGGCCTCTGACGGTTCCGGCGCACTGCGTCGCTGGCGCACGCGCCTCGAGCCGGCGGCGATCCTCGGCGCTGCCCTCGTTGTCGGTGCCTGGCTGCGTTTTGCGAACCTGGGCACGCCCGATCTCTCGGCCGACGAAGCCGCCAGTTGGGCCGCCGCTTCGGCGCAGAACGTCGCTGAGGTGCTGCAACGCCAGGCCGGCTTGAATCCCGGCGAACTGGGCGTTCACGACCTGCTTCTTCACGCCTGGATCAGACTTTTTGGCGATGGCCTTTCGACGATGCGCGCTCTGTCCGCGGTCGTTGCCACGCTCGCGATTCCGCTCGTCTTTCTCCTGGTCCGCGCGATACTCACGCTGGCGGACTCCGCTATGGATGCGCCACTGCCCTCTGACGAGTCTGCCGACACCACGCCTATCGCCGCCGTCGCCGCGCTCCTCTTTGCCGTCAACCTCGTAACGATAAAGTACGCGCGCGAAGCGCGGATGTACCCCGTCGCTCTCGTCCTGACGCTCGCGCAGATTTGCTGCTTTCTGCGCGCCTTGCGTAGCGGCGGACTGCTGAACCAGGGCCTGACGGCCTTATTCACGGCCCTTGCCGTCGCCTCGACTTACAGCACGGGACTGATCCTTGTACCCGAGGGGCTGTACCTCGGCCTGACGCTCTTGCGAACTCGCCACCGCGTCGCGACGATCATGCGACTCGGGACCGCTTTGGTTCTTGGCACAATTGCGGTAGTTCCGCTCTACTTCTTCGAGCATCATCGGGGTGCGGCGCCGAACCTCCAGACCTGGGACTGGATCAAGCCGCCCGCGCCGTGGGCTTTTATCAGCCTGTTCAACAAGGGCACCGGAACCTACGGCTTCCCGCTGCTCGCGATCCTTGCCGCGGCTGGCGCGATCCGCGGATGGGCGCAATGGCGCAACGGCATCACGTTGCTGCTGCTCTGGATGTTCGCCCCGCCGGTCCTGCTGATCATCGCTTCGTACTTGTTCCACCCGGCGTTTGTTGAACGCTATGTGCTTTCCTGCTTCGTGCCTTTTTTTGCTCTCGCAGCGATCGGTCTCGCCCGCCTCGAGCCCGCCTCGATGCGGCCCGCGGCCGGCGCGCTGGTGGTCGTTATCTCACTGGCACACGTTGTAGCATGGGGCAGAAAGCCTCACGGCGACGGTTGGGCCGACGCGACCACCGTCGCCGCCCGGCACCTGTCGCCGGCAGAATCGATCGGCGTCGCCCCGCACTACGCCAAAGCCGTGGTGAGCTATTACCTGCGCGCCAACCCGACCGCTCCACGCGTCGAAGCGTCGAACGCGAGCCCGCCGCCCACCGTCATCATCGTCGCCGATAGTTTCGACAAGCCCGAAGCGGTGTCGCTGCTGCGTCAGTACCCTCGCGTGCTCGGACATCCGCAAGGCTTGACCGTGCGCGGCCGTTAGTCGCGTCGAACCCACCGTTCTGAGCCGACGGCGGCTTTGCTATCCTGCGAGGCAGACTTCTCGCGGACAAGCAATCGCCTGTGGACACTCGCGCAAAACCAATCAAGATTGCCCTTCTCGGATGCGGCACCGTCGGCGAAGGTGTGGTGCGTCTGCTGCGGCAAAACGGGGCAAACCTGGCCAGCAGGCTGGGCGCCCCGCTAATCATTGCCGGCGTCGCCGACCGCAGTCTTGCGCCCCAACCCAGCCTCGGTCTCGACGAACATCTGATCACCCGCGACGCCGCCGCGCTCGTGCGGCGCGAGGATATCGATATCGTCGTCGAGTTGTTCGGCGGCCTGCAGCCCGCCGGCGATCTGATCCTGCAGGCGATTAGATGCGGCAAAGACGTGGTAACCGCGAACAAGGCCCTACTCGCCGAGCGCGGCGCCGAAATTTTTGCTGCCGTCGCCGAAGCTAAACTGGCGATCGGCTTTGAAGGCAGCGTCGGCGGCGGCATCCCGATTCTGCGCACGCTCCGCGAGGCGCTGGTCGGTGACCGCAACCGCGCCGTTTATGGCATCGTCAACGGCACCTGCAACTCGATCCTGAGCATGATGACCGAACATAACGTCGAGTTCGGCGCCGCGCTCGAGGATGCTCAGCGGAGCGGACTTGCCGAAGCCGATCCCACGCTCGATATCGAGGGCCACGATGCCGCCCACAAGCTCTGCATCCTGGTGACGCTCGCTTTCGGCCGCAGCCTGAGTCCCTCTCAGGTCTACACCGAAGGAATCAGCAAAATCACGCTGGCCGATATCTCATACGCGCGCGAGCTGGGCTATACGGTCAAGCTGCTGGCGATCGCCAAGGACCACGACGATGCGATCGAGGCGCGCGTTCATCCAACGATGATCCGCACGCAACATTTGCTGGCTCGCGTCTCCGGCGCCTTCAACGCGATTTATGTCTACGGCGACGCCCTGGGGCCGAGCATGTATTACGCGCGGGGCGCCGGCATGATGCCTACGGCGACCGCGGTGGTCGCGGATATTCTCGAAATCGCGCGTCAGCGTCTGGCCGCCGCGCGAACGGGTGCTTATCCGCTCGGCTATCCACCCACTACCGTCCGCCCCGCGCGCGTCAAACCGATCGAAGATGTCGTGTCCGAATACTACTTGCGCTTCATGGCGAACGATCAGCCGGGGGTCCTCGGCAGAATCGCGACGGTCCTCGGCAAACACGACATTTCGATCGCCTCGGTCATCCAGCAGGGACGTGGCGTCGCAACCACCGTTCCCGTCGTCATGCGCACCCATCAGGCGCGCGAGCAGAACCTGCGCGACGCTTTGGCCGAGATCAGCCGACTCCGCATAGTCGACGTTGCGCCGGCGTTCATCCGTATCGAGGAGGAAGTCTAGCTGCAGCCGGTCGCGTCGCCGCCGATCTGAAAAAAAATGGGCGCCTCACCCGAGGCGCCCATCAAAGCGGAATTCGACGACTGAACTACTTGCGATCAAGCTCGGTCATCAGCTCGAGCTCGGGCCGGCCGTCGAGCAGATCGGCGATCCGCCCACCCATCTCCTTCATGTGTTCGGTCTTGCGATGATTATCAAACGCAGCCTGATCGGAATACTTTTCGTACCAGATGAATTGCGTCGGATCTTTCGAAGACTTGTGCAGCACGTAGGCCTCGCAGCCGGGCTCCGCCGCGCGAACCTTCTTTATCATGTCCTTAAAAGCCTCTTCGAGCTTTCCTTCGCATCCCTGCTTGGCCTTGATCTTGGCGATCAGACTGATTGACATTCGCGTTTCTCCTTTTGGTCGCAACCTTGCGCCTGAGATCTGTTCACAACGGTTGCGCGCTCGTCAATCGCCGTCATAGTCGGGCTTGGCCATTTTTTCAAGCCGCGCCGACGCTCCCGGGTCGGTACCGTCCGCGTCGAGCGTTCGATCAATCGGCTGAAGATGCCATCGACCGCCGCCGCCGAGCTCGAGCTTCAGGTCGTGATAGCGTCGCAGGCTCGCGCGATGGCCGGTGCTGACCAGCGTCAACGGCATCGCCGCGAGACGGCTGTACAGCGCCGCCTCGTTGGCAGGATCGAGCGCGCTGGTCGCTTCGTCCAGAAACGCGATTTTCGGCTGATGGAGCAGCAGACGCGCGAACGCAAGCCGCTGTTGTTCGCCGCCCGAGAGCACGTCGGGCCAGTGATATTCCGTATCGAGCCCGAAGCGCTCCACCAGGTCGCGCAGGTTGACCTCACTCAACACCTGCAGCAGCCGCTCCTCGGTGATTGCGCGGTCGCGCGGATAGGTGAGCTGATCCCGCAGCGAGCCGAGAATCATGTACGGGCGCTGCGGAAGAAACATCACCTCCTGCAAAGGTGGCCGCGCGATGTCGCCGCTGCCGCTCTCCCAGAGTCCCGCGATCGCGCGCATCAGGGTGGTTTTGCCGGCGCCGCTCGGACCCGTGATCAGCAGCCGCTGATGCACCGTCGCGGCGGCGGAAACGCCGGCGATCAGCACTTCATCCCGCTTCGGCGTGTAGAGCGTAACCTCGCGCAACTCGAAACCCGGTGCTTCGCGAATCCGGATTCCCGATGCGCCCGCAGCGGCGCCCGCCGCGTCGCACTCGTCAACGAACAGGGCGAGCCGATGGACCACCGTCGCATAGCTGGTGAGGCTCTGGAATTGATCAATCACCAGCGCCAGCGCGTTTTGCACGACGCCGAACGCATAGGCCGCCTGCGTAAGCTGTCCCAACTGAATCCGGTGCGCGAAATAGACGCCGGCCAGAACCACCCACGGTAATAAAATCACCGAATTGTCATAAGCCGTCGAGACCAGCCCCAGGAAAAGCTGCCACTTGAGCAGCATCCGGAAATTGCCGACGACCGCGCCGAACCGGCGCATCAGTTCAGCCGTCTCCTGACGCTCGCCGCCATACATCGCGATCGCCTCGGCGTTATCGCGCACATGCACCAGGCCATAACGAAAATCGGCTTCGTAGCGTTGCTGGTTGAAGTTGATCGTCACGAGGCGCCGGCCCACGCTCACGGCCGCATAGGTGCCCGCGATCGAGTACCCGATTAAGCTCCACGCGAGCCAGTGAGAGATCGTCCACAGAATGCCGAAGAAGGTCGCCGCCGTCGCGATCGACGACATCGCGGTGAGCAGATAATTGAGCGTGCCCGAGGTAAAGTTATCGAGGTCTTCCTGGATGCGCTGATCGGGATTGTCCACGCGCCCGCTCTGATTCATGCGGTAAAACGCATGATCCCGGAACCCCATCCGCGTGAACTGACCCGTCATCCATTCGCGCCACAAGATACTTAGACGACCGCTCAGGTACGGAAAGAGTGGAAAGACCGGAATCGCGAAGGCGATGTAAATCGCGAAGTACATCACCATCCGATGAAAGCGCGCCGCGTTGTAGCTTTGCAGGGCATTGACCAGATCGCGATTGACGTAGCTGAAGACCGCCTGAAACCCGATCGTGATGAGACCGAGAGTCACCACCGTGATCAGCAGTGCCAGCGCCTTCCCTTTTTCGTCCGAGACCCAGTAAGGCTTGAGCAGACGCCACCATCGACGCCAGAAGGTCCGGTCAAACCTTTCGATTGATTCCACTCAAAACCTCGCTTGTGATCGCTTAGGCACCGCGGTTACTGCTCGATTCCGGTCGACAACCGACCATTCATCACCATCCATCGCGAGAGACTCCGCCGATCGGCGCGGCGTCTCTTCAATAGGACGGAGCGCGGGAGAAGTGGATTCACACTGCGCAGATTATCGAACCGCCGGGCCCTCGTCGGCGCCCGAATTTGCCGCGCCGCCGAGGCGACCTTAAATCCGGCATGGTTGCGCGCGCCGCCGGGCGCGCGGCGGGTCGGATCACATGCCGCGACCCGCTTCGCGGCGCAGCCGCTGCTCGATTATCCGACGCGCCGCAAGCGGACCCGCGTCGGACTTGATTACGACCATCGGCGCCTCCGGTTTCAGCTCAAGCCATCGTTGCTGCGCCTCGAACACCGCGACATCTTCCTGCACCGTCGCCTGGATATCACGGAAGACATTATCCGTGAGGCTTTGGCCCTGGGACTCGCGGTCCTGGCTGATACACCAGAAGTAATGCGTGGTATGTTCCGTCTCGGGCGTCATCGCGTTGAAGGTGTACAGGCCGACGACGTCGCCGGCGCGGCTCCGCGCGGCGTCGCCCGCCATCCCTTCGCTGGAGAATGATCGCCGATCGCTGACCGTGCCTGTCGCCGCCGCACCCGCAAAAAGTTTGACGAAGCCTGGTGGATTGAAGGTGGTGATCTGAAAGCGATCAACGTTGCCCTTGAAGTTGAACCGCGCGTAGGTCGGCGGCGGTGCAATATCCGGCAGCCACCGCGCGGTCGTTACGTGATCATCGGTGATCTCGTTCTCGACCTGCGCTTCGTTGAGTCGGGCGGCTGAGCCCAGGGTGCGCGGATGGACGAACGAGATATGCGACAGATCAAGCAGATTGTCGGTTATCAGTTGGTAATTGCACCTGACGTGCAGATGCTCGCCGCGCATATCCCGCGCGCCATCACCGAGGATATGCCAGTCAACGATCCCGCGCGGATCGGCGTCCGCCGCCTCGCCCATCCAGATCCAGACGAGTCCCCATCGCTCGATTACCGGATACGCGCGAATCGCGGCGCGCGCCGGCACCTCCGACTGTCCCGGAATCCGGATACAGCGCCCGCTGCAGTCGAAGGTCAACCCGTGATAGCCGCACTCGAGCGTGTCGTCGACGAGGCGCCCCTTGTGCAACGGGAATCCGCGATGAGAACAGCGATCTTCAAGCGCGACAACCCCGCCGTCCTGCCGGCGGAAAAACACTATCGGTTCGTTCAGCAGGATGCGGCCAAGCGGGTTGCGATTGACCTCGTGTGAAAAGGCGCAGACGTACCAGGCGTTTCTCAGGAACATGCAGGGGGATCTCCGGGGAGCAGACTGGTTGAGCGACTTACCGCTCAATCTGCCTCATGGATGTAAATTGGTTTCGCGCGCCAGGCAAGCCGGGTTGCCCTACAGACTCGTGAAGAGCTGATACGCGAGGTAGGCAAAAAGACCGATCAGCACGACCTGATCGAACAGCCTGAGGTAGGGCTTCAGCGGGCTTTCATGCATCAGCCGCTCGACCATGAAGCCCACCGCCCAGAACAGGACGAGCGCGACGATAGCCGCGCTCGCGTGATGAACCAGGGCCTGGATAACGCGGACGTTAATCCAGTTTTCGAGGCGCGTGAACTCGCCGTCGGTGCCGGTCCGCTCAATCAACCAGATCGACGGCACTGAAGAAAAAGGCGACTTCGCGCGCCGCGGTTTCCGGCGCGTCGGAGCCGTGGGACGCATTCTTTTCCACGTCGAGGCCGAAATCGTTGCGAATCGTGCCCGGCGCCGCCTTGGCCGGATCCGTCGCGCCCATCAGCTCGCGCCATCGCTTGATCGCGTTGTCGCCGCCGAGGACCGCGATCACGATCGGACCCGAAGTCATGTAATCGCACAGTGATTTGAAGAACGGGCGCTCCTGATGAACCTCATAGAAGCGCTCCGCCTCCCGGCGCGTCAGATGCTTGATCCTGAGCGCGCACAGGCGGAGACCCGCAGCCTCGATACGCTTGATGATTTCGCCGACCAGGTTACGCTCGACCGCGTCCGGTTTGATAATCGCGAGAGTACGTTCCATCGTGCGCAATCCGCTCAGGCCGCCCGCGCTTCGAGCGTTTGCTTCATCGTGATACCGAGCTCCGCGGGGCTCATCGCGACCGTGATTCCCGCGGCCTTGAGCGCGGCGATTTTGTCTGCGGCCGTGCCGCGACCGCCGGAAATAATCGCTCCCGCATGGCCCATGCGGCGGCCCTTCGGTGCGGTCTGGCCGGCGATGAAGGCCACCACCGGCTTCTTCATGTGCGCCTTGACGTAGGCTGCCGCTTCTTCCTCCGCCGTGCCGCCGATCTCACCGATCATAATGACCGCGCGCGTCGCCGGATCGTTATTGAAGAGTTCGAGCGCCTCGGTATGGCTGGTGCCGATAATCGGATCGCCGCCGATACCGATACAGCTCGACTGTCCCAGGCCCAGTTGCGTCAACTGGTAAACCGCCTCGTAGGTCAGCGTTCCCGACCGCGATACCACCCCGATATCGCCAGGCTTATGGATATAGCCCGGCATGATCCCGATCTTGCACTCGCCCGGGGTGATCACGCCCGGACAATTCGGGCCGATAAGCCGGCTCTTCGACGCGCGGAGGTATTTCTTGACCTTCACCATGTCGAGCACCGGCACACCCTCGGTGATGCAGATTATCAACTCGATTCCCGCCGCCGCGGCCTCGAGGATCGCGTCGCCGGCAAACGGCGGCGGCACATAGATAACCGTCGCATTCGCGCCGGTCGCCTTGCGCGCCTGCTCGACGGTATCGAAGATCGGGATACCTTCGAAGTCGGTGCCGCCCTTGCCGGGGACCACGCCGCCCACCATCTGCGTGCCATATTCGCGGCACGCGCGCGTATGAATCTGACCGGTGGCGCCGGTAATTCCCTGAGTGAGGACGCGGGTGTTCTTGTTGACGAGTACGCTCATATGAACTCTCTAGCGGATTGCGGCCACGGCGCGCCGAGCGGCGTCCGACATGTCCGTCGCGGCGATTACGGCGATTCCGGAATCCTTCAGGATCTGGCGGCCTTTCTCGACGTTGGTGCCTTCCATCCGGACGATCAGCGGAATGTTCAATTTGACCTCGCGCGCCGCCTCGACCACGCCCTGCGCGAG
>JAJPHI010000021.1 GCA_021325355.1 Pseudomonadota bacterium
AAACGGCCAGGTGCCACGGGCGGCGCTCGAGACCAAGCTCGCCTACGTGGTCACCCGCGACCCCGATGTCGATTCGATCAGCAAAGCCGGCCTCGAAGGATTGACGCTTTTTCTTGCGCAACGCACCGCGTTGGAGCCGGGAGATCCGGTGGGGCTCGACATCGCGCGCGATGAACTGGTGTTCTATCCTTTGATTTATTGGCCAATCGTGCCCGGTGCCGCGCGCCCGAGCGACGAAGCGCTCAAGCGCATCGACACGTACATGAAAACCGGCGGCACCGTGTTGTTCGACACGCGCGACGCCGTCACGGCGCCGCCCGGCCCGGGCGGCGAGACGCGCAGCCCCGGCATGCTCGCGCTGCGCAGAATCCTGTCGTCGCTCGACATCCCCGAACTGGAGCCGGTGCCGCGCGATCACGTGCTGACCAAGACGTTCTACCTGCTCCGTGACTTTCCCGGACGGTTTAACTCAGGCCAGCTATGGGTCGAAGCGTTGCCGGCGGTGAGCGAGGACGATCAAGCGTCCGCCAGACCGGCCCGCGGCGGCGACGGCGTATCCTCGATCATCATCACCTCGAACGATCTGATCGGCGCCTGGGCGATACGCCCGGACGGCCAGCCGATGCTGCCAATGGTCGAGGGCGAGCCGCACCAGCGCGAGATCGCCTTCCGTGCCGGCGTCAACATCGTCATGTACACGCTCACCGGCAACTACAAGGCCGATCAGGTCCACGTACCGGCGCTGCTCGAGCGGCTCGGCCAGTAGGAGGACGAACGTTGAATTTCGGCGTCGCCTTCGCGCCACTCGTGGGCACACAGACTCTGTGGGCCGCCACCGCCGCCGCGTTGGTGCTTGCACTGCTGCTGCTGCTGTCGCGCAGCCGCGGCGGGGTGATCCGCGCGCTGGCGCTGGCGCTGATGGTGCTCGCGCTTGCTAACCCCTCGTTCACGCGCGAGGACCGCGATCTGCTGCCGTCTGTCGCCGTTGTCGTCATCGATAAGAGCGCGAGCCAGAATTTCGGCGACCGCGCGCGGCAGACGGAAGCGGCGCGCGCGGCCGTCGTCGCGCGATTGAGTCACATACCGGGGCTCGACGTACGCGTTGTTGAAGCCGGGCAATCCGATGGACAGACCGACGGCACGCGTTTGTTCAGCGCTCTCGGCGCCACGCTTGCCGACGTGCCCGCCGACCGCGTTGCCGGCGCCATCATGATCACGGACGGGCGCGTGCATGACGTGCCTCCCGATGTCAGTGCTCTCGGTTTTTCCGCGCCGGTGCACGCACTGATTACCGGCAGCAAGAATGAGCGTGATCGCCGCATCGCGCTTGTCGCCGCGCCCAGATTCGGTATCGTCGGCCAGTCGCAGACCATCACTTATCGAATCGAGGATCAGGGCGCGAACGAGTCGACCGCCGCGGTGACTGTGCGCCGTGATGGCGACGTGTTGGAGACGCGCACCGTCCCGGTCGGGACCCCGCAGCGCGTCGACGTCCCGATTCCGCACGGCGGCCCAAATATCGTCGAGATCGAAGCTGCGCCGCTTCCGGGAGAGCTTACCGCGGTCAACAACCGGGCTGTCGTCAGCATTGACGGCGTGCGCGACAAGCTGCGCGTTCTTCTCGTCTCGGGCGAACCGAATGCCGGCGAGCGCACGTGGCGCAACCTGCTCAAATCCGACGCCTCCGTCGACCTTGTGCACTTCACCATCTTGCGCCCGCCCGAGAAGCAGGATGGCACGCCGATCAACGAGCTTTCACTGATCGCCTTTCCAACGCGCGAACTGTTCCAACAGAAGATCGGTGAGTTTCAGCTCATCATCTTCGACCGGTACGCACGTCAGGGGGTTCTGCCGCTCATCTATTTTGACAACATCACCCGCTACGTGCGCGAAGGGGGCGCAGTACTGGTCGCCGCCGGCCCCGACTACGCGAGCCAGACCAGCATCTGGCGCACGCCACTCGATTCCGTTCTGCCGGCAGAGCCGGATGGCGACATTACCGAGCAAGGCTTCCGTCCCCGTCTTACCGAGCTCGGCAGGCGTCATCCGGTGACGCGCGATCTGGAAGGAGCCGACAGCGATCCTCCGCATTGGAGCCGCTGGTTCCGCCTCATCGATACCAAGAACCTAAAGGGCACTGCCGTGATGCACGGGCCTGACAATAAGCCGTTGCTCGTTCTTGCCCGCGAAGGCGAAGGACGGGTGGCGCTGCTCTTGTCCGACCATATCTGGCTGTGGGCGCGCGGCTTCGAGGGCGGTGGGCCGCACCTCGATCTGCTGCGGCGGCTCTCTCATTGGCTGATGAAGGAGCCTGACCTCGAGGAAGAGGCGCTCCGGCTTGCGGTCCGCGGCCGTGACCTCGTGGTGCGGCGACAAACCATGGCCGACGAGGTTGCGCCGGTGACGCTGACTTCGCCGTCCGGCGCGACGCGCACGCTCACGCTCACGCCGAGCGAACCCGGAGTGTGGAAGACGACCGTCGCGGCCAACGAGCTTGGCCTGTGGCGAGCGACCGACGGCAAGCTCAATGCGCTCGTCAATATCGGCCCCGCCAACCCGCGCGAGTTCGCCGAAGTGACATCCACCACCGATGTGCTCGCACCGATCACGGCGGCGACCGGCGGCGATGCGCGCCGCCTCGATAACGGAAGCGGCGTTAACGTGCCGCGCATCCTCGCCGTTCGGTCCGGAAACACCTACAAGGGCGACGACTGGATCGGCCTGAGGATGCGTGACGCGAGCGTCGTGCGCGGCATCGGCGTGCTGCCGGTTTTCGCCGGATTTCTCGGCCTCCTTCTGCTGCTTGGCAGTCTCGCCGGAACCTGGGCGCGTGAGGGACGCTAAGCGCGGTCAGGCGTTTCCATAAATTCCCCAATGTGGACGGGCGGGAGCGCCCGACGTGTCTTCGCGCCAGGGCAGCGCGTCCCCAAGCTGCGGTCATCAACTGACGAAGGAGATCTCCCGCGGCCCTCGCTCATCGCTTTTCCGGCTCATGGGACGTCTCCGCAAGCCAGTTGCCGATCCGTTCAACCGCTTCGCGCATCTCGTCACGCGCCCCGGCATAACACAGGCGCAGGAAATTGTTGCCCCGCCGCGGGTCGAAATCGACGCCGGGTGTCGTCGCCACGCCCGCCTCTTCGAGCATGCGCCGCGCGAATCCAACGCTGTCCGTCGAGAACCGCGAAATATCCGCGTACAGATAGAAGGCGCCGTCAGCGGGCAAAAACGAGTCGAGTCCCGCGCGCGGCAACCCGTCCAGCAAGATGCTGCGGTTTTCTTCGTAGCCACGCCGCACCTGCTCAAGCTCGTCTCGGGCATCGAAAGCAGCTTCGGCGGCGATCTGCGCAAGCGTGGGCACTGATATCGCCAGGTTCTGTTGCAACCGTTCCACCGCCCGGACGAGCGTCGGCGGCACCACCATCCAGCCGACGCGCCATCCGGTCATGCAGAAATATTTGGAAAAGGAATTGATGACGATGACATCGGAAGAAATGCGCGCGGCGCATTCCGCCGCAAAAGCGTAATCGAGCCCGTGATAGATCTCGTCGGAGATGACGATGATGCCGGCGTCTTCAGCGCTGCGGATCAGTTCCTTGAGCGCGGCCGCCGTCATCATGGTCCCGCCGGGGTTGGTGGGGGAGCCCACGATCACGCCCCGCAGCGCGCTTGCGCGATGATGCGTCATCAGAGCTTCGCCGGTCATCGCCCACCGCGTTGACGCGCTCGTTTCGATGCCGACCGGCTCGCAGCCGAGCGCGGTCAGAATATGCCGATAGGGCGGATAACCGGGCAGTGCCACGGCCGCGCGATCACCCGCCTCGAAGGCGGCGAGGAACGCCAGAACGAAGCCCGCCGAGGCGCCGGTGGTGACGACGATGCGGTCCGGATCGATGTCGAGCCGATGCCATTCGGCGTAGGCGCGGGCAATTCGTCGGCGCAGCGACGGACGGCCGAGGGTTTCGGTGTAGCCCAGCGAAGCGGAGGACGAGAGCGCCGCTCGCGCGGCGGCGACTGCCGTCGCCGGCGCGCCCGCCGCCGGCTGGCCGACCTCCATGTGGACGACCCGGCGGCCTTGTGCCTCCAGGCGGGCAGCGGCGGCCACCACGTCCATCACCATAAAGGGCGGGACGGCGCTCCGCGCCGACGGCCGTATGAGCTGTTCGGCCTTCTCAAGCACGAAGGCCTTCCGCAGGATTTCGGCTGCGGCGAAGCCGCCCCGCTGCTGCCGTATTCGGCAGGTTTCGTACCCAAGGGCTTCGATTCTGCGCCACGGCGGCCTCGTGTTGACCGTAACAGGTTCCGTCCATAGCCTAGGTCCCAGGACCGAGGGACTGATATTTGTCCTACATGATCGTTGCCGGACCTCCTAGCAACGCAGGCCTGGGCGGGCCAGCGGCACGCGCTGTCGCCTTGGCTGCGGCGGTCGCCATTGCGACCGCCAATATCCCGGCGTGTGCCCAGACCGGATCGTCTGCCGGCATCCCGATGATTCGCGACGCCGAGATCGAACAGCTGCTGCGCGATTACACCGCACCGATTTTCCGCGTCGCCGGCCTTGCGCAGCAGAACGTCCAGGTCGTGATCATCAATGAGAATGTTTTCAATGCCTTTGTCATGGACGCTCATCGCATCTTCATCTTTACGGGCGCGCTGAAGCAAGCCAAGACGCCGAACGAACTCATAGGGGTTCTCGCACACGAGACTGGACATATCGTCGGCGGCCACCTGTCTAAGATGCGACAGGAACTCGCCAACGCCCAGACCGCCGCCATCGTCGCCATGCTGCTCGGCGCCGGCGCCATGGTTGCCGGTGCAAAGTCAAACAGCATAGACATGGGCAATGTCGGCGCCGCTGTTCTCAGCGCGCCGCAGTCCTACCTCCAGCATTCACTGCTGGCCTATCAGCGCGCCCAGGAGGAACAAGCCGACCGCGCCGGCGTGCGTTTTCTGACCATGACCGGCCAATCGGCCAAGGGCATGTATGACACCTTCAAGCGTTTCGCCGACGAGATGATGTTCACCGCGGCGTATATCGACCCCTACGTGCAAAACCATCCCATGCCGGCCGAGCGCATGGCCGCGCTGGCGGAGCTGGTCAAGACTCCCTACTGGAACAAGAAGGATCCGCCCGAGCTGCAATTCCGGCACGACATGATGCGCGCGAAGCTCTACGGCTTCACTGAACGGGCCGAGAGCGTGTTGCGGCGTTATCCGCTCTCCGATACCAGTCTGCCCGCCCGCTACGCGCGCGCCATCGTCGCGTACCGCTTCGGCAACCTGCGCTCCGCAATAACCCAGATCGACGGCCTTATTGCAGCGATGCCGAAGTATCCTTATTTCTATGAGCTTGAGGGCCAGGCACTCCTCGAGAACGGTCACCCCATGGAGGCCATCGCTCCGTTACGCCGGGCCGTGGAGCTCGCGCCGAGCCCCGCCCTCATTCAAATTCTGCTGGGGCAAGCTCTCATCGCCACCAACAATCCCAAGATGACGAAGGAAGCGATCCCTTTGCTGCGTGCAGCCCTGGCCAAGGAGCCGGAATCGGGCGACGCCTACGAGCAGCTCGCCATGGCCTACGGCCACACCGGCGATCTGGCCGATGCCGACCTTGCCTCCGCCCAGGCCGCTTTCGCGCGCGGCGACAACAAGACCGCGCGCGAACTTGCGGCCCGAGCCAAGACGCGCTTTCCCATCGGATCACCGGGCTGGGTAAAGGCCGATGACATCGTCGCTTTCAATAAGGGCAAGCAAAGCCCGCTCCGTATCGGTCAATGAGTCCAAAAGGGCAAACACAATGAAATGCGGTGCACGCACGGCTATCCTGGCCTCAGTGGCAATACTGCTGGCGTCTGCGTCAGCGGCAACGGCGCAGAGCTTCTCCACCGACCAGCGCCAGCAAATCGAAAGCATCATCAAAGATTATCTCTTGCAACACCCGGAGGTGATGCAGGATGTCATGGCGGAGCTGGAAAAGCGGCAGCAGGCGGCCGAGGTCGAAAAGCGCCGCGTCGCGGTAGAGGAGAACAACGCCACGCTGTTCAGCTCGCCGCACCAGGTCGTGCTGGGTAACCCGCACGGCAATGTCACGATGGTCGAATTCTTCGATTACAATTGCGGCTTCTGCAAGCGCGCCCTTTCCGACATGCTTAATCTGCTCAAGACCGATCCGAATCTCAAGTTCGTGCTCAAGGAGTTCCCGGTCCTGGGCGAAGGATCCGTGGAAGCCGCCCACGTCGCCGTTGCGGCGAGAATGCAGGACGTGACCGGCAAGAAATACATCGAGTTTCACCAGAAGCTGCTGGGCGGCCGCGGTCTGGCCGATAAGGCGCGGGCGCTCGCCGTCGCCAAAGAGGTCGGGTTCGATATGGCGCGCATCGAGAAGGACATGAGCAGCGACGAGGTGAAGAAAACCATCGACGAGGACATGAAGCTCGCGGATGCGCTCGGCGTCAGCGGCACTCCGAGCTACGTCATCGGCGACGAAGTCGTCGTCGGCGCGGTCGGCATCGACGCGCTGCGGGAGAAAATCAAGGCGGAGCGCAAATAGCTCCGATCACGGCGGCCGCAGCGAACCCGCAATCCCTATCGCCGCCCAGCCAGGATCGAGCCGGCCGGTCCAGGGCAGGCTTCCCCTTTGCGGGGGTGTTGCCTATAAACGGAGGCGCCGGGAATCGTGGCCCGCGTCGGAAGTCGTGAATGGCGCAATGTCGAACGTCGTCTATGTCCTCAACGGGCCTAATCTCAATCTGCTCGGCACGCGCGAGCCGCAAATCTACGGCCACGCTACGCTCGGCGATGTTGAAAAGCTTTGCCGGGAAACGGCGAAAAAGCACGGGCTGGCGGTGGAATTTCATCAATCCAACCACGAAGGCGAGATGATCGATTGGATACAGAAGGCGCGCAGCGAAAAAGCCGTGGGGCTCATTATCAATCCGGCCGGCTACACCCACACCTCGGTTGCCATCCTTGACGCGCTCACCACCATGGAGGCCCCGGTCATCGAGGTTCACATAAGCAACGTGCACGCCCGCGAGTCCTTCCGCCGGCGTTCTTATGTCTCGCAGGTTGCGCGGGCCGTGATCTGCGGCTTCGGCATTGACGGCTACGCCCTCGCCATAACCGGCCTCGCCGGCATAATCGGCGCGAAGGAGTGATCGTGGCGCGCAGGAGCGAGACCCCGCCGTTGCCGAAGACGCCGGCGATCGATCCCGAAGCGATCCGGGAGCTTGCCAAGCTGCTCGATGAGACCGGTCTCACCGAGATCGAGCTGCAGCGGGACGGAATGTTGATCCGCGTCGCACGCAATGCGCCGGCGCCTGCAACGCGGGCGCTTCCAGCCCAGACCGGCGCCGGATCGGCGCCCATCGCGACACCGGCTCCCGCCCCGATCGAGCCGACGCAGCATCCGGGTCTAGTCGCCTCGCCCATGGTGGGGGTCGCCTATCTCGCCCCGGCCCCGGGCGCGCGGCCCTTCGTCGAGGTGGGCGGCCAGGTGAAAGTCGGCGAAACGCTCATCATCGTGGAAGCGATGAAGACGATGAATCAGATTCCGGCGCCCCGCTCCGGTACGGTCATCCAAATTCTGGTCGAGGACGGCCAACCGGTCGAGTACGGCGAGCCGCTGATGATCATCGAATGAGACGGACGGCGAAGCGCAGGTAGCCATGACAACCCGGGCCCCCTGTTCCCCGTTACTCGTTCGCTTTCCGCCGCATTGAGCCGCCGGATGTTCGATAAGATCCTCATCGCCAACAGGGGGGAAATCGCGCTGCGCGTGTTGCGGGCGTGCAAGGAACTCGGCATCCCGACCGTGGCGGTGCATTCGACTGCTGACGCCGACGCCATGCACGTGCGCCTTGCCGATGAGAGCGTTTGCATTGGGCCGCCGCCGGCCAAGGACAGCTATCTCAACGTTCCGGCGCTGCTCGCCGCCTGCGAGATTACCGGCGCCGACGCGGTGCATCCCGGGTACGGCTTTCTTGCCGAGAACGCGCGGTTCGCAGAGATTCTCGCTGAGCACAACGTGCAATTCATCGGTCCACGGCCCGAGCACATCCGCCTGATGGGCGACAAGATCGCGGCCAAACGCGCGGCCGCCGCGCTGGGCATTCCCACCGTTCCGGGGTCCGATGGCGGCGTGAGCTCGGACGAAGAGGCGGAGCGGGTGGCGCGCGAAATCGGCTTTCCCGTCATGCTCAAGGCCGCAGCCGGGGGCGGCGGCCGCGGTATGAAGCTGGTGCGGGCGAAAGACGAATTGCCGGCAGCCCTCGCCACCGCGCGCGCCGAGGCGAAGGCGGCCTTCGCCGACGATACACTATATCTGGAGAAGTATCTCGAACGGCCGCGGCACATCGAGGTGCAGATCCTCGGCGACGGCAAGGGGCGCGCCATTCACCTCGGCGAACGCGACTGCTCACTGCAACGGCGGCATCAGAAGATCTGGGAGGAAAGTCCCTCGCCCGCACTCAATGCCGCAGCCCGCGATGAGGTCTGCGAGACCGTGGCCAAAGCCATGCGCGCCATCAAGTATCTCGGCGCCGGCACAGCCGAATTTCTCTATGATGACGGCAAGTTCAGCTTCATCGAAATGAACACCCGAATCCAGGTCGAGCATCCGGTGACCGAAATGATCACCGACATCGATCTGGTCGCCGAGCAGATTCGCGTCGCTGCGGACAACGACCTTGCGCTGACGCAGAGCGATGTGCACGTCCACGGTCATGCGATCGAGTGCCGCATCAATGCAGAGAATCCGGTGTCGTTTCGTGCCTCGCCGGGCAAAATCGTTCATTACCACCCGCCGGGCGGGCTAGGCGTGCGGATCGATTCGGCCGTTTATCACGGCTATACCATCCCGCCGTTCTACGATTCGCTCGTCGGCAAGCTCATCGTCCATGGCAAGACGCGCGAAGAATGTTTGATGCGGTTAAACCGCGCGCTGGACGAATTCGTCGTCGATGGTATCGAGACCACATTGCCGCTCTTCCGCGCTCTGGCGCGCGAAACCGATATCATCGACGGCGATTATCATATCCATTGGCTGGAGGAATTTCTGGCGCGCGGCACGATGACGCCGTGACCATTTCAGGCCGGTACGCGCTCGGATTTGCCCTGCACGGCCTCGGCGAGGAGCCGTCCAACCCGTGCGGGAACGTAAGGCTTGGCGACGAAGGTCGAGCCCGCCACCCGCTGCGTGGAATCGAGGCTGTTCATGCGTGCGGATGCGTAGACGATCGGCAGATCGGGGAGCAGTTCGCGGGCGCGCCAAGCGAGCGTGATGCCGTCCACGCCGCCCGGCAGATTGATATCGGTGAACAATACGTCGACCGGATGAGACTGAAGATGCCGCAGCGCGTCTGCGGCGGTGGCCGCCGTATGCACGGCGAACCCCTGCTCTCTCAGCGATTCAGCGACCCAGTCGCTGATGAAGAACTCATCCTCGACGAGTAGAACCCGAATCGGTCGAACGACGGCGGCCACGGTGTCCACGGTCTCGGTCTCCGGTCCCAGTCACGATCAAACGCGATCGGGGCGAAGGCGTTCAATCCGCAGAAAATACCGGGGCTATTGTTTACGGGCGCTTAAAGCGCCAAGCCGTGAGGCCGCCGGACCGGCTGCGCGAGGAAGTTCCGTGAACACCTTGCGCACTCTTGAAACCCCGCCCCGGCGTTGGCTAAACGAAGCTATGACAAGCCGAGAATCCGCGCTCGTCGACATCACGCCGGAAGTGCTGCTGAAGGCGTATGCCTGCGGGATTTTCCCCATGGCGGAAAGCGCCGAGGATCCCGCCCTCTACTGGATCGAGCCGGAACGCCGAGGCATCATTCCGCTTGATCGGTTCCACGTACCCAGTCGCCTGGCGCGCACGGTGCGTTCCGCGCGGTTCACGGTCGTCGTCGATTGCGATTTTGATGCCGTGGTCGACGGCTGCTCGCAGCCGATGCCCGGTCGGGCCCGCACCTGGATCAACAACCGCATCCGCAATCTCTACCGCAAGCTCTACGAGCGCGGCGACTGCCACACGGTCGAAGTATATGAGGCCAACACGTTGGTCGGCGGCCTTTACGGCGTCAGCCTTGGGCGTGCGTTCTTCGGAGAAAGCATGTTCCACCGCGCGCGGGACGCATCGAAGGTCGCCCTCGTGCATCTTGTGGCCCGGCTCAAGGCGGGTCGGTACCGCCTGCTCGACACTCAATTCGTAACCGATCACCTGCGCACATTTGGCGCCATCGAAGTTTCGCGGTCAGCCTACCACAAGCTGCTCGATGCGGCGCTCGCAGGCGAGGCTGATTTCGGCGCCCTGGCGCTCGATCGGCCGATCTCGGGCAGCACGGCACTCGCTTACCTTTCCGCGCGGTGATGCGGCTCAGCGCGGTGTTGGCGCGGGCGATGGCGCCGGCGTCGCTTGCTGATGCGACGAGCGGCGTCGGGATGGCGCGGGAGCACGGGCCGGGGGCGCCGTGGCCGCTGGCGCTGGAGCAACGGCCGGCTCGGCGAGCTTGATCGGCGAGACACAGTCGGTCAACCAGACATCGTAAATCGGATGCTCAACCGCATGCAGGCCGGGACTTGCCGCGAACATCCAACCGCTGAAAATGCGCTTGACCTCGCCTTGAAGGGTGACCTCGTCCACCTGGACGAAAGCATCCGTGTTGGTCGCCTCGGTGGGCGGTCGCGTATAACACACGCGGGCCGTTACGCGCAGCGCGCCAAATTGGACCGTCTCGCCGATCGCCACGTCGAAGCTGATGGTGCGACCGGTGATCTTGTCCAGCCCAGAAAACACTGCGCGCGCATTTTCGATCTTTTGCGACGGCATCTCGGTGACGATCGTGTCGTCGGGCTGCGAAGTGTCGGCCGGCTGCGGCGGATTGGCCGGCGGCGGAACAAGCGGTGCGCGCTGGGCCGGCGGCGATTGCGGCGGGATTGCTGGATTTGACACCGTGTGCGGCGCCGGCGGTGGCACGGCCGCTTGGTTTGGCGCGACACCGGGAGCCGCCGTCACGCCGGGCGGGGGCGGCAACGGTTGCACCTGAATGTCGGACGGCGGAGGAGCTAAGGGCGAGACCGCGGAACCGGGCGGCCCTGGAAATTGAATGGGTGGAGGTTGTGGAGGCAGCGAGCCGTCGGGCACATCCGCCGGCGGTCTCGGCGGCGAATCGCCGAAAATGGCTCCCAATTGCGCTTGCGCAGAACCAGCGACGAGCGTTCCGCCGAGCACGGCCAGCATGGCGACAGTACGGAGCATGGGACGTGTAGGTGCCAACCGCTCAGCGCATTGTGGCGCTTCGCCCGCTTAACACGCCGAATGAGGCACGCAAAGGGCAGGATCGGGCCCGCTCAGCTCGGCGTCCAGGCTTTGTAGTCGCCGGTTGCTTTCGGCCGGCGTCCCTCGGCCAACGTCGAACCGCGCGGTCGATGGGCACCCGGGGTTCCGGTGAGATTGGGCTGGTGCGGCTTTTCCCAGGGGTGCGGTTTGATCTGGTCCTCGGTCGGCGGCACATCCACGAGATGATGCAGCCAGCCGTGCCAAGGCGGCGGCACGGTGGACGCCTCGGCGACCCCGTTGTAGATCACCCAGCGGCGCTCGATTCCCAGGGCGGGATCAATCTTGCCGCCGCGGGTGCGATAATAGCGATTACCGAACTCGTCCTCGCCGACAAACTCGCCGTAAAGCTTGGTCCACAGTTGGGTGCCGAATGTCTGGCTGTTCCACCAAGTAAAGAAGCGCAGGAGGAAAGTTTTCATCGCCCCAACACGGCCGACAGGCGTTCCAGGTTCCGCGCCTTGATGCCACTGCGCGGCTGCGCTGTCCAGCGGCGGGCCGAACTGTAGCTTTGTTCGAGCGTTTCTGGCCATATTTGGCGACATGTGGCAAGACACTACCGAAGCGATACGGCCGGCCTTGACCGTGCTGGGGAACGCTCTGTCGCGGGTCCCGGCATGGGCGGTATCGTTGATCGTCCTCGGCGGCGCGCTCATCGCCGCCTGGCTCACCCACGCAGCGATCCTCGCCGCCGCGCACCGCCTCTCGCCGGGACGCCGGACCTATTTGCAATCGATTGTCGAAGCGACCAAATGGCTGACGCGGCTCGGGCTTCTGCTGATCGCGTTCGCCGTCGCGCTGCCGACCGCCTCGCTCGCGCCGGAGACCAAGGACGTCCTGGCCCGATCGCTGGGAGTGGCAGCTATTTGTCTGCTGGGCTGGGCGGCCATCACAGTCCTGCATATTGCCGCCGACTTCTACCTCAAGGGATTCCGCATCGACGTCCAGGATAACCTGCTGGCGCGCAAGCACGTCACGCAGGTGCGGGTGCTGGTTCGCACATTGGACACCGTGATTGTTCTGGTCACCGCCGGATTTGCCCTCATGACTTTCGACGCGGTGCGACAATACGGCTTGAGCCTCTTTGCCTCGGCGGGAATCGCCGGGGTCGTCTTCGGTCTTGCTGCGCAGCCTGTTCTGAGCAACCTGATCGCCGGCATTCAGCTGGCGGTGACACAGCCGATTCGGATCGAGGACGCGGTCACGGTCCAGAACGAGTACGGCTGGATCGAGGAAATCACCGCGACCTACGTGGTGATCCGCCTCTGGGACCTGCGGCGCCTGATCGTACCGTTGAATTTTTTCATCCAGCAACCGTTCTACAATTGGACCCGGCAAGCCGCGGCAACGATGGGCAGTGTTCTGCTGTACCTCGATTATGCTGCCCCGGTCGATGCCATTCGGCAAAAGGCTGTCGAGCTCGTTGCCCAGACGAAGCAAGACAATCCCAAAGTGGTCAACGTCCAGGTCACCAACACCACCGCCGAGGCGATCGAAGTGCGAATTCTGGTAAGTGCGGATTCGACGGCGACCGCGACCAACGTGTGCGCCGACCTGCGCGAGAAACTGATCGCGTTTGTGCAACGCGAGCACCCGCAGGCGCTGCCGCGGCGGCGCAACGAAATCGTCGATCCTTCGGCGCGGAAGCTCGAACCGCCGCTTCCGCCTTT
>JAJPHI010000018.1 GCA_021325355.1 Pseudomonadota bacterium
CGCCCGGTTTGCTGCCGAATTGAGTGAGCGGTAGATGCTCCCTTAATCCGCATCCCCGCCAAGAACTTCGCGAAAGAGCTTCGCCAGGCCCGCAAGCGCCTCCTGCCCGTCGCCCGCGAAAGCCGATCCGTGCATCGGCGCGATTACCGCCGGCTTCAGCGCCGCCAGCTTGCCGATCAGCTCCTCCGTCGCCGGCGTAAACGGCAGGTAGTTCGAAAACGGTCCGCTTTGATAGCGAACCAGCGCCTCCCGCGCACGCTCGAGCAGAACCTCTGCCGATGAGATAAGCGGCTCGACGTCGCCCTCCTGATGGAACAAATCCGAGCACAAGAGCGTCCGCGTGGATTCCTCGAAAAGATGCCCGGCCTCCCAGCAGTGCGGCAGATGCGGCGTGCGGACGAAACGAAGCCGCCGCTCGCCGACGCCAAGCAGCTCGCCATCCTGTAGCCCGCGCGCCGGCCGGATCGCGAAATCGTTGACGCTCACCATCGCGCCCACCAGACTGCACACCGGCGCCGCGTTCGGAGCAAGCGCCAGAAACTCATTGAGCGCCCCGCATTCATCCGCCTCGAAATGGCTGAACGCAATCCAGCGCAGCGCGCGCGGCTCGATCAACTGCGCCAGCGCGTCGCGCACCGTCGCAAACATCGCACGCATCCCGGTGTGATAGAGCAGCGGCTCGCGATCGCGCACAAGGAACTGATTGAACTGCAACTTGAGCGTCGCATCGAGCGTGCTGATCCGAAAGATCTCCGGAGCGATTTCCGTAATCGTGCTCATGCCTACTGCCCCCATCCATTCCTATGGTTACGCCGTGCCGCCGCCGCGCCGCGCGCGGGCTTCATATCAGTGCCGCTAAAGTACGCCACCGCCAGCACCACCACCAGCATTGTCGCATCCGCAAGGCGGAAGGCCGCCGCGACCTCGCCCTCAACGTGATCAACCCTGGATGCCGCGCCGCTCTCGACGACTCCCCCAGCGCGGCGCGACTCTCCGCCGGCGGCTCGCAATCCGCAGCCCTTGAGCATCGTTCGCCGGCCATCGCGCGACGCGCTCCGTCCGCCGCGCCGCCCCTCGCCCGCCCTGACCTTCTCCGCTCGAGCGGGGCAAACAGCCTCTGTGATGTGGGAAATTGGTTGCAAACCGCCCCGCGCTCCAGGATTTTGCTGGAGCCAATCGGCCGGAACGCCGAATCCCGCCAAACGCGCGCGGCCGCGGTAACATCCTTGTAGACCGCCAAACGGCTCTATACCAACTGCCGCACCCGCCCGGCCAGGGGGCAACTGGAGCTTCCCCCTCGCCCGTCGATCAAGCGCCGCTCAATCAGCTCGCCGAAACCCAACCGTTCGTTCAGTTTGCCGCACCCGCCCTTTAAGCGGCCTGTTCGCTGTCGTCAACCCTGCGCGCGCCGCGATTCAATTCCGCAGCCCACAGTCCGAGCGTTCCCGTATTGCGATGAGCTTTTCGATAAGGCGGTCGTCGTTGGCCCGGTGGCGGGTGATGGTGCGATGCGGATTTCTGATGAAGCGCTAAAGACTGTTGTCTATATTGGTGGCCTGATTGCGCCCGAACCGATCCCAGCAATCTTGAAATCTTCGGGACCGGCTTCCTTGTTTTGCACGATTCTGTTTCCGACGACGGCCAACGCGCCGTTCTATACGATCATGGCAAGGCACGTTATTGATGACATTCGTTCGACGCTCGGCGCGGTACCATTAGCCGGTTCGAGAAGGTGCTGAAAGCGCTGACTTCGGTCCCGAAGAAAGAAATCGACGAAAAGGCCGCTGAACCGAAACGTAAACGCGAGAAGCAAAAGCAAGAATTCTTGACATCCTCGCTACCCCAGACGTTCCTGAATGCGCCGCCGAATATTCATAAGCCTCTCCGCATTCAGAGGCACGTGCACGCATGGGATTTTCAGAAGCGCATCATAGACACGCGAATGAAATTCGCGTTCTTGTGACAGCGCGAGTAATTCATCCCTCACATAACTGGCGAATAAGTCGGCGGCCTGGATCGGATAGAAATTGTCATCGGTTTCATGTCGGAAACCTTTGATGACCCGCGCCGCTCTGTAAGGCAAATCTTCAATTGCCTCATTATACATATCGCGCAATTGATTGGGGCTCATGATGTTTTCGTCAAAGATGAATTCGAACGTCTGTCGCATTTTGCGATCAAGAGCAAATTCAATTGTCCGCGTGACAAGCGCTACGGTAGGCAGCGCATACATTTTTTTAAGCGCTCCCTTTTGCTGCTTCAGAATTCGTTCGAAGTCTCCCTTGGTTATGGCCAACCGAATACTGGCAAACGCATGACGTTTTATAACTTCGACGAAATGCAGCAAACGTTTGTCGCGGTCATCAGCATCCCATCCTCCAAATTCCTTTCTTAAATTGATCGCATCCCGCCCTTTCAAGAGCTTAATAGGCGGATGAAGTTCTAGGCATTTTTGCCATTCGTCGGCAAAGCGAGCCCAGTTCTCCGCACGACCCATGAAGCCAGCAAGAATAAACGCGGGCGCATCCTCTTGCCCGCGATTGCTGTCATCAATCGCGACTTGGATCACGCTGATTACCCTTGCCCTGCGCTCCGTTGAGGGCAATCCCGATATAAGCCGCAAAACCTGCCAGCACAGACTGTCATCGCCGTGACTCCAGTGAGTCGCGAGGTTCATATCGAACCTCGCGACTAAACTTTGGCATCACCGTGACGTATCGATCCATGGTTAGGCAGGTATATTATTGCCCAAATTAGGACACTACCCGCTGCGCGCGAACCCTTGACTGCGTCGCGGCGCGCAGGCCATCTGACGCATTACCCAAATTCAACTGTCAGATCGAGTACTAAGTTTTATACATTCATCGAGGTAGCATCGTTCTCGAAAATGACGCCGTGGCAGGTGCGGCCTCGGATTGTCGACCATCAGCTCGAGCGGCTGACGCCATCCCCGGTCGTTCAACAGTGTCGCGATCAGCTTCGGCCTCTCGCGCCCGTCGTCGCCCGGATTGCGCACCCGTCCCCCGCGGCCGCGCCCCGCCAGGACCTCGGGCTGGTAGTTTCGTCACGCTAATCATCGAACCACGAACGGTATTTTCGTTCGCTGGGAGCCACCAAACCAACTTCTACGACCACCGCCAGGCGTCGATGGAAAAATTACCGCTCTGATATCGGCCGTCCCGACCCTGCCATGGATCGGCGCCGCGATCTTATGCGCGTCGTCGCCCTATCCGCTGCCGGCGCGCCGAACTCCCTTCCACTAATCAGCCGCCCGCAACATCAGACTATTGAGTCAGCCCGAAATGGCGTCACGAGATTTGCTCCCGCCACGACGCCGATCACCGGCTGCTACACTCCGATGCCGGCTTGATTGACCGGCATTGATCAGCGCTGGCGAGCCGCCCCGGCGTCGCTTTGGCGCCGGGCCCCGCTGCCGCGACTAATCCGCCGCCGCGACGCCCCACTCGGCTCGCGATTCCCGCCTTCGTGCCGCCGCCCCTGGCGCTCCGGTCGAGGGTGGCCGCCACCCCGCCATCCGTTGCCAGCCACCCCCGGCATGACCAATCATCAGAATAGCTTATTTTCAACATAAGTATAATAAATGCACATCGACACCTGATTTTGAGGCACCATCAAGCTGAAACAATCAAGCAGATGCTCCAGCAGCTTATAGTGTCGCTAAGATCTTCCCGAGGATCCACTCACGATCGCCTGCACCTTCCATCTCCGCCCGCGACGTTTCACGTGAAACCTGCCCGCTCGCCGCTCCGCCATCCGCGCCAGCGCTTCCTCATCCTCCTTAATCGTCCACCTGAAGCTCCGGGACTTGGACTCGCTGCGGCTGGTCACGCTTCAGAACTGTCGCGACGTTTCACGTGAAACCTTCGCCATTTCTTCTCCGGCCCCTCTCACGTTAACCGCCCGCACCCACTCCCGATGTTTCACGTGAAACATCCGCGCGCTCATCAAGCCCGATCGCCCGCCGATCCACTCCGACGCTCCGGGCTCCGCCGGTCGCATTCGGTCGATTCAGGCTGCCGGACCTGCCCGGCGCGTTTCCCCGGAAGCCGCACCATGACGCCCTGCCGGACCGCCGCGGTTGACCGCGCCGTCGGAACTGCCACGATGTTTCACGTGAAACCTGCCGCCGCTGCCGAGCCTCTCGACTTCGCCGCCTGCGTCGGCGCCGCCGTCGCCCGACTTCTCGAGCGTTTCGATTTCGTCCCGCCCCCATCCCTCCTCCCGCGTCTCGAACGCTTCGCCGCGACCCTCCACCGCTGGGGCCAACGGACCAATCTCACCGCCGCCCCGACCGACCCCTCCGCGGTCGCCTTCCACATCGCCGACAGTCTCGCCCCCCTGATCCTCGCCGGCCACCCCCCGCTCACCGCCGCCTTCACCCGCGCCACCTCCGCACTCGACCTCGGCAGCGGCGCCGGCTTCCCCGGCCTCATCCTCGCCGCCGCCACAGAGGGCTCCTTTACGCTACTCGAGCGCCGCCGCAAACGCGTGAGCTTCCTCCGGGTCGCCGCCGCCGCCATGGAGCTCACCAACGTCCGCATCGCCAGCGCACTCGACGACCTGGCCGAAGTCGGCGGCCAACTCCGCGCTCAAGTCAGCGACCAGGTCAACCGCCGGGTCGGATACGATCTCGCCGGATATGATCTCGCCCTCGCCCGCGCCTTCGCCAACCCGGCCGAGGTCTTTCCGATCGCCGCCCGCGTGATCCGCCCCACCGGCCGCCTTATCCTCTACCTGACTAGCGCGCAGAGCGTTCCGGCGCCGCCGCCCGGTTTTGCCACCGCCGGCAGCCTGAGCTACTCGCTTCCCCGCGACAACGGCGCCTTTCAGGGCCGCCTCCTGATCGTGCGCCGCCGCGATTGATTCACGGGGACGGGCGTGCGGCCCCGGCAATCGCGGCTTCATCGCAATGTTTCACGTGAAACCTTCGCGCTCTCCCGTCATCGATCACCCTCACCGGCCGACCGCGCCCTGTGGACTGGTCGCCCGCAGCCTTTTTGATCTGGGTAGCCTCCCTATCTAGAATCGAGATGCCGACGTTTCACGTGAAACATCGGAGCTGGCTTCTGTGAAACCCCGAGCGAAAACCCGGCCCGCGACGGTCCGGGAGAATCAAAGGCGGCGGCGGTGGGTCGGATAATCGCGATTGCAAATCAGAAAGGCGGCGTCGGCAAGACCACCACCGCAATCAACCTCGCTTTTGCGCTGGCCCAGCCCGAGAGGAAAATTCTGCTGGTCGACCTCGATCCCCAGGCGAACTCCTCTTCCGGGCTGCTCGCCCCCGACGATCTGAGGGCCGCCCGTCAACAGAAGCTGACCGCCTACGAGGTCCTGCTGGCCGATGCCGACCCGCAGCGGGTGTTCTGCAAAGCTCGCGAATCGCTCTACCTGCTGCCCTCCGGTCCCGACCTGGTCGGCGCCGAGGTCGAGCTGGCGAGCGCCGCGCGCCGCGAGTATCGCCTGAGCGACCTGCTCGCCCGAAGTCGCGATGACTTTTCACTCATCCTCATCGACACGCCCCCCTCACTCGGCCTTCTCACGCTCAACGCCCTGGTGGCGGCGGACGCGGTGATTGTCCCGATGCAATGCGAGTATTACGCGCTTGAGGGCTTATCCGCGCTGCTCGACACGCTGAAGCGGGTACGACAGGCGCTGAATCCGCGGCTCGCGATTCAGGGCGTCGTCCTCACCATGTACGACGCCCGCAACCGGCTGAGCCACGAGATCGCGCGCGAGGTGGCAAAGTTCCTGCCGAGCGAACTCTTCGAGACGGTCATCCCGCGCAACGTCCGCCTCTCGGAGAGCCCGAGCCATGGTTTGACGGCCTTGGAGTATGATCCGCGCTCGGCCGGAGCCGAAGCGTATCGCGAGCTCGCGGCCGAGCTGCTGGCCCGCGTCGCCGGAACGAGCCATGCAATCCTCGAAACGCCGCCGCCCGACGGCGGGGAGAGCGGCCCGGGGCCGCGCAAATGGGGCTTGCGTGCGCTCTTCGCGCGGAGCGGCGAGCGCGCGCGGAAGCGCGCGGGGGGCTGAGCCGAACGCTACGCTGCGGGTCGGGTGGGCGCATGATCGTGGCGCGCGAGGTTTCACGTGAAACGTTTCACGTGAAACCTCGCGCGTGGAACATCCGCCGTGAAGATCCCCAAGGCGATTGCGAATGACCTCGATCTCAGGATAGGAGAGCCGCACATGGCGATACGAAGACCCTTGGGCCGCGGCCTGGAGGCTCTGATCCCCAGCCACGCCGAATCCGCTGATGCAACGACCCCGGACATCCCCGCTGAAGGAAGCGCGGCCCCGGCCCAGCCGGCGTTGACCATGGTGGCGACCGAGCGGATTCAGCCCGGTCGCCTGCAACCGCGGCAGTACTTCGACGAGGGGGCGCTGGCGGAGCTCGCCGCGGCGATCAAGGCGCAGGGCGTGATCGAGCCGCTTATCGTGCGGCGCATGGGCGACGGTTTCGAACTTATCGCCGGCGAGCGGCGCTTACGGGCCGCACGGCTCGCCGGGCTGACGAGCGTCCCGGTCGTGGTGCGCGACGACCTCGACGATCGCGCCGCGCTCGAGGTCTCGCTGGTCGAAAATCTGCTGCGCGAGAATCTGAGCGTTATCGAGGAGGGGCAGGCCTTTGCCCGACTCAATCGGGAGTTCGGGCTGACCCACGAGATGATCGCGACGCGGCTCGGCAAGAGCCGCTCCTACGTAACCAATGTGATCCGGATGCTGGAGCTGCCGGACGAGGTGCGGGCGATGATCCAGCGGGGCGAATTGACCGCGGGGCAGACGCGGCCGCTGCTGGCGCTGGATTCGGCGGCGGCGCAGGTGGCGGGGGCGCGGCGGATCGCGGCCGAGGGACTGCCCGCGCGGGCGGCGGAGCGGCTCGCCGCCGAGCATAAGGCGGGGGCGCGCGGCGGGGCGGAGGGACAGGCGGCGGCGCGCAATCCGTTTCTGGCTGCGCTGACCGAGAGCCTGCAGCGCGCGCTCCATCGCAAGGTGCGAATCGTGCGGGGGCGGGGGGCCGGCCCGGGCTATATCGAGCTTGAATTTTACGACGACGAGGACCTGACGGCGCTTGCGCGGATGCTGGCGGCGGCCGGCGAGTGACCGACCCCCCGGGCCGGCGGACGTAGCGAGGGGCGGGCGGAGGCTTTGCGCGCGCGGCAAGCGCGCGCAAAGGCGAAAGTCGGGGGGCTGCGCCGGAGGGCTGCACTGGGGGTCGGCGGGCGGGGGATGTTTCACGTGAAACATCGGCGGTCGGCTCCGGATCGGCAGGATCGGCTATCCCAGGTAAAGAAAGGTCAGCGTGAAGCCTGCGCAGGGTTGAGGGCGGCGCGGCCGCAGGGTGCGGCGCGGAGCGGGGGGGCGGGCGCCGCGAGGGGGCGAACCTATTCGGGATAAATGGCAGTAATATCTATATCTTCCGTATTCGGTTATTAGCTATACTTATGTCAGTTCCGGGTTTGGAGGTCGCGGCGTCGAGCAGCCAAGGCGCGCGCGGGGCGGCAGCGGGAGCCCTCAAGCGGCGCCAGGCGGCGCCGACCCCCAACACGATCGCCTCCGAGTATCGTCGCGCCAGGCCAGGCGACCGGGCCGGTGTGGCAGCGGGGGCCGGGGGAGTCGTGACGGTAATCCGCTCGGCTGACGGCGGCGGCGGTGTCGGAGCCGGGGGGCGGGGGTAACCGGTTTGCGGAGGTCGCCGCTGAACAGTTAACGGCCGGCGGTCTGAAAGGCGCGTGGGTAGCGGGCGCGGGGTCTGGGGCTTGCGGGTGGCAAAGAGGGTGCGGCGCGGAGCAGGGGGGCGGGCGCCGCGCGTTGAGCGGTGAGCTGAATGGAATCAATGAGGGCGCGCGCTGGGCGGCGCCGACCCCCAACACGATCGCCTCCTAGTATCGTCGCGCCAGGCCAGGCGACCGGGTGGGTGTGGCAGAGGGTGCCGGGGGAGTCGTGACGGTGATCCGCTCGGTCTGGCGGCGGCAGCGGTGTCGGAGCGGGTGGGGCGGGGGAACCGGTTTGCGGAGGTCGCCGCTGAACAGTTACCGGCCGACGGTCTGAAGGGCGCGTGGGTAGCGGGCGTGGGGTCGGGGGCTTGCGGGTGGCAAAGAGGTGGCGGCGCGGGCGTGGGGGCGGCGCGGGTTGCCGCTGACGGTGTCCCTCGACAGAAATTGGTACAACCTTGGCGGTAACGTGGTCGGGCGATTACGCGGATCGGGACGCAACCTTCTTCAGGCGGGTCCAGGGAAACGGCTGTTTCGCTTGCGCGCCGCACGAAGCGGGAGTCAGGCGAGGTCGACGCGCAGTTGGTCGCGGCCCGCGCCGTCGGTGAAACGGCGCCAAGGCGCGATCGCGGGAAATGCGGGCATCCTGCTGGAACTACCCCGCTGCGGATGACGGTTTGGGGCTTGGTTTCAAGTCACCAATTTAACCTCATCGGAGGCTCGGTCCGGGCATTGCTGGTAGTAGCAGCTTTTTGGCTCGCTCTTCATCCGGATTTGAGAGCGAGCCGCAAAGCGTTAGGGACGCTTCGGTCGAGACCGCGGCGGCGTGCGCCGCGCCGGCCGCTTTGAGCGGCCAAGCGGTGCGCACAGCGGTCGAGCTCCTCATGGTCTGACTCGTCAGATCTCGGTAAAGGCGTTCGGATTCGCACGGTGACCGATAATCGAGGGCGGAATGGCGGCGGTGGGGATTGTAGAAGCAATCGAACACCGCCATACGCGCCTCGACTTGAGTCTTGAAGCGGCGCCGGTTGAGCAATTCGCCTTCGAGCGTGGCGAAAAAGCCCACGCACATCGCGTTGTCGAAACAGTCGCCCACCGCACCCATCGAGTGTAGTTGGTGCCAAGCGCCTCGGTTTGCGGCCTTGCTTCAATAAATTCCTGCCAGATAAACCGCTCGGCTGCCGTTAGCGATTTAACTCAGCCTATATCCGCCAAATACCGCGAACATCCCGGCCTTGAACGCGCAATCCACGCTCGCGAAGCCCGCTTCCTGAAGCCATCGCAACTGCGCCGCGACGGTGGCGGGCCGATCGCATTTCATCCGGTCGATCGCGGCCGCAAGATCGTCTTCGGCGACCCCGAGCGCACGCGCGTGCGCGATCCATTCGTCCTTGTGGCGGCGTTCGCGCGCTGGCGTCGCGCCGGCCACCTGATCGGCGTTGACGAAAATTCCTCCCGGCTTGAGCGCGCCAAAAATCCGCCCGAACAGGCCGCGCTTGTCCGGATCCTCCAGATGATGGATCGACAAGGCCGATACGATCGCGTCGAAGGGACCACCGAGCGGCGCCTGGACGTAATCGGCCTCGATTATCCGAATACGATCGATGACCGGCGCGAGCCGCGCTTGCGCCCGCGCCAGCATCGCCGGCGCGATATCGATTAGCGTGATCCGCGCGCCGGGAAACGCCGACGCGACAAAGCCCGCCATCAGCCCGGTTCCCGCGCCGAGGTCGAGGGCTTCGAGCGGTGCCTCGCGCGGAAAATCCAGCATCGCGACGGCAGCGCGATAAAATTCGTCAAAGCAGGGAACGAGTTGCCGGCGGGCGCGATCGTACTCGGTCGCGGTCAGGTCGAACGCGGAACGAACGGTGGAGTGCGCAGCGCTCATCGACGGTTTCTTAGGTCGAACAAAACAGATGGTGCAAACCGGAATTTCCGTTTGGACCTCTTTCGTTCAGCAGAACTATGGGACGAACGAGCGCCGCGGCGCAAGTTTCGGGAGCGCCTGCCGTCGCGCGGCTTGGCTGCGGGCAAAGCGGTTAGTTTCGATCGCTTCGCCGGCCTGAGCGGCCGATCGGGGACGCGTAGCGGTGCAATGGAAATGATGCGACGCGGCTTGCCGACAACGGTTGTCATCCGGAGGGATTAGTCTCCTTAGCGAGGTGGCCCGAATGGCGCAGGAACTGGTCAACGTCGGCTTTCTGCATACCGTCAAGTGCGAATGGTGCGAAATCGTGATGTCGTGCAATTGCTGGGACGGCAGCCAAGCGGATCGCGAGGGACATATCCTCGTGCTCTGCCCGCGATGCCAGGTCACGAACTATCTGAACGTGATCTTCGGCGGTAAGGACCTCAGGTCGCTGCTGGTTTCCAGAATAGCGGCGGCGGGAGGGCCGCGGCGACGGCGCCAGGCGTCGCCACGACCGGCGCTGAAGCTCGTCGCCGACAACGCCAGGGCTCACGCCAAGGGCCGCATCGGGAGAGAATCTTCAACTACCGCCCCCGGAAAGCGCCGCAAGTGAGGGGACCTTTGAGCAGCGGCGCTATATAGCGCAGGCGGCAAGGATTCTCGGCGGTCTGTCGGGGGCGCGACGGCGGGGCGGGGCAGGTGAAACCTTTGCGCCGCGCCGCCGAAATGCCTTATTGATGCCGAGGTCCGGGAATCATGCGAGCGCTGCTGTCACGACGGGAACTGTTACGCTGGCTCGGGGCCGGAGCGGCCCTGCTAGGTCTCGAAGCGCGCGACGTCATGGCCGCGGCGGGTGGTGACGCCGCCAAGGCGGCGGGGGCGGGCGCGGCGGGGCCGGGCGCGGTGGCGGCCCGGGTGGTCGCGGATCCGCGCGACCTGCCGCCGCCGATCCGCAGAGACGCGCCGCTTGCGCATGAGTTCGTGCTCGAAGCGCGCGAGGTGACGGCCGAAATCGAGCCGGGCGCCGCCTACGACTACATGACCTTCAACGGCCGGGTGCCGGGACCGCTGCTGCGCGTGCGCGAGGGCGATACGGTGACGCTGACGCTGCGCAACAGTATCCATAGCCGCACCTGGCACTCGATTGATCTGCATGCGGTTTATGGCCCGGGCGGGGCGGCGGACGTCCTGCAGGTGTTGCCCGGGCAGGCGCGAAGCGTGCGCTTCAAGACGGTCTATCCGGGCGCCTTCATCTACCACTGCGCGGTGCCGGGCGAGATGGACGTGCATATGGCGCGCGGGATGTTCGGCATGATCGTGGTCGAACCGGCGGGCGGCTTGCCGCCGGTCGATCGTGAGTTCTATCTGGGTCAGCATGAGACCTACACGCGGCAGTTGCCGGGCACGCCGGGGCCGCGCGAGTTTGACGCCGAGCGGCTTTTGCGCGAGCAGGCGACCTACGTGGTCTTCAACGGCGCCTTCAACGCGCTGACCGCCGCGCGCTTCGGCGCGATGCAGGCGCGGGTGGGCGAGACCGTGCGGGTGTTCATGGTCAATGGCGGGCCGAACCTGCTGTCGAGTCTCCATCCGATCGGCAACGTCTGGTCGCGGGTGTGGTTCATGGGCGCGTTCGCGACCCCGTCGATGCGTTTCCTGCAGAGCGTGCCGGTGCCGCCGGGCAATGCGATCGTGGCCGAGATGGAACTGCCGGTGCCGCAGACGATCAAAATCGTCGACCATGCGATGACGCGGGCGCTGAGCAAGGGGGCGGTGGCCGAGCTGGTGGTGAGCGGGCGGGAGAATCCGGCGCTTTTCGCTGCGCGGCCGTAGCGGGCGCGGGGGACCTCAGCGGCGCGCGATCTGGTAGACTCGAAGCGCCGCGCGGCGCGCGGACGGCGGGGCGCGGCGGACGCGTCAAATGGATGTCAATCTCCTAGCGGCACGGCTGCTGGTGGTCGAAGACGAGGCGCGGCTCGCGGCGAATCTGGCCCAGGGGCTGAGCGAGGCGGGCTACACGATCGTGCTGGCGGGCAGCGCCGAGGAGGCGCGCGCGCGGCTCGGCGCCGAACACTACGATCTGCTGGTGCTCGACCTCCGGCTGCCGGGTCAGGACGGCCTCGCCTTCCTGCGCGAGCTGCGCCGCGAGGGGTCGGTGCTGCCGGTGCTGATCCTGACGGCGCGCGATGGCACGGCCGACCGGGTGACGGGGCTCGACAGCGGCGCCGACGACTATCTGGTCAAGCCGTTTGCATTCAGCGAGCTGCTCGCGCGGCTGCGCGCGCTGCTGCGGCGGCGGCTCGCGGCCGGCGCGCCGGTGGTCGAGGTGGGCGAGCTCAGGCTCGACACGCTCAGTCGGCGGGCGTGGCGCGGGCGGCGCGAGCTCGGGCTTTCGCCGAAGGAGGCGGCGGTGCTCGAGTACCTGATGCGCCATGCCGGGGTGACGGTGGCGCGCGACGCGCTCGGCGCGGCGGTGTGGGGGGAGAGCTACGACCCGTGCTCGAACCTGGTCGGGGTGTTTATCAATCGGCTGCGGCAGAAGATCGATCAGGTTCGCGAGCCGTCGGCGATCGTGACCGTGCGCGGGGCGGGCTACCTGCTGCGGGTCGGCGCGCGCGGCGACGGGGACGGGGGCGCGACGTGAGTATTCGGGCGCGGCTCACGCTCTACTGGGCGATCGTTACGGCGGCGATCCTGCTGGGGGCGGGGGCGCTCACGCTCGCGCTGTTCGCCCGCGGGGCGTGGCTGGCGCTCGACGAGGCGCTGCTCGAGGAGGCGGACACGATCGCGCCGGCGATCGCGCGCGCCACACAGCCGGCGGCGATCGCGTTGCTGCGCCATCTGGTGGCCGAGAAGGATCTCGGACCGGGGCGGCGGGTGCGCCTGATCGTCGGCGGGCGGGTGCTGCTCGACGCCGGCGATCGGGCCACCGCGCTGCCGCCCGGGCTGCCGGCGCCGGGGGCGGCGGGGCGGGTGGTGAGCGGGCGCGGATCGCGCTTTGCGGAGGTGCCGCTGCGCTTCGCCGGGGAGGCGGCGTGGCTGCAGGACGGCGTCGACAGTCGGCCGCTCGGCTATACGGTGGCGCGGCTGGGGCGGACGATGATGCTGCTGCTGCCGGCGATCCTCGCGCTCAGCGTGGCGGGCGGCTACGGGCTCGCGGGGCTCGCGCTGCGGCCGATTGCGGCTACCGCGGCGGCGCTCGCGCGGATCGGGCCGGGCGATCGCGGGTCGCGGCTGCCGCCGGCGCCGGTGCGTGATGAAGTGGGGCGGCTGGTCGGGGAGATCAACGACCTGCTCGGGCGGCTCGAGCGCGCCTCGGTCGCGCAGCAGCGGTTCGTCGCCGAGGCGGCGCATGAGCTGCGGACGCCGCTCACGGTCCTGCGCAGCGGTCTCGAGGTGAGCCTGCAGCGCCCGCGCAGCGCGGCGGAAAGCCGCGCGGCGCTGGTCGCGGCGCTCGCCGAGGTCGAGCGGCTGTGCGCGATTGCCGAGGACCTGCTCGCGCTCGCCCGGCTGGAAGCGGTCAAGGAAGCGGCGGCCGAGCCGGTCGATCTCGGCGCGCTGGTCGGCGCGCTCGGGGCGCGGGTCGCGCCGCTCGCCGCGGCCAAGGATCAACGGCTGACGGTGCGGGCGGCCGCGGGCGTGGTGGTCAGCGGGAATCGCAGCGACCTGCAGCGGGTGATGCTCAATCTGCTCGACAACGCGATCAAGTTTACCGGCGCGGGCGGCGCTATCGAGATCGCCGCGGCCGTGGCGGACGGCTGGGCGCTGGTCACGGTCAGCGACGACGGTCCGGGAATCCCGGCGGAGGAGGTCGAGCGGGTCTTCGACCCCTTCTATCGGAGCCGCCGCGCCGGCGCCGGCGGCGGGGGACTCGGGCTCGCCGTGTGCCGGGAGATCGTCGCGGCCCATCGGGGGGAGATAAGCGCGGCGAATCGGCCCGGCGGCGGTTGCGCGATCGCGCTGCGCCTGCCGCTCGCGGCGGTATCCGCCGCGGCGTCCTAATCCGCTCCGGCGGGCGACGGCCGGGCGGATGGCGGGCGGCGCAGCACCACGACCTCCTCACGGAGCGCGGCGCGCGTCGCCGTCGCCGTGCGCGTGCGGAACAGGTCGATGGCCTCGACCTCGTAGCCGATCCGCCGGGCGAGATCGGCCAGGATGGCTCCCGTCCGAATCATCACTTGCAGATAGGAGGCCTGGTCGCCGACGACATAGGCGAGGCGGGCGCCGGGTCGCAGGACGCGCCAGAGGCTCGCGAGGTGGCGGACGAGGCCGCCGAAATAGAGGCGGGTGACCCGCGCGTACATCCGCTCGAAGCCCGAGGTCTTGCCGAGCGCTAGCCGGCGCTGCTCGATGGCCGCGGTGATGCGGCGGATTTCCGGATGATCGGCGACGAGGGTGTCGTCGCGGTCGAGGCGGTAGACGCTCCGGGTGTTCGAGCGGAGGAGCTCCTGTTTGAGGGCGCGGAGCTCGCTGCGGTCGTTGATCAGGCCGAGAATCACCGATTCGAGCCGGGTCGTGCGGGTGTAGTCCTTTTCGTTCGGATAGGGCGGCGAGGTGATGACGGCGTCGACCGAGGCCGGGGCGAGCAGGCGCGCGAGCTCGCGCGCGTCGGCGCGGTAGACCGTGGCGGGGATGGCCGCGCGGTCGGCCAGATGGCGCAGGTCGGCGGCGATGGCGCGCACTTTACGCATCCAGGCGTCGACCACCGCGGCGTCGGCCCTGGGCGGCCCGACGCCCACCTCGGGACCGAAGCGGAGATTGCTCGCCTCGTGGACGATGACGTGGGCGAGCGCGAGCCGCTCGTGATCGTGGAATTCGGCGCGCCCGTGCCGCTCGAGGGCGTCGCGCAGCACCAGCACCTGGTGCAGGGGGCGGGGGCTGATCGAGCCCTTCAGCAAAAGGGCGGCGGCGGGCGCCGGCAGCGCGCGCAGTTGCCGCTCGGGTCCGCCCGGGCCGGCGGCGAGCTCGGCCGCGGCGGCGGTGGCGACGGCGCGGGCGTGGGCGACGAGCGCGCGCGGATCCACGCTCCAGTTGAGCTTGGCGGCGCTGGCGAGCGCGGCTATCGGGTTGCGCTCGACGCCGGCGCTGGCGATGCCGCGCTTGCGGCATTCGACCAGGGTGGTGCCGGTGCCGCAGAAGGGATCGAGCACCAACTGACCGCGGGCGACGCCGAAGCGCTCGAGATAGGTGCGGACCAGATGCGGCGGAAAGGCGAGGACGAAGCGGTACCAGTCGTGCACGCGGCGATCGCTCGGGCGCAGACGGTTGGCGGCGACCGGGGCGGCGTAGGCGTCCATCGTGGGGAGAGCTTAGCGAAGGGCGCGGGCGCCTTCGACCTGGCGCGGCGGGGGTCGGCGCGGCGCGGCGCACGTCCTGGGCCAAGGAAAGGAGTCCTGGCCGGCGCCGGCAGAGACGAGGGGCCTTCGCGTCCCTGATGGTTAAACCGCTCCTCCCCCCAACCCCGCATCTTTCCATCGCGGCCGCCAGAGATGGATGAGAGGCCGGGGGGAAAGATGCTCAGTTCTGCGCCTTGTCCCGCAATACCAGTGGCGGCGCGGCGGGCCATTTTCGCGCCGCGGAAGCGGTAAGCCCCGCGGCGCCGTGCGTGCGGGGCGGCGGGCGTGCGGGGCGGTGAACTTTGAGGCGCCTTTTGCTACTGGCGGTAGCAGACGGGGGCGGCGGCGCCGGGGCGACGGCGCCGGAGATAAACGTTTGTTTATTAGGCCGCCGCCCTGACGCCTGTTAAATCTGAAGCCCATGCGGATGCGCAAAGTGGCGCGCGGCCTGCTCCTTTGGTTGTTGTTGCTGTGGTTGCTGCTGCTGCCGGCGCCCGGCGCCGCCGACGCGCCGCTCACCCTCGAGGACTGTGTCGCGCGGGCGCTCGCGACGATTCCGCAAATGGCTGCGGCCGACGCCGCGCTCGATCTCGCCGACGCCCAGCGCCGCGAGGCCGCGGCGAGCCTCTGGCCGAGCGTGCGCACCGACGTCCAGTACCTGCAGGAGCCCGGCTACCGCGAGGTGATCACGAATCGCGGGCTTTCGGCCGCGCAGCTTATCGGCGATTACACGGTTTACGACGGCGGGCGGCGGCTCGCTGAGGTGCATGCCGCCGAATATGCCGAACAGGCGCGCCGCTTCGGCGTGGCGGCGGCGCGCAGCGAGGTGGTCTTCGCCACTACGGTGGCCTTTTACGGACTGGAGCGGGCCGCCGATCAGGTCGCCGCGCTGCAGGCGAGCGTCGCCGAACTGACGCGCTATCTGGCGGTCGTGCAGGCGCTGCGGCAAAGCGGCCGCGCCACCGCGAGCGACGTGCTGCGGATCGACCTGCTGCTCCGTCAGAGCCGCCTCCAGTTGAACGCCGCCACGCATGGGCGGACTGAGGCTTCGTTCGCGCTGGGGGCGCTTATCGGCACTTACGGCCGCGGCGACCTGACGGTCAGCGCGCCGCGTAATCCGCCGGAGCAGGCGGGGGGCGGCAGCGTGGCGAATAATCCCACGCTGCGGGCGCTCGAGGGTGATCGCGCGGCGGCGGCCGCCGCGCTCGCGGCGGCCGAGGCGGAGCGTTATCCGACGCTGCGGATGGAGCTGACGTCAGGGTTTCTCGGCACCGATCCGCCCTCGACGCTGAGCCGTTATGCCGGGGCGTCGTACGGCGGCGTGCTCTCGGTGCCGCTCTTCGAGGGCGGGGCGGTGCGCGCGCGAATCGATGAGGCGCGCGCGCGGATCCGTCAGGCGGGGGCGGCGGCGGACGCCGCGCGGATCGATCTCGACGAGCGGCTCGCGGCGGCGGAGTCGCGCTTCGATGAAGCGCGGCAGGCGCTCGGGCTGCTGCAGCAGACGCTGCCGGTGGCGCAAGGATCGTTCGCGCTCTGCTGGGCGCGTTTTTTGGGCGGGGGCACGGCGACCCTGCTCGAGGTGGCGGACAGTTACGGCCAACTGCTGAGCACGCGCCTCGCGATCCTCGACCAGCAGTTCGCGGCGCGGCAGGCGGCGGCCGAGGTGGCGGAGTTGACCGGGAGCGGCTTGAAGTGATTGGGCGGGGGCGGTGCCGGGGCGGCGTGTGGCTGCTCGTGTGGCTGGCGATGGCCGGCTGCACGCGGTCGGGGCGCACGCCGGAGGAGAGCGCGCCTCCGCCCTCCCTGGTGGTCAGCGCGGCGCGCGTCGTCGTCGCGCCGCTCACCGTCACGGTGACGCTCGCCGGCACGACGGTGGCGGCGGAGCGGCTTATTGTACGCGCGCCGGCGGCGGGCTTTCTGTCGGACCTTACGGTCCAGCCGGGCGACAGCGTGACACGCGGCCAATTATTGGCGCGCCTGACCACGCGCGAAGATGCGGCGGCGCGGGCCGGGGCGCGGATCGCGGCCCATCTGGATGCCGCCGACAGCGCGGCGGTCGCGCAGGCGGTCGGCCGCTACGCGACCGCTCCCGCCCTGCCGCTTAGCGCGCCGCAGGGCGGCGTGGTGGCGCAGCGCCTCGCGAGCGACGGCCAGTTCGTCAACGAGTTCGACCCGGTGGTCGAAATGGTCAACCCCGCGAGTCTCGCGGTTGAGGCCGAGGCGCCGCTCGGGGTGCTCGGCGCGCTGCGCGTCGGACAGGCGGTGACACTGACATCGGCGGCGCTGGCGCGGCCGGTGGCGGGGCGGGTCGCGGCGATCCTGCCGAGCGCGGCCGCGAGTAGTGAGACCGTGCCGGTGCGGATCGCCGTTTTGGGCGGGGCCCGGGCGCTCGCCGCCACCGGGATCGCGGTGCAGGCGGTGGTGGTGACGGCGGCGGTGCCGGACGCGCTGGTGATCCCGCGGGCGGCGCTCTTCGTGAATCCCGCCGACGACACCAATTACGTGTTCGTCGCGGGAGCGGACGGCCGGGCCCATCGGCGAGTGATCGTGACCGGACTCCGCGAAGCGACGCGCGTGCAGGTGCTGCGCGGCCTCGGCGCGGGGGAGCTGGTGATTACCTCGGGCGGCTATGCCCTGTCGGACGGGTTGGCGGTGCGCGCGCTGGTCGGGCGATGAGGGGTGAGGGGAATTCGGCGCTGGCGGTGTTTCTCGCCCTGAGCGCGGGGCTGATCGGGGTCTATCTGGCCTTTATCCTGCCGAGCGCGGTGTTCCCGGAGCTGGTGTTCCCGCGCGCCGTGATTCTCGCCGACAGCCCGGGGCAGCCGCGCGAGCAGATGCTGGTGGCGGTCACGCGGCCGCTCGAGGAGGCGGCCTACGGGGTGACGGGCACCAGTCTTGTGCGCTCGACGACCAGCCGCGGGAGCGCGGAGATCGACGTGACCTTCGGCCCGGGCGTCGATCCGCAAACGGCCTTCCAGGCGCTCAACACCGCGGTGGCCGAGGTTCGCGGCCAATTGCCGGCCGGCACCGCGATCGCCGCGCGGCTGCTGACCAGCGGCACCTTTCCGATTATCGAGTTCGGGCTGAGCTCGCGGGTGCGGAGCCTGCCGGAGCTGACCGATATCGCGACCTACGACCTGATTCCGGCGATCCATCGGATTGCCGGGGTGTATCGGGCCGAGGTGGTGGGGGGCAAGTACCGGGAATACGAAGTCCGTCTCGATCCGGCCGCCCTGCAGGCCTATCACCTGAGCACGCAGGACGTGGTGAACGGGCTCGCCGCGGCCAACCAGGTGACGTCGCCGGGGCGGCTCCTCGATGCCCATCGGATGCTGCTCACGGTGGCGACGGCGGGGATCGTGAGCGCCGCGGACCTGGCGCGGGCGGCGATCGTCAATGTCGGCGGGCAGGCGGTCACGGTGGGCGAGCTCGGCACGGTGCGCGAGAGTATCCGTGAGGACTATATCCGGACGGCGGACGAGCAGGGGCCGGCGGTGCTGCTGACGGTGGCGCGCCAGCCGAACGGGAATATCGCCGAGATTGCGGCGGCGGTCCGGGCGCTCGTCGCGGCGGCGCGCGGCCGCTATCCGGACGTGACCTTTTCGGTGTCCTACGATCAGTCGGCGATCGTGGCGGAATCGTTCCGCAGCGTGCGCGATGCGATCGCGCTCGGGCTCGGCCTCGCGTTCGTGATCGTGCTCGTCTTCACTGGCAGCGCGGCGAGCGCCGGAATCGCGCTGCTGGTGGTGAGCGATTGCGTGGCGGCGACGGTGCTGGTGATGCGGGCGGCGGGGCTAACCTTCAACATGATGACGCTCGGCGGTCTGGCGGCGGGAATCGGGCTGTTTATCGACGATGCGATCGTGATGATCGAAGGGATTGATCGCGAACGGGCCGCGGGTGGGGGTGAAGCGACGGTGGACGCCGGGGAGGCGGCGGTGGCGCGCGCGCGGGCGCGGCTCACGCGGCCGCTGGTCGCGGCGACGCTGACGGCGATGGTGGTGTTCGTGCCGTTGGCGGGGCTCGCCGGCGTCACCGGTACGTTCTTTCGGGCGCTCGCGGTGACGCTCGGGGCGGGACTGGCGATTTCGCTGCTGCTCGCGCTCTACGTGACGCCGGCGCTCGAGCGCGCGACCGCGTCGCGGCGGCGCGCGACGGTGGGCGAGGGGCGCGTAATGCGGCGGGTCACGGCGGGCTTCGCCCGGGTGATCGGGCCCTTTGTCGCGCGCTGGCGGATGCTGCCGGTGCTCGGGCTGGTGCTGCTGACCGCCGGCGTGACGGTCTTCCTTTACGATCGTCTCGGCACCGACTACATGCCGCCGATGGACGAGGGCGCGTTCATTCTCGACTACACGACGCCGTCTGCAAGCACGCTGCCGGATACGCTCGATCTGCTCGGCCGGATCGCGGCTATCCTGCGGTCGACGCCGGAGGTGGCGGCCTTCGCGGTGCGGACCGGGACGAGTCGGGGATTCGGCCTGACGGAATCGAACAGCGGCGATTTTTCGGTGCGGCTGAAGCCGGAGCGACGGCGCGGAATCGACGAAATAATCGCCGACGTGCGCGGCCGGATCGCGGCCACGGTGCCGGGCGTGCGGGTCGAATTCGCTCAGGTGCTGCAGGATTTCCTCGGCGACCTGGCGGGGACGCCGGAGCCGATCGAGGTCAAGGTGTTCGGCGCCGACCAGGATCAGATCGAGGGGACGGCGCGCGAGGTGGCGGCGGTGCTCAGGCGCACGCCGGGACTGGTCGATGTGTTCGACGGGATCGTCTGGTCGAGTCCCGAAGAGTACCTGGTGGTGAATTCGCCGGCGGCCGCGCGCTACCGGATCACGCCGAGCGACGTGCAGGCCGCGCTGGCGACGGTAATCGAGGGGACGGTGGCGACGAGCGTGCGCGCCGGCGATCGGCTGGTCGACGTGCGCGTCCGCTATCCGGCGGTGTTTCATAACGATCTCGGCGCGCTCGACAAGGTGACGCTGGCCAGTCCGGGCGGCGGTTATGTGCCGCTCGCGGCGCTGGTCAGTCGGCGCTGGGGCGGGGCGAGTCCCGAGCTCGAGCGCGAGCGGCTGAGTCCGGTCGTGCATGTGACGGCGCGGCTCGAGGGGAGCGATCTCGGGAGCGCGGTCGGGGCGGTTGAGGCGCGGCTCGCGCGGCTCGCGCTGCCCGCCGGGGTCCATCTGGAGTTGGGCGGGCTTTATGCAGAGCAGCAGCAGGCCTTTCGCGGTCTCGCGATGGTGATGGTGGTGGGGCTCTTCGGAGTGTTCGCAGTGCTGTTGTGGGAGTTCGCGCGGCCGGGTCCGGCGATCGCGGTGCTGGTGGCGGCGGTGGGATGCCTCAGCGGGGGACTCGCCGGGCTTTACCTGATGGGACTCACGCTCAATGTCTCGTCGCTGATGGGCCTGATCATGGTGGTGGGAATCGCCGCCAAGAACGGGATCCTGCTGCTCGATCATGCCGAGCGCAACGCCGCGGCCGAAGGTCCGGTGGCGGCGGTAAGGGAGGCGGTGGCGGGGCGGCTGCGGCCAATCCTGATGACGGCGCTGGCGACGGCCGCAGGGATGCTGCCGCTCGCGCTCGGGCTGGGGGCGGGGGCGAAGATCCAGCAGCCGCTGGCGGTGGTGGTGATCGGCGGCCTGCTGGTCTCGATCGTGCTGTCGGCGCCGCTCACGGTGGGTATCTACCTGATGCTGGGCGGCCGCGACGTGCGGTGAGCGGGCGACGAACCCGACCGCTGCGCGAAGGTTTAGTGGGGGCGGAGGTGGACGGCGAGCAGGGAGATGGCGGCGGGCGTTATTCCGGGCATCCGGGCGGCCTGGCCGAGCGAGCGCGGGCGGACGCGGGTCAACCGCTCGCGCACTTCGGTCGAGAGGCCGGGAACGGCGGCGAAGTCGAGGGAGTCGGGGATGAGGCTTTCTTCGAGGCGGCGGAAGCGCTCGATGGCTTCGAGCTGGCGGCGGACGTAGCCGGCGTATTTGACCTCGGTCTCGAGTTCGGCGGCGGCGTCGCTCGCCAGGGTGGGGGCGAGACCGGCCATCGCGAGGACGGCGGAATAGGCGAGCGCGGGACGGCGGAGGAGGTCAAAGGCGCGGGCGGGCGCCTCGAGGGGGCTCGTGCCGAGCGCGGTGAGGGCGGCATTGACGGCCGGCGTCGCGGGCACGATGGTCGCCTTGAGGCGCTCGACCTCGCGGGCGATGGCGGCGTCCTTGGCGGTGGTGCGATCGGCGGTGGCGGCGTCGAGCAGGCCGAGGCGGCGGGCGATGGGGGCGAGGCGGCGGTCGGCGTTGTCCTCGCGCAGGGCGAGGCGGTATTCGGCGCGTGAGGTGAACATCCGATACGGTTCGCCGCCGATGCCGCGGGTGACGAGGTCGTCGATCATGACGCCGATATAGGCCTGGTCGCGGCGCAGAATGAGGGGCGGTTCGCGCCGGACCTGGAGCGCGGCGTTGATGCCGGCGATGAGGCCCTGCGCGGCGGCCTCTTCGTAGCCGGTGGTGCCGTTGAGTTGGCCGGCGAAGAAGAGGCCCGCGATGAGACGGGTTTCGAGCGAGGGGTGAAGCTGGGTCGGGTCGGCGAAGTCGTACTCGATGGCGTAGCCGGGGCGCATGATTTCGGCCGCTTCGAGGCCCGCGATGGAACGGACCATCGCGAGCTGGATATCGAGGGGCAGGCTGGTGGAGAGGCCGTTGGGATAGACCTCGACGGTGTCGCGGCCCTCGGGTTCGAGAAAGATCTGATGACGGGGCTTGTCGGCAAAGCGCATCACCTTGTCTTCGACCGAGGGGCAGTAGCGCGGACCGCGGCTCTGGATCACGCCGGAATAGATGGGCGAGCGGTCGATGCCGCGGCGGATGATGGCGTGGGTCGCGGCGTTGGTCCAGGTCAGGTGGCAGGGGATCTGCGGGCGGGTGATGGCGGTGGTGCGGAAGGAGAAGGGCGGCGGCGGTTCGTAGCCGGGCTGGAGCTCGAGCCGGGAGAAATCGATGGTGCGGCGATCGAGGCGCGGGCAGGTGCCGGTCTTGAGGCGGCCGATGCGGAAGCCGTGCCGGGCGAGGTCTTCGCTGAGGCCCATCGCGGCGAAATCGCCGGCGCGGCCGGCGGCGTAGTTTTTGAGTCCGATGTGGACGAGGCCCTTGAGAAACGTGCCGGTGGTGAGGATGACGGTGGCGGCTTCGAAGACTTCGCCAATCTGCGTTTCGACGCCGAGGACGCGGGGCGGAGCGGCGGAAGCGGCGGCTGAGGTCAGGAGGCGTTCGACGCTGGCCTGGCGCAGGGTGAGGTTGGGGGTGGTTTCGAGGACGCGCTTCATGCGGGCGCGATAGGCGGCCTTGTCGGCCTGGGCGCGGCGGGCGCGGACGGCGGGGCCCTTGCGGGTATTGAGGAAGCGGAACTGGATGCCGGTCTCGTCGATGGCGAGGCCCATCTCACCGCCGAGCGCGTCGATTTCGCGGACCAGGTGACCTTTGCCGATACCGCCGATGGCGGGATTACAGGACATCTGGCCGATATGGTCGAGGTTCAGCGTGAGCATCAGGGTGCGCGCGCCCATCCGGGCGGCGGCGAGCGCGGCCTCGATGCCGGCGTGGCCGGCGCCGACGACGATGACGTCCCAGGTCATGGGGGGAGATTATGGCCGAGGGGCGGGTGGCGAGAAAAGTCGCCGCGGGGCGGAGGATCAGCGCGGCTTGACGAACTTCAGCATGAAGCGGTCCTGGTGGTGATCGAGCTTCCAGAAGGGCTGGGTGCGCGGATCGTGGGGATTGCGGTAGAGGCTCGAGGCGGCCACGAGGCGAAAGCCGGCCTTTTCGATCTGGGCGATTTCGAGCTGCTCGTCGATGCGATGGAGCGTGGCGGCGTCGCGGGCGCCGGAGCCGGGCTGGGCGCTGTTATCGACGGTGCCGAAGATGCCGCCGGGTTTGAGCGCGCGGAAGACGGCCTGGTTGAAGCGGGCGGTATCGAAGCCGCGGGCGATGAGGTCGTGGTAGTTGAGGTTGATGAGGGCGGCGTCGAGGGTGGCGGGCGGAACGCCGAGGAAATCGGGCTGGTCGAAGCCTTTGGTGACCTCGACGACGTTGCCGAGGCCGGGTTCCTTCAGGCGGTCGTGCCAGGCGGTTTCGGCGTCCTTGAATTTTGCCGGGAAGGGGGCGTTTTGCGAATAGACCGTGCCGGTGGGACCGACGATGCGGGCGAGCAGTTCGGTGGTGTAGCCGCCGGCGGCCCAGATATCAGCGACCTTCATGCCGGGCTTGATGCCGAAGAAGGCCATCATCTGGGCCGGATCGCGCGAGGCGTCCTTGTCCTTGTCGGCGGCGGGCCGATCGGGCGAGTTGACGGCGGCGGTGATGTAGCCGGGGATGGCGGAGGCGGGGAGGGGGCCGAGCTCCTGCTCAACGGCCGCCGCGGGGCGTTGGGTGGCGAGGATGAGGACGGCGACGAGCGCGGTCGCGACGGCAGCGCGGACGCGAATCGAGGAGCGGCGGGCGGTAGCAAGGTTCGATACGGGCTTGACGGGGTTCGACACGGGCTTAAGGCGCCTCCTGGGGTCGGAAGGGTGCGGGGTGCGGTCGGGGTTCATGATTTGGCGGCCTGGCGGCGGCCGTGGCTGATGACGCTCGCGTGGGCGGCGCCGAGTTCCTCGCGGTTGACGCGGCGGTTGAAGTCGCGGAAGGCCGCCTGTTCGAGGCGGAGGGCCTCGTCGAGCGTGGTGCCGACGCTGCGGTCATAGAGCTGCTTCATCGCGCGGACGATGGTCTGGTTGGCGCCGGCTATCTGCAGGGCGAGTTCGCGGGCGGTAGTCATCAGATGGTCCGGCGGCACGACCTGATTGACGAGGCCGAGCCGTTCGGCGTCGCGGGCGCTCAGATAGCGGCCGGTGAGCGAGAGTTCCTTGGCTTTGCGGAGGCCGACGGCGCGGGGTAAGCGGGCGGACATCCCGCCGCCGGGCATCACGCCGACCCGGGCATGAGTATCGGCGAACTGGGCGGTTTCGGCGGCGATGAGGATATCGCAGGCAAGGGCGAGCTCGAAGCCGCCGGTGATGGCAAACCCGTTGACGGCGGCGATGACCGGGATGGGCATCGCCTCGATGACGGTGATGAAGGTGTCGCCGCTCTCCTCGTAGATGCCGCTTTGGCGGGTGCCGAGCTCGCGCAGGTCGAGGCCGGCGCAGAAGGCGCGGCCGGCGCCGGTGATAATCACAACGTCGACGTCGGTCGCGGCGCGCAGCTCGCGCATCGTGGCGCAGAAGGCGGTGCGCAGCTCGTGATTGAGGGCGTTCAGCTTGTCGGGCCGATTGAGGGTTACGGTGGCGATACGATCGCTGCGGTCGAGCAGGACTACCGGCGCGTCGGGCATGCGAGGACTCCCGTTGGGATGGGCAAGAGGTAACACAGGCGGGGGCGCGGGGGCAAAGCGGGATGAGCGCGGGGCGGTGCGCGTTCAGACGATGCGCTAATGCGGCGCGGATGGTTTATTATCCTGATGATGGACAGAGCGGCGGAAAGGGCGGCGCCGTCGTTCGGCGGACGGACGGTGGTCGCGTTCGAGAGCCGGATGGCGGGGGAAACGGCGCGCTTGATCGAGCGCTATGGCGGGCGGGCGCTGGTGGCGCCGGCGCTCAGCGAGGCGCCGCTCGCGGAAAACGCCGCGGCGCTGAGATTTGCCGAGAAGCTCATAGCAGACGGCTTCGACCTGGTGATTTTCCTGACCGGGGTGGGGACGCGCGAGCTGCTGCGCGTGATCGCCGCGCGCTACGGGCCGGAGGTTATCCGCGCGGCGCTCGGGCGCACGCTGACGGTCGCGCGCGGACCGAAGCCGGCGGCGGCGCTGCGCGAGTTCGGGGTGAGCGCGGGGCTGACGGTCGCGGAGCCGAACACCTGGCGCGAGATTCTGCGCGCGCTCGACGGGGCGGTGGCGATCGCCGGCAAGCGCGTCGCGATCCAGGAATACGGGATGGCGAATCCCGAGCTGACGGCGGCGCTCGAGGCGCGCGAGGCCGAAGTGACGACGGTGCCGGTCTATCGCTGGACGCTGCCGGCGGATCGCGGTCCGGTGCGCGAGGCGATTCGGGTGATTGCCGCGGGCGGCGCGGCCGCGGTGCTGTTTACCAGCTCGCAGCAGGTGACCAACGTGCTGCAGATTGCCGAGGCGGCGGGCGCGGGCGCGGACCTGCGGCGCGGGCTCGGCGGTCTCGTGGTCGCCTCGATCGGGCCTATCTGCAGCGCTCGGCTGCGCGGGCAGGGGATTGGGATCGCGGTCGAGCCCGAGCATCCGAAGCTCGGCCATCTGGTGCGGGCGGCGGCGGGGGCGGTCGCCGCGCGCGGGGCGGCCGCGAGCGGCGCCGGCGCGGTCAGCGGTAGCGTCGCGGACGCGGCGGACTATCCCGCGGCCGCGATCAAACCGGTGGCCGTGACGAATCCGGTGACGGCGACGAATCCGGTGACGGCGACGAATCCGGTGGCGGCGGCGAATCCGGTGACGGCCGAGCAGTTGGCGGCGAATCCTTTGCGCGCGACGCCGTTTCTGCGGGCCTGTCGGCGCGAGCCGGTGCCGTACACGCCGATCTGGCTGATGCGGCAGGCGGGGCGTTACATGCCGGAGTATCGGCGGGTGCGCGCGCGCTATCCGTTTATCGAGATGTGCCGGCGGCCGGAGGTCGCGGCCGAGGTGACGGTGACGGCGGTCGAGCGGCTGGGGGTCGATGCGGCGATCATCTTCGCCGATATCCTGCTGCCGCTTTTGCCGATGGGGGTCGGGCTCAAGTACGAGAGCGGGGACGGTCCGCTGATCGAGCGGCCGGTGCGGACGCTGCGCGACCTTGCGCAGATCCCGGAGTTTGCCGCGGGCGAGGAGTTGGGCTTCGTCGGCGCGGCGATCGGGCTGGTGGCGCGGGCGCTGGGCGGGCGGACGCCGATTATCGGCTTTGCCGGCGCGCCGTTTACGCTCGCGTCGTACCTGATCGAGGGCGGCGGATCACGCCAGTATCAGGCGACCAAGACCATGATGTACACGGCGCCGGAGCTGTGGGATGGCCTGATGGGGCGCCTTGCACGGATCACCGCGGATTACCTGCGGATGCAGATCGCGGCGGGGGCCGACGCGGTGCAGATCTTCGACAGTTGGGTGGGGAGTCTCGGGCCGGACGACTATCGACGCTACGTGCTGCCCTACACGCGGCAGGTGATCGCGGCGGTGCGCGGAGCGGTGCCGGTAATCCATTTCGGGACCGTCACCGGGAATCTGCTCGAACTGATGCGCGAGGCGGGCGGGGATGTAATCGGGCTCGATTGGCGGGTCGATCCGGGGGCGGCGTGGGCGCGGCTCGGGTACGACGTGGCGATCCAGGGGAATCTCGATCCGGTGGCGTTGTTCGCCGAAGTCGGCGAGATTCGGCGCCGGACGCGGGAGATTCTCGATTCCGTGGGCGGACGCCCGGGCCATATCTTCAACCTCGGTCATGGGATTCTGCCGGAGACGCCGGTCGATCACGTAATCGCGCTGGTTGACGCGGTGCATGAGCTCAGTCGGCGCTGAGGAGGCGGCGCAGGTTTTGGCGATGGCGGAGGCGGCTTACGATGGCGTGATGCTGGTGGGTTTCGGCGGACCGGAGGGGCCGGCCGAAATCGCGCCGTTTCTCGCGCGCGTCCTGGAGGGGCGGCCGATCCCGGCCGCGCGTTACGCCGAGGTGGTACGCCATTACGAGCTTATCGGCGGATCGCCCTACAACGCGCTGACCGCGCGGCAGGCGGCGGCGCTCAGCACAGTGCTCGCGCGGCGCGGGCGGCCGTTGCCGGTCGCGGTCGGGCTGCGCCATGCGCGGCCGTCGTTCGCCGACGCGCTCGCCGCGCTGGGTGGGGCGGGATGCCGGCGGGTGCTGGGCTTTATCCTGTCGCCGTTTCAGTGCGAGGCGAGCTGGGAGCGGTATCAGCGGGAGGTGGCGGCGGCGCAGGCAGAGGTGAGCGGGGCGCCGGTAGTGAGTTATCCGCCGCAGTGGCATCTGGAGGGCGGCTTTATTCGGGCGGCGGCGGCGCAGGTGGCGGCGGCGCGGGCGCGGTTGACCCCCGATGCGGCGGTCGAAGTTATCTTTACGGCACACTCGATACCGCGCGCCATGGCGGCGGGCGCGCCGTACGAGGGACAACTGCGGGCGAGTGCGGCCGCCGTGGCGGCGGCGAGCGGCGTCGCGCGCTGGACGGTGGCGTATCAGAGCCGCAGCGGGAATCCGCGCGAGCCGTGGCTCGAACCGGATATAAGAGATGCGATCGTGGCGAATCGGGCGGCCAAGATTGTCGCGCCGCTCGGCTTCCTGGTCGATCACGTCGAGGTGCTCTACGACCTCGATATCGAGGCGGCCGCGGTGGCCGCGGCGGCGGGCGTCGCGATGGTGCGGGCGGGCACGGTCGGGCTCGCGGCGGAATTTATCGAGCTTATCAGTGCGCTGGCGACGGCCGGACGTCCGGACGGGGCGGCATCGGCGCCCCTCTGAAGGCGGGGCGGGGCGGATGGCGGCGCGGGTCGCGGTAATCGGCGGCGGGATCAGCGGGCTCGCGGCGGCCTATCGGCTGAGCGAGCTCGCGCGCACGCGGGAGTTCCCGCTGGAAGTGACGCTGTTCGAGGCGGGGGCGCGGGTCGGCGGTCCGCTCGAAACGGTGCGTCGCGAGGGGCTCGTGATGGAGACCGGGGCGGATGCGTTTTTGTCGGAAAAGCCCGAAGCGCTCGCGCTGGCGGAGCGGATCGGACTCGGCGGGCGGCTCGTCCGCACCCGGGAAGCGTTGCGGCGGACGCTGGTGGTGCGCGCGGGGCGGCTGGTCGAGGTGCCGGAGGGTTTTGCGCTGATGGCGCCAACGTATCTCGGACCGGTGCTGCTAAGCCCGCTGTTCAGTCTCAAAGGGAAGCTCAGGATGCTGCTCGAGCCGCTGCTGCCGCGCCGCCGCGCGGACGGCGACGAGAGTCTCGCGGCGTTCGTCACCAGACGGCTGGGGGTCGAGGTGCTCGAGCGGGTGGCGCAGCCGTTGGCGGCGGGTATCTATACCGGCGACCCGTACCATCTGAGCGTCGCGGCGACGATGCCGCGGTTCGTCGAGATGGAGCGGCGGTACGGCAGCGTGATCCTGGGGTTGCGGGCGGCGGCGCGGCAGGCGGCGGAGAAGCGCGGCGTGAGCGGCGCGCGCTGGAGCCTGTTCGTGAGCCTCGCGGGGGGGATGGGCGAGCTGGTCGAGGCGCTGCGCGAGCGGCTCGGCGCGACGCTGCGGGTGGGCGCCGAGGTGCAGGAGCTCCGCCGGGAGGGGGTGCGGTGGCGGATCGCGGTTGGCGGCGAGGCGCTCACGGCCGATGCGGTTATCTGCACGGTGCCGGCGTATGCGGCGGCGCGGCTGCTCGAGCCGGTCGCCCCGGTGCTGGCGGCCGAGCTGCGGCCGGTTCGCTATGCCTCGGCGGTGGTGATCAATCTGGCGTATGCGGCGGCGGCGCTGCCGGCGCTGCCGAGCGGTTTCGGTTTCGTGGTGCCGGCGATTGAACGGCGGAAAATAATCGCCGGGAGCTTTTCGAGTCTCAAGTTCGCCGGGCGGGCACCGGCCGGAATCGTGCTGCTGCGGGTGTTTCTCGGCGGCGCGCTGCAGGCCCATCTGGCGGAGCTCGACGAGGCGGCGCTGGTGGCGGCGGCGCGGGAGGAGCTCTCGGCGCTGCTCGGAATCACGGCGGCGCCACAGGTAATCGAGGTGCGGCGCTGGCCGGAGGCGATGCCGCAGTATGCGGTCGGCCATCGCCATCGCGTGGCCTCGATCCGGAAGCGGCTGACGGAGGTGCCGGGGCTTTTTCTCGCGGGGGCGTATCTCGACGGGGTGGGGATTCCGGATTGCGTGCGACAGGGTGAGGCGGCGGCGGGGGCGGCGCTGGCCGCCGTGATGGGGGTCTAGAGCAGGAAGCTAGCGCGGCGATGCTCAAGGGCGGCGAAGGTCAGGCGACGGCGGGTTGGCCGCGGGTGATCGCCCATGCCGACATGGATGCGTTCTATGCGTCGGTGGAGCAGTTGGACCGTCCGGAGTTGCGCGGGAAGCCGGTAATCGTCGGCGGGCGGTCGGCGCGCGGGGTGGTGACTTCGGCGTCGTACGAGGCGCGACGCTATGGGGTACGGGCGGCGATGCCGTCGGCGCAGGCGCGGCAGCTTTGTCCGCAGGCGGTGTTCGTGGCGGGGCGGATGGGGCGTTATGCGGAGGTTGCGCGGACGCTCCGGGCGGTGTTCGACGAGTTCAGTCCGGTGGTCGAACCGCTGTCGCTCGACGAGGCGTTCCTCGACCTGACGGGCGCCGAGCGGCTGCTCGGGCCGCCGCTCGTGATCGGGCGGGAGCTCAAGCGGGCGGTGCGCGAGCGGACCGGGCTCGTGGTGTCGGTGGGAATCGCGCCGGTCAAGATGGCGGCGAAAATTCTGAGCGATCTCGCGAAGCCGGACGGGCTCCTGCTGATCGGCCCGGAGGATTTGCCGGAGTTTCTGGCGGGGTTGCCGGTCGAGCGGCTGTGGGGGGTGGGACGGGTGACGCTCGCGCGGCTGAATCAGGCGGGAATCCGCACGATGGGCGATCTCGCGGCGCGCGATGCGGCGGAGCTGCGGAGCCGGTTCGGGGCGAGCGGCGCCTATCTGCATCAGTTGGCGCAGGGGCGCGATGCGCGGCCGGTGGTCGGCGACTGGCAGCGGAAATCCTATGGCGAGGAGAACACCTTCGCGCACGATCTGGCGCGCGACGCGCTCGCCCTCCGGCGGGCGCTGATTGCCCATAGCGAGGCGATCGGACGGCGGCTGCGGGCCGACGCGGTGCGCGCGCGGACGATCACGCTGAAGCTCAAGACGGCGCGGGGGCTGGGGGGCGGGCGCTATCCGGTGATCACGCGGAGCCATACGCTGGGAACGGCGAGCGATGATACGGCGGTAATCGCGCGGACCGCTTTGGCGCTGCTGGCGCGAGTCGGCGACGGCGACAAAATCCGCCTTGCCGGAATCCATGCCCATAACCTGGAGCGGCGCGACGTGCGGCAGCCCGACCTGTTCGAAGGCTGGCAGGCGGCGAGCAAGGCGCGGCGGCTCAATCAGGCGCTCGACCTGCTGGCGCAACGGTTCGGGGCGGAGGCGGTGACGCGGGGACTGACGCGGGTCGAACGGGCCGCGCCGTCGCGCCGGGTCAAGTGAGGGAGCGGGCGAGGCCGGGAAATCGCTTGGAGGAATCGGAAGCTTCGGGCGGCATCATCGCGCCAGGAGCGGCCGGTCCTAGTGGAAGAGCCCTTTGAGGCGATTCAGCGGGTTGCCGAGGCTGCCCTCACCCTTGTTGAGCAGCTTGCCGACGGTGTTCGCGAAGGCATGTGAGCCGATGCGCGCGGTCAGCGTGCCGACGTCGGGTACGACCTGCGGATGGGGGAGGCGGCCGCTCACGCGGAGCGGGACTTCGACCTCGCCCCGTCCATTTTCCAGATAGGCGACGGGCGGGCGCGCGGCGGCCAGTTCGGCACTGAAGGGCGGGGCGAGCAGAATGCGTGCGGCGAGATCGAGATTTTTGTCCATATCGAACCAGCCGTCGCCAAGGATCGAGTAGTCGGGGGCGGCGGCGCGAAGATCGTGCGAAATGAGGCGCGGGCCGTGGAGGGTGAAGGTCAGGCTCGCCTCGTCGATGACGGTATCCGGGGACTGGAAGAGTTCGGGATGGCGGGCGACGACGGCGGGCGGCACCAGCGCACCGATGGCGGGCAGGTTATCAAGCTTTTTGAGCGCTTCGGCGACGAGGTTGGTGCCGACCAGGCGGCCGTCGGTGAGGACGGCGTTGCCGTCGCCGCGCAGGGTGGGGCGGATCCGGGCAAAATCGGTGCCATGACCGGTGACGCGGAGCGTGCCGGTGAGAATGCCGCGCAGGTTGTCGGCGGCTTTGGCCTGCTGCGACGCGAGCGCCTGCTGGAGGTCGATGTGGTGCGCGGTGAGGGTGAGGGCGAAGTTCGGCGCGGCGCCGGTAAGGGCCTCGCCGGCGACGCCGACGGTCCCGGCAAAGGCCGCGAAGTTGAGCGCGGCGAGGGTTAGCCGACCCGCGTCATAGGCGGCGGCGGTCGTGAGATTCTGATAGGCGACGTTGAAGATGGTGCCGGCGGTCGAGGATGCCGTGGCGTTGAGGACGAGCGCATCGCCCTCGCGGCGGAAGTCGCCGTTCGCGGCGAGCATCCGGATCTGGTCGCCGGACTGGCGGCGGCCGGGGATAAGATCGCCGAGGTTGAGGGTGGCGGACCTGACCTGATAGCGGCCGCGCAGGGGCGCGAGTGAGATGGCCTCGGCGGTGACGGTAATGGGGCTCGCGCCGAGGTCGAGATTCAGCGGGCCGATCCTGGCGGTGGTCGCGGCGATGGCCACGGGGCCGGTCAGGTTGGTCACGGGCGGGAGCTTGCTGTCGGGGAGCGTTGCGCTGACTTTGACCAGGTCGAGGGTGCCGTCGAGCGCGGGTTGGGCCTGCGCGAGGGTGAGGGTGCCGTGGAAGGTAGCTTGGCCGGCGGGGTGGTAGGGGCGGAGGCGGGGGATGGCGGCGGCCAGATTGGCCAGATCGCAATGATCGCAGTCGATCATCGCGGTGAGTCTGGCAGGCGTCAGGAGGACGTCGGCGGCGCGGGCGCGCAGCGTGCCAAGCGCGAGCGTGGCCGCCGCGAGGCGTATCTGGCGGCCCTCGCGCGAGCCGGCGAGATCGATGGCGGCGGTGAAGCCGGCCGGCTTGTCGAGGAGATCGCGATAGACCAGATGGTTCGCCGTAAAGTCGCCGCGGCTGGTGAAGGCGAAGGCGCGCAGGTCGCCGTGAAGGGTGGCGGTGAGGGTCAGCGGGTTGGTGACCTCGAGTCCGGCGGGAAGGATCGCGGCGACGTGCGGCAGGGCGGCGAGTTGCGCGAGGGTGACGGGTCCGAGCGTGGTCTTGAGATCGAAGGGCAGGTGGTCGGGATCGAGGCGGCCGTCGCGCAAGAGCGGGCCGACGGTGCCGGAGAGCGTGACGTCGCGAGCCGAACCGAGGGCGGAGAGGGTCGCGCTGATGGTAAAGGGCCGGTCGGCGCGGACACCCTTCGCGTCGAGATCGAGATCGGTTACTTCGACGGGCGGGGCGGGAAGATCGCGGTAGTGGATCCGACCGTCGCGGACGGCGAAGGTGCCGACGCTAAGCGCCGTGAGCTCGACCGGCGCGCGGCCGGCGCTGCTCGGCAGGGCGATGGCGGAGGGGGGCGACGGAGGGCCGGGCGATCGCGGGGTCGAGTGGATGGGGGCGCGGGGCGGGCCGTGGGCGCCGAGGGAATCGAAGTTGAAGCGGCCGTCGGGATGGCGAATCACGTTGAATTCGGGCTGGGTCAGGCGAAAGCTCTCGAGGCGCACCGCGCGGAAGAGGAGCGGCAGCAATTCCACGCGGGCGTGGATCTTGCGGACGACGGCAAAGGGTGCGGCGGAAAAGGCCGGATCGTCGGCCACGGTCAGGTTTTCGAGATCGACGCCGAGGCCCCATCCGAGGGTGGCGCGAATTTTCGCGACGGTCACGGGCCGCCCGAGGGCGGCGCCGACGCGCGCCAAGAGGCGCTGCTGGTTGGCCTTGATAATCGCGTTCAGGGAAAAGAAGGCATAGAGGAAGACCGCGAGGATAAGCGCGGCGAGCGCGCCGGCGGCAACCCATACCCAGCGCATCAAAGGTCCGCGCCGCGAGTGGTGTCGGTTGGGGTGGTGAGCGGCAGGAGCCGCTGAACCGCGAGGCGCGCGAACTCGCGGCGAAACAGCTCGGTGAGTTGCGCTTCGTAATGGTCGAGCGAGCGGAGGCCGACGCGGTGAAAGCCGGCGATATTGATGGTCGAGGGATGCATCAGGGGGATCACGCGGTAGCCTGCGGGATGGTCGAGCGGACGGGCGTGGTTTTCGCTGAGGCGCAGGGGTCGCTCGAACAGGGCGGTCGCGGCGCGGACGCCGAAGGCGAAGATGACGCGCGGGCGGAGCAGGGTCAATTCGCGGCGGAGATGGAGACGCGCGCAGGTCGCGGCTTCGCGGGCGGTCGGCGAGCGATTGGCGCCGGAGGGCGCGGAGGGCCAGCATTTAACCGCGTCGGTGAAGTAGATGAAGCTCTCGGGCGGCGCGGTGAGGGGTGCGATGGCGCGGGCGATAGCGGAGCGGATGATGAGATTGCGCGGGTTGGAGAAGGGCCGCTGATTATCGAGTGAAACGCGGCCGGGAGCCTCGCCGAGGATAATCACGCCCGCGGCGGGATTGCCGCGGGCAGCAGGATCGAACTTGCGCCAGGGCGCGAGGGTGGGGCATTCGCGACAAGCCATCGCGTGCTGCCAGAAGCGGGCGAATTGGCGGGTGGGCGGGGACACCGGCGGCGCGCTCAGAGGCGCATCGGCATGACGACGTACTGGAAGGCCGAGTCGGTTTCGGCGGTGATGACGCCGGGGCTGACGTCGTCGGTGAGGCCCAGGGTGATGGGGCCGTCGTCGAGGACGGCCAAGACCTGTTGGAGATAGGCGGCATTGAAGCCGACGCTGAATTCGTCGCCATGGAAATCGACTTCGACGGTTTCGCTCGCCTCGCCGGTTTCGGGACTGGTCGAGGATACGGTCATGGTACCGGGGGCGAAGGCAAGTTTAACGCCGTGGAAGCGCTCGTTGGAGAAGATGGCGGCGCGGCGGATGGTGCTTATCAGGGTTTCGCGGGGGAGCGCGATATGGAAGCGGGAGGTTTTGGGGATGACGCCGCGGTAATCGGGGAATTCGCCTTCGATAAGGCGCATCGAGACCTCGCTTGGCCCGCGACGGCATCGGGCGAGCTGACCGTCGAGGACGAGTTCGACGGTCGTTTCAGCGGCGGGTTCGGCGAGCAGTTTGCGCAGTTCAGCGAGGCCCTTGCGGGGAATGATGACGCCGCCGGTCATGGTGAAGCCGGCGGCTTCGCGGTCGATGAGGGCGAGGCGATGGCCGTCGGTCGCGACCATCCGGGCGGCGCCGGCGGCGGGGGATTCGAGATAAACGCCGCTCAGATTGTAGCGGGCTTCGTCGGGGCTGACGGCGAAGATGGTGCGATCGATCATCTGGGCGAGGACGGCGGCGTCGAGGGTGAGGGTGCCGGCGGTTCGGCGCGCGGCGCCGTCGGCATTCCGCTCGGGCATCGCGGGGAAGCTGCGCGGATCGAGGCCCATCATTTTGAACCGCGCGCGACCGCATCGCAGTTCGATCCAGTCGTTATCGAGGGTTTTGAGGGTGATGGTGTCGCCTTCGGCCTCGCGGACGACCTCGAAGAGTTTGCGGGCGCCGAGGGTGAATTGCGCGTCGGCTTTGGCGGCGGCGCAGGGCAACTGGGTGCGGATGCCGACTTCGAGGTCGGTGGCGGCGAGTTTTAAGGCGGTGTCCTCGACGTGCATCAGGACATGGCCAAGGATGGGCACGGTGTTGCGACGTTCGACGATGCCCTGAACCATGGCGAGGCCGGCGAGGAAATCGGTGCGTTTGAGCGTGAGTTCCATCAGCGTGGCTTTCTATTCCTGAGGATTTTGATCTGGAAAAGAAATTTCCAGAAATGATAGCAGGGCCTGTGAATTTGTGGACAAGCGGCCGAGGTCCGTGTCGGGCGCGGGCAAACGCGCGGGGACAAGTTGTGGAGGGATGGCGCGGTTATCCACGGGGCGGACGGTCGGGAGCGCCGCGGTGTGGAAAAGGGCGCGGCGCTGCGGGGGCCATCCCCAGGCTTTGAACAGATGGTTGGTGGACATGGTCAGGCGGCGTTGGCGTGCTGGGTTTTGAGCCCGCGCTCGATCTTCTCGATGGAGAAGCGGAAGGCCGAATCGCTGGTGATGCGGGCATGGATGAGATTGTAGGCGTGGATGACGGTTGAGTGATCGCGGCCGAAGGCGTCGCCGATGCTGGGGAAGGAGGCATTGGTGAGTTTGCGGCAGAGGTACATCGCGACCTGGCGGCAGAAGGCGATGTGCTGGGTGCGTTTTTTGGATTTGAGGTCGGCGAGGCGGATATGGAAAAAGTCGCCGACGGCGCGCTGGATGGTTTCGATATCGGGTTTGGAGTCGTTGGTGCGGATCATGTCGCGGAGCGCCTCGCGGGCGAAATCGACGGTGATGGGTTTGCGGCTGATCGAGGCGAGGGCACTCAGGCGGGTGAGCGAGCCCTCGATCTCGCGGACGTTGGAGGAGACGTTCTGAGCGATCCAGAGGGCGACCTCGGCAGGAAAGACGAGGTGTTCGAGGTCGGCCTTTTTCTGCACGATGGCGACGCGGGTTTCGAGATCGGGCGGGGCGATATCGGCGATGAGGCCGGATTCGAAGCGATTGCGCAGGCGCTCTTCGAGACCGTTGATGTCGCGCGGGGCTTTATCGGAGGTAAGGACGATCTGATGGCGTTCGGCGTGGAGGGAGTTGAAGGTGTGGAAGAATTCCTCCTGGGTGCGTTCGCGGCCGGCGAGGAACTGAACGTCGTCGAGGATGAGGACGTCGGCGCGGCGGAAACGCTCCTTGAATTCGGCCATCCGATCGCGGCGCAGCGAGCCGATGAGCTCGTTCATGAAGACTTCGGCGGGCATGAAGAGGATGCGCTGATAGTTACCGGCGGCCCAGATGTGGTGGCCGATCGCGGTGGCGAGGTGGGTTTTGCCGAGACCGACGCCGCCGTAGATAAAGAGCGGATTGTATTTTTCGCCGGGTTGATTGGCGGCGGCGAGGGCGGCGGCGTGAGCGAACTGATTGCTCGAGCCGACGACGAATTCGGCGAAAGTATAGCGCGGGATAAGTTGGGGATGGAGGGTTTTGCGGGCGTCGGCGGGATCGGCTAAAGCGCTTGCGGGGCGCGGGTTTTTGAGCGCTCCGGCGGCGTGGCCGTTGCTGTGGCCATTGGCGCTGTGGCCGTTGGTCGAGCCGTTGGCGCCGAGCGGGCTGCGCGCGCATACGGCGAGTTTGATTTCGACCGGCTCGCCGACCTCCTGGGAGAGCGAGTTGCTCATCAGGAGCAGGTAGCGTTCGACGACGATATCGCGAAAGAATTTATTGGGGGCCTCGATGGTCGCCGTTTGATTTTCGAGACTGATGAAATTGAGGGGTTTGATCCACGCCTCGTAACCGACCTGACCGATGACATCACGGATGCGATCCGCCGCCTTCTGCCAGACACCATTCATCTTGTAAGCCTCCATTAAATGCTTAAGCCACGGTCGTTCCGGCCGCCGTAAACAGGTTTTCAACAGATGTCGAAAACCGCGTTTTTCCCCGTTGAGGCAGGCACTTCGCACCACCAATAAAAGGGGTTATTAACGGGCATGAGCGGGAGCGGGACGATGAGCGACGGTCGAAACGGTTTGAAGACCAGTCGCCATGAGCCCCGACGCTCTTCACGACACTGACGCGATCCCCCCGGCGAGCGCGATGTGCAAAACCGCTCGCAGTGATGAAGGCAGATTCATTACGACGTTGTGACATCGCTCGCAATATGGTTCGGCAAAAGAAGGAAAAACCCCGCGTGTTTACACGAAAAAAATTGGCGACGGCGCGGCGCGAAGCAAGTTAATGTAGCGCGTCAGCTTGCCGACGAATGCCGTCATCGAGGCTCCTGGAGCCTTCGCGAAGCGATTTTTCGGGCAGGCGGCAGCGAATCGGCGGCGGCAGTGATCGGCAAAGATGGGCTATGGCCGGCTGAAGGCCTACAATCGTGGGCGATATGACGACAAACAAATCGCGTGAATGGTTCGCGCGGGCGGTCGAGCGGATTCCGGGCGGCGTGAATTCGCCGGTGCGCGCGTGGCGCGCGGTCGGCGGCGCGCCGCGTTTTATCGCGCGCGCCGAAGGCGCCTGGGTCGTCGACGTCGATGGGAATCGGTTGATCGATTATGTCGGCGCGTATGGTCCGGCGATCCTCGGCCATGCCCATCCGCGGGTGGTCGAGGCGGTGGCGGAGCAGGCGCGCGAGGGCTTTTCGTTCGGCGCGGCGACGGCGCTCGAGGTCGAACTGGCGGAGCGTCTTGGCGCGGCTATCGCGGGGGCCGAGAAGGTGCGGCTGGTGAGTTCGGGCACGGAAGCGGGGATGACGGCGCTCCGCGTGGCGCGGGCGGCGACGGGGCGCACGGGACTTATCAAGTTCGACGGCTGCTATCACGGTCACTCCGATGCTTTACTGGTGCGCGCCGGCTCGGGCGCGCTGACGCTCGGCGTGGCTGACAGCGCGGGCGTGCCGGAAGCGATCGCGGCGAGCACGCGGGTGGCGACCTACAATGCGCTGGAGGAGGTCGAGCGCTATCTGGCGGCGGACCCGCGGGGGATCGCCGCGGTAATCATCGAGACGGTGGCGGCCAATATGGGCGTGGTGGCGCCGGCCGCGGAGTTTCTGCGGGAGCTCACGGCGCTGGTCCATCGTTATGGCGCGCTGCTTATCTGCGACGAGGTGATCACGGGTTTTCGGCTGCGCTACGGCGCGGCGTACGAACTTTACGGCGCGGCGCCGGATCTGATCATGCTGGGCAAGGTGATCGGCGGCGGGCTGCCGGTGGGCGCGCTGGCGGGGCGGGCGGAGCTGATGGATTTGCTAGCGCCGCTCGGGCCGGTGTACCAGGCGGGCACGCTGGCGGGAAATCCGCTCGCCGTGCGGGCGGGAATCGAGACCCTGAAGCTGCTGGCCGAGGACGGCGTTTATGCGCGGCTCGAGAGCCTCGGCGCGCGGCTCGAGACGGGGCTTCGCGCGGCGCTCAAGGCGAGTGGCGCGCGCGGGTGCGTGAATCGGGTCGGATCGCTGGTGACGCTCTTTCACGGGGTCGAGGAGGTCGGCGACGGACGCGCGGCGCGGGCGGCGGATACCGCGGCGTTCGCGCGGTTTTTCCAGGGGATGACGGCGCGCGGAATCCATCTCGCGCCGTCACAGTTCGAGGCCATGTTCGTGTCGTTGGCCCATACGGAGAACGAGATCGACGCGACGGTGGCGGCGGCGCGGGAAGCGCTCGACGAGGCGCGGGGCGGGTGAACGGGGAATCAACGCGGATGAGCGAGGAACCATCGGGGCCGGGTTTGTGGCGGTTTCTAGGGATTGGGGCGGAATTTTTCTCGCCGATCCTCGGCGGGGCAGTCCTGGGCTATTACCTGGACGAATACTGGCGGTGCGCGCCGGTGCTGGCGGTGAGCGGCGTGCTGCTCGGGATGGTGCTCGGGTTTTACCGTTTGTTCGTCGAGCTGCGGAGTTTTCAGAAGCGTTTGTAAGTTGCCGCGTGCGGCATTTTCCGGCACCATAAGGCGCTGCGATGAACTGGGCGGTGCCCACAATCCAGGGGATTCAGCGAACGACGGCGTTGGTGGTCGTGGCCGCGGCCGGCGTGCTGCTGGCGGCGGATTCGACGCGAGCGGCGGCGGCCTGCCTGGTTGGCGGCGGCTTGATGATGGCGAATCTCTACCTGCTGGCGGTGATCGGGCGGATGATCGTCGGGCTGGCGCAGGGCGGCGCGATGGTGCGGGTCGGCGCGCTTATAGCACCGTTCAAGATGCTGATATTGGGCGTCGCGGCCTACTGGCTGGTGGTGTGGGTGCAGGTGGACGGGCTCGGGTTTTGTGTCGGGGTGGCGGCGCAAATCGCAGCAATTTTGCTGGAAACGGTGTGGGTCGCGCTGCGCGCGCGGCCGCTTCTGGCGGAGGAAGGCAAGGTTTGAGGCCGGTCAATTTTATCGACATGATGGCCCATCTGCTGGGCGATATCCCGCCGGTGCTGGTGGGGACGTGGCTCGTGATGGCGATTCTGCTGGTGGTCGGATGGGCGGCGGGGCGCGCTGTGCGGCGGGCCGCCGATCCGACGCTTCCGGACGAGGGCGCGACGCTGCGCCATCTGGGGGAAGTGTTCACGGAATGGATCGACGGGTTCGTCGCGCAGGTTTCGGAACTTCATGGGGCGCGGCGGTTCGTGCCGTTTTTCGGGAGCCTTTTCCTGTTTATCCTCGCGGGGAATTTCCTCGGCCTGATTCCGGGGATGGAGCCGCCGACCAGCGATACCGATCTGACGTTCGCGCTGGCGATAATCTGTTTTGCGTACTACCTCTACCAGGGCTTTCGCAGCCAGGGGGTGAGTTATCTAAAAAGTTTTCTCGGGCCGGTGCTGTTTCTGCTGCCGTTGATGATGCCGATCGAGATTGCGGACAATCTGTTTCGTCCGTTTTCGCTGGGCGTTCGGCTTTACGCGAACATGTTCGCCGACCATCAGGTGCTGGGCCTGTTCACGGGCCTGACCTATCTGGTGTTTCCGCTGGCGTTTTACGCCCTGGGTTCGATCGTGTGTATCGTGCAGGCGCTGGTCTTCACGATTCTGGCGATCAGTTACGTGCGGATGGCCGCCGCGGCCCATCATTGAGGATCGGGTGCAGTTGGGGTCGGCGCGGGGAAGGCGGGGCAGCGTCGGCAATTTGACAGGTATCGAAAAAATCCGCGACTCGCGACCGGCGCGGGCCGAAGCGTGGAAGAGGATAGAGGCGAGGTTAAATAGCCTGGGACGGCAGGACGAGCGCGGGAATCAAGGAGGACAGGGAATGCTACGGAAAGTATGGCGAATCGGTAGCGCCGCATTGGTGGTGCTGATGGCGTCGCCGATGCTGGCGCTGGCGCAGGAAGGCGCGGCGCCGGGCGGCAGCGCGCGCGGCGGGCTAATCGGTCTCGGGATCGGGCTTGGCCTCGGGCTCGCGGCGTTCGGCTGCGGGATGGGCCAGGGCAAGCTGGCGGCGTCGGCGATGGAATCGATCGGGCGGAATCCGAACAGCACGAATCAACTGTTCGTGCCGATGATCATTGGGCTCGCGTTTATCGAATCACTGACCCTGTACTCGCTGGTCATGTCGTTCTTCCTGTTGGGGAAGATCGTCTGAGAGCGAGGCGAAGAGCGTGGCAAAAAAAGGAGCCGGCTTCGGCTCCTTTTTTTTTGCTGGGGGCAGGAGGGTGCAACTCGTCGCGCGCGCTTTGTGGCGGGCGTCAGGCAGGAGCGGGGACGGCGACCGCCGAATTGGCCTCGAGTGTCGAGTCGGCCTCGAGCGCGCTCAGCAGGACCCGCTCGTTCAGCGACACGAAGGCGTGGCGTTCGCCGAGGAGCTGATGCTGAAAGGCCAGGGCGAGCTCCTTGACGCGGTTGGGAGTCCATCGGCGGCGGCCGTGATCGCGATATTCGGCGAGGACGTCGGCGACGATGCGAAAGAGCGTGTGATTGGCCTGGGCGGTGATGGAGCGGACGGTCTCGCGATACTGATCGAAGCGCGCGAGGTGCGGGAAGAGGGCTTCCATCACGGCGATTTCGCCCTTCACGTACTGGAGTTGGACGGTCAGGGCGCCGATGCCGTGAATCCATCCGGAGACGTGGATGAGGCGGTTGAGGGCGTGGAAGAAGGCGTCGACGCGGGGGTCGAGGAAGTCGTAGTCGGGATGGCAGATATCGCCTTTGAGGCGCCCGCTTTGGGCGAGCTGGTCTTTGATGGGCGTGCCGTCGTAGGGGATCATGCGGCAGAAGGTGGCGGGGGCGGCGCCGTCGCCGACGATGGCGCGCAGGAAGCCGAGGCTCTCTTCGACCGCGGCGAAGGTGGTTGAGGGATCGAAGAGCATGAAGCCGAATTCGAACATCAGGCCGAGCTCCTTCAGAATGGCAACGGCGCGCAGGTTCTGATCGACGGTGATCTGTTTATGGAGGGTGCTGAGGCCCTCTTCGCTGCCGGACTCGAGGCCCATATAGACCATAAAGAGGCCCGCCTCGCGCATCTCACGGAAAAGCACGGGGTCGACGGCGTCGGCGCGGCAGTTGATTTTCCAGATGACGCGGCCGGGCAGGTGGTGGCGGTGGAGTTCGGCGACGAACTCGCGCGCCCAGCGCTGCCAGACGACGCCATAGACGGGGAAGTCGTCGTCCTGGAAGAGGAAGATGGTGATGCCGTGGCGCTCGTGCAGCCAGCGCATCTCCTCGACCACGCGGGCGGGTTTGCGGGTGCGCACGACCTTGCCGGGGGCGGTGCGATAGAAGACATGGATCGAGCAGAAGGAGCAGGTGCGGATACATCCGCGGCTGGCGAGGAGAGGGACGGCGCGGCGGCCCAGGATGCGCATCCCGGAGCTCGCGTCGCGCTCGGGATAGGGGAGGGAATCGAGGTCGGCGACGAGGGGGCGGGCCGGGGTGAGGCGGAACTCGCCGTTATGGCGGAAGGCGAGGCCGGCGACGTCGTGCCAATCGGCGGCGGCGGCGAGGCGTTCGACCAGTTCGAGGAGGGTGGTCTCGCCTTCGAAGCGGACGACGCTATCGAGTTCGGGCACCAGGTCGAGGGTCTGTTGGGGGCTCAAGGAGGGGAAGTGACCGCCCATCGTGAAGTGACAATCGATGCCGGCGGCGCGCAGATAGCGGATGAGATCGCCGAAGCGGTCGATATAGAACTGGAAGATGAGCGAGAAGCCGATGAGGAGGGGGTTGAGGGAGCGGGCGGCGGCGAGGATCCGGGCGCGGTCCTGCTCGAAATCGAAGACGGTGACCTCGTAGCCGGCGTTGCGCAGGACGGCGGCGAGATAACCGAGGCCGAGGTTGGCCTGTTCCTGGAAACCGATGAGCATCACGGGGCGGCCGCCGGCCGCCTGTGCCATCGTGGTTGCCGAATCGACGATATCGCGCAGATTCATGAGGCTTCTCCCGCAGCGTTTTCCCGCCGAGCGCGGGGTTGGGGGGACGAGCGGGAGGCGGCCGCGAGGGCGCGTCCCGAGGTCCCCCGGGGTTGACGACTAGGGTTTCTGGCCCTTGGCGCGGTTCAGGATGGCGATGTTGCGTTCGATCGCCTTGCCTTGCGCGGCGGTGACCTCGCGCTGATATTCGAGCTGGCTGACCACCAGCTCGACGCGGACCTCCTGGCTGACCTCCTCGATGATCCAGGGCCAGTCGGGGCCGGGGTCGGCTTTGCGCCACCAGGGCAGGTTGTAAATGATTTCGGTCAAATCTTCTTTCGGCATGACTCCTCCGTGCGGATCGGCCGCGGTTGAAATGGCTGCGCAGAGGGATGAGCAAGGGCTGAGCCGCGGCGGAAGAGGTCGTGGGCGGGGCAGTAGGCGCTCACCGTGCAATAAAGAGCTAAACAGAGCGAAAGCCGCGCGGCGGGGCGATGCTCGCGGGACTGAGCGGTGCCAAGCGGGCTTGGCGGGGGCGGCTGAGCGGGCGCGGGAGCAGTGTGACGTGGCGGTGGGGGGGCGGATCAGCCGATGCGGCGCAGTTTCGCGATGAGGGCGTCGGGGTCGATGGGTTTGACGAGGAAATCGTCGAAGCCGGCGGCGCGGGCGTCGGTGCGGTCTTTCTCGCGGCCGAAACCGGTCAGGGCGATCAGGTGGATGGCGGCGCCGAACTCGGCGCGCAGGCGGCGGGCAACTTCAAAGCCGTCCCAGGTGGGAAGGGCGAGATCGATAAGGGCGATGCGCGGCTGGAAGCGGCGGGCGAAGTCGAGGGCGGCGGGACCGTCGGCGGCGTCGGCGACCCGGAAGCCCTGCAACTCGAGCAGGGTGCGGGTGATTTCGCGGGCGTCGTCGTTGTCTTCGACGAGGAGAATGGGGCGGGGGGCGGCCGGATCGACGGCGGGCGCGGCGGCCGGGGTCGGTAGCGGGGGATCGATGAGCGGCAGGGTGACGACGAAGGTGGCGCCGCGGTCGGGACCGTCGGCGGCGACGGACACCGCACCGCCATGCATCTCGACCAACTGCTTGACGAGGGCGAGGCCGAGGCCGAGCCCGCTCGGGCGGCCGCTGAAGGCCGGTTTGGCCTGAGCGAAGGGTTGGAAGAGCTGGGGAAGGAATTCGGCGGCGATGCCGATGCCGCGATCGGTCACGGTGAGGATGGCGCGACCGTCGGCGGCGGCGACGGCGAGGGTAATCGGAGCGTCGTCGGGGCTAAATTTGAGGGCGTTATCGAGCAGGTTATCGACGATCTGGGCGAGGCGGTCGGGATCGGCGTTGACCCAGGCGGGCGCGGTGGTCAGTTGGACGGGATGGGCGGCGATGCGGCCGCCGAGCTCGAAGGTTTCGAAGGAGCGGCGCACGACTTCGGCGAGGTCAACGGGGACGCGGGCGAGATTGATGCGGCCGGCGATGAGGCGGCCGGTATCGAGCAGATCATCGGTGATGCGGCTCAGGTGAGCGAGCTGGCGCTGGATAATGGCGCCGGCGCGGCGGGCCGGTTCGGCGTCGGCGGCGAAACGGTCGAGGATGGCGACGGCGTTGCTGATGGCGGCCATCGGGTTGCGCAGTTCGTGGCTGAGGACGGCGATGAATTCGTCCTTCTGGCGGTTGGCTTCGCGCAACGCCTCCTCGGCGGTTTTGCGCTCGGTGATATCGAAGGTGATGCCGGTATAGCCAAGGAAGCGGTCGCGGTTTTTGCGAGGGGCGGCGACGACCTCGAACCAGCGATAGACGCCGTCATGACGGCGGATGCGGAGTTCGGCGCGCCATTCGCGCTGATCGGCGAGGGCCGCCTGGGAGGCGGCCATGTAGCTTGCGCGGTCGTCGGGATGAAAGAAGGAGAGCCAATCCTGGACGAGCTCTTCGGCGGCGACGCCGGTGAACTTCTCGAAGGCCTGGTTGACGAAGGTGGTGGCGCGTTGCTCGTCGGTCAGCCAGGCGATGGCGGGGAGGCTGTCGACGAGTTCGCGGAAGCGCAGTTCATTGTCCATCAGGCGCTGGGCGGCGCGCTGTTGTTCGATCGGATCGTAGGGCATCATGACCCAGCCGTCGGGGCGGCCGGCGGCGTCGAGCGTGGGGGCATAGATGACGTGGACCCAGCGCCAGACGTGATCGCCGCCCAAAAAGCGCTGGTCGTCTTCGACGAACTCGCCGGCGAGGGCGCGTTCGATACGGGGGCGAAGCAGTTCGAGGGCTTCGTCGCCGAGGATGTCGAAGAGGGAGTGTCCGGCGATCTCCGCAGGGGGGCGGCCGAGGGTGCGGGCGACCTCCTGACTGACCCATCGCCAGGTGAGGTCGGGGGTGCCGCAGGCGGCGGGGACGCCGAGCAGGTCGGTGATGGCGCGAGCGTTATTGGTATCGTCGCGCAGCGTGCGGGCGCTCGCGATGATGATGCGACCCAGCGTCGAGGCGGGATCGATGGGGGCGGGCGAGACCATGGCCGGCTGAGGCGTTCAGGCTGGAGGAATCGCTGCCACGGCAAGAGCGGGTCAGACGTGGGAACCGTTGCGTATCGGGAAGGCGGCGGGATCGTCGAGGTCGGCGCCGCCGAAGAGGGCCTGGGCGAAGAGATCGCGCAGCCGGAGTTCGATGGTGGAATCGCGCAGGGTGCCCTCGCGCTGACGCCATCGGCTGAGCGGGATGACGGCCTTGGCCATATCGCGATGACCGCCGGCGGAACCGATATCGGCGAAGACGCGTTTGGCGAGATCGCCGGCGTTGAGGCCTTTGCCGAGGCCGCGATTGCGCACAGCGACGACGAGGTCGCGGCCGAGTTTGCCGGCGACGGCGACCCATTTGACGCTCTCGAACTGGAGCAGAAATTCGGCCATCTGGACGATGATATCGTCGCGATCGACCTTGCCGAGGTGGAGCACGACGAGGCCGTCGATGATGCGAAAGCGGGTCATCGCGCGGGCGAGGACGCGGGCGAAGCTGAGCGGCAGTTCGGGCTGGTCGATCTGGCGGAGGAGGTTCAGATTGGCGAGGGGGTAGAGCTGGGTGAAGGCCCAGACGTCGGCTTCGGTGGCGCGGCGGGAGAGGGCGAGCGTATCGCTGCGGATGCCGTAGAGGAGGGCGGTGGCGAGGCGTTCGCTGATGCGCTCTTCGGCGGTGACGAGGTATTCGGTCATGATGGTGGCGGTGGCGCCGTAATCGACGCGGACGTCCTCGAAGGGGGCGTTGCCGGCGGCATAGCCGGGATGGTGGTCGATGACGACGTCGGCGCGCGGAAGGCGGGGGCCGAAGTAGGGAGGTTCGACGTCAACCATCGCGATCTTGTCGTAATCGGCGAGGGTCTCGGAGACGGCGGGGGTGATTTCGATTTCGAGGATGCGGGTCATCGCGCGATTTTCGGGGCGGGTGACCGGTTTGAAGGCGAAGATGGGGGTGGTCTGCTTGTTGCGTTTGAGCAGGACGCGGAGTGCTATCGCGCTGGCCATCGCGTCGGGATCGGGATCGTCCTGAAGGACGATGGCGATGCGATCGTCGTCGCCGATGAGGCTGCGGAGGTCACGAATTTTCTGGCGCGTGAGAACTTGATCCATGGGGTTGGAGCGTTCAGCGAGGGCTCCCTTTTTTACCGCGCGTCCACCATCGTCAGGGGTGGCAAGCGGGGCGGTACGAGGGTCTTATACCATCCCGCGTGCGCCCGACCTAGCGTGGCGTGAGGCGGCGGTGGGGGACGTGCGGGCGGGCGTGATGAACGCAAGAGCCGTTCCGGTATAATAGCAGGTATTCTCGCCGGCGTCGTTCATGGAAAGCTCACGGTGCGAAATCTGCCGCCGGCCGGTTGCCGAGTGGCTGGTGCGGGTCACGGTCGAAGACCGCGGCGGCTTTGTGCAGCAGGCGCTGATTTGCGCGAACTGCGGGGTGAAGCTGCGTCTCGCGTCGGAGAAGATGCGGGACCTGCAGATCGATCCGTGGCTGCACGAAGCCCTGGCGCGGGTGCTGCGCGGCAGGGAATAGACGGTTGGCGCGGGACAGGGAGTGCGGATGGCGAGCGAAACGGCAGGAAGCGTATCGGCGGAGTTATGGCCCTACGATGAGGCGCGGCGGCTGAGTGCGCGGGTCGCCGCTTATCCGGCGGAGCGGGCGGTGGTGCTGCAGAGCGGGTTTGGGCCGTCCGGCCTGCCCCATCTGGGGACCATGGGCGAGGTGCTCCGACCGTCGTACGTGCGGCAGGCGTTTTTGCGGCTGCAGCCCGCGCGGGCGACGCGCTTCGTGGTGTTTATCGACGACATGGACGGTCTCCGCAAGGTTCCCGAGAGCACGCCCGGGCGGGAGGAGACGGCGCGCTATCTGGGCTGGCCGGTGTCGCGGATTCCGGATCCGTTCGGCGGCTGTCACGAGAGCTTCGCCGGGCACATGATCGCGCTGCTCGAGGAGTTTCTGGCGCCGGTCGAGGTCGAGTACGAGCTTTTGCGATCGAGCGCGATGTACGGGAGCGGACGTTTCGATGAGGCGCTGCGGCTTATCCTTGCGCGCCATCGGGAGATAATCGGGATCGTGGCGCCGACGCTGCGCGAGGAGAATCGCGCGCAGTGGTCGCCGTTCATGCCGCTCTGTCCGCAGTGCGGGCAGATCAATTCGACGCTGGTGACGGCCTATTATCCGGAGCGGGGGACGGTCGGCTTTGCCTGCGAGCGGAGTTTCGGCGGGGCGCGCGGCTGCGGTTATACGGGTGAGCAGAGCGTGCTCGGCGGCCGGGCCAAGGTGCAGTGGAAGGTGGACTGGGCGCTGCGCTGGCTGGTGCTCGGCGTCGACTACGAGATGTACGGCAAGGACCTGATCGATTCGGCGGAGGTTTCGGGGCGGATCGTGCGGCTGTTGGGCGGCGCGCCGCCGCTCGGCTTCGCCTTCGAGATGTACCTCGACGAGGAGGGGCACAAGGTTTCGAAATCGATCGGGCGCGGGGTGACGGTCGAGCAATGGCGGCGCTATGCGCCGATCGAGGTGCTGAAGTATTTCCTGATGCTGAATCCGCGGCGGGCGCGGAAGTTGTTTCTCGAGGCGATTCCCCAATACGTCGATGACTATCTGAACGCGCTGCGCGAATGGCAGGCGGGCGGGGAGGAGGCGCAGGCGCGATCGCCACTCGCCTTCGTGCTGCAGCGTTCGAGCGCGCGGCGCTTCAACAGCACGGTGGGCTTTGCGCTGATGATGAACCTGGTGCCGGCGGTCGGCAGCGACGACGCGGAGCTGCTCTGGCGCTATCTCGAGACCTACGACCCGCAAATCACCGCCGACCGCGAGACGGAGGCGCTCGCGCGGACGCTGATGGCGTGCGCGATCAATTTTTATCGCGATCTGGTGCAGCCGACGCAGCCGCGGCAATACACGCCGACGGCGGCCGAGCGGGAGCAACTGGCGCGGCTGGCGGAGTGGCTCGAGGGCCATGGCGCGGCCGACGCGGAGACGATCGAGCGGACGATCTATGATTTGGGGCGGACGTATTATGACAAGCCGGGCAAGATTTTCCCGGTGATCTATCGGACGCTGCTGGGTCAGGAGCGGGGGCCGCGGCTCGGCGCGTTCATCCGGCTGGCGACGCCGGCGAAGATCGCCGAGGCGCTGCGCGCGCGGCTGGGCTGAGGGCGGCGCGGTTCAGCTTGACTGCGCGGGCGGGCGTCCTTATGTTCTGGTCTGATCGGCCAGACAGGAGAAAGATAATGGCTGCTGCCAATGTAACGCATGTGACCGACGCGAATTTCGAACAGGAAGTGATGAAGTCAGCGACGCCGGTGCTGGTGGATTTCTGGGCGCCGTGGTGCGGACCGTGCCGGGCGATTGCGCCGATCGTGGATGAGCTCGCGACCCAGTACGACGGCCGGCTGAAGGTGGTCAAGGTCAATGTCGATGATAATCCGCAGGCGCCGATGCGTTTCGGCGTGCGCGGAATCCCGAACCTGCTGATCGTGCGCGACGGGCAGGTCAAAGAGCAGATCGTGGGCGCGGTGCCGAAGGCGCAACTGGTGCGCGCGGTCGATAACGCGATCGCCTAAGGGCGCGCAGGCGCCGCGAGGGCTCAAGTCCCGCCGGCCGACCTTATCGGGGTCGGGGCGGGACTTTCTTTTTGGTCGGCCCAATAATGGGCGAGCTCGTCGCGTTTGCGCTCGAACAGGCTGACCGCGTCGGGCGGCACATAGGCGAGGAGGGCGCTATCGAAGGCGAGCACGCGCGGGGCGACGCGCGAGGCGGCGAGCGGAGGCCATCCGGCGGGCATCGCGGCGGTCAGCACGACCACCACGATGCCGGCGAGGGCGGCGCCGAGGATGGCGCCGAGGAGGATGCCGCCGAGGCGGTCGAACCAGTTGAGATTGATGGCCTGGACCAGCAGGATGATGCGGCGGCCGCTGAACTCGACCACGATGGCGACGGCGATGAAGATGATGACGTAGCCGAGGGCGTCGGCCAAAGTGGGCGCCAGATGCCATCGTTGCTGCAGGAAAGCGGCGGGGATGGCGTACCAGGTCGCGGCGGCGGCGGTGCCGAGGACCAGCGAGAGAATCGAGGTGGCGATGCGCAGGACGCCGCGGCCGAGGCCATAGAGGGCGCAGAAACCGATGAGCGCGGCGAGGGCGTAATCGAGATTGTTCATCAGGGGGAGGATTGTACCGCGGGCGCGAAACGGCCGACACCTGGCGGGCGGTGGGCGGCGGTCCCGCTTATCGGATGCGCTTGTATCGCGATTGTTTACTTGGCAAATTATTGTGCCCTGGCAAGTTCTGATGCGGGCGCACGCCTAAAGCCGAGCTAGAGAAGGACAGGTCGAAACCGTCGATGGCCGCAGCGCCCGAGCAAGCCTCAGTTCCCGTCGCGGCGGCGCCGTCGGGCAAATGGATAGTCGCGGTCGCGGTGATGCTGGCGACGGTGATGGAGGTGCTCGACTCGACCATCGCCAACGTTTCGCTGCTGCATATCCGCGGCAGTCTCTCGGCCGACGTGGACGAGGCGACGTGGGTGCTGACCTCGTATATCGTCGCGAACGGGATCATGATCCCGCTGACCGGCTGGTGCAGCGCGTACTTCGGGCGCAAGCGGTTTTTCAATTTCTGTATCCTGTTGTTCGTTGGCAGCTCGCTCGCCGCGGGGGCGGCGCCGACGCTGACGGTGCTGGTCATTTTCCGGGTGCTGCAGGGGCTGGGCGGCGGCGCGATGATGCCGCTCTCGCAGGCGATTCTGATGGAGACGTTTCCACCGGAAGAGCAGGCGATGGCGATGGCGGTGTGGGGGCTCGGGATGATGGTGGCGCCGGTGATGGGGCCGATGCTGGGCGGCTGGATCACCGACAATTACAGTTGGCGGTGGATCTTTTATATCAACGTGCCGACCGGGCTGGTGGCGTCAATCATGGTGGCCGCCTACGTGCATGATCCGGCCTATATCCGCAAGCAGGTGCAACGGATCGACTGGTGGGGGCTCGGCTACCTCGTGCTCGGGGTGGCGTCGCTGCAGATCATGCTCGATCGGGGTGAGCGGCTCGACTGGTTCAACTCGCACGTCATCATCTGGCTGACGGTTATCGGCGTGGCGGCGCTCATCTTTTTCACCGTGCGGGAGTTGCGGGTGGCCGAGCCGATCGTGAATCTGCAGGTGCTGGGGAATCGCGATTTCGCGGTCGGGACCTTCTTTACGACGCTCATCATGTTCGCGATGTATTCGACCTTCGTGCTGATTCCGCTCTTCTGCCAGCAGATTGCCGGCTACACGCCGCTGCTCGCCGGCAAGGTGCTGTCGATCCAGAGTCTCGGGACGTTTCTCTCGATCCTGATCGCGGGGCGGCTGTTCAACCTGATCGATCCGCGACTGCTGGTGGCGCTGGGCTGCGTGATGGCCGGACTCGGGACGACCTACATGGCGGATTTCTACGCGCAGATCGATTTCTGGAATATCGCGATTCCGGGTCTGCTGCGCGGAATCGGGTCGGGGTTTATTTTTATCCCGATCACGACGCTGACGCTGGGGGCGGTGCCGCGCGAACAGATGGGCGCGGCGGCGAGCCTCTTCAACATGGTGCGGACGGTGGGCGGCAGTGTCGGGATCGCGATCCTGGTGGCGCTGCTGTCGAGCAACGCCCAGATCCATCAGAGCTACTTGAGCGGGCACGTCGATGCGTTCCGGCTGAGCGCGCTGGCCGGCGCGCCGGGAATCGGGGCGTCGGTGCTGCGGGCGGGGCCGGAGCATTTCCTGGGGATGATCTACCTCGAGATGCAGCGGCAGGCGTCGGTGCTGTCGTTTATCGACGATTTTCGCCTGCTGGCGTTCATTTTCTTCGCCCTGACGCCGATCATTTTTCTGATGCGGCGACCGGCGCGCGGCGGGGCGATCGCCGGGGGCCATTAGCGGCGGCCCGGTGCCGGTCAGGAGTCAGGGCGGCTTAGCGCTCAGCACGGGTTAGCGATCAGGACGGCTTAGCGGCGCGGCGGCTGCGGGCTTTGCGCGGGTGGTGGTGCGCCGACTTAGCGGCGGCTAGGGCTTAGATCCCGTTTGGCAGAGGGCGGGGTTAGCTGACCGCGGCGTAGACGTTGGCCGAGGTGACGTCGCGCAGGAGTGCGGCGACCGGTTCGTCGGCGACCACGATCGAAACGTAGTGGTCGGGATGGAAGGTCAGGCAGAGGCTATGGCCGGCGTATTCGTAAAAGGTATGGGAGCCGGCCCAGTAACGGGCGCCGACGGGGGCATAGAAGTTGGGCGCGCGCAGGCAGATGCTGATGATCTCGCCGTTCTGGCTGCGATAGAGGGTGAAGGTTGCGGGGGCGCCGTCGTCGGTGCTGTCGATGCGGCCGCCGGCGAGGCGGTAGCCGGCGAAGTCGTAGACATCTTCAGGGACCTCGGCGTTGCGATAAGCCTCGGCGAGATCGGCGACCTCGTCGGCGACGTAGCCGTGCGACTCCCGTTCGATGACCCAGGCGTAGTCGGCGCCGGCGCTGCTGGTTTCGACTGCGGCATTGGGGACGAATTCCTCGGCCAGCGCCTCATACTTGCTGACGGCATAGTCGAAGGTCGGGGTGGGCGGGACCGCGGCGAAGACCACGGGCGCGCCGGTTTGCCGTTTGAGGGCGAGGGCGAGGATGAGGGAGGCGGCGAGCGCGGCGGCGATACCGAGGGGCAGGCGGCGCCGCAGCGCGGCCGGACGGCGGGCGGCGCGGCGAATGGTCTCGCGCCAGGGGCGGCGCGGCGGCGCGTCGCTGATTTCGCCGAGGGCGGCGCGGATGCGCAGGCGCAGGTCGGGCGGCACCTTGCCGGGGGCGAAGCGGGTGCGGACGAGGGCCTTCAGGCGGCGTTCCTGGGCGAGCGCCGTACGGCATCCGGCGCAGCGGCCGACATGATCGTCGGCGGCGCGGCGGTCACGGCCGATGAGTTCGTCGTCGGCGTGGGCGGTGAGAAAGCTCTCGCGATATTCGCCGCAGGTCATGGTTGATCACCGCGAGTTAGCGCGGCGAGGCGCCAGAGATCCTGAGTAAGGCCGTGCCGGGCGCGTGTCAAGTGCCGGTTTTGGTCGCGGCGGAAGCGGCGAGGGCGACGCGCAGCAGGGCGCGGGCGCGGGAGACGCGGGACTTGACGGTGCCGAGCGGAACTTCGAGGACGCGGGCGGCTTCCTGATAGTTGAGTTCGTGGAGGTCAACGAGGAGCAAAGTTTCGCGAAAATCGACCGGGAGCGCGTCGACGGCGCGGCGGAGCCGGGCGGCTTCGGCGCGGTCAGCCAGCAGATCTTCGGGGCTGAGCGGCGCGGCGCCCTGGTCCAGACGGTTGCTTTCGAGTTCGCGTTCAAAGTCCTCGACCGTGGCCGCCAGTTGCTCGAACCTGCCGCGGCGGTAACGGGTACGAAAGAGATTGTACAGGATGGTTAACAACCAGGCGCGGCAATTGGTTCCGCGCGCGAACTGGTAGAAGCATCGGTAGGCGCGCAGGACGGTTTCCTGGAGCAGGTCGTCGGCTTCGTCGCGATCCCGCGTAAGGCGCATCGCGGCACTATAGAGGGCGTCGAGATGGGGCAGGGCGAGCTGTTCGAATTCGAGCCGCCAGTTCTGCGCCGGGGGGTTGCGCATGCCATGGCTCATAGCACGATCGCGGCGGGAGGTGTTACCCCGGGGTCGCGGTGTCGCAGAGGTACGCGCGGCGGCGGCGTTTGGATGACGGTGGCCGCGGGCGGCAATCCAGGGAGGAGGGGCGTGCGTAATGGAAGGCGCAAGCGTTGACTCGGCGGCCGATCAAGAGCAGTCAAAGAGGCTGACGCGATGCGGGACCGCGGATCGTCGCGAGGTTTCGGACAAGGAGCGAACAGGATGGAGAAGACCAAGGTTGCAGGGGCGTTGCTGGCAGCGGCGGTGGGGATGATTTTCACGGCGCAGCCGCTGCTCGCGCAGGACAGTTCGGCGACGCAGGTGAAGTGCGTCGGCGGCAACAGTTGCAAGGGGCAGAGCGCGTGTCAGAGCGCGAGCAACAGTTGCAAGGGGCAGAACTCGTGCAAGGGCAAGGGCTGGATCATGACCTCGAGCGCGCAGGACTGCACGCAGAAGGGCGGCCACGTCGAGCAGCAGTAGGATGGGGGTGACCGCGCCGGCGCGGGCGGCGCGGTCTCTAAAGATGGACGGCTGGGGTAGCGGCGGACTGGGCGCCGGGGTGGGGCTCCGGCGCGAGCATTACGGCTACGTGCTCGAGAATCGGCCGGCGGTCGGCTGGTTCGAGGTGATAAGCGAGAATTTCATGGTTGAAGGCGGGCGGCCGCTGCGGGTGCTCGAGCAGGTGCGGGCGGACTATCCGGTGGTGCTGCACGGGGTCGCGATGTCGCTGGGGGCGAGCGAACCGCTCGACCTCGACTACCTGCGCGGGCTCGCGCGGCTCGCGCAGCGTTGCGAGCCGGCGTGGCTTTCCGACCATCTGTGCTGGACCGGGGCGGGCGGGCGCAATCTGCACGATCTGCTGCCGCTGCCGTTCACCGCGGCGACGGTCAAGCATGTGGCCGCGCGGATCGCGCAGGCGCAGGAGGTGCTCGGACGGCGGCTGGTGATCGAGAATATCTCGAGCTACCTGCAGTACCGCGAGTCAGAGATGACGGAATGGGAATTCGTGCGCGAGGTAGCGGCGGCGGCGGACTGCGGGATTCTGCTGGATATCAACAATATTTACGTCAATGCCTGCAACCACGGCTTTGCGGCGCGGGAGTATATCGCGCAGATGCCGCGTGAGCGCGTGGTGCAGTTTCATCTGGCGGGTCATCGCGATTGCGGCAGTTATCTGCTCGACACCCACGACCAGCCGATTTGCCCGGAGGTGTGGCGACTGTTCGAGTACGCCGTGGCGCGGATCGGACCCGTGGCCACGCTGATCGAGCGGGACGACAATCTGCCGGAGTTCCCGGAACTGCTGCGGGAAGTGGAGGCGGCGCGCGTGCGGTTGGCAGCGGCGGGCGGCGCGGGCGGATGAAGCTCGCTGAGCTGCAGGCGTTGTTGTATCGGCTGATCACGGCGCCGGGCGGGGTGGCGGAGGGGCTCGTGGCGGAGCGCGGATTGCCGCCGGGGGGACTCGAGGAGTTGATTGTCGGAGATGCGCGGATGGCGGCGCGCGAGCGCGTCGCGATCTATGCGGACGCCTATTTCTATCGGCTGCTCGAGGTGTTGCGGGAGGATTATGCGGCGACGCTCGCGGTGGTGGGCGAGACGGCCTTCCACAATCTGGTGACCGGCTATCTGGCGGCGTATCCGCCGACCGCGCGAGTGATCCAAGAGGCCGGGCGCGCGCTGCCGGACTATCTGCGGCGCCATCCGCTGAACGAGGCGCGGCCGTATCTTGCCGAGCTGGCGGCGTTCGAGCGCGCGCTGAGCGAGGTCTTTCAGGCGGCGGATGGGCCGGCGCTCGAGGCGGCGGCGCTCGGCGCCGTCGCACCGCACGCGTGGGGCGCGCTGCGGCTGCGAACCCATCCGGCGGTGCGCGTCCTGCGCTGCGAGTGGAAGGTTGCGGAGACGTATCGGAGCTACGAACGGGGCGAGGGGGTGGTGGCGGCGGCGCGCGGGCGGCACGAGCTCCTGATCTCGCGCAAGGATGACCGGGTATTCTATCGCGAGCTCGAGGCGGGCGAGGGCGACGCCCTGCGTCTCGCGATGGGCGGCACGACTTTCGGCGCGATGTGCGAGGTGATCGCGGCGGCGCGGGGGGACGCGGAGGTGGCGGCGGTAATCAGTCGGCTTTTGGGGAGCTGGATCGCCGCGGGCGTGCTGAGCGCTGACGCACCGGCCTGACGGGAGGGGCGAGGAGGTCGAGGAGCAGCGCGAACGTATGGCGCATCGCGGCGCGCGGCACGATCGTATCGAGCATCCCGTGTTTCAACAGGAATTCGGCGGTCTGAAAGTCGTCGGGCAACTGCTGATTGGTGGTCTGCTCGATGACGCGGCGGCCGGCGAAGCCGATGACGGCGCCGGGCTCGGCGAGGTTCAGGTCGCCGAGGCTCGCGAAGGAGGCGGCGACGCCGCCGGTGGTGGGATCGCAGGCGACGGCGATATAGGGCAGGCGGGCGTCGCGCAGGCGGCCGAGGGCGGTGGCGACCCGCGCCATCTGCATCAGGGCGAGCGCGCCCTCCTGCATCCGGGCCCCGCCGGAGGCGGCGAAGACGATGACCGGCAGATGGTGGGTGCGGGCGAAATCGATGAGACGGGCGAGCTTGTGACCGACGACGATGCCCATGCTGCCGCCCATGAAATTGAAATCCATGATGGCGAGGGCGGTGGGATGCGCTTCGATGGCGCCGGTGCCGACGACTATCGCGTCGTGGCGGCCGGCCGAGCGGCGGGCGGCGGCGAGGCGTTCGGGGTAGGTGCGGGAATCGGTGAAGTTCAGCGGATCGCCGCCGGCGAGATCGGCGAAGAGTTCGCGCCAGGTGCCGCGGTCGAGGGTGATGGCGAGGCGCTGCTCGACGGTCAGGCGAAAATGGTGGCCGCACTTGAGACAGACGTTAAGGTTGCGTTCGACCTCCTTGCGGAAGGCGATTTCGCGGCATCCGGGGCATTTGAGCCAGATGTCGTCGGCGGGCGGGGCGGTGGGCGCGGCGGCTTGCTGGGGCATAGGAAACCTCGAAACAAAGTCAGGCGCGCTCGAGCATCGCGCGCTTGAGTGAGCCGACGAAGTCGCCGACCGCAGTTATAAGACGGTCGGAGCCGGCGTGGGTTTCGATCAGTTGCGAGATGGCGCTGCCGACGACGACGGCGTCGGCGAAGCGGGCGACGGCGGCGGCGTGGGCGGGGGTGGAGATGCCGAAGCCGACGCCGATCGGCAGGTCGGTGACGGCGCGCAGCGCGGTGACGTTGGCTTCGAGATCGGCGGGGAGGGTGGCGCGGGCGCCGGTGACGCCGGTGACCGAGACGAAGTAGAGAAAGCCGCCGGCATTGCGGGCGATGGCGCGGCTGCGGGCGAGCGGGGTGGTCGGGGCGAGCAGGTAGATGAGGTCGAGGCCGGCGGCGCGGGCGGGGGCGGCGAGTTCGGCGGCTTCCTCGGGCGGCAGATCGACGACCAGCAGGCCGTCGAGGCCGGCGGCGGCGGCGTCGGCGCAGAACCGGGCGCATCCGTAGTGGAAGATCGGATTGAAGTAGCCGAAGAGGATGATGGGGATCTCGGTGGTCTTGCGCAGATCGGCGACCATCGAGAGGATGGCGGGGAGGGTGGCGCCGGCCTTGAGGCCGCGGGCGGAGGCGCGCTGGTTGGCGGGTCCATCCGCCATCGGGTCGGAAAATGCTACACCGAGTTCAATGAGATCGGCGCCGCGCGCGGCGCATTCGAGAACCAGGCGGCGGGTGGAGGCGAAGTCGGGATCGCCGGCGACGAAGTAGGGGACGAGCGCGCGCTGACCGTTCGCGCGCAGCGCGCTGAAAGTCCGGGTGATGCGGCTCGGGGCGCCGTTCTGCGGGCTCACAGGCTCACTCCGAAGGCCTGGGCGACGGTCTGCATATCCTTGTCGCCGCGACCGGAGAGGTTGACGATCATGAGCTGTTCGCGGGAGAGCGTCGGCGCGAGCTTGATCGCGTGGGCGAGAGCGTGGGCCGATTCGAGGGCCGGGATGATGCCTTCGGTTTCGGCGAGGAGGCGGAGCGCGTCGAGCGCCTCGGCGTCGGTTGCGGGGACGTATTGGGCGCGGCCGGTGTCCTTGAGCCAGGCGTGCTCGGGGCCGACGGCGGGATAGTCGAGGCCGGCGGCGATGGAATGGGTTTCGCGCACCTGGCCCGTCTCGTCCTGCAGCAGATAGGTTTTGTTGCCGTGGAGCACGCCGACGGAGCCGGCGGTCATGGTGGCGGCGTGATGGGGACCGTTGAGGCCGAGGCCGGCGGCTTCGACGCCGATGAGGCGCACGGCGCTATCGGCGATGAAGGGGTAGAAGATGCCGATGGCGTTGGAGCCGCCGTTGACGCAGGCGACGACGAGGTCGGGGAGGCGGCCTTCGGCGGCGAGGATCTGGCGGCGGGCCTCGCGGCCGATGACGGCCTGAAAGTCGCGCACGATCATCGGATAGGGATGAGGTCCGGCGGCGGTGCCGATGAGGTAGTAGGTATCGCGCACGGTGGCGATCCAGTCGCGCAGCGCTTCGTTGAGGGCGTCCTTGAGGCTGCGACTGCCGGCATCGACGGGGGTGACGGTGGCGCCGAGGAGTTTCATGCGGAAGACGTTGAGGGCCTGCCGTTCGACATCGACGCGGCCCATGAAGACTTCGCATTTTTTCTTGAAGAGGGCGGCCATCGTGGCGGTGGCGACGCCGTGCTGGCCGGCGCCGGTTTCGGCGGTGATGCGGGATTTGCCCATGCGGACGGCGAGCAGGGCCTGGCCGAGGGTATTGTTCACCTTGTGGGCGCCGGTATGACAGAGATCCTCGCGTTTGAGATAGATTTTGGCGCCGCCGAGGCGGGCGGAGAGGTTGGCGCAGTGAAAGAGCGGGGTGGGGCGGCCGACGTACTCGCGGGCATAGCGCTGGAGGGTGGCGCGGAAGTCGGGGTCGCGCCGGGCCTGCTTGTAGGCGGTTTCGAGCTCGAACAGCGCGGGCATCAGGGTTTCGGCGACGTAGCGGCCGCCGTAGATGCCGAAGTGGCCGTGCTTATCCGGCAGACTTTGCATTGGCAATAAAGCTCCTGACTTTAGCGTGGTCCTTGATACCGGGGGCGGACTCGACGCCGCTCGCGGTATCCACGGCGAAGGGTTTCAAGCGGGCGGCGGCGGCGACATTGTCGGGGGTGAGGCCGCCGGCAATGAAGACGCGGCCGAGGTCGCGTCCGGCGAGCTGGTCGAGGGCGAGAGTGCGGCCGGTGCCGCCGTAGAGTCCGGCGACGGCGGCGTCGAGGAGGAGGTAATCGGCGCCGTCGGCGGGCAGGGCGGTCAGCGGCGCGGTGGGGGCGAGGCGGAGCGCGCGGATGGTCGGTGCGGGCCATCCGCGGAGCGCGGCCGCGTCCTCGTCGCCGTGAAACTGGAGATAATCGAGCCGCAGCGCTTCGCGCAGCGCGGCGATATGAGCACGGTCGGCGTTGACGAAGACGCCGACGACGGCGCATCGGGGGCCGATCGCGTCGCGGATGCGGCGGGCGGTGTCGAGGGAGACGGCGCGGGGGCTTGGCGGATAGAAGTTGAGGCCGATGAAGTCGGCGCCGCAGGCGATGGCGGCTTCGGCGTCGGCGGGGCGGGTGATGCCGCAGATTTTGACGCGGACGGTCATCGGGGGGCGGTCCCGGGGGTGAGGGCTGCGACGAGCGGGGTGAGCGCAAGGCGCGGGTTGCCGCCGCGCAGCAGGCTTTCGCCGATGAGAAAGGCGCGCGCGCCCGCGGCGTCGAGGCGGCGCAGATGGTCGGGGGTCTCGATGCCGCTTTCGGCGACGATGAGGGCGCGGCCGGCGTATCCGCGCAGGAGCATTTCGGTCGTCGCGAGGTCGGTCTTGAAGGAGTGCAGGTCGCGATTGTTGATGCCGATGAGGTCGGGGTCGAGGGTTTGGGCGCGGCGAAATTCCTCGGCGTTATGGACTTCGATGAGCGTGGCGAGGCCGAGGTCCCGGGCGCAGGCGGCGAGCTCAGCCATCAGCGGCTGCTCGAGCATCGCGGCGATCAGCAGGATCGCGTCGGCGCCGGCGGCGCGAGCCTCGTAGATTTGATACGGGTCGAAGATGAAGTCCTTGCGCAGGATGGGCAAGGAGACCGCGGCGCGCACGGCGCGGAGGTCGTCGAGGGTGCCCTTGAAATGGCGGTCGGTGAGGACCGAGATGGCGGCGGCGCCGTTGGCGGCATAGGCGGCGGCGACGGTTGCGGGATCGAGGTCGGGAAAGATGTCGCCCTTGCTGGGCGAGGCGCGTTTGATTTCGGCGATGATGGCCGGGCGCCGGGCGCGCAGCGCGCCGACGAAATCGCGCGGTGGTGGGGCGGCGAGGACGGCGGCGCGGACGGCGTCGAGGGGAAGCGCGGCGCGACGGGCCTGCAGCTCTTCGCGCTTGGCGGCAAAGATGCGGTCGAGGATCGAGCCGGTGGCCATCAGGGGACCTCGTGGCGGCTGGCGGCGCGGAGCCGTTCGATGGTGGCAAGGGGGCGGCCGGCGGCAAGAATTTCCTGGGCGCGGCGCACGCCGTCGGCGAGGGTTGGGGCGCCGCCGCCGGCATAGATGGCGGCGCCGCCGTTGAGGGCGAGGATATCGCGGGCCGGGCCGGGGTCGCCGGCGAGGGCGGCGCGCAGAATCTGCACGGCTTCTTTGGCATCGGCGGTGAGCAGGGCTGCGGGGTCGGCCTCGCGGATGCCGAAGGCGCGCGGGGTAATCTCGAAGCGGCGCACGGCGCCGTTGGTGATCTCGATGACCGACGAGGGGGCGGCGAGGGAGATTTCATCGAGACCGTCATGGCCGTGAACGACGAGGGCATGGTGCACGCCGAGGGCGGCGAGGGCCTCGGCGAGCGGATCGAGGAGGATGGGTTCGGCCACGCCGAGCAGTTGAAAACGGGGGCGGGCCGGATTTGCGAGCGGCGCCATCAGGTTGAAGATCGTGCGCACGGCGAGGGTGCGGCGCAAGACCGCGAGCCGGGCCAGCACGGGATGATAGGCGGGGGCGAAGACGAAGCAGATGCCGGCCTCGGTGAGGCATCGGCGGAGCGCCGGCGGTTCGAGTTCGAGATTGACGCCGAAGTGTTCGAGGACGTCGGCGGCGCCGACGCGGCCGCTGACGGCGCGATTGCCGTGTTTGGCGGTGGGGATACCGGCGGCGGCGGCGACCAAAGCGGCGCCGGTCGAGATATTGAAGGTACCGGCGCCGTCGCCGCCGGTGCCGGCGGTATCGAGGACGGGACCGAGGTCGAGGGGGCGCGCCCGCTGGAGCATCGCGCGGGTGGCGCCGGTCAGCTCGGCGGCGCTCTCGCGCTTCATGCGAAGCGCGATGAGGAGGGCGGCGACGAGGGGATCGGCGACGAGATCGTCGAGGATTTCAGCAAAGACGCTTTCGGCGGCGGCGGCGTCGAGGGAGCGGCCGCGCAAGACGGCGTCGAGGGCCTGACGGACGGTCAGCATCCGCGGAGTCCCTCGAGGAAATTCTGCAGGAGGCGTTTGCCGTCGGGGGTGCCGATGGATTCGGGATGGAACTGGACGCCCTCGATCGGATAGTCGCGATGGCGCAGCGCCATGATTTCCCCCTCGGCGGTGCGGGCGCTGACTTCGAGGCAGGCGGGCAGGCGCGTGGTTTCCACAAGCAGCGAATGATAGCGCATCGCTTCGAACGGATTGGAGAGGCCGCGGAAAAGGGTGCGGCCGTCATGGAGGATGGGCGAGGTCTTGCCGTGCATCAGGCGCCCGGCGCGGACGACCGCGGCGCCGAAGGCTTCGCCGATGCACTGATGGCCGAGACAGACGCCGAGAATCGGCAGGCGGCCGGCGAAGGCGCGAATCAGGGGCACGGAGATGCCGGCGGCGGCGGGGGTGCAGGGTCCGGGGGAGACGATGATGGCAGTGGGCGCAAGGCTTTCGACGGCGGCGAGGTCGAGGGCGTCGTTGCGGCGGACGATGATTTCGGCGCCGAGTTCGCCGAGGTATTGGACGAGGTTGTAGGTGAAGGAGTCGTAGTTATCGATCATCAGGATGGGCACGGCGGGCTAGCTCCTCGTGGTCTCGAGTTCGAACTGACGGGCGGCGGCGAGGGCGCCGATGAGGGCGCGCGCCTTGTTGCAGGACTCGTCGAATTCGGCGGCGGGATCGGAATCGGCGACGACGCCGCCACCGGCCTGGATATAGACGCGATCGCCCTTGACGAGGAGGGTGCGGAGGGCGATGGCGGTATCGGTATTACCGGTATAGCTGAAGTAGCCGACGGCGCCGGCATAGACGCCGCGGCGGACGGGTTCGAGCTCGTCGATGATCTCCATCGCGCGGATTTTGGGCGCGCCGGAGACGGTGCCCTGAGGAAAGGTGGCGCGGAAGGCGTCGAAGGCGTCCATCCCGGGGTTCAGTTCGCCGACGACGTTCGAGACGATATGCATCACGTGCGAGTAGCGTTCGACGGTCATCAGTTCGGTCACTTTGACGGAGCCGATGCGGGCGACGCGGCCGACGTCGTTGCGGCCGAGGTCGACCAGCATGATGTGCTCGGCGCGCTCCTTGGGATCGGCGAGCAGCTCGCGTTCGAGTTGGCGATCCTCGGCTTCGGCGGCGCCGCGGCGGCGGGTGCCGGCGATGGGCCGGAGAGTGATTTCGCGGCCTTCCACGCGCACCATCGTTTCGGGTGAGGCGCCGACCAGGGTGAGATCGCCGAGGCGCAGATAGAACATGTAGGGCGAGGGATTGATGGTGCGGAGGCTGCGATAGAGGTTGAAGGGATGAGCGGTGAGGGGGGCCTCGAAGCGCTGGGAGGGGACGACCTGGATGATATCGCCGGCGACGATATAGCGTTTGGCCGCCTCGACCATCGCGAGATAAGCCTCGCGGGTGAGATTTGACGTGATGTGAATCTCGCCGTTGAGGCTGCGGGGCGGGGTGGCGAGGCGCGGGGCGACGGCGGGCTCGCGCAGGCGGGCGAGGAGCTCGTCGATCTGCGCGGTGCCGGCGCGGTAGGCCTCGGCGACCGTGGCGTACTCTTCGATGGGCACGCTGGCGATGACGCGGAGGGTCTGGCGGAGGTTGTCGAAGACGAGGACGGTCTGCGTGAGCATCAGGTAGAGATCGGGGACGCCGAGATCGTCGGCGACGGTTTGCGGGATGCGAGGCTCGAACTCGCGCACGAGGTCATAGGCGAGGAAGCCGACAGCGCCGCCGAAGAAGCGGGGGAAGCCGTCGATTTCGGGGGCGCGGAAATGTTGCAGTTCGGCGCGGAGGGCGTCGAAGGCGTAATCGACCGGGCGGGACTCGACGGCGCGGCCGGGGCGGATGAGGTCCATGCGGTGGCCGCGGGCGCGGATGACGAGGGCGGGTTCGGCGCCGAGGAAGGTGTAGCGGCCCCATTTTTCGCCGCCGCGGACGCTTTCGAGGAGGAAGGCATAGTCGCCGCGGGCGATTTTGAGGAAGGCGGAGACAGGGGTTTCGAGATCGGCGGCGACCTCGCGGGCGACGGGGACAAGGTTGAAGCCGGCGGCGGCGAGCCGTTCGAATTCGGCGCGATCGGGGGTGGTGGTCACGTGGCGGCTCCTCCAAAAGCAAGGAGGCCACGAGCGACTGGGCGCCCGTGGCCTCCGGTGAATCGGTTCAGCGCGAACGGCTACCAATCCCGAGGACGGGCGTGGGCGCGGCGACGCCAGCACCAGTGGGCCCGAAGATCGAGAATGAGAGCACAGCCGTTCATGATTGTGGTCAAATTATGCAAGCGGCAGGCGGGTTGTCAATGCTATTCCTCGGGCGGTGGGGCGGGACTGGAGGCAGGGGCGGCGACGCGCCCGTTGTCGTAGGTCGAGTTGTAGCGCTGGCGCATCTCCTCTTCGGCGGCGGCAGCGTCGTCGGCGGTGGCATAGGGGCCGATCTGGACCTTGTACCAGGTTTCGCCGTTGATGATGGTCGGAATACGGCGCGGATGGTAACCCAGTTCCTCGAGCCGCTGGACCATCTGATCGGCGCTATCGGAATCCATCGCAGCCTGAATCGTGATGTTATAGCCGTGATGGCGCGGTTTGGCTGCGGCGGGGGCGGGGGATGAGGGGGCGGCGCCTTCGTCTTCGGCAGGGTTCGGGTTAGGGGAATTGGCGGCGACGGCGGCGGGGGCGACCTTCGGTGGCGGGGTCGTCACGGCGACGGGTGATGGCGCGGCGGGGGAGGCGGCGGGCTGGGCGGCGAGGGTGGTGACGGCGGCGGGGGAGGCGGGCGGCGCCACGGCATAATCGACGGCGGATTTCTGCGCGTCGAGGGCGGTTTGGCGGCCAACGTCGTAACCCGCGACCACTCCCATCAGGAAGACCACGCCGGACAGCGCGGCGAGGGTGAGCAGAATCGCGATGAATCCTCCAGAGCCTACATCAAAGCGCATCGTTGCCACCTACATCCGCTCTGGCGCGGTCACCCCCAGCAGGTCGAGTCCCGACGCGATAACCTGCCGGAGGACGTGAGCCAGCAGCATCCTGGCTCGGGTTTGCGCAGGTTCCTGCGGGTTGATTATACGGTTCGCCGGTTTGTTGTAATAGCGATGGAAATCGCCGGCGAGATCGAACAGGGCGAAGGGCAGGCGATGGGGTTCGAGCGCGGTGACAGCGGCCTCGACAATTTCGGGCATCGCGACGATTTTGCGCACGAGGGCCATCTCTTCGTCGTTGAGGCAGGCCAGGTCGACGGCGGCGGGAGTGGGCAGGGCGACGCCGGCGCGATCGGCCTCGCGGAAGACGCCGGTCAGCCGCGCGTGCGCATACTGGACGTAGAAGACCGGATTTTCTGGGGCCTGGCGGCGGGCGAGGTCGAGATCGAAATCGAGGTGGCTGTCGTGTTTGCGGAAGAGGAAGAAGAAGCGGACGACGTCGCTGCCGACCTCATCGATGAGCTCGTCGAGGGTGATGTAGGTGGCTTTGCGGGTGGACATTTTGACCTTTTCACCGCCGCGGGTGAGGGTCACGAACTGATAGATGATGGCGCGGATCGCCGCGGTGTCGTAACCGAGGGCGCGTAGCGCGGCGAGCACGCCCTGATGCTCGGCGATATGGTCGGCGCCGAAGACGTCGATGATGAGATCGAAGCCGCGCTCAAGCTTATCGATATGGTAGGCGATATCGGGGGTGCGATAGGTCGGTTCGCCGGTCGAGCGCACCAGGACCTGGTCCTTGGCGTTGGGGAGATCGAGGCGCTCGGCGTCGAGCCAGAGCGCGCCGTCGCGCTCGCGGACGAGGTCGCGGGCGCGCAAGGCCTCGAGCACGCGGCTGACGCGGCCGTCCTGCATGAGATCGAGTTCGTTGGTGTAAACGTCGAAGGTGATACCGAGGCGTTCGCAGCTCCGGCGGATATCGGCGAAGATCGCTTCGACGGCTGCGGTGCGAAAGACGTCGGCGTCGGGCGGGAGCGCGGCGAGGGCGTCGTGGTGACGGTCGCGGAGGGCGGCGGCGATGGCGGCGATGTATTCGCCCTGGTAGCCGTCGGCAGGGAGATCGGCGGGGCGGCCGAGGGCCTGGAGATAGCGGGCGCGGACCGATTCGCCGAGCAGGCGCATCTGGCGGCCGCCGTCATTGAAGTAGTATTCGCGGGTGACGGCGTGGCCGGTGGCGGTAAAGAGGCGGGCGAGGGTATCGCCGATGACGGCATTGCGGCCGTGGCCGATGGTGAGCGGACCGGTGGGATTGGCGGACAGAAATTCGATTTGCACCTTGCGGCCGCGTCCGAGGGGTGGATGGAGGAAGGCGGGGCCCTCGGCGGCGGCGCGGCGCAACTCGGCGTGCCAGTATGCGGGGGCCATCCGGAAGTTGATAAAGCCGGGTCCGGCGACCTCGGCGGTGGCGATTTCCGGCGGCAGTTCGAGATGATCGCAGAGGAGGGCGGCGAGGACGCGCGGTGGCTTTCCTTCGGCACGGGCCAGGGTGAGGGCGAGATTGGTCGCCATATCGCCGTGGGACGGATCGTTGGGCGCGGTGAGGGTGATGGTGGGCGTCGCGGTGCGGAGCCGGCCCTGTTGATGGGCTCGGGCGACGGCGGCGCTTAGGGCGGCGGTGATCAATTGCTTCATGAGCGATTCGGTTCGGCGGATTACGCACGCGGGCGCAGGTGTTTGGCCGCGGCGATCCGCTGGGTTATTGTAGCGGACGGATGGTGCCCCTGCCGACTGAGCCGGTCGTTTTAGCGGCGCGCAGCATGGAATTTCTCGCGCGCCTGCGGCGCACGCTGAGCGATGCGCAGGCGGTCGCGGTGCCGGCGGTGACGGCACGGCCGGCGGCGGTGCTGATACCGCTCGTCGCGCGGGACGGCGAGCTGCGGGTGATCTATACCCGGCGATCGGAGCGGCTGGCGAGCCATCGCGGGCAGGTGGCCTTTCCGGGCGGGCGTTATGATCGGCGCGACGGTCATCTGCTGGCGGCGGCGCTGCGCGAGACGGAGGAGGAGATCGGGATCGCGGCGGAAGCGGTCGAGGTGCTGGGCAGCTTCGAGGGCCGGGCGACGCGCGCGACCAATATTTTCGTGACGCCGTTCGTCGGGATCGTGCGGGGCGACGCGGCAATGCGGGCCGATCCGAAAGAGGTGGCGGAGATTTTCGAGGTGCCGCTGAGCGCCTTGCAAGCGCCGCGCTATCGGGGCCATTTCGCGTGGCAGAACGGCTGCACGACGACGCCGCAACCGGCGATTCAGTACGCCGGGCAAACCATCTGGGGGCTGACCTACCATTTCACCCTGCGCCTGCTCGAGTTGGGCGCGGATGGGCTCGGCGCGCCGGCGCGTTCGGCGAGCATCTCGAAGTAGGATTTTTCGATCAGCGCGACGACCCCGAGCGTCGCGAGGATGCCGCGAACTTCGGCCGCGGCGTCGTCGGGGGAGCTGTCGGGCGCGAGCACGGCTTCGAGCTCACCGAAGGCGCCGAGGCGCTCGACCTGGTCGAGATGGAGGCGGATGTTGCGGCGTAGCAGGAGGGTGCGATGCTTGCGGACCTCGGCGAGGCGGCCGAGGGCGGCGGTGAGGAGGGCACGCAGCGGCGGGGCGTCGGCGACGCTCACGATGTCGTAGTCGCTCAGTTGCAGGGGGCCCTGGGCGCGGCGGCGGTAATGGATCAGGGCGGCGCGACCCGGTTCCTCGCGCAGCTTCAGGCGGCCGTGGGGCACGGCGAAGAAGGTATCGACCTGGGTGAAGGCGGAGTGGCGGAGGAAGCCGATTGCGGTTGCCGCGGCAGCGGCGGCGGCGAGACTCGGGAGCGCGAACTTGGCTTCGACGTTGCGCATCGGGGTGAGCTTGCGCGGCGGTGATCGGGCCTTTTAACGATGGACGGAGCCGATGAATATCTATCACGTATGGTGCGATCTGAAAGCGGGCGTGAGCGATGTCGACTTCAGCGAGCGGGTGGCGAGTTATCTCGCGCGGCTGAAGTCGAGCGGCGTGATCGGCGGCTGGCGGCTTATGCGGCGCAAGCTCGGGCTGGGACCGGCGGAGCTGGGTGAGTTTCATATCATGATCGAGGTGGCGGATCTGGCGCAGCTCGACGCGGCGTTCGCGGCGGTGGCGAGCCGCACGGAGCCGATCGAGAGTCTGCACTTTGCGGTGAATTCGCTGGTGCGCAACGCGCGCTTCGCGCTGTATCGGGATTTTCCGGACGCGGTGCGGCATCGCGGCGAGGAAAAGTTCTAGGACGCGAGTAGGCGCGCCGCGGCCAAATCCGTTACAGTAGGCGCTTTGATTTTTAACAGGACCTCGACGATGCCGAAGGAACGCTTCGAGACGGATGAGCGCCTGCGCGAGGCAGGTTTTGACGCGGCCCGACCCGCGGCGGAGGCGATCGCGCGACTGCGCGAGCTGCGCGCGACTCGACGGGTGGAGGACGGTGCGATCGCGCGTGCGCTTGGCAATATCGCGACGGTCGAGGCGGCGGCGCTGCTGGAGGAGATGGAGCGGGGGGCCAGCGGGGCGGCGCGGCGCGAGATTCGCCGCGCGCTGTTCAAGCTCCGCCAGCGCGGGATCGCGCGCGCGACGGCGGCGGTCGCGAGCGGGCGGACGGTGGTAATCGCCGAGACGGGTCTCAGCGGGCTCTTGTCGCCGCCGGACGCGGTCGGGGCGCGGATCGTGTGGCTGGTCAAAACCGGGACGGGGGTGCGGCGGCTGTGGGGCGTGGTGAGCGATAGCGCGGGGCTCGTCGCCGCGACGCTGGAGAATCTGAGCCGCAAGGAGTATCGCGAGCAGCGGCGCCAGCTCGAGGAGCGGGCGGGCGCGGTTCTGGCGGAAGTGGAATGGCGGCTCGCCGATTTTATCCTCTGCGAGGCATGGCGGGCGACGCCGGCGGAAGGGCGCGGCAAGGTCGGCGATTTTCTGACGCTGCGGACGGAGCTGATCGAGGAGCCGCCGGCTGCGACTTTCACCCATCCGCTGTACGCGGAGTTTGCCGACGCGCTCGACCAGGAGGTTTCGGCCGAGCTGCTGCAGGAGCCGGAGATCGGCGCGTTCAAGCTGCCGGAGGCGGCGGTCCACCCGTATGCCGAAGAGATCGCGAGTCTGCGGCAGAGCGTCATCGTGCTCAATCGGCTGCAGCAGGAAGAGCGGATCCGTGGGGTAATCGAGCGCGCGCTCGAGCATCTGCTGGTGGGCGCGAACGCCGAGCGTCTAAGGCGGCGGCTCGAGGATACGGGCTATTATTTCGCGCGGACCGGGCGCCGGAGCGAAGCGGCGCGGGCGGCGGCGGCCGCGGCCGCGCTGCGCGACGGGCGGGACTTGAAGCGCAGCGGGTTTTTCGAGGCCTTCATGCGCGCGCAGCTCGGCGCCGTGCTGGCGGAGGAGACGGCCAAGGAACGCGACGAGCCGCGGCTTATCATGACGCCGGCGGAAATGATGCGGGCGCGCCAGCAGGCGCAGGCGCGGATGGGGCGGAACCCGCGATGATGACACCGCGACCGTTGAGCGGGGTCCGCGTAATCGATCTGACGCGGGTGCTGGCCGGGCCGTTCTGCACCATGAATCTGGCGGATCTGGGGGCCGAGGTTATCAAGGTCGAGCTGCCGGAGCGGGGCGATGACGCGCGCGGCTATGCGCCGCGGATCCCGCATTCGGACGATTCGGGCTATTTCTACAGCGTCAATCGGGGCAAGCGGAGTCTCACGCTGGACCTCCATCAGCGGGCAGGCGCGGCGGTGTTGAGCGATCTGGTCCGGGTGAGCGACGTGGTGGTGGAGAATTTTTCGCCGGGGACGCTTGCGCGTTTCGGGCTCGGGTATGAAGCGCTGCAGGCGACCAATCCGGGGATCATCCTGTGTTCGATTTCGGGTTTCGGGCAGACCGGGCCGATGGCGGCGGCGCCGGCGTATGACATCGTGGCGCAGGCGCTCGGCGGGACGATGAGTATCACCGGGGCGGCGGGGGGCGAGCCGACGCGCTGCGGGGTTTCGATTGGCGATCTGACGGCGGCGCTGTACGCGGTTATCGCGATCCTCGGCGCGTTGCGGGTGCGCGAGCAGACCGGCCTCGGGCAGCATCTGGATATCGCGCTGCTCGATTGCCAGGTGGCGCTGCTGGAGGATGCGCTGGCGCGTTATTCGACGACGGGGGTGATCCCGGGTCCGATCGGGTCGCGGCATCCGTCGATCACGCCGTTTCAGCAGTTTCGGGCGGCGGACGGGTATTTCGTGGCGGGATGCGGCAACGAAGCGATTTGGGGACGGTTCTGCGACGCGATTGGGATGAGCGAATTGAAGGCGGACCCGCGCTTCGTGCGCAATGCGGAGCGCACCGCCAATCAGAGCGCGCTCGAAGCGGTGCTGAACGCGCGGTTTGCCGACGCGCCGCGGGCTTACTGGCTCGAACGGCTCGCGGCGGCCAACGTGCCCTGTGCGGCGATCGCCAACGTGGCCGAGGTGGCCGCCAATGACCATCTGGCGGCGCGGCGGATGATCGTGCGCGCCAGCCATCCGAGCTTCGCCGAGCTGATCGTTCCGGGGTCGCCGCTGAAGACGGTGGGGGACGATTCGCTGCCGGAGACGCGAGCGCCCGGCCTGGGGGAGCATACCGAGGCGATCCTCGGCGAGCTGCTGGGCTATGAACCCGGGCGGATCGCGGAGCTGCGGCGGCAGCGGGTGATCTGAGGCGGGCGTCGCGCGGGCGGCGCTCGAGCGCGTTTCGGCAGCGGCTAGACGATACGCTTCTGGCCGTGGCGGAAGCCGCCCTGCTGGCCGACAGGCGGGCGATCGGAATCGCCGCGCTGGGTGTTGCCGCGTCCACGGCGGCGCGGCCCACCGCCCTGGTTCGAGGAGCCTTCGCGACGCTGATCGAGGGGCACGATTTCGACCGCGCGCATGAAGCCGTCGCCGGCGGAGCGGGTGGTGACGAGGGGATCATCCTTGAGGGCGAGGTGGATGATGCGGCGATCGCGCGGGACCATCGGTTCGAGGGTCACCGGCTGATGTTCGCGCTTGGCCTCTTCGCCCTTGGCGAGGGCCATCCGATGCAACTGGGCGCGGCGGCGGGCGCGATAGGATTCGGTATCGATAGAGATGGGCGCGGCGTCGCGGATACGCCGGGTGATAATCCGGTTGACCATGTATTCGAGGGCGTCGAGGGTCTGCCCGTGACGGCCGATAAGTAAGCCGGAGCCGTCGCCCTTGATGTTGAGTTCGAGCATGTCGGGGTCGTTGTCGCAGACGACCTCGATGGTCGCCTGTTCACCCATCAGGGCAAGGATTTCCTTCAGTACCGCGGCGGCCTCGGCGACCTGTGCGGCGAGGTCGGCAGTGGGGCGGGTGTCGGTTTCGTCGTCGTCGGTGAGGGCTTCGACGAGGGCCTCCTCTTCGGCCGGCATCGGGCGGGCGGCGGGCTGTTCGGCGGCGGGGAGGGAGGCGGGGGTCGGATCGGGCCGGGCGGCTGCGGGCTCGCGGGCCGGCGGGGCCGGGTCGGGCTTGAAGGCCGGCGCAGGGGGCGGCGGTGGCGGTGCGGTCGGGCGGGGTGGTGGAGGCGGGGTCACGGGGCGCGGTCGCGGCGGCGGCGCCGGCGGCGGGGACATCACGCCGCTGGTGGCGGCTTCGGGCGCGCGGCGGGTCACGCGCACGCGGGCCTGACGGGCGCCGAGGCCGAGCACGCCGGCGCGCGGGGTGGTCAGGACCTCGATGGCGACGTCGTCGGCTTCGGCGCCGAGCTGCTCGAGCGCCTGGCGGATGGCCTCATCGACGGTAGCTGCGGTGATTTCGATAGAATCCATGGGTCACTTGGCTTCTGGAACGGGCTGTTTGAATTCCTGGTTGAGCACAATCTGCTGGGCGATGCCGAGGAGGTTCGATGCCAGATAGTAGAGCGTGAGACCTGCGGGAAGCTGCAGAAAGATTACGCTGAAGACCAGAGGCATGAACATCATCATCCGCTGCTGGCTCGGATCGGGCTGCCGCGGCATCAACCATTGTTGCACAAATGTCGATAGAGTCATCAGGCCTACGAGGACGGGAAGGCCGGCGCAGGTGGTCCAGGGGATGGTGGGGAAACCGGCGATATGGAGGCATTCGGGGGCGGAAAGGTCGTTGATCCAGCCGAAGAAGGGGGCGTGGCGGAGGTCAACGGCGTTGAGCAGCGCCTGATAGAGTCCGATAAAGACCGGCAGTTGGACGATCATCGGAAGGCATCCGCCGAGCGGATTGACGTGGTTACGCTTGTAAAGTTCAACCATCTCGCGGTTGAGCTTTTCGGAATCGTCCTTGAGTTTTTCACGGAGCCGCTCGATCTGGGGCTGGAGCCGCTGCATCCGCATCATGGAGCGCTGGCCGCGAATTGACATGGGCAGGGTCAGCAGGCGGACGAGGACGGTCAGCAGGATGATGGCGACGCCATAGTTGGGAACGACGCGATAGAAGAGTTTCAGGAGGCGGATAAAGGGGAGGGCGATAATCCCCCACCATCCGAGGTCGAGAGCGTTGCGCAACTGCGGATCGGCGGCCTCGAGGACCTGCAGGGCTTTGGGACCGACGAAGACGCGGGTGCGGATCTGCGTGGTCGCGGGGAAGCTTAGCTGGGTTTCGCCTTCGCCGTCGGCATAGGTCATGGCGAGGGTGCCGGCGGCGGGTTGTTGCGGCAGGAGAGCCATCAGGAAGTAGCGATCGCCGAAACCGGCGAAACTGATCGGGCCGGAGAGCGGCGCGACGCCCTTTTTGAGGGCGGACTCCTGCGCGGTGACGACCTTATTGGCGACCTCGGCCTGAATTTCGGGATAGTCGCGATAGCCGGGCAGGGCGGTCAGCGGTTGGACGATAGTGAGGGCAAGGGCCGTCGGGGGAGCGCCGCGGGGCGGCAGCGCGCGGGCCTCGAGGTCGAAGAGGTAGGTTGCAGGGGCGAAGCTGAAGACTTTTTGCAGCCGGGTACCGTCGGGGGCGACGCCGTTGAAGGTCACCTGGGCGGCGCCGCTGCGCAAATCTATAGTGGGCGGGGCGTCGGTGGTGTAGGCCACGTCGGCATCGCTGAACGAAGCGGTATCCTGGGTGACGACGAGGCCGAGCGGCAGGCGATCGGAATAACGGATGACCTGGTAGGGCGGACTGTTGGGGGCGGCGGTCTCGCGATACTTTTTCAATTGAAAGCTGACGAGGCGCGCGCCGCGGCTGCTGAGGACGGCCTCGAAGAGATCGGTATCGATGCGCACCGTGCGTTCGGGCGTTGCGGATGGGGGGGCCGACGGGTTGGTGGTCGCAAGGGGCGGCGCGGTGGGCTTGCCGAAGGGACTCGTCGCCGGCGAGGGCTGACCCGGGCCGGGGGCGGCCGGCGTGTGATGGGCATGCGGGCCGTAGAGGTTCGGATAGCGCCATTGCAGAAAACGCTGATAGGCGTACAGCACGGCGACCATGATGACGATCGCGACAATTAGACGGTTGCTCTCCACTTATTCGGTACCTTGGGTTGAGGAAATCGGGAGGTCGGCGCGCCAAGTGTTCGCGGGGGGAACCGGATCGTAGCCGAAAGGGCCGCCGGGACGGCATCGCACGAGCCGCCGCAGTGCGAGCCCGGTGCCCTTCAGCAGGCCGTGCGCCGTCAGCGCGTCGAGGGCATAGCGGGAGCAGGTCGGCTCGAAGCGGCAGGCGGGGCCATAAAGTCCGAGCATCAGGGGCGAGACGCCGGCGCGATAAAGGTTAAGCAGGAGACGCGCGGTCGCGCGGGCGGCCCGGGCCGGCAGCCCTGCGCGGCGCGCGGAGCGCGAGGTAATCAGGTGGCGCCGCAACATGCTTTGACTGCCGCAGTCAGTTCGGCGCAGAGGGCCGCTGAAGGGAGATCGGCGGCGCCGCGGCGAGCGATCACGACGAGGTCGGTATCGCGCGGGAGCAGAGGGCGCAGGGTTAACCGGAAGCATTCGCGCAGGCGGCGTTTGAGGCGATTGCGCAGGACGGCGCCGGCGACCCGGCGGGAGACGGTCAAGCCGAGGCGCGGGGCGGCGGGGAGCGCCGCCGCGGCGGGTCGCCCGGGGCAGGCGTCGCGGCGGGCGAGATAGATCACGAAGTGCGGCGTCTGCCGGCGTTTCCCGCGTCGTTGAACGTCGAGAAATTCGGCGCGGCGATGGAGCCGATCGGCGCGAGTGAAGCCAAGATAGGGCGCGGCGTGGTCTAACCCGGCTGTTTGGGCGGAATCGAGATAGCGAGACGGGCGCGACCTTTGGCGCGGCGGCGTTTGAGGACGTTGCGGCCGCCCGGGGTCGCCATCCGCGCAAGGAAACCGTGGGTTCTGAGGCGCCGCCGATTGTGCGGTTGATAAGTCCTTTTCATACGGTTCGGACAATGTGCTGAGCTCTTAAGTCGAGCCGTCGATAATTGCGCATCCTATGGTTTGGCGGAACCGTCTCGGACCCTAACCTCGGTCCCGGGGGGCTCCGCTCGCAGACGGTGCCGCCGGACAGGCAGTCCCGCTGATCGAAGGCATAATGGAACCATACGGCGGGGTTCGTGGCAAGTCGGCCGGGCCGGCTAGGGGCGACCGCTCAGGGGATGGCGCGCGAGCTCGCGGTAGGTCGGGGAATCGGCGCCGAGGATACTTTGGTAGAGCACGAGGGAATCAACGAGGCAGGCGCCGAACTCGCGATCGGCGCTGCCCGCGATGAGCTCGGCGAGACCGGGTGGCGGCTGCGGAGCGCGGAGCCGTCCGATGGTCAGGTGGGGGGCGAAGGGGTGATCGGCGGGGGTGAAGCCGCAATCAAGGGCGGCGCGCTCGACGAGCGTGGCGAGCGCGAGCAGGGAAGCAGAGCGGAGGCCGATCCAGAGGATGCGTGGACGGCGGGGGTTCGGGAAGGCGCCGGTGCCGCGCACGGCGAGGGTGAAGGCGGGTATCGCGGGAAGGCGGTCGCGCAGGGCGGCGTCGAGCCGCGCGACCTGGGCGCGCGGGACGGCGGCGCCGAGAAAGCGCAGGGTGACGTGCAACTGCGACCGCCGGACCCAGCGGATGCCGTAGTCGGTCGCGCGGAGCTGATCAATAAAGGCGCTGACGGCGGCTTCGACCGCGGCGTCGAGGCGCAGCGCGACGAAGGCGCGCAGGCGCTCCCGGTCGGCCATCGCGCGGCGCCCTCCGCTTAGTGCTGATGCTGAAGGGCGTGCTCGACGAGGACGAGGCGATCGTTGCCGAAGAACATCTCGCCATCGACGAAGATGGTGGGTGAGCCGAAGCCGCCGCGCTGAATCAGCTCGTCGGTATTGGCCTTGAGCTTATCCTTGTAGGGTTGCTGGGCGATTTTGGCGAAGAACTCGTCGACGTCGAGGCCGACCTCACGGACGATGGGGCGCAGGACGTCGTCCTGGCTGATATCGCGGTCGTCGCCCCAGTAGACCTCGAAGACGCGGCGGGAGTAGGGGGAGATTTTACCGTGCTCCATGGCGACGAACGCCCCGCGCATCGCCTTGACCGAGTTGACCGGAAAGACCGTGGGTTGGCCGATTTTGAGTTTGTACAGATGCGCCCAATCCTGCAGGTCCTTGGCGTAGTAGCGGGCCTTGGCCTTGACCGGGCGTTCGCGGCTTTCATAGACCGAGGGATTGACCGCGTTGAAGACGCCGCCGACGAGGATCGGGCGCCAGACGAGGTCGGCGTGATGGCGCGCGGCGACCTCCTCGATTTTGGAAAAGGCCAGATAGGTCCAGGGACTGGAGCAGTCGTAGAAGAATTCGAGTTTCTTTGCCATCGCGGACTCCGCCGGATTGAAATTGGTCGCCGAGCAATGATTTTCGCAAAGTAGCATAAGCGGCGCGGCGCTGTGCAAGCGGGGCTTTGACAAAGAGGAGGGGCGGGAGTTAAGCGGATGGACAGATGAACGGCATGCACGATATCGGCGGGATGGACGGCTTCGGCCGCGTGCCGTATCGCGATCGCGAACCGGTGTTTCACGAGCCGTGGGAGGGTCGCGTGTTCGGCATGATGATGACGCGGGCGGGCGAAGTGACGCCGCCGACGCTCGACGCCAGTCGTCATCGGATCGAGCGGCTCGAGCCGCGTGAGTATCTCGCGCTCAGTTATTACGAACGGTGGCTCGCGGCGAAGGAGCGCGGTCTGCTTGAAGCGGGCGTGCTGACGGCGGCGGCGATCGCGGCGAAGATGGCGGCGATCGCCGCGGATCCGGCGGCAGCGGCAGTGCGGCATGAGGATGCGGTGTTTGCGGGCAAGATTCCGCGAATCGTCGCTGAGGGCAGTCCAGCGGCGCGACCGACGCGGGGGCGGCCGCGCTTTGCCGTCGGTGAGCGGGTGATCACCCGCAACCTCCATCCGCACGGGCATACGCGGCTGCCGCGCTATGCGCGGGGCAAGCGCGGGGTGATCACGGGCTATCATGGGGCGCACGTGTTTCCGGATACGAACGCGCACGGGCGCGGGGAGCATCCGCAGCATCTCTATACGGTCAGGTTCGCGGCGCGGGAGCTGTGGGGCGCGGCGGCCGAAGCCAAGACGTATGTCGCGCTCGACCTGTGGCAGAGCTATCTCGAGCCCGATGCCACGCCGCGGCGCAGGCGCGCGGCGGCGAGCGGGAAGGCGCAGAGGAAGAGGGTTCGATGAGCGAACACGACGACGGTTCGTCCCATCATCATCCGCGACCGTTGTCGGCGGCGGCGCTGCGTGCGCAGGCGATCGAAGCCCTGCTGGCCGAGAAGGGGCTTTTGGCGAGCGATGCGATCGACAAAATCGTCGAGATCTACACGCGGGATATCGGTCCGCTGAACGGCGCGCGGGTGGTGGCGCGGGCCTGGAGCGACGCCGGCTACAAGCAGCGGCTGTTGCGCGACGGGACCGCGGCTATCGCCGAACTGGGGTTTGGCGGGCTCCAGGGCGAGCATATGGTGGTGGTGGAGAACACGCCGCGGGTGCATAACGTGGTCTGCTGCACGCTGTGTTCGTGTTATCCGTGGCCGGTGCTGGGGCTGCCGCCGAGCTGGTACAAATCGTTCGAGTATCGGGCGCGGATCGTGCGTGAGCCGCGCGCGGTGCTGCGTGAGCTCGGGCTTGAGCTGCCGGCGACGGTCGAGGTGCGGGTGTGGGACAGCAGCGCCGAGGTGCGCTACATGGTGCTGCCCGAGCGGCCGCCGGGGAGTGAAGGGCTGAGCGAAGCGGAGCTGAGCGCGCTGGTGACGCGTGACGCGATGATCGGGGTCGCACGGGCGCTCAGTCCGAAACGGTGAGGCGGCGATGAGCACGCTGGCGGAGCAGATCGCGGCAGACCGCGAGAGTATCGCGGCGATTCCGCGGCGCAACGGCGAACCGGTCTTCGACGAGCCGTGGGAGAGCCGGGTCTTCGGGATGGCGGTGGGGCTCTGCGAGCGCGGCCGCTTCGCGTGGGAGGAATTCCGCGCGCGGCTGATTGCGGAGATCACCGCGGCGGAGGCGCGCGGCGAGGCTTCGACCTATTACGAGCGTTTCCTGCGCGCGCTCCAGGGACTGCTGATCGCCAAAGGGATCTGCAGCGCGCAGGAGGTCGAGAGCTATCTCGCGCGCGGCGTCGACCCCGGTCACTGAACCAGCGGCGTTGTGGCGATGGCGGCGCGGCCCGCGGTGTTGGATCGGGGCGCGTCGCTGACCTGCGTCAGGTCCACCTCGACGGTGCCGAAAAAGACCGCGGCGGTGGCGCGCAGCGGCAGATGGCGGGGATCGTCGGAGACCCAGAGGGTCATCCCGGTGGCCTCGTTGCGATAGCTGTTTTCGCTGATCCAGACGATCGCGGGCTGGATGCGCAGGGCGTTGAAGGTGCCGAGCGGCGTGGTCAGGCGATCGCGTCCCTCGACGGTGAAGGCGAAGACGTAGCGGGTGCCGCCGGCGAAGACGTCGAAGGTATAGGTTGAATCGGGCGCGAGCGGCTGCGAGAGGGCCATCATGGCGCCCGAGAAGGGGCCCCATGGCGCGCCGCCGGTGAAGAGGCGGACCCAGGTGCGGCCCTGGCGATTGGTGCGGGTGGCGCGGACGATCTGCCGGGGGCGGTCGAAGACGGCGAGCCAGCGATCGAGGCGGGCGTTTTCGTGCTGCAGGATGTTGATGTGGTCGGGGCACCAGGTGGCGTAATCGAAGTCCTCGTGAAAATAGTCGCGCATCCGGTAGAGCACGTCGACCACGCGGCTGGTATTGAGCCACATCTCGCCGTTCCATCGGGGGTGCGCGGAGCGGGTGCGGCGCAGGGTGACGCGGGCGCGGGCGGCGGGGATGCCTTCCCAACTGGCCTCATAGACGAGTATCTCGCCGTCGTGGAACGGTTCGGGTCCCTGGGAATAGCGGGGGATGTTGAGGTTGGCGGGAAGCGCGATCGGTTTCGGCGGGCGCGGGGGCCGCGGACCGCTGCGGGGATGCGGGTCGGGGCCGCTTGCGCGAACCCGCGCGGACTGGAGAATCAGACTGAGCGCGACGAGGCTCAGCCATAAGCAGATCATGAGCGGGGCGGGGCGCGGCGGACGGTCGCTTGACATCAGGGGCATACTACCGAAAGATTTTGTCGCAATCGCGGAGGCTTTGATGCTTCGACGGGGACAGTTGATGGCCGCATTGATCGCCGCCGCGGTGCCATTGTCGGCGGGGTGGGCGCACGCGCAGGCGGGACCGGGGAACCTGCCGCCGGGGGCCTACAGTCCGCAGGCCACGCTGCAGAATTTCGAGGACATGGAGAGTTCGGGGCCGAGCGCGCGCAAGCCGAAGGACGATGCCGAGCTGCTGAAGGAAGCGAAGCGCAAGGTGGCGGATGCGGATCCGCGGGTGCGGGTCGACGGGCTCGAAAAGCTGCGCTATGTCGGCGACAGTGCGGAGGCCAACGAGATTCTGTTCCGCGGTCTGGATGATCTTGACGTGCGGGTGCGGATCAAGGCGATCGACGTGCTCGGCGCGCGGAGCAATCATGATGCGGTGCCGCTGATGGCGCAGGATCTGTTCCTGCGCGAGACGCCGCCGATCGAGAAGCTGCATCTGGTGGCGGCGCTCGGACGGATCGGCGATGCGCGCGGCACCTTGCCGGTGATCGAATATCTCGATCAGACCGACGACACGGACAGTCGCGGCACGGCGGTATTTGCGCTGGGCGAGATCGGCGATCCGCGAGCGAACGACAAACTGGTCGAAGTGGTGCGCAATGATCAGTCGCCGATGGTGCGCAAGCTGGCACAGGAGGCGCTCGAAAAGATCGACGGGGAGTTGCCGAACCGTCATTCGGAAGAGGTGGCGCAGGAAAAGACGCGGGAACTGCAGACGGCGGATCAGCGGCTGGAGAAGCTCAGGCTGTACGATCAGCAGGTCCACGCCGAGGAGTACGGAGAAGCGCATTGAGCAGCACTTGTCGCCGACTGCGTGAACTGCTCGCGGCGCCATCGATGCTGGTGGCGCCGTTTGTTTATGACTGTATCCAGGCGAAGATTGCGCAGCGGCTGGATTTCGCCGCGGTGTACATGACAGGATTCGGCACGGCGGCGGCGCGGGGTTTTCCTGATCTCGGGCTGCTGACGATGGCCGAGATGGTCGAGAACGTCCGCGCGATCGCGCACGCGGTCGAGATTCCGGTGATCTGCGACGCCGATACAGGTTATGGCAATCCGCTGAACGTCTGGCGCACGGTGCGCGAGTACGAAGAGGCGGGGGCGGCGGCGCTGCATCTCGAGGACCAGGTGTGGCCGAAGAAATGCGGTTTTCTGGCGGGCAAGCAGGTGATCGCGCTGGAAGAGATGGTGCCGAAGGTGCGGGCGGCCTGCGACGCACGCCGCGACCCGGACTTCGTGATAATTGCGCGGTCCGATGCGCTGGCGGTCAACGGCTGGGACGATGTCGAACGGCGCTGTCGGGCCTATCGCGAAGCGGGGGCGGATCTGATCTTCGTCGATGGGATCCGCACGCTGGCGGATTTGAAGGACTACGTGGCGCGGCTGGGGGACCTGCCGCTGCTGTATAACGGCGCGCTGCTGCCGGTGGCGGAGCTGGCCAAGTACGGGTTCAAGGTCACGATCCATATCAGCAGCCTGATGGCGGCCTATGTGAATTTTCGCGACACGCTGCGCGAGCTCAAGGAAACGGGCCAGGTGAGCGTGCCGGCGCTCGGCCGCACGTTCGAGGAGCTGACCGAGTTGATGGGGGTGCCGGCGGCGGAAGCGCTGGCGAAGAAATACGACTGATGGCCGCCGAGCTCGAGATCAAGTTTTACTTCGCCTATACGAGTCCGTTCACCTATCTGGCGATGGAGCCGGCGTATGCGCTCGAGCGCGACTATCGGGTGCGGCTGCGCTTTATTCCCTTCGGCGTGAATATCCGCAAGGTTTACGGCGGCGAGGTCGACCAGCGCGATGAGCGGAATCGGCGCAAGCTGCGGTATCTCTATCTCGACGCGCGGCGGATGGCGGCCGAGCGCGGTCTGACGATCTATCCGCCGAAGCAGATCTACAGCGCGCGGCTGGCGTTTTACGGCGGGATGTGCGCCGAGGACCAGGGATTGTTCCGGCCCTACGCGGAGCGCGTGTTCGAGCGTTTCTGGCGGCGCGAACTCGCGGTCGAGAACGCCGACGAGCTGGCGGCGATACTCGAGGAAATCGGCGCCGACAGCGCGCCGTTTCGCGCCTATGTCGCCGACGAGGAGGCCGCCGCCAAGCCGCGGCTGAAGGCGTGTTTTGCCGAGGCGGACCGCGACCAGGTGTTCGGCGTGCCGACGCTGGTAATCGACGGCGAGCGCTTCTGGGGCGTCGATCGCATGGAGTGGGTCAGGCGGAAGCTCGACGCGATGCGCTTGCGGCGTTAGACGACGCGCCGCAGGAAGGTCGGGAGGTCGAGCACTTCGAGGCCGTCGAGCGGCACGCGGCTCAGGAGCCGGCGCAGGCGGCTATCCGGGGTGACGATCGTATCGGTGGCGGCGGCGCCGGCGACGGCGTGAAAGAGATCGAGCGGGGCGGCGGCGCGCGGCGCGTCGGGTTCGCAGAGACGCTCATAGTCAAACGACAGGATCAAGCCGACCATCATGCGGACGCTGCGCAGGCCGAACAGGGCTTCGAGGCCGCGTGCGGCGCAGGCCTGCAAAAGACCCTGCTGTTCGAGGAACGCGGTTAACCAGACCGTCAGGCCGGCGGCATAGAATTCGGCGAAGGCGACGGGAGTGGACGGGTTGGCGGCGGACGCGCGGGCGGGCGCGGCGGCGAGCGGGGCGAGGAGCGCGGCGTGGAAGCGCTGTTTGCGCGCGCGCGTCTGCTCGAGCGCGGCGATGAGGTCCTCGTCGAGCTCTTCGCCGTCGGTTTCGATGAGTTCGCTCAGGCCGTCGCTGAGGACGTTCTGCAGGTCGGCGTCGATGAACGGGCGCGCGGGCTCGCCGGTGGCGGCGTAGGAGCGGAGGTCGTCGAGCAGGAGTTGATCGCCCGCCTTGACCATCCGGCGGAAATTGGCGAGAGAGAGGGTAAGCTTGATGCGCGCGACGCGCTCTTCGGGGCGGGCGCGGCGGTCGAGGAGGATCTCTTCGAGGGTGTGGATGCTGAGGAGCAGAGAGAGATCGCGGCCGTAGATTTTGCGGCGCAAGTTGGCGATATCGGCGGCGGTGCAGCCGAGCTTGCGATAGATGTGATCGAAGGCGCTGGTATCGAGATAGACGGCCACAGCGACTCCTTGAGGCCCCGCGCGCGGATGAGCGCGGGGCGGCGCTGACGGTTAGGGCACTAAAGTTCCGGGCTGGCGGGGAGGAACGTCTCGCCCATCAGGTAGGTATCGACGGCGCGGGCGCACTCGCGGCCTTCCCAGATGGCCCACACTACCAGAGATTGGCCGCGGCGCGCATCGCCGGCGGCGAAGACCCCGGGGACGCTCGACTGATAGTTGACGCAGGCGATGTTGCCGCGGGGATCGAGATTGAGGCCAAGCTCGGCGACGATGGTATCGGGTTCGGGGCCGAGGAAGCCGAGGGCGAGCAGGACGAGGTCGCAATCGAGGGTGAATTCGCTGCCGGGGATCTCCTCCATGGTCATGCGGCCGTTTTCGTTCTTCCAGTTGAGGCGAACGCCGTGGAGTTTTTTGACGACGCCGTTTTCGCCTTCGAAGAACTTGGTATTGATGCTCCAGTCGCGGATGACGCCTTCCTCGTGGGAGGTCGAGGTGCGCAGGATCATCGGCCAGTCCGGCCAGGGCATCGCGGGGGTGCGCTTTTCGGGCGGTACGGGCAGAAGCTCGAATTGATGAACGCTGAGCGCGCCCTGGCGATTCGAGGTGCCGAGACAGTCGGAGCCGGTGTCGCCGCCGCCGAGGATGACGACGCGTTTGCCGGTGGCGGTGATGGCGATTTCGGGCGGGATAGTGTCGCCGGCATTGCGCTTGTTCTGCTGGGGCAGGAACTCCATCGCAAAGTGGATGCCCTTCAGATCGCGGCCGGGGACCGGGAGATCGCGCGGTTTGGTGGAGCCGATGGTGAGGACGATGGCGTCGAACTCGCGCTGGAGCTGATCGGCATGGAGGTCGGTGCCGACGCGGCAGTTGGTGACAATCTCGACGCCTTCGGCCTTCATCTGTTCGACGCGGCGCTCGACCTGCCATTTTTCGAGCTTGAAGTCGGGGATGCCGTAGCGGAGGAGGCCGCCGATGCGATCGGCGCGTTCGTAGAGGGTGACGCTATGGCCGGCGCGGGCCAACTGTTGGGCGCAGGCCATCCCGGAGGGTCCGGAGCCGACGACGGCGACCTTTTTGCCGGTGCGGCGGGGGTTCGGCTGGGGGGCGATCCAGCCTTCGGCCCAGGCGTGATCGACGATATGTTTTTCGAGCTGTTTGATGGTGACGGGATCGTTGTTGATATTGAGGACGCAGGCCTCTTCGCAGGGCGCGGGGCAGACGCGGCCGGTGAATTCAGGGAAGTTGTTGGTCCAGTGGAGGCGTTCGATGGCTTCGCGCCAGCGGCCGCGATAAACCAGGTCGTTCCAGTCGGGGATGATGTTGCCGAGGGGGCATCCGCGATGGCAGAAGGGGATGCCGCAGTCCATGCATCGCGCGCCCTGCTGGCGGAGTTTTTCTTCGGGCATCTTGAGTTCGTATTCGCGATAGTCGCGGATGCGCTCGGCCACGGGGCGGCGCGGATTGGACTCGCGTTTGATCTCCATGAAGCCCGTAATTTTGCCCATCGCGTTCTCAGTCTCCCGACTTGCTTGGCATGCGGTTTTGCGCGCCGGCTTCAGACGGCGGCGAGTTTGGCGAGGTCGGACTGCAAATTGAGCTGACCTTCGAGCACGCGGCGATACTCGGTGGGCATCACCTTGACGAAGCGCGTCACATAGCGATCCCAATCGGCGAGGATGCGCTCGGCGGTGGCGCTGTCGGTGTACTGACGATGGCGCGAGATGAGGGTATGCAGTTCCTGGATCTCGCGGGCATCGTCGAGCGGGTGCAGCTCGACCATCCCCATGTTGCAGTTGCCGGCGAAGCTCTGGTCCTCGTCGAGGACATAGGCGACGCCGCCGCTCATGCCGGCGGCGAAGTTACGGCCGGTGCGGCCGAGCACGACGACGAGGCCGCGGGTCATGTACTCGCATCCGTGGTCGCCGACCCCTTCGACGACGGCGGTGGCGCCGCTGTTGCGGACGGCGAAGCGTTCACCGGCGAGGCCGCGGAAGAAGGCTTCGCCGCCGGTGGCGCCGTAGAGGGCGACGTTGCCGATGAGGATATTCTCCTCGGCCCTGAAGGCGGCGTTGCGGGGCGGGCGCACGGCGATGAAGCCGCCGGAGAGGCCCTTGCCGCAATAGTCGTTGGCGTCGCCTTCGAGGAACATCGCGACGCCGGGCGCGAGCCAGGCGCCGAAGGATTGTCCGGCGGAGCCCTTCAGATGGATCTGGATGGTGTAGGGCGGGAGGCCTTTTTCGCCGTGGCGGCGCGAGACCTCGGCGGACAGGATGGTGCCGACGGTGCGATTGACGTTGCGGATCGGCAGATGGACTTCGACGGGCCGGCGATGTTCGAGGGCGTCGCGGCAGAGCTCCTTGAGCTGCTGATCGAGGGCCTTGTCGAGACCGTGGTCCTGCTTTTCGACGCAATGGAGCGGCCAGTCGGCGGGGACGTCGGGTTTGGTCAGGATGGCGCTGAGGTCGATATTGCGCGCCTTCCAGTGCTGGATCGCCTCGTCGGCGTCGAGGCATTCGACGTGACCGACCATCTCGGCGACGGTGCGAAAACCGAGCTGGGCCATGTGTTCGCGAAGTTCCTCGGCGAGGAACATCATCAGGTTGACGACGTGCTCGGGTTTGCCCTCGAACTTCTTGCGCAGTTCGGGGTCCTGGGTGGCGATGCCGACCGGGCAGGTGTTGAGGTGGCAGACCCGCATCATGATGCATCCGGAGGCGACGAGGGCGGCGCTGGCGAAGCCGAATTCCTCGGCGCCGAGGAGGGCGGCGATGGCGATATCGCGGCCGGTCTTGAGCTGGCCGTCGGTTTCGACGTGGATGCGGCCGCGGAGGTTGTTCATGACGAGGATCTGCTGGGTTTCGGCGAGGCCGAGCTCCCAGGGGATGCCGGCGTGTTTAATCGAGGTGAGGGGCGAGGCGCCGGTGCCGCCGTCGTGACCGCTTATCAGGACGACGTCGGCCTTGGCCTTGGCGACGCCGGCGGCGATGGTGCCGACGCCAACCTCGGCGACCAGCTTGACGCTGATGCGGGCGCGATCGTTGGCGTTCTTGAGGTCATGGATAAGCTGGGCGAGGTCCTCGATCGAATAGATATCGTGATGGGGCGGCGGCGAGATGAGCCCGACGCCGGGCGTTGAGTAGCGGGTCTTGGCGATGAACTCATCGACCTTGTGACCCGGCAGTTGGCCGCCTTCGCCGGGTTTGGCGCCCTGCGCCATCTTGATCTGCAGTTCGTCGGCGTTGACCAGGTACCAACTGGTGACGCCGAAGCGGCCGGAGGCGACCTGCTTGATGGCGCTGCGGCGCCAATCGCCATTGGGGTCGCGCTCGAAGCGGGCGGGGTCCTCGCCGCCCTCGCCGGTATTGGATTTGCCGCCGATGCGGTTCATGGCGATGGCGAGATTTTCGTGGGCCTCCTTGCTGATGGAGCCGAAGGACATCGCGCCGGTCTTGAAGCGTTTGACGATTGAGGTCGCGGGTTCGACTTCGGCGATCGGCACGGGCGGACGGGTGGGCTTGAACTTGAGCAGGCTGCGCAGGGTCGCCATGTTGCGGCTGTGGTCGTCGACCAGCGCGGTGTACTCCTTGAACATGCGGTAATTGCCGGCGCGGACGGCGTGCTGCAATTTGGCGATGGTGTTGGGGTTGTACATGTGGTATTCGCCGCGCCGCCGCCACTGATACTGGCCGCCGACCTCGAGTTCGCCGTCGAGATTGGGATCGGCGAGATAGGCGAGCTTGTGGCGATTGGCGGATTCGCGGGCGAGGACCTCGAGGCCGACGCCGCCGACGCGCGAGGGGGTCCAGGTGAAGTAACGGTCGACGAGGTCCTTGTCGAGGCCGATGGCCTCGAAGATCTGCGCGCCGCGATAACTCTGCACGGTCGAGATGCCCATCTTGGAGGCGACCTTGACGAGGCTCTTGGTGACCGCCTTGATGAAGTGCTGGACGGCCTCTTCCTCGTCGATATCTTTGAGGCGGCCGTCGTGGATCATTCCGGCCATCGTGGCATAGGCGAGATAGGGATTGATGGCGCCGGCACCGTAACCGACCAGCAGACAGAAGTGCATCACTTCGCGCGGCTCGCCGGATTCGACGACGAGGCCGCAGCGGGTGCGGGTGCCCTCGCGAATCAGGTGGTGATGGACGGCGCCCGTCGCGAGCAGGCTCGGGATCGGCGCCCATTCGTGATTCACGCCGCGATCGGAGAGGACGATGATGGTATAGCCGTCGGCGATGGCGCGCGAGGCGTCGGCGCAGAGCTTATCGAGGGCGGCGCGCAGGCCGCCGGCGCCGTCGGCGACACGGTAGAGCGTCGAGAGCGTGATGGTGCGCAGGCCGGGCCGGGCGAGATGCTTGATCTTTTCGAGTTCGGCGTTGGTGAGGATCGGCGTTTTGAGCCGCAGTTGGCGGCAGTGCAGGGGAGTTTCGGTAAAGAGATTCTGTTCGCTGCCGAGCGTGGTCTCGGCCGACATCACCATCTCTTCGCGGATCGAATCCACCGGCGGATTGGTGACCTGGGCGAAGAGCTGCTTGAAGTAGTTGAAGAGCAGCGGGGATTTGTCCGACAGCACCGCGAGCGGCGTATCGGTGCCCATCGAGCCGACCGGCTCCTGGCCGTTGGCGGCCATCGGCGCGAGGATCATCTTGAGGTCTTCGAGGGTATAGCCGAAGGCCTGCTGCTGTTTGAGGAGATCGAGCGGTTCGTAGCCGTTAATCGGCGGATAAACCGGGGGCGTGGGCAGGGTTTCGAGGTCGACGAGGTTCTGATCGAGCCAGGCCTGATAGGGCTGGCGGCGGGCGAAGCCCTGCTTGATCTCCTCGTCCTGGACGATGCGGCCTTCGACGGTATCGACGAAGAAGACCTTGCCGGGCTGGAGGCGACCCTTGAAGGCGACCTCGTCGGGCGGGATATCGAGGACGCCGGCCTCGGAAGCCATCACCACGAGACCGTCTTTGGTGACGAGGTAGCGCGAGGGGCGCAGGCCGTTGCGATCGAGGACGGCGCCGATGCGGCGGCCGTCGGTGAAGGCGATTGAGGCGGGACCGTCCCAGGGCTCCATCATGCAGGAATGGAACTGATAGAAGGCGCGTTTGCCAGGATCCATGAGCTGGTCGTTCTGCCAGGCCTCGGGGATCATCATCATGATGGCGTGGGGCAGCGAGCGACCGGTCCGAACGAGGAGTTCGAGGGCATTGTCGAACATCGCGGAGTCGCTGCCGTTGGGTTCGATAATGGGCAGGACCTTTTTGATATCGTCGCCGAAGAGCTCGGAGGCGAACTGCTTCTCGCGCGCATGCATCCAGTTGATATTGCCGCGCAGGGTGTTGATTTCGCCGTTATGGCAGAGGAAGCGATAGGGATGGGCGCGGTCCCAACTGGGGAAGGTGTTGGTGGAGAAGCGCTGATGGACCATGGCGAGCGCCGAAGTCACGGCGGAATCGACGAGGTCGGGATAGAAGCGCGGGATCTGCCACGAGATGAGCTGGCCCTTATAGACGATGGTCGAGCTCGAGAGGCTGCAGGTATAGAACAGTTCGCCGTCGGCGAGCTGGAGCTGGGCGGCGGCGGCGCTGACACGCTTGCGGATGACGTAGAGTTTGCGTTCGAAGGCCTCCTGGTCGGCGACGGCGTCACCGCGGGCTATGAAGATCTGGCGGACGGCGGGCAGACCCTGGCGCGCAATATCGCCGCATTGGGTGGGATCGGTCGGCACGGTGCGCCATCCGAGGAAACGCTGACCCTCTTCCTGCACGATGCGTTCGTAGATGCGCTCGCAGGCCTCGCGGCGGGCGGTTTCGAGCGGCAGGAAGACCATGCCGACGCCATAGGCGGCCGGAGCGGGCAGGCTGAAACCGAGGGTGGCCGCCTCGCGGCGGAAGAAGTCGTCCGGGAGCTGCATCAGCAGGCCGGCGCCGTCGCCGGTTAGCGGATCGCATCCGCAGGCCCCGCGATGGGTCAGGTTGTCGAGAATTTCGAGACCCTTGAGGACGATTTCGTGCGATTTCTCGCCCTTGATGTTGACGACGAAGCCGACGCCGCAGGCGTCATGCTCGAAGCGGGGGTCGTAGAGTCCCTGTGCTGGTGGAAGTCCGCGGTAGTTATGCATACTCACGCCCTTCTCGACTCCGCCGCGCTGCGATTGGCGCCATGACGGCGGCGGCCGTTGGATTCGAATGGTGAATCATCGACGCTGACGAAGATATGGGTGCGCTCGGTATGGGTGGACAGGACGACCATCGTCTCCGTGCGGGTGACGCCGTCGATCAGGCGGATGGTGCGGATGAGCTGTTCGAGGGTCGCCGTGCTATGGGTCTTAATCTTGAGGAGGACGGTGTGCTCGCCGGTGACGTGATGGCATTCGAGGACGTCGGGCATGAGATCGACGGTTTCCTCGAAGAGCCCGATGGTCTGGGGATGGCCGATGGAGACGCCGATGAAGGCGGTAACGTCGCGGCCGACGCGGCGGGCGTCAACGACGGCGTGGTAGCCGGTGATGATGCCGCCGTCCTCGAGTTTCTTGACGCGCTCGATGACCGCGGGGGCGGAGAGTCCGACCTGCTCGGCGAGTTTGGCGTGGGGGATACGGCCGTGTTCTTGCAAGGCGTCGAGAATCTGCAAATCTATAGCGTCGGGCTCGAAAGCCTCGATTCCTGACTTCATAAGGCAAAACCCTCAGGCGAACCGCCAAGATAACGGCGGTCAAAAAGGCTGTCAAGGGAATCGAAGGCAGATCACGAGGAAAATTGATGTTTCATACAAATCGCGAATTTCCGTCCGAGGCGCGGCGCATCGGGCGTGGCGGGGAGCGCGGTTAGCCGCGTATCGCCAAGGTGATTGCGGTCGTCACCGGCGCCCTGAGCTACAGCGGGAAGTACATCACGCGCGAGCTGATCGCGCGCGGCTACACGGTCAGGACCCTGACCGGCCATCCGGGGCGACCGAATCCGTTCGGCGCGGCGGTCGAGGTGCTGCCGTTCAACTTCGAGCGGCCGGAGGCACTGGTCGAGTCGCTCAGCGGCGCGAGCGTCATCTTCAATACCTACTGGATTCGCTTCGAGCGCGGCGCGATGACCTTCGGGCGCGCGATCAACAATCTCAAGCTCCTCATCGATGCGGCCAGGCGGGCCGGCGTGGCGCGCTTTGTTCATACGAGTATCACGGGGGCCGACGCGCGGTCGCCGCTGCCGTATTTTCGCGGCAAGGGTGTGATCGAGGAGTATCTGCGCGGCGCGGGGATCGGGTACGCGATTGTGCGTCCGGCGCTCATCTTCGGGCCGGAGGACGTGCTTATCAATAATATCGCCTGGCTGCTGCGCCGATCGCGCCTCTTCGGCGTGCCGGGGGACGGCGCGTATCGGGTGCAGCCGGTCTTTGTCGAGGATCTGGCGCGGCTCGAGGTGGAGGCGGCGGCGCCGGGGGCGAATCTCGAAATCGACGCGGCAGGGCCCGAGAGCTATCGCTTTACGGATTTGGTGCGGGCGGTGGGGGGGACGATCGGCCGGCCGCCGCTGATTGTCCATCTGAGCCCGCAGACGATGCTGCTGACGGCGCGGCTCGTCGGCTGGATGACCGGCGATATCGTGCTCACGCGCGATGAGATCCGGGGTCTCATGAGCGACCTGCTGGTGGCGTCGGGCGCACCGACGGCGCCGACGCGGCTGAGCGAATGGATGGCGCGCAATGCGGCGACGCTCGGTCTCGCCTACGCCTCGGAGACGGCGCGGCGCGCGTGAGCGCGGGCGCGCGGCTCAGCGATGGTAGATGAGTGAATCGCCGTAGGCGTTGGCCCACTGGATGAGCTCGACGTCCTTGAGCTGGCGCGCGCCGCATTCGCCCCGCAACTGGCGCACGATCTCGACCTGATGGTTCCAGCCCATGATATGGGCTTCGGAGAGCAGGCCGCCGTTGGTGTTTACCGGGAGGGCGCCGCCGAGCTCGATGCGGCCGTCGGCGGTGAAAGCGGGGGCCTCGCCGGGCGGGCAGAAGCCGAAGCGTTCGAGGGCAATCCAGACGAGGATCGAGAAGGCGTCGTAGGTGAAGAGGGCGTCGATGTCGGCGGGGGTGACGCCGGCCATCCGATAGACCGGCTGCGTCCCGGCGGCGTAGGTGAAGACCGGCTGTTGGGCAACGCCGAGACCGGGGTAGGCCCAGATGAATTCATCGGGACCGCCGGGCAGCGGCTGCATCCCGCTGATATAGACCGGGGGTTTGCGGCAATCGCGGGCGCGCTCGGCAGTGGTGACGATGACGCAGGCGGCGCCGTCGTTGATGAGGCAGTAGTCGAGCAGATGGAGGGGTTCGCAGACGAAGCGCGAGGCCTGGTGGTCGGCGATGGTGAAGGGCTCGCGCATGATGGCCGCGGGGTTCATCGCGGCGTGTTTGCGGAAGGCGACGGGGACGGCGGCGAGGGCGCGGCTGTCGGTTCCATAACGTTCGAAATAGCGGCGGGCGACGAGGGCGGCGCCGGCGCCGGGCGAAGTCATGCCGTAGACGGGGTCCTCGCCGTGACCGCCGCCGGCCTCGCGCGCGCCTTCGCGATCGTTGCTGCCGCCCATCATGGGGCGACGCATCGCGGAGAAGCTGACGCTGGCGAGGCAGGCGACAAAATCGGCCATCCCGGCATTGACCAGCATCGCGGCCCATTGGATGCAGCTTGCGGTGAAGCGGCCGTGGGCCCAGGTCTGATTGGCGGCGCGGAGTTTGAGTCCGAGGACCTGCGCCAGCGTGTCGCCGTCGGCGCCGATGGGCGAGCCGAAGCTGACGATCATGCCGTCGAGCTGATCCTTGCCGAGCCCGGCGTCATCGAGGGCGCCGGCGATGGCCTCGGCGGCGAGGTCGATCGGACTGCGCATCAGGCGGCGGCCGTAGGGCGAATGGCCGACGCCGACCAGCGCCGCGCGGTCTTTCAAATCGAAGTTCGCCATGGGGGTGACCGTAGCAAAGGAGCGGTTACGGCTACCAGTCGGCCGGGGTGGGGCGGCCCTTGCGCGAAATGGGGCGCCCGCATAATTTGCAGGCGTGCGCGTCCGATCGGAACTCCTTACCGCGATCCTGGCATTCCTGATTGCGGCGATTCTGGTCCCGGCGATGGCGGGCTCGGCGCTGCCGCGTCTGCCGGGCGACGGGGGAGTATCGTGCGGCGCGAAGGCGCTTACCATCGCGTGTTGCGCGAGCGACTGTCCTGCGCTGGCCGCAGAGAGCGGTCCCGGCTGCTGCCGGCTGTCCGAGGATCGGGCAGAGCCGAGTGCGGCGCCAGCCGGTAACGCGGCGGCCTCGGCGATCGGCGGCCCGCTGGTCGAATCCGCGTATGTGCCGGGGACGCGCGGCGGCGGGGGACGTTGCGCACGGCGCGCGCCGCGGCCGCGATCCGATCCATTAGCGCTGCTCTGTTCGCGACAAATCTGATCATCAGCCGATTCGCTCGCTGACTCTGGAGCGGGCGCCGCGCGCCAACTGCGGTTGTGGAGGCGCGGCGTTCGGGGTCGATGCGGTCACGGCTCGTGCGGCGAGTCCGCGGCCCACAAGTAAAGCGCGATCGGTGGTGCAGATGGGAAAGATGGCTGGGCGTGTGTCGAAGCGGCGCACGCTGCTGATGCTCGCGGTCGGAGCGGCGCTGGCGGCGGCGCCGCGGGCGATGGCTCAGGCGGACCGTTCAGGGAATCAATCGGCGACCCTGAACAGGCTTATCGAGGAAGGGCTGGCGCACAATCCCCGCGTGGTTGCCGCGCGGGCGCATTGGGAGGCGCTGCGGCGCGGACCGCTGCAGGAGCGGACGCTTCCGGACCCGCAGGTACAGTTGCAGGAATTCACGGTCGGCAGTCCCAAGCCGTCGGCCGGCTACGAGACGAGCAATTTCTATTACACGGGGGTTGGCGTCGAGCAGGATATCCCCGGTCCGGGCAAGCTGCGGCTGCGAGGCGCGATCGCCGCGCAGGATGCCGAAGTCGCGCGGCATCAGTGGGAGGCGGCGCAGCGGGCGGCGGCGGAGAAGATTCGCGAGAGTTACTGCGAGCTGTTTTACCTGACGAGGACGATGGGGCTCTTGCAGAGCGAACGGCGCGAGCTCGAGGGTATCGCGGCGATCGCTGAGGCGCGGTACCGGGTCGGCGAGGGGCAGGCCGCGGATGTCCTGAAGGCGCAGTTGCAGGCGACGGCGATGCTCAATGAGATCGCGCACCATCGGCGCGAGATGGCGCAGCGGCAGGCCGAGCTCAAGGCGGCGCTGGGGCGCGACGTTGACGGGCCGGACGTCGCTATCGGCGAGCTCGAACCGACGCGCGTCGCACTGGTCGAGGGCGACCTCGGCGCGGCGGTGAGCGAACGTTCAACCGCGGTGCAGATGGAGCGCGCGGCCGAAGCGCGCAGCGAAACGGCGCTCCGCCTCGCGCGGCGCGGCTATCTGCCGGACTTCACGCTGGGCTACGCCTATCAGAAGACCGGGGTCGGCCAGCCGGATTATTTCATGCTCACGGTGGGGGCGCGGATCCCGCTCTATTTCTGGCGCCGGCAGACGCCGGCGGTCGAGCAGGCCGCGCTCGAGCTTGAGGCGGCGCGGGCCGAGGTACGCGCGGACGAGCTCGACGAAGGGGCGGCGGCGGCCGACGAACTGGTGGCGATCCGCGCCGCCGATCGCATCCTGCGCATCTATGAGCAGGGGTTGCTGCCGCAGGCGGAGAGCGCTCTGCAGACGGCGCTGGCGGCGTATCGGGCGTCGCGGGTGGATTTCCAGACGCTGCTGGCGGCGTTCAACGAGCGTCTGAATCTGCGCGAAGAGGACTACCGCGAGTTGGCCGATCGTGAAATCGCGGTGGCGCGCCTCGAACAGACTATCGGGGAACTGCCATGAGAACGGCCATGAGCGGTCGCGCCTTGAAGTTCGGGGTTATCGTCGCGCTGGCGCTCGGGGCGGCGCCGCCGACGAGCCGCGGCGCCGCCGAGCGGGCGCCGATTGAGCTCACGCCGGCGCGCCGGCAGTTGATCGGCGTGACCTTCGCCACGGTCGAACGTCGCGCGGTCAGCCGGCGGATCACGACCACCGGCAACGTGGAGCCCGACGAGCAACTGCAAGCGGTCGTGGAGCCGCGCTTCAGCGGATGGATTCAGCAGGTATACGCGAATCAGACCTTCCAGCGCGTGCGTCGAGGCGAGCCGCTGTTCACCGTCTATAGTCCTGACCTGGCCAGCACGGAGCGGGAGTTCGCGCTGCTGCGGCGGGCAGAGGAAGGCGTGGCGAACAGTTCCGTCGAGGGGGTCGCGGCGGGCGCGGATTCGCTGACGCGGGCGGCGGCGGCGCGGCTCACGCTGATGGGCGTGCCGGCGGCGGAAGTGGCGCGGCTCGAGCGCGGCGGACCGCCGCGCGACGTGCTGACGATCGTGGCGCCGGCCTCGGGCTACGTGGTCGAGCGCAACGCGCTGCCGAACCTGTACGTGCAGCCCGGTACGAGGCTCTACACGATCACGGATTTTTCGACGGTCTGGGTCTACGCGGCGGTTTTCCAGAACGATCTGGGGGTGATCCGGCCGGGCGATCGCGCTGAGTTCGCGGTCGATGCCTATCCCGGGACGAGTTTTCGGGGCCGCGTCGATTTCATCGGGCCCGCGATCGACACGGCGACGCGGACGGCGCGGGTGCGGATCGCCTTGAATAATTCGGCGGGACGGCTCAAGCCCGGGATGTACGGGCGTGTGACGCTGCATGCGCCGCTGGGCGAGCAGACCGTGATTCCCGCCGGCGGCGTGCTGCGCACCGGGACCCGGGAGGTCGCATTCGTCGATCGCGGCGGCGGCTACCTGGTGCCGACGGACGTGGTGATCGGCCCGCGCGTCGGCGCCGACCTGGTGGTGCTGAGGGGTCTCCGTCCGGGGCAACGAATCGTCGCGTCGGCCAACTTCCTGATCGATTCGGAGAGCCAACTGCAGGCGGCGACGGGCAGTTTCGCGCCGGCGCCCGCGGGGGTGAGCGCCGCGGCGCCGCCGGCGCCATCGGCCGGCCTCGAAGTGGTCACGACGCCGAATCCGCCGGCGCGGGGCCGGAACCGGCTGCGCGTCATTCTGAAGGACGCCGCCGGTCGCGGGATTACCGGCGCGACGGTGACGGTTACGTTCGCCATGGCGGCGATGCCGGCGATGGGCATGGCGGCGATGCGCGAGGCGGCGCGGCTCAACGATCAGGGGGCGGGCGTTTATGAAGGCGAGGTGACGCTGGCGAGCGGCGGCACCTGGCAGGTGACGGCGGTGGCCGCCCGGGATGGCAGGATTCTCGCGAGCCGGCAGTTCAATCTGTCGGCGACGGGCGGGATGTGAGGAGGCGCGCCGTGATCGAACGCACTATCGACTGGTGCAACGAAAAGCGCTTCCTCGTGCTGCTCGGGGTGATGGCGCTCGTGCTCGCCGGCATCTGGTCGCTGGCGCGCATCCCGCTCGACGCGCTGCCGGATCTGTCGGATGTTCAGGTGATAATCCATACGCAGTGGATGGGGCAGCCGCCGAACCTGATCGAAGATCAGGTGACCTACCCGATCGTGACGACGATGCTGGCGGCGCCGCGGGTCAAGGCCGTGCGGGCCGAGACCATGCCCAACGATTCCTACGTCTTCGTGGTGTTCGAGGACGGCACCGATCTCTACTGGGCGCGCAGCCGCGTGCTCGAGTATCTGCAGCAGCTCGGCGGCGAGCTGCCCGCGGGCGTGACCCCGGTACTCGGTCCGGATGCGACCGGCGCGGGCTGGGTCTTCGAGTACGTGGTGGTCGATCGCAGTCACCGCCACGACCTCAGCGAGTTGCGAAGCCTGCAGGACTGGCGCATCCGCTACGCGCTCGAGACCGTGCCCGGGGTGGCGGAGGTCGCCACGATCGGCGGTTTCGTCAGGCAGTACCAGGTCAGGCTCGATCCCAATCGGCTGCTCGCGCTGGGGATCCCGCTGCGGACGGTGATCGAGCGGATCCAGGCGGGCAACCGCGAAGTCGGCGGGCGGGTGATCGAAATGTCGGCGGCGTCCTACAACGTGATCGGACTTGGCTACATCAAGTCGGTAACCGACCTGGAGAATATCCCGGTCGCCGACCACGACGGCGTGCCGGTGCTGATACGCGACCTCGGCGTGGTGAGCCTCGGGCCGGACCTGCGCGAGGGGGTGGCGGAGTGGAACGGTGTCGGGGAGGCGGTCGGCGGGATCGTGGTGATGCGCTACGGGCAGAACGCGCTCACGGTGATCGACGGGGTGAAGCGCCGGATCGCGGAATTGCGCAAGAGCCTGCCGCCGGGGGTCGAAATTATCCCCGGCTACGACCGCGCGGGCCTCATCCGGGGGTCGATTCATACGCTGCAGCGGGATCTGCTCGAGGAGGCGATCATCGTGAGTCTCGTGATAATCGTCTTCCTGTTTCATTTCCGCTCCGCCCTGATTCCGATCCTGGTGCTGCCGCTGGCGGTGCTGGCGACCTTTATCCCGATGTACTTCCTGCGGGTGAGCTCGAATATCATGTCGCTTGGCGGGCTCGCGCTTGCGATCGGCGTGCTGGTTGACGCGTCGATCGTGATGGTCGAGAACGGCTATCGTCGGCTGGCGGCGGCGCAGGAGCTGGCGGCGCAGCGCGGCGCGCCGGTGCCGGAGGCGGCGCGGCGGCGGATCCTGCTCGACGCGGCCAAACAGGTCGGGCGGCCGCTCTTCTTCTCGCTGGTGATCATCGTGGTGTCGTTTCTGCCGGTGTTCCTGCTGGAGGCGCAGGAGGGGCGGATGTTCCGGCCGCTGGCGGCGACCAAGACCTTCGCGATCACGCTGTCGTCGATCCTGGCGATTACGGTGGTTCCGGTGCTGATGCTGCTGTTAATCCGCGGACGGCTCGGCGGCGAGGAACGCAATCCCCTCAATCGGCTGTTTCAGGCGGCGTATCTGCCGGTGCTCGGCTGGTGCCTGCGGCATCGGCGAAGCACGATCGCGATCAATGTGCTGTTCCTGCTGATCACTCTACCTGTGGCGTCGCGGCTGGGGAGCCAGTTCATGCCGCCGCTGTACGAGGGGGCGGCGCTGTATATGCCGACGGCGCTGCCGGGAATCTCGATCACCGCGGCGCGCGATCTGCTGCAGAAGCAGGATCGGATAATCCGGACGTTTCCCGAGGTGGCGAGCGTCTTCGGCACGGTCGGGCGCTCGAACAGCGCGACCGACAATGCGCCGCTCGACATGTATGACACGACGATCATGCTCAAGCCGCGCCGCGCCTGGCGGCGCGGGCTGAGCTACGCGCAGTTGATCGCGGAGATGGACGCGAAGCTCGCCTTCCCGGGCCTCGCCAATTCGTGGACGATGCCGGTCGCGAACCGGCTCGACATGGAGCTGACCGGTATCAAGACGCCGGTGGGGTTGAAAATCCAGGGGCCGTCACTGACCGGGATCGAGCGTCTCGGCAGCCGGATCGAGAAAATCCTCGCGGCGGTTCCGGGCACGCGGGGCGTGTTTGCGGAAAGAGTGGCAGAGGGTTTTTACCTCGATATCGACGTCAGGCGCGCGGTCGCGGCGCAGTACGGTCTCGGCGTGGGGGACGTGCAGGATGCCGTCAGTTTCGCAATCGGCGGCGAGAATATCGGGACCGCGATCGCGGGTCGCGCGCGCTATCCGATAAATGTGCGCTACCTGCAGGACTATCGCGACGATCTCGACGCGCTCAGGCGGGTGCTCGTCGCGACGCCGTCGGGCGCGCAGGTTCCCCTGGGCGAGGTCGCGCGGCTCGCGATCGCTTCGGGGCCCGCGATGATCCGCGACGAAGACGCGCAGTTGACGGGCTACGTGTACGTGGATCTGACGGGGTCGGACTATGGCGGCTATGTGCGGCGGGCGCAGGCGGCGCTGGATCGGCAATTGCGCCTGCCGCCCGGCTATGCGCTCAGGTGGTCCGGCGAGTACGCCTCGCAACTGCGGGCGCGCCAGCGTCTGACCATCATACTGCCGGTGGTCTTCCTCGCGATCTTCGTGCTCCTCTACATTTTGTTTCAATCGCTAGCCGAGGCGGCCGTGCTGATTTTCCCGACGCTCTATGCGCTGACGGGCGGCGTGATCGCACAGGCTCTGCTGGGGTTCAATTTCAGCGTCGCGGTCTGGGTGGGTTATATCGCTTTGTTCGGCATCGCGGTCGAAACCGGGGTGGTGATGGTGATCTATCTGCACGAGGCGCTCGAACGGCGGCAGGCCGGCGGACCCTTAAGCGCCGCCGCGATCGAAGCGGCGACGCTCGAGGGCGCGGTGCAGCGGCTGCGGCCCAAGCTGATGACGGTGGCGGTGGTGATGCTGAGCCTCGCGCCGATTCTGTGGGAATCCGGGATCGGCGCGGACGTGATGCAGCCGATCGCGGCGCCGATCGTCGGCGGCATGATAACGTCGACCGTCCATGTGCTGATCCTGGTGCCGGTGTTCTTCGCGATGCTGAAGGAGCGGGCGCTGCGCGCCGCCTCCGCCTGAGGCGGGGCGCAGTCGGGAAGGCGTAAGTGGCGTTGGCAGGCGGAGGGCGCGGCGCGCGGAGGCAAAATCAAAGCGCCTCTGGCGAGGTCGCCGGTTCGGCGGATTGGAAAAATGGGGCGGCGGTGGCGCCTTCAAGGCATGATCCGCTGGCGGCTCATCGGCCGCGCCGCGCGCCGCTACCAGGTACGAGCGGCGACGGCGGCGCCAGCGAGGATGAGGGCGACGCCCGCCCCGCGCGCGAGCCAAAGCCCGCCCGGCAGAATCCTTTCGGCCAGGACGAGCGCGGCGAGCCCGGCGCACCACGCGGCGTTCATCGCGCCGACGCCCAACAAAACCAGCATCAGAAGCCAGCAGCATGCGACGCAATAGAGCCCGTGACGACCGCCCATCACGAGCGCGCCGCGGGTTCCTTCGCGCCATTCCGCGAGCAGAAAACCTACCGGGGTACGGCAATGCCTGAGGCAGGCCGCTTTCAGCGGTGAAAACTGAAAGGCGCCGGCAGTGAGCATCAGCACTGCGGCCAGGGCAGGGCGCGGCAGCGTTCCGCTCGCGCTGCGCATCGTTGCGGCATGAAGGCCCCACTCGGCGAGCGCCGCCAGCAAGCTGAAGCCGATCCAGACCATCAGATAGCCGCTGAGGAAGGCGCCGGTCGTCGCCCAGGGCGCGCGGGTGCCGCCGTAACGGTGGCGCTCGAGGCCGGCGAAGGCCAGCACCATCGGCGATGCGGTCGGTGTCATCATCGCGATCATCATCACGCTCCACATCAGCGCGATCATGGTGAGATCGGCGGGTCCCCAGCGGGCCACGGAGGCGCCGCACCATCCCGCGCCGGCACCCATCAGCGTATCGTCGAGCCGGCGGCACTCGGCGGCGGTGAACAATGTCAACGCGGCCGAGGCGCCGAGGACGATCCAGCGATCGCGGCGCAGAAGGGCGATGATCGGATCGTTCGCCTGGCGGGACGCCTCAATCATTGCGGTAGTGGAAGGCCGAATAGAAGCCGTTCTTTTTCGAGATTTCCCAACTATAGCCGTGATCCTGGTAGCGAAGCCCTTCTGAGCGGGCGGCGGTCGCGGGAAAGCCGGGCGCGATAGCCAGCGGATGACCGCTGACGGTTACCTCGCCCGCCGGCGTCGCGATCGCCTGGATGGTGGCGTCGGCCACCTTGCCGACGCGAACCGCGCGTCGCTTACCCTCGGCCCGATACTCGATGGGCACGTTGGCGACGCCGAGCAGTTCACCGATATGTTGGGCGATTCGGCCCGGATGACCGCCCGCCTGTCCAGTGAAGATTTGCGTCAGGGCTTCCCGCTGCGGCGCCGCGGCGGACTCGTCAAGGTACAGCGCCGCCCGCCACTTGACTTCCGCCATGTGGCCGGGACTGTGAACCGCGAGGACGACGTTGAGGCCGTCGAGGGAGATTTGAGCAAAGCGGCCTTCGTCAATGTGCCAGGCGACCAGCACGGTGCATTCGCCCGCCGTGGGTGGACTCAGGAAGACGCAGGGGCAGGCGGTCTCGCAGTTGCAGGTTTCGAAGTACGAGCCTTTGACACTCCAGGGTTCAGACATGGCTACCCTCCTTGATTGACTTGCGCGGTGAAGCGGTTCGCTGCCGGTCTCGGTTCTTCCTGATGGTTAGCGATTTCGTGATGCGCGCCTCGATGAGGCCGCGCAGGCAGCGGAGACCGGCGGCGATGCGCGGCGGGTCGTCGTAGGCGCGCGCCATAATCACGGCACCCTCGATCGCTATGAGCGTTTGCATCGCGAGCTCGTCGGCTTCCTGATGGTCGCGCGCGATGGGCTTGAAGATCGGCGACAGCGTGCTCACCAGCTCGGTGAACATCGCGGCGACCCGCCGCCGGATGGTCTGACTCGACTCAGCGAACTCGCAGGCGAAGTTTCCCATCAGGCAGCCGTCGCGCCAGAGCTCGGGTCCAATCATCTCGAGATGATCAAAAAAGCCGCGCAGGCGCCGGTGCGGGTCGGCGATCTCGAGGTAGGCGCCGTCGGCGAGGCGCGCGCGGCCACGCTCGTAGAAGCCGTTCAGGACCGCGAGCGCAACCTCCTCCTTGGTTTTAAAAAAGTGGTAGAAGCTCCCCTTGGTAACTCTCGCCCTGGAACAAATGTCGTCGATCGACGTGGCCGCGTAGCCGTGCCGGAGCATCAGCTCGCCGGCCGTCTCCAGGATGCGCGTTCGTGATCGACCCGCTGCCATATCGCCCACCGACTATACCAACCGGTCAGTTTAGTCAACCGCGTGACTAGCGTCCTGCCGTCGATCGTCGTCGTGCTGATCCTGGTGCCGGTGTTCTTCGCGATGCTGAAGGAGCGGGCGCTGCGCGCCGCCTCCGCATAAGGCGGGGCGCGCTCGCGACGCGTAAGGGGTCCGCAACGGCGAGGGGAGGGGCTTCGTTGCGGACGCGGGGGCGCGGCTGGGGACCGGGCGCCGAGGCGCGTGGAGGGGCAGCGGCGCTTGGAGACGCGAGTCGCGCGCGGGCGCGGGCTCGCCATCTGAGCGTCTGCGCAAGCGCGGCGTCGATGCCGATGCTAAGTACATTTGGGCGATGCGGATTGCCAGCTTCAGGACGGAGGCGCGGAAGCGCGCCCCGTTTCGGGGTGGCATGGGTGTTGCCCGCACGGTTCGACGAGGTGGTGAGCGATGGCGCAAGCAGGGGCGATCGAAGCGTCGGCAGGGAGCGGCGCGGCGCAACGCAGCGTGTCCGCGCAGAGCCGCCGCGCGCTCGACTGGCTCAATTTTTTCAAGGCCGACGCGCAGACCACGGTCGGGCCGTATCTGGCGATTTTTCTGCTCGCCGCGCGCCATTGGAACGTCGCGCGAATCGGTATGGTGATGGCATTGCCGGGTCTGGTCGCGGTGCTGACACAGACGCCGGCCGGCGCGCTGGTCGATTGGCTGGCGCAAAAGCGCGCGCTCGTGGCCGGCGCCGCGGTGGGGCTCGGCGCGGGATGCCTGCTGCTGATCGGGTGCACCAGCGTGGCGGCGGTGGCGATGGCGCAGGGGTTAATCGCGCTCGCGACCGTCGTGATGCCGCCGGCGATCGCGGCTATCAGCGTCGGCCTGGTGGGTCCGGCCGCCTTCGCCCGGCGGATGGGGCGCAATGAAGCGTACAGTCACGCCGGCGCCGTCTTTGCGGCGCTCCTGGCCGGCGCTATCGCCTACTCGTTCGCGACGGTCGGACTGTTCTATTTCGCCGCGGCGATGAGCGTGGCCGGCGCGATCGCGGCCTGGTGTATCCGCCCTGAGGAGATCGACCCGGCGCTCGCGCGCGAGGCGGCGCTGGGGCGCGGGGGCCGGCCGGAGATTGTCGCGATCGGCGGTCTGCTGCGCGACTCGCGAATCGCGATTTTTGCCGCCGCCGTGACGCTTTTTCATCTGGCGAACGCGGCGATGCTGCCGCTGGTCGGCGAGATGCTGTCGGCCGGCCGCCCGACCCTGGCAGCGCCGTACATGTCCGCCTGTATTGTCATCGCGCAGCTCGTGATGGCGCCGGTCGCGGTGGTCGCGGGACGGCTCGCCGATGTCTGGGGACGAAAGCCGGTTTTCCTGCTGGCGCTCGCGGCTCTCGCGATGCGCGGAGTGCTGTTCGCGATCACGCGGAAGCCCTATCTGGTGGTGCCGATCCAGATCCTCGACGGCGTCGGCGCGGGTATCTTCGGCGTGGTTGCGGTGATAATCGTCGCCGATCTGGCGCGCCATACGGGGCGCTTCAATCTGCTGCAGGGCGCGATGAACACCTGCGTTGCGGTGGGGGCGGCGCTGAGTAATCTTGGCGCCGGCGTCGTCGCCAACCGCTACGGCTATGACCGCGGCTTCCTGCTGCTGAGCGCGTGCGCGCTGGGCGCGCTCGGGTTCTTTTGGCTGGCGATGCCCGAGACCGCGGAGAGGCGGCCGCCGCCGGCTTGAAACCGCCGGGCGTCGCCCGGGGCGGATCGCGCGACCATCACGGCGCCATCGGGTTCGTGAAAATTCGCTGACAGGAAAATTCGCCGATCCTGATGGATCGCGCGCGCGCTTTGAGCTATACGGTGTGAGCGAAAGCCACCGGCGTATCCGATGGCGGCGTGCCTTGTCCGGCAGGCCGTAGGACGCTCCCGCTGCAATGGCGGCGGGATTTTGAATCTCGCTTAGGAGCGGAGCGATGGCTTTCGGATAGCGCTGACCAACGGTCGATTCTCAGCACAAGTCGTTTCTGTTGATCCCAGCTTGAGCGGTTGCGGGCGCCGGCGTCAGGGCGCGCCGAACCGCAGGAGGTGAGATGGATCCATGGTCAAGCGAACCGGCTGGTTCTGCCTGGTCGTGGCGGTGTGTCTCGATGCGCTCGCGGTCGGCGCCGAACCGCCGCAACCAGCGACCTCGGCGACGGCCGCGGCGGTGCCGTCGCAACCCGCGAAGAGGCGCTCCGCCCGCCGCAAACGGCCCCTTCGGTTAAAGGAACTGGTGATTTACGGCGCGGCGCCGGAGCCCGACAAGGCGGAGCTCTCGGCGAAGCGGTCGGCGAATCCGGCATCGGTGACGGTCGCCAGCTATCCGGCCGAGGTGAAGCGCAGCACGACGACGTACGGCGAGCTGCTGCGGCCGCTGACCGGCGTCACGGTGGACAACTACGGGCAGGGCGGCGTCGGCTACGGCGTGGCGCTGCGCGGCTTCGATGAGCTCGAACACGGACGCGACGTGGCGACCTTCGTCGATGGCGTGCCGCAGAACCAGACCTCGTCGATCCAGGTGAACGGCTACACCGATCTGAACGATTTGAATCCGGAACTGGTGCGGCAGGTCACGCTGACGCGCGGGCCGTTCGATGTGCGCGCGGGCGACTTCAATATCGGGGGTTCGGTCAATTTCGACACGCTCGCCGCGCCGCCGTCGGGGCTGACGCTGAGCGGCGGTCAGTTCGGGACGGTGCACGGCGACGCCGTCTATGCCGGGGGTATCGGGCCGGCGCACGGGTTTCTGTCACTGCTCGCCGACGACACGCAGGGCTATCGTCACAACGAGAATCTGCTGCGTCTCAACACCTTCGACAAGGTGACGGTGCCGTTGTTCGAGGGCGTGGGCGCGTTCCGCTTCCAGTTCTTCAACGACACCTTCGGCGCGCCGGGATATATCAATCGCGCGCTGGTCGAGGCGGGCGCGCTCAGTCCGACGGCGGCGGTGAATCCGACGGACGGCGGCAATCGCACGGAGGAAAACGTGGTGTTCAACTATCGCGAACCCGCCGCCGAGGAGCCGCTGGCGGTGAATCTGTACGCGATCCACAACGTGTTCGATCGCTATGCGACCTTCAGCACGATCCCGATAAATCCGCTGGCGCCGGGACAGGCGCTGAGCGCGGATCGGCGCTATACGCTCGGCGGCAACGGGGAGAAGTTCTGGCGGCTGCGGCTGCCGGCGGGGATCGCGGCGGACCTGCTGGCGGGGGGCGGGCTGCGTTCGGATATCGCCAACGCCAAGCAGTACGACACGATCGCGCGGGTCCCGACGCAGCAGACGGTCAACGTCAATTTCAATATCCACAATCCGTTTGTTTATCTGCAGACGGACCTCAAGCCGTTTGCGTGGCTGAAACTGACAGGCGGAGTTCGCTACGATGAGTTTTTCTTCGATATCCACGATTTCATCACGCCGGCGCGGGTCGCTCCGGACACCGGCGCAGCCGAGCCGAAGGGAGGTATCGTGGTGACGCCGCTCGCCGGCGCGGATCTGTTCGCCAATATCGGCGAGGGGATCCGTTCGCCGAGCGCGGTGTTCGATTTGCCGCTGAATCCGGCGCTGGGGGTGACGACCGTGACCAGCGAAGAGGCCGGCGTGCAGTACAATTCGCCGGCGGGGCCGTGGCATTTCCTGGGCTCGGTATACACCACGCGGCTGACCAACGAGATCCAGGAAAACCCGCCGCCCGAGCCGCCGACCAATCTGGGGCCGTCGCGCCGCGAAGGCTTCGACAGCGAGGGCGGCTACCGCGTTTGGGAAACGCCCGGCGGTGTCACCTGCGCGGTGCTGGCCAGCTACAGCGCGCTGCGCGCGCGGCTGGTCGGGAATCAGCACGGGCAGGGGTCGGACGTGCCGAACACGCCGAAGTGGTCGGCGAAATACGGCGGCGAACTGCGCTGGCCACTGTTCGGCGCGCAGGCGAGCCGGACCATCTTCCTCTATGTCAATCAGCAGTTCGTCGGCGAAAGCGAACTCGATCCGGCGGCTCATCAGCGCGCCGGCTCCTATTCGCGCTTCAATCTCGACGCCTGGTACAGCGACGCGCACTGGGCGGGGGCGAGCGCGTTCGTGGAAATAACCGCCTATCCGTTCGGCCGCTTCAACGAGACCGCGGTCGAGTTCAACAGCACGACGGTCGGGATCGCGCCGAAGTCGCCGGTGACGCTGCTCGGCGGGGTCCATCTGCCGCTCAACTTTCTGCCCGGACGATTCTGAAAGGAGCCGCTGCGATGAAGGTGCTTGCCGCCGTTATGGCGATGCTGACGCTCGGCGCGGGAGCGGCGCGCGCGCACGATCTGGTGCTGCTTCCCGAGGGTCGTGAGCGCGTGACGGTGAAGTTCGGCCATCCGCAGGAATATGCCGCACCCGATGCGGAAAAACTGATCGAACTCATGGGCTACTTCGCCGGCGGCGGTGCGCCGGTGTCGCTGCTGAGCGCCGTCGGCGGGGCGACGGCGGATCACGTGACCGTCGACACGGGTCGCTATGGCAAGGGGCATGAGCTGCTGCTCGTCTGGGGCGAATACGACAACGGCTACTTCGCCAGCGACGCCGCCGGGCGGTACTTCAACACCAGCAAGCTCCATCTGCCGGCGGCGCGGGACAGCGGGGCTTTTTTCAAATTCGCGAAGGCGATTTTTCCCGCGGCGGAGGCGGGCGGCGAGTTTTCCCGTGTGCTCGGCGAGGAGCTCGAGATAATTCCGCAGAGCGATCCGTTCAAGACCGCGCCGGGCGCGGAACTGCCGGTGAAAGTGCTCTATCGCGGCAAGCCGCTCGCGGGAGTGGGCGTCGAGATCGGCGACGGGCAGATTAGAATCGCGGAGGCGGCGATCCCGCGCTACCAGACGAACCCGGCGGGGATCGCGCGCGTGCCGATCGGCAAGGCGGGACTGAAGATAATCGCCGTCGATTATCGCACGCCGCCGCGGTTTCCCCAGTTATCCGACCACGATGATTACGGCGCGACCCTGAGTTTTGTGTTGAGTCCGGCGCGTCAATGAGCGCCGGCCCCCGGGCGTTGTCGTCGCGCGCGCACAAAGCCGGGGCAGATGCGGGCGAGCGGTCGGGCGCGTCGTGGGGTCGGATGGGCGTGGCGATGCTGGCCGCGTTGGGCTTCCATCTGATCGGTCTGGGCTGTTTGAGGGAGTTCGGTGGGGGCCGGCATGGCCTGCGGCCGCGCGCGGAGCAGTACGTCTATGTGACGCTCGCAAGCTCCGGCGACGCCGGTAAATCGCGTCCCGCGCTGCCGCGCACGTCGCCGGTCTCGAGCGCGGCTCTGCGACATGCGGCGAAAGCGCTGCGCCGAATGATCACGCGGAAGGCGGCGGTCGCGACAGGATCGAGGTTGGCGGCGCCGTCGCCGGCGCTCGCCACGCGCGAAGCCGCGGCGAGATCGGCGCCGCGAGCCGCGACTGATCGTCCTGCGGGCGAATCCGGGCCGGCGACGGCGCGGGTGGGCGCGGGCGGCGATAGCGAAAGCGGCGGTAGCCGGAGCAGCGCGGCAGAGCAGGGTCCCTTCGCGGCGGATCAGGTGGATGAGCCACCGGTGCCGATCGCCACGCCCTTGCCGCAGTACCCGGCGCGCGCCCGGGAGCTCGGGATCGAGGGTCGCGTGGTGCTGCGAATAATCGTGGACCGTCGCGGCGCGGTCGAGCCCGACGTGAAGGTCGTCGAGAGTATCCCGCTGCTGGAGGCGGCGGCGGTGGCAGCGGTGCGAGGATGGCGCTTCCGGCCGGGCCGGGGGCGCGACGGCGCGCCGGTGCGCGTGTGGCTCGAAGTCCCGCTGCGCTTCGCGCTGACCCCTGGCGAGTAAACGGCCGCGCGCGGCGCCGCCTCGGACCGCCGGCGGCCTTTGCGAGCGCGCGCCGTTCGGTGCTAGGATGCGAGCGCGTTGCTCTTATAATGGAACGACCGAAGTTCAGCGAGCGTATCCGGGCGATCCGCGCCGGGCGCGGCCTGACGCAGGCCGAACTGGCGGCGGAGGCCGGTATCTCACGACAGGCGCTGGCCGCGATCGAGCGCGGCGCGTATCTGCCGAACGTCGCGGTGGGGATGCGGCTCGCGCGGGTCGTCGGGCTCACGGTCGAGGAGCTGTTCGGCGCGGACGAAGACGACGACGCGCAGGAAATTGCGGCGCGCTGGAAGAACACGCTCGGCGGCGGCGTGGATCCGAAGCGGGTGGCGCTGGCGCGGGTGGGCGGCCGGATGGTGGCGCTGGCCCTGCCGCGCGCCCATCTGACGCTGCCGGTCTCGAGCGGGCTCTGCGCGCATCCGGCGCGGACGGCGGCGCGGGTGGCGACGCGGCTGCGGGGCCAGGAAATCGCCGCCACGCTGCTCATCGCGGGATGCGATCCGGCGGTGGCGATCGTGATCGGGTGGCTCGCGCGGACCGGATCGAAGGTGAATGCCGTCGCCCTGCCGTGTTCGAGCGGCCGGGCGCTGGCGGCGGTGGCGGCGGAGTCGGTGCACGTCGCCGGGGTCCATCTGCGTGATCCGCAAAGCGGCGATTACAACCTGGCGCCGGTGCGCAAGGCGGTCGGCCGGAGCCGGATCCGCTTAATCAATTTCGCCTGTTGGGAAGTGGGTTTTGCGGTGGCGCCGGGGAATCCGCGCAGTATCCGGAGCTTTTGCGATCTGGGTCGGTCGAACGTGCGGATTATCAATCGGGAGCCGGGCGCCGGCGCGCGGCAGGTGCTGGACGAGGAGCTGGCCGCGGCGGGTCTGCGGGCGCGGCAGATTCGCGGTTATGAGCAGGAAGCCGCGGGCCATCTCGAGGTGGCGGCGGCGATTTGCGCCGGTGAGGCCGATACGGGCGTGACGATTCGGCTGGCGGCCGAGGCCTATGGACTCGACTTCGTGCCGTGGCGCGAAGAGCGCTACGACCTCGCCATCCTGGAAACCGAGCTCGAATCGGCGCCGGTCAGCCGGCTGATGGATGCGCTGACGTCGCAGCGTCTGGCGCGCGAAGTATCGCAGCTCTGCGGCTATGACACGACGCAGATGGGCACGGAGCTCGCCCGCATCAACTGCTAGGGCCGCAGGGCGAAGAGGAGAGAAGGAAGCCATGGCAGCAGCAGTTCCCTCGGTTGAACCAGCGACGGAGGCCGCGGCGGCGCGGCGGTTTTTGCAGGGGCCGCCCAAGCAGTTGCTGATCGGCGGCAAATGGGTGCCGGCCAAATCGGGCAAGACCTTCGAAACGATCAATCCGGCCAACGAAGAGGTGCTGGCGCTGGTAGCCGAAGGCGACCGCGCCGATATCGACGAGGCGGTGGCGGCGGCGCGGCGGGCCTTCGAGGCGGGGCGATGGCCGTCGCTCGGACCGCATCAGCGGGCGCGCTACCTGCTTCGGATCGCCGATCTTATCGAGCAGCACGCCGACGAGTTGGCGCAGCTCATCACGCTCGACAACGGCAAGCCGATCAGCGAGGCGACCGTGGAGGTCGGGCGGACGGTTGATACGTTTCGTTATTACGCTGGATGGGCGACCAAATTTTATGGCGAGACGAATCCGTCGGCGCCGGACTTTTTCAACTACACGCTACGGGAGCCGGTCGGCGTGTGCGGTCAGATCATTCCGTGGAACGGCCCGCTCTCGACGATTAGCTGGAAGGTGGCGCCGGCGCTCGCCTTCGGCAATACGCTGGTGTTGAAGCCGGCCGAACAGACGCCGCTGCCGGCGGTGCGGATGGGCGAGCTTATCTGCGAGGCGGGTCTGCCCGACGGCGTGGTCAATATCGTGACCGGCTTCGGACCAACGGCGGGGGCCGCGCTGGCGGGTCATCCGGACGTGGACAAGGTCGCCTTCACCGGATCGACGGAGGTCGGGAAGCTCATTTTGCAGGCGTCTGCGGGCAATCTGAAGCGGGTCTCGCTCGAGTTGGGCGGCAAGTCGCCCAACGTGATTTTTGCCGACGCGCCGCTCGAGACCGCCGTGGCGTTGTCGGCGACGGGAGTCTTTCGCAACCAGGGCCAGGTCTGCTGCGCGGCGACCCGGATGTTCGTGCAGGAGAGCCTCTACGACGAGTTTGCCGAGCGGATTGCGGCGAAGGCCGAGGCGATTCGGCTCGGCGAGCCGCTCGATCAGACGACGACGATGGGGCCGCTGGTCTCGAGCGAGCAGTATGAGCGGGTGCTGGGCTATCTGAAGCTCGCGCGGGACGAGGGCGCGCAGGCGAAAGCCGGCGGCGAGCGCGGTCCGCAGGAGCGCGGCTATTTCGTGAAGCCGACGATTTACACGGCGGTGCGCAACGATATGCGGATTGCGCGCGAGGAGATCTTCGGGCCGGTCGCGGTGCTGATTCCGTTCAAGGACGAGAACGACGCCGTGCTGCAGGGCAACGACACGACCTACGGCCTCGGCGCGGGGGTGTGGACGCGCGACCTCAGCCGGGCCCATCGCGTGGCGCGGGCGCTCAGGGCGGGGTCGGTGTGGGTCAACTGTTACGGGCTTATCGATCCGATCTCGGCGTTCGGCGGCTACAAACAGTCGGGGTTTGGGCGCGAGCTCGGCCCCCAGTCGATCGATCTCTACACGCAGATCAAGTCGGTTTACGTGAAGCTCTGAAGCGGCTTCGGCCGCCCCACGGCTTCGAGTCTTTGATAATTCTGGAGGAAAAGAAACATGGCGGCAGCAGTTCCATCGATTGAGAAGGCGGCGAGCGGCATCACCTCGACGCCGGTGCTGGATTTTCTGAGGAAACCCAAGCAGTTGCTGATTGGCGGCAAGTGGGTGCCGGCAAAATCGGGCAAGACCTTCGAAACCGTCAATCCGGCGAATGAAGAGGTGCTTGCGCTGGTTGCGGAAGGCGACAAGGCGGACGTCGAAGAGGCGGTGAAGGTTGCGCGCAAGGCCTTCGAGGAGAGCAAGTGGGCGAGTATCGGGCCGCATCAGCGGGCCCGCTATCTGTTCAAGATCGCGGATCTGATTGAGGCGCACGCCGACGAGCTGGCGACGCTGGAGACGCTCAACAACGGCATGGCGATCTCGCTGGCGCGCGGGATGGTGGCCGGGGCCGCCGAGGTGTTCCGCTACTACGGCGGGTGGAGCACCAAGATCTACGGCGAGACCAATCCGTCGGACCCCTCGCTGTTCAACTATACGCTGCGCGAGCCGGTCGGGGTCTGCGGTCAGATCATTCCGTGGAACGGACCGATTGCGATGTTCGCCTGGAAAATCGCGCCGGCGCTCGCCTGCGGCAACGTCTCGGTGCTGAAGCCGGCCGAGCAGACGCCGCTGACCGCGCTGCGGCTCGGCGAGCTGATCCTCGAGGCAGGGGTGCCGGACGGAGTCGTGAACATTATCACGGGTTTCGGTGAGACCGCGGGCGCGGCGATCGCGAGCCATCCGGATATCGACAAGGTGGCGTTCACCGGATCGACGGAGGTCGGGAAGCTCATTTTGCAGGCGTCGGCGGGCAATCTGAAGCGGGTGTCGCTCGAGCTGGGCGGCAAGTCGCCGAACGTGATTTTCGCCGATGCCGACCTCGAATCGGCGGTGTCGACGGCGATGTTCGGGTTCTGCATGCTGTCGGGGCAGGTGTGCTGCGCCGGTACGCGGATTTTCGTGCAGCAGGACTTCCAGGACACCTTTATCGACGCGTTGACGCGCTACACGTCGAAGGTCAAGGCGGGCGATCCGCTGGATCCGAAGACCACCGTGGGACCGCTGGTGTCGAAGGAGCAGTTCAACCGCGTCAAGTCGTATCTCGAGCTGGGCAAGCAGGAAGGCGCGAAGCCGGCACTGGGCGGCGAGGTCGCGAGCGGCAAGGGTTATTTCGTTGATCCGGCGATCTTCACCGGTGTCAAAAACAACATGCGGATAGCCCAGGAGGAGATCTTCGGGCCGGTGGCCGCGGTGATTCCCTTCAAGGACGAGAACGACGCGGTGCTGCAGGGCAACGACACCACCTACGGACTGGCGGCGGCGGTGTGGACCACCGACGTCAGCCGCGCGCACAAGGTGGCGCGGGCGCTCAAGGCGGGCACGGTGTGGGTCAACTGCTACAACAACATCGATCCGATTTCGCCGTTCGGCGGCTACAAGCAGTCGGGGATCGGGCGTGAGCTCGGCCGGTATGCGGTCGACCTCTATACGCAGATCAAGTCGGTGTACGTGAAGCTCTAGTCGAGGGGCGGGGCGGCGGCCGGGAGAAACGGCCGCCGCCGCTTTTTTCCAATTATCGTGAAAGTTTGAGGATTATCGAAATGGCGGCAGCACTTCCCGCACTCGAGCGCGCGGCGCAGGGCGCCAAAGTCGGCGCCGTACTGGATTTCCTGCGACGATCGCCGACCAAACTGCTGATCGACGGCAAATGGACGGCGGCGAAATCGGGCAAAACCTTCGAAACGATCAATCCGGCCAACGAAGAGGTTCTGGCGCTGGTGGCCGAAGGCGACAAGGCCGACGTCGACGAGGCGGTGGTGGCGGCGCGGCGCGCGTTTGAAGAGGGCAGGTGGCGCACCATCACGCCGCATCAGCGCGGCCGCTACCTGCTGCGAATTGCCGAGCTTATCGATAAGTATGCGGACGAACTGGCCGAGCTCGAAAGCCTCGATAACGGGAAGCCGGTGGCGCAGGCGCGCACGATCGATATCGCCGGGGCGGCGGGGATTTTCCGCTACTTCGCGGGATGGCCGTCGAAGATCTACGGCGAGACCAATCCCTCGGACCCCGGGATGTTCAACTACACGCTGCGCGAGCCGATCGGCGTCTGCGGGCTCATCATTCCGTGGAATTTTCCGCTGATGATGGCGGTGACGAAGATCGCGCCGGCGCTGGCGTGTGGCAACACCATGATTCTGAAGCCCGCCGAGCAGACGCCGCTGACCGCGATTCGGCTGGGGGAGCTTCTCCAGGAGGCCGGAATTCCTGACGGCGTGGTCAACATCATCACCGGTTTCGGGCCCGGCGCGGGCAGCGCTATCGCGGAGCATCCGGGGATCGACAAGGTGGCGTTCACCGGATCGACCGAAGTCGGCAAGCTTATCCTGCAGGCGTCGGCGGGCAATCTGAAGCGCGTGTCGCTCGAGCTCGGCGGCAAATCGCCGAACATCGTGTTTCCCGACGCGGACCTCGCGAGCGCGGTGAAAAATGCGATGACCGGGGTCTTTTACAATTCGGGGCAGGTGTGCGCTGCGGGCACGCGAATTTTCGTGCAGCGCGACATCTACGACAATTTCGTGGCCGACCTGACGGCCGCCAGCGAACGGATGACGCCGGGGAATCCGCTGGATCCGCAGACGCGGCTGGGGCCGGTGGTTTCGCGCGAGCAGTTCGATCGCGTGCTCGGCTATGTGACGGCCGGCCGTCATGAAGGGGCGCGCGTGACGATTGGCGGCGAGGCGGTGGGCGGCAAAGGCTATTACGTCAAGCCGACGATTTTCGCCGACGTGCGCAACGACATGAAGATCGCGCAGGAGGAGATCTTCGGGCCGGTCGCGGCGGCGATTCCGTTCAAGGACGAAGACGATGCGGTGCTGCAGGGCAACGCGACGACTTACGGTCTGGCGGCCGCGGTCTGGAGCCGGGATATCCGTCGGGCGCATCGCGTGGCGCGGGCGCTCAAGGCGGGCACGGTGTGGGTCAACTGCTACGGCGTAACCGACACGGCGATGCCCTTCGGCGGCTACAAGCAGTCGGGCTTTGGGCGCGAAGGCAGCCGGCACGTGATCGATCTGTTCACGCAGATCAAGTCGGTTTATGTGAAGCTGTGAGCGGCGCGCGGCGCTGAGCGGACGGCAGAGAGCAGGCATGCGACGTTTTGCATTCGAGGCGGAGATTTACGAAACGCTGTCGTGCATCCCGATGGCGGTGCGCGCCAAGCTTGATCGGGCCGCCGTCAAGATCGCGCTCGAGCAGTGGCTGGCGTTAGGGATGGCGGAACGGCGATGGCTCTGCGAGCATCCGACCGCGACCGCGCAGGAAGTCGAGAGCTTTGCCGAGAGCGTCTGCCGGCTGGTCGCCCAGCATAGCGGCGCGGCCCCGCCGCGGCTCTCGTCGGAGCAGCAGCAGAGCGCGTTTGCCAATGCGCAACTGCCGGAACGGGTCGCGGCCAATGCGCGCCTCTGCGGTTTCGAACTGGATGCGGCGGCGTGGGCGCGGCTCGACGACGATGAGCGGTATGCGCTCGCCAAGCTGGGGGGCGGTCAGCGGGTGCGGCGCAATTTCGCGGCCGCGCTGAAGGAGTTTCTGGGCGCGGACGCGGAGCGGCGCGAGGATCAGCCGCAAGATCAGCATTCAGATCAGGGTTAGGATCAACGCGACGATCAAGGATCGATCGTGTGGTCCTGACCGCGTCCGACGGCACAGGCGGCGGCGCGTCGTGGCGGCGCTTTGGCGCTGCCGGGGCGGCGCGCGCACGGGGGAGCAGCCGCAATCGGCGGCACGGCGCGCCCGGCTCAGGCCGGCGCTCGCGCCCGCCCCGCGGAGCATCAGGAGTGCTCGTCGGGGCGGGCGCGATTACGCGGCGCTACGGCGGGCCGCTAACTCGGCGCTACTCGGAAGCGATGGTCCAGCGATCGGCGGGGCCGGCACTCGAGGTCCGCGTCGGCGCCGTCTGAGCGCCGTCGGCCACGGTGCGCGCGCGTACCAGCTTGCCTCTGACACACCAGGCATAGGCGGGTTGGGGATTCGGCCGGGGCAGCAGGCCGAGCGTCTGGCCCATCGCGGCGAAATCCAGCCGCAGCGATTCGAGGGCGGCGGCCATCGCGGAGGGCTCGACGCGAATGATCGCCATCATGCCGGCGTCCTCATGCTCGGCGATATGGCAGTGATAGACAAAGTCGCCGATGTCGGCGCCGCGAAAATCCATCCGCAGTGTGACCGACGGGAAGGGATCGCTCGGACTGCCGTCCCAGAAGGGGATCTGAATCGTATCGACGACCTGGTTGGTAATCGCGAGGTTGGGCTGGCTGCCGTTGAGCTCGAAATTGTTCTGCGCTTCGACCAGGAAATGGATCTGATGCATGTGGAACTCGTGATTTTCGAGCGTGCGATTCTCGATGGTCCATTCCTCGACGGTGCCCTGGGTGGTGACGATGGCGGGCGGGTTGTTGGGATCGAAGAGCGTCGGCGTGGCGCCGTCAACGGTGATGTAGAACTGGGATTCGGGATTGTCTTCGGAGAAGTAGAGCCGGCGTGAAGTGGTCGGCGTGGCGGTGGCAAGACCCTCGAAGCGCTGTTGCCATCGGCCGCCCGCCGTCGTGCTGGGAGTGGTCTCGGCCTGGGCAACGGCGGCCGCGCCGGTGAGTTGAATCGTCGCCAGGGTGCGTTGGGGGTCATTATCGCCGTCGGGTCCGGTATTGATGCCGAGCGTCACCAGGCTTGCGTTGTTCACCGTGGCGGGCGGCGCGTTGACGACGAATTCCGCGCGTCCGGCGGTCGGCAGCAGGATATCGGTGGTGTTGACGACCTTGCCCGGCTTGTTGCCGTCCTGCGAGCCGACCGGCACGCCGTCTAGCGCGACGACGTGCAGGGTTTGCGGGACGCCATCGAACTGGAGCTGCAGATCGATGATGGTGTCGGCCGAGGAGTTCGAGACGCGCCAGAATTGGCGCTGTCCGGGGCGCATCCGGATGACCGCGGGAATTTCCGCCGGATAGGCGATCGGAACGTTGTTCAGGGTCACGTCCCAGGATGGAATCGGGCCGCCGGGGGTGGGATTGCCGGCGACATTCTGGTCGCGGATGAGCAGGATCTGCTGCGGCAGACCGGTGACGACGGGCTGAAATTTCTCGATGCCTTCGACGATGATCGCGCCGGAGGCGCCGCCCTGCAGGGCCGCCTCGGTGAGCATGTGGGCATGCGGATGGTACCAGTAGAGGCCCGGCGGTTCGTTGGGCGGAAAGCGCACATCGTAGCGGAAGGTCTGGCCGGAATTGACCAGGGTGCGAATCACGTTGTCCTGATGGCAGGCGGGCGCGGTGTTGGTGCCATGAAAATGCATGTTGACCGAGGAGCCGGTGAGCTCGGTCGCGCCGCAATTGGGGGCCTTGATCGCCATCACGGGCGGCGTTGCGGGAGTGTTGTTGGTGAGGGTGATGACGAGGTGATCGCCCGGATGGACATGGAGGGTGGGGTTCTCAAGCCCGCTCGGCGTCATGAAACAAAAGAGCGTTCGACCTTCGGCGTCGGTGGTTGTCTGATAGGAAAAGTTCACCGCCAGCACGCCGTCGCGGCTGAAGAGATCGGCGGGGTTGGCGACGATACTGCCGGCGGTCGGGCGCGAGCAGGGGTTCGGCACGGGCGGGATCGGAGTCAGCGCAGGCGATGCAGCGCTCGGCGCCGCTACCGCAGTGATGGTCGGCACGGCGAGCGTCGAGGCGAGCAGGAGCAAGAGAAGTCTCAGGATGCGCAGGTTGGTCAGTTCCGTCTGTTTCCGCATAGTGTGGCACCTTAAACATGAAACGAGTTTGTGACTAGTTAAATAGTTGCGGAAGCTGGTCGGGGGTCCGCAAAATCGTGAGCGCTTCGCCGATCGCCTCGGCCATTTCCGCGTAGGCGGCGCGTTCGAGCCGGATCGTCAGGTATCCGATCGTCAGATGAACGGCGCCGCAGGCGCAGTCGTCGACCAGAAACGATCCGCGCTGGGCGAGGCGTCGTTTACGACAGGGACTTTTATTAGTGCCGGTCATGTCGAGTCCACCTTCGAATTGTGGCAGCGAGGTTAAAGAACAATTGCGGCCGCAGCCGGAGCGTGGGATGAGCGGGGGCGAGGTGGGCCATGGCTTCAGATATTGAGAATCATTCTCACTATCGCGAGAGCAGCCACGCTGTCAAGCGCGGCGGCGGGTCGGGGTCGTCGGGAAGCTCTGCGGGGCGTTAAGGGGAAGACGCTCTGGCCTGCTCGAGGTCCAGGGCGGTGACTTCGCGCACCCAGCGCGCGTGCCGTCGCTCGCCGGGAATTACCAGCCGCAGCGGCCCTTCAGGAGGCGCGATCGGATGGCCGTCACGGCGGTCGGCGACGATGGCGACGCGGCTGGTGAAGTCCGGATCGAACTCGGGGAGGGCGAAGACGGCAGCATAGCCGTCGGCCGCCTCGACCAGCAGGTAGAGCTTCATGGCCGGTCCGCGGAGGTCAGCGCCGAGCGGCGCGCCGGCCCGTCGAAGGATGGCGGCGACAGGCACGCCCTCGTAGCTGACCGGGTGGCCCTTCTCGTCGGTGACGGCGAGGCGGCGGCGCGGCAGGGACTGCAGGTCGGCTTCCTGGAGGATCAGCGGATGCTTTACGAGGCCGCCGACACGCAGGAGCGCCGAATGGGCGCTCGCGCCTTGCGCGCGGCCGGGCTGCAGACTGAGGAGCGCGAGCAGAAGGGCCGGCGCGAGCCGTTGGCGGAGATGGTTGCGGATCGTCACGCGCGTCCTGAACTAGTCCTTCTGGATCATGACCTCGGTCGCCTTGATCACGGCGGTCACCCGGTCGCCTTTCCGGAGGCCCATCTCTTCGGCGCTGCGCCGGGTGATCACGGACTCGACGAGGTTGTCGCCCACTTTGACAGTGATGAGGGCGGTAACAGTGCCGAGCAGAATCTCGGTGATTTCGCCTTGCAGATGATTGCGTGCGCTCAGTGGCATGACAGGGTCGTTCCTTTCCGCGGGGCCGCCGCACGGCGTCCCGCCTCTGCAGTATGACGGCTTGCGCGGCGCCGACGAAAGCGGCGCGGTGGTCATTCTGCACTGCGGGATCGCTCGCGCGGCGCCCGGGTTTACGACAGACTGCTCAGGCGATGGGACTTCTCGAGGGCGAGCTTGCGGAGGCGCTGCACGAGCTTGAACGGCGATCGCTGAGGCGCGCGCTGCGCGTGGTGGAGAGCGCGCAGGACACAACGGTGGTGGTCGAGGGGCGGCGTCTGCTGATGCTTTCGTCGAACAATTACCTTGGCCTCGCGACCCATCCGGCGGTCAAGGAAGCGGCTCGGCGCGCGCTCGCCGAATATGGCAGCGGCACGGGCGCGTCGCGTCTGGTGGCGGGGAATCTCATGCCGCTCACGCGGCTCGAGCAGCATCTGGCGGCGTTCAAAGGGGTCGAAGCGGCGCTGGTTTTCGGTTCGGGTTATCTGGCCAATATCGGCGTGCTGGGGGCGCTCGCCGGTCCCGGCGACGCGGTGCTGAGCGACGAACTCAATCACGCGAGTTTGATCGACGGCTGCCGTCTGAGTCGGGCGCGGGTGGCCGTCTATCGCCATCGCGACATGGCGCATCTGCGGGAGCTGCTCAAGGATGCGGGGGCGGCGCGCCGGCGCTTTATCGTGACCGATGCGGTCTTCAGCATGGACGGCGATGCGGCGCCACTGGCGGAAATCGTCGAACTGGCGCGCGCGTATCGCGCGGCGATCATCCTCGATGAGGCCCACGGCGTCGGGGTGCTGGGGCCGGGCGGCCGCGGACTTGCCGCGGCGTGCGGTCTGGCGCAGGAAGTTGACGTGCATATCGGGACGCTGAGCAAGGCGCTGGGCGCGTATGGCGCCTATGTGGCGGGGTCGTCGATCCTGCGCGATTACCTGGTGAACCGGGCGCGCAGTTTCATTTATTCAACCGGCTTGCCGCCGGCGGTAGCGGCGGCCGCCGAGGCGGCTTTGGCGGTGCTCGAAGCGGAACCGGCGCTGGTCGAGCGTTTGCACGACAACGCGCGATATCTGCGCGCGGGCCTCGAGGGCCTGGGGTTCCGAATCGGTCCGACGGAATCGCCGATCCTGCCGGTAATCGTCGGGGAAGCCGAGGCGGCGCTGCGACTATCGCGCGCGCTTTTGGCACGGGGCGTGTACGTGACGGCGATTCGGCCGCCGACGGTGCCGGCGGGCACGGCGCGGCTGCGCGTCACCCCGATCGCCACGCATACCCGCGATCAACTCGACGTGGCGATCGCGGCGTTCGCCGAGGCGGCGCGCGAAGTTGCGCTTATCTGAAGCAGCACTTTCTCGGAAGAATCATGACTGAGCAGGAAGGTTACGCAAGACTGGTCGAACTTGATCATCGCCACGTGTGGCATCCGTTCACCCAGATGAAAACCTGGATGAAGGAGGAGCCGCTGATCATTGCGCGGGGCGAAGGCAATTATCTCATCGATGTGCGGGGGAAGCGCTATCTGGACGGCGTGTCCTCGCTATGGTGCAACGTCCACGGCCATCGTAAGCGCGAGCTCGACGAGGCGCTGGCGATGCAGGCCGGGCGTATTGCGCATTCGACGATGCTCGGCCTGGCCAACGTTCCGGCGACCGAGCTGGCCGAGGGGCTGGTTGCGGTGGCGCCGCGCGGCCTGACGCGGGTGTTTTATGCCGATTCGGGGGCCGAGGCGGTCGAGGTGGCGCTGCGGGTTGCGGCGCAGTACTGGCAGCTCATCGGCGAGCCGCGCAGAACGCGGTTTCTCGCGCTGGGCGGCTCTTATCATGGCGATACGGTGGGCGCGGTAAGTCTGGGCTACAGCGAACAGTTCCATCGCCACCTGCGCCCGCTGCTGTTCAACGTGCAGCGCACCGATCCGCCCCACGTGTTTCGCTTTTATCACGGGCTTGCGCGCGGCGCGGCGCTCGAACGAGCGCTCGCCGAAGCAGAAAGGCTCATTGGCGAAGCGCCCGGCGAACTGGCCGCGCTGGTCATCGAGCCGATCATGCAGGGGGCGGCCGGGATGTGGGACCATCCGCCGGAGTATCTGCGCGAGATGGCGCGGCTTGTGCGCGCGGCCGGCGCGCTGGTGATCGCCGACGAGGTGGCGACCGGTTTCGGCCGCACCGGGCGGATGTTTGCCTCCGAACATGCGGACCTCAGGCCGGATCTGATGTGCCTCGGCAAGGGTCTCACCGGCGGCTATCTGCCGCTGGCCGCGACGCTGGCGACCGAAGAGGTCTTCGGCGCGTTTCTTGGCGAGCCGGAGGAATATCGCGCCTTCTACTACGGTCACACCTATACCGGGAACCCGCTGGCGGCGGCGGTCGGGTGCGCCAATCTGGCCATCTTCCGGAACGAGGCAGTGATCGATCGGCTCGCGGGGCGTATCGAGCGGATGCGTCAGGCGCTCGGGGAACGGATCGCGCCACTGGCCCACGTGGCCGACGTGCGGCAGGCCGGCCTGATGGTGGGAATCGAGCTGATGCGCGATCGGGATCGGCGGGAGCCGTACCAGGTCGCCGAGCAGACCGGCGTCCGCGTGATCAAGGCGGCGCGCCGGCGCGGGGTCGTGATTCGGCCGCTCGGCGACGTTATCGTGCTGATGCCGCCGCTGGCGATCAGTGACGACGAACTCGATACGCTGGTGGGCGTCACCAGCGAGGCGATCCGCGAGGTGACCGAGGCATGACGGCGCGCGCGCTGCTGATCACCGGAACCGATACCGGCGTCGGCAAAACCCTGGTCGGATGCGCGCTCGCCTTCGCGGCCAAGGCGCGCGGGCTGCGGGTGGGAGTGATGAAGCCGGCGGAGACCGGCTGCGCCGAGCTGAACGGCGAACTGGCGCCGGCCGACGCGCAGGCGCTCCTGTGCGCCGCCTCGTCAGCGCTCGCGCTCGACCTGGTGTGTCCGTATCGCTATCCGTCGCCGCTCGCTCCGGCGCGCGCCGCCGAAGCCGACGGGCTCGAGCCGCCCGACCCGGAACGGATCGAGCGATGCTTTCGGGCGATCGCGTCCGAGAGCGACCTGGTGATCGTCGAAGGCGCGGGTGGCATCGCCGTGCCGCTGACGTGGCGCTGCAACTATGCCGACCTGGCGCTGCGGCTCGGGCTCGAAGCGGTGCTGGTGGTCGGCAACCGCCTTGGCTGTCTGAACGCGGCGTTCCTCAGCGTCAGTTACATGCGGGCGCGAAGCCTCCGGCTGCGCGGAGTGGTGCTGAGCGACCTCGAGCCGACGGCGACGCCGGCGACCGTGACCAACGCCGACGCGCTGGTGCGCATGATCGACGCGCCGTACGTCGGGCGGATTCGCCATAAGGAGCCGGTGAGCCGCGCGATTATCGAGGCGCTTCTGGGATAGCTGCGGCCGCTTCGCCCGGGCGACCCGCCGGGGGCTCATCCGGTGGTGGGCGTGGCGCTAGCGGGCGGCAGGCCGCGTTGCTCGGCGAGCCGGCCGCGGAGCGTCATGCAGGTGCTCGCGGCGCGCGCGACCAGCCGCTCGTGATCATCGAGGATATCGCATTCGACCAGGCCGACGATTTTACCGGCGCGCACCACTTTGGCGGCGGCGCGCAGCCTGGCATTCCAGACGGGCCGCAGAAAATTGATTTTCAATTCGATGGTGGTGAAAGTCTCACCTTCGGCGAGCGTACTGCGGTAAGCGGCGCCCATCGCGGCGTCGGCGATATCGCATAACACCCCGCCATGCAGGGTGCCCATCGGGTTCGCGTGTTTGGCGCCGGCCTGGAACTCGATCGTGGCATGGCCGGGCTCCGCCGATGTCAGGGTGAGCCCGAGGAGGGCGCCGATCGGCGCGGGAAACTTGCGGCGCCGCCCTCGCGGAGGCGCTTCTTTGGGGTCTGAAGATCCATTCGACTTGTTCATCTTGTGTTTTTCCGTCAACGCCATTCGTCAGAAGCTCCTTCAATGCGCGGGGCTGCCGCCGCCAATCCGGAACGGTCGAATCAGAAAGGCCAGCGGCAGGCCCAAAATCACCACGAGCGCAAGCAGATGAAAGCAGTCCATCGCGGCGAGCATCGTGGCCTGTCCGGTCATCAGGCTGGAGACCATGGCATATGACTGATGAACCGCATCCGGCGCGCTGGTGCCGCGGGTGAGCAGGTAATGGCTGGTGTCCGCGACGAAGTTCCTGAGGGCGCCATCGGCGGCGGACAGGTGGCTCACGAGCACGCTCTGATGATACTGGGTCCGCCGCTCGAGCATCGTGGTGACGAAGGCGACACCGAAGCTGCCGCCCCAGTTGCGGCAGAGGTTGGTCAGGCTCGAGCCCTTATTGTTCTTGGTTTTGGGCAGGTAGGAGTAGGCGAGCTGGGTGACCGGCACGAACATGAAGGCGTAGCCGAAGCCCTGAAGGGCGCGGGCCAGCGCGAAATGAAAATAGTCGGACTGCGGAGTGAGGCCGCTGTAGTAGAGCATCGAGAGCGCGGCGATGGTGAAACTGGCGCCAAGCAGGCGCCGGGCGCCCACGCGTGGCACGATCCGCACGACGAAGGGCGCCAGTACGGTGATGACGGCGGCGCCGGGGCCCAGTACGAGACCGGCGTCGGTCGCGGTGTAGCCGAAGAGCGTCTGCAGAATTTCCGGAATCAGGACGGTGCTGCCGAACAGGCCGAAGGCGAAGATGAAATAATAGATGCAGGCCAGGGCGAAGTTGCGCTCGCGCAACAGCGTGAGCTCGACCACCGGATCGTCATGATGCCATTCCCACCAGACGGCAAGACTGATGGCGACGATCGCGATCGCGAGAAAGGCGGCGATGAGATGGCTGCCGAGCCAGTCGTCGCGTTCGCCGCGGTCGAGCACGACCTCGAGGCAGGCAAAGCCCGTCGCGATAAGCAGGATGCCGACGCGATCGATCCGCAGCCGGCGGCCGCGCCAGGCCTGCCGTCGTTCCTCGATGAACTCGGGCGGGTCATGCACGAGGCGGCTTGACAGCAGCAACGAGAGGAGCCCTATCGGCACATTGATAAAGAAGACCCAGCGCCACGAAAAGCTGTCGGTGATCCATCCGCCGAGCGGCGGTCCCACTGCCGGCGCGGTGACGATCGCCATGCTGTAAAGGGCGAAGGCGCCGCCGAGCTTCTCCTTCGGGAAGGTATCGACGAGGATCGCCTGTTCGACTGGCGCGAGCCCGCCGCCGCCGATGCCCTGCAGCACCCGGAACCCGAGCAGCATCGCGAGGCTCGGCGCCATCCCGCACAGGAGCGAGGTGGCGGTGAACAGCGCGACGCTCATCATGTAGTAGCGTTTGCGGCCAAACACGCGGCTGAGCCACGCGCTCATCGGGAGGATGATCGCGTTGGCGACGAGGTAGCTGGTCAGGATCCAGGTGCTCTCGTCGTAGCTGGTGCCGAGGCCGCCGGCGATGTGCGGCAGGGAAACGTTGGCGATGCTCGTATCGAGCAGCTCCATGAACGTCGCCATCGTCACGGTGAGCGCGATCGCCCACGGATTATGCGCCGGGTGCCGATTCTTCAGCCGGAGCGGCGGCGCTGCGCGCGGCGTGGTCGGTGCTAACGCAGCCATACGGTCGGCTCCACGGACATGCCGAGATGCAGCCGATGAAGGTCCTGGCCGGGGTCGAAGGCGATCCGCACGGGCAGGCGCTGGACCACCTTGACGTAATTGCCGGTGGCGTTTTCGGGCGGTAGCAGGCTGAAACGATCGCCGCTGGCGCCCGGCAGGTTGACCACGTGGCCCCGGTAATCACGGCCGAAGGTATCGACGTGAATGGTGACGGGTTCGCCGCGATGGATGCGCGCGAGCTGGGTCTCCTTGAAGTTGGCCATGACCCAGAGATGGTCGGTCTCGGTCACGAACATCAGGGTCTCCGCGGGCTGGATGCGCGAGCCGAGCTGGACCGCGCGGTGGCCGACGATGCCGTCAGCGGGCGCGTAGATTTTCGTATAGCTCAGATTGAGCAGCGCCTGATCGAGAGCGGCCCGGGCGGCGTCAACCTCGGCCTCGCGCGCGGCGATCGCCTTCAGCGCCGAGCCGGCGGCTTCGGCGGCCGAAGCGACTCTGGCGGCCTCGACGCCCGCCGCGGCGTGGTACTGGTCGTACTGCTCCTGCGGCACGACCTGCTGCTCGAGCAGGGCGGCGTAGCGGCGGGCGTCGCGCTGGGCGCGGAAGTTGGTGGCCGCGGCTTCGCGGACCTGAGCGAGCGCCGCGGCGTAATCCTGCCGGGCGGCCGCCACCTGCGCGAGCGCCAGCGCAAGGCGCGCCCGCGCCGCGGCGACCGCGACCTCATAATCGCGCGGATCGATCTCGACCAGCAGATCGCCGCGCCTGACGCGATCGTCGTCCTCGGCGTGGACGGCGATGACAGTGCCGTCGATGCGCGAGCTCAGCGGATCGATATGGCCGTCGATCTGCGCGTCGTCGGTGGTCTCGTAGGATTCGAGGTAGTTCCAGACCCACGGCGCGGCCGCGATCACGGCGAGCGCGAGCAGGAGCGGCAGCAGGAGGCGACCGGCCGCCCGCCCGGGCCGCCGCCCGTCAGCCTTGGGCGGGGGAACCGGGTCGGGCGCCGGGTCCGTGAAGGCGCCGGCGCGATCGGGCGCGCGATCCGGCTGGTAAGCCTTCAGCGGAGTGCGATAAGCGAGGTCGCCGCGCAAAGCGTCATCGGCGGGGCCGGCGCCGGCTTCCTCGGCGGCGTGGTTGGTCAGCTTGCATCGATCGGGGTCAGTGGCGCGGAGCTCGCTGGTGGCGCCATGGTCGCTGGTCGAGTTTTCGCTCAGGTGCGTCATCGTGGGGCAATCCTTGTATATACAACTATCAACCTGCGAACGGCCTTCGCGATCTGCGAGAGGCGATGGTCGTGAAAATCAGCGCTTGTCTCCCGGCGCGCGCGGCGCATTCGTTGTATAGGCAACTGTGATGCCATCCTGCCGTCGAAACGCGCCGTCCGCGTGGCCCTGACTCAGCCGCTCCGGCGGGCGCGTCGGGGGAGCGACGCGACGGATTCGGGCGCGGCGGCGTCGAGCGCGCGCAGCCGTTTGACCAGGGTCGCCAGCGCGGCGACGCCCGCGCCGCCCATCCGGCGGGCCGCCTCGTCCTGCGCCTTCTGCCACAAGGGGAAAGCCTCGCGCAGGAGCCGCGTGCCGGTCGCCGTCAGGCGCAGGGTGTGGGTGCGTCGGTCGTCGTCGGCGTCGGTCGCGAGCCATCCGCGCCGGCGCATCCGCGCGACGTTGCGGCTGAGGGTTGATTTATCCATCCGCAGCACGGCGCAGAGCTCGGTTGGAGTGGAAGGTCCGCGGCGCGCCAGCGCGGACAATACGTTCAGTTGCGAACCTCGAAGATCGAGCGGGGCCAGAGCTTCGTCGTAAATCGCGCTGATGACGCGGCTCAGCATCCGCGTGCGGTAGGCGATGCAGGCGGGGCCGATCGCGCCGGCGGCGCTGGCGGCGGGGGTGTCGGTGCGGGCTTTCATTCGGTGCCTGCGTTGTATATGCAACATAATCAGCGCCCGGTCAAGCCGCCGCGCCGGCCGCTCTTGCCAAGCCGGGCGTCAAGCGCCAGAACTAGAGGCCACGCAGTAATCCATTTTACGGAGAGCTTTGCCAATGGCGGGAATTCTGGATCGGAAAGTGGCTTTGATAACCGGCGCCGGCTCCGGTATCGGACAGGCGACCGCGCGCATCTTCGCGCGCGAAGGGGCGCGCCTGGTGCTGGCTGACGTGGTCGAAGAGGGCGGCAATCGCACGCTCAAGATGGTGCAGGACCTCGGCGCCGAAGGGATTTTCGTCAGGTGCGACGTGTCGCGCGGGAGCGACGTCGAGGGCGCCGTCGCCCAGGCGGTCGCCACCTTCGGCCGTCTCGACTGCGCCTTCAACAACGCCGGGATCGAGGGTCAGGGCGGCGACACCCATCTCTGCAGCGAAGAGAACTGGAACCGCGTCATCGCGATCAACCTGACCGGCGTGTGGTTGTGCATGAAGGCGGAAATCGCGCAGATGCTCAAGCAGGGCGGCGGCGGCGCGATCGTCAATACTTCGTCGGGCGCCGGTCTCGCCGGGGTGCCGCACATGCCGGCCTATGTCGCCTCGAAGCACGGCGTGGCCGGACTAACCCGCGCCGCGGCGATCGAGTACGGCAAGCACGGCATCCGCATCAACGCGGTCTGCCCGGGCCCGATCCGGACGCCGATGACCGGTCGGATGTTCGAGAAGCGGCCCGACATGGAGCAGAAGATGGCGCGGGCGGAGCCGTTGCGGCGGATGGGTGAGCCGGGTGAGATCGGCGAGGCCGTCGCGTGGCTGTGTTCCGACCACGCCTCTTACGTGACCGGGCTGCCGATGCCGGTGGACGGCGGCTTCATGGCGACCTGAGGGCAGCTTCAAGCGGGTGGCGGGTGGCCGCCGCCCATCGCCCGCGGCTGCTGCGCGCCGTCGGTCACGCTGGGCGCTGGCCGTTATTGGCTGGACGACGGCCGCTATTGGAAGGTGCGCTGGCTCGGCGGCAGCGTACGCGCCCCGGACGCGGCCTGGCGTGCCGGCCGGCGGCCCTCGGCGGTCGCTTCGGGCGGTGAGCGCACGTAGTAGTTCGAGAGATTCAGGGGCGCCGGGTCGAACGTTCCCGGCGGCACGAAATCCGCATTATTGTTGTGACCGAAGTACTGCACGTAGCGATCGCCGCTGAGCACCGGCGCCAGCGCGCTCTGCGTCGCGACCCGATGCAGTGGCCGGGTCACGCCCCATTCGAGCCCCATCCCGATCGGGGTCAGGACGTAGGAGAAGAGTTGCAGCAGTTGCCCGTTTTCGACGTCGTCGTACTGATAGGGATTACGGACGTCCTCATCGTTAGGCCATTGCGCGCTCGCCGCAACGGGGATACTCACCAGCAATAAGGACAGCAGAAGGGACGCCGTGCGCTTCATGAGCTCCATCCTTGGCGGCGGCGCTCGTCAAGTCAATTGTTATCGTGAGCCGGCGAGGTGATGGCGGGTGGGGCGGGGCTACACGGTGACGACCGCGCGACGGGCGCTGAATCCGACCGGCGGATTTCTGCGCGGCTTCACTTTCACGCTCAATCCGTATATCGGATGCGCTTTTGGTGCCGCCGGCGGCTGTCCTTTCTGTTATGTGCGGACGCTGCCGGTGGCGCAGGCCGCGGCGGGTCCGTGGGGAAGCTGGGTGGTGGCGAAGGTGAATCTGCCCGAGGTGCTGGAGCGCGAACTGCGCGCGCTCGCGGGCAACGGGCGCCTGCGCACGGCGACGATCTTCATGTCGAGCGCGACCGATCCCTACCAGGGATGCGAGCGCACGCTCCGGCTGTCGCGCCGCGCGCTCGAGCTGTTCGCGCGCTTTCCGCCCCGCCGCGTGCTGCTGCAGACGCGCAGTCCGCTGATTGAACGCGATCTCGATTTGCTGAAGGCGATGGGCGAACACGTGCGGGTATCGCTCACGATCGAGACCGACGATGAATCAGTGCGGCGCGCGCTGACCCCGACGTCGCCGGCGATCGCCCGTCGTTTCGCGACGATCGCCCGGCTCCGTCAGGCGGGGGTTCCCAGCCAGATCGCGGTGGCGCCGATGCTGCCGCATGATCCGGAACGCTTCGCGCGGCTGCTTGCGGCGGCGACCGACCGCGTTATCGTCGATACGTATTTCGACGGCGACGGCGCGCACGGGCGCCGCTCGCGCGCGTTGGGGATGGCGGAACTCTACGGACGGCTGGGCTATGGCGACTGGTTCGCGCCGGGGATGGAAACGCGACTGCTGGCGGCGCTGCGGACACGGATGGGCGCCGAACGCGTGCTCTTCAGCGCCGCGGGATTTGCGGCCGTCTGAGTGCGCTCAGAGCTCGTGGATCAGATGGGCCGCGCCGACCAGGATAATCGCGCCAATCGTCGCCATCGCGAGAAACGGCAGGGTGCCGTGAACCGGCACGCCCAGGACGCCGAACAGCCAGCCGCCGATCACCGCACCGATTAGCCCGAGGACGATATCGGCGATAACACCATAGCCCGCCCCGCGCATCAGCTTCCCGGCCAGCCATCCGGCGATAAGTCCGACGATAATGACTCCCAGCATCTGATCCCCCCGGCTTAAACAAATGGTTATTGGGTGACGCGGTCAAGCGAAGCGCTCGCGCCTTGCGGCGAGCGCTTCGCGCTGCGGCCTACTTCTTCTGTTCGAGCGGGGCGCCGCAACACTTCATCGTGCCGGTGCCGCCCTTGGTCACGATCACCTGGGATCCGCACTTGCCGCAGATATAAACCTTGCCAAGTTGATTCGCCATCTCTGTCGTCTCGCTCCTCGCTGGTGCAGTTTAATTTTAGCACTCCGGTCAAGCGCCCTTAAAAAGCGGCTTGCGCTTCTCCAGAAAAGCGCGCACGCCTTCGGCGCGATCGGCGGTGGTTTGTAGCAAGGCATAGAGGTCTTCTTCAAGCCTGATGCCCTGTTCGAGCGTCATGTCGGAACCCTTGAGGACGGCATCCTTGACCATCCGCACGCCGAGCATCCCGCGCGCGGCGAGGGTTGTCAGGAGGTCGGCGGTGAGGCGTTCGAGCTCGGCGCGGTCGTTCGCGAAATAGGTCACGAGGCCCAGGCGCATCGCGGTTTCCGCGTCGATCGGGTCGCCGGTCAGGAGCATCGGCAAGGCGTGGGTGGCGCCGATAAGCCGCGGCAGCCGCTGCGTGCCGCCGAAGTGCGGCAGGATACCCCGGGTAAGCTGCGTCAGCGCGAAGCGGGCACCGGCGAGACCGACGCGGAGGTCGAGCGCGAGGGCGAGTTCCAGCCCTTCGTCAAACGCATCGCCGTTAAGGATCGCCACGGTCGGCTTCGAGAGCGCGGCGAGGGTTTCAACGACCCGGGGATCGACATCATCGTCCATGCCGCGGCAGAAGACCGTTCCGGCGCCGCGCAGGGCAAGCGCATGGACCGTTTCATCGTCCTCGACCGCTTCGGCCAGCTCCATCAGAGTTTGACCCATCGTTCGGTCGAGACGGTTAGCGGCGTCGGGACGGTCGAGCGTGGCAATCACGCAGCGGTCAGCGCGCGCAATCTGCACCCGTCCGGGGGCCGTCCCGATGGCTGATGCGCGACTGCTCCCGGGGCGAGCGTCGCGCGGCGCCGTCCGCTTAGGCGGCTTCGCCCTTTTCGCGGGCATGGAGCTCCTTGCGCAGGATCTTGCCGAGCGCGTTCTTGGGCAGGGCGTCGATAAACTCGATCTGCTCGGGGCGTTTGAAACTGGCCAGGCGGGTGCGGCAGAACTCCTGGATCTCGCGCGCATCGGCCTTCTGACCGGGGCGCAGGACGACGTAGGCCTTCACGGTCTGGCCCCATTCGACCGAGGGGACGCCGATAACCGCGGCCTCGTCGACGGCGGGATGGGACATCAGGACGGTTTCAATCTCGGCGGGGGCGATATTTTCACCGCCGCGGATAATCATGTCGTCCTTGCGGCCGGCGAAGAACACGTAGCCGTCCTCGTCAACCCAGCCGAGGTCGCCGGTGGCGCGCCAGCCGTCGGGCAGCGCGGCGTCATCGGCGCGACCGGCGTAGCCCTTCATGATGCGCGGGGTGCGGATAATGATTTCGCCGACTTCGCCGGGCGGCAGGAACTTGCCCTCTTCGTCGCGCACCTTGATCTCAACGTCCGGCAGGGGTTTGCCGATCGAGTTCAGGCGCTTCATCTTGAGCTCGATTTCGGCCTGCGTGCCCTCCATCCGATGGTCGTCGGGACCCAGCACGGTCAGCGACGAGGTGGTTTCGGTCTGCCCATAGGCGTTGACGAAGCCGACGTTTTTGGGAAAGGCCTCGATGGCGCGGCGAATGACCGCGAGCGGCATCGCGGCGCCGCCGTAGGCGAGGTTGGTCAACGACGAGAAGTCGGTTTTGGCGAAATCCGCATGGTCGAGCAACTGCTTCATCATGGTCGGCACGACGAAGGCGTGGGTGATCCGTTCCTGCGCCACGAGCTTCAGCCAGAGCGCCGGATCGAACTGCGGCATCACGACCATTTTGCGGCCGGTCCAGAGGTTGGTCATCATCGCCGTGGTGCCGGCGATATGGTAGAAGGGCGCGCAGACCAGAAACGCGCCGCGCTCGGTGCCGTCGGCCATCTCGACATTGGCGGTGACGTAGGCGGTGAAGTCGCGAAAGCTGAGCATCACGCCCTTGGGCAGCGAAGTCGTGCCGCTGGTGTACATCAGGACCGAAACGTCCTCGTCCTCGACTTCGGCTTCGCCTTCGTCAACCTCGGCGCGGGCGAGCAGACCGGCGAGGCGTTCAAGCTTGCCGTTGCCGTCGGCGATGGCGATGAGACGCGTGTTCTTGAGTTTGGGCGCGATCTTTTCCGCGAGATCGATATAGCGATCGCCGACCAGCAGGACGCGCGCGCCGGCGGTATTGATCATGTACTCGAGTTCGGCTTCTTTGGCGCGGTAATTGAGCGGCAGGAAGGTCAGACCGGCCTTGGCGGCGCCGTAGTAGGAAGCCACGTACAGATGCGAGTTGACATCGAGGGTGGCAAGTACTTCGCGCTGTTTGAGTCCGAGGCCCTTGAAGACCGTGCTCAGGCGTCCGACCAGTTCGTTAAGGGCGCTGTAGGTCAGGCGCTCCTGACCGAAGACCAGGGCCTCCTGATCGGGCACGATGGAAGCGGGAATCGAGACAAAGTTGACCGTGTTCATCTTTGCGTTTATCTCCTGCGCGTAGTCGACCGGGTCTGCCGGGCGGAACGGCCTTGCAGAACCGCGAGTCGGCGCGCCAAACGTTCCTCCAATTCAAGGCCGGCGGCTAACGGACCGTTGAGACCTTCGGCGACCGCGCGCTTCGCCATCACGATGCATTCACGCGGTAGTCGGCTCAGCCGATCGGCCATTTGCCAGGCCGTCTCATCGAGCGTCTCGCGCGGCACGACCTTGGCGACCAAACCTACAAATAAAGCCTGACGGGCGTCAATCCAACGGCCGGTGATACAGAGGTCAAGCGCCCATCCGGGTTTCAGCCGGCGCGGCGCGGTTTGGGTGCCGGCGACCCCGGGAATCATCCCGAGTCCGGTCTCGGGCAGGCAAAAGCGCGCGTCCTCGGCCGCGATAGCAACGTCGCACAGCAGCGCCATCTCCATCCCGCCGCCGACGGTAAAGCCGTGGACGGCGGCGACGGTCGGGATGGTCAGGGCCCGGAGCCGTCCCCAGACGTCGCGCCGAAAGCGGATCCATCGCGCGGCCACGGGCGAGGGCGCCTGGCCGAATTCACTGACGTCGCCGCCGGTTGAAAACGCATTGCCGGCGCCGCGCAGGACCAGCGCGCGAAGCTCCGGATCGTCATGCGCGGCGCTCAACACTTCATAGAGCGCATCGCGCATCGCGACGTTATAGGCGTTCAGTTTGTCGGGGCGGTTAAGCGTCACCCAGGCGATATCGTCGCGCTTATCGTAAAGGACCGCCGGCTGGGGATCCGGCGGCGATGGCGGTGAGTCGTGCAACGGCGGCAAGGATAGGCGAGGCCGGAATGTCTCAGCAGGCCATTCTTCGGGTTAATCGGCGCCGGGAGCGCCGGCACTCGAAGCTATCACCGGTCGGCCACGTTCATAAATCACCCGCCCGCCGATAAGCGTCAGATCGATCGGCAGATGCGGCAATTCATGCGGTGCGACGGTCGTCGGATCGGTGGGCATGACGATTAAATCGGCGAGCAGGCCCGGTGCGATCGCCCCTGCTTCAAGGCGTGAGAGTTGCGCGGCGGCGCTGACGAACAGGGCGGTCGCCGAGGTCGGATCGAGCGCTTCGTCGAGGCCGAGCTCATAGCCTTCCATCGAGATGCGCGAGATGGCGGCGGCGATCGCGGCGAGCGGTTTGGCCGGGGTCACTGGGGCATCGGTGCCGGCTGCCATACGGACACCGGCACCGAGCAGACTGCGGGCGCGATAGAGGTAGGGCAGCAGGCCGGGATCGGCGGCGTATTTCATCCCACGGTAGTAAAGGAAACCGGGATTGGTCACGACCCAGCTTCCGGTCGCCGCCAGCCGTTCCGGATATTCGGGCGGGATGAGGCCGCCGTGCTCGATCCGGCACGTCGTCCGGGCAAGGGCTTTGGGTCCCAGCCGTTCGCGCGCCGCCTCGATTGCCCCGAGCGCCGCGTCGAGCTCCTCGACCTCGGTACAATGGAAGGCGCAGTCAACCTCCTGGGCGAGCGCGTCGGCGACGGTTTTGGCGAGCTGGCGCGGCTCCCAACGGTGGACGTCGGTGAACTTGATCGCCGCGAGCCACACGCCGCGTTCTTCGCTCTGCCGGCGCAGCTCGGTCGCCGTGGCGACACAGTGGGGACCGGCCATCAGCGCGGTATGCTGCAGGATGGCGCCACTGGCAATGAGGTCGGCAAACAGGGCGAAATCCTGCGGACCGTTGCGCACGGTGGCATCGGTAAAGGCGGTGATTCCGGCGGCGGCCAGTTCGCGGCTGAAAACCCGCGCGCGCGCCTCGACTTCGGCGGCGGTAACCCGCGGCAGGCGCGAGCTGATCCATTCTTCCATCCCGACGACCAGTCCGGTGAGCCGTCCGTTGCGGTCGCGATAGAGGGTCGCGCCGGCGGGTGGTTCGAAGTCGGGCCGTTCGAGTCCCAAAAGACCGATGGCGCGCGAATTGAGCCACGAAGCGTGCAGCGTCTGATGGCGCAGGCGCAGCGGGTTTTTGGGCGTGGACTGATCGAGTTCGGCGCGCGTCGGTCCGCGCCCTTCCTGCAACAGGGCTTCATCGCAACCAAACGCGCGCATCCAGTTGCCCGGCGGAATCCGTCCCGCGGCAATCCGCAGGTCGGCAAGCAGATCGGCGATAGTGCGACCGCGCGACACAGCGATACCGGCGGTCGCTGCGGCGGCTTCCATGAAATGCAGATGACAGTCGACAAAGCCGGGGGCGACGGTGCGGCCGTTGAGCCGGATCAGATGGGTACGCGGCCCCACCAGCGCCTTCAGCTCACTGAAGCGCCCATGTGCGGTGATGCGTCCGTTGGCAATCGCGACGGAATCACTTTCGGCATGTCCCGCCACCACACCGTCGTGCAGCACCAGGTCAGCTTTTTCGACCGACATCGGTTCGCGGTTTGGCAACCCCCGCACCCTGGGGCGCGGGGGCTAAAGGCCGGCCTGTCCTGCGCAAGCCGGGCGATTCAATGAATCAATCGGAAGAGGGAAGAGCCTTCGCCTCCTTGAGTTTCATCTCGAGGTCACAGCACTCGAGCGAACCGGTGCCGGCCTTGTTGCACAACACTTCGGTTCCACATTTTTCGCACATGTAGCGCTTGCCCAACGCATTCGCCATCGGCGAACCTCCTGGTGAAATCGTTTGAAACGGATATCTCTTAATTAGCAGATGTCGCGCTGAGCGTGAAACTGAGCCCGCCGTCTCAGGCAAACGGCACCTCGACCACGGTCGCCGCGAGCGCTCCCGCCGGAAGCTCGAGGGAGACGACGGTCCCGGGCGTCCACGCGCTATGGTGCAAAATGGCGAGTCCGATTACGGCGTGGCGCGGCGACCAGACGACGCTCGTCAGCATACCCACCGGCGCGGAATCGAGAAGCACCCGGCAGCCGCGCGGTGGCAGGTCTTCGGCGGCGATCCTGAGGCCCATCAGGCGGCGTTTGATACCGCCGCGCGCGGTGGCGCGCTCGACGGTCTCCTGGCCGATATAGCAGCCCTTGTCGAAGGAGATCTCGCGCTGAAAGGCGGCCTCGAGCGCGAGCGTGCGGTCGTTGGTATCGACGCCGACCAGCGCGAGGCCCTGCTCGACGCGGATAACCTCGAGGGTGGCGGGGCGCAGTTCGGCGCAGTGAACGGAACGCATCCGCGCCGCGAGCTCGGGCCAGCGCGCGCGTTCGACGATCGCGGTGAAGGCCGGCCGTCCAAAGCGCGGCAGGTTGGCGAGACCGCCGGCAGTATCCCAGCCCCACGCGACGGCCGGTGGCGCGAGGCCGAGTTCGCCCAGCGCCGCGGCGGCGCGCGGACCTTCGAGCGCGACCACCGCGAGCTGCGCCATTTCTTCCATCTCGACATCGTCGGCAACCAGGTAGCGGTCCAGATGGGCGCGGAGGGTCGGCCACAACGCGCGATTCAGTTCGAGCCATAGCGCGTCGGCGAGGCAGTAAACGAAGCAGTCGGCGATAAGATGCGCGCGGTCGGTCAGAAAGAGCGCGGGCGCCACCTGACCTACGCGCAAAGCCTTGATATTCGCCGTGCACATCCCGTGCATGAAGGCGACGCGATCGTCGCCGACCATTCGCACGATCAGGCGATCCTCGAGCAGACAAAAACCCGCCTCGCGATCCAGGAGGGCGAAGTCGCGGGCGATCGCAGGATCGGTTGGTTGCTTCGAGTCCATAATCAAGTTCAACCCGGCGCCTAGGCGCGTGGTTTATTCTAGTACGGTTGCGCGCGCGCATATACTGGGCGCGCGTATGTCGAGAGGTTATCGCGCGCGTTTTTGCAACGGTCTCGTCGGACTGATTCTGCTGTTGTTCGCGCCAGCGTTCACGAAGGCAAATGCTAGCGGATCGGATAACGGCGCGGTCGTCGAGATACCGAGTCACGGACCGGCCGTGCCGTCGCCGTCGAAGCGCCATCTGCCCGGTGCGCGGCTGGCGAACGCGCGCATCGAAATCCTCGAGGTCACCCGACTGGGTGCGGCGCCGCCAATCTATCGGGTGAGCGGACGGATCGACGGACCGGGCGTGACGCGCGCGGGAGTGTACCTCGACGGTCGGATGGTGCAGCCAATCGCGGTCAATCCGAATAGCTCGAGCCAGTTTTTCCGTGCGAATCTGATCGTTAGCGGCGGAGCTCTGACAGTGCGCGCCTATGGACCGGGCGAGGTTTATATCGAGCAGGACGTACCGCTGCCGACGGCGTCGAACGATTGACCGAGCCGCGCACTAGAACCTGAGTTCAGGCGGGCTAACCAAGAGGTAGTATGCCAGTGTCAAGCCAGTAGCATCTGAATTGACTAGGCATCCGTTGAGACGTTTGTGATGGCCAGTGCTTTAACTTCTGTTTAGCTTTTAGCTATCTTTCTTTCTGTTCCGGCTTTTTGTTGCGTTAATTGAAATTGCATTGCGTTCCGCTGGCGCATTCACTATCCCATTATCGATATGCTGACGGCTTAAGCGCCGAAAGGGGTTTTGAATGAAGAAGGCATCGGTAATCACTGCGGTACTCGGGGGAGTGCCGTTGCTGCTCGGCTTGGCCAGTGTCGGCCCCGCGCAGGCACAGACGCTGGACGTTTGCGTCAACAACAAGAACGGCAACGTAAGCTGGGTCTCCTCGGATAAGGGGAAGTGCAAGAAGAATCAAACGCTCGAAACCATCAACCAGCAGGGCCCTCCGGGACCTCCAGGGCCGCAGGGACCTGCGGGGCCGCAAGGACCTGCGGGACCGGCCGGGCTGGCCGTTAATCCGCTGCAGGTGGCGATCGGACGCTGGTATGGCGCCAACCAGGTGGCCACCTTCTCGCCGGGCAATGGCACCAGCAGTTTTCAGGGGATGGCCTTCGACGGTCAGAATATGTGGATCGCCGACGAGGGCAATAACAGCGTGGTCGAGGTCAATGCGGCGACCGGTAACCTGGTCGGCACGTTTGCCGTTGGCACCAAGCCGGTAGCCGTGGCCTATGACGGTCAGCATATCTGGGTGAGCAACAACGGTTCGGACTCGGTCACGGAGTTAAACGCCGGCGACGGCAGCACCGCCGCCACCGTCACCGTCAGCGCGGCGCCTCAGGGCATCGTCTTTGACGGCATCAATATCTGGGTTGCCCTGGTCGGTTCCAATGAAATCGCCCAGATTCCCGCGTCGCAGGCCAAGGTGCTGACCACGGTTACGGTGGGCAACGCTCCCTACGGGCTCGCCTTTGACGGCACCAACGTGTGGGTCACCAACAGCGGCGACAACACGGTCTCGGAGGTGGCGATCAAGACCGCGACGGTCAGCGGTGGACCGTTCAGCGTCGGCACGACGCCGCAGGGTATCGTCTTCGACGGCAATCACATGTGGATCGCCAATAACGGCTCGGCCAACGTGAGCGAGCTCAACGTTACCGACGGCTCGACGGTTACGGGAAGTCCGTTCGCGGTCGGCAACGGGCCGAGCGGAATCAACTGGGACGGGGCCCACATTATCCGGGTCGCCAATACCAGCGACGGCACCGTGTCGGTTCTGAACGTGGCCACCGGTAGCCAGGTTGGAGTCGCGGTGAAGGTGCAGGGTCCGAGTCCCGCCACGCCGACCTATATTGGCTTTGACGGGATCAACGCGTGGGTGGCCGACGGGACCTCAGTCGCCAAGTTCTAGCCTATCCTGACTGATGCCGGGGGCGTCGCCGACCTCGAAGCGAGGCGGCGGCGCCTCTGCAGCTTCGGCGAGCCCGCACTATCGGCAGGAAGCATCAAGATTGCGTCGGTTCAGCCATAGTGCTTCCTGCAATTGTCTGTTAAGTTTCATCCACTTTTTTGAAATTGTCTTGCCTTATAACTGCCCGACCAGTAACTCATTGGCATCTAGTTGTCTCCGTTCAATTCCAAAGGATTAGTCGAATGAGCAAAGTTTCGGTTCTCGCGACGGCACTCGGGGGGGTGTCGATGCTGTTGATTGCGCTCTGCGCTGGGGTGGCGCACGCCCAGGCGCCAAGTCCGCAGCCGACGCCGGCCGATATCTGCGTGAACAATAAAACCGGCAAGATAACTTTTCTTGCGGCGGGCAAGTCATGCACCAAGAAGCAGACTGAGTACGTGATCGGCGCGCAGGGGCCGGCGGGTCAGGGCTTTACCTTTTCAGGTGCGTGGAGCCCGTTTTTTTCCTACAGCCTCGATGATGTCGTGACCGACAGCGGCTCGAGTTACATCTCGGTCAGCAACAATAATCTCGGCAACGATCCGACGACCGACAACGGCGCGAACTGGCAGATCATGGTGGTCGGCGGCGAAGGGCTGCAGGGACCCGCGGGGCCGCAGGGGCCGGCCGGTCCGCAGGGTGTTGCTGGACCCGCGGGACCGCAGGGACCCGCCGGAGCAACCGGACCGCAGGGGCCTCCAGGGGTCTCCGGACCGACCGGACCGCAGGGTCCGCAAGGGCCTACGGGGCCAACCGGTCCGGCCGGTCCGACCGGCCCTGCCGGACCCGAGGGACCGAGCGGCGTGGCCTTCAATCCGGTGGCGATCGGTACGCTTCATTGGTATCCCAACAATTCCGTCGTGACGGTCAATGTCGGCAATAATCCGGCGGGACTCTGCTTCGACGGGACGAACGTCTGGGTCACCAATCAAAACGACGGCAGCGTGACGATCATCGATGCGGTGAGCGCCACCGTGGTAAACACCATCACCGGGGTCGGCAGCGGTCCCGTCGCCTGCGTTTACGACGGCCAGCATATCTGGGTGGCGAACAAAACCGGCAACAACGTCACTGAACTCAATGACAGCGACGGCTCGACGGTAACCACGGTCACGGTCGGCAGCGCCCCGGCCGGTATCGCCTTCGACGGCACCAATATCTGGGTGACGAACAGCGGCTCGAATAACGTCTCGGCCTTCAGCGCGAGCAGCGGCAATACGGCGCTGAGCGGCAGTCCCTTTACCGTCGGCACGACGCCGCTCGGGATCGCTTTCGATGGGCAGAACATGTGGATCGCCAACAGCGGCAGCGCCAACGTGTCCGAGCTGTCGGGCAGCGGCAGCCTGCTGCAGACCATCGGTGTCGGCACGACGCCGACCGGAATCGCCTTCGACGGCGAGCACGTCTGGGTGACCGATGCCGGCTCTGGCGACGTCGTCGAAATCACCACCAAGACGGCGACGGTGCTCAATACGTTCAATAATATCGGTTCGTCGCCCGAGCCGGTGGTTTACGACGGGACCAAGATCTGGGTCGGCAACAACGGCGACAGCACGGGCAAGTTATTCAACGTCTTTGCGGGAACGCCGGTTACCGGCAAGCTGAATATCACGACGCCGACCGGCGCGGTCTTCGACGGCAACCACGTATGGTTCTCTAACGGCAACAGCAACACGGTGTCGAAGAACTAGCGGTAGGGCGTAAATCGCCCTCTTTAGCAGCAGTCCCGTCCCGCCGAGCATGCGCGGGACGGGATTTTTTTTCGCGCGTCAGACCGTCCGCCTCGTGAGGCGACCCTCCGCCATCAAGCGCTAACTTTCTGCGAACTCCGGCTAGCGTCGGCATTTGCAAGTTTTCGTTCGTGCCAAGCATCAGTTTTTATCAAAGCTACGTTAAACTTCTTTGCTTAAAATTGTTCCATGCTAAGATATTGCCTATTCAGTTGATTCTACGCACGACTGATAAAACAGCACTTTATGGGGAGATATCGCTTGAAACGATCGAAGGTATGCGCTGGTCTGATTGCTTTATCCCTGTTTGCTCAATCGCCGGCTCACGCTTTCACCAACAAGAGCCTCAAGGGCGCCTGGGCTTGCCGCCTCACCGGAGCCTTCCTGGGTGCGCCGGGCTCGCAGGCGCTGCTCGAATTCAGCACCGACGGCAAAGGCAATATTCTCAATAGCGGCAGCCAGACCGGCACGATGCTGGTAAATCTCGGAATCGAGGTGTCGCTGTCGCCCGGAACGGGCAACGGCGTGCTCTTTAACGCCAACAGTCAGGACTGCGCTTATGCCGTTGCCGGCGCGCCGAGCGCGAGCACCTATTCGCTCGCGCCCAACGGCGTCGGCACTATCACTATGCAGTACGCGCCGAGCGCCGCGAATCCGGCCAAGGGCGCGGTCGCGCCCTTCGATTGTTCGGCGGCGACGGGCGGTAATCCGATCACGGCCTCGTACAATATCGTGATGACCAACGCGCAGACGTTTTACATCAACGGCGCCGATCAGGCGAAGGCGAGCTCGTGCGTCGGCAGCAGCAACTACGATACGTGCGGCGAGTTGATGTCGGGCGTGTGCACCAAACAGAAGGGCGCCAAGTTCCCCGCGGTCACCTCAACCGCCGACACCTCGGATGGTCCCGATACGGCGGATGCTCCCGATGCGCCGGACGGTGCCGACACGTCCGCAACGCCCGACTAGGAGCGCGGCTCAGCGTACCAACAGGCGCGGCGCCGGGTCGCCGGCGCGCGACCTGTGATCGGCCGGGCGCCTGCGCTAGCGTAGCGGGATGGCTGATTCCCGACGAGCGCGGCGCGCCGATGATGCGGCGAAAAGCCTGCCTGCCGCCCGGCTTATCGACGCGCGAATCAGGGAGCTCGACGATTGGCGCGGCCAACTGCTGGCCCGCCTGCGACGTCTGATCAACGAGGTCGATCCCGCCGTCGTCGAGCAGTGGAAGTGGCGAGGCGTGCCCGTCTGGTATTGCGACGGGATGCTCTGTACGGGTGAGACCTACAAAAACGTCGTCAAGATGACTTTTGCAAAAGGGGCGGCCCTGCCCGATCCGAAGGGCCTCTTCAATGCGAGCCTGGAGGGTCGCGTGCGGCGTGCGATCGATTTTCGCGAAGGCGAAGCGATCGACGAGGAAGCCCTGAAGACGCTGCTTCGCGCCGCAGTCAGGCTCAACCGGTCGGCGGAGCGTCGAACTCGCGACTGAATCGGCGCGCTGCTGCTCCCTCGGGGCCCTTGAGGCCGACGCTAACCGGCGCCAAGGGGTAATAGTCGTTCCCAAATTTCGCGAAGCGCAGCCGCGCTATGCCTTCGAAACTGCGCGTCACATTTGCAACGACGCGGTTTTTGTATCATGGATGACTTTTAGGCTTCCCGAAAATCAGCCCGGCGGCTAGTATCGCTTTCCGTCAGTCGCGCAATGAACAATTTGAATGGGCAGGTCACGGGTTCACCGCGTGCAGCGCTGGAACCCTTTTTTTTCGAATCCGGCGGCCGACCGCTTTACGGCGTCTATTATCCGCCGACCGTCGCGCCGACCCGAGCGACGGCGCTGGTTACTTGTCACAGCTTCGGCCTCGAACATACGGTGCCGGCACGGATGCTGGGGTTGGCCGCGCGGCGCGCCGCGATGCTCGGTTATCCGGCGCTGGTTTATCATTCACGGGGGCACGGCGACTCGGCCGGTGATTTCGCCGAGTTGACCTTCGAGACCATGGTCGAGGACGCCCTGGCAGCGGCCGCGCAGGTCGCCGCGCGATCCGGCGCCCGGTCAATCGTCTGGCTCGGCGTGCGTTTCGGCGCGCTGGTGGCGGCGGCGGCGAGTCAACGGATGCCGACGACGGCGCTCGCGCTCTGGGAGCCCGCGCATCGCGGGAATGCTTTCTTTCGCCAGCTTTTGCGCGGTCTGCTCTTTGCGCAGGTCGCCCGCGGGCATAACTCGGGCGCCACGGTGGATCAACTGATCACGCGGATCGAACAGGAAGGCAAGGCCGACGTCCATGCCTCCTATATCCACGCGAAGTTCTATCGCAGCGCCGTCGAGGTGAGTCTCGCCGCGCTGCTCGACGGATGGCGCGGGCCGACGCTGCTGACGCAGATTCAACCGCGGCTGAATCTGGCCGCCGAGCACAGCGGTCTGGTCAAGGCGCTCGAGAGCGCCGGCGCGCGCGTCACCGTCGCCAATATTCGCGATGACCCTGGATGGCAGTTCTGGCGACCCGTATGGACCTCGCCGGCGCTGCTCGACGCCACCGGAGGCTGGCTGAATGAACTGGCCTGAGACGATCGCCGAGATCGAGCGCGCCCGCGCCGAACGGCCGACCGTTTTCGCCGGCCCGCGCGGCGACCTGGTCGGGATTCTCACGCCGGCCGCGCCTGCGGCCCCGCGGGCCGGCGTCCACGTCCTGCTGCTGTCGCGGCCGCGCTTCGAGCAGCGTCGGATGTCGGTTCAGATCGCGCGGCGGCTGGCGGCGGTAGGCTTCGATTGCCTGCGCTTCGATCAGCACGGATGGGGCGATAGCGCCGGCGAAACCCTGCCGATGAACCTCGATCGTCCAGCAACCACTGAATTGCTGGCGGCGCTTAAATATCTGCGCCAGCACTGCGGTGCCGAGCGGTTTATCCTCTACGGATCCTGTATCGACGCGCGCAACGCGCTCTCGGCCTTCACCACCGCCGAGGCGCCGGCCGTCGAGGGCCTAATCTTTGTCTCGACGCCGGTGGCGCGGCTGGCCACCACCGACGTTTTCAACTGGACCAACCTCGCGCGCTGGGCGCGCGATCGCGAGACCTGGCGGCGGGTGCTGTTTTCCTCCGCGTCGCGCCGCCTCGGCCTGCGGGCGCTGCGCTTTACCGTCCGCGGATGGCTCGGCAAGATTCTGGGCCGCGCGGCCGGTTCGGTCTCAGTTACCTTTCAAACCCATCTTGATGCCCTCGCCCGATCGCGGGCGCGCGCGCTCTTCCTCTACGGTACGGACGACGAAGAGTACACGTCCTTCCAGGTGGCGGAGCGCGAGGTTTTTCCGCGGCTTCGACCGGCCGCCCGCGCCCGTATCGCGGTTGAAGTATGGCCGGGGCGGGTGCATTCCCCCTACGAGGTCAAGCGCCAACAGGAGGTCGCGGAGCGGATCATCGCCTTCGCCACCACGCTCCATCCTTATGCCGGGCGCGTCAACGGCGAGGTCGAGGGGCTGCGGGCCACTGCCTGAGCGGCGGGAGAGGTTCTGCGCCCGCAGGCGGAACTACCGCGACCGACCTGGGCGACACTCTCACGACGCGATAACTCCGGTAGGGATTATTCCGCATCGACCGGGGATTGTCTCAAAAACTGACCGACTGCAAAGCCGGGTTTGCGATTGTATTACCATCGTGCATCATTTTTGTGCATTGCACTGGGCAATTCCGGCCTTTTCCGACGTATAGAGTGTTCGATTTCATCAAAGCGGTTCGGGAACGACTGATGCATAACCAATGAGGCAAAGAAAGCGCTTGACATGACGCAGCGCGAGAATAGGATCGGCAGCAGAAAACAAGGCACGCCTTGCACCACATGTGTCCATTAAAGTTTCCTTTTAGGACCGTGGCACGCTTTTAGGTAACAGCAACGACGTTTGATTGCGTTTGATTTGGGCCTGTCGGCCTGAGGGGGAACAAGTGTTCAAAGTCGCGATGGTGGCAGCGTGTCCGTTTCCGGCCAACTGGGGTACGCCGGGGGCGATACGGGAGATGGCGACCGCATTAAGCGACGCCGGCCATCGTATCCATGTCGTCACCTATCCGTACGGTGAAGAGCTGCCGGTCGAGGGCGCGATTATCGAGCGGGCCTGGTACTGGCGCAAGACCGGTCGTTTGCAATCGGGGCCGGTAATCGAAAAATTCCTCCTCGATATTTTTCTCCTGATCACGCTGATTCGGGTGATCCGCCGCGAAAAAATCGACGTAATCCACGCCCACGGTTACGAAGCGGTGTTGCTCGGCGCGGTGGCGAAGCTGCTCACCGGCCGACCGCTGATCTATCACTCCCACAACCTGATGTCGGACGAGCTGCCGGCCTATCGATTCTTTCCCAACCTCATCGCCCGCACCCTGGGTCGCGTGCTCGACTGGATGGCTCCGCGCTTTCCCGATCACGTTATCGCCCTGACCGGTCGCCTGAAGACGGCGCTGCTGGACGAAAAAATTCCTGCCGAATGCGTCGACGTGGTGCCGGTCAGTATCAATCCCGACATGTTTGCGGGCGGCAGTACGGCGGCCTTGCGCGCGCGCTATGATCTCGGCGCCGAGCCGATTGTGATGTACACGGGGATCTGCAGTCAGCTCCAGCGGCTCGACCTCCTGCTCACGGCGTTCGTCCGGGTCGCGGCCATTTTTCCGCAGGCGAAACTGATGGTCGTTACGCCGCTCAGCCGCGATCCCGATCTCGCCGAGTGCCGGGAGATGGCCGACCGGCTCGGGATCGGCGCCCGGGTCATCTGGGTCCCCGGCCATCGGCTGCAGGAGCTGCGCGACTACCTCGCGCTGGCGACGCTCACGGTGATCCCGCGCCCGTATATCCCCGGACAACCGGTCAAGCTGCTGAACGCGATGAGCGCCTCCCGGCCCACCGTCTGCTTCGTCGGCGGCGCCGAAGGCATGGTGCATCTGCGCGACGCCTATATCGTCGAAGGCAGCGACAGCGAGCGGCTCGCGGACGGGATAATCGCGCTTCTCAACGATCCGGAACTCGCGCGCAATCTGGGAGTTACGGCGCGGCGGTCGGTGGTGGAGAATTTCAGCACGCGAAGCCTTGCCCGGCGGATCGAGGATATCTACTCGCGCGTGATCTATCGCACGAGATCTTCGCGGCCGACCGAGACCCTGACGCCGCCGAAGGCGGCGCCGATCGAGCCCGATATCGCCAACGGCTAGCGTCCTTGCGGCGCGTCGCTCGGGGCTTTTGGTGATGCCTGATGGCGTTGCGCGCGAAACTCCGGCGGCTCGTCGTCAGCCGCGTGCACTATTTATTCAAGGATATCGGAATCGGGTACAGATAAGCGGAGAGAAGCCGATGCTCGCCAAATTTTCGCATTGCGATAGCAATGTATTCAGCGTAAAAACGATCCTTGAATCGAACTAACCGCCGACAGTCTGTTTTGCCGCTTTTCGATTTTTACCTCGAGGTCATTGATGCGATGTGGACGAGCGCGAGAAATATCCAGCGCCGGCCTGACATTGCGCATTGAAGGAAACGTAATATCGAATGCGGAGTATAAACAGAACGTCATAGTTATCTACTGCGATCCGGCTTGTTTGGGCGGGGGAGTTTCCGAATGGCTGAACTGACGCGCGAAGGGCGTCGCAAAATTGTCCTCTGGGTTGTCGGACTCGGCAGCCTCCTGGCGATTGTACTGGGTGTTACGGTCTGGTGGACGGTGCTGACGACACAGAAGGATGCGCGCGAGATTCATCTGCCGATCCCCGTGCAGACCCTGCCGGCACGCGTCGAATCGCTCGAAGAGACGATCGGCGGCAGCGGCTCGATCCAGCCGAGCACGCCGGTCAACCTGTATTGCAAGGTGGTCGCGCGGGTGCTGCGGATCACCGTCGATGAGGGCGCGATCGTGCATCCGGGTGACCTGCTGGTCGAACTGGATCCGTCGCTCTATATCGCCAATCTGGCCAGCGCGCAGGCGAGTTACGATCACGATCATAACCAGTTGATGCGTCTCGAGGCGCTGGCGCGCCGGCATTTCGCCTCGGCGACCGACGTGGAAAACGCCAAGGTGGCCGAGGCCCAGGCGTGGGACTCGGTGGTCAGCGCGAAGATCGATCTGAGCAACACCAAGGTTTTGAGTCCGGCGCCGGCGGTGGTGCTCTCGCGCTCGGTCAATCCGGGCGAGATGAGCAAGATGGACGAAACGCTGATGCAGCTCGGCATCATGGACCCGGTCGATATGGATGCCTCGCTGACCGAGGACAAGATGGGTTACGTCTATCTCGGGATGCCGGGCGAGGTGGGCACCGACGCCTTTCCGGGCGAGCTGTTCAAGGGCACCGTGGCGAAAATGGATCCGACGATCGATCCCGCCACGCGGACCTTCGGCGCCTATGTTCGGATGCCCAATCCGGGTCTGCGCCTCAAAAAGGGGGTAACCGGATATGCCCGACTGATGAGCCGGCGGATGGCGCTGGTGGTGCCGAGCACGGCGATCCTGAACCCGCTGGGCGACAAGGCGACGGTCTTTGTCGTCGGCGACGACGGGCGGGCGCGGGCGCGCGAAGTGCGCACCGGGCTCGTGCTCTCGGGCAACATGACCGAGATTCTCGCGGGACTGCGCGAGGGCGAGCAAGTGGTGGTGATCGGTCAGTTCGAGCTTCACGACAACGATCTGGTCCGCGCCAACGAGCACGCGCCGTGGAACCATTCATGAAGCCGCGCGGCTGGTCGGCGATCGTGCTTGCGGCGCTGCTGGCGACGACTGCCGGCCGCGTCGAGGCGGTGACTCTGACGCTCCAGGATTGCGTCGAACAGGCGGTCGAAAACAGTCCGGGCCTCGCTTCGGGACGCGCGCTGGTGGCGGCGTGGAAGGCCGATATGACCAAGAAGCGCGGCACGACGCTGCCGTACTTCAGCGGTCTCCTCGAGGGCTACATGCTCAATGGCAACCCGGCCACGCAGTGGTTTCCGACCGGTATCTCGGAGCCGGGTTTCGGTGCGATCCCGGGCCGCAACGTGCACTGGGATCCGGTCGGTATCGAGCAGATCGGAGTGACCTATCCATTGATCAGCGAGGGCAGCCTGATGGGTCTCAATGATCCGCCGGCGGTCGCCACCTCGCGCGCCCAGATGACCGAGCAGGAAGCCGAGAACATCATCACGATGGAGAAAGTCGTTTTTGAAGTCGTGACTGACTATATCTACATCACTTCCTATCGCGAGCAACTGGCTACTCAGCGCGAGGCGGTCGAGCGCGCCAAAGAGCAGCTCGCCATCGTTAAGGACGAAGAGCGGCAGAATCTGAAACTGCCGCAGGACGTGGAAATTGCGCAGGCGCAGCTCGACGCGGCCGAACAGGCGATGCAGGCGGCGACCAACAACATCGATACCTACATGTCCGACCTCTCGATGGTGGTCGGACACGGCAGCGGTGCCGACTTTGATCTGATCGGCCAGCCGCCGCCGACTCCGCCGCTGCCGCCGCTGCCGCAGTTCCTCGACCAGGTGATGCCCGGCCATCCGGCGCTCCGCGTGCAGCAGGGCAAAGTGGAAATCCAGCGCCAGCAGCTACGCGCCGATATCGGGAATTTCTGGCCGAGCGCGACCCTGACGACGCAGTTTACCGGCGCGCAGAATCTCGAATACTTCAACGGCAATAACCGCGCGCCGCGGCCGACCGCATTCGAATCCTATCTGTCGCTGACCATCCCGGTTTACGACTTCGGGCAGCGCCGCGCCGCGATCGACGAATCGACCGAGAACGTGCTGGCGCAGAAGGATTTGGTTGGCGATATCGATCGGCAGACGCGCAACTCGATCGCCACCGCCTATAACGAAATTGCGACCTATGCCGAGACCGCGGCGACGTCGCTCAGCGACTACGTCAAGAGCGACCGCGCGGCGATGCTCGCGCGCGCGCAGGCTGACGAGGGAGTCGGCGACGAATTGACCTGGGTGCAGGATCAGTTGAGCGCGCTGCAGTCCAAGGCCACGCTGCAGACCGCGCAACTCAATGAACGGCTACAGTACGCCTCGCTGCAGAACCTCGCCGGCGGCACCTGGCACTGGGCGCCATGAAGCAATCCCAGCGGATCGCCAAGAACCTGTCGGTCGGCGGGCTCACGATCGCGGTTGCGGGCATTCTGCAGTCGGCGACTTTCATCGTCATCGCGCGCTTTGTCAGTGTTTCCGATTACGGCGCGTTCAACTTCATGTTCAGCTTCGGGATGATTCTCGAGCGCTTCGCCGATAGCGGCCTCAACAGCATCCTGATGCGCGATATGGCGGTCGACCGCGATCGTATCGGTGAGCTGCTCGGCGCCGCGATGACGCTCGCGCTGCCGTATATCGCGATCGCCTGCCTCGTGATGGCCGGGGTGATTCCCTTCTTTCACTTCGACCATCGGCTGGCGGTGCTGACGGCGACGATGGGGATCGCGCGGCTCGTCCATGTCTTCATCGGCTACTACAGCGCGGTGCTGCTCTCGCAGGAGAACTGGGAACTGCACGGCATCTGCTTCGTGCTGCACAAGGTGCTGTTGTTCGGCTTCGTGCTGGGCGCGCTGCTGCTCGGCACCGGACTCGGCGGGGCGGTCGTCGCGCATTTCCTCGCCATTGTGCCGCCGCTGCTGCTGATGCACTGGATCGTGAGCCGGCGCTATGCGCGGCCGCATCTCAGGTTCGACCTCAAGTTGTGGAAGTATCTCGTTCGCGAAGCGATACCGGTCGGCGGCGCGGGCGTCGTGCGCCTGGTGGCCGAGCCGGCGGATATCTTCGTCGCGACCGCGGTGGCCGGCACGATGGCTGCGGGCTTCTTCAGCGGACCGAGCCGTCTGGCGAGCGGGCTTCGCTACCTGCCGGGCCTCGTCATCAATGCGCTGTTCCCGCTCTATTCGCGGACGGCGGCGGCCAGCGGACCGCGCACCGAGTTCGCCGAAGCCTATGAACGCGGGGTCAAGTGGTTTGCCTTCGTCGGCATGGTGATGGCCCTGCCGTTTCTGCTCTGCCCGGCGGCGATCACCACGGGCCTGCTGGGAGCGAAATATGCGCCGGCGATTCCCGCCACGCGGATCATCAGTATAACCGTCTGGCTGATTTTCGCGTCCGGCCCGTATTTTCTGCTGCTGACCGCGCTCGGCCGTCAGCGTTTCCTGTTTATCAGTACCACCGCGGCCCTGATTCTCCGTATCGTTTTCGACTATATACTCACTCGCAAATATGGTTTCCTCGGACCCTGCATCGGGATGAATCTCAGTGACGGGCTGCTGCTCGTCGCCTGGGTGGCCTGTATGTGGCAGGAAGGCTTTCCGCTGAAAATCTTCGCCGTTCTGTGGCGGCCCTGCGTGGCGGCGGTGCCGGTCGGCGCGTTGCTGCATCTGCTGGCCGCCAATTCACTGCTGCTGCTGGTCCTGGTCTTTCCGCCTGCTCTGCTGCTTTACGTCGCCCTGTTGTTCGTGCTGGGCGCCTTCACCGAGAGTGAAATCAGCCAGTTCAAGGAGGCCATGCGCTTCTGGGGGCCGTTCGTCGCCCAATGGACGCGTCGCGAAGAACCTGAGATGGAGCGCCGTGCATCGTGAGTAATGAGCAGATATCGCGGCTCTGCGGCTTCGCCGGGGTCCTGTTCGGCATCTTCCTGGCGAACTTTTTTTACTGGGCCAACTTTACGCTCAGTAAGGATCTGCCCGGATATGGCTATTCGATTTTCGGGTACCATTTGGACCATCCGCGAGTAGTCATTTTATCTTTCGGCGTGATCATCAGCATCTTGATGCTGATCGGCGGGATCGCCTGCCTGATGCACTGGCCACGCCTGCAGTATTTCGTCGGCTGCCTGGCCGTGGTTTTCACGGTCTGGGCGGGATGCCGTATCGTGCTGAACGACGCCAATCTGCTGCTGCAGCTTTCGCGGCAGACCGACTGGTGGTCGCTGATGAACGGCTCGCCGATCGCGGAATCGCAGATGGAGCCCGACGTCTTCCCGGTGCTGAGTTTCGAGACGCTTTACGATCGCATCTTCAGCGGCTGGACCTACCTCGGACTCGGCTGGTATGCCGCATTGGCGACGGGCCTGGGATTGATAGCCGGCGCGTTCGCGGCCGACCGCCGTGAACGTCTCCGCCTCGGTACGGCGACGGCCGTGGCCTGTGCCCTGATGATCGCTTTCAGCCTCGCGCGGCCGATAGCGTCGCAAGCGGCCTTTGCCCGCGGCGTCGCCTATCAGGCCGAGGGCAAGTATGCGCAGTCGCTGGCCGCTTTCCGCCGTGCGATGGTCCTCGATCGCTGGTACGGACTGAACCCGCGCGTCTATCAGCGGATGGGCAGCATCTATGCGGCGATGCGCGAAACCGGTCAGCCGGAATACAAGGTTTATCTGGCCGAGCGCCTGTTCGCCGAAGATCAGCTACAGGCGAGCGTCGGTGACATTCCGCGCGCCATCAGACTCTACGACGAACTGATTACTCAGCCCGGCGATTTCGGTGAGATTGCGCGGATTCGCGCCAATGACATGCGTTTGGTCCTGGGCTGGCATCTGTTCCAGGCGGGCGCGTTCGGTCAGGCGGTCACGCAATGGGACCAGGTGCTCCGCAACGATCATTACAACTGGCTGGCGGCTTACTACGTTGGGATGGGCTACCCGACCGTGGGACGCTATCAGGATTTGAAGCGAGTCAGCGAAGACTATCTGAGCCGATGCAGTGATGCGCTGATGACGGGGCTTCTCTATAACAATCTCGGTGACGCGGAGAACTGGCTTGGTAACCCCGGCGCCGCCCATTACGATTATTACCTGTCCTATCATATTGACTATACATTCAATACGCGCGGAGCGAGCGCGAGCTCCGGTCCGGGAGTTTTTTGATGAGTCGTTGGCGGCGTTATCTGGCCGGCCGCGAGGGTCGGCTGGCTCTGTTGTGCGTAGTCGGCTGCGGTATCGCGTTGGGCTATTTCATCTGTCGCACCTTCGTGATGCCCCTGACCAAAACCTATCCGCCTGACTTCGGCAAAGCCCAATGGATTCAGGTCGCGGACAAGGGCGACGCGGGATATTTCCGCAAGGATCTGTATATCGAGAGCGATATCGAGAGCGCGTGGCTGATGATCGCCGCGACTGGCTCGTATCAGTTGGTAGTCAACAACGTCCAGCTTGATAACTATGAATTTCCCGGCGCCCGACCGAGTAATATCTACGATATAACCGCGCTGCTGGCCCCCGGTCAGAATGTGGTCGCGGTCTACGTCGCCGGCGATTCCTCGATTGGCCGCCGGCAGATTATCGTGCGCGGCTCGATCAAGGTGGCCGGCGCGCCGGCGCGGGAATTCGTCACCGATACGACGTGGCGCGCCACCCCGGCGGCCTCCTCGATTCCCGGCGGCGCCCTGTGGTCGGCGCCGGCCTACGATGACTCGTCGTGGCGGTTCGCCGCGGCGGCAGGCACGCCGGCGGATATCTCGATGCTGTTGCCGCTCAGCGTCGATCCGCGTCTGCTCACGGCCTGGGCGCACGGCAAGTGGATTACCGGGCCCAATAACGTGCGCGGCGCGATGATTTTCACCAACCGCTTCCACGCCGCCGAACGCCCGCGCGCCGGATGGCTCGAGCTGGCGGCCAACGGCGCCTATAGCGTCACCGTCAACGGTCAGCTCGCGCAAACCGTGCCCACGACCGTGGAGGCCGAGCTCTTCGGGCCCAACGCCCCGGTCATCCTGACGGGAACGGCGACGCGTTATTCCAAGCTGCCGGTGCTGATTACGCCGCGCGGCGGATTGCCAGGTTCGCATATCTATTCAGCGATCGAGCAGAGCCAGCTCACGCAGTTCAAGAACAGCGCGGAAAGCACCAACACCAACGTCTCCCTGGTCGGCGCGAGCGTCTCGGCGATCATCTCGTCGAACGCGAAGTACAATGGCAACGAGTCCGGCTCGCAGGCGAGTCCGAGCCAGTCGACCGATCAGATCGGCGCGACGATCGATCCCAACACCGGTGAACCGACCTCCTCGCTCGGCTCCTCCAGCTTGACTTCGAGTACGGCGACCACCTTCTCCACCTCCACCAACTCGATAGCCTCGGGTAACTCAGTCACATCATTGGGCGGAACGCTGCCGTATGGCGGTGGCGGCGGGATGGGCGGCGGCGGCTCGCTCGGCGGCCCGACCGGCTACGCCGGCAACGCGTCCTATGCGAGCGCGGGCCAGCCGCAGCCGTCGATGCAGGCCGTCGTACCGTCCGGACCGGCCTCCACGGGCGGCGCGACCGGCGGCGCGGCGAGCACCAATGGACAGGGGCATAACGGTGGCCAGGGGTCGCAGAGCAATTACAAGTACGCCGGTTCGCTGGGCGCGACCAAGTCGCTCTCGCCCGCCCAGATCATGGCGATCCCCGATAATCCCGATACGACGCCGAACGCGCCGCCCAGCACTGGCGACATCTCGCCACCGCCGGCGCCGACCGCTGCCCAGGTTTTTCCTTTGACGATGACGCCGGGCGATGCGCCGCAGACCGCGCTGGCGCTGACCGCCTATGATATTTCACCCTATCTGCGAGCCGGCGAGAACACGATCGTAATCCGGCTGCACGCCGGCCTCGGCGCGCCGGCCCTGATGGCCGACGGCCTTGCCGAATTTCCCGACGGTCATCTATGGCGAATCGCGACCGGTCCCGGATGGAACGTGCGGCTGCCCAATCTTGACGGCTCGGCGCGGGAGATCCCGGCTTCAATCGCCGGCGATTTCGTCGCGGCACCGTGGGGTCCGCCGGTCTGGGTGGCCGCGAACGGGATTCTGGTTCCGGGTCAGGACACCTGGATCGCCCGCAACTGGACCCTGACCATCCTGCCCGTGACCGCCGCGCTGGTTCTCCTTTGGTATTTCGTCGGGCTGCTGTTCGCGAAACCGGACGTTGGTCCCGAACCGGTGTGGAGCTTCGACGCGCTGCTGCACGTGCCGATTGGGCTCGCGGTGCTGGCGATGTTCCTGAGCACCTTCGACGTCCGACTACCCTACGATTGGTGTTTCACGCCGGTTATCGCGTGGTCGCTGATCGTTCTGTTCCTGCTCAGCAAGCTGTTGCTGTTCGCGGCCCGACAACCTGCGCCGCTCCGCTTATCGACCGCAACGACCGAACCGCGGCGCTTCGAATGGCAATGGATCGCGCTCTTCGCGATCGTGGTGATCGGCTTTCTGCTGCGCTTCGATCGCTTCAACAAGACCTGGATGGTGCATGACGAGACGGCGATGGTCGTGGCGTCGTGGGCGATACCCAAGTATGGGTTTCCGCTGGTCCACGCCGGCAGCTATACGCGCTATCTGGCGACCTACGAGCTCGTGCCCTATCCGATAGCGTTCTTCACGGCGTTTCTCGGGCGATGTATCACCGCGTATCGCCTGCCCAGTCTGATTTTCTCGACGCTGACCATTGGTCTGGTCGGCTATATTGGGCGCCGGATGTTCGATTGGCGCGTGGGCCTTCTGGCGGCGCTACTATGGGCGCTTCTGCCGATACCGATCAACTGGGCGAAGGACGCCTTCTATCCGTCGCAGGAGGGATTCTTCTCGGCGCTGACCTTCTGGTGCTTCTGGGAGACGATCAAAGGACGCGGCATCAACGCGAAATTCATGCGCCTGACGTCGCTGTTCTTTATCCTTCAGTATTTTTCCTGGGAGGCCAGCGGGTTCGTTGTCATTACCCTGTTTGTCGCGATTCTGGTGATCAAGTGGGGACAGTGGGACGAATGGGTCCTTGATCCGACGCTCTGGCGCTGCTTCGCGGTGGTTTCGACGGTCGTCATTTGCCAGCTCTGTTACCGACAGATCTCGGGCGCCGCCGACTATCTGGGCGTGATGAAGGACTTGAGCGATATTTGTACGCCGGCGATAGTTCCGCTCGACCGCCTGGTGTTCAACCCGCTGTACTATCTCGGAATACTATTCTTCGCGGAAAATCATATCCTGATAACGATCGTCGCCATTCTCGCGATTCCGCTGGCGTTTCGGAATCGCGCCCTGCTCTATATCGACGTCTGTCTGATTGCACTGTATATCTGCTATACATTTTTCCTCGACCACTACGCGCCGCGTTACTGCTTCATCTGGCTCTCGTCGCTGGTGCTGGCAAGCGCCGCCAGCTTCATCGCGCTCTGTGATCTGTTCGCCGAGATTCGCCTGCCGCGCTGGAACACTGCGCTCAAAGCCATCTCGATGACCATGGCGATGGTTATCCTGGTGCTGGCCAGCAATCAGAAGGTGATGCGGCTCTATCGTCTCGCGCCGGATCCCGAAATTCCGGTTTGGTACGATCGCGTTAACGTTCCCTACAAAACCAACTATCACGACCCGAACATGTACGTACTGAACCACATGCTTCCGGGGGATATCGTGGTCTCGATGAACCCGCACATGTTCTTCTTTGATTCGGGCGGCACGATCCGCCCCGACTACTGCCTGAACAGTCTGCTGGCGTTGCGGATGTTCTACGACGGCGGAATCAAGCCGATCACGCTAATCGATAAATGGCTCGGTTCGCCGCAGCTACGCAACCTGGGTGAGATGCAGGACGTGACGGCGCGCGCCGGACGCGTGTGGATTATCGGCACCTCGCTGCACGATCACAGTCCTGCGGTGTCGAATTTCATCAGCCGCAACGGCCGGCTGGTGTTCGAATCGGTCAAGGAGCAGGTCTGGCTGATCAACAGCGTACCGACGCAGCCGCACACCACATTTCAAGGGTCAGCCAGTTCCGCCGACCTCAGCCCCGCGAAACCGGGCTGATCGGCAACTAGACCAGGCGCAGTTGGCTCATCACGCCGCGCAGCTTTTCCGCCCCGGCGGCGGTCATGGCGATGAGCGGCAGGCGCATCTCGTTGCTGCTCCTGCCCATGAAGGCGAGCGCCTGCTTGACCGGAATCGGATTGGTCTCGACGAAAAGCGCGCGCATCAGCGGCAGCATCCGGAAGTGCAGCGCGCGGGCCCGGGCGAAATCGCCGGCCAGCGCCGCCGCCGTTAAGTCATGCATCTCGCGCGGCATGACGTTGGTGATGACGGAGATTACCCCCCGCGCCCCCATCGCCATCAGCGGCAGGGTCAGCGAGTCGTCACCGGACATCAGCGTCAGCCGTTCGCCGCAGAGCCCGAGGATATCCGAGCATTGATCCATCGAACCCGAGGCTTCCTTGATGCCGACCACCTGCTTTATCTCGCACATGCGGGCAAAGGTTTCGGGCAGGATGTTCGAACCGGTACGACCCGGGATATTGTAAACGAAGAGCGGCAGATCGACGGCGGCCGCGATCGTCTGGTAGTGGCGGAAGATCCCGTCCTGCGTCGGCTTGTTGTAATAGGGCGAGATCAGCAGGGCCGCATCGGCGCCGGCTTCGCGGGCGAAGGTGGTCAAGCGGACGGCTTCCGCCGTGGAGTTGGAGCCGGTGCCGGCGATCACCGGCACGCGCCGCCGTGCCTGTTCAATGACCAGTCGGATGACCTGTTCGTGCTCGGCATGCGACAACGTCGCCGATTCGCCGGTCGAGCCGCACGGCACGAGCCCGTCGATTCCGGACTGAATCTGCCATTCGACCAGGTCGCGCAGGGCGCGTTCGTCCACCGCGCCGTCGCGGAACGGCGTAATCAATGCAGAGAAGGCGCCAGTAAACATTGGCTACGGCCTCCCGTCGTGCTGGACCAGTTCACTCTCGTCGAGCTCGATTTCGCCGCGAAAGACCTCCACGGCCTCGCCGGTCATGAAGACATGATTGGCGCCCGGTCCATTTTCACGCCATTCGATTTCGAGCCGTCCGCCGCGCAGTTCGAGGGTTGCACGGCGCTCCGCGCGTCCGGTCAGCACCGCCGCGACCAGAGCGGCGCAGGCGCCGGTTCCACAGGCCAGGGTCTCGCCGGACCCACGCTCCCAGACGCGCATCCGCAGCCGCTCGCGCGATAACGGCAGGATGAATTCCGTGTTCACGCGACGCGGAAAGAACGGATGATGCTCGTATTGACGGCCGAGGGCGGCAAACGCGGTGTCGTCGAGAGCAAAGATCCGGTCGTCAGGAACAAAGACAACGCAGTGCGGATTACCCATCGAGACCGCGGTTATCCTGACGGTCTCGGCGCCGACGGCGAGCGGATAGTCGATGATCAGTCCGTCCTGCGCCACCGGGATATCGCGTCCTTCGAGGATCGGCTCGCCCATATCGACGGTCGCCGCAAACGCGCGATCGCGCGCCACGAGCGTGACCGTCTTTACGCCACAATCAGTTTCGACGGTGATCGGATTCCGGCGTTCACGATCCCTTTCGTGATAGAGCCGCGCCAGGCAGCGGATGCCGTTGCCGCACATCTCGCCCCGGCTGCCGTCGGCGTTATACATCTCCATCCGGGTGTCGGCGCTGGCGGAAGGACACAGCATGATGAGCCCGTCGCCGCCGATCCCGAACCTGCGATCGGCCAGCCGCCGCGCCAGCGTCGAGGGATCGGCCGGCCGCAGCTTATCGGCAACGAGGTAGATGTAATCGTTGCCGCAGCCATGCATCTTGACGAACGGCAGTTTAGGCATCGGGACCCGGCGGGATAGCGAGGAGCTTCTCGTTGCGAACGATATCCTCGAAGGTATCGCGCTCGCGCACGACCAGATAGTTGCTGCCGCTGACGATCACTTCGGCGGGACGCGGGCGGCTGTTGTAATTCGACGCCATCACGAAGCCATAGGCGCCGGCGCTCATCACGGCCAGCAAATCGCCGCTCTGCACTTCTGGCAGATCGCGTTCGCGGGCGAAGAAATCGCCGCTCTCGCAGACAGGACCGACCACGTCGGCGGTGAGGATCCGCGCGCCGTCGCGCGCAACCACCGGGCGAATCTCGTGATAGGCCTCGTACAGAACCGGCCGGATCAGGTCGTTCATCGCGCCATCGATCACGATAAAGCGTTTGGCATCGGTCTCCTTCACATAAAGCACCCGGGTGACGAGGATGCCGGCATTGCCCACCAGCACGCGCCCCGGCTCGATAATCAGCTTGAGACCTGAATCGCGCAGCGGGCCGGTCAGCGTATGCGCATACGCCGACGGCGGCGGCGGCTCCTCCTGGTAAGGAATGCCGAGGCCGCCGCCGAGGTCGAGATACTTGAGCGCGATCCCGTTGGCGCGCAGCCGTTTGACGATGCTCGCGACCTTGTCCGCCGCTTCGTTGAACGGCGCGAGCTCGGTTATCTGCGAACCGATATGGGTGCTCAGGCCCACCAATTCAAGATTCGGCAGGGTGCGCGCCTCAGCGTAATAGTGATCCACTTCGGCGAGCGGGATGCCGAACTTGCTGTCGCGATGGCCGGTGGAGATGTGCGGATGGGTCCCCGGATCGAGATCCGGATTAACGCGCAAACTGACCGGCGCCTGAATTCCCAGGCGGCCGGCGACGGCAGAGATACGCCCCAGCTCGGGCCGCGACTCCGCGTTGATCATGAGAATTCCTGCGCGCAACGCGGCCTCGATCTCCTCGTCGGTCTTGCCGACGCCGGAAAAAACAATCTTGCGCGGATCGGCCCCGGCGCGCATACACCGCATCAGCTCGCCACCGGAGACGATGTCGAAGCCGGAACCGAGATCGGCAAAAAGTTTGAGCACGCTCAGATTCGAGAGCGCCTTCATGGCAAAACAGACGAGCACTTCCGTATCGCGAAACGCCTCGCGCATCACGCGGAAGTGCCGTCGCAGGGTTCGCGCGCTGTAGATGTAAAGCGGAGTGCCGAGATCGCGCACGAGGTCGCGGACCGCGACATCCTCGGCATAGAGTTCAGCGGATCGATGGTTGAAGTAGTTCATACAGGGCAGGCCGAATGCCAACGGTCACCTTGTACCATAGAGCGGAGTCGGTCCGAAACTCCGGGCTTTTTCGCGAGGTTGGTGGAGGAAAAATGCGGCGAAGCGCGGCCGGCGCGCCGGTTCAGACCTCGACCGGTATTTTGCGGAAGCGCCGATAGGCCTCGCCCGCGGCAAAGCAGCAGGCGATCAATCCGACCGCCAGGGCGAAACGCGGCGACGTCGGATGCCACAGGGCGTCGCCGAGGAACGCGAAAAGGATCGTCCCGGGGATCATTCCGATCAGTGACGCCCACAGGTAATCGCGGAAATTGATGGGCGAAGCGCCGGCCAAAAGATTGAGGGCGTTGTACGGGATGATCGGCACGATGCGCAGATAAAGGATGATGAAAAAACCGCTGCGCACCAGACGATCGGCAAGCTTGTGGAAGCGTTCGCCGATAACCCCTTCGACGAATCCGCGACCGAGCACGCGGCCTGCGGCAAAGGCCAACAGCGCGCCCAGATTGGCGCCCATCAGCGACCAGACGCCACCCCAAAGCGCGCCGAACGCCAGGCCGCCGGCGATCGTCATCACCGCGCCCGGGACCAGGAAGGACGGTCCAACCGCATACAGGAGGATATAGATGGCCGGACCCCAGGCGCCCCATGATATCACTTCGGTCTTGATCGTGCGCGGGTTCTCAAACCATCCGCGATGATCGACCATCAGGTAGAGCGACCCGCCAAGCAGGACGAGCAGAAAGGCGGTGCGGAGCGCCTTCGAGAGCAAAGAGCGGCTTTCCCGCCGCTCCGGAGCAGGTATGGGACTTACTGCGGCCATCGTGGGATCGCCTAAATTGTAGAGAGCGGCCCGTTATGTGACAACCTTCTGCCAGCGACCAGCGTCCGAAGCTGGAAAGCTCATACGCGCCCAAACCCGGCGATCATCCTGGTTGCGCTCATCGGATGATCATGAGCGCGCCAGATCGTGATCGCGAATCGTGGTGCCGAAGCCGGACTGGGCGAGGCGCTTGTTCAGCTCGCGAATCAGTGCCGGCGAGCGATGGCGCCCGCCGGTGCAGCCAAGGCCGATCGTGAGATAGCTTTTGCCCTCGCGCCGATAAAGCGGCAGCAGAAAGTCGAGCAGCGCGCCGATATCGGCGATAAACCGCCGCGCCTCCTCGTGGCTCATGACGTAAGCCTGGACGCGCTCATCGGTGCCGTCGAGCGCCCGCAGCTCATTGACGAAAAACGGATTGGGCACAAAGCGTACGTCGAACATCAGATCGAGGCCGACCGGGATGCCATATTTATAGCCGAAGGAGACCAGGGCGATTTCCAAACCGTCGCTGTCCCCCTGATGCATCACGGCGGCGGTGATAATCTCGCGCAACTCATGAACCGTAGTCGCGGTGGTATCGATGATGCGCGTCGCCCGCTCGCGCATCTCGGCCAGGGCGATACGCTCGCGCCGGATACTGTCGGTGATGCCCAGGCCGGTCTCGGCAAGCGGATGGGGTCGGCGGCTCTCGGAGTAGCGGCGCGCCAGCACGCCGTCGGCGGCATCGAGAAACAGGATCTCGGGAACGAATCCTTCCCGTTCGAGAAGCTCGAAGGTTTGCGGCCATTCGGGAAAAAACAGGCGCTCCCGCGGATCGATGCCGAGAGCGACACGCTCCGCCGGTGGTTGATGATGGGCGGCGAGCCGGACCGCATCGGGCGCGAGCGCGACCGGCAGATTATCGATACAGTAAAAGCCCAGGTCCTCGAGCACGCGCATCGCCGTCGCGCGCCCGGAACCGGATACGCCGGTTACGATAACCAGCCGCGTTTGCGCAGACCGTTCAGTACCGGCTGTCTTCTTCAAGGATGAGCTGATAGATCTCGGCCGCGTCCTTGGCCTTCATCAGGTTCTCACGAAACGCATTGTCGCGAAACAGTCGGGAAACCCGCGCCAGCGCCTTCAGATGAAGACTCGCCGAGTCCTCGGGCGCGACCAGCAGGAAAAACAGATGGGTCGGCTTGCCGTCGAGCGAGTCGAAATCGACCCCCTTGGTGGAGCGGCCGAAGGTGCCGACGATCTGTTGAATCCCCGGGACCTTGCCGTGGGGGATGGCGATGCCGTCGCCGATCGCGGTCGAGCCGAGACGCTCGCGCTCGCTCAGCACCGCTTTGAGATCGTTGAGGGAGACCTGCTTCTGTCCTTCGGCGAGCCGTTTCGCCAGCTCGAGCAGGATCTGCGGTTTGGTTTCAGCGGTCAGCTCCGCGATCACATACTGCGGCGCGAGGATTTCGGCGATCTTCATTGCAAACGCTGCCCTATCGCCACTCAGGCCTCGGCCAGCGCTTCGGCAGCCGACAGCGCGCGGGTGCGACCGGTCTCCGCACGATGGAGGTGGTCCTTCAGTTGGCGGTCAACCTTGTCGATGAGGCCGTCGATCACGGCGTACAGATCCTTGTCGGTGGTTTGGGCGACAAAGGAAAAACGTCCCGACTTGACCGTCGCTTCGCCGCTCTGACGATATTTGTCGACCGAGAAAATCAGATGCACCTCGCACGAGCGCTTGAGACTTTTCGCGATGCGGGCGAATTTCCGTTCAGCAAAGGCTTTCAACGCCTCAGTCGGCTCGCAGTGGCGAAAGGTGAAGCAAAGCCTCATCTCGGAAGGCCGGCGTCGCGCCGCCCGTTGAGCCCTGCTGACCTTACCCCGCCCGGCGGCGGTTGTGCTTGCTGGATACCTCATGATTCTTAACCTCTGCTTACCACTGATCGACTTCAAGCCTTCTTGCGGCGACTCGAAGGCAAAATCCCCAGCGCGTCACGGTATTTGGCCACCGTGCGCCGGGCGATTTTGATCTGATCGTTACTCAACATCTCCGCGATTGCCTGGTCCGACAGGGGGTTGGTCGGCGACTCCGCCGCGATCAGCTCGCGAATCCGTTCCTTGACGGTCTCTGCGCTCACGTCCCCGCCGTCGGTCGCCTTGACGCCGGAGGTGAAGAAGAATTTGAGCTCAAAGATGCCGCGCGGCGTATGCGCGTATTTGTTGGCGGTCGCGCGGCTGATCGTCGATTCGTGCATCCGGATATCTTCGGCGACATCCTTGAGCACCAACGGTTTGAGATGGCTCACGCCATGCTCGAAGAAGGCGCGCTGGAACTTGACGATGGAGTTTGCCACTTTCGCGATCGTTTGCTGGCGCTGGTAAATCGAGCGCACCAGCAGCCGCGCCGATCGCATCCGCTCTTGCAGGTATTCCCTGGTCGAGGTGCCGACGGTGGCGTCATTGAGCATCCGCTGCGAAAAATTCGACAGGCGCAGGCGCGGCACCGCGCTTTCGTTGAGCGTCACGGTGAAGTCGTCACCGACCTTCTGAATGTACACGTCAGGGACGATATAGGCCGGTTCCGCGCCGCCGTAATCCCGGCCGGGCTTGGGCTCGAGCAGGGCGATACTGCGGGCGGCCTCGCGCACCATATCGAGTGAAACGCCGAGTTCTTTGGCGATCTCCGGGTAGCGATGCTTCTCGAGCAGCCCGAGATGATCACGGATAATCCGCGCCGGCAGCGATTCCTCCATCCCGAGATTGCGCAACTGTGCGAGCAGGCATTCGCGCAGGTCGCGCGCCGCCACGCCCGGGGAATCGAGCCGCTGCACCTGCCGCAGCACCTTCTCCACCTTCTCGACCGTGGTTTCGAGCTGCGCCGCAAGTTCCTCGAGCGGAGTTTCCAGATAGCCGTCGTCGTTCAGGTTGTAGATGATGCTCGCGCCGATCCGGAGCTCTTCCTGATTCAGGTTGGACAGCCGCAGTTGCCACATCAGGTGGTCTTCGAGCGAAGTGCGCCGCGTGAGTCGATTTTCGAGCATCCGCTGACGTTCGTCGTCATCGCCCGGCGGCTCGCCGTCCTGCCAGTTGTTGGAATAGGTATCGAGATATTCGCGCCAATCCAGTTTGTCGATACTGGGATCGCGAATCTCGGCGGCGGCATCGGGACCCTCGCCAACCGGCGCTTCACTGGCGGGTAAAGACGGTTCGAGTCCGTCCCATTCACCCGCGACTTCGCCCGACACCTGTTCGGGCTCAGGCGGCAGCGGCTCGCCGTCCGCCGGCGCCAGATCCTCGCCGGTCCCCGCCTCGGCGGCCGTTTCCGCCACGCTATGGTCGAGAGGCTCGAGCATCGGATTCGATTCCAGTTCGTTCTGCACCACGGCCTCGAGCTCAGGCAGGGAAAGCTGCAGGATCTTTATCGCCTGCTGCAGTTGCGGCGTCATCACGAGCTGATGACGCAAACGCGGTTCGATACTGATTCGTGCTTCGAGCGCCATGTGCAGATAAGGCTACTTCACCGGATCGCTGGCCGAGCTGGTCTGGTTCTCGGCGGTGGCTCCATTATCGCCGGTTTTGTTCTGTCGAGGGAAGAACACCGCCCTTACACCGCCTTCGACTTCGCTTTTGCCGGTGTCAAGGTGAACCGTAATCTTCGGTCCACTTATCTGGTCCTGGCCGTCGTGGCAGACGGGATTCCCCGTTAAAACTACCGTATGCACGGCCTGGTTCAAGACGCCGTGATCCGCCGTGCACCAGCGCAGCCCCTGACTCAGATGGACCTGGCCGTCGGCGACGGCATTCTGGATCTCATGGAAGTCCTTGCCGTACTGCACGTTGAGGGTGTTGCTGGTGAGCTGCGCGTCGGCCTGCGTTGCGTGGACGTGACCGGCGAAGAGCACCTTGTTGCTCTTGTAATCGAGGTTCATCGAATCGGACACGACATTGACCGGTCCTCGATTCGAGTTCGAGAAGTCGCCGAAAGGGCTCTCGGACTGCGCGCCCGTCTGCTTGTCGCCGGCCGCGGACTTCCCCGTCGATCCCGCGGCGTTGCCGGCCTTGGACGAGGCCTGGCTGGACCGGGCGACGGAACCCGCGTTCTGCGCGCGGGCTGCGCCGCTCGGCGTCAGTATCGCGATTAGCACCACGTTCAGTGCCATCCGCTTGATCCGTTTGCCGGCGGCGGCATCGACGGCGTGCGACGCGCCCGAGTTCAACCGTGCTTCAGGAAGCTTTCGCCTGGTCACTTTGCCGCCTGGGGGTGATGCGCGTGTTCACTTGCTGCTGCAGTTGAAAGATTTGGGCCCGGGGATGCCCTTTGAGACCGATGCCGGTCACCTGCAGGTCCGGACTTTCGATCTGCACCGGGCCCGGCGCCTCGAGGTCATCCGAATCCGGCGTAAATGTCGCACTGGCGGTGGTTACCACGAAATCACCATAGTGAACCGTCACGCCACCGGTCATGTTAGCACTTTTGATGTGGTTGCCGTCCATCGTCAGCTTCGCGGCACTGGCGGTGAGGTCCACGCGCTTGCCGTCCTTGTCCACCATTATGACCTCCGGCGCGGTGAGGAGCAGGCTGGTTTTGTCGTCGGAGTAGGTCGCATCTTTGGCCTTCAGCACCCATTCGCTGCGATCGTTCTTCATCTGGGTCCAATGAAAATTATGGGCGTGCAGGAGCGAGCCGGGCGCGATGCCGACCAGATGTTTGGCCAGCTGTTCGGAAGTCTTATGCCCGCGCACGACCACGACCGTGGTCGCCACGATGGCGACCACGGCCACCACTCCGATCACGCCCAGAAGGCGCGCAATTTGCCGCGGACTCATCATCGGCGCAACTGAGGCATCGGCGTATGGGTAGTCTGATCAGGCCGCACCGTCGGGCCGGCCTTCGAGGATAAGCGCGCGGAGACGATTCAGCTCGGTGAGCAGACGCGGGAGCAGATCCAGCGGATAGGAGTTGGGACCGTCGCTCAGCGCGCGGTCGGGCTCTTCGTGAACCTCCATGAAGACCGCATCGGCGCCGGCGGCGACGGCGGCCCGCGCGAGCGGCGCGATAAATTCGCGCTGGCCGCCCGAACGCTCACCGCCCGCCCCAGGCAGTTGCACCGAATGGGTCGCGTCGAAGACCACCGGATAGCCGAAATCGCGCATGATCACGACCGCCCGCATATCGGAAACCAGGTTGTTGTAGCCGAAGGAGAACCCGCGCTCGGTGACCAGCAGTTGCCGATTCCCGCCGCTCTCGGCCTTGGCGACGACGGCCTTCATGTCCCACGGCGCGAGAAACTGGCCCTTTTTCAGGTTGACCGCGCGCCCGGTCGCAACCGCCGCGCGCACGAGGTCGGTTTGCCGCGACAGCAGGGCCGGGATCTGCAGGATATCCACCACTTCGGCGGCGGCCCTGGCCTGACCGGTCTCATGAATATCGGTCAGCACCGGCAGTCCGGTCGCGCGCTTCACACGCTCGAGGATCCGCAGGCCCTCGTCCAGTCCCGGTCCGCGGAATGAGGTGTGGCTGGTGCGGTTCGCCTTGTCGAAGGACGACTTGAAGACGATGGCGACGCCGGTCTCGTCGGCGATCCGGCGGAGGCGTTCGGCATGACGCAGAGAGGAATCCAGACCTTCGATAACGCACGGCCCGGCGATCGCGGCGAGCTCCCGCCCGCCAAAGACCGCGTTGCCGACCCTGACCGTGGCCGCGTTCACGAGGCGGTCCTGAGTTCGCGCACCTTCGAGCGATCCTGCGGGCGCGCCGCCTTATGCGCGATGGCAGCCTTGATAAGCCCGCGGAACAGCGGATGGCAATCGAGCGGTCGCGACTTCAGTTCGGGATGGAACTGGCAGCCGAGAAACCACGGATGGCCCACGAGCTCCATGATCTCGACCAGCGTGCCGTCGGGCGACGTGCCGCTCGCGATGAGACCGGCCGCCGCCAGTTGATCGCGGTAGGCGTTGTTGACCTCGTAGCGATGGCGATGGCGTTCCGAGATGCGGCTCCGTCGATAGGTGTTGGCGGCGAGCGAACCGGGGCGCAGCACGCACGGATACGCTCCCAACCGCATCGTGCCGCCTTTCTTGTCGATCTCTTTCTGCGACTCCATGATATCGATCACCCGATCGGCGGATTCGGGCGCGTTCTCCGAGGTATTGGCGCGCTTGAGCCCGATCAGATTGCGCGACGCTTCAATCACCATCATGTGCAGGCCATAACAGATGCCCAGGATGGGCAGAGCGTTCTCCCGCGCATAGCGGATCGCGCGGATCATGCCCTCGGTCCCGCGCTCGCCGAACCCCCCGGGGATGATCACCGCGTCGGCGCTGGCGAGACGATCCTCGACCACCTGTTTTTCGAGAGCTTCCGAATCCACGTACTCGATATTGACCCGGGCTTCGTTGGCGACGGCCCCGTGAGCGATCGCCTCGTGCAGGCTTTTGTACGAGTCGACCACGTCAACATACTTGCCGACCACAGCGACCGTCACGCTCAGCTTCGGATTCTGCAGCGTCTTCACCAGCCGCCGCCATTTCGTCAGGTTCGGCTGTCCGGTCCAGATGTTGAGTTTTTCGACCACGCGCTGGTCGAGGCCCTCGTCGTGGAAGCGCAGCAGCACCTCGTAGATCGAGGCGACGTCTTCGGCCGCGACCACGCAGTTTTCCTCGACATTGCAGAAATGGGCGATCTTGGCGCGGAACTTCTTTTCAAGCGGCCGATCGCATCGGCACAGCAGGATATCCGGCTGAATGCCCAGTCCGGTCAGTTCCTTGACGCTGTGTTGCGTCGGCTTGGTCTTGAGCTCGCCGGCGGCGGGGATGAACGGCACCAGCGTCAGATGGATATAGAGCACGTTCTCGCGTCCGAGGTCCCAGCGAAACTCGCGGATCGCCTCGAGGAACGGCAGACTCTCGATATCGCCGACCGTGCCGCCGACTTCGACGATACACAGGTCTTTGCCCTCGGCAGCGTGCAGAATCCGCCGTTTGATCTCGTCGGTGATATGCGGAATGACCTGCACCGTCGCGCCGAGGTAGTCGCCGCGCCGTTCCTTCTGCAGGACGGTATCGTAGATCTGACCGGTGGTGCAGTTGTTGCGGCGGCTCATCGGCGTGCTGAGGAAGCGCTCGTAATGGCCGAGGTCGAGGTCGGTCTCGGCGCCGTCGTCGGTGACGAAAACCTCGCCGTGCTGCAGCGGCGACATCGTGCCCGGATCAACGTTGATATACGGGTCCATCTTGAGCATCGTCACGCGCAGCCCGCGCGCTTCGAGCAGGGCGCCGAGCGAAGCCGCGGCCAGCCCCTTGCCGAGCGATGAGACGACGCCGCCGGTCACGAAGATGAATTTGGTTTTGCCCCGTTCCATTTCGCTCTCCCGCCGTTGCGCCCGCATGGAGACCATTCTGCCACTCGCGCCCCTGTCGGATAAGCCCGCCCGGCCGCTTCGATAAACAGCATCGCGGCGCCCGCCTGACGCTATCCAATCCGGCGTCGAGCGCGACGCCGCGCGGCCAACCGCCCCCGGCTCAGATCATCATTTCGATCAGGTTGGGGCCGGGCTCCCTGAGCGCGCGTGTAAGCTCGCGCGCCAGCTCCTCGGCGCTTTCGACGCGGACCGCCGGCACGCCCATCCCGGTCGCCATCGCGGTCCAGTTGATTTCCGGATCGGCGAGGCTGGTCAGGGCGCGGGCCTTGGGACCGGGTTCGGTGATGCCCGCGCGGGCGAGCTCGACCTGCAGAATCCGATAGCGTCGATTGTTGCAGATGAGGTTGGTGACGTTGAGTTTTTCGCGGGCCTGCGTCCACAGCGCTTGGACGGTGTACATCCCGCTGCCGTCGGCCTGAAAAGCGATCACTTTACGGTCGGGCGCCGCCACCGCCGCGCCGGTCGCGCAGGGCAGCCCCTGGCCGATCGCGCCGCCGGTCAGCGCGAGATAGGTGTGGGGCGGCGCGCCCTTCGACAGCCCGAAAAACGGCAGGCCGGTCGTCGCCGCCTCGTCCATCGCGATGGCGTTTTCGGGCATCAGCGCGGCGATCGCGGCGCCGATCGTAGTGGCGTCGAGTTTGCCGCTCGGTAGAGGCGGCCGCGCGCTGGCCGCTGCGCTCGCGCCCGTTTTGGCGTCGAGCAGCTCGGCGAGCGCTTCGAGCGCCCCGGCGGCGTCCTCTTCCGGCGTCGCCAGCGTGGTCACCGCGCAACCGTTGGGAATCAGCGTGCTCGGCAGGTTCGGATAGCCGAAGAAGGCGACCGGCGCGCGCGCTCCGACCAGCGCGATCGCGGCGAACTTGCCGAGCGCGGCGGTCGCCTGTTCCGGAAAATAGGGCAGCCGTTCCACGAACGGCATCGCGCCGCCCCGCTCGACCCGGGCCGGAAACGTTTCGCACATCAGCGCGCATCCGATCCGCGCCGCGATCCGCGCGGCCGCCCGCAGGCCGCGGCTGAGGCTCGCCTGACCACCCATGAAGAGCAGCGTGCGCGAGCCGTGAGCGCGCAGCAGATCCGCGGTAGCCTTGATTGCTGCGTCGGCCGGCAAGGGCGGATCGGTGGCCGGCGGCACGGTGGCGATACCGTCGGCATCATTCCACTGACAATCCGCCGGCACGATCAGCGTGGCGGATTGCCCCGGCGGGGCGACCGCCGCGCCGATCGCTTCAGCCATATCGCGGCCGCAGGCCGCCGCCGCGCGCACCTCGCGAATCCATCCGGAAACCGGGCGCGCCAATGACACGATATCCGAAGTGAGCGGCGCATCGGCGCTCAGATGCCACGTGGCATGGTCGCCGACGACATTGACGATGGGCGAGCGGGCGCGCCGCGCATTGTGCAGATTCGCGATCCCGTTGGCGAAACCGGGTCCCAGATGGAGCAGGGTCATGGCCGGCTTGCCGGCGATTCGCGCATAGCCGTCGGCGGCGCCGGTGCAGACGCCCTCGAAGAGCGCGAGCACCGCGCGCATCCGATCGCTCGCGTCGAGCGCCGCCACCAGCGGCATCTCGGTCGTGCCCGGATTGGCAAAGCAGACTTCGACGCCGCCGGCAAGCGCCGTGCGGACGAGGGCTTCGGCGCCGTTCATGCCGCTTCACCGCTGCGCAGTACCCGACCGGGCATCGCACCCTGATGGGCGCCGCGCGAGAAGAGAATCTCGCCGCCGACGATCGTATGCTCGACGCCTTCGGCGCGCTCGATAAGACGCGGCTGGCGGCCCGGCAGATCGTCGCGCCATTCGGGGGCGAGCGGCCCAACGCGATCCGGATCGAACAGCACCAGATCGGCAACGGCGCCTGCGCGAATCCGTCCGCGGTCCGCCATTTCGAGGAAATCCGCGACCTCTGAGGTCAGGCGGCGCACACCCTCTTCGAGGCTGAGCGTGCCGCGCTCGCGCACCGTATGACCGAGCACGTAGGTCGGCAGTCCGGCGTCGCAATGCTGGGCGACGTGCGCGCCCGCGTCGGAGAGTCCGATAAGCGTGTTGGGCAGGCGCATGATTCGCTCGACGTTGGCGGCGTCGCTGTTGATTACAGAGAGCGTGATCCCGAGGGCGAGGTCTTCCTCGAGGGCCAGATCGAGCAGTGCGTCCTCCGGGTCCTTGCGCAAGGTCGCGGCGATTTCGGCGATACTCTGATTGAGGAAGCGACGATTTGCCGCGCCCTCGACCCGCACGACATGAACGCGATCCCAGCGGCCGCGAAAGACCGCGCGATGGCCCCGTTGGAGCTCCGCTTTGAACGCCGCACGAAACTCGGCCGAACGGAAAAGCGCCTTCTGTTCCTCGGCCGGGCGATTGAAGACGCCTTTCCAGGAATCGAGCGCGGCGAAAATAAACGGATCGCGCAGCGTATAGTACTGCTGAATCGGCCGCGGCGTGACCTGCGGATAGATTTTAAGACCGCGCGCGAGCAGCGGCTTGAGCCGTTCGATCAGCCGCTCGTGCGCTTCGATAGGCGTGCCGGGCAGATCGACGATCGCGAGAAAGGTGACGGGACGGCGGCTCTGCTCGGCGAGAAAGACCAGCAGGTCGAAGCCCTGATCCTGCGCCGTGACCATCGGCGCCGACCCGCGCGGCAGAATCTCTATTATCCCGCGACCGAGCTCGCGCATCACCCGACAGAGCGCCGCCAATTCCTCGCGACTCGCCATCCGGCTCGCCAGCGGACGGCCCTGGAAACCAATATGCTGCGGGGCGAGGCTCAGCGAAAAGCCCCAGGCGCCGGCGATCATCGCGTCGCGGAAGAGCGCCGCCATCCGGGCGGTCTCTTCGGTGGTGGCGGCGCGGGCGGCCGCCGCTTCGCCCATCACGTAAAAGCGCAGGGCCGAGAGCGGCACCAGGAAGGCGGCATTGAGCGCCACGCCGCGCCGTGCGATCGCGGCCATGTACTCGGCAAAGCTCTCCCACTCCCAGTTAACGCCGTCCATCAAAACTTCGTGCGGCAGGGCTTCGACGTTGACCAAATCCCAGGCCATCGTGGAGCGCTCCTGCGGACGCACCGGCGCGACGCCGACGCCGCAGTTGCCCATCAGGACCGTGGTGACGCCGTGCCATGACGAGCAGGTCAACAGCGGATCCCAACTGACCTGCGCATCGTAATGGGTATGCAGATCGATAAAGCCGGGCGCCAGCACGAGGCCGTCGGCGGCGACGGTGCGGCGCGCGGGGCCGGCGACCGCGCCGACTTCGACGATCCGTCCGTCGGCGATCGCCACGGCGCCATTGAAGAGCGGCCCGCCGGTGCCGTCGCAGATGCGCGCGTCTCTGATCAGCAGATCATAAGCCATGGTCTTTCCTCCGGCAGTCCGCGCTCGGTCCGCGAGCGGCGGAGCGTTGGCGCCGACCCGCAGCCGGCGCGCCCATCGCAACGTGCTGCCATCAATTGAACGGCTCGATCAGCTCGAGGAACGTGCCGTCCGGATCCTTGAAGCAGAAGAACTTCGCGCCGGCAGTGCCCTTGCCGAACTTCATCGTGACCGGCTCCGACACCATGTCGACGCCCTGGGCCTTCAGCCGCTGATACTCTTCATCGATGTTCTTGGCGAACAGGGCGATACGGGCGGCGCCGGTATGGTACAGATGGGGATACGGACGGCCTTCGGTGGCCGGCTGTTTCCATTCGATCAGATCGATCCGGGTCGCGCGCGGATCGTCGCCGAGCGCGAGCAGCGCCGCCCGGGCGCGGCTGTTCGGGATATTGAGACCCTGGTCGTTGGCGCGGTTGGGGCCCTCGCCGATATCAAATACGACCTTAAAGCCGAGCATCTTGTAGAACTCGAGCGAGCGCTCGAAGTTCGTGACGTTCACGTTGATATGAAAAATCGATTTGATCATCGGCCTTCTCCTCCGGTTGCGCCACGGCCGTAAGGCTCCGGTGTGGGCGCCTGTCGCCGTCTCGAGTTGGTAGTTGGATGCCGGCGCCGCCGGCCGGCTTCGGCGCCGGCCGGCTTCGGCGGTTCAGTTCAGGTTAAAGATACGGGCCGGATTGTCCCACAGGATCTTGCGCCGCGCCTCGTCGGAGATGGGCTGCTTCATAATCGCCTCGACTCCCCACGGATAAGTACCGTCCGGATGGGGGTAGTCGGTATCCCAGGAAAAGTTGTCGGCGCCGACCAGCTCGACGGCGGCCTTGAGCGTCGGCTCGTCGCCGCGGAAGGCCACGCAGACATTGCGCTTGAAGTATTCCGTCGGACGCTTGGTCAGGTATTCGTGCTCGGCGTTGCCGCTGAAGTCCCAATGCTGCTCCATCCGCTGCAGCCAGTAGGGCACCCAGCCGCCGTCGGCTTCGACGTGGATGACTTTCAGTTTGGGGAACTTCTCGAAGATGCCGTACCAGATAAGGCCGGCCATCGCCGCCATCGCCTCGAACGGATGGGACAGGATATGACCGCTGACGTGGGTATCCATCCGCTCGCCGAACGACGGCACCGAGGATGAGGCCGATTCATGGGTGGAAATCGGTTTGCCGATCTCCTCGATCTCCATCCAGAGCGGCAGATAATCATCACTCCAGAGTGAGCGGCCGCGCACCGGATTGGGCCGCATGTAGTAGCTGACGCAGCCCATCTCGTGGGCGCGCCGCGCCTCCTTGATCGCCTCTTCGACGTCCTGCATCGGCAGCGCCGCCGCCCAGCGCAGCCGTTCGGGCGCGGCGGAGGCGTAATCGGCCGCCCAGTTGTTGTAGGCGCGCACGCAGGCGGCGAGCAGCTTGGTATCGCGGAACTCCCGTCCGAGCATCTGGCCGGCGTAGGTCGGATACATGATCTGGACGTCGACGCCCTGCTCGTCCATGTCGGCGAGGCGGCTTTCGGCGCTGAAGCCCTGTTTGCTGGCCTTCTCGAAGCGTTGCATCGCCTTCTGCACGGCCTTCAAAAAACCCGGCGCCGCCATCGGATACTTGCCCTTTTCCCGCACGAACGAGTCGCCTTCAACCAGAAAGGTGCGGCGGTTTGACTCGGGGGCGCGGCCCATCTTCGGCGCGCGGGATTTGAAGGCGTCCTCCATGTAGCGTTCCCACAGCCACTCGGGCTCCATCAGGTGCGAATCGGTATCGACGATCTTGTAACCGTCACGCATCGGGTTCACCTCCCAGGGTTATCTTTGGGCGAAAATATAGCGCATCGCAGGCGACTCATGATCCCGGCACGATCAGCGCCTTGACCCCCTGCTTACGATGGAGCAGCTCGAAAGCTTCGACTCCGTGTTCGAGATCGTAGCGATGGGTCACCAGCGGTTTGAGATCGACGGCGCCGCTCGCGACCATCGCGATTGACCGCCGCCAGGTGCTCGGCACGCGCACGCGCGAGGGAATGATTTTGACGCCGTGGAAAAACAGCGCGCGCAATTCCTGATTCGAGAGGTCGCGCGCCGGCCATCCGAGCTCGATAAGCTCGCCGTTGCGCCGAATGATCTGCCGGGTCGAATCGAGGAACCCGGCGGCGTCGAAGACCACGTCGGCGCCGTCGGTGGGAAGCAGCGCGCGCACCTGTTCGGTCCAGTCGGCGTCCGACGCGCACACCGTCCGAAAACCCATCGAACGGGCCAGCGCCAGCCGCTCGGCATCAACGTTCAGTCCGGTAATCACGATTGAACTCACGCCGAGCGCCCGCGCCGCCAGCGCCGTGCAGAGACCGATCGGACCGGGGCCCTCGATCACGCAACTGTCGCCGGCCTTGAGTGACGATTCCTCGACCGCGTGCACGCCGGTCGCGAATGGCTCGAGCAGCGCGGCCTCTTCGAGATCCATCGTTTTCGGCACCAGCCAGGCGTTTTGCGTCGGCGCGATCGCATATTCGGCGAGCGAGCCGCCGAGGCGTCCCGGATTAAGGCAGAAGTTGAAGCGACCGTGCTGGCACGACGCGCATTGTCCGCACGGTCCAAAGGGATCGAGCGCCACGTGATCACCGACTTTGAAGCCGCTGACCCCGGGCCCGACCTCGACCACTTCACCCGCCGGTTCATGACCGATAGCGGTGGGGAAGCGCGTGATCAGCCGATCGGCGTTAAGCTCCCACAGGTAGATATGCAGGTCGGAACCGCAGATCCCGCAGGCCGCGATCTTTACCAGCAACTCGCCGGGGCCGGGCCGCGGCACGGGACTTTCAATCAGTTCGACGCCGGCGCCCGGTCGTGTCTTGGCAATGGCTTTCATTGGCTTGCCCTCGAGGAGACTATGACGCGGCGCCGAACTGCGCGTCAAAGGCTCGCCTCAGGCGGCGCCCGCGTTTAGGGCAGCGGGTCCCAGTGGCGCAGCGGCGAGCCCTTATAGCGCATGCGCGGGCGGATCAGGCGATTATCGGCATATTGTTCGAGACTATGGGCGATCCATCCCGCCGTGCGACCGAGGGCGAAGACGCCGGCCGGCAGACCCGCGGGGAAGCCGAGCATCCGCACGCAGACGGTCAGGTAAAAATCCAGGTTGGGACGCAGGCGCTCGCGCTTCCAGACCGCCTCTTCGATCTTGAGCGCGAGTTCGTAGATGCGGCGGTGGCGATGGCGCGCGATTTCACCGGCCACCTGCTTGAGCAGCACCGCCCGCGGATCGCCGTGGGCATAGATTGCGTGGCCGAAGCCGGGCGGCAGCAGATTCTGGCCGCTGAAGCTCTCGAGCACCGCCGTGAGCGACAGTCCGTCGTCGAGCTGCGCGAGCATCAGTTCGATCCGGTCGCAGGCGCCGCCGTGGATCGGTCCGGAAAGGGAGCAGAGGGCGGCGAGCACCGACGCGTAGAGATCGGCGCCCGTGCTCGCCACCACCCGCGCGGCGAAGGTCGAAGCATTCAGCTCGTGCTCCGCGCACGCCACCAGGATCCGATCGGTGGCGATACGCGCCCATGGCGGCGCTTCGCCGCAAAGACCTTCGAGCAGGCGTACCGCAAGGCCCTGGCGACCAGGCTCGACGGCGCGGTAGGCCGAGGCTTTCGCGAGCACCAGCGGGATAAGCCCGATGATCGTGCGCGCGCGCTCGTCCGAGGAACGCACCGGCCCGTGCCGTTCGCTCGCCGCCAACGCCGGCATCGCCGCAGCCAGGCGCAAGAGCGGCGGCGCATCGGCGCCCGCCGCGGTCAAAGCCGCGGCCACCGCCGGCGGCACCTCGGCGGCAGCCACCTGGGCGCGCAGCGCCTCGGTCTTGGCGCGCGACGGCCGCTCGCCCTCCCACAACAGCAGGCAGACCTCCTCGAAACTGGCCCGCTCGACCAGTTCCTCGATCGGATAGCCGCGATAGGCCAGTCGGCCTTCGATAATCGAGCTGACCGCCGACTCGGCGACGATTACGCCCGACGGCGCGCCCTCGGCGGCCGGCTGCGCGATCGTGACCCACGACGACGCATAGGGCAGGCTGCGCGCGCGGCGCCCGCGTTCCGGAATCGAGACGCCACGCAGCGCCTCGATATCGGCGCGGCGGTAGAGCGCCTCGCGGCCGACCTTGCGTTTGTAACTCTTGAGCCAGCCGCGACTGACGTAGGCGTAAAGCGTCCCCAGCTTCACCCCGAGACGTTCCGCCGCCTCGGCGGCGGTGAGCATCTGCGGGCCCTCGGACGAGGGATGAGCAGCCATTGTTCTTTAATCACGCCATTCCGCACCTATGACGTCAAGCGGGCGGTGGGGGCGGCCGCGCAGGACCGTCCCGCCGCCAGCGGTCGGGCGCGAACAGAATAAGCGGCCGGTTTGTCGTTAAGGCGACAAAAGCGTCGGTCTGCGGAAACCGTCAGGCCTCGATTGGCACAATCCTGTTACAGGCTGATTTTACTTTGTGTTCCGGCTCCGTTACAAAATAGAGGTCGGTTTTTTTGAGCGCAGGGCGGGGACGGGTCGTCGGGGGATACCCGGTACAGACTAACTGAAGAGGGCAATGGCCAAGATCCGACTGGCAATCGTTGGGGTGGGGAACTGTGCCTCCTCTCTCCTGCAGGGTTTGGAGCACTACAAGCGCGCGACCGCCGCGTCGTCGACGCCGATCGGCCTGATGCATTACGATCTCGGCGGCTATCGCCCTGACGATATCGAAGTCGCCTGCGCCTTCGATATCGACGCGCGCAAGGTCGGCCGACCCTTGGAAGAGGCCTGTTTCGCGCCGCCCAACAACACCATCGAAATCCATCGCGATCTGCCGCGCTACGGCGTGACCGTCGATATGGGCGAAATCCACGACGGCATCGCGCCGCACATGGCCTTCTATCCGCCCGAGCGCACCTTTGTCGCCGCCGAGAAGGCTCCGGTCGATATCGAACGGCGGCTGCGCGACAGCGGCGCCGAAGTGATGCTCTGCTATCTGCCGGTCGGCAGCCAGAAGGCGGTCGAGCGTTATGCCCGGGCCTGCCTCGAAACCGGGGTGAGCCTGCTCAACTGCATGCCGGTCTTTATCGTGTCGGACGAAAAGTGGGCGAGCGAATTCACCGCGCGCAAAATCCCGGTGGTGGGCGACGACGTCAAATCCCAGCTCGGCTCGACCATCCTGCATCGCACGATCATGAAGCTTTTCGCCGACCGCGGGATCAAACTGCGCCACACCTATCAGCTCAATACCGGCGGCAACACCGATTTCCTCAACATGCTCGACCGTTCGCGGCTCGGCTCCAAACGCAAATCGAAGACCGAAGCCGTGCAGAGCATCCTGCCCGAGCGGATGCCGGACGTGGACGTCCATATCGGACCCTCCGATTACGTGCCATGGCAGAACGACAACAAGGTCTGCTTCCTCCGCATCGAGGGTGAAGGCTTCGCCGGCATCCCGATCGAACTCGAGCTGCGAATGTCGGTGCAGGATTCGCCGAATTCGGGCGGCGTCGTCATCGACGCCATCCGCTGTCTGAAGCTCGCCCGCGACCGCAAGATTGGCGGTCCGCTCTACTCGATCGCCGCCTACACGATGAAGCATCCGCCGCGTCAGATTCCCGACGATGTGGCGCGCGAGCGGGTCGAGCAGTTCATCCAGGGTCAGCTCGAACGCTGAGCGCGCGCCGCCCTTTCGTTTCGCCGCCGCATTGCTAAAATCGCCGGTGATGCGCGCGCTGGTCGATCGCAATATCGTGCTCGGCGTAAGCGGCGGAATCGCCGCCTACAAGGCCTGCGAGCTCGTGCGGCTGCTGACCACCGCCGGCGCTCAGGTGCGCGTGATGATGACGCGCAATGCCCAGGAATTCATCACTCCGCTGACCCTTCAGACGCTGAGCCGCCACCCCGTCGCCACCGCCACCTTTGATCTCACGCAGGAGTCCGAAATCGGCCATATCCGTTTGGCCGATACCGCCGATGCGATCGTGATCGCGCCGGCCACCGCCAACCTGATCGCCAAGGCCGCCAACGGCCTCGCCGACGATATCGTCACGACCGTCCTGCTCGCCGCGCAATGTCCGATCGCCTTTGCCCCCGCGATGAACGTCCACATGTACGCGCATCCGACCGTCACCGAGAACCTCGCCCGGCTGCGCGCGCGCGGCGCCGTCATTATCGAACCCGGCGCCGGCGCTCTCGCCTGTGGTTATGAAGGCCAGGGACGGCTCGCCGATCCGGCGATCATCGTCGAAGAGCTGGCCGCGATGCTGTCCGCTCACGACCTCGCCCAGGAACGCATCCTGATAACCGCCGGACCGACTCAGGAGGCGATCGATCCGGTGCGCTTCATCTCCAATCGCTCGACCGGCAAGATGGGCTTCGCGATCGCTCGCGCGGCGTGGCGCCGCGGCGCCGAGGTCCGTTTGATTGCCGGACCTTCGACACTGCCGACGCCGCATGGCGTCGAGCGCATCGACGTTACCAGTGCGGGCGAGCTCCTGTCGGCGACCGCCTCGAACTTTCCCTGGTGCTCAACCCTGATCATGGCCGCCGCCGTCGCCGACTTCCGTCCCGAGCGCGCCGCCCCGCAGAAGATCAAGAAGAATTCCTCCGGCATGACGCTCGCGCTCGCGCCCATCGCCGACGAGATGCCGCGGCTCGCCGCCAAAAAGGGCGATCGCATCATGATCGGCTTCGCCGCCGAAACCGAGGAGCTCGAAGTCAACGCCCTCGATAAACTGCGCCGCAAGCAGCTCGACCTGATTGTCGGCAACGACGTCTCCCGCGCCGATGCCGGCTTTGCCGTCGATACCAATATCGTCACGATGCTCGGCGCTGACGGCGGCCGCGAGACCACGCCCAAGCTCTCCAAGGAAGAGGTTGGCGATCTGATCCTCGACCGACTGCTGGCGATTCGTGCGCGCCGGCCCGCCCCGTCCGAGCTGCGCGCGACGAGCCGATCCTAGGGCTTCGATGAAGCTCGCAGGGCTCGATCATTTCGGCCTCGAGGTGAGCGACCTCGCCCGCGCTGAACAGTTCTATACCGAGGTGCTCGGACTTGTGGTGGTGGCCCGTTTTGGCGATCAGGTGCTGCTCGGATGCGGCGGGCAGAATCTGGCTCTCTTCCGGGTGAGCCGCCCGTCGCTGACGCCCGCCGAACGCCGCGCGCGCATCGAACATCCGCTCGGCCGTGGTCATCATGCCTTTCGCGTCAATCAGGAGGATTTTGCGACCGCGGCCGCGCGGCTCGAGCGCGCCGGCGTCGAAACCGCCGCGCCGATCGACTGGGGCGACCACGACTGCCGCTATTTTCTCGATCCCGACGGCAACCTGCTCGAAATCGTTTGCTATCGTTGAAGCGCGCCGCTCCGCCCTCCATTTCACCCCGATTCGACTTGCGTTAACCTCACGCCTTAGCGCTCCCTTGCGCTTGCCGCAGCCGCGCAAGGGCTGATGCGGGGGGTTCCCAATGCTCCATCAAAGAACGCCGCTGCGCGTCGCAGCGTTGGCGTTTTGCATTTCGATGCTGGCGCAGGCCGCCGGCGCCGAAGTTTTGCGCCTGGAACCGGACTACCAGAAGAGCGAAATCACGGCCACGGTTGACGAGCCGCTGGGCCTCTTGCGCGACCATCCGAGCGCCACCGGCAAATTCGAAATTATCAAGGGCGAGATCGACGGCGACCCGGAAGACGTTGCCCATACCGCGCACGTCAAACTGGTAATCAACGCCACGACTTACGACTCGGGCAACAGCAGCCGCGACACCACGGTCATTCATTCGGCGCTCGAAACCTGGAAGTACCAGACCATTATCTTCGAAAGCTCCCATCTCGAAGACATCAACATCGAAGTGCCCGGCGCCTCGGGCGACGCCACCGTGGTCGGCAACCTGACGCTCCACGGCGTCACGCGCACGATGCGCGTGCCGGTGCGCGTCTCGATGGACACCGACGGACAGTTCAGCGCGGGCGGCGAGTTGACTTTTGACTACACCGAGTTCGGCATCAAACCGCCGCGCCTGCTGTTTGCCCTGCCCGCCGGCAAGCAGGTCACTATCGCCTTTCGCATCCTCGCCCAGCGTCCCGCAGCGCCGCCGCCGGCGCAGAGCCGTCGGGAGGAGCGCCCGGCGAATCACCCGCCCCGCGGTCAGGTCTTGGCGGTTCGTCGTTAGTTACGCTACATCATGAGGGCTCTCCGCTTGGCCCTCTGCGCAGCGGGCAGACCGAGGATACACGCATGAAGTTCGGGCTCTTCTATCAGCTACCGTGCGCCCCGGATCAATCGCCGGCCACGCGCTACCGTGAGACGCTCGAACAGATCGCCCTTGCCGACGAGCTCGGCTTCGATCACGCCTGGCTCGCGGAACTCCATTTCTTCCAGCCGTTTTCGATCATGCCGGCGCCGCTGCAGGTGGCCGTCGCCGCGGCGCAGCGGACGCGACGGATCAGGCTCGGTACCGCCGTGGTGCTGCTGCCGTTTCATCATCCGCTGCGAGTCGCTGAAGAGGCCGCTTCGGCCGACCTCCTGACCGGCGGGCGGCTCGATCTGGGCGTGGGGCGCGGCACGATCGCCGTCCATTTCGGCGGCTTCGGTGTGGATCGCGACGAAAGTCGCGAGCGTTTTGAAGAAAGCCTGGCGATTATTCGCGGCGCCTGGACCAGCGAACGTTTCCAGTACGACGGCCGCTTTTACCGAATTCGCGATATCGCGCTGGCGCCGCGACCGCTGCAACAGCCCCATCCGCCGCTGTGGGTAGCGGCCAACAGTCCCGATACGGCCGAGTTCGCCGGCCGCGAAGGTCTCGATATTCTCGTCGCCTCGCCGATCAATCCGCTGCCGAAGATGTTCGAGCACGTCGCGCGGTATCGCGAAAGCCGCGCGCAGGCCGGTCACGACGGTTCGCGCGGCCGCGTGGCGACCGCGTTCTTCAACTGTCCCGCCGCCACCCTCGACCAGGCGCGCGCACTCTTCGAGCCCTCCGTGATGCACTATTTTCACACCATCGGCGACCAGGCGATGCTCGGTGATCACGGCCAGTACGAGGGCTCATATCAATATCTGCGGCAGGTCCGCGAGCGCGCCTTGAATATCAAGTGGGATGAAATCAACGACACCATGGGCTTCTTCGGTCCGCCCGAGCAGTGTATCGAGCGCATCAATCACGTTTACGAGGGCACCCGCACCAGTCAGATCGTCTCCTGGTTCAACCCCGGCGGACGGATTCCCCATCGCGACGTGATGGCGGCGATGGAGCGCTTTGCCGCCAAAGTCCTGCCCGCCGTGCGCCACCTTCCCGAGTAAGCGCCGCCGCGCGGCTTGACGGCCGCCCGATATCCGCGCTACGCGACAAGCCAGCGGGAGGAAATAGCGTCATGCCGCAAAGTTCAAGTCGTTATCCCGGACCGGCCGTTAGCGTCGCCGCCGGATGGAAATGCACGCGGGTCACTCCGCCCAGCGCCCTTTACGGCGCCAACGGGATGCGCGTCGGACCGGACGGGCGGCTCTACGTCGCGCAGGCCTTCGGTAGCCAGATAAGCGCGATCGACACCGCGAGCGGCGCGGTTGACGTGATAAGCCCGCACGGCGGGCCGGTCGTCGCTCCCGACGACCTCGCCTTCGACTCCCGCGGGGCATTGTTCGCCACCGAAGTGATGAGCGAACGGGTCTGCATGCGCGCGCCCAACGGCGAGGTCCGCGTTATCGCCGACGGCATGACCGCGGCCAACGGCGTGACGATTCATCGCGATCGCATCTTCATGGACGAATGCCGTCCGGGCGGGCGGATGTGGGAACTCTACGCCGACGGCCGCGCGCCGCGCCTGATTGCCGAGAACCTGCCGCTGCCCAATGCGCTCTTCCTTGGCCCCGACAATTACATCTATTTTCCGGTCCTCGGTGAGAATGCTATCTGGCGCGTGCCGGTCGATGGCGGCCGCCCCGAAACCTTCGTCAAGGATCTCGGCCTCCCGACTGCGGTCAAACTGAACAGCAAGGGCGAGGTGCTCTCGACCCAGGCCCTCACCGGCGAGATCCTTAAGTTCGACATCCCGAGTCGCAGCAAAGCCGTTATCGGTAAAGTGCGGCCGGGGATCGATAACTTCGCGCTCACCGCCGACGACCGGCTCTTTGTCTCGCATTTCACCGACGGCGGCGTCTGCGAAATCATGCCTGACGGCCGTGAGCGGCGGCTGGTCGAACCGGGCTTCTGCGGTCCGGCCGGCATCGCCTTCGGCACCGATGGCGTCCTCTACGCCTCCGACGGGATCAGCATGGCCGCGGTTGGACTCGACGGTTCGCAGCGGCGCGTCGGGATGCTCTTCGATGGCGCCTTTCCGGGCTTCGTGCGCGGTCTCGGCGCGGGCGCCAACGGGATGCTGGTCGTGACCACCGCCAACGGCGGCGCCGCCTCGTACCATCCGGTGTCGCACGAAATCGTCGAGCACGCGACCGGCCTCAATGAACCTTACGGAATCGCGGCCGGCCCCGGCGGTGCGGTGATCGTCGCCGAGGGCGGCTCCGGCCGCCTGCTGGTGATCAAGGGCAAAGAGGTGCAGGTTGCCGCCTCCGGCCTTTCACGGCCGACCGGCGTCGCAGTCGCGCCGGACGGCTCCTGCTACGTCGCCGAGGCCGGCAAAGGCGCGGTGGCGCATGTCAACGGCGGCGTCAGCGAAGTCGTCGGCGGCCTCGATCGTCCCCACGGCGTGCTCCTCGCCGGCGATGAGCTGTTTATCGTCGACGTCGGGACGCACGAGTTAATCTGCTTCTCGCTCAAGACCCGGCAACGGGCCAGGGTGGCGTCCAATCTGCCGGTCGGGTCGCCGCCGGGCGTCGTGCCGCACGTGCTCTCTGGCATCCCCGGCCTGCTGCCCGGGCCGGTCACGCCCTATTCGGGAATCACCCAGTCGGCTGACGGCACGATTTACGTCGCGGCCGACGGCGAAGGCTCGATTCTCGCCTTCCGGCGCGGCTAGCCGACGGCTGAGGCGCGATGCCGCAGGAGGTCAGCCTCGCCGAACTGGACCTGGCGGCGATTATCCGGCCCGGCGAACGGGTCGTCTGGGGACAGGGCGCCGGCGATCCCATATCGCTGGTCGAAAAACTGCTCGAGCAGCGCCAGCGTCTGGCGCCGCTCGAGATCTTCTGCGCCGGCGTGCGCTCCCGCCGCCTGGTGACGGCGGAGCACGCCGACACGCTGAGCTTCACGAGCTTTGGCGCGATGGGGAATCTGGGCGGGCTCGCGCGCGCCGGCAAGTTGCGCGTGATGCCCACCCATCTCTCGCAGGTCAATGGCTATTTCGCCGCCGGCACTCTCCGCGCCGATGTAGTATTGGTTCATCTCAGCGCGCCTGACGGCGACGGTGCATACAGTTACGGACTGGCTAATGATTTTCAGCACGCGGCGATTCAGCAGGCGCGCGTCGTTATCGCCGAAGTCAACGACCGGCTGCCCTGGACCTATTGTGATCGGCGCATCGACCCGGCGCGAATTGACTATCTGGTCAGGGTATCGAGGCCGCTGCCGCAGGTCCGTCCCCAGGCCGTGGGTCCCATCGAGGAGCGCATTGCGCGCCACGTCGCCGACTTCATCAGCGACGGCGCCACCCTGCAGATCGGTGTCGGCGCGATTCCCGACGCGGTGATGGCGCTGATCGGCGATCGGCGCGAACTCGGCTTTCATTCCGGACTGATCAACGATCGGGTGGCCGAACTGATGGCCCGGGGAGTGATTACCAACTCGCGCAAACCCATCGATACCGGCATCACCACGGCGGCGCTGCTGGTGGGAACCGATTACTTGTATCAGTTTGCGCACAAAAATCCGGCCATCAGGCTGTTTACTTATGATCATACCCATCGCGGCGAAATACTCAGTCAACTCGGCAACTATATTACGATCAATTCAGCGGTCGAAGTGGACTTGAGCGGCCAGATTAATGCCGAGACGGCGAGCGGTGAATATATCGGCGGTGTCGGCGGTCAGGGCGACTACGTTCGCGGCGCCCAGCTCGCCGGCGGCCGCTCGATCATCGCCCTGCCCGCCACCGCCCGCGACGCCACCATCAGCCGCATCGTGCCGCGCCTGGCCGACGGCATCGTGACGACGCCGCGCAGCGACGCCGATATCATCGTAACCGAGTTCGGCGTCGCCGAACTGCGCGGCCGGACGATCGGCGAGGGCGCGCGCCGCCTCGCCGCCATCAGCCATCCGCATTTCCGCGCCGCGCTCGAAGAGGCCGCGGCGGACCTCGCGCGGCGCGGCTACTGAGCCAGTTTGGCCCGCGCCGCGGCGAGCGCCTCCTCGATTATCAGCTTCAGCGGCACGCCGCGCTGGCGCGCGAGCGTGCGGCAGTCTTCGTACTCGGGAGCGACGGTTGGGATACCGCTGTCCTCGCCGCTCACTTTGACCCGCACCGCGCCGTGGCGCGTCGCGACCTCGAGCGTGCGCCGCGCGAGCTTCAGTCGGCTGACTGCATGAAACCGCAGGCCGATCGTTGAAGTTTCGGCGAAAATGACCTCGGCAATCCGTTCACGGAGAGCGGCCTCCGCGAGCACACTGACCATGACTGCCGGACGCCCCTTTTTCATGATCGTCGGGGTCAGGGCGACGTCGCGAGCGCCCGCCGCAAACAGGCGGTCGCTCAGATGCTCGTAGATTTGCGGATTCAGATCATCGATGTTCGCTGAGATTTCGAGCAGGTCGTCGCTCAGATAGCGTTGCGAGGTGTGTCCGATCAGCACGCGCAAAAGATTGGGACGGTCGCGCAAATCCCGCGTGCCGGCGCCATATGCCACCAGTTCGCTGGTGAAGTTCAGGACGGCTGGCGCCGGTTCGGCGAGCGCCTTCACGATCGCGGCGCCGGTCGGCGTAACCATCTCGGCCTCGCCGTCACCGAGTCGGATCGGATAGCCGTGCAGCAGTTCCAGGGTGGCGGGCGGCGGTACCGGGATGACGCCGTGGCGCGAGCGGGCGAACCCGCCGCCCATCGGCAGCTCTGAGACCAGCAGCCGCTCGAGGCCCAGTTGATCCAAGGCCAGGGCGGCGCCGACGACGTCGATGATCGAATCAACGGCGCCGACCTCGTGAAAATGCACCTCCTCGGGCGTGGTGCGATGAACGCGGGCCTCGGCTTCGGCCAACGCGCGAAAGACTGCGGTAGCCCTGGCCGCGACCTCGGGTTTAAGCGCCGCGCGAGTGATCATCGTGAGGATTTCGCTCAGATGGCGCTCGGGCTGCGGCGTTGAAACTTCGACCTCGAATTTCGTCGCGACGATTCCACTGCGCTCGAGCGGGCGGCGCGAAAGACGATAGCCGTCGATCCCGAGCGAGTCGACCGCCTGGCGCAGAGCGTCAAAGTCAGCGCCCGCATCCAGCAGCGCGCCGACGATCATGTCGCCGCTCAGTCCGGAGAACGCATCGAGGAAGGCCGTTTTCATGGGCGATCTTGTAGCAGTTGAGGCGCGGCCAGCCAAAAGTCGAACGAGTTTCTTCGGCGGTCGCGTCGGGCAACCAGCGGGTGCGCTTGATTATCGGCAGACGGCTAGGTACGAATTTAGGTTCCGCCTTCCGTGCTCCCCGGTAGCTCAGTCGGTAGAGCAGACGGCTGTTAACCGTCGGGTCGCTGGTTCGAATCCGGCCCGGGGAGCCATCCACTATCCTTCGGATCGAGGCGGCCGTCACGCAGCCGAAGTGCGCGGGGCGACGGCAGTCGAGGCCAGGCTTGGTTTCACGGCAGATGTTTCACGTGAAACATCGGGGCGCGCATAAGGACTCGTGGCCATCCACAGGAAATTTGCGCCTGTCCCCAGGTTTCGCGGCCAAAGGGGTGCGCACGGCTTGACTGAAGCTGGGGGATTAGCTCCGGGCGACCGGGAGGCCCGGTCAATCAGCGAGCTCGATCCAGGTCGGCGCGTGATCGCTGGCCTTCTCCAAGCCGCGAACCGCGCGATCGACGCCGGCGCCGGTCAGCCGGGCGCACAGCGCCGGACTTATCAAGAGATGGTCAATCCGGAGACCGGCGTCGCGCTGATAGTGATTACGAAAGTAATCCCAGAAGGTATAGATGCGCTGGTTGGGATAGGTTTGGCGGAGCGCGTCGGTCCATCCCTGGCGCAGTAGCTCAGCGAAGGCCGCGCGAACTTCGGGGCGGAAGAGCGCGTCGTTGACCCAAGCTTCGGGTTTATAAACGTCGATTTCGCTCGGGATAACATTGAAATCGCCGGCCAGCACGATGGGATCGCCGCCAGCGAGCAGTTCCTGCGCGTGCGCCGCAAGCCGCTCGAGCCAGCGCATCTTGTAGTCGAACTTCGGTCCGGGTGCGGGGTTCCCGTTCGGGAGATAGAGGCAGCCGACCAGCAGCGGGCCGACGGCGGCTTCGATATAGCGGCTGTGGGCGTCGGCGGGATCGCCCGGCAGCGCGCGGCGCCGCTCCACCGGTTCGCCGCCGCGGGCGAGAATCGCCACGCCGTTGAAGCTCTTCTGCCCGTGCCAGATGGCGTGGTAGCCGGCGGCGCGGATGGCGAGCGCGGGGAAGTCCTCCTGCTGGGCCTTGAGCTCCTGCAGGCAGACGATGTCGGGACGCGTTTCGTCGAGCCAGCGCAGCAGGATCGGCAGGCGGGTTCGAATCCCGTTGACGTTGAAGGTGGCGATGCGCAATGGTCGCGGGCGCTCCGGCGCCCGACCGAGAGTTTAGTCGGGTGGCCGGCGAAAGCCGAGCGCCGGCAAGAGGACCGTCAACGATGCAGGGTTGGTCCGGCCCGCCGCTCCGAGTATCGGGACCACCCTTGCGCGACGCGACCGGGGCGGGCGCGGCGGGCAAGCGTGGCGGCTATCGAGGGTTGGCGCCGCACCTGCGGAGCTTGCGGCGATCGGCGGAGGCTCGGCGAGCATGGGGCACGGGCCGTTTTCAAAAGTGGCGAAACGCTCGCGGCCGACCGCGCCGGCGATCGGGATGCCATTTTCGTCCAGAACCGCGACGCGGCTGCCGCAGACCAGAAACGACCAGTTGCATCGTGCGCAATAATAGAGGCGGCCGCTCGCGGCCCCCGTCCCCGTCGGCCGCGGTCCGATGACGAACTGATGCCGAGCGGTGATGCGCGGAGGAGAGGTTCTTGAACGCCACCAGAAGTTCATGGCGGAGGCAATGGCAATTCCCGGACCGCGGGAGAAAGTCCCGTAGAATCGCGGTTCCAGGGGCGATCCGGATACCGCGCGAGTGGCGGGGCCATGCGAAACGCAAGAACCGTCGTGCGATTTGCGCGACGCTTCGCGGCAGCTTTATTCGCGGATCTGGCGCAGCAGGCCGCCGCGCGCTTCAGGGCGTCGGCGTGACGCGGGCGCCTTCGCGCAGGCCGGCAGGGGGGTCGAGAATGACGAGTTCGCCGCCGTCGAGGCCGCGCGCGATTTCAACGCCGTCCTCGAGCTCACGACCGGGGGTGACGACGCGACGATGCGCGAGGCCCTGGCTCACGGTCCAGACCGCGCTGCCTGACGGATCGGTGACGAGGGCTTTGCGGGGCACGACGACGGTTGCGGCGCTCGCCGGCGGCGGTTCATCAGCGAGGAAGGCCACCTTCGCGCTCATCTCGGGTTTGATGATGCGCAGGTCGGGATGGGTCAACTTGACCTCAACCTTGACGGTGCCCTTCTGGCGGTCGGCTGCGGGATAGATTTTCGCCACGGTTGCGGCAAACGATTGATCGGGATAGGCGTCGGGCGTGACGGTTGCCGGCCCGCCCATCACGACCTTGGCGATATCGCTCTCGTTGATATCAACTTCGGTGCGCATATCGGTGGTATCGGCCAATTGCACGATATCGGTGGTGCCGCCGCCGGCCTGGATATCGCCGCCGTAGTTGATGGTGTCGCCGAGCTCGCGGTACTTGGTGAGAACGATGCCATCGATGGGCGAAGTAATCACGCACTGACTGACGTTAAAGCGGGCGTAATCAATCGCGGCTTCGGCCTTTTGCAGTTGCGCTTGCGCGACGGCGAGGGCGTTGTCGGCAACGTCGAGCTGATCACGCGAAGCGACCTGGTTGCGATAGAGGGTGCGGAGGCGCGCGGCCTGAGCGCGCTTCAGGCGAACGTCGGCGGCGGCGAGGTCGCGATCGGCGATAGCCTGGCGCAGTTGCGCCTGATAGTCGCGGTCGTCGATGCGCGCGAGCAGATCGCCGCGCCGCACGTGCTGGCCTTCTTCGATGGGCTCTTCGACGATCTGGCCGAGGATTTTAGTGCCGACGACAATGTATTTGTGCTGGGTGACGACGTAACCGGAACCGGTCAGGAGAATAGCGGGCGCGCCGCCGCGGGCTATGGCGACGGCCGTCTGCACGGTCAAGGGGCGGCCGAGAGTGCGCGAGTAAACGACCTCGCCGGCGATCGCCAGCAGCAGGGCAACGGCGAGGCCGGCGATGAAGCGGAGGTAACGCGGGCGGGCGCGGGGCGGCGAAGAGCGGTCGATACGGAGGGAATCGATATCGACCAGGTTCGGCTCGCGTTTGGCGCCACCGGCCATCGTCAGAGGCTCCGCAAGGCATCGACGACGTTCATCCGCATCGCGTGCCACGCCGGCAGCCATCCGCCGAGCAGGCCCATCAGGGCGGCGAAGAGCAGGCCCTGGCCGATGATCGCTGGGGTCACGCGAAAACTGAACGCCATCGTCGAGAAGGTGACGGTGTTGGCGAAGGTGGTGGAGACGCCGTTGATCGGCAGGGCGAGGACGATGCCGAGGAGGCCGGCCGCGAGGGCGAGCAGCAGCGATTCGGCGAGCATCGAGAGCATCACGGCGCCGCCGGTAAAGCCGAGCGCGCGAAGGGTCGCGAGCTCCGTGGTGCGCGCGGAGATGGCCGCGTACATGGTGTTCATCGCGGCGAAGACGGCGCCGATGGCCATTATCAGGGCGGCAACGGTGCCGAGGGAACGCATGCGGTCGGCGGTCACGGTCTGGTCCTTATAGTAGGCGGCTTCGCTCTCGGCCTGGAGGTTGATGCGGGGATCATCGGCGATGCGTCGAATCAGGGCGTCGGCGTCGGCGCCCGGAGCGAGTTTGATGCGCACGGAGGCGTAGTAATCGCCGCGCTGCGTATCGCGGAGCACCTGAAAGAGATCGCCCCAGATCTCGGATTCGAAGGATCCGCCGCCGGCGGCAAAGATGCCGACGACCTTCCAGGTGCGCCGCCCCGCCGGCAGCATCGCGCCGAGCGCGCAATGGCGGTAACGATGGAGCAGGCCCTGACCGACGATGACTTCGCCGAGGCCGGGCTTGAACATGCGACCGGCGACGAGGTGAACCTTGTCGTGGACGAGGAGGGCGATGGGGCGCACGCCGCGCAGAATGACATTGTCGCGGACGCCGTCCGTGCGATCGAGCAGGACCTGCACCGGCAGTTCGGGCGAGGCGTAGGGTTCGCCGGTGGGGGTGCGACGAATCGCGGCCAGGTATTGGAGCGCCTCGAACTGCGCGATGGTGAAGCCGGAGACGGTTTCGGTGGTGGCGCCGCGGCGGAGCACGACGAGGTTATCGGGTGACCCGGCGTCTTCGATCGCGGCGTCGAGGCCCGCCACCATGGCCATCGCGATGACGAAGACCACGACGACGAGGGCGATACCGCCGGCGGTCATCAGGGTGGTGACGGGGCGGACGATAAGGCTGCGGGCATTGTATTTCAGGGGGATGGTCATCTCAGGCGACCGCGCGAAGCGCCTCGACGATATTGCGTCGCGCCGCCGCGCTGGCGGGGACGATCGCGCTGACGAGACCGATGAGGACGGCCACGGCGAAGGCGATAAAGAGCACCGAGGTGGGCATCTGGATGGCGCCGACGACGCCCTGCACGGTGATCGAGCGCAGCAGGAGGAAGGCGCCGCAGCAGCCGAGGAGCCATCCGGCCAGCGCGATGAGGAGGGATTCCGCGAGCAGCATCGCGAGGATGGTGCGGGTGGGAAAGCCGATCGAGCGCAGCACCGCGATTTCGGTTCGGCGCTCGCGAATCGACATGGCGGCGGTATTGGCGGCGACGAGGCCGATCGCGAAGACGACGAGGATGCCCATCAGCTCGGCCATGCGAAAGAACACGCGGTAGCCGGCGATGAAGTTGCCGTAAAAGGCGGCTTCGGGCTCGGTCAAGGTTTCGGCCGAGGAGTTGGCGAAGTTTTCGTCAAGCGCGGTGATGACCTGGGGGACGTTGGCGGCGCGGTCAACCCTGACCCAGATGACATCGACGAAACCGGGGCGGCCGCGCACCTCTTCGAGATAGTCGCGGCGAAACACGAGGAAGCTCGGCGGCGCCTTGCCGTTGAGGGTGCCGACGATATCGAGAGTGACGTTGAACGGATAGATGGTGCCGCGCAGCATGATGCGCTGACCGAGGTGGAAGCCGAAGCGCCGCATCGTTTCGGGGCCGACGAGAGCGGCGGTGCGCAGATGCTGAAAGCGCTCGAGCGCGTCGGGGGCGATTTCCCAATCGGGCCACATCGCGCCGACCTGCTCGGGATCGACCGACATGTTGGGAAACTGGTCGGCGACTTCATGGTAGATGCCGCCGAACCAGCTCTGCGCGACCACCGCCTCGACGTGCGGAGTTGCGGCGATCGCCTGTTTGTAGGCCTCGGGGATGCCGTAGGTGACACCGGCCTTGTTATGGCAGGCCACGCGATTGGAGGCCGCCGGGTCAGCGAGGAAGCGATTGACCACGGCCGGCATACTGACCAGGGCGGAGAAGATGAACAGCGAGACGGCGATTGAGATGAGCGTGAAGATAGTGCGGCGTTTGCTGCGGGCGAGGTTTTTTACGACCAGGGCGGCGTACTTCATCGGAGCGCTTCCGTAGAGCTAGGCGAGCCGGCGCCGGCCGGGCTCGACGCCGGTCAGGATGCCCTTGTCGAGGCGGTAGATCTCATCGACGTGGTGCTCGGCGCGGGAGTCATGCGTGACCATCACGATGGTTTTGCCGAAGCGGCGATTCAACTCGCCGAGGAGGTTGAGGATCTCTTCGGCGGAGGTGGCGTCGAGGTCGCCGGTGGGTTCGTCGGCGACGACGATGGTGGGATCGGTGACGATGGCGCGGGCGATAGCGACGCGCTGTTCCTGGCCGCCGGAGAGCTGGCGGGGATAGTGATCCATGCGATCGCCGAGGCCGACGGCGCGCAGGGCGGTTTCGACATGAGCGCGGCGATCGCGTTTGTTGAGGGTGGTAAGCAGCAGGGGCAGATCGACGTTTTCGCGGGCGGTGAGGACCGGAATCAGGTTGTAGAACTGAAAAACCAGGCCGATATGGCGCGCACGCCAGGCGGCGAGTTCGCGATCCTTTTTGCTGCTGATCTCCTCGCCACCGACGGCGACGCGACCGGAGCTCGGATGGTCGATGCCGGCGATCAGATTGAGCAGCGTGGTTTTACCCGAGCCGGAGGGGCCCATGATGGCGACGAAGCGCGCCGGCGGGATGGTCAGCGAAACGTTGTCGAGGGCATGGACCGCAAACTCGTCGCGGCGATAGATGCGTCGCACCTGGTCGAGTTCGACGGCCGGGGGCGTCGGGGTGTCGAGTCGCAGCGCCGCGCCCTCGCTGTGGGCGGCTCTTTGCATATGATTGCGATACTAGGCCGAACGGAAGAGCCTGCAAAGGTGCAAAGTGAGCGTTGTCGTTGGCAGCGGCGCGCGCGGCGAAGCGGCAGGCGGCCACGGTTGAGGCAGGGGGCGCAAAGGTCGAGAATACGCGGAGAGTCGTTTCGCGGGACCTGAAGCGGATGAGCAGTGCGGGCGTAAGGGTCGGCCTGAGTCTTGGCCTGGGTCTTGGCGCGCTGGTTGCGGCGGGCTGTGCGCTGCCGGCGAATCAGCAGACGGCGCCGGTAGCCGCGCCGGCGGGCGCAGATTCCACGGCGAGCGCGCCGAGCACGGTCGCCGTGGGGGGTGAGCAGTCGGCGGCCCTGGCGTCCGGCGGTCGCGGCGAGGACAGCGAAGGGAAAGGCGGTCTTAGGCGCCTGCCGTTTGCGGGGCGGCTCGTCTCGGGCGATGCCGCGGAGCTGCCGCCGGCGGTGGCGGCGTCGCTCAGCCCCGATGCGCCGATAAGCTTCAGCTATCGGGAGGAGCTGAGCCACGACGAGTACCATCTCCCGCTGTGGTATTCGTTCATCGATCCGGTGACCTACGTCGGCGCGCCGCTCGGCGATTTCGGGGTGACGGCGGCGGCGGAGCTGACGATCGCGCGCGGCGATCGGCTGATCGGGCAATACGCGGCGAAGGTGCATGTATCAAAATCCTACACTTTGTATAAGCAGCCGACCCATCGCGAAGTGGAGGAGGCGGCGCGGGCGGCGGTGCGCGCGAAGATCGATGATGAGCTGGCGGCGGATGACGCGCGTCTCAGCCGGGTCGCGATGAACCTGACGGGCGCGGAGCGGGCGCCGTGAAATCAGTGGTGCGGATGCTGCTGCTGGCGGTGGCGGTTAGCGGATGCGCGGTGGCGGGGGCGCCGTTTCAACGGACCGAGCCGCCGCCCGGGATGTCCACGATCTATGTCTATCGGCCGTATCATTACGTGGGGTCGCTGCTGCGGCCGCCGGTGACCTGCGGCGACGAGACGGCGCGGATCGGTCCGGGCGGTTATCACGCGTTCGTGGTGCCGGCAGGCACGGTGACCTGCAGCGTGCAGGGCGGCGAGAGCGTCGATGAAACGGCTATCGAAGGCGCGCCGCGCCATTATTATATCCGCGAGGAGATCGGCTGGGGCGTGCTGAGCGGCCATCCGCATCTGAATCCGATGGATAACGACACGGCGCACGACGAGATCGCGCAGTGCTGCGTCGCGGAGGATCAGAAGCAGTATCAGGTGGGTCCGTAATTCTGATCGCGGCGCGCGGGGCGGTTCGAGGAAAAAAACAGGGTCGGCGGTCGGCCGACCCTGTTGCGCAGACGCGACGATCAGGAAGGAATCAGGCGGCCTTCTTTTTGCGGCCGTTGCCGCCGGTCTCGGCGTGCTGGCTTTCCTTGCGCACGGTGAAGCGGGTATCGAGCTGACCCATTTTCTCGACCACGCCGCCGTATTCGAGTTCGCTGTAGGGGAGCATCGCGGGGCCGGAGAAGCCCTGCTCGCGGATCTCGGCGGCTTTGGCCGAGACGTTGTTGCGCACCCATTCCCAGAAGGGATGGTCGAAGACATCAACCGCTTCGGTGAACTTGCCTTCGTGGATACAGAAGGCGGCACCGCTGACGACGGCGGGGCCGTCGAAGAAGCTGATGGTCGAGTTGAGTTTGACCGGCATCAGGGGCCCGTGATGGCTGCCGCGCATCGTACCGGCGACGTAATGGCCGATGCGGAAGGGCGAGAGGACTTCGCCGGTGGCGGGAAAGTTGCCCTGGGTACGGACCAGCGCGACGGGGTCGTCCTTGCCGGTGTAGGTGCCGGCGATATTGTGCAGGCGCGAGGTTGAAACGACGCAGGCAATATCGTCATTGGCGCGACTATGGATGGACTCGATGACGAAGCGCTCGTTGTCACGGAGGAGGCAGGCGATATCGTAAAGCTCCTCGGGCGCGTTCAGTTCGATGATGCGGTCGCCCTCGGTGTAGTTGACGTCCATGATGGTGAAGCGAAAGCCCTTGGCCATCTTGGGCGAGAGGAGCAGGCCCGCGCAGTGCATCGGGTCGGCGAAGGCGAGGTAGAACGGCAGGTTATAGGCACCGGGATCGGTCTTGTCGGCGGCAAAGAAGACGAAGGGTTCGTTGGGGCGCTCCTCGAATTCCATCTCGCAGGAGGCGGGGCCGAGGCCGCGGATATTGCCGGAGAAGGCGTCCTTGAGGAGGTCCTGGCCGGCGCCATAGAGGCCCTGTTCCTTGGCGACCTTGGTGCCGGCCATGAAGGCGTCCCAGGCGAGCTCGTGGATCTTCGGATCGTCGACGCCGCGGTTGTGGGACATCAGCAGGGCGACGTCGTCGCCGGTCGAACTGACGTAGACGTCGTTGAGGAGGCGCTTGCCCTTTTCGCGGACGAAGTTTTCGATCGTCTGCTTGAGGCGCGCACTGGGTTTGATATGGCCGCCGATCGAGCCGACGTCGGCCTTGATCACGGAAATGGTTGACTTCATGGTTCTATCTCCAAGCCTAATCTAGCCGTTAGAGCTACCTGTCCCGGTAAAAAGGAACCGTCGCGTCCGCGGAATCGCGAGGGGGCGACTCGCGGCGAGAACCGCAGGCGCAGCCGCCGGCGCATCCACCCCGGCGCGGCGGCGTTACTTCGGACTCGAAGCCCAATTCGTGCAGGCCGGCCGCATCGCGCCATTCGAGCGGTGCGGCGATGGGCGTATCGCACTTGACGCAGGCGCGCACCATGACGCCGTCAGGAGCGATCGTCAGGTAGGTGAGCACTGCTTCGGCGCAGGTCTCACAGCGGGCTGCGGGAAAATGCGTCGGGCTTAAGCGACCTTCGCGCATATTCAGGTTCGCTTATAGTAGCGTTGCGCCTTGCGAACGGCAAACCTATATTGCTGCGCTTTGCACTATCATTCACCAATTGAGCTTGACATGAGCGCAAATGCCAATCCCGCGGTCGAGCAGATCCTGACCGCTATCGCGGCGGCCGCACTTCCCAGCCGCGACGGCCGGAGTTATCGGCTTTCATTAGGGGAACTGAAACCGGTGCCGCGGCGCGCCGGTTGGTTTTACGTCGCGCTGGGCCTCGGCGCCGAGGCGGCGGGGCCGTCGCGAACGCCGCTCGCGGCCGGGATCGTTTCGGGTGGCGGGCGGCGGGTGATGCCGTGGATGGAGCTGCGGGTCTATCCGACGGTCGAACTCGCCGACGGCACGCACCTCGACGCGCGCGCGGCCGGTCTCGAAGCGGCCTTCATCGATCGCGTTGGTCAGGTGATTCCACGCGGCGGCCATCTGATGATCGAATACGAAAGCCCGGGACAGAGCGACACGCACGCCGAGCTTCTGTTGCGTGTGCCGCCGGCCGCGACCTATCTGGGCGCGCTGATGTTTCAGGCGGGTTTTCGCGGGCCCTTCAAGGACTGGTACATCTCCGAGGGCGGTCATGAAGGACCGCGCAAGCTGCAGGCCAACAAGTCGCCGACGGCGGCGGCGGAACGCGCAGCGCTGACCGACCATCGCGCGGAGCTGACGCGCTTCGTCAGACGGCCGCTGCCGGAAGATCGGGCCGCGCGGGAGCTGGTGGCCCGCGCGCAGGATCGCGCGCGGCGGCTGCTGCAGGAGATCAAGCGCGAAGCGGCGGCGCGGCCGCAGGGCTATTCGCGCAGGTAGCTGCGGCCGAGGGCGCTCGGCGCGGCGGCCTGACCGCTCATCAGGGCGAGCACGAGCAGCGTCAGCAGATACGGCAGGGCGAGGAAAAGCTGGTAGGGCAGATTGGTGACGGTCGCCTGGAGGGTGAACTGGAGGGCCATCGCGGCCCCGAAGAGGAGTGCGGCGGCGGCGATACCCCAGGCGCGCCAGCGCCCGATGATCACCAGGGCCAGCGCAACAAAGCCGCGACCGCCGGTGATGCCTTCGACGAAGGTGTTGGTGTAGACCAGCGTCAGGTAGGCGCCGCCGAGCCCGCTTAGCACGCCGGCGAAGAGCAGGGCCGTCCAGCGCATCCGATAGACGTTGATGCCGAGCGCGGCGGCGGCCTCCGGATGCTCACCGCAGGCGCGCAGCCGGAGCCCGGCGCGCGTGCGGGCTATTGCATAACCGACGATCGCGGTGAGCAGCAGCGCGAGGTAGGCAAGCGGCGACTGATCGAACAGGGCCGGGCCGAGCAGCGGGATGCGGGTCAACGGTCCGAGTGGCAGCGGGGCGAGCGCCCTGACCGTGAGCGCCCTGCCGGTCACGCCGAAGACCTCGCGATAGGCGACGCCGGTGATGCCGGCGACGAGGAGATTCAGCGCGGTGCCGGCGACCACCTGGTTGACCGCGATATTGATGACGAGGACCGCGAGCAGCGCGTTGACGGCGAGGGCGGCGGCGGCGGCGACGACGAGTCCGCAGATCATGCCGCCGCTGAAATAGACCGCGACGAGAGCGGCGAACGCGCCGCTCAGCATCGCGCCCTCGATGCCGATATTGATGACGCCGCTCTGCTCGACCACCAGCTCGCCGAGCGCGGCGAGCAGAATCGGCGTGGCCATGGCGATGGTCGAAGCCAGAAAGGACTCAAGCATCGACTTCGGCCGAATCGGGAGTTGCGGGACTCAGCAGGCCGCGTCCGAGGCGGCGGCCGGCGGCGCTGTCGAAGGCGAGGAGGATGATGATGACGAGCGCCTCGATGACCTGGACGAGCACTGCCGAGACGCCGGCGGCGCGCTGCATCGCCTGCGCACCGTTGTCGAGGGCGCCGAAGAAGATCGCCGACGGCACGATGGCGAGCGGATTGAGGCGCGCCACGAGCGCCACCGCGATCGCCTCGTAACCCCATCCGGGGGAAAACGCTTCGTAGAGCCGATGGGTAATCGCCGTTACCTGGACGGCGCCACCGAGGCCGGCGAGCGCGCCGCTCAGGACCAGCGTGGTGATGATTACGCGAGTAGTGGCAAGGCCGTGGAAGGTTGCGGCGCGGGGGCTGCGTCCGATCGCGCGCAGGGCGAAGCCCCAGGCGCTGCGATAGAGATAGAGATAGGCGAGGCCGCTCAGGACCGCCGCGAGCGCCATCCCGAGGTTCAGGCGGCTCGGCGCAAAATAGAGCTGCAGGCGCGCGCTTGCGGCTATCGCGGAGCTTTCGGGGAAGGCGCGCGAGGCTTCGATCAGGGGGCCGTGCACGGCCCAGGCCAGAATCTGCGCCGCGCTGTAGTTCAGCATGATGGTGCTGATGACCTCGCTGACGTTGCGCCGGGCGCGGAGCCATCCGGCGATCCATCCCCAGGCGCCGCCGCCGAGCGCGCCGACGAGGAGGAGCGCGGACACCGCCAGCGGATGGGGCCACGATGCGAGTCGCGGTCCGATGCCGCCGGCGGCCACGGCCCCGGCGATAAGCTGGCCGTCGGCGCCGATATTCCACAGCGCGCCTTCAAAGGCGAGCGCCACGGCGAGTCCGCAGAAGATGAGCGGCGTCGCCTTGACGAGCGTGTCGGTGATAGCGAGCGGACTGCCGAAGGCGCCGTCGAGCAGTCCCGTGGCGGCGCGGGTCGGCGAAACGCCAAGCAGGAGCAGGGTGACGGCGACGAGCAGGGCGGCCAGCAGCAGGGCGGCGAGCGAGGGCAGGAGGGCGCGCGCGCTCATCCCTGGGCACCGGAAAGCATCAGGCCGAAGCGGCCGGCCTGACGGTCGGCGGGACCGAGGGGGCGCAGGCGTCCGCGGCTCATCAGATAGCTGCGGCTGCAGAGCTGGAAAATCTCCTCGAGGTCGCTCGACAGCAGGAGCACCGCGCGGCCGGATTCCGCATACTGGCGCAGTTGGCGGTGGAGCTCACGGGTGGCGGCCAGATCCAGCCCGCGCGCGATATCGTGCGCGACGACGATTTCGGGCTGCGTCGCGAGCGCGCGCGCCACGGCGAGCCGCTGGCGATTGCCGCCGGAGAGCGCCGCGGCGGGGTCGTGCGGCCCGCCGGCGCGGATCGCATAGCGGGCGAGCAGCGCGCGGCAGAATTCCACGGCGTCGCGGCGGCGCAGCCAATAGCGGGGAGCGAAACGGCGCCGTAGCGGCTCGAGCAGCAGCAGATTCTCCCATAACGGCATTTCGAGAATCAGCCCATCGAGGTCGCGGTCCTGCGGGATGAGGGCGAGCGCTCCGCGGGTGAGCAGCCGTCCGGCGGTGGGCGCGGCGAGACCGGCGAGGATGGCGATGAGCGCGTCCTGACCGTTGCCTTCGACGCCGGCGACGCCGACAATTTCGCCGCGTCGAACCTCCATCGTGACGCCGTCGAGGAGCCGCCGGCCGTCCTTTTCGAGCATGAGATCGGCGAGCGACAGCAGGACGGCCGGGGCGCCCTCATAGGTGGAGGCGGCAAGCGGCGGCGGCAGCTCACCGACCATCAGGGTCGCGAGATCGCGTTCATTGGTCGCGGCGGCCGGCACTTCGGCGACCTTGCGCCCGCGGCGCAACACGGTGATGCGATCGGCGACGGTCAACGCCTCGCCGAGGCGGTGTGTAACCAGCACGACCGCGCGGCCGTCGCGCCTCAGCCGCCCGAGATGATCGAGGAACTGCTCGACTTCGGCAGGGGCGAGGGCGCCCGTCGGTTCATCGAGGAGCAGGACGCGCGGCGCGAAACTGAGAGCGCGCAGAATGGCGAGGCGCACACGCTCGCCGACCGCGAGATCGGCGACGCGCCGGCCGGGCACGGGCAGGGCGAAGCCGAGGTCGTGAGCGGCGCGCGCGGCGGCGGCGAGCGCCTCGGGACGCAGCCGGGTGGAGCGGCGAAAACCGCCGAGCGCGAGGTTCTCCTCCCACGACATCTGCTCGAACAGGAGCGGCGCCTGGAAGACCGCGGCGACGCCGTGTGCGGTGCCGGGAGTTATCCTAAGCGGTCCGTCGGCGCCGGTGATGGTGCCGGCGTCGGGCGCGAGACGGCCGGCGAGGATGCTGACGAGCGTGCTTTTGCCCGCGCCGTTTTCACCAATCAGGGCATGGATCTCGCCGGGCGCGGCGTGGAAATCGACGCGGTCGAGGGCGACCGTTCGGCCGAAGCGTTTGCATATGCCGCGCGCGACGAGCATCGAATCCCCGGGGTTCAAAAGCCCACATTATCCCTGCCGCGGCCGGCGCGGGCTACCGATCGGGCCGCGGCGGCGGCGGGCCGAAGCGCCGGGGTTCCGCCGCTGGGCGCCCGCGAAAGAGGCAGATGCCTGCGCCGTGACGCGGACGGGGCGGCGCGAAGGCCGCCGCCGCCGTGTTGCCTCGCAGGTACGGTCGTTGCAGTTATTGCCTGACAGGCAAAATCGAACAGGCGCCAGCCGGGCGGGCGTGGCGCCGGGAGCAGGGCAATGAAGCAGGGCGATAGTCAGGCGGGGCTCCGCGCGGAATGTTTGAACTTCACCGAAGTCACGGCGATGGCGATCGCGCTTATCTCGCCGACCATGACGGCGGCGCTGATTGTGCCTTTGATGTACGGCACGGCGGGCAGCGCGAGCTGGCTCGCCTATCTGTTCGGCACGGTGATGCTGCTGTTCGTCGCCATGAATCTTAATCAGTTCGCGCGGCGTTCGTCGTCGGCGGGATCGATGTACGCCTATACGGTGATGGGACTCGGCACGACGGCGGGGAACGTGTCGGGGTGGTGTCTCGCCTGGGCTTACCTCTTTATCGGCACGGCGGGCGTGACCGGGTTCACGATTTTTGCGAACACGCTGCTCGGCATGGTCGGCCTCGGCCTGCCGGAACCTTTGCTGTTCCTTATCTGCGTGGGATCGTGCTGGATGCTCGCGTATCGGGATATTCAGCTCTCCAGTGTGCTGATGCTGATCCTCGAGGGGCTGTCGATCTTTTTCATCCTGATGCTCGCGGTGATCGTGCTGTTTCACGCCAAAGCGGTGTTTGATCCGGCGCAACTGACGCTTCAGGGGGCGTCGTTTTCGGGCTTGAGCCTCGGCGTGGTGGTGGCGATCTTCAGCCTGGTCGGCTTCGAATGCGCCACCGCCTTCGGCGAGGAGGCCAAGGAGCCGCTGCGGACGATCCCGCGGGCGGTGATCGGGAGTCTGCTACTGACGGGCGCATTTTTCGTCTTTATCACCTATACCGAAGTCGTGGGTTTCAACGGAGCGAAGCTGACCCTCGACAAGGCCGACGCGCCGCTCAATTACCTGGCGGACCTGATGAGTGTCGGCTGGCTCAAGGCGCCGATCTCGGCGGGGGCGATGATCAGTTTCTATTCGCTGGCGTTGTCCTGTCTCAACTCGGGCGCGCGGATCCTATATGCGATGGGCCGGGTCGGCGTGCTCCATCCGGCGCTCGGCCGATCGCACGAGACCCATGAAACGCCGCACGTCGCCGTCTCCGTGATGGGTTTGTTGATCCTGCTCAATCCGCTGGTTCTGACCAAGGTCTTCGGGCTCGCGGTGCTCGACGCCTTCAACGATGCCGGGACCTTCGGCGCGTTCGGTTTTCTGGGGGCGTATTTCCTGATCTCGATCGCAGCGCCGGCGTATCTGCGGCAATGGGGGGCGCTACGGATGAAGGAGATCGGGCTCGCGGCGGCGTCCGTGGTGCTGCTGATGGTGCCGGCGGTGGGCAGTGTGTATCCGGTGCCGTCGTGGCCGGTGAATATTTTTCCCTACATTTTCCTCGGCTATCTCGCGATTGGCCTGACCTGGTTCATGATCCTGCGCCGGCGGCCAGCCTTTGTCGCCTCGGTCACCGAACGTGTTCGCGCCGAGCATCGCGGGGTGCGCGAGGTCGGCGCCGGCCGCGCGCGGCGGACGGTCAGCGCGGCATAGGGCCGTTGGCGAGGGTTAGGATGGAACGGGTCGGGACGATTCGGGCGCTGTGGCGCTATCCGGTCAAATCGATGGCGGGCGAGCGGCAGGAGCGTCTGGTGGTGACGGAGCGCGGGGTGCTGGGTGATCGCGCCTATGCGTTGGTGGACCGCGCCACCGGCAATCTGGTCAGCGCCAAGAATCCGCGCAAGTGGCAGGCGGTCCTCGCCTGTCGCGCGCGGCTCGAACGGACGCCGACGCTTGAAGAGCCGCTGCCGCCGGCGCTGATCACGCTCGGGGACGGCACGATCGTGCGGACCGATGCGGCCGATGCGGAGCGGCGCTTGAGCGCAGCCTTGCAGCGCGAGGTGACGATCGCGTGCGGCGGGATGGCGCGTCCGCGACTCGAAAAGTACTGGCCGGACCTGGATAAACTCGCACGCCGCAACGAGGTCTCGAACGAGGAGATCATGGCGGACAGTTTCTTCGACGGCGCGCCGATCCATCTGCTGACGACGGCGTCGCTGGCGACGCTGACGCGGCTTTATCCGACGGGTTATTTCGATGCGCGCCGGTTTCGGCCGAATATCGTGGTCGAGCCGGAGGCGGCTCAAGGTTTTATCGAGAACGACTGGGTCGGACGGACGCTGGCGCTGGGACCCGAAGTCGTGCTCAGCATCTGGCGGCCGACGCCGCGCTGCGTGATCGTTACGCTCGAACAGGGCGAGCTGCCGCGCGATCTGGGTATCCTGCGGACCGCGGCGCAGGAGAACAAGGCCAACGTCGGCGTCTATGCCACGGTGCTGCGCGGCGGCACGATGCGCGAGGACGACGCGGTGATGCTGCAGTGACGGGCCGCTCGCCGCGGTTTGCCGCGCAGGCAAGGGCGATGCTAACTAACCCGGCGTGGCAGCAGGAGAGTTTTCGTCCCATGGCAAACCCTTGGCGCTAGCCGCGCAGCTCACGCGGTTGCGGCAGGAACGCGGCTGGACCCTGGGGGCGCTGGCGGCGCGCAGCGGGCTATCGGCGCCCTTTCTCTCGCGACTCGAAAGCGGACTGCGGCAGCCGTCGCTCGCCGCGCTGATCACGCTCGCCGAGGTTTATGGTGTCGCCCTTTCTGCGCTGATCGATCCGGCGGCTCATCCGCTCGAGTCGACGGTGACGCGCCGGCAGCAGGCGCGGATCCGGCGCGCGGACGGCCTCCGGTATCATCCGATCTCGGGCGGCGAAGAGGGGCTGCGGCTCAACGCCCTGCATGTGATCGTGCCGCGCCGGCGTCGCCCGCACGGGCTCGCGAAGCACGACGGCGAGGAACTGCTGTACGTGCTGAGCGGCACCCTCAACCTGACGCTCGACCGCCAGAATCATCTATTGCAGGCCGGTGACTCGGCGCACTTCGCCGCTTCGATTCCCCATCGTTTGGCCGCGGTCGGGGAGCGCGACGCCGAGGTGCTGCTGGTTTCGGCAGCGCCGTCGCCGGCGGATAGGGCGCAGCGCGGGGTCGCGCGGCGGGCCGGGGCGGGGAGGCCGACGGTCACGGCGCAGGCGTGTATCGCGCCGCCGCCCCTTCCCCTCAAACAATCGACGGCGCTTCGGCCGACTTGATATGCTCAGCGCGGCGGCGCTGCGGCGTCGCCGACCGCCGCAGGAGGAGAGAGCGATGCGCCTGGGACTAGTATCCGGATATTCGGGTCCGCGGATGGCCGAGACGATGGAGGTTATCCTCGAGGCCGAGCGGCTGGGTTACGACTCGGTCTGGACCGGCGAGGCCTGGGGCTCGGACGTCGTGAGTTTCCTCGCCTTCGTCGGCGCGCGCACCTCGAAGATCAAACTTGGCGCCGGAATCCTGCAGATGCAGGCGCGGACGCCGGCGATGACCGCGATGACGGCGATGACGCTCGACGGGCTGACCAACGGCCGGTTCCTTATTGGGATGGGGCCGTCGAATCCGCAGGTGATCGAAGGCTGGCACGGTGTGCCATACGGCAAGCCGCTGCAGCGCTACCGCGAGTATATCGAGATTATCCGCATGATCCTCAGGCGCGAGCAGCCGCTGAGCTACGACGGTAGGGAATATCAGATCCCGTATCGCGGTCCGGGGGCGAGCGGCCTCGGGAAACCGCTCAAGAGTATCCTGCACGGCCGTCCGGACATGAAGATTTATACCGCGTCGATCAGTCCCAAGGGGATCGAGCTGGCGGCCGAGCTCGCCGACGGGATCCTGCCGGTCTGGATGAGCCCGGACTGGTACGACGCGCTTTACAAGGAGCATCTGGAGGCGGGTTTCGCCAAGGCCGGTCCGCACAAGAAGCGCGCGGAGTTTGACTTTTCGCCCTACGTCACCTGCGTGATGGGCAACGATATCGCGAAGTGCCGCGAGCCGGTCAAAGCGAGTCTCGCGCTGTATATCGGCGGGATGGGCGCGCGGAACAAGAATTTTTACAACAGCTACGTGCGCAACTTCGGCTATGAGGACCTCGCCACCAGACTGCAGGACCTCTACCTCGGCGGGAAAAAGAACGAGGCGCAGGCGGCGGTGCCGGATGAGCTGGTCGATGCGGTAGCACTGGTCGGCCCGAAGGAGCATATCCGCGACCAGCTCGCGCGCTGGAAGGCGTCGCCGGTAACCACGATGCTGATTGGCACCAACCAGGTCGAGGCGCTGCGAACCCTGGCGGAACTTTGCCTTTAGCGTCCAGTCGCAGCTAACTGCGCGCCGCCGCCGGCCGGACGGGCCGTCACGCCAGCGGTCGGCATTGATACCGGTTACGGCGATAAACCTGCGTCCCTGACCGCGCGACGACTGCTATAATGCCGGCGGGATGCGTTTTATCGACGAAGCCCGGGTTTACGTCCAGGCCGGCAAGGGCGGCGACGGCGCGATCGCGTTTCTGCGCGAGAAGTATCGTCCCTTCGGCGGTCCCGCCGGCGGCGACGGCGGGCGCGGCGGCAGCGTCGTGTTCGAGGTCGATGAAGGCCTCTCGACGCTGCTCGATTTCAAGTACCAGCCGCGGCTCATCGCGCGCGACGGCGAGCCTGGGCGGGGCAAGCAGCAGTACGGCCATCAGGGTGACGACCTTTTCGTGCGCGTGCCTCCGGGCACGATCGTCTTCGATGAAAGCGACGGGCGCGTGCTCGCCGATCTGGTGGCGCCGGGCGCGCAGGCGGTGATCGCCCGGGGCGGTCAGGGCGGCCTCGGCAACATGCACTTTGTCTCCTCGACGCGGCGCACGCCGCGTATCGCCACGCCGGGCGCGCGCGGCGAGGCGCGCTGGGTGCGGATGGAGCTCCGGCTGGTGGCGGACGCCGGCCTGGTAGGGCTGCCCAATGCGGGCAAGTCGACGATGCTCGCGGCGCTCAGCGCGGCCCATCCGAAGATCGCGCCGTACCCCTTCACCACGCTGACGCCGAATCTTGGACGGGTGCGGGTGAGCGACGACGAGGCGTTCAACCTGGCGGATATTCCGGGTCTGATCGAAGGGGCGCATCAGGGGCACGGCCTCGGTATCCGCTTTCTGCGCCATCTGCAACGCACGCGCGTGCTGGTTTACGTAATCGATGTCACGGCCGACCCGCTGGCCGACTACGCCGTCGTCAGAAACGAAGTCGAGGCTTTCGACGCCGGGATGGTTGGGCGGCCGGCGCTAATCGCGCTCAACAAGGTTGATCTGGTCGAGGCGGCTGCGGCCGCCGCCCGGGCGCGCGAACTTGCCGAAGCGAGCGGACTCGAGGTGCTGATGGTTTCGGCCGAGGAGCGTCGCGGCCTGCGGCCGTTAATCGATGCGATTGTGCGAAAGCTTGAGGGGAGAGAAGCGCATTCAGCCAATGTCACAACTGGACTATAAGGCATCGCTGTTGCGGACCGCGCGCCGGATCGTGGTCAAGGTCGGCAGCGCGGTGCTTTCGGACACGAGCGGTCTGCGGGTCGAGGTTATCGATCGTCTTGCGGCGCAGATCGACCGGGTTATGCGCGAGGGGCGCGAGGTCGTGCTGGTGAGCTCGGGCGCGATCGCCGCGGGGCGCGCGCGGCTCGGCTATCGCGGGCGCTCGATGGGCGAGCGGCAGGCGGCCGCCGCGGCCGGTCAAATCGAGCTGATGCGGCAATGGGCCAAGGCCTTTGATGGGCGCGGGCGGACGGTCGCGCAACTGTTGCTGACGCATGACGACGTGGCTGACCGCAAGCGGCGCACCAACGCCGTCCATACGCTGCGGGCGCTGCTCAGCGCCGGCGTGCTGCCGATCATCAACGAGAACGATACGGTCGCGGTCGAAGAGATTAGAATGGGCGACAACGACGTGCTCTCGTCGATGGTGGCCGGGATGGTGCAGGCGCAGATGCTGGTGATACTGAGCGACGTGGCCGGGGTGATGACGCGCGATCCGCGCAAGCATCCCGATGCCCGCCTGATCCCGCTGATCAGCGACGTCGAGTCGGCGACGCGCGGGCTGGTGGCCGAGAAGGCCGGTCCGTTGGGCAGCGGCGGCATGGCGACCAAGCTCAAGGCGGCGGGACAGGCGGCGCGCGCCGGGATCGCGACGATTATCGCGCCCGGTCGTGGCGGCGATAATCTGCTGGCGGTGCTCGATCCGGCGCGTGAAATCGGCACCCTGATAGCGCCGTCACGCGCCCCGCTCAAGGGACACAAGCAATGGATCGCCTTCGCGCTGCGACCGGTGGGCGCGCTGGCGCTTGATCCGGGGGCCGCCGAAGCGCTGCGGCACAAGGGTCGGAGCCTGTTGCCGTCAGGAATCCGCGAGGTGCGCGGCGAATTCGCGAGCGGCGACTGCGTGAGCCTGCTGGATGCCGCCGGGGTCGAGTTCGGACGCGGACTGGTGAACTATCCGTCGAGCGACGTGTCGCGCGTTTTGGGCCATCGCTCGGCCGAGATTTCGCAGGTGCTGGGCTACAAGGTGGCCGACGAGATTGTCCATCGTGACAACTTCGTGCTGCTCGAGGAACTGACGTGAGCCTTGAAGCGGAGCTGTTGGCGGGGCTGGCGGCGGCGCGACGCGCCGCCCGCGCGCTCGCGCTCGCTCCCACCGAGCAAAAGAACCGGGCCCTGGCCGCGCTGGCGCGCGCGATTCCAGCGGCCACCGCGGCGATTCTGGCGGCCAATGCGGAAGATCTCGCAACGGCCCGCGCCAATGGGCAGAACGCCGCCTTCGTCGAGCGGCTGACGCTCACGCCGGCGCGGATTGCGGCGATGGCCGAGGGCGTCAGGCAGGTGATGGATCTGCCCGACCCGGTCGGCGAGGTGATGGCGCAATGGCAGCGGCCCAACGGTCTCGAGATTGCGCAGGTGCGGGTGCCGATCGGTCTTATCGCGATCGTCTATGAATCGCGGCCGAACGTCACCGTCGATGCGGGGGTGCTCGGTCTCAAGGCCGGCAATGCGGTCGTGCTAAGGGGCGGACGCGAAGCGCTGGCCACCAATCGGGTGCTCGCCGGGTTGATCGGTAAGGCTCTTGCGACGGTCGGTCTCGACGCCGCCTGCGTGATGTTTATCGACAATCCGGACCGCGCCGCGATCCAGATCATGAAGCGCCATCCGGAGGCGATCGATTTGATCATTCCGCGCGGCGGCGGCGCGCTGAAGCAGGCCCTGCAGGGTTCCGAGGTGCCGATCCTGCCGCATTTCGACGGCATCTGTCACACTTATGTTGACCGCGATGCGGACCTGAACATGGCGGCGGAGATTTGCGTCAACGCGAAGTGCAGCCGGCCGTCGGTCTGCAACGCGATGGAAAACCTGGTGGTCCATCGCGAGGTGGCGCCGCAGTTTCTGCCGCTCGTCGCCGAGCGGCTGCTGCAGGCCGGCGTGGAGATACGCGGCGACGAGCGCACCTGCGCGATGGTTCCGGCCGCGCGGCCGGCTGCGCCGGAGGACTGGGACACCGAGTACCTCGATCTCATTTTGGCGGTGAAGGTGGTTGATACGCTTGACGAGGCGATCGCGTTCATCGGCCGTCACGGCTCGGGACTTGCCGACGCGATTGTCACGACCAGCAGTGAAAGTGCGGAGCGCTTTCAGCGCGAGGTTGATTCGGCGACGGTCTATATCAATGCGTCGACGCGCTTCACCGATGGTTTCGAGTTCGGTTTCGGCGCCGAAACCGGTATCTCGACCAACCGCCTGCACGCCCGCGGGCCGATGGGACTGCGCGAGCTGACCACCTATAAATACGTCATTCGGGGCACGGGCCAGGTGCGAAAATGAGCAGGCCGTTATCGTAGAGCGCCGCCGGCATCAATGCGCACAGGACTATTCGGCGGGAGTTTCAACCCGATTCATTTCGGCCATCTGCGCGCCGCGGAGGAGGTGCGGGAAGCGCTGGGGCTCGATCTGGTTTACTTTATTCCGGCCGCGCTGCCGCCGCATAAGCCGGGTGACACGCTGGCCGCCGCCGACCATCGCCTGCACATGGTGCAACTGGCGACGAAGGGCAATCGCCACTTCATGGTCTCGGATAGCGAGCTGAAGCGCGCGGGGCGTTCGTATACGGTCGATACGATTCGGCATTTTATCGCGACGATGCGGGGCCGCCCCGAGCTTTACCTGCTGCTCGGCACCGATCAATTCATGGAGTTCGAGACCTGGCGCGAGTGCGACGAGATCATGCGGCTATGCAATCTGGCGGTGCATTATCGGCCGCGCGCGGGGGAGACGGATAGCGACCTGTCCCTTGCCGCGGTGAACCGCTTCGGCTACGTTAAGGAGGGAGAGCATTATACCAATCGAGGCGGTCGCACGCTGTCCGTTATTCCCACCACGTTCCTGCCGATCTCGGCGACGATGATTCGAGGGAAACTCGCCCTGCGCAAGTCGATTCGCTATCTGGTTCCCGGCGACGTCGCTGACTATATCGAGCGTCACTCGCTGTACTTGTGACCGACACACTGACCCAGACGTTTACGGCGGTCGAAGCGGCGCTGGAGAAGAAGGCGTACGATTTGCGAGTAGTGCAGGTGCCGCACCTGCAGCCGATCGCTGATTACTTTGTAATCGCGACTGGGCGTTCCGACGTGCAGGTGCAGGCTATCGCGCGCGGAATTGAAGAACGGATGGCGCTGCGCGGACTCCATCCGCTGGCGATTGAGGGCTTCAACCTCGGGCACTGGATCATCCTCGATTATGGCGACTTCGTGATCCACGTGTTCTTCGAGCCGTCGCGCGAGTTTTATCGGCTCGAGAGCACCTGGAGCGATGCCGAAGAGGTGCCGCTGCCGGAACCGTTGCGGCGTCAGGCGCAGGAATTGCGGCTCGGCGCGCTCGGCTGACGGGGAACGGCTAGGTCTGGCGCAGCAGTCCGCCGAGCTCCTGCGGAGCGAGTCTGATCCCGATGTAAAACGGGCCGAACTCGCCGTAGCGCGCGCTCGATTCGTCGAAGCGCATTTCGTAGACGAGCTGTTTGAACACCAGCGGATCGTCGGCGAACAGGTCGACGCCCCATTCCCAGTCGTCGAAGCCGATTGATCCGGAAATGACCTGGTTGACGCGACCGGCATAGCGGCGGCCGATCATGCCGTGCTCGTGCATCAGGCGCTGGCGTTGCTCGAGCGGGAGCATGTACCAGTTGTCGGCGCCGCTGCGTCGTTTGTTCATCGGATAGAAGCAGACATAGCGGCGCTGCGGGATGCGCGACCAGAGGCGCGAGGCCAGTTTCCGGCGTTGCGACTCGAGTTCCGCGGCAACCGCTTCGTTCCATTGCGCCGAGTGCGGCTCGAGGCCGCGCTCGGTCAGCTCACGATGGAGTTTGACGGTGGCTTCGTAGAGGCCGATTTCGATCAGCGAGAGGTACGAGTAGGACGGTTCGAGGAAGACGCCGAGCGGCATCTGGGCGACGGTTTGCTCGGCCGCGCTGAGCTCGTCAAGGGTGCGACGGAAATGGATAACGATTAGATCGCCCTTATGCCCGAGCTGGCGGAAGAGCGCCGTGTCACCGTCCTCGCGCTGCGCCATCGCGGAGAACGTCGCGGCGGCTTCGGCGACGAGCGCCTCGCGGTCGCTCGGCGCAAGCGCGCGCAAAGCGTCGCGTCTCAGGCGGAAGAACTGATGGAGGACGGCAAAGCCCTCGAGGGTATGGGGTGCCGGGTTCGAACGCGGCTGGCTCGGATCTCGATTATCCACGCGGGCCTATTCTAAGACAGCCGAGGGGCTACGAGAACCGGTCTTTGCGCCGGTCGGCGGCCTCCGCGCAGGTCTGCACAAAGGCGGCGGGCACGGCGGGGTTCGAAGCCCAATGGGCGTGAACGTAGGAAGCGATGACGTTGGCGCGGCGGTAGCCCTCAGCAAAGGGCCCGGCGCCCCATCGTGGAACGACGCGGTAGATCCGTTCAATCGCGGCGGCGTCGGGTTCGAGCGACGAATAACGAAACTGATGGCCGCGCCAGGAGGTGCCCGTCGGGCCGAGCAGACTCGGCGCGGTGGTCGTGACCTCGACGTAACCGAGGGCCTGCAGCGTTGAATGCATCACGGCGGTTCCCGGAATCAGCGCGGCCATCGGATACGTTTCGTGGTCGAAGGTGCGGATGGCCTCGGCAAGATACATGAGGCCGCCGCATTCGGCGTAGATCGGTTTACCAGCGGCGGCGAACTCACGGATCGCCTGCAGCATCGGCAGATTGGCGGAGAGCTCGCGCGCCGCGGTTTCCGGATAGCCGCCACCGAAATAAAGCCCTGCGACCGCCGGCAGTGTGCGGTCGCGAATCGGCGAGAAGCGGACCAACTCGGCGCCCGCCGCCTCGAGCGCCGCGAGATTATACTGATAGTAGAAATGGAACGCCTCATCGTAGGCGATCCCGATGGGGCAGCGTGCGATGGCGCGTGGGGCGCGGTCGCGATCGCCGGCGAGCGGCGGCGAACTCCGCGCCAGCGCGATGATCGAATCGAGATCGAACCATTCCACGGCCATCTGTCCCAGCCGCTGGAAGACGCTTTCCGGCGTCGCGCTGTTGATCGCCGAGACCAGACCGAGGTGACGTTCGGGGAGCGTAATCTCGGGCGCGGCGGGCAGGGCGCCGACGATGGGCATCGGCACCGGCGTGCGTCGCAGAAGCTCGAGATGGCCGCGGCTGCCGACGCGATTGCAGATAAGACCGGCGATGCGAATGGACGAGTCGAACTGCGCGAAGCCGAGGGCCAGCGCCGCGATGGTGCGGGCCATCCCCGAGGCGTCAACGACAAGGAGCACGGGCGCGCCGAGCCAGCGCGCGATCTCCGCGGTGGAGCCTTCGTCGGCCGTGGGCGCGGCCGAGTCGAACAGTCCCATCACGCCTTCGATTATCGCGATATCGGCGTCGGCGGCGGCAGTGGCGAAGGTTTCGAGGACGCCGGCCCGGCCCATCATCCAGCCGTCGAGATTGTGCGACGACGAAAGTGCGGCGCGCTGATGATAGCCGGGGTCGAGGTAATCGGGGCCGCACTTGAAGGCGGCCACCTTGAGACCGCGGTCGTGCAGGGCGCGCATCAGCGCCGCGGTGACGGTGGTTTTGCCGACGCCGCTGCCGGTCGCCGCGACGACGATTCTCGGCGTCACGCAGATAGCCATGCCAAATCGCTCATGCGGGCGGCATTTGCGCGAGCCACTGCCGCAACTGCGGTGCGAGATCGGGTCGTTTCAGCCCAAAACCAATCTGCGCGGTCAGGAAGCCCAGGCGGTCGCCGAGGTCATAGCGGATGCCCTCGATCTCAAGGCCGTACAGCGTGCGGCGTTGCGCGAGCGCGAGCAGCGCGTCGGTCAGTTGGATCTCGCCACCTGCGCCGGGTTTAACCTGCTCGAGCAGGGTAAAAATTTCGGGTGTCAGGATATAGCGGCCCATGATTGCGAGATCGCTCGGGGCATCTTCGGGCGCCGGCTTCTCGACCATCCCGGTGAGATGCCACAGGCGGCCGGCGGCCGGCCGGACCGCGACGATCCCGTACTTCGAAAGATCGACGCGGGCGACGCGCATCAGCGCGACGGTCGGCGCCGCGGTGGCTTCGGCATGCTCGAGCAATTGCCGCAGGCACGGCGTGGGGCTGTCAAAAATGTCGTCGGGCAGGATCACGGCGAAGGGTTCGTCGCCGACGGCCGCGCGCGCCTGCAAGACCGCGTGACCGAGGCCGAGGGGCTCGCTCTGCCAGGCGACGGTGAAGCGCGCGAGGCGGTTCGGCGCGCGCGCGATTTCGAGCAGGTCGAGCTTGCGGCGCTGCTCGAGGTGGCGCTCGAGCAGCGGCGCCGGCTGGAAATGCTCGAGCAGCAGCTCCTTGCCGGGACCCAGCAGCAGGATGATCTCTTCGATTCCTGAAGCCGCCGCCTCTTCCACGACCATCTGCAGCGCGGGTTTATCGACGACCGGCAGGATCTCTTTCGGGACCACCTTCGATGCGGGCAGCATCCGGGTGCCGAGGCCTGCCGCCACGATTACGGCCTTGCGTACCTTCATGCGTTCAAGATGGCGGCGAGCGGCCCCTGGAGCAAGGTAAAAATTGACGGCGCTACGCGTCGGACGCCGTGCGGTCCGGCGGATGCCCGATCATCTGCATGCCGTAACGAATCATGGCGACGAGCCGCTCGATGCGGTCGAGCAATTCGGGATGAGCGGCGGGCGGCGCGAGCGGCAGTTCGGCCGCCGCTGAGGCAAGACTTGCGCGCATCAAGGCGACGGCCTTTTCGAGATCGAGATGTTCCGTGCGGCGCCGTTGCGCGCGTTCGCGCGCCGCCTGCCGCTCGTGGAGTTCAATCAGCTCGCCCATCGATCAATTATTTATCGCGACCGGCAGGGGCGGGCCAGAGGGGACGGTCAGCGCAATTTTTGGCCGCGCCGTCGTTTGGCGGCGAGCGTTTCGTAGCCGCCGTCGGCGACCCATTGCACCTGCCGGGCGATACCGCTCAGGATATCCAGCTCGCGCGGTCGGATACCGCCGCGTCCGAGCATCGCGCGCAGGGTCATCATGAGATGGTCGGGGTTTTCCGCCGGCAGAAAACCGATCGCGAGGAGTGCGGAGGTGAGCCGCTGGAACATGGCTTCGACTTCGTTGGCGCCGGCGAGCTGCACGGTGGTCGGCAGGTCGCCGGGGTGCTGCAGCGCGAGACGCAATTCGTAGGCGACCAGGAGCACGGCCTGCGCCAGGTTGAGGGACGCATAGGCGGGGGACGCCGGGATCGTAATCAGGCGCTGGCAGTGCTTGAGGTCTTCGTTGGTCAGGCCGAAGTCTTCGGGACCGAAGAGCATCGCGATTTGATTGGCGGCGGCGCATGCGGCGAGATCGGCGGCGGCGTCGCGCAGCGTGCGCGCTTCACTGCGATAGAGGCCGCGGCGCGCAGTGGTGCCGACCACCAGCGTGCGATCGGCGAGGGCGGCTTCCAGGTCAGGATAGGTACGCGCCTGTTCGAGAATGTCGGCCGCGTGCACCGCCATCGCCGCGGCGCGCGTCGCATCGTGGCGCTGCGGAGCGACCAGGCGCAGATCGGCGAAGCCCATATTCTTCATCGCGCGGGCCGTCGCTCCGATATTGCCGGGTGACTTCGGTCGCACCATCACGAAGGCAAAACGATCGAAACCGTCCATCGGGGTTCATTCTGCCACGTTCGCGCAGCCGTACGAGATCGCCTGTTGTCGGGAGGCGGCGGCCATTACAATCGGCTTCCATGAAGATCGTCTCCATCGGTGATATCCACATGGCGACCGGCAATCTTGCGCGGCTGGCGCAAGTGCTGCGTTCGGCCGACCTGATGATCCTCGCCGGCGACCTGACGAACTTCGGCGGCGTCGAGGACTCGCGCAAGGTCCTGGAGGCGGTGAGCGAGTATTGTCAGCGGGTGCTGGCGGTGCCGGGCAATGTCGATCAGCGCGAAGTCTTTCCGTTTCTCGAAGAAGCGGGGGTGGCGCTGCATGGCCGCGGCGTGGTGATCGACGGTGTCGCGATCTTCGGCTGCGGCGGTTCGAATCTGACGCCGTTTCATACGCCGAGCGAGCTGAGTGAAGCGGAGATCGAGCAGACGCTACGGCGCGGCTATGGGGAAGTCGGTGAGCGGCGGCCGCTCGTGATGGTCTGTCATGCGCCGCCGCTGCGCACGCGGTGCGATCGTCTGCGCGACGGCACGGCGGTGGGCAGCGCGGCGGCGCGCCGGCTCATCGAGGAGGTGCAGCCCGAAGTGTGCATTTCCGGGCACATCCACGAATCCGCCGGGCGCGATCTCATTGGTCGGACCCCGGTGCTTAATGCAGGCGCGTTCCGCGACGGCGGGTATATCGTGGTGGAGACGCGCGGACTCGACGTCGCCGCGCGCCTCGAATTTCTTTAGAGCGTGAGGCGCTAGCGGCTTTCCTTCATGGCTTCGACGAGGATCGCGGCGATTTCGGGCCGGGTGTACTCGGGGGGCGGCGCCTGTCCCGCGCGCAGCATCTCGCGGACTTTCGTGCCGGAGAGCAGAAGGCGATCGGCGTCGGTATGGGGACAAGTCTTGTACGACGCCATGCCGAGGCATTTGCTGCAGTAAAAGGTGTTTTCGAACATCAGCGGGGTGATGCCGATCTCGTCGCGCCCAAAGCGCTCGAACATTTTCTGCGCGTCATAAGTGCCGTAGTAATTGCCGACGCCCGCGTGATCCCGCCCGACGATGAAGTGGGTGCAGCCGTAGTTTCGGCGAATAATGGCGTGCAGGATCGCCTCGCGCGGCCCGCCGTAGCGCATGTGCGCCGGCATCACCGAGAGCATCGCGCGACCCTTCGGATAGTAGAATTCGAGTAACACTTTGTAGGTTTTCATCCGGATCGCCGCCGGCACGTCGTCGGACTTGGTCTCGCCGACCAGCGGATGAAGCAGGAAGCCGTCGCAGATTTCGAGCGCGGCTTTCTGGATATACTCGTGCGCCCGATGGGTCGGGTTGCGGGTCTGGAAGGCGACGATCTTGCGCCAGCCGAGTTCGCGAAAGCGGGCCCGCGTCTCGCGAGGTTCGAGCCGATACTCAAGGAAGGTGCGGCCCGGAATATCGTCGATGAGGGTGACGGTGCCGCCGAGACACCAGGGCGGCGTCGAGGTGACGTTCCTGGCGCCGGGATGGGCGTCCTCGGCGGTGCCGAAGACGGCCTCCGCCTCGCGGCTGCGATCGACCTGGAAGATGTCGGTGACTCTCTGAATCGCCAGCGGCGCGCCGTTTTCGGCGACGAGCGCGACTTCCTGGCCGGGCTTGAGCGAACGGGCAAGCGCTTCCTCGACGCCGAGGGTGATCGGAATTGACCAGGGGGTGCCGTTCGCGAGCCGCATGTCATCGCGACTGCGCACGTAGTCCGCCTCGGTCATGAAACCGGTCAGCGGGGTGAAGGCTCCCGACGCCAGCATCTCGAGGTCGGCCAGATCGCGCGCGCTGAGCGGCGCCTGCACCAGGCCCTCCGCATGCTTGCGCAAGCCCACCCGCTCGCTGGCCGGGGCCTTGAGGTCGACCAGTTCACCACCACCGTGCGCGCTAATCGCGTCGTCTTTAATACTCATCGGGCAACACCATTGATAAAACCCTTGGCTTCGAGTGCGGCCAGCAGCCGCGCGAGACTTTCTTCGCGCGTCTCGGTATGCGAATTGACGACAAGTTCAGGCGCCAGCGGCGGTTCGTAGGGATCGTCGACGCCGGTGAAATTCTTGATCTCGCCGGCGAGCGCCTTCTTGTAGAGCCCCTTGACGTCGCGCTCGACGAGGGTATCGAGCGGACACTCGACATAAACCTCGAAGAAGCGGTCGTGCATCTTGCGCACTTCCTCGCGCACGCTGCGGTAGGGGGAAATCGCCGCCGAGATCGCGATTACGCCGTTGCGCGCGAGCAAGCGGCAGACCCATCCGATACGTCGGATATTGGTATCGCGGTCCTCCTTGGAGAAACCCAGACCTTTGGAGAGATTGGTGCGCACCTCATCGCCGTCGAGAATCTCGACCCGATGCTGGCGGGCGCGAAGTTCATCGGCCACCAGGTTGGCGAGCGTTGACTTGCCGGCACCTGACAGGCCGGTGAACCAAAGCGTGAATCCGTGCTGCATTTTCCGGTAGCTTTCCCCCAAGGACAAATATGAGTCAACAGACTCTATAAGTCCAGTTTATAGTTGACGTTGACTTCGAGCAACAAAACTTTTATCGCCAGGCGACTCGCCGCGATCTTTTCAGGCCGCGTTCTCCTCCGAGAGCACGGTTTCCCTGGCGTAGATACGCGGACGGAACCATCCGTTGACGAAGTAGCCGTAGAGCAGATAAAGGTCAAATGCGATTACAGCTAACCAGATAAGGTAGGCATTGGGTGAAGATGCCAGTTTAAGCTCGATGACTGTCCGGGAGAGGCCGAAGCCGATAATCCAGGCGTCGAAGCTCATGCAGATGCGGCGGAAGGTTTCGCTGGTCAGGCGGCGCAGGGCATAGGTGCCGAGCGGCAGACCGATCAGGAGGGCGGGAGCGATCGGCGCGACGAGTTCCAGGCTCCGGCGCGTGAACAGGCCGAGGGCGAAATAGGCGATCGCAGTGAAAGTCGTCTCAGCCACCCTGACGGTTCCCAAAGCCGCGCGAAATTCCTCCATCTCGAGGCCCTGATTGTTGAACAGCAGCGCGAGCGGCGGGCCCGAAATCGTGGTCGTGGCGTAGAGCGTGCCGACACCGAGGCCGATGGGCGCGGCGGCGAAGCGTTCGGCGCGTAGGCGGCGGCGGAATCCTGCGGCCTGCAGGAGCACGAACGGCAGGATAACGATATAGGTCGCGAGCTTGAGCCATCCGCCATTGACGTGGCTGAGGAGATAACTGCCGAGCACAATGCCGGGCAGCAGGCCGATGAGGATTGGCAGCGTCCGGGCCTTGACGGCCGCAAAGCTGCGGCGGTTCAGAATCACCACCCAGGTATTGACCGCGAGCTCGACCAAGACCAGCGCGGGACTCAGGATGCGGTTGGAAAAGAACAGCAAGGCGACCGGTACCGTGAGGGAGGAAAAACCGTAACCCAGGGCGCCGTTGACCGTTGCGGCAAACAGGGCAATCGCAAAAAGGACCGCCGTTCCGGTATCGAGATGTATCATTTAACTCTAGTATTTTAATGGACTAAAAAGAATTTAGACGATTGGTAAGCGTGGGTCAATGGGAAAATTCGTGCGAGAAGCTGACTTATTGCCAGCTTAATGAACGATTCAGAAAACTCGTCCGATCAGCGACCTGACAGGTTGTTTACAGCTTACTTGACGAATCAACTAGACTTGCGTCTGTATCCGGGCGTCGAGCTCGGCCGGTGAGCCGACCACCGCCGCGCCGGCACGTTCAAGGCGGGCTCGCGCCTCCGCCGTTGGCGCGATACCGAGAAACCGCACCTGCGCGGCCGCGGCCGCCGCAAGATCGGTCACCGCGTCACCGACGAAGACCGCGTCGGCGGGCGCGGCTCCGCAGAGGTCAAGGGCGCGGCGAAGCGTGTCGGGGGCGGGTTTGAGCGGCAGCAGCGCGTCGCGCCCGACCATCGCCGAAACCGTGTCGTCGAGTTGATGGCGGGCGAGCCATGCCCGGACGGTACGCGACGAATTCGAGGTGACGATCGCGACCGTCCGTGCGGCCGCGCGGAGCCGCCGCAGGAGCGCGCTCGTGCCGACGAGGGCCGCCGCCGTGGCGGCGCCCCGCAGTTCATACGCTTCGATTATGGCCGAGGCGCGGCGGAGCAGTTCGCGCGGTTCGCGTGCGGCGAGGCCTTGGACGGCGAAGGGTCCGGGCGCGCCGTCGGACGCCCCGCCGAGACGGCTGCGGAGAAGCTCGAAGAGGAGGAGATTGCCGCGTGGAACTTCATTGAAGAGCTCTTCCGGGACGCCCGACCGCCGCAGGTAGGCTTCGAGTTCGATACGGCTCGCGGCCCAATCGACGGTGGGCTCGAGGGCGACCAGGGTATTGTCGAAATCGAAGAGCCACACGCGCGCGGCGCGCCAATCTGGTGCCGAGCGGCTGGCCGCGGGGGTCATCGTGCGTTCGCTCACGCCGTGCGCGGGGCGGCGAGGCGCGCGGCGTAACCGTCGAAGTCGATCCGCCGGCCGGAATGGTCGGTGATACCGGCCAGGGTCTTCAGAATCTCGGTTGCCGCGACCATGGTGACCAGATCGCTAACCGCCGCGGGCCTCGTGAACGGCCGCAGCAGTTCGGGTGGAGGCGGCGTGTCGAGGATCGTGATTGCGGCCGGATGGTCGAGCCGGGTGATAATCGCCGAGTCAAATTGACCGCGCGCGCACAGCGCCTGGGCGAGAGCGCGGCTCGCCGCGCTGCCGATGAATAGCGCCGCGAGGTGCGCCGGACGTGGCGGCTCGTCGTCGGCGGTAATCGCGACGTCGGGATTGAGCGCGCGGGCGTGCGCGAGTATCCGCGCGCGATCGCCGCCGGGTTCTGCGGGCCGCAGCTCGAGACGGCCGACGCCGGCCCCGACCAGGTAGTAGAGAACCGGCTCGAGGCGCTCGAGGTCGCCGGCGAGGAGCACGGTTGAGGCGAGCAGGCGCTGCTGAGCGACCCCGCCCATCTCGCCGACGATGAGCTGGCGGCTGTAGCGCTCGATCTGTTCGTGGGTCAACGCCAAGGGGGACGGCCGCGGCTATTCGATGACGTTTTTTTCAATGGGCTCGACCGTGACGCCGGTCTGCCGGAGCCAAACGAGCGCGCGTTCGAGCTGATCGCGATTGCCTTCGAGCTCGACGGCCACCAGTCCCATATCCTCGGAGACGCTGGCGCCGCGGATATTGAACACCAGGTCAAATTTCTTGACCAGATGGTAGAGAATCGGCTCCCGGATAAGGGCGCGGGGATAGCTCAGGTAGTAGCGTTCGCGGAGACGTTCCACCGGCTTACCAATCGTTCTATCCGATCGCGTCGCCATTGCTGCCATCCAATCCACAGGTTAGTTGACAGATAACGATCGCCGAAATCGGCAAAAATGGTGACGACGCAGCCTTCACGCAGACTGCACGCCACCTTGAGCGCGGCGACCATTGCGGCTCCCGATGACTGGCCGACCAGGACGCCTTCGACCTGGCCGAGCGCATAGACCATGTCGTAAGCGTCTTCGGTGCTGACGGCAATCTTGTCGTCGAGTTCGGCTTCGTTATAGATGCCGGGGACGATCGAGGTGGCCATGTGCTTGAGGCCTTCGAGTCCGTGCATCGCGTCGTCGGGCTCCATCCCGATTACCCGGATGGCGGGATTGCGGGATTTGAGGTAGCGCCCGGTGCCCATCACGGTGCCGCTGGTGCCGAGCCCGGCGACGAAATGGGTCACGGTGCCGCCGGTCTGACGCCAGATTTCGGGTCCGGTGGTTTGAAAATGGGCCAGCGGGTTCGCCGCGTTGTTATATTGATCGGGCTTGAAGTAGCGGTCGGGATTTTCGGCGATGATCTTGCGGCATAGCAGGATGGCGCCGTCGGAACCTTCGAGCGGATCGGAATAGATGGGGCGGGCGCCGAAGGCCTCGATAATTTTCTTGCGCTCCTTGCTGACGTTGGCGGCCATCACCAGCTCGACCGGATAACCCAGCGCCGCTCCGACCATCGCGAGGGCGATACCGGTATTGCCCGAGGTCGAATCGATAATCACCTTGCCGGGCCGCAGATCGCCGCGCTCGAGCCCGATCTCGACCATCTTGCGCGCCGGCCGATCCTTGACCGAACCGCCGGGATTGAAGCCTTCGAGCTTGGCGAACACCCGCACCCCGGGACGGACGAGTCCTTCGGTCAGCCGGGTGATTTCGAGCAGCGGCGTGTTGCCGATAAGCTCGAGCACGCTCGACGCGCGCTGGATCGGCGTCGGTTCGGATCTAACGTCCGCCGGCGATTGCCGGGACGATCGAGATATCGTCGCCATCCTTGACCTTTGAATCGAGCGCGCTGAGGAAACGGATATCGTCGCCGTTCAGGTAGACATTGACGAAGCGGCGCAGCTCGCCCTTCTCGTCGAGCAGCCGTTCGCCGATCCCGGGATGACGCCGGTCGAGGTCCTGAATGACGGCCTTGATCGAGTCGCCCTCGGCGGCCACCTCGTCATTCCCGCCGGTAAAGCGCCGCAGCGGGGTCGGCACACGAACTTTAATTCCCATTGCCCTGACCTTACCTCCTGAGCGCGGCCCGGCTAAGCGGCGCCGGCGAGCGGCCGCGCGGTGCCGTTGAGACGCTCGAACAAGGCGTCGAAGTCCTTGAGCCGCGCTTCGATTACATACGGCTGCGGCAGTCCCTGCGCAACCGCTTCGAGCGTCTTGTAGCCGTTGCCGGTAACCGCGACCACCACGGTTTCGTGGGGATCGATGCGCCGTTGGGCGACGAGCTTCATGGCGACGGCGAGGGTGGTACCACCAGCCGGTTCGGCAAAGATCCCCTCGCAGCGGGCCAGCAGGTTAATCGCCTCGATGATTTCCGGGTCGCTCGCGACTTCGCCCCATCCGCCCGATTCGCGCACGGCCCTGAGCACGTAAAAACCGTCGGCCGGGTTGCCGATCGCGATCGACTTGGCGATGGTATCAGGTTTGACCGGCGTAATCAGGTCGGTGCCCTTGTGCAGGGCGTTGATTACCGGCGCGGAGCCGGCGGCCTGGGCGCTGTGGACCTTGCAGGCGGAATCGTCGATGAGGCCGACCTCTTTAAGCTCCTTAAAGGCCTTGGCGACCTTGGGCAGGATGGTGCCGCCGGCCGTCGGAATCACGATATGGTCGGGCAGGCGCCAGCCGAGTTGCTCGGCGACTTCGAAGCCGTAGGTCTTGGCCCCTTCGGTGTAGTAGGGCCGCAGATTGATATTGACGAAGGCCCAACCGTACTTATCGGCAATTTCACTGCACAGTCGGTTGACGTCGTCATAGTTGCCGCGAATCGTGATGACGGAGGCGCCGTAGAGCGTCGAACCGACGATCTTGCCGGCCTCGACGCCCTCGGGCATGAAGATCACGCAATTGAGCCCGGCACGCGCGGCGTGCGCGGCGACGGCAGTGGCGAGATTGCCGGTCGAGGCGCAGGAGACGGTCTTGAAACCGAACTCGCGCGCCTTCGAGATGGCGACCGAGACCACCCGATCCTTGTAGGAGAGCGTCGGATGGTTGACGGTGTCATCCTTGATGTAGAGCTCCTTGAGGCCGAGCTCGGCACCGAGGCGCGCGGCTTTGACCAAAGGGGTGAAGCCGGAGTGGGGACCGACCTGAGGTTCGCCGGCGACCGGCAACAGCTCGCGATAGCGCCAGAGGTTGCGCGGACGCGCTTCGATGAGGCTGCGCGAAACCGCGCGCCGCATCCGCGCATAGTCGTAGATGACTTCGAGCGGACCGAAGCACATTTCGCAGACGTGCAGCGGACTCAACGGATAGGTCTGACCGCATTCGCGGCATTTGAGGTCGGTAACGAAGGTCTCTTCTTGTGTCCGCACTTTCGCAGACTCCTTATTCAAGCGCTTGCGCGCTGTCACGATCCGAGCACACGGGCGCCGTCAGGCGCGCGCCAATCACAGCGACATCCGGGACGGCGGCCGATTTCCGTTACGCGGATACGGCCGCGGCGGCCATCGTAGGTAAGCATCTGACCGGCCAGTTCGAGCGCTTCGCCGCGCAGCCATCGGAGGGCCTCGGCGGCCTGGGTGATGCCGATCGCGCCGGCAACCGGACCGATGATTCCGGCGTCACGGCAGCTCGCGCTCTCGTCGGCGTCGGGCGGTTCCTCGAACAGGCAGCGCAGGCAGGCGGTGCGCCCGGGAACCACCGTCATCGTCTGGCCCGTCATCCCGAGCACGCCGCCATAGGCGAACGGCGTGCCGGTCTCGATACAGACATCGTTAATCAGAAACTTGGTCGTCGGATTATCGACCGCGTCGATGACGAAGGTCGCGGCCGCAATCAGGGCGTGGGCGTTCGCCGAATCGAGCATCAGCCGATGCGTAACGACCTCGACGCCGGGAGCATTAGCCGCGAGCCATCGGGCCGCTGCCGCGACCTTCGGCTGACCGCGATCGGCGTCGCGATAGATGATCTGGCGGGGCAGGTTCGAGAGCTCGACCGGATCGGCATCGACCAGGGCAAGTTTGGCGCCGCCGCGAGCGAGGGTCATCAGGGCGGGCGCGCCAAGACCGCCGACGCCGACTACGAGTACGCTTTGCTTGACCGAATCGCTCATCTTCGTGCGCGGCGATCCGGAGCCCGAGTAAACGAAAACCCTCGCCCGAATGACAAGGACGAGGGTTCTGCAACTCTCGCCTTATCTTCCAAGACCTTTATCAAGGTCTCGCAGGATTTAGCACCAGCACCCCTTCGATAATTGGGGCCGGTTGCTGCGGCATCGTAGGGCCCGTCCCTCCGCCGCTCTGGATAAGGCCGCGATCTGGGGGTTAGCGTGCTACAAGCCGGCGGGGTTGTCAACTCCCGACCGCGCGGTCAGGAGCGGTCAGATCATCCGCCGCCGAGCTGCTGCTGCTTGGCTCTCAGTTCATTCAGCAACTGGTTGACGCCGTGATCCTGGATGACGCGGTCGAACTGCGCGCGATAGTTTTCGACCATGCTGACGCCGGAGAGGGCCACGTCATAGACCAGCCATCCGGCCGCCTTATGTTCGAGCCGGAAGGTGATGGGATTGGAGCTGCGGTCGGGATTGGTCACGGTGCCGTCCACTTCGGCATAGCCGGGTGCGGAAAGCTCGGCCTTATCGACCGTGATATTGAGATCGACGTAATCCTGAATCCGGTCGAGATAGATCTGTTCGATGAAGCCCGTGAAGAGCGTGACGAACTCCTGACGCTGGGTCGGGGTCAATTCGGACCAATGATCGCGGATCGTCGCCTGCGCCATCCAGGGTAAATCGAGGTCGCGCTCGGCGAGCCGTCGCAAGGCCGCGCGCCGTTGAGCGAGTGGCAGCGCGCGATTGTGCAGAATGGCCATCGCTTCGTTGAGCTCTGACCTGACCGCGGCCAGCGCCGATGCGGCGGTATCCGGCTGTGCCGATGCCGGCCAGGGCATCAAGGCGATAATCGCCAGAAGCAGAGCGGTGGCAAGCCGAGGCGGGTGGCGCAAAGCTCGGTACCTCCACCTTTCAGGAAACCGCGCTCCAGCAGAGTCAGTCAATGGGTTAAGGCGACCGTTTGCCCGCGCTGCGCGCGGATTTGGTGCAGCTTGCCTTGCCGATCATGGGCCGGCGGTGCTTTAAGTGGGGCAGCAGCTCGTCGGCAGTTTCCGCGATGCGCCGAACGGGAGAGGGCAAAGGGAGGCTATCATGCGCATTGGATTTATCGGACTCGGCAACATGGGCGGCCCAATGGCGCTCAATCTGATCAAGGCCGGCCACATCGTGACGGTTCACGATATCCGCAAAAACATGGCCGAGGCGCATCTGGCGGGCGGGGCGAAATGGGCCGAGACGCCGGCTGATGCGGCCAAGGAAGCCGAGCTCGTGCTGACCTCCCTGCCGGGTCCGCGGGAAGTCGAGGCGGTCGCGATCGGCGGCGAAAACGGCATCATTCACGGGATCAGCAAAACCGCCGTATGGGCCGACCTTTCGACCAATTCACCAACGGTGATCCGCCGTCTGCACGGGATCTTTGCCGAAAAGGGCATCGCCGTGCTCGACGCTCCCGTAAGCGGCGGGGTACCGGGCGCGCGCAACGCCACGCTGGCGGTGATGGTCGGTGGTGACGAACAGGTTTACCAGCGTATCAAGCCGGCGCTCGATGGTATCGGCGACAAGGTCTCGTACGTCGGCGCGATAGGTGCGGGCGCGGTGGCCAAGCTGGTGCACAACATGATCGCTATCGGCAGCATGCAGCTTCTGGCCGAGGCCTTTACCATGGGCGTCAAGGCGGGCGTACCGGCGGAAGCGCTCTTCACCCAGGTGCAGAACGGCGCCTATGGGCAGGGAATGCTGCTGCGGGCGCTGCCGCGGATGATCTTCAAGGGCAACTTCGACCGGGTCAGCTTTGCGCTGAAACTGGCGCGCAAGGACCTCGGACTCGCCACCGAACTGGCGCGTGAGAATAACGTGCCGATGCCGCTGGCGAACCTGGTTGAACAGGATCTGCTGACGGCGCTCGCGCACGGCCTTGGCGAACTCGACTCGAGCGCTGCTTTCACGGTTCAGGAAGACCGGGCGGGCGTCAAGGTCAGGGCAAGCTGAGCGAGTGCGCGACCGCGCGCGGTGGTCGGCATGGTGGCCGGACCGTCGGCGACATCGGGTCGATTGTAAGCGGGGCTTTGGGCAACGGGGTTTCCAGACCAGGAGAGCATCATGGCCGAAGACTTGTCGAAAAAAGGGATGGAGGTCCGGACCGCGCTGTTCGGTGAAAAGGCTGCCAGGGCCGGACACGAGTATCTGAGCGAGTTCGACCCGGGGTTCGCCGATTTTCTGAACGACCAGGTTTTCGGCGCGGTGTGGGGACGTCCGGGGTTGCCGCTAAAGACGCGCTCGCTAATCACGATGGCGGCGCTGCTCGCCCTCGGCCGCGCGCCGGAATTGAAGATTCACATGCGCGGCGCGCTTAATCTGGGTATCACCCGGGATGAAATCAGGGAGCTGATTATCCATCTCTCGCAATACAGCGGCGTGCCCACTGCGGTCGAGGCGATGCGGGTCTATCGCGAGGTGACGGAACCGAAGAAATAGCCGCGGTGACGCTCGCCGTCACGGGTGTGGGCATCGCCGTCACGGGTAGGGATGGCCGCGCGCGGTGATATCCAGCGAGGCGCCGGGGAAGCGCTCGTTGAGCAGTTGCAGCAGATCCAAAGGCGGACCGGCGAGGGCGGCGCGCCGCCACGAGACGTCGAAAGAGAGACGCACGCCGGCGCCCTCGGGGACGGCGGACTGACGCTCGAGACGGGTGCGAAAGCCCAGCGCGGCCAGCCGCTCGGTGACCTCCTTAATCATTGCGGTGCCGCCGCCGGCAACTACCAGGATGCCGTGCTGATCGCGCGGGATGCGCACGTCGAGCCATCGCACGACCCGCAGCGTGAACCAGGTCAGGGCGGTGCCGGCTATCCCGAGGCCCAACTGCCCGCCGCCGAAGCAGAGTCCGACGACCGTCATGATCCAGATCGTCGCTGCGGTGGTCACGCCCGACACGATATCGCCGCGTTTGATAATCGCGCCGGCGCCGATAAAGCCGATGCCGGTCAGGATACCGAGCGGCATCCGCATGAGATCCATCACGCCGAAGGAGTCCTGCTGCTTGCCGCCGACTGCCAGCAGTACATTCGCCTGCAGCATCGCGATGGTGGCGGCCAGCGTCACCAGGATTGTGGTTCTGAGTCCGGTCGAATGGCCGCGCTCGCCGCGATCGATTCCGATGGCTGCGCCCGCCAGCATCGCGAGCGCGAGGCGGAGAAGGATTTCCGGCCACGTCGGACTAAGGGGCATCGTGTCGAAGGAAGAGAGCATGACTCAGGCTCCAGCCGGGGGCGCGCGCGCCGTATCGAGGCAGCGCGCCGTCAGAATAATGGTAGGCCGGTCGAACGGAAGCTTTGCAAGCGCGAATTGCTAATCCTGCCCCGTCTGATCGATACTCGCCAGCGAGAAGCGATGGCGCGGGGCGAAAATGCACAGCGTCCGTGTCGCCGCCCGCGGGGAGTAATTGTTCGATGAGTCGCTATCAGGTCGATAAGTTGCTGCGCGATCTCCGCCGTGATCGCGATCTCGCGAGCCGCTTTCGCGCCGAGACAGACCAGGTGCTCGACCGCTACCGGCTCGATGCCGAAGAGCGACGCCTGCTCAAGGCCTGGGACGTCCGCGCGCTGTTCGATCGCGGGGTCAATCCGCTGCTCCTGCTGCTCGCCCACGGACCGGCGGTGCGCAAGGATCTGCGCGATTACGTGGCGGCGATCAATCGCGCCGGCGAGCGCAAAGGAGAGGACCATGGCTGAAGTGGTTGCCGGGATTGCCTGTTCTCACGTCCCGCTGATGGCCTCGCCGCAGAACTGGGAGCGGCTGCCGGAAGCCGAACGGAAGCGCCTGCGGGAGGGTTTCGCGCGCGCCGCAGAGATTCTCGAGGAAGCGCGGCCCGATGTGCTGATAACCTTCGCTGACGATCACTTCGACCGCTGCTTCCTGGATAATCTTCCGGCGTTCCTGGTGGGTATCGGGGAGGAAGCCGTCGGACCTGCGGTTGCGGGTTTCGATATTCCGTCGGTGCGTCTGCCGATCGCGAGCGAGCTCGCGCGCTTCATCGTTCGTGAAGGCCTCGAAAGGGGCGTGGACTTCGCCTTTTCCGAAGAGCTGCCGCTCGATCACGCCGAGATTGCTCCGCTGATGCATCTGGCGCCGCGCTGGGACCGGCCGATTATTCCGATCGTGGTCAACGCCTTCGCGCCGCCGATGCCGTCGCCCAGACGCTGTTTCGACGTCGGCGCTTTTGTCGGCCGATGCGTCGAGCGGTTCCCCGATTCATCGCGTGTGGCGATCGTCGGCACCGGCGGCTTGTCGCATTGGGTGGGGCCGCCGCAGATGGGTCGGATCAACGAGGAATTCGATCGCTGGTTTCTCGACTGCCTGGTTGAGCGGCGGATCGACGAGGCGACCGGACGGTATGCTCGCTATGAAGACCTCGAGGCGGTGGCCGGCAACGGCGGTCACGAGATTCGCGACTGGCTGGCGGTCGCGGGCGCGATGACCGAGCGGTTGCGTCCGCAGGTGCTGGCCTACGAGCCGCTGAAACCGTGGATGACCGGCACCGGTATCATGGCGTGGTCCGCCTAGAAGGGCTCGTCGCGCGTTCAGCGCGCAAGCCGTAAAGGGCGACCAGAAGCGTCGGCGTCGCGCACAGCGCGCCGATCGCAAGGCGCAGATGGCGCAGCAGCAGGCCCGTGCCAATCGCGGCGAGGAAATAGACGATGAGGAAGACGGCCTGCAGCGCGAGGCGCTCTTCAAACGCCGTCTGATCGCGGGGCAGGCGCCGAGCTCCGGGCCGCATCAGCATGCCAAGCCCGCTGACCAGCGTCGTCCACGTGCCGGTGATGTAGGTGGTGACGATCCCCGGCAATTTGAGCGCGAGCATCGCGCCGCTCTGCAGGCCGATCGCGACGGCGAGCACGCCGAGCAGGCAGTATCTGGAGACGCCGTGCGGTGTCCCACCAGCCGCCATCCATCCCGCGGCCGCGAGACTCAGGAGCGCCGCCTCGAGCAGCAGCACGATTGAGACGGCGCGATCCCAAAGCGCCCCCGGAGCGACATCGGGTGTCAGCACCGCGCCCAGCGCAACCCCAAGGATATAACCGAACAGCGCGAGCAGCGGCGGCGCGAACGCGTGGTGCGGCGTAAAGATCGTTACGCCGAGCAGCACCGTATTGCCGGTCATGTTGGCCACGAAAGCATGACCCAGTCCGACGTAGCTCCAGCCGTCGGCTGATCCCGAAGTGATCGCGAGCAGCATCAACAGGCGATCACGCTGGTCCGGTTGCATTTACTTGCCGATGGTGGGCGGATGGGCCTCGCGGAACTCGAGCGCCACCGTCCGCATCGTTTTGAAAGTCACCCCTTCGCGGCTGCTCAAATGATCCAGCAGCCGCTCGAGCATCAGGAGCCGGTGGCCGCGTCCGATTGCCTGGGGATGCATGGTCAGGATGTACACGCCGCGGCCGAGCCGATCGTACAGATAATCAAAATCGCCGGCCCAGATCTCATAAACCTGTGACGGCGCCGCCAGACCCGGATTGAGCCCGCCGCGCGTCTGGAAGTATTCGAAGATGGGAAAATCGTCGAGGCCCCAGGTAAACGGCAATTCGACCAGGCTGGTCTCGCGACCCCACACGTAGGGTCCATCCTTGGGCGCCGCGTCGCCGATCCGGCAGTAGTATGGCGAAAAATCGTTGCCCATCATGCTGCTGTCGTAAAGAAAGCCGCGGTCCAGCAGGCATTGGAGCGTCGAAGGCATCAGGCCCGCCGCCGGCGAGCGATAGCCGACCGGGGCGACGCCGCCGATACGGGTCAGGACCGCGCTGGCGCGATCGAAGTCGGCGGCTTCCGCGTCGGCGTCGCGGGGCCGGTCGTGAAAATATCCATGATGGGCCAGCTCGTGCCCCTCGGCGACGATTGCCTCAACCAGATGGGGAAAGGCCTCGGCGGTATGGCCGGGTACGAACCAGGTGGAGGGCAGTCTGCGTTCGCGCAGGAGGGTGAGCAGCCGTAGGGCGCCGACGGCGCCGAACTCGCCGCGCGAGAGGGCGCTCGGCGAACGCGCATGAAAGGTGCCGATCCACACCGACATCGCGTCGAAGTCGAACGTCAGACAAACGCTTACTTCCTTCATGGCGGTCTCCTTGCGCTTCCCCGGCGTCGAGGCTGGGAGAGCTCGGATGATTTTCGAGGAATCGCGAGGGAAATTCGAATGAACGGATGGACCGCCGAGATCCGCGCCCTCGGTGATGACGGGCGCCGCATGAGGTTCGAGGCGGCCGGGCGCCGGCGGTCGGACTTTCCCTTGACACTCCGAAAGGGCTGTTGTACTCGAATTTCGACTTCGGTGGAGAAAGGTCGCACACTGCGCAAAAGAGTGCGCCGGGCAGCCGAACGCCGGAAACTGCATTCGACACCCGAATCGAAGAGGATCGGATTGAGATACAGTATGCGGAAGCGCAACGGTTTCAAGCTGCTGGCGGGCGCAGTACTGGGCGTGGCCCTGGTGTGCGGCGCGTTCGGCACGCACGCGGCGATCGAGGGTACGCCGCGCGCCGGAGCACCCCATTACCTCGGTCTGTTCGGCGCGAGCATTCGCCCCAATGACGGCGCGATTTTCGTCGTCGGCGCGAAGTGCCTCGTGATGGTCTCGACGGACAAGGGCAAGAGCTGGGTTCAACTGCCGATCCGCGTGCGGCCCGGCGGTCCGCTGTTTCAGGACTACGACCTCTACTCCATCGCCTTTGCGCCCGACGGCAAGACTGGCGTAATCGTCGGTGAGGCCGGGACGGCGCTGAATACCGACGACGGCGGCGCGACCTGGAAGAAGGTCAACACCGGCACGACCAAGACGCTGCTCAAGGTATATGTCGATGGGCAGAACGTGGTGGCGGTGGGCGCCGACGGCGCGATCCTGCGTTCGACCGACGGCGGCACGAGCTGGCAGATGGAAAAATGCCCGCTCGACATCACGCTCTTCGACGTCACCTTCACCGATCCGAATACGGCGTGGGCGGCGGGCGAGTTCCATACGATCCTGAAGTCCGCTGACGGTGGCCAGAGCTGGACGATCGCCACCGGGGGCCATACCGAGAACTTCGAGATCGGACCCTATTTCACCATCAATTTCATCGATCCGCAGCATGCTATCGCGGCCGGTCTCGCCGGGGAGCTGGCGACGAGCGATGACGGCGGGCAAACCTGGAAGACCAGCAGTCTGCCGGAACAGGTCGGCACCTATACGGTCGCTTACGATCCGACCGCGAAACAGATCTGGACGGCCGGATCGGGCGGCCGCGCTTTCGTGCAGGGCGCTGACGGCAAATGGCAACCGGCGCCGCGCGCGACCTTTAATGATTTGACCGATATCGCCTTTGCCGGCACGGAAGGCGTGATGGTGGGTTTGAACGGGACAATCCTCGTAAGCGACGACGCGGGCGAAAAATGGCAAGCAGTTCAGTAAGCTTCGGCTCGTTCAAGATCGGCGATTTCGTTCTTCGCTATCGGGCGATTATCGGTGCGATCCTGCTGATTATCAGCGGCGTGGCCGCCTACTACATCACGCAGGTCAACATCCACACCGAGTTCGACGATTTCTTTCCGGTCAGGCATCCCAACGTTCAACTCTACGAGAAGTGGCGGAAATACGGCGGCGCGCAGACCCTGTCGGTGATGATTCAGGTGCGCCACGGCGACATCTTCAACCGTGACACGCTGCAGAAGATCACCGATATCCAGACGGCCGTGGACAAACTGCCGGGCGTTGACCATAACCAGGTGCTGTCGCTCGCTTCGTATCGCGTCAGTTATGCCGAAGCGTCGCCCGGGTCGCTGCTGATAAAGCCGTTCATGTTTCCCGCGCCGCCCACCGACAACGCCGGTATCCAGGATCTCAAGCGGCGGGTTCTGGCCAATGAATCGACCATCTCCTACCTGGTGAACCCGGATCTCAAGAGCGCCCGCGTGCAGGCGGCCTTCAACGAACGCGGGCTCGACTATCGCGAGTTGTTTTACGAGGTCCAGGATATCGTCAAGAAGTATCAGGACGATAACAACCGGATCTATGTTGCCGGCGAGCCGATTATCCGCGGCTACGGCTACTACTATGAGCCGGAGGTCGTGGTTCTGCTGCTGATCGCCGTCGCGATCATGATCATCATTCTCTGGGCGACGGGCGGGCAGCGCAGCCGCTGGTGGGCGCCGATCGTGACGGGGACGCTGTCGGCGGTATGGGGCCTCGGGTTCGTCGGCCTGATGGGCTACGACTTCGACCCGGTGATGCTGGTCATACCGTTCATCCTGACGGCGCGCGACATGAGCCACGGTATCCAGTGGCAGGGGCGCTATCACGACGAGCTGGATCGGCTCGGCGACAAGTTCGCGGCATGCTCGGCGACCACCGATTTCATGCTGCCGCCGGGCTTTCTGTCGATCATGGCCGATATCAGCGGCATCATTTTCATCTCCTTCGGGGGGATTCCGGTCCTGCAGCATATTGCGCTTGCCGGTACGGTGTGGTTGGCCGGCAGTCTCACGATGGTCTTTATCTTCCAGCCGATCCTGATGAGCTATCTGCCGGTGCCGGAGATTAAGCATCGGCGGGTGCGCGCGGAAAAAGGCGCACTATCCGCCTGGGCGAGCAGGCAGTTCGACTGGCTGGTGCACGTTCCCACGCGGGGCGGCCTGTTGCGCACGGTGCTGCTGGGCGGCTCGGCGCTCTTCCTGGTTTACGGCATCGTCTCCGGGATCGACAGCAAAATCGGCTACGCGTCGGCCGGCACGCCGCTCTATAAACCCAACGCCAAGGTCAATCAGGATATCGCGACGGTCGGCAAGGAGTTCCCGCTCGAAGAGGGCTGGGTGATCCTGACCACCCCAGCCTATCCCAATCAGATTTCGGTCCTCGGCGGCCCGGTGCTGCGGATGATGGACGACTTCCGCTCCTACCTGCTGGGGAACGATCCGAAAGTCCTTAACGTGGTGTCGTACGCCGGCGCCATCGGCAAACCCTTCAACGAACGCTTCCATTACGGGTTTCCCAAGTACCTGGCGATTCCCGAGCCGCTCGAGCTCTCGGCGAATCTATGGTTCCTCTATCTGAATGGATCGGCGCCGGGCGAGCTCGAGCGCTTCATTTCGAGCCGCCTCAACGACGACACCTGTATTCGTATCCTGTTGCGCGATCATACTTACGACACCCTGAACCGGATCCGCGATGAGATCACGCAGTTTGTCGACGAGCGGGTGACGCCCGATCCGGTGCTGAATCCTGCCGACCCGAAGGCACCGCGCGTTGGGGTCTATTACCTTGCCGGACTGGCGGGACTTTATCTGGCCGCCAATGACGTGCTGAAGAAACTCGACTTCCTCAACATCACGTTCGTGCTGGGCGTGGTGTGGCTGTTCTGTATCGGCGCTTTCCGCTCGATCGTTGCCGGTGTCATGTTCCTCCTCGCCTGCGTGCTCGCGAACTTCGGCGCATTCATCTATATGAACGCCCGCGGTATCGGTCTGACCATCGATACCATTCCGGTGGTTTCGCTGGGCATCGGCCTCGGCGTCGATTACGGCATCTACACGGTGTCCCGGATTCGTGACGAAGTGATGGCTGGGATGGAGGTGGACGATGCTATCGTGCTCGCACTCAGCACCACCGGCGTCGCGGTGTTCAATACCTTCCTGGTGATGATCGGCGGTATCTTTCCGTGGATGTTCTCGCCGCTGCTGTTCCACAGCGAGATGAGCACGCTGCTTATCTTCCTGATGGCAACCAATATGGTGGCCGGATGTATCGTGCTGCCGTGCTACATCTCGTGGGCGCGACCCAGCTTCGTGTTCGGCGGCAAGGCGATGAGCCGCGAGCGGGAGCTCAAGGCCGCGGTTTCCTGATTCAGGTACGGTCGGACTGAGCGAGCGGCTCCCTGCTTTGGCGGGGAGCCGCTTTTTTGGTTCACGACTGCGTTATTGCCAGTCCGGCGTCGAGGCGATTTCTCCCGGCGCCGCGGCGACTCCTGTCCGAACCGGTATCAACTCAGGCCGGGACCCGACAGGCTGGCGCGCGAGCCAACGAGCGGTAAGAGAAAAAAGTCCCGCCCGCGCATCGAGTCGCGCGGGCGGGGACGATTAACGGTTCTGGCGATTATTGGGTGAAGCGGGACGAATCAGGCCGGGGCGGTTTCCAGGGTCTTGTCGCGGACGAGGATCCCTTTCGCATAGAGCTGGCGGATTTCCTCGTCTGAAGTGCCCAGCACCTCGCGGAGCACGCGTTCGTTGTCTTCGCCCAGGCGCGCGGTGCGGAGCTCCGTGCGATCCGGCCAGGCCGAGAACTTGACCGGGACGCTCGGCACGGCGACCCGACCGAGCAGCGGATCATCGATCCATTTGACGGTCTTCCGCTGATTCAGATGGGGATGATTGACCGCCTCATTGACGGTCAGCACCGGCGCGCAGGGCACGCGCTCCTTGTCCAGCACTTCGAGGATTTGATCGCGCGTTTCGAAGGTCTTCATCCAATCCTCGATGATCACTTTCAATTCGGCGTCGTTGTCGCGCCGCCCGCGGGCGCTCTTGAAGCGGGGGTCATCGGCGAGTTCCGGCATGCCCATCGCGCGGGTGAAGGCGCGCCATTGATGGGGGGTCGGGATCGTCAACAGCACGTATTGATCATCCTTGAAATGATAGACGCCGGTCGGGCCACCGTCGGGATGCTGCGAGCCGTTGCGGGTCTTGCGATAGCGATCGCCGCGCAGGGCCACCATCGGCGGACTCGTCTCGTGCATATGGAAATAGGTGTCGGTCAGCGAAGCGTCGAGATACTGACCTTCGCCGGTGCGCTCGCGATGGACGAGGGCAAAGCCGATAGCCATCGCTGCCGCCACGCCGGTCGAGACGTCGCCGATAGCCATCGTCACGAGGGAGGGCGCGCGGCCGCGTTCACCGATACCGTCGGTGACGCCGGCGTAAGCCTGGCCGATATAGTCGTAGCCGGCCTTGTAGGAGAGCGGCCCGGTCTGCCCGGCCATCGAGATCGAAGCCATCACGATTTTCGGATTGATCTTGCGGACCGTTTCATAGTCAAAGCCGAGGCGTTTGATGACGCCGGGCGCGAAATTCTCGACGATGACGTCGATCTTCGGAATCATCGCCGTCACCAGCTCGCGCGCTCCCGGCTGCTTCATATCGATCGCGAAGCTCAGCTTGCTGTGATTGTGCTGGAGATAATAGGTGCTGGTGGTCGATTCCTTGTATTCGGGCTTGAGCGGCTTAAGGCCGCCGGCGCGAACACGATCGCCGTCCGGCGCGAGCTCGAGCTTGATTACCTCGGCGCCCATCTCGGCGAGAATCCGGGTACAGGTGGGGCCGGCGACAAACTGCGTAAAATCGAGCACGCGGTAACCTTCAAGCATCCGGGGCATCGTACTCATTCAACAAAACCCTCCACGGCCAGATGTTAAGAGCCACTATCTTTGTCGCACCCTACAAAAAGCTTCGCATTTTGTCCATGCGAACCAGGCGGCCGCCGGGAAGCGCCGCAGGGCGCGGTCGCCGCGGTCCGTCAAGTGACGGCGCCGAGCGCTTTCAGGCGCAGGGCCTGAATTTCGCCAGGGTGATTTCGGGGGTCACGTCGTCGAACACCACCTCGACCGCCATCCCGGCGCGAATCTGATCGTTGGCCACCTCGACCAGGTTGGTCAGGAGGCGGGGGCCTTCCGCGAGTTCGACTTCGGCGACGTTGTAGGGAACGTCGTTTTCATACGATTTGAAATATGCCTGATGGAACACGACCCAGGAATTGACGCGACCGCGGCCGGACAGCCGTTCCCACGCGTACTCGCGCGACCAGCATCGCGGGCATAGGGGCGACGGCGGGAACCATACGCGGCTGCACCTGGTGCACCGCTGCAGGCGCAGCTCGCGGCGGCGCAGCGCCTCCCAGAACGGCTGATTGAGCGACGTGACAGCCGGCAACGGCTTCTGATAGGACGGCTCGGCCATTTAACCTCTCGTCAGCGGGGAGCTTCCCTGCAGTTAATGACAGCCGCAGGCGCCGCCGCAACATCCGCCACGCGCCGGAGCGCCGGCGGCCTGCGCCATGCCGTCCGCCGCGCGCCCGGCCGAGGCAAAAACCGAGAGCTCACGCCGCAGGCGGGTGCCGTGGCAGGTGGGACAGGCGGCATCCTCGTCATGTCCCGAGCGCACGAAGGTCTCAAAAGGCGCATCACAGTCCGCGCAGTGAAATTCATAGATCGGCATGGCAATGAGTCTAATTCCCCGCGCCTGAATTGGCTATCCCGGCGTCGTGCGGCAGGACTTCGGGCAAGGTCCAGGTACCGCCGATTTGCCGCAGTGCGATCCGGTCGGAGGCGCTGCCGGCGGCGGCGACGAGGCGTCGCAGCGGTTCGTCGAGAGGTTCCCGCGAAAGACGGAAGGTGCCCCAATGAATCGGCACGAGATAACGCGCGCCGCTCTCCTCGAACATCTGCCAGACCTGTTCGGGATTGGCGTGGTTCCAAATCCAGGGATCGTAGGCGCCGTTGGAAAAGGCCGCGATATCGAGCGGATGGTCGCGCAGGGCGCCGAAGACTTCGGTCATCGCACTGTCGCACGCGAGGAGCATCCGATGCTCCCGTTTTTCGATGACGTAGCTGTTGAAGCCATAGTTGCGGCCGAACGGCGGCCAGCGCTTGCCCCAATGCCGCGCCGCCATCGCGGTTACCTTAAGGTCGCCGACCGCGGTGCTCTCGCCCCATCGCAACTCGCGCACGTCATGGAAGCCGAGCGGCCGCAGCAGCGTACCGCATCCGCTGCAGGTGATCACCGTCGCGCGCTTCGGCAGCGCGCGCAGAGAAGGCAGATCGAGATGGTCCATGTGCGCGTGGGTAATCAGGATCACGTCGAGCGCCTGAAGCTGGTCGGGACGAAGCGGTGGCGCGACCAGCCGCTGCGGGCCGATCGTGAAGAGCGGTCCGACCGCGAGCCCGATGCGGTCGAACAGGGTCGGATCGGTGATTATCCGCGAACCCAGGAAGTTCATCAGCAATGTGGCATGGCCGAGGTTGGCGATGGTGATGCGATCGTCGGGCCAGGTCGCCGGCGCCGGTATGGCGGCCGGCGCGAGTTCGGCGCGGGCGGCGGCGGCCTGTTGAATCGCGAGCGCGCCGACCGCCATCGCGGGGGCGAGCGCCACGGCGAGCCAGACGCGTTTATGCCGCGCGCCGGCAGTGCGGCAATCGCCACCCAAAGGGGCCTCAGCGCAGCGCCACCGCAGGCGGGGCAAAGCAGGGTAGCGTATCGACGATGGCATAGTCGTACACCCGTCCGTTCCACACAAAGGTTCCCGAATTGGTGCCGAAATCCGCCGCGAGGCTCGCCAGTTGATCCTGTTCGGCGGCGTTCATCGGTTCCGCCGGCGCATAGGCGAGGTAGGCCGAAGCGCCGGGTTTGGGCATCGCGAGCGGCGGTGTGAAGCGGGTCCCGCTCAGTCGCGCGAGCGGATACCAGGACGCGCCGTCGGCCGCCGCGCTCGTCCATAACGGCGCGCTGCCGCTGTTCGACAGCCGGAGCTCGCGCCATTGCGGCTGATCGGAGTTCTGCGCGCGATGGATTTCAATCACCGGCGGCGTCGCCTGCTCGAGGTCATCGCAGCGTTCGTGATATTCGGCGTCGTCCTCGTCGTCGCGGCGCCCCGGCTCCTTGCGCGCCTCCGCCTTGCTGCCGACGGCCGAAATTCCGACTCCCGCAGCCTCGATACCCATCGGCGCGACCGCGAGCGCACTCGCGCATCCACCTGCCGCGCCGCCGATCAGCATCAGCGCCGCCGCCAGAAGGAGCGGGCGCAGCGGCGCGCTCCGGCGCAAATTCGTGAGTCCGATCACGGCCGCCTGGCGATTATCAGCGAAGAACTGAACGGCGGATCGGGCAGCGGCTGCAGCTTGATTTCGGCGAAGCCGGCGCTACGCATCCAGGCCGCAACCTCGGTGAAGCTGTAGTCGCGTCCATGCGTAGTCAGGAGGAGGTAGAGAGCGAAGACGGCGCCGGCCGCGGGCTCGACCAGCGCGTCGTCCATGATGTGATCCTTGACCACCAGGAGTCCGCCCGGGGCGAGCCCTTCGAAGCATTGGCGCATCAGCGCGCCGTTGGTCGTTTCATCCTCGCTATGGATGATGTTCGAGAGGAACAGGACATCGACCGGGCCCGGGAGTCGGTCCTTCCGGTAATCAACCTCGCGGAGTTCGATCCGATCCATCAGCTCCGGCGCGCGGGACGTGAGGATTTCGCGGGCGATCGTAAGGGTGGCCGGGAGATCGTAAATCGCGCCGCGCGCGTTGGGCCATCGTCGCAGAAACTCGAGCAGATAGGTGCCCGGCCCGCCACCCAGATCGACGATGGTGCGAGCGAAGCCGAGTTCGAGATGTTGCGCCGTCCAGACCGCGTCGCCGCGCGCCCGCACGAGGCTGTCCATCGCGCGAATAAAGCGCGCGGTCTCCTCGCGACTGCTCTGAAACATGTCGGGGACGCGGGCGGGCGCGCCGCTGCGCAGTGAGTCCTCGAGCCGCCCCCACACCTCCCAGAGGCCCGCATCGAAAAGGATCATGTCGCCCAGGTACTCCGGCGAAGCGCGGGTCAGATAGCGGCGCGCGGCCTCGTCGAGAGAATAGGTTGCGCGATCCTTGCGCAGCAGGCCGAGCGCGCAGAGCGCATTGGCGAGCAGCATCGTCGCGCGCGCCTGGCATCCGATGTGCGCGGCGACTTCTTCGGCGGTATGCGGACCGCCGCTCAGGATCTCGAAGACGCCGATCCTGAGCGCCACCTGGATCGCGCGGGCTTCGGCATGGCCACCGGCCAGGGCGGCTATCCGGCTGAATCCTGACTCCATGGCAGCCGGCGCGCGCGGTCAGGGAATCAACACCAGCTTGCCCACCGACTGTCGTGACAGCATGAAGCGATGAGCTTCGGCGGCCTCTGCCAGCGGGAAGGTCTTGCCCACCAGCATCTTGAGCTTGCCTTCCTGCATCAGTTGGAAACAGGAATCGACGCCCTGCTTCATCAACTGATGGTTGGAGGAAGCCGTAAACAGAATAAAGCCGCTGACCTTGACCGCCTTTTCAAAGAGCCGCATCGGGTCGAGCTTGTCGGGCGGACCGCCGGCGCGGCCGTACAGGATAATATGGCCGAACGGCGCGGCGCACTTGAGCCCTTTCTCGAAGGTCGGCTTGCCGACCGCGTCGAGATTGAGGTCGATGCCTTTGCCGCCGGTCAGCTTCATGGCTTGCTCGGCGAAGTCGGTCTTTTCGTAGTTGATGACGTCGTCGGCGCCGTACTGTCTGGCGACGCCGATCTTGTCGTCGTTCGAGACCGTACCAATCACGCGGCAGCCGGCGGCCTTCGCGAGCTGCATCGCGACGATGCCGACGCCGCCCGCCGCCGAATGGACCAGCACGGTCTGCCCGGGCGTCAGATGATGACAGGTGTGGAGCATGAACCAGGCCGTCAAGGTCTGGATCGGAAAGGCGGCGCCCTCCTCGAAGCTGACAAAATCCGGCAATGGGATCAGTTGGTTGGCGTGGAACAGCGAGTATTCGGCGTAACATTTGAGTCCGATGCCGGCGACGCGCATGCCCGGTTTGAAGCCTTCGACGTTCGGACCCACCTCGTCGATAATTCCCGCTCCTTCCATCCCCGGCGTGTCGGGTAATTTGGGCTTCACCACGTAGTTGCCCTGACGAAAGAAGTTATCTGCGAAGTTGATCCCGACTGCATGATTGCGCACCCGCACCATCCCGGGGCGGACCTCCGGTTTCGGGACCTCCACCAGTTGCATCACTTCGGGTCCGCCGACCTCTTTGAACTGAATCGCCTTCATGCACTCTCTCCCTCTCGATGTCTGCTGATGCTATCCTGCTGCCACAAAGATTTGCTCGCAATCGGGTTAGCACTTGCCGCACGACAAAGCCATAAAGCGCCGCTCACGATGCTCGATCTCGTAATCTTCGACGCGGACGGCGTCCTGTTTGAATCGGCCGAATCCAATATCGCCTATTACAACGCCATCTTTGAACGAATCGGTGAGCCGCCGCTCGATCCCGAGGAACGAAAGGCGTGTATCTATTATTCGGCGGGGCAGGTGTTCGCCCTGCGCGCCGCTGGTGATGCCGACCGTCTCGAGCGGATGCGCGCGGTGGCCCGCACGATGGACTCGACGCCGTTCTTCGATCTGCTGCGTCCGGTGCCGGGATTGCGCGAGCTGCTGCTCGGCCTCAAGTCGCGCTATCGCCTCGGTCTCGCGACGAATCGCTCGGCGACGATTCCCGCGGTGATCGATCACGTCGGGCTGGGGGGCGTGTTTGATGCGATCGCGAGCGCGCGCGACAAAGTGCGGCCCAAACCGGCGCCGGATATCCTGACGCTGTGTCTCGAACGCGCGGGGGTCGCGCCCGACCGTTCCGTGTATATCGGCGACAGCGAGACCGACCGGATCGCGGCGGCCGCCGCCGGTACGCACTTTATCGGCCTCGGCGAACGCGCGCCGCACGTCCACTGGATCGCCTCGCTGGACGAGCTTCCGGCCAAACTGAGCGCGAGCTTCCCGCACTAGCGCCCTGAGCCGAAACTGACGGAGCGAAGCGGGCGCCGGCTTCAGCAGAGAGGGCGCGAGAGCACGGCCCGCTCGATCCGCCGCGGCACCAGACGACCACCGCCGGGGTCGCCGACCCAGCGCCCATTCTCGACGATCCGCCGACCACGCAGGATGGTCATCACCGGCCAGCCCCGGACCTCCCATCCTTCCCACGGACTGTAGTCGCTCACGTGAAAGTCTTCGCGGGTGAGCCGTTTATGAATGGTGGGGTCGATTACGCACAGGTCGGCGTCGCTGCCGACCGCGATCACCCCCTTGCGCGGGTAGAGCCCCAGGATACGCGCGGCGTTGGTGGCCGTAACCTCGGCAAAACGCTCGAGCGTCATGCCGCGCTTGACCACGCCTTCGGTGAAAACGATTCCCATCCGGGCCTCGGCGCCGAGGTTGCCGCCGGTGACGTCGTCGATCGCGCGTCCGCGCAGCTTCAGTTCGAGCGAGGTTGGAAACTCGTCCGTGGCCGTGGTCGAGACGCCGCCGTTGACCAATCCGTCCCAGAGCGCCGCCTGATCGGCGGGAAGTTTCAGCGAGGGGTAGGTGTGATAGCAGAAGCCGCGCGGTTTCCGGTAGTCCTCCGCCGAAAAGCACGCATAGTGATGCAGAGTTTCGGCGTAGATTGGCAGGCGGCGGTCGCGCGCCTGCGCCACCGCCTCAACCCCTTCCTGCGCCGAGGTATGGACGAAATAGACCGCCGCGCCGGTTGCTCGCGCGAGCGCGATCGTCCGCTCGAAGGCGAGTTGTTCCGACAGTTTGCTGTGCACCAGATGCAGGTTTTCGCCCGCCGTCTTACCTTCGTGGCGGAATTTTTCGTAGTTGAACTGAACGATATCGTCGTCCTCGGCATGCACCACCATCACGCCGCCGTGGCGCTCGGTCTCTTCCATCGCGCGGCCAATCCGCCCGAAGTCGAGCTTGAAAGGGCGGCGCCCCGGATGCGGCGGCAGCACCTCGTTGGTGAAGACCTTGAAGCTCGGGAAACCCTCGCTGATGGCGTCGCTCATCTGGTCGAAGATGGCCAGCGGCAACGCTCCACCCAGGGCGATATGAAAGCTGTAGTCGATGCAGGAATTGCCCTTCCAGCGTTCGAGGCGGCGATTCAACGCGGTCTGGATATCGGTCGCCGGATGCACGAAGACGAAATCGAGATGCGTCGTGACGCCGCCAAAGGCCATCCCGCGCGTGTCCTCCTCGGGACCGAGGGTAAACAGCCGCTCCTGCGGATGCATCCCGATGAGGCTCGCCAGATGGGCGTGCGGCTCGATGCCGCCGGGGACCACGATCTTCCCGCTGACATCGAGTGTTTGACCGGACTCGGGCGCTTGATCGGACGGTCCCAGCCAGGCGATGGTGCTGCCCTGGATGCCGACGCTCCAAGGCCGCACGCCGTCGGCGGTTACTACCTCCGCGCCCTCAAGCATCAGGTCGATCATCGCGTCCTACACGCTCATCGGAAGTTTACTGCCAAACTCGCTCTTCGGGCGCCATTTTGTCAAACCGGACGGCGCGGTGATCGCGCCGTTGGCGTGGCGCGCGGAACGCCTCCGATACCGGTTCGCGCGCGGCAGCTCAGCGCGCAATTACGACGTGCTGGAAGACGGCGGTTCGGTTTTCTGTCGCGAAATGGCGTGAAGCTGACCGCGGGAGCCCGGGGTTTTGTAATCGTAGCGGCGGCGTTGCGGACCCGGGACGCGCCGCTTTTCCTCCAGACGCGGCCGCACGGTCGTGCGCCGCTGCACTTCACCCGACGACCATTCGAGGTAGGCCACCAAGGCGGCTATCGGCAGCCCTACGCCGGCGATGCCCCAGACGGTAACCGCCGGACCATAAAGGGAGACGACACCCGCTCCGATGATCGCGCCGACCATCGCGGCGACCACCCAGTAAAATTTCACTAATCGTGGGGAGCCCTTATCGCCGGACATCGCCCTTCACCTGGCGCCAATCAAGTTCGATTCAATTCTTACACCAACCGTGCGCCGGAGAAAACTTCCGTGCGCTGTTATGGCGGAACGGATGGCGAGCGGCGGAGATGACCGGGTGGGCCGTATCAAGGCGGGCTTGTGGTCAACGAGCGCGGTAGTACCGGCAAGCGCGCCATCGCGGAGGCGGCGCCACGCCAATCCGGATGCTGCATCGGGGCCGTAACCGCCGGCGGCGCCGGAAGGCGCGCGCCTCAAGTCGCGCTAATCCTCTTCGACCGCCTGGCGGATGGCGTTGAGAATAAAGAGGAAGTGGCGCGGAGCGGAGACCCGCCCAAGAAGATTGACCTGCGAGAGAATTTTGAGTTCGCGGGCCTTGACGTTGTGGCGGGAGAGCAGCGCCTTGTCGCGCGTGAATTCGCGCCACACCTGATGACGATCACGCCGCGGCGCCGGCGTTCTGGTCGAGCCGATAAGCGCGCGGGCTTCCGGGTGAACGAGGAGAAAAAGCGTCTCGCGGTCGAGTCCGAGGACCGCAGCGATGCGGCTGAGCAAGCCCAGCGACGGGCGCCGGCGATCGCTTTCGAGATAAGCGATATGGCTCGCCTTAACCCCAAGTTTCGCCGCCAATTGACGCTGGGTCAGGTTCAGCGCCTCGCGCTGCTGCTTGAGTAAGGGACCGAGGGTCTTTTTCTTCATAGATCGTACTCGCTCAGCAAAGCCTGCCGGAGCCTCGCGTAGTGAATTATGCCGACCAGATATTCGAAATATTGCTCGGTATTTTCGTGATCGAACGCAAGCCTGAAGGCATAGGCGCGCGCCAGATGGCGCTTGACCTCGGCGAGCGCAGGTCCCTGCAGATCGGCGGCGTCCCGAATCTCGAGATGACCCCAATCTGCGGCAAAGATCTGCCGGGCGAGGCCCCGCGGATAGCCGGCTACACTCACCATCAGGTCGGCCAGAAGTTCACCCGATACGGTCAACTGCCGCGGATAGTCGGCGTCGAAGAGAAAATGCGCATGGCGGGTCGACGCTCCCAGCACGGTGGCACTCAGATGATGCGAAAGTTCGTGAATGAAACTCGAGCCGACCACCACCGGATGGTGCGCGGTGTTGATATAGATTAGCGGTCGCTTGAGCCCCGTCTGCCGACCGGCGTAGAAACCGCGCAACGCCGGTCCGTTGCGGTAGGTCGCGGCATTCAGTGAAAAATCGAGTTTTTGCCCGATTTCCGCGTATGCCTTGATCGGCATGTAAGCCACCGGCTGACGATTGAAACCTTTGAAAATGCCGCGAAACTCGCGCAGCAGCGCCGTCACCTCGTCAAAGTCAGCGCGCTCGCGCACCGCTTTGGCGTAATCGGCGGTGAGCACCCGCGCGAGATTCGACCCTGCGCGCGTGCGGGGTTTCGCGCCATGCAGCCGGCGCCGCCGCTCGCTAATTATTCCCGGACCCGGTCCGCGTACCTTTCCGCGCCCCCGACCGGGCGTCGACGCTCTACCGCGCATTACCCCTCGCAGTCTAATGACTCCGAGTCATTTTGCAAGAACTGATCGCTAGCCTTATCGCGTCGGATAGCGTTATGTGATAGCCGGTGATAACTAATAGTGATGCGTTGCAAGCAATTTGTCATCGCATTATGCGTTAGTCGCGACATGGTCCGGTAAGACGGCCATTTGTTGGAAGCGGTTATCATAACAGGGGGTGCCGCTTCGTGACCGAGGGGGATTATCTAATGTGCTCGCGCTTCGCCGAGCCCATCGTCAGCACCACTGGTGAGGCTGTGGTCTCGTCACCTCGACGGCCGTTTCAGAATCGACGCGAACAGTTCAAAGGTAATTAGCAAAATGGAGGATAATCAAAATGGAGTTGCGTTTGCTGTCGACGGCTGAAGAGCGCCAAATCTTTGCGCGTAATCTGGTCGAGACACGGCTGGCCAAGGGCGCCGGTTTCTGCGAGACGGGGCGCTCGCAGGTTGGGGAAGCTCATCTGGCATTCGGCCGCCTTTACGGCCTGTTCGCCGATGAATCGGCCGGGTTGGACGATATGATGGCGGGTCTGGTGATGCATGATCTTGCCAGTTTTCCCCAGAGCTACCCGAAGCCCGACCTGACGCATTATCCGCCGGAGTCGGTTCTCGAGTTCGGTGAGCTGTGGGCCAAGATAGCGGGCAGCGCGCGCATCATTCGGCAGGCGGGGGCCATCTTGGCCGGCGAGTTGCACGCGCAGGCCGTGCTTGCCTATCCGCTGTTCAGTCCCTGGAATCTGTCGGCAGCCTACCACCGGGATTTCGATCCCGCCGGTTCACCGATCGAGTGGCCGTACATCCGGACCACCGACGGCAACCGGATGTTCGTTCAGGCGATGGTCAGCGAAGGTGAGAAGCTGGCGCGGATGATTCAGGATGCGGGCCAATGGGGCTTCAGCGCTGACGCGGAATTGACTCGTATAATCTTCAATAGCCCGTTTAAGGTTGCGCGACGGCGCGCCGAAATCCGCGCCCAGCGGGTCTCGACTCCCGAAGCGGCCCCGATGGCGGCGCGCGCCTGAGCGCGCCGCGGTGCTCCCGCGCCAAAGACCTGCCGCCGGTCAGCCGCATCTTCGCGCGGCCGACCGGCGGCAGGATGCAGCCCTCCCTACGGAAGTGATGGATCGGGATACGGCAGAGGCCGCGCCACGCTTGCGTCAGTCGCGCGATCGAGTCAAGGTTTAGCGCTCGTGAGCCGTTAGCTCAGGCCGGTAGAGCATGTGACTTTTAATCACAGGGTCCCGGGTTCGAGTCCCGGACGGCTCACCACGGAAGCTCGCTGCGAGTCTCGGTCCGGCGATGGCGGTCCGCTGGTCCGCAGGCGTCACGAATCACCTGACGTTATGAATCAATGGTGACGGGGCGCACGGCGGCGGGCGCGATCGTTTTCAAACTGCCGAGATGGGTGGTGAGGGCATGCAGATAGACCCCGAACGCCATCGCGACGACGAACACGACGACCGGGGTCGCGCCCGAGGCCAGCGAGGTGATTGCCGGACCTGGACAAAAGCCGCCGAGTCCCCATCCGGCCCCGAAGATCGCGGCGCCGAGAATCAGGCGCGTGTCCGGGTCGCGGTTGGGCGGCACGGCAAAATCCGCGGCGAGCATCGGTGCTGACATCCGACGGCTGTAGCGATAGGCCACGAAATAGACGCAAATCGCGCCGATCATCACCAAGGCCAGGCTCGGATCCCAATTCCCGAAGAAATCCAGAAAACCGATCACTTTGATCGGGCGCGTCATGCCCGAAATGCCGAGGCCCAGGGCAAAGACTACGCCGGAAATGAACGAGGTGAGCAGCGCTTTCACAGCGACCCTCCGAAAAGGTGATTGATCACGAACACGGTCAAGGCGCCGGTGGCGAGGAAGACGGCCGTTGCCGCGATCGAGCGCCGCGAGAGTCGGCTGACCCCGCAGACGCCGTGCCCGCTGGTGCATCCGTTGCCCAGTCGCGTGCCGTAGCCGACCAGCAGACCGGCCGCCATCAGTGCGGCGGGCGAGCGGACGAGGCCGAAAGCGAAGGCCTGCGGCAGCAGGAGTCTAAGGAGCAGCCCGCCCGCAACAAGACCGGCGAGGAAGCAGCCCTTCCAGAGCGTTTCGCCGCGCACCGGTCTCAGAATGCCGGCGAAGATGCCGCTGATGCCGGCGACCTTGCCGTCCAGCAGCAGCATCGCCGAGGCGCTCACGCCGATGAGAAGTCCGCCAATCAGTGACTGAAGCGGTGTGAAGTTCTGCATCGCTGTCCCCCGTCAGATGGCGCGATCGGTTGCGCCGTCATGGTTAATCATATAACCATATGTTCATGAAAGCCAACCGCGGCGCCGGACCGAGGGGGATCGCCACCGCGATACCGCCGGCGGCGCTCGAGCTGGTGGCGGCGCGTTTCCGCGCGCTCGGCGAGCCCCTGCGCCTGCGGATGCTGCAAAGTCTCGAGGGCCGCGAGATGAGCGTCTCGGCGCTGGCCGGAATGGTCGGGTCGACGCAGCCCAACATCAGCAAGCATCTGCGCGTCCTGCAGGAGGTTGGACTGGTCCGACGGCGCCAGCAGGGCGTCACGGCCTACTATGCGATCGCCGACGAAACGGTGTTCGAGCTCTGCGAGCTGGTCTGCGCCGGAGTCCGTGATCGGCTCGAATCGCAGGTGGGCGCGCTGGGTTCGAGCGGTTTGTCGCGACCCCGCAGTAGCGGCTCGATGCGCCGGCGGCGCGCGCTGCGACCGCCGGCTTGAACGGCCCGCGGGTTGCGCGTCCCACACAATGATCGAGGCAAAGGTGTGAAGGAGGTATGGTGCAAACTCTGGTTGTCCTGCTCATCGGTATCGCCGCCGGCATTCTCGGTGGGTTCTTCGGCGTGGCCGGCGGGGTGCTGATCGTTCCCGCGCTGGTGATTCTGCTCGCGATGCCGCAGCAGACCGCCGTCGGCACCTCGCTCGCGGCGCTGCTGCCACCGGTCGGTCTGCTCGGCGCGCTCGAGTACTACAAGCACGGCAACGTGAATTTCCTGTACGCGATGCTGCTCGCGTGCGGTCTTTTGGTGGGCGCCTATTTCGGGTCGATTCTCGCCGTGAAAGTTTCCGAGGACACCTTGCGTCGCGCATTCGCCTTGTTTTTGATTCTGATCGCCGTCAAGCTCTTCATGGACTGAGGGCCGCGGGGCGCATCGACGCCTCCCTTACCCGCGCGCGGTCGGCTGGACGATCGTGGGAAAGACCGTCAGTGCATCGGGGCGGCGGCGCCGATCGCGCGGCTAGGGGTTGGTGAAGCTCCGCGGCGTGCGGCCGCCGGCGCCCCGATGGCGCTCGCGACGAGCGGCTCTGCCAAATGATCCGCATCCCAACTAAAATCGTGCTTAAGTTAGACATGGCGGTCGAATTGTTTGGCGTGTGCGACCGTCATTCAGGATTGCATCCGGATAAAGGAGCCGGGGCGGAAACCATTTTATGAGCGCAATCAAAACGACGCTGCTGATGGGCGCACTGACCGCAATTATTCTCCTGTTCGGCGGCATGTTCGGCGGACGCCAGGGGCTGGTTATCGCTTTTGTCTTTGCTGTCGTCACGAATTTCGTGAGCTACTGGTTCTCGGACAAGATGGTGCTGGCGGCGTATCGGGCGCAGCCGCTGAACCCGGCCGATGCTCCCGAGCTTTACGGTATCGTGAGCGAGCTTGCGCAGTCGGCCGGCATCCCGACGCCGCGGCTCTATCTGATCGACACCGATACGCCGAACGCGTTTGCCACCGGACGCAGTCCGCGGCATGCGGCGGTTGCGGTGACCCGGGGGATCATGCGGATCTGCAATCGCGAGGAGTTGAAAGGGGTGCTCGGGCATGAGCTTTCGCACGTCCTTAATCGCGACATCCTGATAAGTTCCATTGCCGCGACGCTCGCCGGAGTAATCATGATGCTCGGCTCGTTTGCGCGATGGGCGGCGATCTTCGGCGGATTTGACGGCCGCGAAGAGGGGAATCAGCGCGGCGGCGCGCTTGGCTTGATCGTGATGGCGATCCTCGCGCCGTTTGCCGCGATGCTGATTCAGCTCGCGATCTCGCGAACGCGCGAATATCAGGCCGACGCGAGCGGCGCGCGCCTCGCGCATAACCCGTTGTATCTCGCCAATGCGCTGCGCAAGCTCGAGAGCGCGAACGAGCGGATGCCGATGGACGCGGGTCCCGCGACCGCGCACCTGTTCATCGTCAATCCGCTGAGCGGCGGCTTTCTGGCGAAGCTGTTCTCGACCCATCCGCCGCTCGAGGAGCGTATCCGACGGCTGGAACAGATGGCGTATAGCGGCTAACCTTTATTCCTCCCGATTGTCGCAACACCAGTAAGGGCCATGGCTGACGAGGAAGAAGAGAAGAGTCGGGGCTTCAAGGTCGAGGATCGGCGTCGCTTCTCGGCCGAGGGCGAACCGCGGGCGAACGCCGACGAACCCGTCGCCGAAAACCCCGCTGCCCGGCAGCGGTCGGAGGCGAGCGCCGCGGCGAAGTCGCCCGGTCGGGGGGCTGAGCGTTCCGCGCCGGCCTCGGAGATCACTTTCGCCGGGTTTGTCGTTGGCCTTTCGACGCAGGCGCTGCTTCATCTTGGCGAGATTCAGGAACCGAGCGTGGGCGGCGGTCCCGACCTGAGCGCGGCCCAGGAGGTCATCGACGTGCTCGGGATGCTGCAACAGAAGACGCGCGGCAATCTCGACAAGAATGAGCAGGATTTGCTCGAGGCGATTCTTTTCGACCTGCGCATGAAGTACGTTGAACGCAGCCGCCGCGGCTGAAGCGAGTCGTCCGCCGTTCGCCGGAGAAGTTTCACTTAAAGGAGCGCGAACGTCCGCAGAGTCGTGCCGATTGCGTGCGTAGAGCGATTAAATTTGCGCTGTTGGGCCTCGCGCTGATCGCGGTCTTCGCGGCGGCGCCGGCAGTGTTCGCCTTCCTCAGCTACTACCACGCTCTCGAGGACGAAGTGGTCACCCGCTTCTCGAACAAGCACTGGACCATTCCGTCGCTGGTGTACTCGGATTCGACGACCATTTATCCGGGGCAAAAGATTGGCGATATCGGTTTGATGGAGCGGCTCGCCCGGCTCAATTACCATCGCGTCGCCCCGGGCCAGGTGACGGCGCGCGGCGAATACAGTTTCGATCCCGCGAGCGGACGCTTCGAGATCTTCCTGCACAGCTTCCATTATCCCTACACGCAGTTTCCCGGCGAGCTGGTCGCGATGCGCATTTCGCCGGTAGAGACCATCATCGCGATGGAAGATGTCGCGACCCATCAACCGCTCTATTCGATCGAGCTCGAGCCGGAAATGCTCGGCGCGATTTTCCAGGGTGATTGGGAGCAGCGGCGGATCGTGCCGCTCGGCGAAGTGCCGCCGGCCTTTATTGATGCGGTTCTGGCGGCCGAAGACCATCGCTTTTACGAGCATCACGGCATCGATATCGTGCGCACGCTGAAGGCGGCCTGGATCGATTTTACCGCCGGTCATGTGGTGCAGGGCGGTTCGACGCTGACGCAGCAGTTGATGAAGAATTTTTTTCTGACCAGCCGCCGCGACTGGCATCGCAAGGTCAAGGAAGCCCTGATGGCGTATATCGCCGAACAGCGCTATTCGAAGGATGAGATCCTGGAAAATTACCTGAACGACATCTATCTCGGGCAGCGGGGCAAGGAAGGTATCTACGGGATCTGGGAAGCGGCGGAATTCTATTTTTCGAAGGAACCGCGGGATCTCTCGCTGGCCGAGATGGCGACGATTGCCGGCATGATTCGCTCGCCGAACCATTTCAACCCGCTGCGCCATCCGGCCGACGCCGAGCGTCGGCGCAATGAAGTGCTGGCGGCGATGCTCGCCGACGGCTATATCAGCAAGCCGGCGTACGACGCGGCGGTGACGGAACCGCTGCGCGTGCGTGAGCCGTTCAACGAATCCAACGACGCCCCCTACTTCGTCGACTACGTCAAACACGAGCTGGCTGAGCGTTATCCGGCCTCGGTGCTGACCGGCGAGGGTCTGCGTATTTTCACCACTCTCGACGTCCACACGGAGAAGCAGGCGGAGGCGGCCGTCGACCAGAATCTGACCCGTCTCGAAGAGCAGCATCCGTCGCTGCGGCGCAAGGAGCGCGGCGATCAACTCGAATCGTGCCTGGTCGCGATCGAGCCGCAGACCGGCAAAATTCGCGCGATGGTCGGCGGCCGCGATTATCGCGAGAGTCAGTTCAACCGCGTCACCCAGGCAAAGCGCCAGCCCGGATCGGCCTTCAAGCCGCTGACCTATCTGGCGGCGCTGCAGGAGACCTTCGAAGGCGGTCCGGACCGCTATCTGCCCACCAGCTTTATCGACGACACGCCGTTTACCTGGCAATTCGGCACGACCAGTTGGTCGCCGCGCAATTACAAGGATCGTTACTTCGGCCGCGTCACGCTCGAATTTGCCCTGGCGGAATCGCTGAACTCGGCCACCGCGAGACTGGCGGACGCGGTCGGCCTTGACCGCATCATTGCGATGGCCAACAAGCTCGGCTTCAGCGATCTCCCGCCCTATCCGTCGATCGTTCTGGGCGGCACCGAGGTGACGCCGTTGCAGCTCGCCAATATGTATGCGGTGCTGGCCAATGAAGGCATGGAGGTGCCGTTTTCCGCAGTGACCGCGGTGGTCGATCAGCACGGGCGGATCGTCGAAGGCCACGAACTGGGAGCGCAGCAGGTGCTCACGCCCGAAGTTGCCTATACGATGGACTTCATGCTGGAGCAGGTGATTGAGCGTGGCACCGGAGTGGGCGCGCGTCGCGCCGGTTTCCTGCGTCCCGCGGCCGGCAAGACCGGCACCACCAACGACTCGAAAGATGCCTGGTTTGCCGGGTTCACGCCGAATCTGCTCGCGGTCGTGTGGACCGGCTTCGATCAAAAAGAGGAGTTGGGACTGACCGGCGCGGAAGCCTCGCTGCCGGCCTGGACCGCATTCATGAAGGCGGCCACGGCGTCGCGGCCGATTCTGGATTTTGTCGCGCCCGCCGGAGTGGTCGTCGAAAAAATTGATCCGGCGAGCGGCTGCCCGAGCGCTCACGGCATCCTCGGCGTCTTTCCGCGTGATACGGCGCCCGGCGCCTCCTGCATCCCGACTCCAGGCGCGACGATTCCGGTGGGAGCGACCGATCAGGGCGGCGCCAGCGCCCCTGACAACGCCGCGCTCGATTCTTCGCCGAACGATTGATGGGCCGAGGGGAGAATAGGGCGCGCGGCGCCGTAGCGGCCCGCGCTCTTGCGATCGCGGCGGTGGCGCTCGGCGCGCTCATCGGGCGGGTCTCGCGGTCGCGCGCCTTCTCGGTGGAGAGCCTGCCGGGCAGTTCGCCGGCGCCGCTCGCGGCGGCCGGCACGGCGACGTCCGGGGCCCCGTCCGGCGCCCCGTCCGGCGCGGCGACCGACATGGACGTGACTGCGGGAGCGACGCCGTCTCCGTCGCTGGCCGAGCCGGCCGCCGCCGCGCTACCGTCGGCGTCCGATGCGGCGCCGACGCCGATGCCGCCGGCGCTCGACGTTAATGCGATCAACACCGCTCCCGATCTCGAGTCCGCCTCGCTGCTGCCGGAAATCAAGCGCGCGGACACGCCGGCGCTGGCCGCCTCGCTGCGCTCGACCGAGCAGGCACGGGTGGAGTTTGGCCAGGGCGACGTCGACGCCGCGTTGCGCGATCTGAGTCGCGCGGTTTCGATCGATCCGAGCGATCCGTGGGCCTATTACTATCTCGGCCGGGTGTATTTCCAACGCCGCAATTACGCGCAGGCGCAGACCTTCCTGCAGCGTTCGGAGCTGGGCTTCGCCGGGCGGCCGGATTGGCTGGCGGAAACCCTCACGCTCGAAGGCACCTGTGATGAGGAACTGGGGCGCACCGCGGACGCCGCCCGGGCTTATCAACGGGCGGTGGCGGCGGCGCCGAACAATTTCCGCGCGAAACTCGGTTACGACCGCCTCTCCTACGCGATCGCCACGCCGGGCGCGCTCGACGCCGGCGCACCCTCGGGAAGCGAGGCGTTGCCGCCGCCGTCCGCACCGCCCCCCGAAGCGCCTCCCGACGAGCCGCCCCCGCCCGAAGACCAGTGATCCGCAGAGGCGGCGTGAGATGAGCCGCCGCTTTGAGATTGTGTCGCCAAATGCAAGGATTTTCCCAGCCGGAGGAACCGATGCGCCGAGACATTTTTAGCGAAGAGCATGAGATGTTCCGCACTCAGGTGCGGCGTCTGATCGAACACGAGATCGAACCGAAAATTCCGCAATGGAACCGCGACGGCATGAGCGATCGCGAAAGCTGGCGCAAGCTTGGCGCGGCCGGCTTCCTCGGTGCCAACGCGCCCGAGGAGTACGGCGGCGGCGGCGTCGACTTTCTCTACGACGCCATCGTGATCGAGGAGATGGCGCGGGTGCGCGCTCACGGGCTCATGATGGGTCTGCATTCGGATATCTGCCTGCCTTACATCACCGCGTACGGCAACGAAGAACAGAAGCGCCGCTATATCCCCGGCGCCTGCAGCGGCGAGCTCATTCTGGCGATTGCGATGACCGAACCGGGCACCGGTTCCGATCTCGCCGCGGTGCAAACCAATGCTCGCCGCGACGGCGACGACTACATTCTCAACGGCGCCAAGATGTTCATCTCCAACGGCCAGATTGCCGACGCCGTGATCGTCGTCTGCAAGACCGACCCGAAGGCCAAACCCGCCCATCGGGGGGTCAGCCTGATAATCGTTGATCGCGATACGCCGGGCTTCGTGCGCGGGCGCAAGCTCGACAAGCTCGGATTCAAGGGCCAGGACACCAGTGAGCTGTTTTTCGAGGACTGCCGGGTGCCCGCCGCCAACCTCCTTGGCCAGGAAGGCCAGGGCTTCAAGATGCTGATGGAGAAGCTGCAGCAGGAACGCCTGGTCTGCGCCGTCGGCGCCCTGGCCAGCGCCCGCCGATGCCTCGATGACACCATCGCCTACACCAAGCAGCGCAAGGCCTTCGGCCAGCCGATCGCGGCCTTCCAGAATACGCAGTTCAAACTCGCCGAGATGGAGACCGAGGTCGAAGTGGGCCAGGCCTTTGTCGATCGCTGTCTCGTCGCGCACGTGCGCGGGGACGATATCGTGTCCGAAGTGAGCATGGCCAAGTGGTGGACTACGGATCTGCTGAAGAAGGTCAGCAGTCAGTGTCTGCAGCTACACGGCGGCTACGGCTTCATGAATGAATTCCCGGTTGCGACCGATTATGCCGACGCCGCGATTCAATCGATTTACGCCGGCACCAACGAAATCATGAAGGTGATTATCGCGCGCCGCATGGGGCTCGATAACCGCGCCTGATTCGCTCTGACGCTCAAAGCGCGGCGGTGCGGGACGCTGGCGGGCGGGATCGATCCAGTTCCCTGAAGCGGCGCGCATCGCCGCGGGCTCCGACGGGTCGCCCTGAGCGACCCCGAACGGTTCACCGCGAACGACCGACAATTTGTCGCGCCGGGCCCGGGCGGCGCGTTCGCCGCACCGGCGCTGCGCGTCAGTCAGCCAGATTCTCAGAACCAGTCAGGATGGTGGTGCTTCGCCCAATCGGGGTCGTGTTTTTTCCACCAGTCGCGATCGTGCCAATGATGGTCGCGGTCATCCCAGTCGCCATTTCTGGCCCATTCCGGATGATGATGCTTCACCCACTCCGGATGATGATCCTCCCACCAATCCTGGTCATGCCACTGATGGTGATCGTCGTAGTCGCCCCATCCGTGATGATCCTGAGCATAAGTCAGATGCGGCGCTGCGGCGGCGAGGAACCCCACAACCGTAGCACCGGCCAAAAGCGCACGAAGCTTCATACATCCTCCTGTCTTTCCAGCGCCCTGTCGCAGCGCCGCGCGAGGCCCGAAGGACCTCAGTTACAGGTAAGCAAGAGCGTGACCATCACGCATTGGCCATCGTAAGCCCGATCTATTATCTTCTGGCAGCATTCGCCACCCGTAAGACCATCGACGAGATCGTCACTCACGCCAGAGAATATACCGCAGTCCGGGTTCCGACCGCCCGACATTTCACGCAAGCGGACTCTCGTGGAACGATGCAGCGCGGTCGAAACGAAGCCTGACACATTTTGCACGCTATCCCAAGCGCGGCAGACCACTTGTCCCGGAGGCGTGGTGGCGGCGCGCGCCGCAGGGCTCGTCCCTCACCAGGGACGCCGGCTATAGCGGATCAAGGAGAACGAGCGCGAAGCTTATGGAAACCAAGGCCGTCGCCGCCGCTCGGATACCGGTGCCGCAGATATTAATTTTGTAGAAGGAGAAAATAAGATAGCGCGCCTCTTTCGATTTTGATCGAAACAGGCTATAGCAGCTTGCATGCTTCTGGGGAGTATGCTGCCTCAGGCGTCTTGGGGACAGGGCCTTGCTTTCGGGGAAGAATCAAGACCCATAAAACGACCTGACTCAGCGCTCCCCACAGAAGCATGCAATGCAGGCTGACCTGCGTATGGGCTGAACCTTGAAATTGGGGGCCAAGCGACTACATCGTATCCTCGCTCCTCATTCAGGTCCGCACAGAAAGTTGCGGCCGCACGGGAACCTCTGGTACCAATTAAATAACAATAGTACCGCCGATGAGTCAAATCCCCCGATCCGCTTCCGGCATCCAGATATGCGCGCTGCCTGCTGCGTCACGCCCGTCGATGCGGCGGCTGGCGGCGCGGAACCAAGACCCGATGAGGCCGGCGATGATTAGCCAACGGTCCCTGACTCGCGCCTCGACTCGCCTCGAGCGGCTTCTTGACGAAGCCGAACAACTGTTCGTGCGCGAGGGTTTTCTTCATCTGAGCACGGCTGAGCTTGCCGCCCGCCTGCGCTGTTCCAAACGCGCACTCTATGCGATCGCGCCCTGCGCCGAGAAATTCTTCGCCGCCGTGATCACGCGGCGCACCCGGCGCCTCGCCGAGGAGCTGGTGGCGCAAATCGAAGCCGCTCCCGACGTGGATACGGCGCTGGTCACCTGCCTTGACTCGATCGCGGCGATTCTCGAGCAGGATTCGCCGGTGTTCCTGCGCGACCTGACCCAGTTCTCGCCGGGGGTGCAGGCGCGCAAGGATTTTCAGCAGCAACTCGCCGACGCGCTGGTCCGTCTCATCGAACGCGGCGAGCGCCAGCACGTGTTTCGCCGTATCGAACCGCGCGTGGCGGCCGAGGCCCTGCTGGTGTCGGTGGGCAGGATGGTCGAATCGGACTTTCTGGCGCACTCGCCGATCACCGCGGCCGAAGCTATCCGCCAGCTCTACCAGGTCTTTGCCTGTGGCCTGCGTTCGAGCCGCAATGGGACCCGGACGGCCGCCCGCGCGCCCGCCCGCAAACGCCTCGAGCGCGTGGTCCATCCCGCCCTGGTCTGACCGCACCGTCGGCAACGCGCGCGGCGAGGCCTCGCGGCGCAGGCGGCAGCAGACCGCTTCGCCAAGTCGTCGTCGGTGAGGTCGGCTGGGTGCCCCGCCCTTAACCATCCCAGGCCACCAGACGCATCCGGTCAGGCGCGACCGCAACGCGCACCCGCTCGCCGATTTGCCATCCGCGGTCGCCGCAGGGCGACGGCGAGAGCGCCTCGAGGGCCATCGGACCGTCGAGAAAAATACGCGTGGCGAGTCCTTCCCGGCGGGTCTCTTTAATCGTCGCGCTGAGCGCGATCGCGCCCTCGATCGCGGCGCCGTTGCGCATCAGTTGCAGGTCGTGCGCGCGAATCGCGATACCCAGCTCGCGGCCGGCGGCGCCGGCGTCGAGCGGCGATTTAAGGCTTTCCGGGAGGCGCGCGGCGCGCTCCACGAGATCGGCGCGAACGACGTTTTCGAAACCGATCAGTTGCGCAATGGCACGCGTGGCCGGTCGGTCAAAGACCTCGTCGGGCGGACCCTGTTGCGCGACGCGGCCATCGGCGAGCACGGCCACCGAGTCCGCAAGCGCCGCCAGGTAGGTGTCGTGCGTCGCGACGAGAGCGGGGATGCCGAACTGATCGATAAGCGCGCGCAGCTCGCCGATAACATGCGCGCGGGTGGCGCGGTCGAGCGCGTTGGTCGGTTCGTCGAGCAGCAGCAGGGCCGGATTGCGCACCAGCGCGCGGGCAAGCGCCACGCGCTGCATCTGCCCCCCGGAGAGCGTCTGCGGAGCGCGATCGGCCAGCGCGCCGAGCGCGACCCGCTCGAGAAGCTCAAGGGCGCGGGCGCGCCGCGCGCGCCGCCGTCCGCGCAAGCCGAAGGCGACGTTGCGCCAGACCGACAGATGGGGAAACAGCGCGCAGCCCTGCGGCAGGTAGCCGATGGGCCGCTCCTGCGGCGCCAACTGTGCATACGGTGTCCCCGTCGCCGGCAGCAGCCCGGCGAGCGCCTTGAGCAGGGTGGTCTTGCCCGCGCCGCTCGCGCCGAGCAGCACGGTAAAGCCTTCGACGCGGAGCCGCGCGGTGAGTCGAACCGGCGCTTCGATAAGATAATCGATCTGCATTCAGACCGTTTCCGTGCGCATCACGTAGCTGCGCGAGACGATGCCCAGCAAAAGCGGCAGGGGCAGCGCGACCAGGAAAAAAATCCACAACAACGGATAGATCGCATCGAGCCCGAGGTCCTGCAGGTTGACCCATAATTTAACCGGGATCCCCTGCGGGAAATAGGCGATCACCAGAACGATACCGAACTCGCCGAGGGCGCGGACCCACGCCATCGCGAGCCCGACCGCGAGCCCGAGCCGCGCGAGCGGCGCGGTGACCAGGCGAAACACCTGCCAGGGCGTTTTCCCGAGCGTGAGCGCAATCTGCTCGAGTTCCGGATCGACGCTCTCGAAAGCGGCGCGCGCGGCGATCACGTAGTAGGGCGCGGCCGCATAGACCTGGGCCAGCACGAAGGCCGTCGGCGTGTTGGTCAGTTCGAGGCCGAGGCGGGCGGCGGTCGCGCCGACCATACTGTGCGGTCCGTAGAGCAACGCGAGCAGGAGCCCCATCGCGAGCGGCGGCGTCAGCAGCGGCAGCAGCACGAGCCCCTCGCACACGGTCTTGCCGCGAAACTCCCGCCGCGCCATCCAGTAGGCGAGCGGCGTTCCGCCGATGACGATCAGGGCGAGTGCCGCCAGCGTGTAGACCACCGAGACGCGGACCGCATCGAAGTCGCCCGCGACGGCGTGCAGCCTGCCCCACGGTGTTGCCCAGGCGAAGAAGGCGAAGGGCAGGACCAGGAAGCTCAAGGCGCCGATCGCGCCGAGATTAAGCGCGCCACGTCGCATCCCGATGAGGAGCGCGCCGCGTCGCATCAGCGGAGCGTCGGCCCGACCGGCGGATCGTAGCCGCTCTCGCGCAGTATCCGCTGTCCCTCCGGTCCGGCCAGGTAGCGCACGAACTTCCGCGCCATCTCGGGATGCGCCGCGTTGGCGAGCACGGCCGCATAGAACACCAGCGGCTCGGGGCGCGCCGTCGTCGTCTTGCCGTCAGCCGACAGCGTGAAAGAGGCTTTGCTGTACCAGGCGTCGAAGTCCGCCGGATTGCTCAGGTTGATCTCAGGCGGCAGTTCGACAAACGGCAGATGCTCCGACTTGATCGCCGAGAGATAACCGACCGTGGCGTCGATCTGTCCCGCTTCAAGACGGGTCAGGAGCGAGGGTTCGGCGAAAAGCTGGGCGGAATTGCGCAGGGGACCGAGAATTTTTTCGGCGAGGCCCGGCGCGTGATAGTAACGCTCGGCCAGCATCAGGGTGAAGATCACATTGCGGCCCTGCGGATCCGTCGCCGGATCGGTGCGGCCGAAGCGGAGTCCCGGGGATTCGAGCACCTCGTACCACGCCTGCTTGCCGGCGAAGCTTTTGGCGAAGCGGCTCTGCGGACTGTACGCCAGCGCCATCTGCGTGCCCGCGACCGGCGGCGCTTCCCGCACGAGGCCGTCCTTGAGCAGGATCCGCATCGGGCCGGAGGTGACGCTGACGAACACGTCAGCCTGCATCTGTTTGCTCTCGAGCAGATGGGCGAGGGCGTAGGCTGCCTGACCGATACCCTGGAATTCAACCCCGTTGGCTTTGGCAAAGGCCGGTCCGAGCTGCTGATCCATCACCGTGCCCATCGAGCCCGCATAGGCAACCCGCAGCGGGGTGGCGGCGCGGGCGGCGCGCGCCGCGAGACTTCCCAGCAGCAAGCCGAGCACGGTGATCCAGACGACCGGACGCGGTCGCGATCGCAATCTGATTACACTCTGCATGTGTTCTTCCTTTCCTCTTTATGCCATTGTAATTGCCGATTGAGAAGCATGATGGACAGCGGACAGCGTCTGCGACAGGTCCGCCTGAGCGCCGGGCTGAGCCAGAGCGAGCTGGCGCGTCGCGCCGGCATCTCGCGCCAGGCGCTGAGCGCGATTGAAAGCGGCGCGTACCAGCCGGGCGTCACGGTGGCTTTGCGGCTCGCCGCGGAACTTGGCACGACGGTGGAAAATCTTTTTGGCGGCGCCCGGGCGAGCGCACCCCTGGTGGCGCGCACGCCCGCCAACGCGGCCTGTGCGGCGGCCGCGCGGGTGGCGCTTGCGCGAATCGGCGGACGGCTGGTCGCGGTGCCGCTGCCGGCCGCCGGGGTGGCGCTGACCGCGGCCGGCGGTATCGTCGCGCGCGAACTGCGCGGCAGCCGAGTGGAAGTCGAGGCTTTTCGCTCGGCCGCCGAGATTGATTCGACGCTGGTTATTTCCGGATGCGACCCCGGGATTGCCGTGGTGCGCGATTACCTCGCGCGCCATCAACCGTTTGCCGAAATCGTGCCGGTGGCGGCGGCGAGTCGCGACGCGCTCACGGCCGTGGCCCAGGGCGACGCGCATGCCGCCGGCGTGCATCTGCGCGATCCCGCAACCGGGGACTACAACGTCGCCGCCGCCCGCGCCGTCTTCGGCCGGCGGACTTTCCGCATGATCAGCTTCGCGCGCTGGGAGCTCGGGATGGCGACGCGGCCGGACGCCGCTCCGCTGAGTTCAATCGATGATCTCGCCCGACCCGGGCTGCGGCTGATTAATCGGCCGCCCGGTTCCGGCGCGCGCGCGGTGCTCGACGAAATGCTCGCGGCGGGCGGCATCCGCGGCGCCGACCTGGCCGGATATGGCGATACGGCGGCGGGCCATCTCGAGGTCGCGGCGGCCATCGCCGCGGGCGCGGCCGATGCCGGTGTGACGATCCGGCTGGCGGCGGAGCTTTATCATCTGAATTTCGCGCCGTGGCGCGAAGAGCGCTATGATCTGGTAATCGGCGAAGAGGCCTTCGCGCTGCCGTCGATGCAGCGGTTCATCGACGCGCTCAATTCGCGGGCGCTGGCGCACGAGGTGGCAAAGCTCTGCGCGTACGACACCACTCGGATGGGCACGGTCGCCGCCCTCTGAAAGCTTCGCTCCGGATGGCTCGTCCCGCTTTTCGCCCGGCACCTCGAAGGACTATGCTCGAAGCGTTCGGAGGGGCGATCGCGGCGGTCGGCCGTGGTACGCGAAATTGATTGATACGCATGGCTCAGCAATCTAATCCAGGAGGATCTCTCTGATGGCAGCAGCAACTCCACAGGTGGAACGCGCCGCCAAGGGCGCGAAGAACTCGGCGGCCCTGGCTTTCCTGCGCGCGCCCAAACAATTGCTTATCAACGGCAAATGGCAGCCGGCCAAGTCCGGCAAGACCTTCGAGACCATCAATCCGGCCAACGAAGAGGTGCTCGCGCTTATCGCCGAGGGCGACAAGGCCGATGTTGACGAGGCGGTCAAGGCGGCGCGCAAAGCCTTCGAGGAAGGCGCCTGGCCCAAGATGAGCCCCCATCAACGGGCGCGGCTGATGTTCAAGATTGCCGACACGATCGATCAGCATGCCGATGAGCTCGCCGAGCTCGAGACGCTGGACAACGGCAAGCCGCTGACCTTTTCCCGCAATTTCGATATTCCGGCGGTGGCCGAGACCTTCCGCTACTATGCCGGATGGGTCACCAAGATTTACGGCGAGACCAACCCCTCCGACCCGTCATTCTTCAACTACACGCTGCGCGAACCGGTCGGCGTCTGCGGCCAGATCATTCCGTGGAATTTCCCGCTGCTGATGGCGGCGTGGAAGCTCGGACCCGCGCTCGCCTGTGGCAACACCTGTATCCTCAAGCCGGCCGAGCAGACGCCGCTCACCGCGCTGCGGTTGGGCGAGCTGCTGATGGAAGCGGGGCTCCCGCCCGGGGTGGTCAATATCATCACGGGCTTCGGGCCCGGCGCCGGCAGTGCGATCGCCGAGCATCCCGATATTGACAAGGTGGCCTTCACCGGTTCGACCGAGGTCGGCAAGATCATCCTGAAAGCCTCGGCCGGTAATTTGAAGAAGGTCTCGCTCGAACTCGGCGGCAAGGCCCCGAACATCATCTTCCCCGACGCCGACCTCGATCAGGCGGTGCCGACGGCGATGATGGGGGTTTACTTCAACTCAGGCCAGGTCTGCTGCGCCGGCACGCGGATTTTCGTGCAGCGCGATCGCTATGACGAAATCGTCGAGAAGCTCGCCAACTTCAGCAAGAACGTCAAGGTTGGCGATCCGTTCGAGCAGGGCAATCTGCTCGGGCCGGTGGTCTCGCGCGAGCAGTTCGACCGCGTCAAGGGCTATCTGTCGATCGGCGCCGAAGAGGGGGCCAAGGCGGCCGCCGGCGGCGCGCCGGTCGAGGGCAAAGGCTACTTCATCCAGCCGACGCTGTTTGCCGACGTCAACAACAATATGAAGATCGCCCGCGAGGAGATCTTCGGTCCGGTCGGCGCGGCGATTGCCTTCAAGGACGAAAACGACGTGGTCTTTCAGGGCAACGATACGACCTACGGCTTGTCGGCCGGCATCTGGACCAAGGACGTCGGGCGGGCGCACAAGATGGCGCGGGCGCTCAAGGCGGGTACGGTGTGGATCAACTGTTTCAACCAGATCGATCCCATCGCGCCGTTCGGCGGCTACAAGCAGTCGGGTTTCGGCCGCGAACTAGGCAAGTACGCGATTGATCTTTATACCCAGGTCAAATCGGTCTGGATGAAACTCTCCTGAGCGTTGCCTGAAACGGCGTAAGGGGGCGGCGGGCATCGGTGGACGATGGCCGCCGCCCTTGCTTTTCGCCGCTGATCGGATCGATAAAAGCGGCTACCGCAGGGAGGCCGACATGCGTTTCGGGCTGACGACGGACTTTCGCAATCCACCCGATTCCGGGCGCCGCTCAGCGGCGGTTTATGCCGAGATAATCGAGACCTTCGTCTGGGCCGAGAGCCTCGGCTTCGACGCCGCCTACGTGTTCGAGCATCACTTCACCGACGACGACTACATGTCGTCGCCGATGGTCGCGGCGACGGCGATAGCGGCGCGCACCACACGGATGCGCGTCGGGCCGGATATCGCGATTCTGCCGCTCTACGACCCGGTCCGGGTGGCCGAGGACGGCGCGGTGCTGGACCTCATCTCGAACGGCCGGCTCGACTTCGGCGTGGGCCTGGGTTATCGGTCGGTCGAGTACGCGGGTCACGGCATCGACTTCAAACGCAAGGGCGCGCGGGCCGACGAAGCGCTCGAAATTATCCGCCGCCTGTGGCAGGGCGAGACCGTGAACTTCAGCGGCAAGCACTTCAGCATCAGCAATGCGCGACTGTCGCCGCGGCCCGTGCAGCAGCCGAATCCGCCCATCTGGGTCGGCGGTTTCAGCACCGCCGCGGCGCGCCGCGCCGCCCGCTTCGGCGACGGTTATATCGGTCCGACCAGCCGCGCGATGTACGACAAGTACCTCGCTGAGTTGCGCGCGCTCGGCAAGGATCCGGCGCAGGCGCGGGTGATGGGCGGCGATCTGTGGCTGGTCGTCAGCACCGATCCCGAGCGCACCTTTAATCTCTACGCGCCGCGGTTGATTTACTGGTTCAACGCCTACGCGCGATGGTTTGAAGGGAGCGGCACGGGCCTCTGGCCGATGATCAAGGACGCGGAGCATCTGCGGTCGCTCGGGCTGGTCAACTTCCTGACCCCGGACGACGCCGTGGCGCATATCCGGCGGCGTGTCGCCGAAGTTCCGATCGAGCTTTACACGATGATGCTCGCGCCGCCGGCGGTCGACATGAAACTGGTGCGCGAGAGTCTCGAGCTCTTCGCCGCCAAGGTGATGCCGGCGTTCAAGTAGCCGCGCGGGTCGGCCGGGGCCCGCCTTGCGCGGTCAGGGTCGGCGGCGGTCGGCCCGCAACGCGGCCATCAGCCCGAACAGGTCCGCGCGCAGTTCCATCTTCGGCTGACCACCGGCAAATTCGCGGTAGAGCGTGAAGACGTTGATGACGATTCGTTCGGCGTCGCCCCACGAATCATAATCGGCGAGCGCGATATCGCGTGCCGCCTCCGCCGGCGGCATCCCGGCGTCATACCGCTTGCGCGCTTCGGCGGCGATATATTCGAGATAACCCTTGACCGCCGCCACTCCGCTCTTGTCGGTCACGGGTCCATGGCCCGGGACGACGGTCTCGGGATCGAGCTCGAGCATCAACTGACAGGCCTTGATCCAGTTGCCGACCGGCCCCGCCCAGATAATCGGATGGCCGTTGATGAACAGCATGTCGCCGGTGAAGAGCACGCGATTTTCCGGCACATAGGCGATGACGTCGCCGCCCGTATGCGCCGGCCCGACCTGAATGAGGCGCACCGTCTTGTTGCCGACCCGACGCGTCAGCTCACCGCTGAAGGTGAGCGTCGGCATCGCGACCTCGATACCATCGAACTCGAACGGGGCGAAAATCTCGGCGAGGAAGCGGCCGGTCGGACTCGACGGATCGACGTTGCGCTTCATCTGCTGCAGGCGTTGCGCGCCGCCGTCGGCCGCCATCTCCTCGGCGCAGGCCTGCGAGGCGATAATCGTCGCGCCGGCCACCAGTTGGTTGCCGAAGGTGTGGTCGCCGTTGGAGTGCGTGTTGACCAGCGTGCCGATCCGCGCCGCGGCCTGCGGCTCCGCCTGGCGCATCGCCGCGAGCATCGCGGCGGTGAGCTTCAGATCGAACAGCGTATCGACCAGCAGCGATTCGCCGCTATCGACGATCAGTCCGGCGTTGCTCCAGCCCCATGAGCCGTCGGGCTGCAGATAGCCATAGCAGCCGTTGCCGAGGTCGCGGAGCCCTTTGCGGTAAGGTCCCTTGCTCGCAATCGTCGCCATCGTCTGTCCTCCCTGCGGGACGGATGGGCTCAGTCATAGCACGCCGCCGAGCGGCGCGTGAGCCGGCGCGATGCTAGACTGGGTTCGGCGCAGGGGGAAGCGGGCGATGGAATTGGCAGCCGAGACGACGGCGGCGCGCCTGGCGCGGGTGCCGCAGACGATCCGTCATATCTATCTTATCGGTATCGGAGGGTCGGCGATGACCGCGCTGGCCGCGATGCTGACGCGGCGCGGATGGCGCGTGACCGGCTCCGATCAGCAGATTTACGAGCCGGCCGCCTCGCTCCTGAAGCAGCTCGCGATCACGGTCTATGAGGGCTATGCCGCGGTCCATCTGACGCCGCCGCCCGACGTCGTGGTGGTCGGCAACGTGGTGACGTCGGCGAATCCCGAGGCCATGGCATTGCGCGCGAGCGGGATACCGTATCTCTCGATGCCGGAGGCGCTGCGGCACTTTTTTCTGCAGGATCGGCGGGTCCTGATGGTCGCCGGGACCCACGGCAAAACCACTTCGACCGCCCTGATGGCGCAGGTGCTGGCCGCCGCCGGGCGCGACCCCTCGATGCTGGTGGGGGGGCTCGCGCGCAACTTCAACGCCAACTATCGGCTCGGCGACGGACCTGACTTCGTCATCGAAGGCGACGAATACGACACCGCCTTCTTCGACAAGGGACCGAAATTTCTGCACTACGGCGCGCGCGGCGCGATTATCACCGCGGTCGAGTTCGACCATGCCGATATCTACCGCGATCTCGATCAGGTAAAGGCGGCGTTCGCCGCTCTGGCCGCTCGGATGGCAAGCGGGAGCGTGCTCGCCGTGTGCGCCGACTTTCCCCACGCGCTCGCCGCCACCGCCGCCACCGGCGCGAAGCGGCTGACCTTCGGGCTGAGCGCCGGCAGCTATCGCGCCGCCGCGATTCGGCTCGGCGCCGACGGCGCCCGCTTCCAGATAACGCGTGACGGCGTAGTCGTCGCGCGTGAGCTTTATCTGCCGGTCGGCGGGCGGATGAACGTCCCCAACGCGCTGGGCGTCTGGGTCCTGCTGAAGGAGTTCGGCCTCAGCGATCGTGACCTGATGGACGGGCTGGCCAGCTTCGCCGGGGTGGCACGGCGTCAGGAGGTGATCGGCGAAGCCGGCGGCGTGACGATTATCGACGATTTCGGCCATCATCCGACCGCGATTACGGCGACACTCGCCGCGCTCGCCGAGCGCTTTCGTGGGCGACGTATCCTGGCGGCGTTCGAGCCGCGTTCGAACACCGCGCGGCGGGCGGTGTTTCAGCGGGAGTTCGCCGCCGCCTTCGACGGCGCCGCCGCGGTCTTCCTCGCGCCGGTTTATTTCAAGGACAACGATCCGCTGCCGGTCGCCGAGCGGCTCGATGTCGCGACGCTCGCGGCGGCGATCCGGCGCCGCGGTCCCGAGGCGGCGGCCTGCGCTTCGGTGGACGAGATTATCGCGCGGATCGTGGCCGCCGCCCGTCCCGGCGACGTGGTGGTCTGCTTTTCGAACGGTCCCTTCGAGAACCTGCCGCAGCGTCTGCGGACGGCGCTCGCCGGCGACTGACCCCGCCGCATCAGTCGGCGGAAGCCCCGCGCTTCAGTCGCGCGCGGCCGCCTGCAGGAGTTCGTCAAGGTCGGTTGCGGCGAGCGACGGGCGCACCCAATCGGCGGCGGCCAGTTCGGCCGCAGGCGCGGTCTGCGCCACCGCGAGCACGCGCATCCCGGCGCGATGGGCCGCGGTGATCCCGGCGACCGTGTCCTCGACCACCAGGCACTCAGCCGGCATCAGTGAGGGGCGCGGCCGAAGTAAGAAGCCCAGACGGCCGAGCGCGGTCAGAAAGCCGTCGGGCGCGGGCTTGCCATGGGCGACGTCCTCGGCGGCGACCAGCTCGACGAAGCGATCGCGCAGCCCGGCCCGCTGCAGAATGGTTTCCGCCTCGACGCGCAGCGTGCCGGTGGCGAGCGCCAGCGGAAAGCGCTCGGCACATCGCCGCACGAAATCGGCGGCGCCGGGATAGAGCACGTCGCGCTCGGCGATCATGGCCTGGTAGAGCTCGGCCTTGCGCGCGGCGAGCCGATTGACCAGGGCCGGTGCGGGTTGGCGCTCCGCCGCATGGAGCACCGCCGCGAGACAATCGTAATCGTTGAAGCCGATGAGGTCGCGATAATAAATCGTCCGGTCGAGATCGAGCCCGACCTCCTGCAATGTCGTGCGAAAGGCCTCGAAATGGAGCGGCTCGCTATCGGCCAGCGTGCCGTCCAGATCGAAGATCATCGCGCGCAGCATCCGCCTATTGCGGCGCCGGGTTGGGCGGCGCGGTCGGTACCGGCTGCTTGCTGCACGGCGAGCCGAGGCAATTGCCCTCGAAGCTGACGGCCCCCGGATTGGCCTCGAGCGACTGCGGATTGACCGCGCCGGCAATCGCGATCTGGGGATTCAGCTTGCGCTTCACCAGGGCGGGCGGTGGCGGCGTGCTGTCGGCAGTCAGGAGCGGCGCCGTCGAGGGCGCGGGACTGTACAGCAGCGTCGGCGCCATCGCCTGACGCTCGAAGAGCCGCGCCGGACTGAAAGGGGCGCGGTCGCTGATACTGCCGACGGTGACCGGCGCGTTGTCGACGATGACGCCGTGCGCCAGCACGACCCCGCGCGGACCGCGCACCTCGTATACCCCCGGCGGCAGCTCGGCGCCGAAGCGTCCCTGCGCGTCGGTGCGGGCCACATAGAGGTCGCGGGTCATCTGATTCTCGAAGCGGAGCTCGTAATGGCCGAGCGGCGCGGTGTTTTCGTAGCCGGTGAGGACGCCGCTCACGGTGGCGGCAATGGCTGGCCGGCCGCTGCAGAGCAGCGCCGCGACGACCAGGCTCAGGCAGTAGTTGATACGCTCTCGATCTCGCCTCGACATGGGCTCTCCCCCGCGAACGCTGGCGCTCGCCAGGCTTTGGTCTATGATCTATTCTTAAGCCGCGCCCGGCGAAAGTGAAATCCGATGGAACACGTGACGCTCTACCATAATCCCGCCTGCAGCCATTCGCGCGCGGCGCTGGGGCTCCTGCAGGAGCGCGGGGTCGCGTTCGCGACGATCGAGTATCTCAAGACGCCGCCCGACCGCGCGGCGCTCGAACAGATCTGCGATCGGCTCGGCGAACCGCTGAGCGAGCTGGTGCGCAAGGACAAACGCTTCGCCGAGCTCCAACTGAACGCCGCCGACTATGTCACGCGCGCGGCGGTCATCGACCTCCTGCTGGCGTATCCGGAGCTGATGCAGCGGCCGATCGTGATTCGCGGCGAGCGCGCGGTAATCGCCCGCCCGGCGACCCTGCTCGAGCGCCTCTTTTAAGCCCATCTCAGGCGCGCTTGGCCACCCGTCCCGAGCGGATACAGCGGGTGCACACCAGGATCCGGGCGACGCCGCCGCCGCTCGCGGCGCGCACTTCCTGCAGATTCGGCTGCCAGCGGCGCTTGGTCTTGTTGTTGGCATGGCTCACGTTGTTGCCCACCGAGGGCCCTTTGCCACAGATTGCACAGTGTCGCATCGGAGACTTCCTTAAGCGGCGTGCGCCGCGAGCCGTATAAAATAATCCGCGCCCCGGCCGCGCGAAAGAGGGCGGCGCGGCCCCGGCGCCGCGCCTTCGCGCCGCCGCGCCTTCGCGCCGCCGCGCCTTCGCCACGCCGCGCCGGCGATCAATCCACAAGCGCGGCCCGGCCGTAAGCGCTTGAGTCGCGGCGGCGCCGGACGCAAGGTGATAGAATTCAGCGTGGAGCGGCATGAACGATCGCGTGATCCATATCCTGCCCGAACCGGTAGCCAGCCGGATCGCCGCCGGCGAGGTGGTCGAGCGGCCGGCCTCGGCGGTCAAGGAGCTGGTGGAGAACGCGCTCGACGCCGGCGCGCGGGCCATAAGCGTCACGCTCGAGGCGGGCGGCGCCCGGCTGATTGAGGTCAGCGACGATGGCTGCGGGATGGGTCCCGCCGACGCCGTGATCGCGCTGCGCCGCCATGCCACGTCGAAAATCCGCGACGTCGCCGATCTCGAGGCGGTCCGCACGCTCGGCTTTCGCGGCGAGGCGCTGGCGGCGATCGCGAGCGTGGCCCATCTGCGGATGTACACGCGGCGTCCCGGCGACCGCGCCGGCGTCGCGCTAACCGCGATTGGCGGCGAAGATCCGCAGGCGGCGCCGTGCGCGCTCGCGCCCGGCACGCGGGTCGAGGTGCGCGAGCTCTTTTTCAACACCCCGGCGCGGCGGAAGTTCTTAAAAAGCGTCGCGGCCGAACAGGCTGCGGTGGCCGAGGCGGTGCAGCGGCTCGCGCTCGGCCATCCGCGCCGCGCCTTCCGCCTGGTCGCCGACGGCCGCGTGCTGCTCGACGCCGTGCCAGCCGCCTCGCTGGCGGAACGCTTCAGGCAGTTGTTCGGTACGCGTCTGGCCGACCAGATGCTGCCGTTTGCGGGCGGCGGCGAGAGCCTGAAGCTTTGGGGGCTCGCCGCCGCGGGGCGCGAGTCCTTCGCCGGACCCCGCCTCATCCTGACCTACGTCAACGGTCGCGTGGTGCGCGATCGGGCGCTGCAGCGCGCCGTCACGCAGGCCTATCAGAACCTGCTGCCACGCGGCCGCTATCCGGCGCTCGCGCTGTTTATCGAACTGCCCACCGCCGAGGTTGACGTCAATGTCCATCCGATGAAGACCGAGGTGCGGTTCCGGCGGGCAGGTGCGGTCTTCGAAGCGGTCTACCGCGTGCTGCGCGACCGCCTGGCGGATCAGACGGCGCCGACGGCGGTGGCGCCGACGGCGCCCGTCGCGCCCGCCGGCGATGCCGCGTCCATCGGCGATGCCCCGTCAGGTGGATTGGCCCCGCCGCCGCTCCCGCCGCGCGCCGAGCGGCCGCTCCGGCTTATCGCCGACAGTGGCGGACCGGCGGTCCAAGCGCCGCTGCGCCTCGGCTACGGCGCCGCGGCGCTCGCCCCGCGGCTCGCGCCGGTGACGGCATCGGCGCCGCTCGAGGCGGTCGCGCCGTGCTACGCCAGGCTGAGGATTGTCGGCCAGCTCTTTCTCGGCTTCATCGCCCTCGAGGGTGAAAGCGGTCTCATCCTGATCGACCAGCACGCCGCGCACGAGCGCGTCGTTTTCGAACGGCTGCGCGCCGAGCTCCGCGCGGGCGGGGTGCGCGTGCAGCCGATGCTCGCGCCGGCGACGGTCGAGCTCGACGCGGCGCGCGTCGCCAAGGTGAGCGGCGGGCTCGCCGAACTGCGGGCGCTCGGCTTTGAGCTCGAGCCGTTCGGCGCCCGCGCGCTCGTCCTCAAGGGGGCGCCGGCGGTTCTCGGCGCTGCCGGCGGCGTCGGCCTCGTGCGTGATTTGATCGACGCGATGGGCGATCATGGCCTGGCCGGACGCGGCGGCGCGCTCGACGACGCCCTCAAGACCGTGGCCTGCCACGGCTCGATCCGCGCCGGCCGCCTGCTGCATCCGCCGGAGATCGCGGCCCTGCTCGATGAGCTCGACCGTACCGAGTTCAAAACCACCTGCCCGCACGGCCGTCCGGTCCATCTCGAGTTCGGCCGGGGCGCGATAGAGCGGATGTTCCGGCGATGAGCGCGGAGCCGACGGCCGCCGCCCTGCCGCGGGTGGCTTTTATCGTCGGCCCCACCGGGGCCGGCAAAAGCGCGCTCGCCCTGGCCCTCGCCGAACGGCTCGGCGGCGAGATCGTCAACGGCGACTCGCGGCAGATTTACACCGGGATGGATCTCGGCACCGCCAAGCCGAGTCCGGCCGAGCGCGCCCGCGTGCCCCATCATCTGTTCGATCTCTACCCGCCGACTGCCACCCTCGATGTCGCCGCGTTCGTGCGGCGCGGGCGGCAGGTGCTGGCGGCGATTGCGGCCCGGCGGCGGCCGCCGATCGTGGTCGGCGGCAGTGGGCTCTATCTGCGCGCGCTGCGCGGCGGCCTCTGCGCCGGGCCGCCGGCCGCGCCGGCCTATCGTCGGATGCTCGAAGACGTTGCCGCCCGCGAGGGCCTCGACGCCCTCTATCGACGGCTGGCGCGCCGCGACCCGGTCAGTGCGGCGCGGCTGAGTCCGCACGATCGCGTGCGGATCGTGCGGGCGCTCGAAGTGGTTGAACTCGGTGGCGTGCCGCTCAGCCGGCGCCAGGCCGATCATCGCTTTCAGGATCGTCCCTTCACGAGTCTCGTGCTCGGGCTGAGTGTGCCGCGCGCGGCGCTCTATGAGCGGATCAATCGGCGGTTTGTGGCGATGGTCGAAGCGGGTCTGGTGAGCGAGGTCGCGGCGCTGCTGGCGCGCGGTCTCGCGTCCGACGCGCCGCCGTTCACCACGATCGGGTACCGCGAGATAGTCGCCTTCCTCGAGGGTCGCGCCACCCTCAATGAGGCGATCGCCCGCGCGCAGCAGGCGAGTCGCCGTCTCGCCAAGCGCCAACTGACCTGGTTTCGCGCCGATCCCGAGGTGGTCTGGCTTGAACCGGATCGCGCCTTCGAACATGCTTTAACCCTGATGACGGAATTTTTTGCCCATGGCTCGTCGCGGGCCGCTTAAGGTGGCGGCGGCCGCGACCGAAGGGCTCGCGCCGATCGCGCGGGTGCGCCTCGCGCGCGATCCGAGTCGGCCGCAGACGCAGGACTATATCGACGGTCTGGTCAGCGACTTTATCGAACTGCACGGCGATCGCCGCTTCGCCGACGATCCGGCGATCATCGGCGGGGTCGGACGCTGGGCCGGGCGCCCGGTGATGGTCGTCGGCCATCAGCGCGGCCGCTCGACTGCCGAGCGCCTGCGGCGGAATTTCGGCAAGCCTCATCCGGAAGGCTATCGCAAGGCGGCGCGGCTCTTTACCCTGGCCGATCGCTTTCGCCTGCCGCTCATCACCTTCGTCGATACCCAGGGAGCCGAGCCCGGGGTCGGCGCCGAGGAGCGCGGTCAGGCCGAAGCGATCGCCGCCAATCTCGAGCTTATGGCGCGCCTCGAAGTGCCGGTGATTGTCGCCGTGATCGGCGAGGGCGGCTCCGGCGGCGCGCTCGCGCTGGGCGTCGGTAATGTCGTCCTGATGCAGGAAAATGCCTGCTACTCGGTGATTACGCCCGAAGGATGTGCGGCGATTCTGTGGCGTGAGAGTGGTCCCGACAAGGTCGCCGAGGCCGCCGCCGCGCTGCGCCTCGCCGCCCCCGACCTTCTGCGCCTCGGCGTGATCGATGAGATCGTTGCCGAGCCGCCCGGCGGTGCCCAGCGGGATCCCGCCGCGGCCATCGCCACGCTGGGCGCGGCCGTGACGCGTCATCTGAGCCGTCTCGAACGGCTCGCCCCGGCGCGGCTCCGCCAGGCGCGCGAGCGCCGTTTTGCCGCGATCGGCGCGCCATTTCTGAGCTCCATCGCCTGAGTCGCGCGCCGGCGCATTGAAAAGGCCGCGGCATTCGATTAGCAATTGGCCCCGCGATGGCTCCGCGCCGCAAGCCCACCCCGGCCGCACCGACGCTCGACGAACTGCGCGCCCGTATCGATGCGATCAACCTGAAACTGGTTGACCTGCTGGCCGAGCGCGCCCGCGTCGCCCAGGCGATCGGCCGCCTCAAGCATCAGGACGGCACGCCGATCTATCAGCCGGGCCGCGAGCGTGAAGTGCTCGCCGCGGTGGTCGAGCATAATCCGGGACCGCTTACCGCCGACCATCTGCGGCGCATCTTCACCGAGATCATCTCGGCCTGCACCGCCCTCGAGCAATCGATAAGGGTGGCCTACCTGGGGCCGGAGCATACCTACAGCCATGAGGCGGCCGAGCTGCGCTTCGGCCATAGCGCCGAGTTCCGCCCCGAAGCCTCGATCGCCGCGGTCTTCCAGGCGGTCGAGGCCGACCGCGCCGATTACGGCGTCGTCCCGGTTGAGAACTCGACCGAAGGATCGGTCGGGCTCACCCTGGACCTGCTGCTCGACACGGCGCTGGTTATCGTTGGCGAGATCCTGATGCCGATTCGGCATGCCCTGATGTCGCCGAGCGGGGAGCCGGCGCGGGTGCGGCGCATCCTGAGCCATCAGCAGTCGCTCGGGCAGTGTCGCAATTATCTCGCGGCGAACTATCCCGGCTGCGCGCTGGAGGCGGTCGCCTCGAACGCCCTGGCGGCGCAACTCGCCGCCCGCGATCCGGAAGCCGCGGCGATCGGGTCGGCGGCGGCCGCCGCGGCTTACGGGCTCAAGCTTATCGCGCGCAATATCCAGGACGTGACCCACAACGTCACGCGCTTCCTCGTGCTCGGGCGCAACGCCGCGGCGCGCTCCGGCGCCGACAAGACCAGTATCCTCTTTGCGGTGCCGGAGCGCGCCGGCGCCCTGCACGGCGCGCTTGCGCTGTTTGCCCGCGCCCATATCAACCTGACCATGATCCAGTCGCGCCCGCAGCGCGAACGGCCCTGGGCCTATCTGTTCTTTGCCGACCTCGAAGGGCATCGGGCGGACCCGCAGGTGCGGCGCGCGCTAGCCGCCCTCGAACGACGCGCCCTTTTTTTCAAACTGCTGGGATCGTATCCTGAAGGCCGGTTGGCCGTCGCCTGACCCTCGCGCGCCGGTGCCTGCCGCCGCCGCTTATGAAGCCCGAAGAGCTGGTACTTCCGACCGTTGCCGCGCTCACCCCCTATGAGCCGGGAAAGCCGATCGAAGAGCTGCAGCGCGAGCTCGGTATCGGCGAACCGGTCAAGCTTGCTTCCAACGAAAATCCGCTCGGCCCTTCGCCGCGCGCGCTCGCCGCGATCAAGGCCGCGCTCAACGATCTTAACCGCTATCCGGACGGCGGGAGCTGGGCGCTGCGCCAGGCGGTCGCCGCCCGCCATCAGGTGGCGCCCGAGCAGATCTTCATGGCCTCCGGCTCGGTCGAGGTGCTGAACCTGCTGGCGTTTCTGTTTGTCCGGCCGGGCCTCAATACGGTGTTCAGCGAGCATGGGTTCGCGATCTACGCGCTTGCCACCGCCGCGGCGGGCGGCGAGGCGCGGGCGGTGCCGATGCGGCCCGGGTATCAGTTCGACCTCGACCGTATCGGGGATACGATCGACCGCAATACCCGGATCATTTTTCTCGATAATCCCAATAACCCGACCGGCAGCATCTTCCGCCGCGCCGAATGGGAGCGACTGCTCGCCCGTGTGCCCGATCACGTGGTGATCGTCGCCGACGAAGCCTACTTCGAGTTTGTCCGCGCCGCCGATTATCCCGACTCGCTTAACTATCACGACGGTCGGCGGCTGATCGTGACCTTGCGCACCTTCTCGAAAATCTACGGCCTTGCCGGACTGCGCGTCGGCTACGCCGTCGCGAGCGGGGCGATGGTCCGCCTGCTCAATCAGGTGCGCCAGCCCTTCAACGTCACCCTGCCGGCGCAAATCGGGGCGATCGCCGCGCTCGACGACGCCGAGCATGTGCGCAACACCCTCAAAGTTAACGCCGACGGGATGGCCTACCTCGAGCGCGAGCTCACCCGGCTCGGCATCGACTACGTGCCGAGTCAGGCGAACTTTATCATGGCCGACGTGGGCGACGGGCGCGCGGTCTTCGATGCGCTCCTGCGTCATGGGGTGATCGTGCGCCCGCTTGGCGCCTACGCGCTGCCGCGCCACGTGCGAATCAGTATCGGCCTCGAGGAGGAAAACCGGCGGCTGATTACCGCGCTCGAACAGGTGATGAGCGCGCGCGCGAAGGGGTGAACGATTAACCCGTATCCGAGTCATCCATGCGGCGCCGGTCCGCGGCGACTGCGCGGACGGCCGCGAGACTCACGATGACGCCGCTTTTTCGCCAACTGACGCTTTGCGGAGTCGGTCTTATCGGCGGCTCGATCGCGCTTATCGCGCGGCGTGCCGGACTGGTCGAGCGGATTGTCGGACTCGGTCGCACGCAATCGAATCTCGACGTTGCCCTTGAACGCGGGATCGTCGATCACGCCACGCGCGATCCGCAGGAGGCGGCCGCCGGCGCCGACCTGGTGATGCTGGCGACGCCGATTCTGACCTTTCCGCAGACGCTCGGCGCGATGGTGCCGTATCTGCCAGAGGACGCCGTGGTGACCGACGTCGGCAGCGTCAAGGGGTGGGTGGTGCGCGAGCTCGAACCGCGCCTCGGACCGCGGATGGCGCTCGTCGGTGTCCATCCGGTGGCCGGCAAGGAGATAACCGGCGCGGCCGCCGCCGATGCGGAGCTCTTTCGCGACCGCCGGGTGATTATCACGCCGTCGGCGCGCTCGACCACCGATGCCCTGCAGCGGGTCGAAGCGCTCTGGCGGGCGAGCGGCGCGCGGATTGAACGGATGGCTCCCGAGACGCACGACGCGCTGCTCGCGCATGCGAGCCATCTGCCGCAAATCACCGCGAGCGCGCTCGCCGCGGCGCTCGCCGAGACGACGATCGCGGGCCATTGGGCGGCGGCTTACGGCGCCGGTGGTCTGCGCGATACGACGCGGATTGCGGCGTCGTCGGCCGAGATGTGGCGGGATATCTGTCTGACTAACCGCGATCAGATTCTCGCGGGGCTCCGCCTCTACGGGGAATCCCTGCGACGCTTTGCCGCGGCCGTCGACGCGGGCGACGCCGCCGCGCTGCTCGAGCTCTTCGAGCTGGGGCGCCGGATGCGCGAGCGCCTGGGTTAGCGCGATGGCCGAGGAGTCGCGGCAGCGTCGACGCGCCCGGCCGGTCGTCGCGATCGACGGTCCGACCGGGGCCGGCAAGACCACGGTCGCGCGTGCGCTCGCCGCCGCGCTCGGCTTCACGCACGTCAATACGGGCGCGATGTACCGCGCGTTCGCACTGGCGGCCGCGATGCGATATACTGAAGCGGACTTGGCGAAGGGCGCTCTCGGCGCCCGACTCGGAGCTCTCCTGAATTCGATCTCGATCACCCTTGATGGCCCGCGGGTCATGCTGAACGGCCGTGATGTTACCGACGCGATCGCGGCCCCCGCGATCGCCGACCTGGCCTCGCGCCTTTCGGCGCTGCCGGCCGTCCGCGAACGGATGCGCGAGTGGCAGCGGGCGGCCGGACGGGATGGCGGGATTGTGATGGAAGGGCGCGATATCGGCACCGTGATTTTTCCTGACGCCGAGTACAAATTCTATCTTACGGCCCGTGACGAAGTGCGCGCTCGCCGCCGCTTCGCCGAACTTGCCGCCCGCGGCAGTGACCTGAGCTTCGGCGAGGTGCTGGCCCAGTTGCGCGAGCGTGATGCGCGCGATTCCGCCCGCGCACTGGCGCCGCTCAAGCCGGCGCCCGACGCCGTGATCATCGATGCGAGCGATCTCACGGTGACGCAGGTGGTGGCGCTGATGCGGGCGCGCGTTGAGCAAGCCTCGCGTCCCTAGTCGGGACTTGAAAGCGCGGAGTCACCCTTGTATGGATGGCAGTAATTTGCTGGGCCGCTTAAAAAGGTTTCACTAAATGGAGAAAGAGTCTTCGCCGCAAGCGAACGGAGGCGCCAATGACTTCGAGTCGCTGATGGAACAGTCGCTGCACGCACCGCGTCCCGGTGACGTGCTGCTCGGCACCGTCCTCCTCGTCGGCCGCGATAGCGTAATCGTCGATATCAACTACAAGTGCGAAGGGCAGATTCCGCTCGCTGAATTTCTCGATGCCGACGGTAACCCCACCGTTCGGGAAGGCGACGAAATCGACGTCTACTTCGAGGGCACCGAGACCGACAACGGGACCGTGATGCTCTCGTATGCCAAGGCGCAGAAGTTCAAGATCTGGCGCGAACTCGAGCGCGCCTTCCATAGCGAGACGCCGGTCGAGGGCGTGATCGTCGGCAAGGTGAAGGGCGGGCTCGAGGTCGATATCGGCGTGCCGGCGTTCCTGCCCGGGTCGCATGTCGATACCCGTCCAGCGCGCAATCTCGATCGCTATATCGGGCAGCGCGCGCGCTTTCAGATTCTCAAGTTCAACCGCGCGCGCGGCAACGTCGTGGTCTCCCGGCGCGCCGTGATGGAACGCGAGCGGGCCTCGCTCAAGGAGCAGACCCTGCAGGTGCTCGAGGAGGGCGTGATCCTCGAAGGCACGGTCAAGAATATCACCGACTACGGCGCCTTCGTGGATCTCGGCGGAATCGACGGCCTGCTGCATATCACCGACATGGCCTGGGGCCGTCTGCAGCATCCCTCCGAAGCCGTCAAGGTCGGCGACAAGGTCAAAGTGGTCGTCCTCAAGTACGACCCGCAGCGCGAGCGCGTCTCGCTGGGCATGAAGCAGATCCTCCCCGACCCGTGGAACAATGCGGCACAGAACTACCCGATCGGCGCCCGCCTCCACGGCAAGGTGGTGAGCGTCACCGATTACGGCGCCTTCGTCGAGCCCGAAAAGGGCGTTGAAGGCCTGATTCACGTCTCCGAGATGAGCTGGAGCAAGCGCGCCGTTCATCCGTCGAAAGTAGTCAACGTCGGCGATCGCGTCGAGGTGCAGGTGCTCGGGGTGGACGAGGCCAGCCGCCGGATCGCGCTCGGTCTCAAGCAGACCGAGCCCAATCCCTGGCAGGAACTCGCCCAGCGTCATCCGGTGGGCAGCACGATCAGCGGCAAGGTCAAGTCGATTACCGATTTCGGCGTTTTCGTCGAGATTGAACCCGGAATCGACGGGCTCGTGCATATCTCCGACCTCTCGTGGACGCGCAAGGTGCGCCATCCCTCCGAGGTTTACAAGAAAGGCGACGAGGTGCAGGCGGTCGTGCTGGGTATCGAGCCCGAGCACGAGCGCGTGAGCCTCGGCATAAAGCAGCTCACCCCGGACCCGTGGGAGAGCGTTGCCGATCGCTATCCGCTCAACAGCGTGGTCAAGGGCAAGGTGACCTCGGTGGCGGACTTCGGCGTGTTCGTCGAGTTGGAAGAGGGTATCGAGGGACTGATCCATATCTCGCAGATCTCGCACGAGCGCATCGATAAACCCTCGTCGGTCTACAAGGTCGGCGACGAGGTCGAGGCGCTGGTCGTGCAGGTCGATACGCGCGAACGCCGGATCGGACTTTCGGTCAAGGCCCTGCGCCAGCATCAGGAGCGCGAGGAGATGCAAGCCTATCTGAAGCGGCAGCGCGAAGCCCAGCGCTTCTCGATGGGCGACGTGATCGGCGACGAACTCCGGCTCGATCGCGAGGATCGCGGGCGCCGTCGCGACCGCTAGCTGTGCGGCGGCCGGATGACCCGACTCGAGCTCATCCACGAGTTGCAGGCGCGGCGGGCTGAGCTGGGCTTCCGCGACGCCGCGCGCCTTGTCGACCATTGCTTTGCCGCGCTCGCCGAGGCGCTCGCCGCCGGCGAACGGATCGAGCTGCGCGGTTTCGGCAGCTTCGGCGTGCGTCATCATGAGGCGCGGACCGGGCGCAACCCGCGCACCGGCGCGGCAATCGCGGTCGCGGCCAAGGGCGTGCCCTATTTCCGTGCCGCCAAGCAACTGCGCGCCGAGGTGAATCGTGCCGCCCAAACCGCGCCGGCCCGCGCGATCGGCTGACCCTGCGGCGATCCTCTGGGCGCCCTGGCGCTATGCCTACCTCGTCGCGGCGCGCCCCCGGGGCCGCCCCCGCTGCATCTTCTGTTATCGCCAGTTGAGCCTGGCGGGACGCCGCCAGCGCCTGATCCTTTACGGCGACGCCCACGCGCTGGTGATGCTCAATCGCTATCCGTACAACAACGGCCATCTGATGGTAGCGCCGCGCCGCCACGTCGCCGACCTCGCGCTGTTGTCCGGCGCCGAACGCGCGGCGCTGGATCGTTTGATCGTTCACGCCGTCGCGCAGTTGCGTGAAGTGATGCGACCGGCGGGCTTCAATATCGGGGCGAACCTCGGGCGCGTCGCCGGCGCGGGGATCGCCGACCATCTGCACTGGCATATTGTTCCGCGCTGGGACGGCGATACCAACTTTATGCCGGCGATCGGCGCGACGCGCGTCATTTCGCAGCATCTGGCGCAATGCTTTGAATTGCTTGCGCCGCGTTTCAAAGCGATCGAGACTGCCTTATCCTAAAAGGCTGAAAGGTCCCGATCGTTGTCAATCATGGAACCACAGCTGCTTGAGATTCAGACCCTCGGCGAACTGGAGCGGAGCGGCTATCGCCCGCTGCCGGTGCGGATCGAGCTGCGCAACAATCTGCTGCAGCGCCTGCGTAATCGCGAGCGTATCCTGCCGGGGATTATCGGCTACGACGAAACCGTGCTGCCGGAAATCGAGAATGCGATTCTCGCCGGCCATCATATGATCTTCCTGGGGGAACGGGGCCAGGCCAAATCGCGGGTGATTCGCGCGCTGGCCGGTCTGCTCGATGAATTCACGCCGGTGCTTGCCGGATGCGAAATCAACGACGATCCCTTTGCGCCGATCTGCGCGCGCTGCCGCCGGCTGGTCGCCGAACAGGGGCGCGACGCGCCCATCGCCTGGATTGATCGCGATCATCGCTATGCCGAGAAGCTCGCCACGCCCGACGTTTCGGTGGCCGACCTGATCGGCGAGATTGATCCGATCAAGGTCGCCGAGGGCCGCTACCTGGCCGACACCGAGACCATCCATTACGGGCTCATTCCGCGTGTCAACCGCGGCATCTTCGCGATCAACGAGCTGCCCGATCTGACCGAAAAGGTTCAGGTCGGTCTGTTCAATCTGATGGAAGAGCGGGACGTGCAAATCAAGGGCTACAAGATTCGCCTGCCGCTCGACGTGCTGTTCGTGGCCAGCGCGAATCCCGAAGATTACACGTCGCGCGGCCGCATCATCACGCCGCTCAAGGATCGTTTCGATATCCAGATTCGCACCCACTATCCGCGCGAGCTTGACCAGGAGATCGCCATCATGGAGCAGGAGAGCGGCTATCCGCTGCGCTCCGAGATGCCGCTGCGGGTGCCGCGCTTTCTCAAGGAGATCCTCGCCCAGATTACCTTCGAGGCGCGGGCCTCGAACGAGATCAACCAGGCCTCCGGGGTCTCCGTGCGCGTGACCATCAACAATTACGAAGCGGTGCTGTCGAATGCGGAAAAGCGCGCGGTGATCAATGCCGACAATGAAATCGTCCCGCGCATCTCGGACCTGCATTCGCTCTATCCGTCGACGGCCGGCAAGCTCGAGCTCGAGTACGCCGCCGAAGAACGCAAGGACGAGGACCTGATCGAACGGCTCATCAATCGCGCCGTGCTCAAGACCTTCGATCGCTACCTCAAGGTCGAGGATCTGAAGCCGGTCACGGCCTATTTCGAGCAGGGCTGGGGCGTCGAGGTCTCGGACCGGTCGCCGTCGGCCGACTACATGGATGCGCTGCACGAAGTGCCCGGTCTGCGCGACGCGATCGCGCATCTCGGGGCCTTCGAGAGCCCGGGCCTGATGGCCACCGCGAGCGAATTCATCTTCGAGGGCCTGCATCTGCATCAGAAACTCAACAAGGACCGCCAGGGTGGACGGTTCGCCTATCATGCCTAACGCGCGCGGAGCTGCCGTTGCGGCAACGGCGGCGGGCGGTTCGTTATGATCAGTATTCGCTATACGCAATGGGACGGTACCCAGGCGCTCAAGCTCGAAGCCGACAAGGTGTTCGAAAAGCTGGCCGAATATCTGTCCTACACCGACGACGTGCGGCAGGCCGCCGACTGGATGATGCGGCAGGGGATGGAGTTCGACGGGATGAAGGTCGTCGGGCTCGAGGAGCTGCTTGAACAGTTGCGCCAGGAGATGCGCCAGCGCTACCGCGACTTCAATCTGCGCAATGCGCTGTCGGAGGTCGAGCGGCGGCTCAACGAAATCCTCGCCCGCGAGCGCGAGACGCTCGAACGTCTGCGCGGCACGAAGCCGGGGGTCGAGGACAAGCAGCAGCAGCTTCAGCACATCCCACGCCGTCTCTCCGAGGCGCTGCGCAAGCTCGAAAGCTACGACTTCGAAGACGCGCAGGCGCGCGCCGACTTCGAGGAGCTGCTCGGCGAGTACGACAACATCCGCGATCTCGAAAATTTTCGCGATCGCTACAATCACATGTTCCACGGACCCAAGAGCCTCGGCTACGGCGAGGCCGTCGAGCTGATGCGCGAGATGGAGCGGATGCGCCAGCTCGAGCAGGATCTGATGCAGGGCAACTTCGAACAGATTTCACTCGAAGACCTGCAGGAGATGCTCGGACCGCAGGCGCTGCAGGATTTCCAGAATCTCCGCCAGGTGATGCTCATCCTGCGGCAGTCGGGCTACCTGATGCAGAAGGGCGATCATATGCAGCTCTCGCCCAAGGGCGTGCGGCGGATTGGGCAACTGGCGCTGCGCGACATCTACCAGGGACTCCTGAAGGATCGCTCGGGGGCGCATCGCACCGACCATCGCGGCATCGCCGAGATTCGCCCCGACGAGGTCAAGCCGTACAGTTTCGGCGATCCGCTCAATCTGAGCCTCGTCGGCACACTCAAGCATGCGCTGACCCGCCGGCCGGGGGTGCCGCTCCGCCTCGAACCCGGAGACTTCGAGATTTTTGAAAGTGATTACGGCAGCTCCTCGGCGACCGTGCTGTGCCTCGACATGTCATGGTCGATGAGCTGGGAGGGCCGGTTTGCCGCTGCCAAGAAGGTCGCGCTGGCGCTCGAAACCCTGATCCGCACCAAGTTTCCGCGCGATTACTTCTCGATGGTCGGCTTTTTCACGCGGGCGGTCGAGCTCAAGCTCAAGGATTTGCCGGAAGCTTCGTGGAACATGGGCGATCCGTTCACCAACCTTCAGGACGGGCTGCGCCTCGCCTCGGACCTGCTGTCGCATCACGCCTCGCGCAACAAGCATATTATCGTGATTACCGACGGTCAGCCGACCGCCTACTTCCTCAACAAGCGGCTCTATTGCGAGTGGCCCTTGTCCTTCGGCGGCATCAGCATGCGCGCCGCGCAGGAAACGCTGAAGGAGGTCGAACGCGTGACCCGCAAGGGCATCACGATCAACACCTTCATGCTCGACGACTCGCCGAGCCTGCGCGCCTTCGTCGAAAAGATGACCGCGATCAATCGCGGGCGCGCCCTCTACACCCGCCCCGACCATCTGGGCGAATACATGCTGGTCGACTACCTGTCGAAGAAGCGCAAGCGCGCCTGACGCTCGGCGCTCAGGCGGTGCGCGGCAGCGAGGTCAGATGACGCGACTGCCGCGCGGAGATCATGTAGGCGACCGGGATAACCGCGAAGGCGCCGAGCGCCACGGTGGTGCTGAACCAGCCGACGGCCACGGCCAGAACATAGAGTCCGACGACGGCGAGGAAGACCTTGCGGACATACCGCACCAGGCGCGGGTCGATATCGTGATCGACCAGCCGCCCGCCGCTGGTCGCATAGGACCAGTGGAGCCAGCGCGCCAGGCCCGCCGCGCCGAGGTTAAGGCCGTAGATGGTCGTGGCCAGGGGCAGCCGCGGGTTGCGTCCGATCAGAGCGGCCGAGAACGGAATGAAGCAGATCGTCAACAGCAGCAGCAGAGTTATCCATACATGCACGCGATCCGAACGCCGAATCCAGTGCGACTCCATTTGATGGCCGAACCAGAAGTTGCCGACCACGATGAAGCTGACGAGGAAGGCGGTGAGCGCCGGCACCATCGCCTGGAGTTGGCGGGCGAGATCGCGGTTCGAGACTGCCTGCGGGGGGCGCAGATCCAGCACCAGCAAGGTCAGGACGATAGCGAAGACACCGTCGGCCAGGGCCATCAGGCGGCTCACGCTGAGCCCGGCGCGCGCCGGCTGCTCTGCAGAGGAGTCGAGGCGCGGATTAGCGAGAGAGTCGGGCGCTGAGATTGAAGAACTCCTGCAGCGTCTGGTTGAAACGGAAGAATTTGTCCTCGCGCAACTGATCGGTCGATTCGAGCCACAGCTCGTCGCCGACCAGAGCGAGCGAGCTCAGCGTGTGGCGCAGCTCGGGACGGCCGCCTCGCGCGATCTCCGCGAGCATCCGATCCCATACCGGGCGCCGGCCGCAAATCACGAAGTCGGGATCGAAGGCGGCGGTATCATCAAGCTGCACGGCGCGGGCGAGGCGGTAACCGTCAAATTCGAGGCCCACCAGGGGCGCGACGGGGTCATCGTTTTCGCCGATCACCTTGATCACGAAGCGGACCTCGGCGTAGCCGAGCCGGCGAAACAGCTCGCCCTCGGCCTCCATGAGGCGGCCGAGGGCGGCAAACCATTGCGGGTCGGGGAAGGCCGCCATCAGCCCTCGAAGAATTTATTGAAGTCCGTGGGCAGCAGACAGCGCGGGCGCCGATCCAAGCCGGCCGAATCGCAGCGCTGCAGGTACTCGTTGACGATCCGCCGCCAGAGCTGTCCCTGCAGCTCCATGCCCTTGTCGAAATGATCCAGCCCACCGCCCATCAGGATGGCCATTGGTTCGACCTGCTCGGGCACGCCGAACAGTTGCAGGAGAATTTTTTCGGCGTCATCGAGTTCGTTGTGAATTTCAGCGGCGAGTTCGGGCCGCGACTTGAGCTGCTCGCGCAGATGAACCGTGCCGTAGCCGACGTGGCGCGATTCGTCCTGCATACAGCGTCTGAAGATCTCCTGATCGACGCGCGTGGGAGCAAGGAATTCGCCCTGACGAAACATCGTCAGCACGAAACCTTCACCCAGCAGATGGAGCCGCGCAGTCTGCGCCGAGAAGTTGGGCGAGTCGAAGATTTTCTTCAGGCTCCATTCACTCGGCGGGCTGGCCACGCCAAGACCGCCGCCGTTGGCCAAGGCCCGTTTGCGAAAGACTTCGGTATGGCGCGCCTCGTCCATCGCCTGCGTGGCGAGAAATAACTTGACTTCGAGGAAGTCCTGGTTGATGCGGCTCATCCAGCGCGTCGGCGCGTCCGCCGCGATAAATTCAACTTCGGTCAGGAAGGTGCAGAGCTGGCACATCGCGCGTTCGAGGTCGTCCGGCAACGGCTTAAGCTCGTGCCAGGGGATATCGCGCGCCGAGCTCCATTGTCGCGCGACGGCCTCTTCATAAAGCTCCATGACGTTGTCGGCCCAGCACTCCGCCTTCTGATTGACGGTGAAGCCGAGCGACGGCAGGTCAGACGGCAGCGCGGCGCCGCGCGGCGCCATCGAAAGATGATCACCGCCTTTTTCCGGCACCACGCCATACGTCCCGATTTCGATATCCTTGAGGCGCAGTCCGAGATTGCCGGGTCTCGCGTGCACGCCCCATTCGCCATGCTGATTCATCCAGCCGAGGTCAGGCGTGCCGCTATGGTAGAGCTTCTGCAGATATGCCGAGGGTTCATACTTGTACCGCGCTTCACTGCCGATCCGCGCTTCATCTTTGATCTGGACTGTCGGCATAGATTGTCCCCTTGGGATGCCTCCGGATTTCGGCGCCGGCCATCTGCGGCGCCGGTCTCTAACTTAGGCCAATCGCGTCAACTTCGTCCATAGCGACCTGCGCGCAGCGCGTTCGGGCATGGCAAACAAGTGTCTTCCCATTCGTCGCGAATTCGGTTTTTTTGAAAACACTGAATGCAACAGGGAGGAGTTGCTGAAATGAAGGGATGGGGTGTTTTGTCTATGGCCGGCGCGCTCTGCGTCGGTTTAGCCGGTGTCGCCTTCGGTGCCAGCTCAGGGCCAACCACCAAGACCTTAACCGCCAAACTGGTGATCAACTACAACCAGACGCAGACTCCGGGGGCATGTCCGAATGCCGGCTATGCGACCCTCGCTGCATGCAGCACCGACACCTGCTCATGTTTGGTGGACCCGAACGCGACAATTTCCGGCAAAATCGCCGGCAAAGGAACCGCCGTCGTGTCGATTACCGAGGATGAGAGTCAGCAGGTCCCGCTGACTCCTTCAAATTCCAAGGACGTCTGCACGCCCATGTACGTAAATGCCGATATCAATTCGACGCTGAAAGGCAATCCGCAGACTGAAACCATCAGCATGCATCTGGTCATTTGTCACGCGCTGACTGCGAAGGGCAACGAGTCCATCGATGGCGGCTTCGGGATCGAGACGACGCCACCCGCCTCCAACGGCGCGACCGGCTGGGGCACCGTGACGGGAAGCACGGACAACAGCACTGAGACGGCGACGTTGACCCTCAAGGGTTCGATCACCCAGTAGTCATGCTGACGTGCGCTCCTCGGCCGAGGAGCGCACGCTGCTTCAGCGCCTTCTGCGATCAATAGCCGGCGAAGCCCATGTCGGTCGTAGCCTGCGCGTTGGGATCGGTGCAGACGTTGACCAGCGCCGGTTTGCCGGCCTTCATCGCGCGCTCAATCGCCGGTCTGATGTCGGCGGGCTTTTCGACGAACTCGCCATAGCCCCCCAGGGCCTCGACCAACTTGTCGTAGCGTTGATAACCGAGCTCGCGGCCGACATTGCCGCCGGTCTGGCGCGAGGTAAAGCCGGCGTTGTTCGAGACCACGACCACGATATTGAGCTTGTGACGGATCGCGGTATCCATCTCCATCCCGTTCCAGCCGAAGGCGCCGTCGCCGCTCAGGACGACCACCGGCTTATCGGGGGCGGCCGCCTTGGCGCCGATACCGAAGGGGATACCGATTCCCATGCAGCCGTGCGGGCCGGCATTCAGGCTGCATCGCGCGCCGTAGATCGGAATTGACTGACGGGCGAAATTCAGAATTTCGTGGCCGTCGGTCACCAGGATCGTATCGCGCGAGATGACCTCCTTGACCTCGTTGCACAGCCGCAGCGGATGGATCGGAACATTATCGGAATGCAGCAGGGGCGCGCTGCGCTCGAGGTTCGAACGATGCTTCGCGCCGAGCTGGGCAACCCACGGCGTTTCCTCGCGCGGATTGAAGCGCCCCTTCGCTTCCGCGGTCAGTTGCTGGAGGACCAGCCGCGCGTCGCCGATAATGCCGACGTCGGCGGCGCGATTGTGACCGATCTCGCGTCCGTCGAGATTGACGTTGATGAACTTCGCCGTAGGCGAAAAGCGCGGCGCGCGCAGGAACGACAGCATCGAGTTGGCGCGCGCGCCGATTACCAGGACCGCGTCGGCCTCGCGGAACGCCGTCGAACGCGCCGCCGGAAACGACCGCGGATGATCCTCGGCGATAACGCCGCGACCCTGCGGCGTGGTGAAGAACGGAATCCCGGTGGTATCCACGAACTCCTGCAGCGCCGCTTCCGCGCCCGACCAGAGCACGCCGCTGCCGGTAAGGATTAACGGCTTGCGCGCCTCGGCGAGCACCTCGACGGCCTGGCGGATAAGCGCCGGGTCGCCGGCGGGGCGCGCCTCCGTGCGATAGCCGGGAGGCACCCAGTTGATGCGTTCCTCGTCGACCTTGCCGGCGAGGATATCTCCCGGCAGATCCAGATAGACCGGACCGCGCTTGCCATCGAGCGCTTCGCGAAAGGCGATACTGATGTACTCGGGAATCCGGTAACCAAGATCTATGCGATAGGCGCTCTTGACGATGGGTCGCATCATCGGCACCTGGTCCATTTCCTGGAAGGTGTCGAGCGTCCATCCGCGCATCGGCGCCGAACCGCCGATCGCGATGATGGGCGACGCGTCGGCCCAGGCATTGGCGAGGCCCGTCACCAGGTTGGCGACCCCCGGGCCCATCGGCGCAATACAGATGCCCGGCTTGCCGGTGACTCGCGCGTACGCGTGGGCCATCATCGCCGCCGCCTGCTCATGGCGGACATAGATGCCCTGCATGCCCAGTTTAAGGCAGGCTTCGGCCGTCCCGCTGGTCGGCCCGCCCATCATGAAGAAAAAAGTATCGACGCCTTCCTGCTGAAAGCAGCGTGCGATTATCTCCTCACCTCGCAAAGTGCCCATCGCGGATGCAGCTCCTTCCGAGCGATGCCCGTAATGTGCGGGCTCGCTCGCAGATGTTGGAGCAATCCCACAGGCCGGATGTCAAGAGCAGCCGGGTCGGCGGTTCGGCAATTCGGGCGATGGGAAAACGACGCTCGGGTGCGCCGACACTTTCTGGGCGCGCCACTTTGCCACAACTGATGGTCAGACGGCGCCCAAGCGAAAGTTTAGGAGCCGCGTCGTCGGTGAGAAGCTTCATTTGGCCATCGCTTGGTTAAAGTGAAAGCGCTCTTTTTTTCCGACCGCACTTGCCGGTGACAAAATTAACCGGGCAAAAAATTCAACTTCTTCAAAGTAAGCGAGTTTTGCCAAGCAATAAGCGCAAGGAAGCAAAATATGGCTGAGGCATAGCGCTTGCTGAAGTTATCAATGACCGCGGCCGACGCGATTGCACGGCGGGTGAACCTTGTCGGAAAGGGGATGCGGGAGCGACCGGTTGTGCTGGTCAAGCCGGAGGCAATTGCCGCAGCAACACGGCACCTAATCGAAATCAAATCGCAAACGTACTCAAGAGAGAGCAACGCTTCGGCGCGCGATAAGACCGACATCGACAAGCGGAGGATCATCAAATCGTGAGCGGGCAAACAACTGACGAAATCAGGCGGCGTCTGCTGCATCGATTGAGCCAGCTCAATCTCGGCGGCGAGCTGTTCGACGAATTGATCGGCCAGATGATGCTGGTCAGCTATGCCGCCGGTACCACCATTTTCCATCAGGGATCGTCGGCGGAACTATTATTGTGGCTCGTCAAGGGCGTGGCGAAAGTCTATTGCCCGTTTGAGGACGCGAGCGGCCGGGTGCTCACGCGACTCGCCGGACCGGGCGATCTGCTGGGACAGATCAACAGTCTCAATGGCAACGGCCATCGGCAGTTGTTCGAGGCGCAGGCCGCGAGTAAGTGCGAAGTTGCGGTACTCGGCCGCGAGTGCGCGCTACGCGTCCTGCAGAAACTCGAGAAAACGCAACTGCTGACGCTGCTCGACAGTCTGCATCTGGTCTGGTCGGAAGCACTGTTCTGGTATGTGCGGCTGCTCGGGCTCGGCTTTCGCCATCGGCTCGAGGCGGTGCTGAGCGACCTGGCGTTGCGCTTTGGCGTCCGCGAAAAACGCGGAGTTTTGATCATTCCCGAGCTCTCGCAACTCGATCTCGCGGAAATGATCGGCAGCTCGCGGCCGATGATCACGCGCCTGCTCAAGGAGATGAGCGAGTCTGGTGAACTGGCGCGTCACGGCAAGCAGTTGATCATCACGCCCGAGGTGGCGTGGCTGAATGCGAGGACGCCGGTGTCGGCGACCGACCCCCGGCGCCATCTCAACGGCGACGCGAGTTATCATCAGCCGATCATCGCCAATCATGCGGCCTGAACCTGGGCTGCGGGCGATCGGTGCGGCTTCCGGCGAAACGGCGGCGGCCGTCGATGCCGGCTGAGACGACTGGTGGTTCTGCCAAAGGGTCGGTACCTCGCGGAAGGAAAGGACGCGACAACAGATGAAGGCGACAGCTAAGGCGTTAGTGGTGGGACTGGGCGAGGTCGGCGGCGCCCTTGCCGAGATTCTGGATCGCGCTTTTGGCGCCGTTTTGCGCCAGGACCTCGAGCCGATTGCGGCTGACGCGCCGGTCGGCATCATGCATATCTGCATTCCTTTCAAGGAGGCGGAAAGCTTCAATCGCGCGGTGGTCGAATATGCCCGGAAGTTTCAGCCGGGCCTGATTATCGTCAACAGCACGGTGCTGCCGGGGACCACGCGCGCTATCGCTGACGCCACACGCCTCCCGACGGCTTACAGTCCCGTGCGCGGCAAGCACGTCCGCATGGTCGCCGACCTGCTGAAATATCGGAAATATGTCGCCGGCGTCACCGCCGAGGCCGCGCAGGCCGCGGCTCAGCATTTCAGCGCGGCAGGCATGAAAGTGGGCCGGATGGACAAGCCTGAGACTCTGGAACTCGCCAAGCTCGGCGAAACGACCTACTTCGGCCTCCAGATAGCCTTCGCGCAGGAGCTGAACCGCTACGCCGAACGGGTCGGCGGCGATTATGACGAGGCCATCGAATTCTTCGACGAGGTCGCGTTTCTGCCACCGGTCCGTTATTTTCCCGGTTTTATTGGCGGCCATTGCGTGATGCCGAATATCGAGCTGCTGCGCCGGATCGCCGGCTCACCCTTGCTGGAGGCGATCGTCGACTCGAATCGTCGTCGCGCCGAGGAGCTCGCGGCAACGTCCAACGGCGACGCGGCGCAGCGCGTGAAGCGTTCCGGCGAAGCTTGAAGCGGCGCTGACGGATTTTTCTTCCTCACAATTCCGGGAGAATCTGCAGTTGCCCGTCCGATCGGCATTGGCGGCGGGCGGCGATTGCGCTCATCGTGTGCCCGGATGACAACGCGCGCGCACACTGCGCGCGGATAGACAATCGCTGCGAATTGCGGAAGTCTGCTGACGGGCAGGGTGCGCAGGCTTCGTCGACAGGGGACATAGACGCATGACGGCGATCGAACGTCGGGGATGGTTCATCGTGGCGTGTCTTTTCCTGGTGTTGCTGCTGGTCTTCGGCGGCGGCTACAACACCGTTCCAGTATTTGTACCCGCCCTGTTGCGCGGCTTCCCCGCCTGGAGTCATCAGCGGGTTTCGATTCTCCCCAGCGTTCTCGCCCTTTCCGCCGGTGTCAGCGTGCTGCCGGTCGGATGGCTGCTCGATCGTTTCGAGGCCCGGGTGCTGATGGTGATCGGCTGTGTGACGGCGGGCTGCGGCTTCCTGGTGGCGAGCCGGGCCGACAGTTTCGCGCCGCTGCTGATTGCCTATCTGATGCTCGGATGCGGTATCGCGGCCGGCACGGCCTTGCCGGCGGCATATGTGATTGCGAACTGGTTCGAAGCCCGGCGCGGGCTCGCGATGGGTATCGCGATCTCCGGTTCGACGATCGGCGGAATGGTGATGACGCTGGTGGCCGGCTATGCCATCCGCCACTGGGGATGGCGCGCGGCGTATCTCACGGTGGCATTACCGATGATCGCCGTGGCGGCGCCGCTGGTGGCGGCGGCGGTGCGGAGTCGGCCGCCGGGCCGCGTCAAGCTGAACCCGAGGGACGCCGCGGCGGCGCTCGACGGCTATGAAGTTGCCGAGGCTTTGCGCACGCGTTCGTTCTGGATGATTGCCGCGGCGAATTTCTGTTTCGCCTTCTCCGCTACCGGCACCGCGATCTACCTCGTCACCCATCTCGAGGGCGTGGGCTACAGCCAGGCCAACGCGGCGCTGGCGATGAGCCTCATTTTCGGCATCGCGGCGTTGGGCAAGATCCTGATGGGATTGCTGGCCGATCGGCTGATGGCGCGGCGGACGCTCGCGCTCGATTTTCTAATCCAGGCGGGTGGCATCGCGCTGGTCTTCCAGGTGGCGCGTCCCGCCGGAATTGCCGCCTTCGTGCTGATCTATGGCATTTCGATCGCCGCGCCGCTGAGTCTCCTGCCGGTGCTGGTGGCGGAATCGATGGGGCTCAAGCGCTTTGGTCTGATCGGTGGTCTCGAGGGGTTGGTGCAAACCTTCGGCGCGGCGGTCGGGCCGATTGTCTCCGGCCGCATTTTCGATGCGACCCGCAGTTATACCTTCGCCTTCGAACTGTTCATCCTGATCAATCTGATTGGCGCGCTTTGCGCTTTCTCATGCGAGCCGTTTACGCCGGAGCCTCAGGCCGAACTGCGCCTCGCCCGTCCGGCTACCGCGCCTTCCTGAGAATCGGAGCGGCGTGATTAATTCGCCGCGCAAAAGAGGATCGTTTCGTTCGCGGTCCGAACCTTGCCGTCAGCAGCCGCGTAGGCGCGCGCGGCGTCCGTCACCGCGGCGATAATCTGATCGCGCATTTCGGGGGTCTGCCGCTCGAGCAGCGCGCGAAAAGGCGCTGCGACGTCGCGGCGGAACTCAGCGAAATCCGCCGGTGACGCCATCTCCCACACCACCTGCATGCGTTCGATGACCACGTCATGAAAGCCCGCTTCCTGCAGCGCGCTCTGGAGAATCGAGGTATCGGCCAGGCGCAGCGGATCGAGCGCGTTCGGCGGTGGCGGCGGCAATTTCGCCAGACGGCGCACCGCGTCAGCGCCGAGCGTGATCATTGGCACCTTGTCCGGTGTGGACCAGACCGCGGTGGCGAAGCGCGCCCCCGGTTTGAGATGCGCACGGATGCGCTTCAGTGCACCCGTCAGGTCGGGCATGAACATCAGGCCCCAACGACACAGGGCGGCGTCGAACGCGCCGTCGACGCCGAGCTGTTCGGCGTCGCTCTGCAGGAATTCGATATTGTGTAGGCCGACCGCGGCGGCCCGCTCCCGTCCGATAGCGAGCATCCCGGCGGATTGATCGGTGGCGATGACACGGCCGCTCGGACCGACGCGCCGCGCCGCGGTGACTGCGGGCTCGCCGTTGCCGGTGGCGATATCCAGCACCCGATCACCCGCCTTGACGGCGGCGAGGTCGACGAGACGGTCGCTGACGTGCTGGGCTGAGCGCTCGAACAGCGGCCACCATTTTTTCCATCCGGCGGCGGCCGCGTCCCAGTCACGTTGCTGATCCTGTTTGAAGCGTTCGGCGTCAAGCGGCTCGGTCATGGCAGTAGCCTCGGTTGGTGGGGTTGAACCTAAGAAGCCGCCGCGGTCAGCCCCGCGCGTTCGGCATGGGCGAGCGCATGACGAATGCCGCGCACGGCCTGACGCGTGCGATGCTCGTTCTCAATGAGCGCGAAGCGGACGTAACCGTCGCCGTCGGCACCGAAGCCGACGCCTGGCGACACGGCAACTTTCGCGTCGCGGAGCAGAAATTTGGCGAACTCGAGCGATCCCATCGCGCGGAACGGCTCCGGGATGGGCGCCCATACGAACATCGTGGCGCGCGGCCGACTGACCGGCCAGCCCGAACGGTTAAGGCCGTTGATCAGTACATCGCGCCGCCGCCGATAGGTCTCGACGATCTCGGCGACGCAATCCTGCGGCCCGTTGAGGGCGGCGATGGCGGCGACCTGCACCGGGGCAAACATGCCGTAGTCGAAATACGACTTGAGCCGCGTCAGCGCCGCGATCATCTCGCGATTGCCGACCGCGAACCCCACGCGCCATCCGGGCATGTTGTAACTCTTCGAGAGGGTGAAGAATTCGACCGCCACGTCGCGTGCCCCCGGTACCTCCATGATCGACGGCGCGCGATAACCGTCGAAGCAGAGGTCGGCGTAGGCCAGGTCGTGAACGACCAGCATCTCGTTTTCGCGCGCGAAATCCACGACCCGCTTCATGAAGCTCAGATTGACGGTCGAGGTGGTCGGATTGTGCGGAAAGTTGATAATCAGGAGTTTCGGGCGCGGCCATGTGCGTTTCATCGCGGCGATCAGCTCGTCGAAGAACTCGTCGCCGTTGCGCAGGGGCACGCCAACCACCTGGGCGCCGGCAATGATGCAGCCGTACTGATGGATCGGGTAGGTCGGTGTCGGTGCCAGCACGACGTCGCCCTGGTCGAGGATCGCCAGCGCGAGGTGCGCGATGCCCTCCTTGGAGCCGATCGTCACGATCGCCTCGCCGTCGGGATCAAACTCGACCTGGTAGCGGCGCTTGTACCAGTCGCAGATCGCCAGCCGCAATTTGTAGACGCCGCGCGAAACGGAATAGCGATGGTTCGGGCTTTTCGCCGCAGCTTCGATCAATTTGTTGACGATATGCGGCGGCGTCGGCTCGTCCGGATTCCCCATCCCGAAGTCGATGATGTCCTCGCCGGCGCGGCGCGCCTTCAGACACAGTTCGCCGATCGCATTGAAGACATAAGGTGGTAAGCGCTTGATTCGCGGAAATTCCATCACTGGTTTGCCGACTTCCCGCCGCCGCGGCGGCCCATTCCACATATATAGTTATCGAACACCTACGGCTTCAGCTAGTGCGGAGCCGCGGGTCGCCCGCGCCCGCAGCGCGAGCGTCAGGTAGCACGGCAGGGCGAGCAGCGAAAGCAGACCGGCAAGTCGCCATGACGCCTGCAGACCGGCCCGATCGGCCACGACGCCGGTCAGCAGCAGCCCGATCGAACCACCGAACGTCTCGCAGGTGCTGCGAAAGGAGAGCAGCGTGGCGCGGGTCTCGGCGTGGATCTCTTCGTTGATCCAGCTCTGCGCGAAGGGCATCAGGGCGCCCGCGCAGATACTGAAACCGCAGAACACCAGCAGCGTGAGGGTGGTGCGAGCGCCAAGGCTGCCGGCGGCGTACATCAGGCCGGCGACCGCCACGGCGAGAACGCTCAACCAGCGCGCGCGCCGGGGGCGCTCGATGCTACTATGGATCATGAATTCGGCACCGACCATCCGCGCTATGGTAAACAGGGCGAAGATCCATCCGACGATCCAGATACCGATACCGTAGCGGATGGTGAAGAACTGCGGCCATTGCAGCCAGTAGGGCGCCCAGGCGGCGAAGAAGATGCCTTGGGCGAGCGTCAGCAGGAGAAAGGTGCGCGTGCGGAAAGCCTGCCGAAAGCCCTCGACGACCCGCTCCTTCACGACGCTGGGCAGCGCCCGGAGCGCCACGTCGGCATGACGCGGATTCGCCTCGCGCATCAGCGGAGCTATCAGCCACGCGCACAGGAAATAGCCGCTCGCACCCATCAGCCAGGGCCACGCGATATTGATATTGGCCACCGCAGCGCCGGCGATCGCGGCGAGCATGAAGCCGAGGTTCATCAACTGCGAGATACGCCAGAAGAGCCGGTCCTTGAGACCCCGATAACCGGCCTGGTCGAGCGCATCGACTCCCCAAGCGTCAATCGAACCATTGCAGAAGGTAGTTCCGATACCGTCGATCGTCTCCCCCAGCACGAACATCGGATAATGATAGGCGAAGAAGTAAACCATGAAGGCGAGTGACCGCAGCGCACAGCCGAGCGCAAACGAGCGCCGGCGGCCGAGCGCGTCGGCAAACGCCCCGGTGGGAATATCGGTAAGAAAGGTGACGGCAAAATAGATGGCGAGAACACTGTTGATTTCAAATTCGCTGAGCCCGCGCGTGCGCAGGAAAATCGGATAGACGCCGTAGAGAAAACCCCCGGCCAGCGAATATGCCGCCCACACTCCATAATAGCGGCGCAGCACCGAGCGCGTCGCGGCGTCGCCTGTCTCCGCCGCCGGCGGCCGCATGATATTTTCCTGGGGGTCCATCTTCCACCTTATCAAGCCTTCCTCGATGCAACGCTCAATCCAGGGATCGCCTGAGGCCGCCGCCGTTCCGGAACCACCGTGGTACGTCCGCGCCTGGCGCTTGAGCGACATTTTGATCGTCGCGGCGCGCATTTATTGCGGCTACAAGGCGATTCAACTCTGGGGCCGCTGGGTCAGCGATCGCGGCCAGGAGTCGCGTTACCGGCGCCAGGACCTTCGCGCGGCGCGGTTGCTGCATCGGGCAGCGCTGCGGCTCGAAGGACTCCTAATCAAGGCCGGACAGTTTATCGCAACCCGCGCCGATATTCTGCCCCCCGAATGGGTCAATACACTCGCGTCCCTGCACGATCGCGTGCCGCCGCGACCCCTCAGCGTCATCCGCGCCGTAGTCGAGCGTGAACTCGGGCAGCCGCTCGAGGCGATCTTCGATGACTTCGCCGCCGCACCGCTGGCGGCAGCTTCGCTCGCCCAGGTCCATCGCGCGCGCACGCGCGACGGTCGCGATTGCGCCGTCAAGGTGCAGTATCCGGATATCGCGGGCCTCGTCCAAGCCGACCTGCGCAACCTGATGCTCACCCTGCGGATCCTGGCCCGGCTCGAACCGGATTTCGATTTTCGCGTGATCGCCCGGGAGATTCTGAAGTACATCCCGCTCGAGCTCGACTTCCTTAACGAGGCGCGCAATGCCGAAACGATCCGGCGCAACCTGGCCCATCGCGCCGACGTCCTGATCCCACGGGTCTTCCACGACCTCACCACGCGTCGGGTCCTGGTGATGGAGCTGGTGGAGGGGATCAAAATCACCGACGTCGCGGAGCTGAAGCGGGCAGGCGTCGAGCCGTCTGCCGTCGGTCAGCAATTGATCGAGATCTTTACCGAAATGATCCTGCGCGACGGTTTCTTCCACGCCGATCCCCATCCGGGGAATATCCTGGTCCAGCCGGGACCGCGTCTGGTGTTGCTGGATTTCGGTCTGGCGAAGGATTTTCCACCGCATTTTCGCGACGCGATGGTGCGCCTGACGTTTGCTATCCTCACGTCGAATCGCGAGGCTATCGTGGCCGCCTTTCACGATCTTGGTTTTCGCACGCGCCATCCGGCGCCGGAGACCCTGCTGACGCTCGCCGATCTTTTTCTCGGCAACTCGGTCCGACGCAACCGCGCGTATGCCGACGAGGAATTGATCGGCGAGTTCGCCAACGAACTGCCGCGCGCGCTCAGGGCGAATCCGGTGGTCGAGGTGCCGGCCGACGTCCTGCTGGTAAATCGCGTGATGGGTCTTCTGAGCGGGCTCGGGCGGACGCTCGATTCGCGGGTCAACATGTTCGCGACCCTGATGCCCTACGCGCGCGACCTGATGGCGGCGCAAAACGGCGCGGTCAAATAGCGGCGCGCGTTTGTCCACATCCGACTGGCATCGCCGCACGGTCAAGCGTAGCTTGAGCGGGGTGCCGGCGCTCGAACTTATCGAAAAAACCGCGATTCGCGCGGCGCGTGCCGCCGGGCGAATCCATCTGAAGCGGCTGAGCCACGTCACCATCGCGCGCAAGACGAGCGCGATCGACCTCGTCACCGAGGCCGATCGCGAGGCCGAAGCGGCGGCGCTCGACGTGCTGCGCCGCGCCTTTCCGGCCCACGCTATCCTGGCCGAGGAGAGTGGCGCGAGCGAGAACCGCGGCGACGATCGCTGGATCGTCGATCCACTCGATGGCACGACCAATTTCGCTCACGGCTATCCGCAGTTCTGCGTCTCAATCGCCTATGAGCGGCGCGGCAAAGTGCAGGTCGGCGTCGTCCTCGACGCGCTCAAGCGCGAGTTATTTGTCGGACGGCGCGGCGCGGGCGCGCGGCTCAACGGCAAGCCTATCCATGTGACCCGTACCCCGACGCTCGAGTCGTCGCTGCTCCTGACCGGCTTTCCGTACGACCGGCGGCAGCGGCGCCGCTTCTATCTGGCCTTCTGGGAAGCCTTCATGATGCGCACGCACGGGGTCAGGCGCACCGGTTCGGCGGCGCTGGATTTAGCCTGGGTGGCGTGCGGCCGCGTCGATGGCTTCTGGGAATTCGGACTCAAGCCCTGGGATATCGCAGCGGGCGCTCTCATCGTGCAGGAAGCCGGCGGCGACGTGACCAACATGGACGGCACCCCGCTCGACCTGACGGCCGGACGTATCATCGCGAGCAACGGCCGGATCCATCGCAAGATGATCGAGCTTATCCGCGCGACTCTGCCGGAAGCGGAACGGCGGCATGCCCGCATGCTCGAGGAAGAGGAGGCGGGGCGCGACGGCACCGCCGCCGCCGGTTAAGCCGGCCCGCTGTTCACGATAGTGACAGCTTTGCGCGGCCTGCCCTGCCGGTTATAGTTGTCGGCGGCACGCCCCGGTAGTGAAAAGGACATCACGGAGGTCTCCGGAACCTCAAGTCCGGGTTCGACTCCCGGCCGGGGCACTCGAACCGGACGAACTCCCTGAGTCATCAAGCTTTTCCATCGGCGCAGAGAGCTCCGATGAGTCTCCGGAGCGGCGGGGTGTTGCGCGAACGACGATGGGCGGACGATACGGATGTGGCGAGGATCGGTGATGGAGCCGTGGTGTCACTGGCGCTGGTTCTGCGGATAGAGGTCCGCCATCTGCCGAGCCAGGTCGGCGAGCTCGTCGCGCAATGAGGCCGGCTTGAGGACCTTGACCCACGGACCGAGGCTCAGGATGAAGTTGCGCAACTCGGTGGTGCCGCGCACGCGCATCGTGAGCACGGTCCGGCCGTCGCGCCGTCGATAGAATTTCTGCGTCGGATGGATCATGCGCGGCCGCAAGTAGGCTTCCGTGTCCCCCAGCATCAGCAGTTCCACGGTCATCTCGGGGCCGTCGAGCAGTCCGAAGGTGCCGTCCAGATGTTTTGCCGGATGGTAGTCCTTCGGATAGGCAAAGCGCGCCCGATTGCCGTTTCGATCGGTGATGAAGTCCACTTTGCGCACCCGCTCGACGGCGAGGTAGATGATGCTGTGATGCCGGCGGCTCAGGCCGAGAAGGTACAGGCCGCCGCGATAGGCCATCAGCGTATACGGTTCGAAATCGTGCGGCTTACCCTGGCCGGTCAGCCCCGCGTAATCCACGTGGATGACGTTCTGTCCGATGAGCGCCCGCAGGATTACGTCGAGATGGGCGTCATAGTCGTGGTAGTCCTTGGGCGCGTAGGGAACCGCGAAGAACTTGCGGTCGAAATCCTTGAGCCGCTCCTGGTCGCGGGCGGGCAGATTGGCGAAGCTTCGTTCCCACAGATCCTGCACGCTTTCCTTCATCACGGTGCCTTCGAGGAACTGCAGCAGGGTCAGCGTGAAGTAGAGCGAAACCGCCCGCCACGGGTTGGGGTCGGTCGGCCCCGAGCCCGGGTTGATCCGAAGCGATCGACGCGCCCCACGCTGCACCACCTCGAAGATCGGCCGGCCCGTCAAGTCGCGAAGACCTTCGCGGCAGGCATGGATATAGCGGAGCAGTGTGCGCTCGCTGATATTAAGCTCGTGCTCGATCGCCTCGAAGGACCATCCATATGGGCGCGATCCGAGTTCGACGGCAAGGCGCGCCATTTTGAGCGCTGCCGGATAGGTGGGCCGTCGCGGGCTGACGCGCGATTTGCTGGTCTTCATCGGAGACAACCGTTGACACAAAGGAGGCCCGCGCCGCAACCGCAAAAGTCCGCGCAGGTCATCGACCGACCGAAGCCTCGGACGACCCGCCACCGGCGAGGCGAAGCGCCATCGTCCGACCGCGGCGCCTCCTTAACCGCCATTCGTAAAGCCCATCGGCGCGCGTTCGCGAAGCGCGCGGCCGTCCAGCAAGGCATAAAGCTCGGCGATCGTTCGTGAGGCGCGCGGCGCGGTCCGGTGGTCGTCCTCGTCGGCACCGCGATGGATCCTCAACCAGTTCGCCGCCTCGGCGGCCGAAAGCGGCAGGAATTCAACTTCCGATGTGCAGCGGCCGGGACGGATGACGGCCGGATGCATCGCGCCGAGGTCTTCGTTGGTCGTGATCAACAGCATCACGCGCGAACCCTGGCCGAACAGGCCGTCGACGGCGTTGAGGAGCCGTGACAGACCCTGGCCGGCGCGCTCTTTCGCATCGACGCTGAGCAGCTCACCGGTGTCTTCCAGAACCAGCAGTCGCCAGCGGTCGCAAGCCGGATGGTTCCCCGCTTCGTTCCCATCGATCACCAGGCGAACGACATAATCGGCGCGCGGACCAAAGAGATTTTCGGGGTCGAGGACGTATTCAAACTGACACCATTCGCGCCATTCCCAGGCGAGTGCACGAATCGCAAAGGTTTTGCCCGTTCCCGGTCGCCCGTGCCAGAGGAGCAGACGGCCGCTCGGATCCGGCTTGAAGTCTCGCGTGAGAGCGGCGAGCGCCTGCGCGGTCCGCGCGCTGTAGTTGTCGCGGATCTCGGCCCACGTCGGTACGTTCAGGGTCTTGGCTTCGCGCTCGGGCCCCTTCTCCCCCCAATACCAGAAGGCCAACTCGACGGTCGGACGCGCCGGCGCGCCTTCGTCGCCTGGAGGGTCGAAAAGCCTCTGATGCTCGCCGAGGCAGGCCTCGACGGATCCGGCGTCCTGCCCGGCGAGAAAAATGCTGACGAGCTGGAACTTCGCGCAGACCAGGAGCTGAATCAGGTTATCGCCGCGCCGGAGCGCGAGCCGCAGGTCGCATTCGTCACGCATGTCGGCGAGTATCTCGTCGTCAGGCTTGAGATAGTCGTCGGCGGTGGCGGCGGCGAAGGCATGCTCCGAGCGCCATTCAGCGTGGCGGACGTGACGCAGTCGGTTAACGGCCACTGCGGTCTTAAAGATGTTCTGGAACAGATCGTCGAAATCCCTCGTCACGAAGTTCTCGATGATCAGGGGCTGAAAGCCATTGCCACTATCCCGGCGTGATTCGCGTTGCTTCATGCCGGTCATTGAAGCATCCCGCGCAGACAACGGTTGTCGGAAGGTCGCCGCGCGGCCGTCGAGGTAAAAAAGCTGCGGCGGAACGCGTGACGATCGGCTGGCGACACGCGGTCGAAAACGCATCACGCGGAAGCAGGAGGGGCGCCAACTGCCGGGGACGGATGACGCTATCGGCGGCGAAGCGCCGACGGACGCCTTGTGACCGTGTATGGCGACTGCTAGGCTTGGCCAATCTCCTTGCTCCGCGAGGGGCTTGAAGCCATAAGGAGGGGCGCAGATGCGCCGTTACGAGACTATTTTCATCATTCGCCCGGACCTGGGCGAAGACGCCCAGAAAGACCTGGTCAAGCGTTTCGAGGGTCTGGTGGAATCCGCCGGCGGCGCCCTGATCGACACCGATATCTGGGGCTTTCGCGAACTCGCTTATCGGATCAAGGGGGAACAGCGCGGCTTCTACGTGCGGCTCGATTACGGCGGCAGCGCTGCGACCCTCAATGAACTCGAGCGCAATCTTAAGCTTTCGGACAATATCCTGCGGCATTTGTCGGTATTGGTCAGCGCCGAGGTTGACCCGGCACAGGCGCGCGTCGAGCTGGAAAACAATCGGCGCCGCGTGGCTGAAGCCCGCGCCGCGGCGGAAGCCGCGCGGGCGGCGGCGATGGCTGAACGGGCGGCGCAGCGTGAGCAGGCCGAGGCTGAGCGATCAGCCGAGCAGTTGGAGCCCGCCGCGGAGGCTGCCGCCGCTGAACCGAGCGCGCCGGAGGAGGATTCTCAAGTCGGGCGTGGCGAATCGGATTGAGTTGACCGGCAGGCTGATATCGAGGCCGGAGCTCCGGGTGACACCCATCGGCACGCATGTACTGAGAACGTTCATCGATTGCGGAGAGCAGTCCGAGCCGCTGGCGCTCGAGGTTTTGATGGTTGGCGGCGCCGCCGCCGGTCTGTTCCAGCAACTCGAGGCAGGCTCGCGGGTGCGCGTGACCGGAAAGGTCTGTGCCGTACCGCCGCCGGCCCGCCGGCCCGCCGCTATCGGCGTGCGCGTGATGGCCGACGAAATTATTATCACTGATTAAGTCAGATCGCAGAACGCTATTCGTTGAGATGGTATCATAGAGCGAAAACATGCCGGACGAAGAACAGGAACTCGAACAATCAATCCCGCGTGCAGAGGTGGCGGAGCCGGGACGGCCGCGCGCTCGTGAAGGCGAGGGCCGGTCGAGCGAGCGCCCAAGCGGCCGACGCCGGCCGGGCGGTCGCCGCAAGGTTTGCCGTTTCTGTGCCGACAAGAATGTCGCGGTCGACTACAAAGACGTGCGGACGCTGCAGACCTTTATCACCGAAGGCGGCAAGATTGTGCCGAGCCGAACCTCGGGTAACTGCGCCCGGCATCAACGCCGCCTGGCGCTCGCGATAAAGCGCGCGCGCGTGCTGGCGCTGCTGCCGTTTTCGACCTTGGGCTGACCTGTCGTGACGCGTTCACGCGATCTGCTGCGGATGATAGCTGCCGGCTCCGCGTCCGCTCTGCTTTTCCTTTTTTGCGCCCCGCTCGCCCCGATACCGGTTTTGACCATCAGCGTCGGCTTGCGGCGGGCGGTGGCGCGGGCAGCGTCAGTGGTCGCGCTGGGCGCCGTCATGGTCGCTGTTCTGCTTGGCCTGGTCGCCGGCAATCCCGGCAAAAGTCTTGATGCCGCAGTTGACTTCCTCGCCCTGGTCGGACTCTCGTCGCTGGCGATGTGTATCCTGATGGAGCGGCGGGTGGCGTTCGACCGTATCGTGGTCATCACGGCGGCAATCGTGGTCGCGGCCTCGGCCGCTATCGAGCTGGTGGCGGCAGGATCACCCGAGGCGCTGGCCGCGGCGCTGCACGCCTCGGTGACAGCGAGCCTTGCCCAAGGCCAGAAATTCTGGTCGGCGCTGGGCTTCGATGTGGCCGGGTCGTCGGAATTTCGCGCTTCCCTGGTGACCTGGACGGTGCAGTTGGCACCGGCTTTGTGCGCGATTTTCGCCGCGCTCATGGTGCTGATTAATCTGGCGATTTTCTGGCGCTTCAGCGGCGGACCGCGGCGGCTCGGCTATCCACTTTTTGGCGATATCGTGCGGTGGGCGACACCGGAATGGCTGGTCTGGCTGCTGCTCGCTGCGGGTTTCGGGCTGTTTATCCCAAACGCCACCCTGAGCCTGATCATGCTCAACTGCTTCGTGGGCATCGTCGCGGTCTATTTCTTCCAGGGCCTCGCGATTATGGCGTTCTATTTTCGCGCGCTCGCGATGCCTTCGCTGGCGCGCGGGTTGGTCTATGCCCTGACGATCGTGCAGCCGTTTCTCGCGGCGCTCATCTGTATCGCCGGGGTCTTTGATTTGTGGCTGGACCTGCGGCGGCTTAAACCGCCGAGTCGTGAAGCGCGCAATCTCGGTGACTACTCCTGAAGGAATCCTCCGATGCATGTACAAGTGGTGTTGAACGAGCAGGTTCCCAACCTCGGCCATCCGGGGGACGTGGTGCGCGTCCGCGCGGGCTATGCGCGCAATTACCTCTTGCCACGCGGCCTCGCGGTCGAGGCTAACCCGCGCAATCTCCACGAGTTCGAGCACAAAAAGCGCATGGCCCTGGCCAAGCGCGAAGCGCTCAGGAACCAGGCCGCCAGCGTGAAGGAAAAGCTCGAAGCCGTCCGCCTGGTCCTGACGGCGCGCACCGGCGACGAGGGCAAACTGTTCGGTTCGATCACCAACCTCGATCTCGAGCGGGCGCTGCGTGAACAGGGGTTCGAGGTGGACCGGCGCCGTATCGCGCTGGTCGAGCCGATCAAGCAACTGGGCGAATATGCGGTTGCGGTGCGCCTGATGCCTGAAGTGGAAGCAACCTTGAAGTTTACCGTCGTCGCGGCCTGATGTCTGAACTCAATTACCGAACAAGGTCAATGCCTAGATGAAACTCTATGACTTCCTGCCGTGTCCATTTGGCCAGAAGGTGCGCATCATCCTGGCGGAGAAGGCGCTGTCCTACGAACTGATGCCGGTCGATATTGCTCAGGGGGATCAGCGGCGACCGGAGTTTCTGCGGCTCAACCCCTTCGGTCGGGTGCCGATTTTGGTGGATGAAGATACTGTCGTCTACGACTCGACGATTATCGCGGAATATCTCGAAGACGAATATCCCGAACCGCCGCTGCTGCCGCCCGTCGGTTCGAGCGCCCTGCGCGCCCGCGCGCGAGTCTGGGAGGACTTCGCCGACACTTCCTTCACGCCGCAGGTCGGTCAACTGATGGCGGAGTTGACCAAGCCGGAAGCCGAACGCGATCCTAACCGGATGCAGCGCCTGCAACAGTCGATTGAGCGGGTGCTCGTCTATCTGAACCATGAACTTCAGGGCCAGGAGTATCTGGCCGGCCAGTTCTCCGTGGCCGATATCGCTTTCGTTCCCCGCCTCGTCGTCCTGCGCGATCTCGGTATCGAAGCGGGGCAGAATCGACCCAACGTCGAGAGCTGGATGGCGCGGATGATCGAGCGCCCGAGTATCCAGAACCTTGAAGGCTTGACCTCGCAGTTTGTCGCGGGGGTCTAGAAGGACTTAATTGGCGACTCCCGCCGCGATCTTGCGGTGCGAGCCGCGGTCAGGCGTCCGGATGATGGTTGACGCCATCACCCGGACGCTTGCGTTTGTTTAGAGGTGGGACTCCGTGGTTTCCGCGTAGGTATCGTGTTCCTCGGGAGGCGGCGCGATACCGGTGATGCGGTAAATCAGCTTGGCCGCGAACAATTTGTCGCCGATTCGTCCCTGCGACTTCAGCATCCCGCCGTGCCGGTTGCATCGCGGGCACGCTAGGGTCCCGCTCAAGAGCCCGGCGTTTTCCGGGGTAATGCGCAAATCGAACGTATGCCCGCAACCGGGATTCTGGCAGACGGTTCGGTAAATCACGCCCGGTAACTTGCCTTTGCTGTTTCCCTTGATGGCCTCTGCTTCCATGGGCCTTTTCCGCTCCTTCCTCAGGAGGTCATGGGCAAATCGCTTCTTGCCCAGCACTCTTTGCATTAGACGTATTTACGAGAGATTCGTTTCATGCAACCGCTGTGCCTCTTTTCAAAAGCAATTTCGTGATGTTAGCTAAAGCACATCTTGAAGCTTTTGGATAGAGCAAGCGTTAGCTTAGCGATGCCAACGTGTTCGGTCGCCTGTATACCGACCGACGGAGTTTGCTCCATATCGTCGGTCGTCTGTCTCACCTTCGATCCAGCCTTCAGCCGAAAAGTGCTCATTTTATGATCGTCGGCCCTGAGCCGGCCTCCAACGAATCGACGCGATGACCGCGCGAGCGAAGGTTCGGCCGTGTATATTGGCGGCGAGCGGCGCTATCATTCGCTGGAGGTCCGGATTTCATGGGCAAAGTGTACGCAGCGCTCGACGCATCATTGACCAATTTTATTTCCCGTCAACATCTGTTTTTCGTGGCGACTGCGCCGCTGGATCCCAAAGGCCATCCCAACCTCTCACCCAAGGGCGTCGAGCATCTGCGCGTGCTGGGAGCCCATCAGGTCGCTTATCTGGACCTGACCGGCAGCGGCGTCGAAACCATCTCGCATCTGCGGGAGAACGGCCGCATCGTCATCATGTTTTGCGCCCTGGAGGGCGCGCCTAAGGTCCTGCGGCTATATGGCCGCGGCGAAGCCTTTGAGCCGGGGGAAGCGGGCTTCGCGGAATTGCGCCCCCTCTTCCGCGACGTCCCCGGTGCGCGCGCGATCGTAAGAGTCACCGTGGATCGTATCGCCGATTCCTGCGGCTGGGGGGTTCCGCTTTACGAATATCAGGGCGAGCGCACGCAGTTGATTGAATGGGCCGAACGGCGTGGTGCGGGGGGACTCGATCATTATCGCGCCGAGCACAACCGCTTCAGCATCGATGGGTTGCCGGGGTTGCGGTTCGCAGGTCATCCAACCGCGAAGTGACGGCCGGGCGGGTCTGAGCCCCGCGGGACATCGCAACCCGCTCGGGCCGCGCTGATGAAACGCCGGCCAGTGCCGGGCGCGTTATGGCCGGGACTCAGTTGCGCGAAGGGGGGTCCGCGACGATAGCCAGAGGGCTGATTCCTGGTTCGTACAAGACCTGGATTAGATTCCCGTCGGGATCGCGAATATAGAATGAAACCGCGCCATCGCGATGGCGGGCGAGCGGCTTGGCGATGGTCGTTCCGCGGGCTTGCACCAACCGCCACGCCGCCTCGACTTCGGCGATGGACTCCACCACGAAACCCAGATGGTCGAGCGCCTGATGGTCCGGCGCGCCGGGGTCACCGCGATGGAGCGCGAGACTGTCGCATCCTGAGCTCAGGTAGGCGTTGTCAGGATCGGGTTGCCACGCCACCCTCAAGCCGAACATCTCGACGTAGAAGTCCTTCGCGCGTTCAACGTCCCGGACCCGGAGCGCAAGATGACGGAGTCCGCGATGCTTGATCATCTGCTGAATTCACCGACTAGGCCGATACCTTAGTATAGCCTGTTACCACCCAGATCGGATCGGACGCCGCCGACTCGCCGTCCTCGTCCGATACGACTTCCACATCGGCGAAACCGCCGCTCAGCTCAAAGTAACGGCGAACGATCGCGACGCGCTGCTCATCATTGGCGGCCCGCCAGAGCGCGATGGCTTTCGTCGGGAACATGCGATTCGAGAAGGTTACGATAAACGGTCGAGCGGGACGCAGCACCCGCGCGACGTCGGCGAAAACCTCGACCGGATGCGTCAGATATTGCACTGACACGGTCATCACTGCCGCATCGAAAGAGGCGTCATCGAACGGGAGCCGTGGCGCGGTGTTGACGTTGTGCACGACGATCTCGGTCAGGGCCGGATTATCCTCCATCTCCGCGCGATTGAGTCCTAACCCGGTGACGCGCGCGGGGCTCAGCTCTTCCGGCAGATGGGATCGCCAACTGCTCATCAGGTCGAGGATCGCAGCACCATGGGCGATACGCTTGTGGTAGGCGTCCCTGACCTTGGCGATCGCGCCGTCGTCGATATGGACCACGAGGCGCGGATAACTGTAAAAGTTCTCGTCCGCGGTTTCGTCGATACGGCTGAAGGGGTTGAGCGGCGTATTCATCGCAGGGGACCTGCCAGCAAGAGCAGGATCATTGCTCGCAAGCCGATGGTCAAGACGGCGTTGACATCCCGGCGGTTGGCGAATTAAATCAGAACACTTTTTGGAAAGCCCGCCGGCGGGCGCGCAAAGTGATCCCGTCCGGCGACAGCGCAGGGCTCTTGAGACGCGATAAAACAAACTACGTTATCCAGTCGGTCACCCATGCCTTCGACGTGCTGGAGCAGTTTTACGGCGAAGGCGATGAATTGGGCGTAACCGAGCTCTCGAAGCGTCTCAAATTGCATAAAAACAACGTTTTTCGTCTTTTGGCGACACTCGAAGCACGCGGCTATATCGAGCAGAACAAAGCTAACGAAAACTACCGGCTCGGTATCAAGTGCCTGCTGTTGGGCCGCCGCTTTATCGAGCATCGCGGTCTGGTGCGGCAGGCGCGACCGATCTTGATTGACGTGACCCGCCAGTGCCATGAAAGCACGCTGGTCGCCATCTCGCGTCGTGATGGCGTGGTGCCGCTCGACGCGGCCGAGCCCGAGGATCGGGTCGTGCGGATCGCGCTACCGATAGGGCAGACCCTGCCGCTGCATTGCACCGCACTCGGCAAGGCGCATCTGGCCTTCGACGGCGACGAGCAGGCACGCGCGGTTCTACCTGAAACCCTCGAGCGTTACACCCCCAATACCATCGTCGAACGCGCGACGCTGCTGGCGCAGCTCGAAGCGGTGGTGCAGGACGGTTACGCCGTGGACATGGGCGAGTATTTTGAAGATATCACGGCCGTGGCCGTGCCGATTCGTGACTACACGCGCGCCGTCGTCGGCTCGCTGGCCATCGCCGGACCCTGTTACCGCATGTCGCGCGAGCGGATCAATGTCGAGCTCAGTCAGCTTGCCCTTGCCGCCGGCCGCGAGCTTTCCCATCGCCTCGGTTTCAACGAATGATCCATCGCGCACGACCGTCGCTCCGCCACTCTATGCATTCGGCGGCCTAGACCATATAGTTTCGCAGATTGGAGTGATTCCGTGAAAATTCTGGTTCCCGTAAAGCGCGTTCCCGATCCGGCGACGACTATCCGCGTTGCGCCCGATGGCGCCGGTATCGCTACGGACAACGTCAAGTGGGTTATCAACCCCTTCGATGAAATCGCCATCGAGGAGGCGCTCAGGATCAAGGAAAAACAGGGTCAGGGCGAAGTCGTCCTGATTGCCGTTGGCCAGCAAAGCTGGCAGGAGCAGTTGCGCACCGGTCTGGCGATGGGCGCCGATCGCGCGATCCTTGTACGCAGCGACGCGCCGCTCGATCCCTTGGCCATCGCGCGCGTCATCGCCAAGGTCGCCGAAAATGAAAAGCCCGAGCTGATCATCATCGGCAAACAGGCTATTGACGACGACTCGAACCAGGTCGGCCAGATGATTGCCGAGATGCTCGGATGGCCGCAGGCTACCTTCGCTTCAAAGATCGAATTGAATGGTGATAGGTGCAGCGTCGTCCGCGAGGTCGACGGCGGTCTGGCGACGGTCGCTTTTCCCCTGCCGGCGGTGGTCACGACCGACCTGCGTCTGAACGAGCCGCGCTATGCCTCGTTGCCGGGAATCATGAAAGCGCGCAAAAAGCCACTCAATGAAATCGCGGTCGATTCGCTCGGCGTCGATCTGACGCCGAAGCTCAAGATCAAGGTTCTCAAGACGCCCGAAAAGCGTCAGGCCGGGCGTAAGTTAGGCTCGGTTCAGGAGTTAGTTGCCGCGCTTCACAACGAGGCCAAAGTTATCTGACGACGGTCGGCACGGTCTCGCCGAAAAAAAATCGATCCGGTGCCAATCAAGCACCTCGCAAAGCGGAGCACTTTAGATGGGTGACGTACTGGTTTTTGCTGAACACACGCACGGCCATTTTCCGAAGACCACGCTGATCGCGATTCAGGCCGGGCGCGAGATGGCGGCCAAGCGCGGCGGCGTCTGCTGTGCGGTGGTGCTGGGGGCGTCCTGCGATGGGCCGGCGGCCGAAATTGCCCGGTACGGCGTGAACAAGGTGTTCGCGCTCGAGGACCCCCGCCTCGAGCATCATCTGGCGGACGCCTCGGCGCAGGCGCTTGCCGGTCTTATCAAGGGCACCGGCGCCGAGACCCTGCTCGCCACCGCAACCGCGATGGGCAAGGATTTGATGCCGCGCGTGGCGGCCCGTCTGAACGCGCCGATGGCCTCGGATATCGTGGCGATCAACGACGACGGCACGGTGATCCGCCCGATGTATGCTGGCAACGTCCTCGCGACCGTCGAGCTCGACGGGCCCGTGCGTATCGTCACCGTGCGCGGCACGGCGTTCGATGCGGCGACGGCCGGAAACGAGGCGGCCGCCATCGAGAAGGTGAAGCCGGAACTCGATCCGGCGTCCCTCAAGATGGAATTCGTCAACTTCAACGAGATCAAAAGCGACCGCCCCCAACTGACCGAAGCAAGGATCGTGGTCTCCGGGGGCCGCGGACTCAAATCGGGCGAAAACTTCAAGACCGTGCTCGAACCGCTGGTCGACGAACTGGGCGCCGCGATGGGCGCCAGCCGCGCCGCCGTCGATGCCGGCTTCGTCCCCAACGATCTCCAGGTGGGTCAGACCGGCAAGGTCGTCGCTCCGCAGCTCTATGTCGCGGTCGGCATCTCGGGAGCGATCCAACATCTCGCCGGGATGAAGGATTCCAAAACCATCGTTGCCATCAACAAGGACGAGGAAGCGCCCATCTTCAGCGTGGCCGATTTCGGCCTGGTCGCCGATCTGTTCAAAGCGGTACCCGAGATGACCGAGGAAGTGCGCAAGCTCAAGCATTGATCGGCGGAAGGCGCACGATCGCGATCGTGTAAAGAATTATCAAGGACTGGAGCGGTCTCCAGCCCTTGGCGCGATCGCCACCCCTGTATTCAGAAGGGGTAAGATGATTCTCAGTGTGGTATGCTGCCCGCTGACGGCCGGCACATGGATTGCTGTGGATGCCGATCCTGGCAAGTACGCCAGATCTTCTGGAGGTCAACCATGGCGGGCGCAAACGAGATCAAAGAAAAGATTAAACAAGGCGCGGAAGAGGCTTCGGACCGCGCGAAGGAAGCTAACGACGAAATTCGGCGGACCGCGCGCAAAGTGGCCGATCGCTCGCCCATCAAACTCGATGTCGGCGAGCTCGAGCGCTTTGCCGATGAACGCCCGCTAACCCTCATGGCCGTAGCCGGGGTGGCGGGCTTTGTGATGGGTGGCGGACTGCGAACCAAGCTCGGCTTAACCCTGCTCGCAATCTTTGGCCGACGCGCGGCACGCCAATCCGCGGCCAATCTCGCCTCTGACTGGTGGCGGCGGACGCCGCGACCCCGGATGATGCAGAGCGGTCAGCGCTTCGGCTTTGCCGCGCGCGCTCGATGAGCGAACGGGCGCACAGTGTCATTGATTCCGACAACCTCGTGGCGGCCGCCGAACTGGCCGGCGCCGTCGTGCTGGCGCGCCTGGCGCTCCCGGTGCTGCTCACATGGGTAGCTAACCGATTCGGCAAACGTTTGTCCGGGCTTCAGGCGCGGGTCGAACGGGTGGATATCGACCTGACGCGACCCGGATTGACGGTCGAGGGTCTGCAGGTTGACCAGCAGACCGACGGCGCATTTTATCCACTCGCGCGCATCGAGACCGTTCGCGTAGGCAGCGATTGGTCAACGCTCCTTAACGGCTGTCTGCAGGCACACGTCGAAATTGATCGGCCGCGGGTTGAGGTCGACCTGAAGAGACTATCGACGATGCATACGGTGCCGGCACCGTCGACGCAACCGCAGCCCGCCGGCGCGCTTCACGCCAATGGTACGGTGATCGATCCGATGGGCAGCCCCGACCCGACGATCGCTGAGCGGCTCGTCGCGCTACAGGACCGTCTCAGACGGCTCCCGCCGTTCAACTGCACGCGCGTCGAGTTGCATGAAGGCAGCTTCAGCGTCCGCGGTATCCCGGCCCTGGATCATGGAGATCTAAGGGTCACGACGGTCAACGCCGTGCTGGAAAATCTGAGCAATGATCCGGGCGCGGCGGCGACCATGCCGACCGTCCTCGCCTGCTCGGCCGAGCTCATGAAATCGGGCAGGCTCACGATCGACGCCGAAGCTTTTCCCCTGATTTTCCCGCCGCAGTTCGATCTTGACTGCCGTGTCGAACAGCTTGAGCTGACCGACTTCCGAGCCCTCATGGCGCAGTTGATGGCGGTCGATATTGAAGGCGGTACCGCGTATCTGCTGGCCGAGGCCGCAGCCGCCGACGGCGAGCTTCGCGGCTATGCCAAGCCGATCGTCGATGGGCTACGGGTCAAAGCGCTCAAAGGTCGCGGGCTGAAGATCCGGCTGAAGGGATGGACGGTAAAGCTCGCCGCGCGGCTGCTGCGCAACCGCGCCACCGATCGCCTTGGAACCCGTGTCGATTTCAGCGGCCCCTTGGACCATCCGCGGGTCCGGATGGCGGCGGCGGTCAGGCGACTGCTGCGTAACACTTTCCGTCCCGAGAACGTCGCGATCGAGGATCGAATCGAGCTCGCGCGGAACGGCGTCCGCCGCGACCTCGGCCCGGCCGAGACCGCCGCAGATCCGCCGTCGCCCTCGACGACAACCGCGCGGCTTCAACGGCGGGGCGGGCTGGGCAATTTCGCGGCGCTGAGCAAGGCTGCTGCGGTGCGCTGGCTCGAGGACAATGCGATGCAGCATGCGGCGGCGTTGGCCTACTGTACGGCTTTTTCGATCGCGCCGCTCCTGCTGCTCGCGACCGGTGTCGCCGGCATGATGCTCGGCAGCAGTCCCGCGATTCAGGCGCGGATCATCCGACAGATTGCGGCCTCCGTGGGGCCGCAGAGCGCTCACCTGTTGCAGAGCATGATCGCCGGTGTGTCCCATCCGGGCCGCGGCGCCATGGCGGCGATTATCAGCGTCGTCTCGATCCTGATCGGCGCGACCGGGGTGCTCAGCTCGATGAAGACCGCGCTGAATCAGATTTGGCGCACGCACGAGGCCGGCAATCTGAAGGAAGTGGTCAAGCGCAACGCTGTGTTCCTCGGCATGATCCTTGGCATTGGCTTTCTTCTGGCGGTCTCGTTGATCATCTCGACCGCGATCGCGGCGCTCGGCGCTTACCTCGGGTCGATTACCCCCGCGCTCGAATTCGTCATGCAGACCGCGTCATTCTTCGTCACGCTCGCGATCGAGGTCGTGCTCTTCGCCGCAATCTTCAAATTCCTGCCGAACGTGGAAGTTCGCTGGCATGACGTCTGGATCGGCGCGGTCGTCACCGCGCTACTGTTTTCGCTGGGCAAGATCACACTTGGCTACTACCTCGGCCGCAGTGCGATTTCATCGTATTATGGTGCGGCCAGTTCGCTCATGATCCTGCTCCTGTGGATCTATTACTCTGGTCTGATCCTGTATTTCGGGGCGGAAATCACTGCGGTTGCCGCGGCCCTGAGGGTCGGGCCCGAGGAACCCGTGCGCAAGTTCGCACGTCAGTCAGGATAGGAAAAAGAACCAGCCGGGCTGGTGCTGAGCTTCCCGGGAACGATTCCGCGCGCCTGCGCCGCGAGCGGTCGCTCGAACCTCCAGGAGCATCTGCTGCCGAGGTTTCGGCGGCGAACGATTGAATTCCCTTCCCTGACTCCATAAAACGCTGAGACATGGATCAGCCTAAGGCGCCGGATGCTCGGCTATCGCTCTACCGTTCGCGTCCGCTGGATTGTCGAGTGGACGGGGCGGGATGCGGCCGGGTTTTAGCTCATCCGGCGGCGCTGATGGAGGTGCGATGATCTCGCAGATTCTCTTCACTCTCTGCACGCTGGCGGCTCTCGGCGTGTTTTTCTATCAACTTTGGCGCCGTTTCCTGCTGCTGCGCAGCGCCGCTCCCGCGCCGCGCTTCGATCGTATTCCTGATCGTATCCGCGCGATGCTGGTGTGGGCGTTCGGCCAGCGCAAGTTCCTGCGGAGCAATCCGGGCGCCGAGCGGTCCGCCGGCTGGATGCATTTCTTCATCTTCTGGGGCTTCTTCGTTTTGGGCATCCAGATCATCACGATGTTCGGACGGATCTACTCGGATTCATTCGTCGTTCCCGGCTTCAGCATTGATCTTCTGGGCGGTCCCTACATGCTGCTGCGCGATTTCTTCGAAGTCGCCGTGCTTCTGGCCGCGGCGTTCGCGCTCGTTCGGTGGGGTATCATGCACGCGCCGCGCCTCTACGGGTTTCTGCCGCCCGAGAAACGCCAGCGCGAGAAGTCGCATCTCGAGGCCTACATCATCCTGATCTTTATCGCGCTGATCATGATTGCCGGCCTGGTGTATGACGGTGGTCGGATCGCGGCGAATCCCCACAATCCGCAGATTGCGCGAGAGGCCTGGTGGCAGCCGTTCTCAAATCTGGTGGCGCGCGGGCTGAGCGCCGGTGGCGTCGGTTTCGCCTCGACCGCGGCCCTGGCCGCCTTGTGGGTCAACGGCCTTATCATTCTGGTATTCCTCAACCTGCTGCCGCCCTCGAAGCACTTCCATATCATCACCGCGATACCGAACGTCTTTTTCCTGAAGCTCGAACCCAAGGGCCAGCTCGCGAAACAGGACCTCGAGAACGCCTCCCGCTTCGGCACCTCGCATATCGATCATTTCACCTGGAAGCAGGTGCTCGACATGTTCAGTTGCACCGAATGCGGTCGCTGCTCGTCGAACTGTCCGGCGACGGCCAGCAAGAAACCGCTGGCGCCGCGCCAGTTGCTGCTCGACTTGCGGGATTACCTCTACGAACATCAGGACGAAATGATCGAAAAACGTCTCCACGCCGGCAACGGCGACGGCGGCGAAACCCCCGAGGTGGGCGAAAACATCGTCGGTTCGGTCATCCACGACGACACCCTCTGGTCGTGCACCACCTGCCGCGCCTGTGAGGAGGCCTGCCCGCCGATGATCGAGTATGTGGACAAGATCGTCGATATGCGCCGGCACCTGGTGCAGGAGGAAGCGCGCTTTCCCAAGGAGATGACCCGCACCTTCAAGAACATGGAAACCCAGTCGAATCCCTGGGGCATCGATGCGGAGCAGCGCTTTGCCTGGGCCGAGGGGATGAACGTGCCGACTCTCGCCGACAAGCCGGACGCCGAGTTCCTCTACTATGTCGGCTGCGCCGGCTCCTTCGATGATCGCAACAAGAAGACGACGCAGGCCTTTGCGCGGGTGCTGCAGAAGGCGGGGGTGGACTTCGCCTGTCTCGCGCGCGAGGAGCTTTGCAATGGCGAGACCGCCCGGCGGCTCGGCAACGAGTACCTTTACCAGTCGATGGCGCAGATGCTGGTCGAAACGCTGAACAACTACAAAGTCCGGCGGATCATCGTGAACTGCCCGCACTGCTTCAACACGATCAAGAATGAATTTCCGCAGTTCGGCGGTTCATACGAGGTGATCCATGCCGCCGATCTGGTTTATCAACTGATCGCGTCCGGACGCCTCAAAGTACCGGCCGATTTTCGCAAGCGCACCGTCTACCACGACTCCTGCTACTACGGGCGTTACAACGACGTCTATGACGAGCCCCGCATGGTGCTCGATCGCGCCGGCGCCGAGGTCCAGGAGATGCAGCGCCATCGACGCTTCGGCATGTGCTGCGGCGCGGGCGGCGGGCGCATGTGGCTCGAGGAAGACCCGGACAAGCGCGTCAATCTGCTGCGCACCGAACAGGCCCTGCAGACCGATCCCGAGGTTATCGCCGTCTCCTGTCCCTTCTGCATGACGATGCTCGGCGACGGGATCAAGGCCAAGCAGCTTGAGGAGAAAGTTCAGACGCTCGACGTGATGGAAATCGTCGATTCGGTTGCGCGAAGCCGCGACGCCGAGTCCTGAGGAGCGCCGCGCGCGTTAACCGATCGCCGTCCGCGTCAGGTGGGCGGATGGGAACGGTCAAGCTCGACCTGCGCTCGGGCCGGATCGTCGACGGTATCGCCGTCGGGCTGTGCGCGCCAGCGGCGGAGCAGGGGCGGCAGCACGGCCAATGCACCGATAAGCCCGAAACCGATTATCCCGTAACGGATCGCGTCGAGATTGCCGCTGGCCGCCGCCCGTCCCGCATAGCCAAGGTAGCTGTACGCGATCGACCCCGGCAGCATGCACACCGCCGAAGTCAGCGCATAGGTGGCGAAGCGAATACGCGTCAAACCGAGCGCGTAGTTCAGGGGATTGAAGGGAAAAATCGGCACCAGACGCGTGAAGGCGACGAAACGCCAGCCCTCCGCTTCCGCCCCTTCAATGATCCGACTAAGGCGCGGGCCGGCCCGCGCGCGCACCCATTCCGCAGCGATATAGCGCGAGATGAGGAAGGCGACACTCGCGCTCATGGTCGCGGCAACCAGATTCCAGACCGTGCCCCACAGCGGCCCGAAGATCCCTCCGCCGGTCAGCGTGAGAATCGCGCCTGGTACCAGCAGGACCGTGGCGACCACGTACAAAGCCACAAACGCCGCCGGGGCCCATAAGCCGAAGCGCTGGACGTCGGCGGCGATCCGTCCTTCGTTCCATTGCTGATGATGCATCAGAACCCAGCCGACCGCTGCGGCCAGGATCACCAACGCGATCATCCTGAGGCGATTTGCCGGCAGCTTCACCGGGCGTTTTCGCGCAGTATCGGATAAGCGCCCGTGCCGCCGCGCCACGGCTGCAGCAGCATCCGGTCAAGACGCTCATCGGCAGGGTCGCGGAACTGCTCGAGACCGATCGTCATCCCGCGATGGCCGGCGCTGGGCTGCGCGCAGTAGGTGCCGAAGAGACGGTCCCACAGGGAAAGATTGAAGCCGAAATTGCTGTTGGTCTCGCGCACCAGAATCGAGTGATGCACGCGATGCATGTCGGGGGTCACGGTGACCCATCGTAACATCCGGTCCGTGCCCGAGGACAACGCGAGATTTGCGTGGTTGAACATCGAGGTCGCGTTCAACAAAACCTCGAAGCTGAGGACAGCGACCGCAGGCGCGCCCAGGATGGCGACCGCGACACTCTTGATGACGGCCGAGATGCAGATTTCGATCGGATGAAAACGCACGCCCGTCGTGACGTCGAAGTCGAGGTCCGCGTGATGCATCCGGTGCACGCGCCATAAAACGGGCACCGCATGAAACAGCACATGCTGTCCGTAGATGACGCCGTCGAGGACCACCAGCGTGATCACGAATTCAACCCATCGCGCCGGATTAATTGCGGCGAACAGGCCCCAGTGTCGCGCCTCGACCAGCATCGCCACGGCAGTCGCCGACCCCGGCGGGATCGCCCGAACCGTCAGGGAATTGAGCGCTGCGATACCCAGATTGTTCGGCCATCGCCGGCCACGCGAACAACTGCGTTCCCGTCGCGGCCATTGCGCCTCCGCCGCCCCCATCAGGACGAGGAGCGCGACGAAGACGCCGAGTCGGATCGCGATTTCCTGCGGCAAAACTGTACGCCCGTCAGATTGCACAGGCAGGGCGGAGCCGCGCCGCAGCATACGGGCGACCGCAGGCCGCCCGAAGCACCTGCCCGCGAGAAGCGCCGGGGATCAATCGGCGCTGCGCACTGAAGCGTCTAGGGATGGCCCGCTTCAGGGTCAGCCGGTATCCGGCAATGCCGTCCTGGCGCAGTTCGTCGCGCCGCGCGCCGCGCGACAAGATCTCCGGCGCCGTTCACTCGGCGCACGAACCCGCGAGGCTGCAGACCGCGACGCTGCGGCGACCTTCGCGCAGATCGTTGCGATCGAAACCGTTTGTCAAATAGGCGAACGAGATTCCCGTCGCCGGGTCGGCCCAGCCAATCTGACCGCCAAAACCCGGATGGCCGAACGCTTCGGCCGAGTTCGTTCGTCCGAAACCGCGCAGATTGGCCTTGCCGTCGCCGCCCGCGATGACGATGCCCAGCGCTCGATTCGCCGTCATCCCGCGCGCCGGATCGATGAGATTGCCGCTGCGGATGCGCCGGGCCTCCCGCAGCATCTCGGACTTCCAGATGCGCGTGCCGTCGTATGCGCATCCGTCATTGAGCAGTGCCTGATAGAACAGCGCGAGATCGGCCGCCGTGGTCATCAGGCCGCCCGCCGGATGGTCCGAGGCGCGCACCTCGGGATCATTCATCTCGAGCACGACCGCCTCGTTAATCGAGCCCATGTTGGCGCGCGGCGGCGTTATCCCGAGCTTCTGATACTCCTCGGCCTTGGCCGGTTCGCCGGTCCACACAACGTCGGCCATCCGCGCCTGCTGCTCCCGCGCAGGCAGGCCGATACGCAAATCGGGCAGACCCAGCGGCTCGGCGATCCGCGTGCGCACGAACTCGCCGATACGCATCCCGCTGAGCCGCTCAATCGCCTCGGCCACCGGCCAGTAGTTGGCCTGAATATGATAGATGAACTTCTCGCCCGGCTTGTGCTCCGGCCGCCATTGCGCAAAGCGTTCGAGGCGCTTCTCGCGGTTGCCCCAATCCTTGAACGAGCCCGGCGCGACCGGAATTCCCGCCGTATGAATCATTAGCTGCTCGATCGTCGTCGTCTCCTTGCCGTTGGTGCCGTACTCGGGGACGTACTTCACGATCAGATCGGCCGGATCCATTTTGCCTTCCTGGATCATGATCCAGAGCGCCGAGGCCGTCACCGCCTTGGTCGCCGACATGGCATCGAAGATGGTCTCATCGGTCGCCGGCTTCTCGGCGCCGCCCTGGACGGCGCGCCCGAAGGTCTGCATCGCGGCGATTTTGCCGTGGCGCGCGATCGCGACCTGGCATGCCGGCAGCACGCCTTCTTTGACGTCGCGCGCCGCGCGATCCATCAAGGCCTGCACCTTGTCCGGATTAAGACCAACTTCCCTGGGACTATCGGCAAAGAAATGCTGCGCCGGCATTACGAGAGCTCTCCTTTGGCAAAATCGCTGAGCGATTCTTCGCCGATTCGCCGATGGTTTGCAACGACCCGCGACGGTGAAGACTTCGGCTCTCACGATCCTTGACAATTAAGTAACCACTTAAATAATATCGCGGTTGATGCTCAAAGCCGCCACGCCCGACGTCTTTCACGCGATAGCGGATCCCAACCGCCGCCGCCTGCTCGACCTGCTCGCCGAGGGTGAATCGCCCGCGCAGCAGTTGGCCGGTCGCTTCACGATCTCCTTTGCGGCGGTCTCCCAGCATCTCAAGGTCCTGCGCGAAGCCGGTCTGGTTGCCAGCCGTCCCGCTGGGCGCCGGCGCGTGTATCGCTTGACGGCCGCGCCCCTCCGTACGGTCGATCAATGGACCAGCCGCTATCAGCGTTTCTGGCAGGATCGTCTGCAACGGCTCGGCAACTATCTGGACGAAACCAAATGAAACTCGAGCTTTTCCTCGAAGAGACCTATCCGCATCCGATCGAGAAAGTGTGGAAGGCGCTCACCGATCCGGCAGCGCTGGCCGTTTGGCTCCTGATGGGCAACGACTTCGAACCTCGGGTCGGGCGCCGCTTTGCGTTTCGCGCCACCCCCCGGCCGGACTTCCGCGGCCATATCGACTGTGAGGTCCTGGTGCTTGAGCCACCGACGCGGATGGTCTGGTCATGGCAGAGCTCTGACGAAGGCCTGCCGACACAGGTCGAGTTTCGTCTGACCGCGGTCGACGGCGGCACGCGCCTCGCCTTGTCGCATACCGGCGACGCGCCGCCGGAGACGATCGCGCGGGTCAGTTCCGGATGGCGTCTGCGAATGCAGATCCTCGGCGAGTACATCAACCTGCACTAAAAAATTGACAGTCAGGAGAAGGGCGATGGCGGAAACGAATCATCGGATTGTCTCGCGACAGGAATGGATCGAGGCGCGCAAGGCGCTCCTTGCCCGGGAGAAGGAATACACGCGGCTCGGCGACGAGCTCGCGCGTCAGCGCCGCGAACTACCGTGGGAGCGGGTCGAAAAGGAATATGTCTTTGACGGTCCCGACGGCCGCCAGAGTCTGTCCGACCTCTTCGCCGGGCGCAGCCAGTTAGCGGTCTATCACTTTATGTTCGGGGTCGATTGGGACGTCGGCTGCCCGGCCTGTTCGTTCTGGGCCGATAACTTCAACGGCATCGATATTCACTTGGCCCATCGCGACGTCACTTTTGTCGCCATCTCGCACGCGCCGTTGGCCAAGCTCGAGGCCTTCAAGCGGCGGATGGGCTGGACATTCAAGTGGGTGTCCGCAGGCGAGAACGGCTTCAATTACGATTACCAGGTGTCGGCTCAACCCGGGCCCCAGGAAGTGATGTATAACTACCGGATGGTGCCACGGACGTGGGCCGAACGTCCGGGCATGAGCGCCTTCTACAAGGATAGCGACGGCGCCATCTACCACACCTATTCCTGCTACGAGCGGGGCCTCGACGCGCTGAACGGCGCCTATCAATGGCTTGATCGGATGCCGAAAGGGCGCGACGAAGACGGCCTCTCCTTCACAATGGCCTGGCTGCGCTATCACGACCGCTACGACGGCGATTTCGAGGCGCCGTGGCTCAAGCCCGCGCCGGCGAGCCGCTAGGCGCGACGCGTCGAGCGAAAGCGTCCGCAGTCACTCGGCGCACGATCTTTATCGGGTCAGTCGCTTTTCTCAGTTACCTTGCCGGGACGGGCCGTCAACGACGCACGGGTTGACGGCGGCCCGCCCCGCTTGGGTTATTAGTGCGTACGGAAATTGCTGAGCTGAGGGGTATGGAGACGATGCTCGTTCGGATCGAATCCCCCGCGACGTTGCTCGAAAAGCTTCTGGCCCATCCTAATCGTGCGATGTGCCATCTATCCTCCTTTACCGAAGCCTACGTCCATCGGAACTTTTTTCCGCTTCTGGGTATCAGCCTCGCTGTCTTCGCCACGGCCGTCCTGCTTATCGGCCGTTATGGGCGACGGCCCACCGCATGATTGCCCCCATGGGAGGCTGACCGTCCACCATGAGTCCAATGACTGCCGAAATCGCGCTGGTCGATGACGCGCGGCTGAGTCTCCGTCGTCGTCCCTACGAAGCCGCGCGCGAGGAATGGGCGCGTCTGGTCGCGGCTTCGCGCGATGCCACCCTGTCACACGGTGAGCGTTGGCTCGCGGCGCTCGAGCGCACCTATCGCCTGAGATTCGAGATATTGGCGCTGGTCGACGAGCGCACCGACGAAACGCTGGCGGCGGGAATTTTTGCGCCATCGCGGAGCCTTTTCGGCCGTCGCTTTGTTTCCCTGCCGTTTTCGGATGCCTGCCCGCCACTCGCCGCGTCGCCCGGCTATCGCGATCTCTGGGCGCGCGAGCTGAGCCGTTCGGACGTGTACCCGCGCGCCGAGATTCGCGGTTATGGGGCCGCGCCGCCATGGCAGGTTGCCACAACCTTCGTCGAATGGAAGTTGCGGATCGATCGCAACGCGCAGGAATTGCGGCGGGCCATGGACGGCAATTTCCGCCGTCAACTGCGGCGCGGCGAGGAGAGTGGCTTCGACGTGCGCTGCGGCAACAGCGCCGATGACGTTCGCGCGTTTTACGAATTGATGCTGCTGACGCGCCAACGCTTCGGCCTGCCGGCCCAGCCGCTGAGTTTTTTTCAAAACCTGGTGGAGATTTTCGGGCGTGACAGCGAAGTCTGGCTGGTCGCGAAAAACGGCCGGGACCTGGCGGCGATGTTTCTTCTGCGCGAACGCGACACGATCCACTACCGCTGGAGCGCCCGCGTGCAGCCGCTGCCGCTCGGCGCCAGCCATGTGATGATTTGGCGCGTGCTCGAGCATCATTCGGGCCGCGCGTATGACCTCAATCTCGGCCGCAATGATTATCGGAACAGCGGCATCAGTCGCTTTAAAACCGAGCTCGGCGCAACTTCGACCCCGCTGCCGTATTCGTTTTTTCCGCGGAGTCCGCAGGCAGTCAGCGCCGAACGGCTCGAAGGCTTTCGCGCTCTGCTGGCCCGCGTATGGCAACGCACGCCGCTGCCGGTCGCCCGCCGCCTCGGTCCCCGGCTCTACAAGTTCCTGAGCTGAGTTGCCCGCAAGGTCCGGTCGAGCGGACCGCGCCCACGGATTGATCCGCGCGAGCGCTGACGCGCGATCACCGAACGACGCGCCGGGGTGGCGAGCTCAGGCGGCGGCGGTGGCAGGAGCGAGTTCAAAGGCTCCGGGCGCGATATTATCCGCCGAGCGCAGGACGATCTTGCTGCCGATCAGACGTTCGGTGCGTTCCAGGGCCTTTGCGCCCGTGTCGTAGAGAAAGCGCGCGACCGCGGGATTGATCTTCACGACCATCATGTCGGGCTGCGGGCTCTGCGCCGCGCGACGCTGGATGCCACGCAGCACCTCGGCGGCGAGCGTCGGCAGGGATTTCACGACGCGGCGCCCTTCGCAGGTCGGGCAGGGCGCGGTCAGCATCTCCTCGAGACTCTCGCGCGTCCGCTTGCGCGTCATCTGCACGAGGCCCAACTCCGAGATCTTGAGGACCGAGCTGCGCGCCTTATCGCGCTTGAGCGCCTGAGTCAGCACTTCGTTGACCTTCTTGCGGTCGGCTTCGCGCGTCATGTCGATGAAGTCAACGATGATGATCCCGCCGATATTGCGCAGACGAAGCTGCCGCACGACCTCTTCGGCGGCCTCGAGATTGGTTTTAAGGACGGTTTCGTCCTGATTGCGCTTGCCGACGAAGCGCCCGGTATTGACGTCGATCGCGGTCAGCGCCTCGGCCCGATCGATCACCAGGTAACCTCCGGACTTGAGCCAGACCTTGCGCTCAAGGGCGCGGTTGATCTGCTCTTCTAGATTGAAGCGATCAAAGATTGGCCGCGGATCATCGTGCAGTGAGACGCGCCCGCGCAGGCGCGGCATATAGGTCTGAAAGAATTGCAGAATCTTGCCGTGCGTCGCCGGGTCATCGCAGTAAAGCCGCTCAACCTCGCTCGAGAACAGGTCGCGCACGATGCGGAGCGAGACTTCGAGGTCGTCATACAAAAGCGCCGGTGAACGCGACGACTCGGCGCGCTTGACGATCGTGGTCCAGAGCTTCGTGAGATAGGCGACGTCGCGCTGGATTTCCCGCTTGTTGACGCCTTCGCAGGCCGTGCGCACGATAAAGCCGCCCTGCGGCGGCGCGCATTCCTTCACCGCCGCGCGCAGCCGCGCGCGCTCTTCGCCGCTCTCGATCCGGCGCGATACTCCGGTCCGACCGCTGGTCGGCGTGTACACCAGATAACGCCCCGGGAGGGAGATCATCGAAGTGAGCCGAGCCCCTTTGGTGCCCATCGGCTCTTTGGCCACCTGAACGATAATCTCCTGGCCGCGCTTCAGTTGCTGCTCGATCGGCAAACGCGGACGGGCGGTGGGCTGGCGCCGGCGACGACCCCTCCGCATACGGTTAGCGGCGGCCGGATGCGCGACAAGCTCGTCGTCAAGGTTGTCGTCGATAATTTCGTCGAAAGCTTCTTTCAGTACGTCGGCCGGCTCGCGCGAGGCTTCGAGCGGCTCGCCGTCAGCATCATCGTCGTCGACGGCGAGCGACTCCGCTTCGACGACCTCCTCGCCGAGCGCCGCCGCCGCGGGACCGAAGTCGTCGGCGTCCTCACGAAAATCCGAGACATGGAGGAAGCCGGCCTTTTCCAGTCCGATATCGACAAAGGCCGCCTGCATCCCGGGGAGCACCCGGGTGACGCGACCTTTGTACACCCTGCCGGCGAGACCGCCGCGCTGATCGCGTTCAAGATAAAACTCCGCGAGCGCTCCGTCTTCCAGCAGAGCGACGCGGACCTCTAAATCGGAGGCATTGATGACTATTTCGCGCTTCACATGGGCATCGACCCGCCGCCGAACCGCTTACCGCTCCTACTCGCCGGGCCCTGCAGAAGAGCATACGCGCTCGACGCCGGATGCCCAAGCGGTTGCGGTTGATCAATCCGCAGCCGCCGGCTGGCCCGCCTCGACCTTGAAATCGGGCATCACGCGCGTCGCGAAACGCTCGAGCGAACGCATCGATTGGTCCTGGGTGAGGCCGCCCCAGGCAAACGACAGCACGAGGTAATTCGCGCCGCTGCCTTCAAAGAAACGCCCGACCTGGTCGCGCACTTCCGTCGCCGTACCGACCAGCGCGGCTTCGGCCCTGGCGGCCACTCGCAGATCCGGCGTGAAGCCATACGCGGGCAGCGTGCGGAAGTCACGCCATAGCTTGGTGATGTTATCGTAGTAGGTCTTATAGGCGGGGGCCGCGATCGCGTCGATTTCACGCTCGTCAGCGGCGACATAAGCATGCCGAATCGCGCCCATGATCGGCTCGGCGACATGGGCGTTGAGGTCGGCCGCACTGCCCCGATGGCGCGTCAGCTCCTCGCGGTACTGCGTCACCATACCGTTGACCATCTTAATCGGCCCCAGACCGACCATGTGCATCCCGTGGCGGGCGGCGAAGCTCACGCTCTGCGGCGAGGTTACGCCGTACCAGAACGGCGGATTCGGTTGCTGGCGCGGCCGCAGCTCCATCGGCACGTCGTCGAAGCGATAATGGACGCCGCGATAGTTGAGCCGCGGATGGCGCAAGCCGCGCACCGTTGCCTCGAGCGCCTCCTCAAAAATTTCGTGCGCGTCGAGGAAAGGGATTCGATAATAGGCGAGTTCGAACGGCGAGACGCCGCGACCTACCCCGATATCGAGGCGTCCGTCGCTCAGATGATCGAGCATGCAGATTTCGGTGGCGAGACGCAGCGGATTGTAGAGCGGCAGCAGATAGACCAGCGGGCCCAGGCGGATACGCCGGGTACGCTGCGCCGCCGCGGCAAGAAAGAGTCCCGGCGACGGCGCCATCCCGAGCGGCGTCGCGTGATGCTCGGCGACGTGATAGCCGTAAAAGCCCGCCGCGTCATACTGCTCGAGCAGTTTGAGTCGGCCTTCAAACAGTCCGTCGAGCGTGTCGCCGCGCCGTTCAATATGATCGAAGACGCCGAATGCCGTTTTCATCCTGGCCGCTCCCTGTTATCGCGACCCGCAGTGTGCGGCAAGCGCAGTCGCCGGCGCCGCGAAGCTGTTCCTCAAGCGCAGCAAAGGCCGCGCGGATAATTCATTTGATCATCTCGACGCCGCCGGTGACGAAGGCGAGCGCGGTCCCCCCGTTCTTCGACGATACCGTGTGCGTGCATCCGTTTGGTCGATAGTTCGCGTTGCCGACCCGCACTTCACCGGATTCGTCGAAGTTCGAGCCTTCGAGCATGAAAATCAGCTCGTCACCGACATGCTTGTGCAGGGGCAGTTTCGCCCCGGGCTCGAAGCGCGCCAGCACCGCCCGACGCTTGCTCGCCGCGTCGCTCCAGATAGCCTTCTGACTGACCCCGGGCATCGGGCTGGTCCAGGGTAGCTCGCTGAGGACGATCGTCTGCGACTTGGGCGCATCGCCGATGGCGCTCGCGGGCTCGACGCTGCCGGTAATGATCGCGAAGACGGTCGCGCCGTTTTTGCTCGTCACGCTGTGGATACATCCGTTCGGGCGATAGCCGACGCTGCCCGCCGCCGTCGTTCCGGCCTCGTCGCTGATGGCTCCTTCGATCACGTAGAGGAATTCGTCGCCGACATGTTTGTGCATCGGCAGCGTCGCCCCGGGCTCGAAGCGAGTAAGTTGCGCGCGCCGTTTGGTCGCCGGATCGGACCACAGGAGCTTCGCCTTGATCGTCGGCGTCATCGGCTCCCAGGAGCGTTCGCTGACTTCGATGATCTGCGAGGGATTGGATGCTTCGGCCATGGTCTCCTCCGCCTCGAAAAATCCAGATGTTTATGCGTTGCTAACGCGCCTTGCCGATCGAAGTCAAACGAGCGCCGATGGCCGGGGCACGCTCGCGCGGTCGCGCGTCGGCAGCTCACGCGCGTCTCACGGCCGCGTCGGCAAGTGCGGATCCCGAAATACAGTCAAGTCTGAAGTAACAGAAGACTGAATCCTAAACTAGCTTTATCTTGTGGATTCTAGCTATAGGTTTTATTCCACTCATTCATACCAAGGATCGATAGAGACTCCACATGGTTATCAAAAGTTCAATTCTTCTCGGAGCGGCCGCGACAGATTGCGCCAGGGATCTGCTCAATCGGCAAATGATTACGAACTGGCAGGATCTGAGTCCCGCGCACGTCGATGCGGCGCGGATTCTGGTCTTCGTCCAGGGCGATGAACAGGCCTACGAGCAGGCGATCGCGCAGATTGCCGTCGCGGCGGCCCAGCGCAAGGTGGCGTGGCGCCACGAGGAGTACACGGTTTACGGAGACCCTCGCGGCCAGACCTGGATCCCTCCGCTTGGATCAATCACCGGCGTGTGAGGGGCGATTCGAAAAGAAGACCACGGTTGCCGAAGGATCCGCGACGGCAACGAATCGACGAGCAAATCCTCTGACAATTGATCCCGTCGATGGTATGAGATTGTCTGAGGCTCGTTATGAAGCTCTACGAAATAAGCGAAGCGAAAGGCATCGAAAGTCTTCAATTGACCGAGCGGCCGACGCCCCGACCCGGTCCGGGTGAAGTGCTGGTGCGGGTGCGCGCGACCTCGCTTAACTATCGCGATCTCGCGCTGTGCAAGGGCGGGCTCGCCCGGATGGTCAAACTGCCGATGATCCCGGTCTCGGACGGCGCCGGCGACGTCGTCGAGACCGGACCGGGTGTGATGAGGCTTAAAACCGGTGACCGCGTGGCCGCGATCTTCACCCAGGGATGGCTTTCCGGGCCGCCCTATCAGGGCATGTATCAAAGCTCGCTCGGCGGCGGAATCGACGGGATGCTCGCCGAATACGTGGTGCTGCGCGAGGATGGCTTCGTCAAAATTCCCGATTATATGACCTACGAGGAGGCCGCGACCTTACCCTGCGCGGCCGTGACCTCGTGGAACGCGCTTGTCGTCGAAGGCCGGATCAAGCCGGGTGACACGGTACTGACGATGGGAACCGGCGGAGTTTCGATCTTCGCGCTGCAGTTCGCCCGGATGTACGGGGCGCGGGTAATCGCCACCTCCAGCAGCGACGCCAAACTGAAACGACTGCGGGAGATGGGCGCGGCGCACGTGATCAACTACAAGAGCAAGCCCGACTGGGACAAGGCTGTGCTCGAACTGACCGGCGGCCAGGGCGTCGATCATGTGGTCGAGATCGGCGGCGCCGGCACGCTGCCAAAATCGATGAACGCCGTCAAAGCTGGCGGCATTGTTCATCTGATCGGTATCCTCGCCGGCGCGGGGCAGATCGATCCGATGGGGCTGCTGTTCAAGCAGGCGCGTATCCAGGGTATTTTGGTCGGCTCGCGCGAGATGTTCGAGGCGATGAACCGCGCGATGGCGGCCAACGATGTCCATCCGGTGATCGACCGGGTCTTCCCCTTCAGCGAGGCGCGCGAGGCCTACCGCTATCTGGAAAGCGGCGCTCATTTCGGCAAGGTCTGTATCGCTGTCTAGCCTTTTACTTTCCCCCGGAAATGGTTGATAAGTAGGGTCAGCTAGTCCACCTTTTTGAACGCGGCGGGAAGATGGTTTTGCGCGTCAGCGCCGGCCGTCGCCGACCGCAGGGAGGGAGTTCGATGGCTTACGATATCCTGATTCGCGGTGGTGAAATCGTTGACGGCTCCGGGCTGCCGCGCTATCGCGCCGACCTCGCGATAGCCGACGGGCGGATCGTCGCGATCGGTAAAATCAATGATTCGGCCAAAGAGGTCATCGATGCCGAGGGGCACGTCGTCGCGCCGGGCTTTATCGATGGCCACACGCACATGGATGCCCAGATCTTCTGGGATCGCCTCGGTAGTTGCTCGTGCTGGCACGGCGTGACCTCGGTGGTGATGGGCAACTGCGGGTTCTCGCTCGCGCCCTGCGCGGAGAAGGACAAGCTGCTCGTGATGCGAAATCTCGAGCGCGCCGAAGATATCTCTCCCAAGGCGATGGAGGCGGGCATTCGATGGGCGTGGGACAACTTTCCGCAATACCTCGATGCCATCGACCGCCAGCCCAAAGCGATCAACTACACGGCTTACGTCGGTCATTCCGCCCTGCGCACCTACGTGATGGGTCAGCGGGCCTTCGAGGAAGAGGCCACCTCCGAGGATATCGCCGCGATGAAGCGCGAGCTGCGCAACGCGATCAAGGCGGGCGCTGCCGGCTTCAGCACCTCGCGCAACCGTAACCATCAGACGCCCGATGACCGCCCGGTCGCGAGCCGTCTCGCCAACTGGAGCGAGGTCTGCGAGCTGGTCGGCGTGATGGGGGATCTCGGCGCCGGCGTCTTCGAGATCGCTCAGGAGGATATCGATCGCGACCCCGAGCGCATGAACGATTTTCTCGGCCGCCTGCAGCAGCTCGCGATCGCCACCAAGGTCCCGACGACCTTCGGCGTAATCGCTTCGCGCAAGGCCCGTCATGATATGTGGCGTCCGCACTTCCGCATGATCGACGAGACTATCGCCGCCGGCGGGCGGATGCTGGCGCAGGGCACCAGCCGTTGGATCAGCGCGCTGCTGTCGTTCGAGACGGCGCTGCCCTTCGATAAGGCGCCCGTATGGCGAGAGATTCGCGCCAAATCACTGGCCGAACAGGAAGCCGCGTTGCGCAATCCCGAGACCCGCGCCGCGCTGCTCGCCGCCGCGCGCGAATACATGACGCAGCCCGAACGTGCGGTCGGCGCCGAAGCGCGCAAACCGGACTTCGATTATCTGTTTGCCTACGAGAATCCGCTGCCGCCGTATCGTTCGATCAATCAGATCGCCAGGGAGCGCGGCACCGACCCGCTCGAAACGATGATCGATCTGGCTCTCGAAAAACATCTGAAGCTGTTCTTCATCCAGCCCATCGTCAACGAGGACCAGGACGTCGTGCTGGGCATGATGCGCCATCCGCGCCAGGTGGTGACCTTCTCGGATGCGGGCGCGCACGTCTCCCAGATCATGGATTCATCGATCCAGACCTACCTGCTGGGTCATTGGGTGCGGAATCAGCAGGCGCTGTCGCTCGAACAGGCGGTGCGGAAGATCTCCTTCGAGCTCGCCTCATTCTGGGGCCTCCACGGACGCGGCATGCTTCGCGAGGGCAATCACGCCGACGTCGTGGTGTTCGATCCGCAGACTATCGCGCCCACGATGCCCTGGCTCGAGTACGACCTGCCGGGCGGCGCGCGCCGTCTCAAGCAGAAGTCGGTCGGAATCAAGACCACGATCGTGAATGGCGAAGTGACGCTCCGTGAAAACGAATCGACCGGAGCGATGCCGGGCCGGCTGATCCGCGGGCCGCTCGCCGCCGGCGCCTAAGGCGAGCTACGGCCTGAGCCATAAGACTGCGCGGGCGCGCGGGAGCTATCCTGCGCGCCCGTTTTATCTCTACGACGCGCCTTCGATTTCCCGCCCGAATCGCACCCGAGCGCATTGCGCTCCGATTCTCGGCCCACGCAGCGCCGCACGCCGAGGACGCCGCGGCTTCGTCAAGCGCCCGCGCGACTTTGAATGACAAGCGGGTAGCGACCGCTCTACAATGACCATCGTGGCAGCGTTCGAGGTTATCGTGGTCGGCGCCGGCAACGCGGCCCTGGCAGCGGCGGTCGCCGCACGTCAGGCCGGAGCGCAACGCGTAGTGGTATTGGAAAAAGCGCCGGAAGAGTTGCGCGGCGGCAATACCCATTACAGCGGCGGGCTTTTTCGGATCGCGTTTGACCGCGTCGAGGAGCTCCTGCGCCTGGTGCCTGCAGCGCGTGAACTGCCGGGCTTTGTCGAGGGCATCGAGCCCTACCCGCGCGACGCCTTCATGAGCGATCTGCAGCGGATGACCGCCGGTCGCACCGATCCGGAACTATCGGCGCTGCTGGTCAACGAATCCTACGCGACCGCCTCGTGGATGGCCGCCAACGGTCTGCGCTTCGAGCCGGCGATATCGCTCGGCGCGGTAAAGGTCGGTGGCGTGATCAAGTGGCCCAAGGGCGCGATCGTGCGCGCGGTACACGAGGGCGTGGGGCTCTCGCGGATGTGGTTCGCGCTGGCGCAGCGCCTCGGCGTCGAGATTCGTTATCGCACCGCGGCCGTGCGCCTGCTCGAAGAGCGCAGCGGACGGATCAGGGGGGTCACCGTGCGTACGCCGGAGGGATTCGAGGATCTCGAAGCGCGTGCCGTTATCCTCGGCTGCGGCGGTTTCGAGGCCAACGCGGCGTGGCGCGCGCAGTACCTCGGGCGGCCATGGGATCATGCGAAGGTGCGCGGCACGCCCCATAATCAGGGCGATGGCCTGCGCATGGCGCTCGCGGTCGGCGCGATGCCGTGGGGGCAATGGAGCGGATGCCATGCCACGCCGATCAATGCGGCCGCGCCCCCTTTCGGCGATCGCAAGCTGACCGACAAGACCAACCGCCTGTCATACCTTTACGGTGTGATGCTCAACCGTCAGGGGCTGCGCTTCGTCGATGAAGGCGAGGACCAGGCGCTCTTCACCTATGCCAAGTTCGGCGGCGCGATTCTCAATCAGCCGGGCGGGGTCGCGTGGCAAATCTTCGATGCGAAGACGGTCGATCTGCTCGAGCCGCGTTACAATACGAGCGCGCCGGTTATCGCCGATCATCTGGCCGACCTTGTGCGCGCGATCGCGATCGATGAGCCGACTGCGTTGCAGACGCTGCATGAGTTCAATGCGGCGGCCGGCCATGGACACTTCAACCCGGGCGAGCGCGACGGGATGGCGACCCGCGGGCTCGCTTTGCCGAAATCGAACTGGGCGCAAAAAATCGATACGCCGCCGTTTCGCGCCTACCCGGTCACCGGCGGCATCACGTTTTCCTTCGGCGGGCTCAAGGTTAACGAGCGTGCGCAGGTGATCGGCACCAATTGGGAGCCGCTCCCCGGTCTCTATGCCTGCGGCGAGATGGTCGGCGGCCTGTTCCATCACAACTACCCCGGCGGATCGGGCCTGATGTCCGGTGCGGTGTTCGGACGAATCGCCGGGACGAGCGCGGCGCACGATCGCGTTTAAGCAGATGGCCGGCGACCAGATCGCGATCCGCGCGGTGTTCATGCGCGGCGGCACCAGCAAGGCCTTGATCTTCCACGACCGCGATCTGCCGCCTGATCGGGCGGCGCGCGATCGGATCTTTCTCGCGGCGATCGGCAGTCCCGACCGCAACGGGCGGCAGCTCGACGGGATGGGCGGCGGAATCTCGTCGCTCTCGAAGGTTTGCGTGATCGGACCGCCCAGTCGTCGCGATGCGGACGTGGATTACACGTTTGCGCAGATTGGCGTCGAGAGTGCGATCGTCGACTACAGCGGCAACTGCGGCAACATGTCATCGGCGGTGGGTCCGTTCGCGGTCGATGAAGGGCTGGTGAAGGTTGACGGCCCTGAAGCGGTGGTCAGGATTCACAACACCAATACCCGCAAACTGATTGTTGCGCGGTTTGCGGTCCGCGATGGCCGCGCGATGGTCGCAGGCGACTTCACGCTACCGGGCGTCGCCGGCAGCGGCGCGCCGATTCGTCTCGATTTTCTTGATCCGGCCGGCGCCGGCACCGCTCAACTTCTGCCGAGCGGCGCCGTGTGCGACCTGCTCGATGTGCCCGATGTCGGCACCGTCGAGGTCTCGATGCTGGATGCGGCGACGCCCTGTGTGTTTGTCGCCGCAGCGACGCTCGGCTGCTGCGGCAACGAGATGCCCGAGCATCTGGATCGTGACAGCGCGCTGCTGCAGCGGCTCGAAGCGATTCGACTGGCGGCGAGCATCCGGATGGGTATCGCGCGCTCCCGCGACGAGGCTGCTGCGCGACCGAGCATCCCCAAGGTTGCGATGGTCGCGCCGCCGCAACTCGCGCGAACGCTCGACGGCAGCACGGTCGATGCCACCGACGCCGATCTCACCGTTCGGATGATCTCTATCGGTCGGCCCCATCGGGCGATTCCGCTGACCGGCGCGATGTGCACGGCGGTCGCTTCGCGGATCGACGGCACGATCGTCAATCGCGTCGCCGTTCGCGGGACGGCCGAGCAGGTGCGGATTGCGCAGCCGTCGGGACTCACGGTGGTCGGCGCCGCGGTGCGATGCGCTCGGGATCAATGGGTGGTCGACTACGCCACGGTCTATCGGACGGCTCGTCGCCTGATGGAGGGAGTGGTCTACGTGCCCGCTGCATGATTCCGTTGTGCCGAGCGGCGCACAACCGGAAACCGGAGAGGGCGCGAGCGTTTCCTCTCCGGGATGAGTCGCAAGGACGTTCCCTTCTGCCAGGAAGGCATCCGCCGCAACGCCCGCCGCCAGCCTCTACATCGATCCTCTTTCGAGCTCTAAGGCAGTCGCGCGGCAAATCGGAGCCGGATATAGTCCGCCGTCCAGCGCCCCCGATCGTCGCACAGCACCGGCCGCAGCAGCTCGATCGCTTCGTCGCGGGCCTGCGCGCGTTCGCCTTCGGGCAAATGGTTGAGCAGCGGCCCGGCGAACGTCGCGATCCATCCCTCGATCGTCGGCAACGGCGTCGGGCGCGGAATGAGCTCGATATAATCGACCGTGAAGCCGCCGCGCTCCAATCGACCGCGATAGTCGTCAACCGTGGGGAAATACCAGGGAATGATCGTTGCGGTGTTGATACCGCGGCGCTTTAAGACGGCCGTCAGCGCGACCACGATCGCGGCGACGCAACCGTGACCGCCCATCTCCGCGACGAAGCGGCCGCCCGGCTTCAAGGCCCGGGCGACGCCCGCAATCACCGCGTCAGGGTCGGCCTTCATCCAATGGAGGGCGGCATTCGAGAACACCGCATCAAACTCCTGAGTGAAACTCAACGCCGCCCCATCCATCAGCCGCGCGTCGATACCGCGCCGCTGCGCTGCAGCCACCATGTCCGCCGCGCCATCGACTCCGACCACCACAGCGCCGGCGGCGGCGAGCTTTTCCGTCAAGGCGCCATCGCCGCATCCGAGGTCGAGGATCCGCTCGCCCGGACGCGGGTTGAGGAGATCGAGGACCGGTTGTCCGAGGGTCGAAACAAAGCGCGCGTTGCGCGCGTATTGGGCGGCATTCCATTGCTGGGCCGCTCGTGAGGTTGCCATCGCCGCATTGATGCATTATCGGTTTTGCCGATGCAACCCGTTCGTGCGATGGACCGCTCCCGCTACCGTCGTTTAGACTGGCCGCAGGTACTCTGCGCGACGCCGCCCATGAAAAATATCGCCTTGCAGCTACGATCCATCCGTGCTTCGCGCTCGTAGTTGGATATAGACCCGGTGTCGAAGAGCTCCATCGCAACGCTTTCCGATTCGATGCTGGTCGACGCGATCGCGCGCGGCGATGAGGAGGCGTTACGGCAGCTTAACGCGCGCTATGGCGCGGCGCTGGTCCATGTCGCGGAACGGATCCTCACCGACAACTCCGATGCCGAGGAAATCGCCGCCGACGTGCTTTGGCAGGTATGGCGCCAGGCAGTCACCTACGATGCCACGCGTGGTTCGGTCGCCGCATGGCTGATGACGCTGGTGCGCACCCGCGCGATCGATCGCCTGCGCGCCCGCGCCTCGCGGCGGCGCGGCGCCGCATCGCTGGAGGATCCCGGTTCGGCGCCGGACGCCTCGGCGTCCATCGACGCCTACCAGCATCGCGCCCTGGTGAAGACCGCGCTTGGCCGACTCGATGCGCGCGAACGCGCCGTCCTCGACCTGGCGTACTATTCGGATTTGTCTCATGCGGCCATCGCGGAGAAAACCGGTCTGCCCCTCGGCACGGTCAAGAGCCGGATCCGCGCGGCCCTGGTTAAACTGCGGGAGGAACTGAAGGGTCTCAGGACCACCTAGCGATGGATCACGACGAGCTCAGAGAGCTCCTGCCTCTGGAGGCGATGGGTCGCCTCGATGAAGGCGAGCGCGCCGCGCTGGACGCCCATCTGCGCGAAGGATGCGACGAGTGCGCGGCGGAATTGCGCGACTTTCGCGAGATGGTCGCCGCTATTGCGGTCGCCGACAGCGAAGCCGTCGCCGGTGATCCGGTCTGGGCGCGACTCGAAGCGCGCCTGCGGGGCTCGCGCGCGTCGGAGCGCGCACCCGCGAGGTCCGGTCGGCGCGTGTTTCCCCTCGCGCGAGTGGCCCTCGCCGCATCTTTGTTCCTGGCGGTGCTCGCCGGTTACTTTGCCTACCAGGTGCGCGCCATCCGCGACGCCGCAAGCGCGCGGGACACTCAGATGCAGGCGCGCCTCGACGATCTCGCCCAACTTCTCCGGCAGCGTGATGCGCAACTGGCCGCCTTCCAGAGCCAGATGAGCCAGTCCGGCGAGCTGACGCGCGCACTCCTCGCCCCTGACGTCCGTCTTATCAAGCTCGGGCCGATGCCTGGCGCACCCGACGCCAGAGGAGTCGTCGCGATGCCGCCGCGTCCGCAGGCCCATTGCATGGCGGCGGTGATCGGTCTGCCGCCGGCGCCGCCCGACAAAACCTACGAGCTCTGGTGGATCGGGGCCAAACGCGGTCCGATGCGCGCGGCGACTTTTACCACTGCGGCTCACGGCGGCGCGATCATCAGCCCGAGCCGCCCGCCGCAGGACGAGCCGATCCTGGCCAGCGCGGTGACGCTCGAGCCGCGCGGCGGATCCGATCGGCCGACCGGCCCGATGTATCTGAAGGGGCTCTCTACGGAATGAGATCCGCTGGTCGCGGCGGCGGCCCGATTTACCGTTGACCCACGACTCTCTATCCTTGAAATTGTGGCCGTCGCCGAAGCACAAGTTGAAGTAAAGAATCGCCTGGGACTGCATCTTCGCGCTGCGTCGACGCTGGCGCAGGCGCTGAAGCCTTTTGACGCGTCCATCACCCTGGCCAACGGTAAGCATTCGGTGAACGCCAAGAGTGTGATCAATCTGGTGACTCTGGGCGCCGCCGCCGGCACCAGGCTCACCGTCAAGGCCGAGGGCAAGGATGCCCAACAGGCGGTCGCAACGCTCACGGAATTGTTCAAGAACGGGTTCGGCGAAGAGTGAGCGACCGCAGCCGTTCGGAGACTAATCGCGTGGCGCTTACCTTGCCCGCGCGCCCAGCGCCGATTAATATCGACGCCCGCTGGAGCCAAGCTCGGCCAATCATTGAGTCAAGCGTCTGAATGGCGTCGTCCAACCATTCGCTTCGAAGGAGCCTGCGTCGATGCCCCTAAACGATTATCTCTTTACCTCGGAGTCGGTGTCCGAGGGCCATCCGGACAAACTGTGCGATCAGGTGTCCGACGCCGTGCTGGACGCCCTCATCGCCGAAGATCCGAATTCGCGAGTGGCCCTCGAAACACTGGCCAAGACCGGTCTCATCGTGCTTGCCGGCGAAATTACCTCGAAAGCCTCTCCTGACTTTGCCAAGATTGCCCGCCGCACCGCCGTCGAGATCGGCTACGATAGCGACGAAGTCGGCTTCAACGGCAACATGTGCGCGGTGCTGACCGCGATCGAGCCGCAATCCCCCGATATCTCCCAGGGTGTCACCGAAGGGCAGGGATTGCACAAGGAACAGGGTGCCGGCGACCAGGGTCTGATGTTCGGCTACGCCTGCGACGAAACCCCCGAGCTGATGCCGCTGCCGATCGCCATGGCCCATCAGTTGATGGCGAACCTCGCCAAGCTCCGCCATGAACGCAAGCTGAACTTCCTGCGTCCCGACGCCAAAAGCCAGGTGACCGTGCGCTATGCCAACGGCGTTCCGGTCGGGGTGACCGCGGTAGTTATTTCGACCCAGCACACCCCTGAAGTCAAACACGCGACGATCACCGAGGCGATCATCGAAGAACTGATCAAGAAGACCATTCCCGCGCAGTACCTCGACAAATCGACGGTCTATCATGTCAATCCGACCGGCAGCTTCGTGGTCGGTGGTCCGCATGGCGACTGTGGGCTGACCGGACGCAAGATTATCGTTGACACCTACGGCGGTTACGGCCGTCATGGCGGCGGCGCGTTTTCGGGCAAGGACCCGAGCAAGGTCGATCGCTCGGCCTGTTATATGGCGCGCTACGTCGCCAAGAATGTGGTGGCCGCCGGTCTGGCCCGCCGCTGCGAAATCCAGGTCGCCTACGCCATCGGCGTGGCCGAACCGGTTTCGATCCTCATCGATACCTTCGATACCGGCACGGTGCCGGACCATAAGCTCTCGAGCGCGCTGCGCGAACTGTTCGACTTTCGACCCGGCGCGATTATCAAGACGCTCGACCTCAAGCGACCGATCTACAAAGCAACCGCCGCCTATGGCCATTTCGGGCGCCGCCCGGACAACGGTCTGTTTCCGTGGGAGCGCACCGACCGCGTCGATGCGCTGCAGAGCGCGTTCAGCGTCAATGGCCGCTGAAGTGCGTCGCCGGTCAGCCAACCACACTTTCGGGAGGATCTGGGATGAGTAACTCCGGCGATATCGGCCATGACGTGCGCGATCTCGGCCTGGCCGCGGTCGGCCGCAAACGGATCGAATGGGCCGACCGTCAGATGCCGGTGCTGCGCCTCATCCGCGAGCGTTTTGCGCGTACGCTTCCGCTCAAGGGACATCGGCTGGGCGCCTGCCTGCATGTCACCTGTGAGACCGCCAATCTGCTGCGGGCTTTGAAGGCCGGAGGCGCCGAAGTGCTCTGTTGCGCGAGCGATCCGCTCTCGACCCAGGACGACGTCGCCGCGGCGCTGGTCGCCGAGTACGGTATCAGCGTTTTCGCCATTCATAACGAAACCCGCGACACCTATTACGATCACCTGCGCGCAGTCCTCGGCCGGCGCCCGACCATCACAATGGATGACGGCGCGGACCTGGTCAGCCTGCTGCACACCGAGTTCAAGGATCAGGCAGGCGGCGTGCGCGCCTCGATGGAGGAGACCACGACCGGCGTCATCCGACTCCGCGCGATGGCGCAGGATGGGGCGCTGAAAATTCCCGTGGTCGCGGTCAACGACGCCCAGACCAAACATCTTTTCGATAATCGCTATGGCACCGGTCAATCGACCCTCGACGGGATCATTCGCGCGACCGGCGTGCTGATCGCCGGCTCGACCTTGGTGGTGGCCGGCTACGGTTGGTGCGGCAAGGGGATCGCGCTGCGCGCGCGCGGTCTTGGCGCCGTCGTGATCGTCACCGAGGTCGATCCGATTCGCGCCCTCGAGGCGGCCATGGATGGTTTTCGGGTGATGCCGATGGTCGAAGCAGCGCCCCTGGGCGACATCTTCGTGAGCGCCACGGGTGATCGGGCGGTGCTCAGCGCGCCGCATTTCCCGCTCATGAAGGACGGCGCTTTTCTCGCCAACTCAGGCCATTTCGATGTTGAAATCGATCTCGCCTACCTGAACGATGCGGCGAACAGCGTCGAGCGCAACGTCACCCATAACGTTGACGCCTATCATCTCACCAACGGCCGCACGATTTATGTTCTCGGCCAGGGGAGACTCGTCAACCTGGCGTGCGCCGAAGGCCATCCCGCCCAGGTGATGGATATGAGCTTTGCCACCCAGGCGATGGCCTCGAGCTGGGTTGCCACCAGCGACCCGTTGCCGGTCAAGGTTCACGAAGTGCCGCAGACGATCGAGGAGGAAGTCGCGAGCCTCAAGCTGGCGGCGATGGCGATCAAGATCGACGTGCTGAGCGACGAGCAGAAGAAGTATCTGTCGAGCTGGCAGTCAGGCACCTGACGCGGACGCTGAGCCCGACTCGCGGCTACGCGTCTCCGGCCGCGCGCCGCCGTGAAAGAGCGCTCGCGCGACTCCGGGACGAGTGATTTTCGACGTTGCGAGCCATGCCCATCTAGGCTTAGCTACTGCACGAGGTGACGCGATGGCGCAGTTCGAACACAAGTTTATCGACACCAACGGTATCCGCATGCACTACGTCGAGGCGGGGGCGGGACCGTTGGTCGTGCTGTGCCACGGTTTTCCAGAATCCTGGTACTCGTGGCGTCATCAGTTGCAGGCGCTGGCCGCCTCCGGTTTTCGTGTGGTCGCTCCCGATCAACGAGGCTACGGGCAGACCACCGCGCCCGACGCCATCGACGCCTACCACATCTTCAACCTGACCGGCGATATCGTCGGGCTGGTCAACGGGCTCGGCGCGAGCGGCGCCGCAATCGTGGGCCACGACTGGGGCGCGCCGGTCGCCTGGCATTGCGCGCTCCTGCGCCCGGATCTGTTTTATGCCTGCGGCCTGCTGAGCGTGCCCTATTTTCCCCGTCCACCGCTGAAGCCTTCAAACCTGTGGACAATGCTGGAGGGCGCCGACCGGATTCACTACCAGCATTACTTCCAGGAACCCGGCGTCGCCGAGGCGGACTTCGAGCGCGACGTGCGCGCCTCGATGAAAAAGATTCTGTTCGGTGCCTCCGGCGACGCGCCGCCGAGCGGCGAATTCTCTTTTCTTCTGCCCCGCGGCCAGCGGATGTTCGACCTGATGCCCGAGCCGTCCACTTTGCCCTCGTGGCTGACCGAGGCGGATATCGATTTCTTCGCCGGCGAATTCAAACGCTCCGGTATTCGCGGCGGCCTCAACTGGTATCGCAATATCGATCGCAACTGGGAGCTGACGCCGTTTCTCGACGGCGCCAAACTGCGGCAACCCTCGATGTTCGCCGCGGGCGAGCACGACGTCGTTCTGAAGATGCTTCCGCTCAAGGTTCAGGACCTGGTCGGATCGCAGATGCCGGCGTGCAGGAGCTGCACGGTGATACCCGGTGTCGGGCACTGGATTCAGCAGGAGCGCCCCGACGAGGTCAATCGTTTGTTGCTCGAGTTCTTGAAGGGCCTCTAGCCGGCAATCATCCTGCGTTCGGCCCGCGCCGCCTTTGAGCGGCCGGTGGCGGTTCGAGGAGTTGACAAGAGCTCAGCCGCGCGAGGTATCTGGCACCATGGATGCGGTGGCGCGCATTGCGCTGTGGGCGAGTCTGTTCGTCGGCACTCATCTGGTGATCTCGTCGCACCTGGTGCGGCCGCGTCTCATCGCGGCCCTCGGGCGGCAGCCTTATAACGGACTTTACTCGCTCATTGCGCTCGCCACCTTTATGCCGTTGCTGCTGGTGTTCGGTCATCACAAACACGCGGGAACGATGCTATGGAATCTGCGTGCGGTCGAACCCGTCCGCTGGCTCACGTGGATACTGATGTTTGCGGCGTTCATTTTTCTCGTTGCGGGTCTCATCAACCCGAATCCGGGCGCCCTGGGCGCACGGTTGCGGGGTCAGGTGCGCGGGATCCTCAAGGTGACGCGCCATCCGACCTTCGTCGCGATCGCCCTGTTCGCCGTGGCGCATCTTCTGATGAACGGATGGTTGGGTGACGTCATTTTCTTCGGCAGCTTTGCGCTCCTGGCGATCCTCGGCGGGTTTCATCAGGACCGCCGCAAGCTGCGCGAGATCGGCGAACCGTACCGCGAGCTGATGGCGCAAACTTCATTTTTTCCCGGCACCGCACTGGTTCGCGGCCGTCAGCGATGGTCGGCCGACGATGTGCCATGGGCAGCGATCGCGAGCGGCGTCGCCCTGACGATCGTGGTCCTGATACTCCATCCGCGGCTGTTCGGCGGCTATCCGCTGGGCTAGCTTATGCCGACTATGTTGCAGGCGAATGCAGTGATGGGCCGCTCGCGAGGCGGCAACCGCGTCAGTTGGATCGCGCTATGGATGGCCGCGGCGATGGTCTGCCTGACCCCGATCACGTTGTCGCGGATAGCTCCGGCCGAAGAGCTCGCTCAGCGTCCGGCGGCGCCGGATTTTTCCGGCAAAATATGGCTCAACTCGCCGCCACTCACCCTGAAGGAGCTGCGCGGCAAAGTCGTGCTGGTCGATTTCTGGGAGTACACCTGCATCAATTGCATCCGGACATTTCCCTATCTGCGGCGCTGGAACGAACTATACGGTCCCGCGGGCCTCGTGATAATCGGAGTGCATACGCCGGAATTCGCCTTCGCGAAGAATCCCGCGAACGTCGCTGCCGCGGTCAAGCGCTTCGGGTTCACCTTTCCCGTCGTGGTCGATAGCGACGACGCCATCTGGAACGCCTTTCACAATCAGGCGTGGCCGGCGGACTACCTAATCGACAAGGACGGACGGGTCGCCTACGTGCATTTCGGGGAAGGCGATTACGGCACCTTCGAAGGCGAAATTCAAAAGCTGCTGAAGGAGGCGAATCCGCGACTCGACTTTACGTCGGCGAAATACGCACTGCCCGCCGATGCCAACGCGGACATGACGGCGAGCGTATGTCGACGGGCGACGCCGGAAACTTATCTCGGCGCCGATCGCAGTGACAACCTGGCGAATCCGGGCGGCGAGGATCCGCATCGCGAAGTCCGGTATGTGGCGCCGAGCGCGGTGCCGATCGACGACTTCGCGCTGTCCGGTGATTGGACGGCGGCGCCGGAATTCGTGCGGCATGACCGTCGCAAGAACGCTCTCGAAGACAGCGTCGAGCTCCACTATCAGGCGAAGAGCGTGTACCTCGTGGCGGGCTCCGATGATGGCACGGTGAAGCCCCTGTACGTCGTGCAGGATGGCCAGCCACTGCCGAAATCGGCATGGGGAGTGGATATCCGCATCGACAGTTCAGGTCGGACCTACCTGCCCTTGTCCGGCAAGCGGATGTACTACGTGGTCAACAATCCTGAATTCGGCGAGCATACCTTGACGCTGTACGCGACGGCACCGGCGCTCTCGCTTTATTCGTTTACCTTCGGCAACAACTGCGAAAATCAATTCGCCCATCGCTGAGAGCATGCGACCGGCGTATTCGCGTCACGGAGGCGGCTAGGCGCGGGCCGCGCGCGCGGCTGCCGTGCCCGCGATACGGCCGAAGACGGAACCGGACATCAATCCGGTGCCGCCGGGATAATTGAAGTAAAAGAGACCGCCCACCAGTTCTCCCGCAGCGTAAAGGCCGCGGATCGGGTCCCCGTCGGTATTTATCACCGCGGCGTTGTCATCGATCCGCAACCCGCCGAAGGTGAAGGTGATGCCGCAGGTGACGGCATAGGCCTCAAACGGCGGCGAATCGAGGGTGTTCGCCCAGTTGCTCTTGTTGACGGTGAGCCCGCGGGTGCCGCGCCCGTCCTTGATATTAGGGTTGAAGGCGACGTCGGTCTGCACCGCGGCGTTGTAGCGGCGCACTTCGTCGAGGAAACCATTGCGATCGACATCCTCGAGCTTGTCCGCCAGCCCTTCGAGGGTTTCGGCGGTGACGCGGGTGACCCGCCTGATCCGATATTCATCGCGCAGCAGATGGGCGACTTTGCGATCGAACACTTGCCAGGCAAACTGGCCCGGCTGTTCGAGGATCGCCCGTCCGTATTTCGCATAGGTGAAGTTGCGGAAGTCGGCCCCTTCGTCGACGAAGCGCCGCCCGTGCGCGTTGACCATGATCCCGAAGGGATAGCTGTGCTTCTGGAAGCCATCGCCGACGCTCAGATCGCCGAATTCGGGGGCGTTGCGATCCCAGCCGACGGCGTGGCATCCGGACCAGTTGCCATAGGGCATCGCGCCCGCCTCGAGCGCCATCCGGATACCGTCGCCGGTGTTGAAGCGGGTGCCGCGGACCTTGACCAGATCCCATCCGGGACCGAGGTAGCGGGTACGCCATTCGGCGTTGGCCTCGAAGCCGCCGCAGGCGAGGATTACGGCGCGAGCGGCGATTGGCTCGCTGCCGTGGCGAGTGCGTGCGATCACGCCCCGCACGCCGCGATCGTCGGTGATGAGCTCGCGGACGCGGGTTTGATAGCGGACCTCGATGCTGGTTTTGGCCGCGAGCGCGTACCAGGCATCGATCAGGCCCGGGCCGCCGCCCCACGCCTCGACCGTCAACCCGCCCCAGAACTTGAAGCGGCCGTCAACCTTGAACGCCTGTCGCCCATAGATGGGGGCAAAGCGGATACCCTTGGCGCCCATCCAGAGCATCGTGTCGAAGCTGCGCGCGACCAGAGTCTCGGCGAGTTGCGGATCGGTACGATACTGCGTTACGCGACAGAGGTCGTCGTAATACTGGTCGGCGGGGTAAGCGCCGAAATCGGTGTTGCGCTTTTCCTCTTCGGTCAGGTCCGGCATCAGCCGCGCGAGGTCATCCACGCCCTCGTACGCGACGCGCATCGCACCGGCGGTAAAGCGGGAATTGCCGCCGCGTTCGGCTTCGGGGGCCGCTTCGAGCACCAGCACAGAGGCGCCGGCTTCGCGCGCCGCCAGAGCCGCGGAGAATGCGGCATTGCCGCCGCCGACGACAATTACGTCATAGCCGTCCATCTACCCTAAACCAGGTTCTGCGCACCGGGACGTGGACCATCCTCTCTGCTGGAAACTGTGTAACAAAGCGGCGGTTGCCTCAGCCATGACGCTCGGTTTTCGGCAGTGTGCTCCGCGCGATCGCGGAGTCGAGGGCTTCGTAGTCGAAATAACCGATAGTTTCGTAGAGCTCGGCCCGCGTCTGCATCCGGGGCAGCATCGCGGTCGCGCTGCCCTCGCGCGCCAGATGGTTATACAGCTCCTCGACGGCCCGGGCCGCGATCCGCAGCGAGGAAACCGGCCAGATAATCATTTTGTAGCCGAATTCTGCAAACTGTTGTGCGGTGAAATGGGGCGTGCGGCCGAACTCGGTCATGTTGGCGAGCAGCGGCGCCGGAATCGCTGCGGCAAACCGCCGAAACGATTCCGCGTCGGCGAGCGCCTCCGGAAAGATTGCGTCGGCGCCGGCTGCGAGGTAGGCGTGGGCGCGGCGGATAGCACCCTCAAGGCCTTCGCTCGCGGCGGCGTCGGTGCGCGCGATGATCCGCAGGTCGCGGCGCGCGCGGACGGCTGCGGCAACCTTGGCCGCCATCTCCTCGACCGAGACGAGCTGCTTATCACTCAGATGGCCGCATTTCTTGGGCAGCGCCTGGTCTTCGAGCTGAACCGCGGCGGCGCCAGCCTCTTCCAGTTCATGCACGGTGCGCATCACATTGAGCACGCCGCCGAGACCCGTGTCGATATCGACGACGACGGGCAGATCGACCACGCGGCAGATGGCACGCGTGAAGAAGCTGAGTTCGTCGAGCGTCAGCAAGCCGAGGTCGGCCAGCCCGAGGCTCGCGCTGAGCGCGGCGCCCGAGAGATAGACCGCCTTGAAACCGGCGCGCTTGGCCAGCAGCGCGGCGAGCGGATTGTGGGCGCCGGGAATCCGCAGGATTTCCGGTTGGCGCCACAACTCGGCAAGCCGCACACCGGCCCCGCGCGCGGATCGATTATCGTTGACCAGCCATGTCATTGGCGTTTCATCCAAGCATGATCCTAATAGCCACGGGCCACATTGCCGATAATTGCGCGTGCGACCAGCAGTTTCATGATCTGCGCGGTGCCATCGCCGATCTCGAGTCCGATGACATCGCGCATCCGTTGCTGATGGGGCAAATCGAGGCTGAAGCCAAGATGGCCGTGCAGGAGCAGGCATTGATGAAGCACGTCGGCGGCTAACTCGGGAGCGAGCCACTTGGCGCCCGCCGCGAGCCATCCGTGCGGTTCGCCGCGATCCTTGAGCCAGAGCGCCTCGTAGCAGAGCAGCCGCGCCGCACGGATCCGCACGGCAGCTTCGGCGAGCGGAAATGAGACGCCCTCGAAGCGCGCGAGGCTGCCGCCGAAGGCCTGGCGATCGGCGACGTATTTGCAGGTCTCGTCGAGGCTTTGCTGGGCGGCGCCGAGGCACATCAGGCCAATCAGCGAACGGCTGAAGTCAAAGCCCTGCATCACCTGGACAAAGCCTATCCCCTCCGCACCGATACGGTTGGCGGTCGGTACGCGAACGCCATCGAAAAACAGTTGGGCGCGGCCGATCGCGCGGGTGCCGAGGTCCTTGAAGCGATTGCGGCTGAGGCCCGGCGAATGCAAATCGACGTAGAATGCACTTACGCCCCGCGCGCCTTGCTCATACGTCCCGGTGCGCGCCATGACTACCGCAGTGTCGGCCCACGAGCCCAGCGAGATCGAGGTTTTTTCACCGTCGAGGATGTATGCGTCGCCTTCGCGGCGCGCCGCCAGCTTGACGTGGGCCGCATCGGAGCCGCCCCCAGGTTCGGTTGTGGCGAGCGCGGTGACAACCTCGCCAGAGCAGATCGGTGGAAGGAATTCGCGTTTCTGCCGCTCGTCGCCGTTGGCCGCGATTATCGCGCCGCTCAACGCCGAGAGCAGCATCACGTAACAGGCATTGATATCGGCGCGGCCAATCTCTTCGAAGGCGACACCGGTCGAAACGTAATCGAGACCCTGGCCGCCATAGGCCACCGGCACGATCGGCGCGAGCAGGCCGAGGGCGCCAAGCTGGCCGACGATCTGCCGCGGCAGGTCCGCGTCAAAATCACGCGCGGCATAGTGCGGCGCCAGTTCGCGCGCGGCAAAGTCGCGCAGCGTGTCGCGCAGGAGTTGCTGGTCGGCGTTGAGCGAAAATTCCACGGTTAAGACCCGTCTCTTCGGCTAGGCAGAGGCCAGGGGCGTCGTCAGCACGCCCGCGCATTTTGCGGCTAATCGCGATCGGGTCCGATCATTTTCTCGGCGACAACGTAGCGATCGAACTCTTCCGGCTTGAGCAGACCGAGCGCAAGGCACGCCTCGCGCAGGTTCAACCCCTCCTGATGGGCCTTCTTCGCGACCTTGGCGGCATTGTCGTAGCCGATATGCGGACTCAGCGCCGTCACCAGCATCAGCGAGTTTTCGACGTACTGGGCCACTTTGCCACGATTGACCTGGATCCCGTCCACGCAGTGCTCGGCGAAGAGCCTGCAGGCATCCGCCAGAAGCGTGATCGAGTGGAGCAGATTATGGATCATCACGGGCTTGAAAACGTTCAGTTCAAAGTTGCCCTGGGAGCCGGCGAACCCAATGGCGGCGTCGTTACCCATCACCTGGGTGCAGACCATGGTCATCGCCTCGGACTGTGTGGGATTGACCTTGCCGGGCATAATCGAGGATCCGGGTTCGTTTTCCGGCAGCGAAAGTTCGCCGAGGCCGCATCGCGGTCCGGAGCCCATCCAGCGAATATCGTTGGCAATTTTCATCAGGGCCGTGGCAAGCGCCTTGAGCGCGCCACTGGCGGCGACGATCGCTTCATGGCCGGCGAGTGCGGCAAACTTGTTCGGCGCATCGACGAATTTGATGCCGGTCAGCTCGCTGATCCGCTCGGCGCAGCGGCGGCCGAAGTCCGGATGGGTGTTGAGGCCGGTGCCGACCGCCGTGCCGCCGATCGCGAGTTCCGTGAGTTCGGGCAGCGCGGTGCGTATACGCGTGACGCCGGATTCGAGCTGGGCGATATAGCCGGAAAATTCCTGACCAAAGGTCAGCGGCACCGCGTCCATCAGATGGGTGCGGCCGATCTTGACGACATCCCCGATCTCGGCCTGCTTGCGCTTGAGCGATTCGATCAGATGTTCGACCGCGGGCAGCAGTCGATGAGTCAGCTCCTCGACCGCCGCGATATGCATCGCCGTGGGAAAGGTATCGTTCGACGACTGCGACATATTGACGTGATCGTTGGGATGGATCGGCTTCTTGCTGCCCATCGCGCCGCCGGCCAGCTCAATGGCGCGATTGGAGATCACTTCGTTGGCGTTCATGTTGGTCTGCGTGCCGCTGCCGGTCTGCCAGATGCGCAGCGGAAACTCGCTGTCGAGCCTGCCCGAGATCACCTCGTCGGCGGCCTTGACGATCAGATCGGCCAGCTCGGGTTTGAGTTTGCCGAGGTCGCGATTCACCTCCGCGGCGGCTTTTTTGAGAATGCCGAACGCGCGAATGATCGCCCGCGGCATCAGGTCGTGGCCGATCGCAAAATGAATCAGCGAACGCGCCGTCTGCGCGCCCCAATAATGATCGGCCGGAACCTCGATCGTGCCCATGCTGTCGCTTTCGACCCGCATACGCTTTCCGTCCTGCGCCATAGCGTTCACAACTCCGTAGGATGTCTATCCAGGTTTGAATGAGAGAACTTTAACACGAACTGCCGACCGCCGAGGATCCCGCGCCGCTAGGTCAATTTGCTTCCGCCGCTCAGGATGGTCATCCGGGAGGTGTCTTGTAGATAATCGCGACACCGTTGAAGAACCAGCCCTTGTGGCCTTCTTCGCCGATTCCGGGCACGTGCTCCTGGGCCGGCTTGGCGTCCTCGGCCGAGGGCATCGCGGGGGAACCGGCCGAAGTGCCTGGCAGCTCCTGGCCCTCTTCCTGCCGCTTGTCCTCGAGGACTACTAGCGCGTCAGCGCCGGTCTCGCAGGCTTTGCGATGGGCCAGATCGAGGACCTCCTGATGGTCGGCGTGATAATCGTCGGTGACCTCGATAATCGCGATTTGCTGATAATCCGCATTGGGCAGGGCGGTCAGCGTCGGCATCGCGCAGTCGGCAGGCTTAGCCGCGCGAGTTTCGCGCGCGAGCCAACTGACGGTGACCTCCGGGTCCTCGCGCTGCTGGCCGCATCCGGCAAGCATTATGCCGAGGCTGCCGGCCAGTGCAGCGATCCACCACCACTGCCAAATTTTCATCGAGAGCCCAGACGGTGCCGGAAAACGTCAGACGCCGCGTGCGTCGAATTCTGTCATACGGCGCGCAGGCAGACTAGAGGAACGCGAGCCAGGAGCGGGCCCGTTTACTTGGACGGATCGGAATTCGCGCGCTCGGCGGCCGCGCGCCGGCGCGCATAGACGGCCGGATCAGCCAGCGGCGATTGCTCGTGATGATGCTCCGAGGTGGGAGCGGCGGGAGCCGCGGACGGCTCGCGGTCCCGCGCTTTCTCCGCTCGCGCGGCGACGACCTCGTCGTATTCGCGTCCGCGACCATTCAGATAGGCGGCATAACGCGCCTTCGACGGTCCGTCCATCCAGCAGATTTGTGCGGGCCCCGGAACGCGCAGCCGGGTTACATCGGGCCGCCCCCCGGGCGCGGGCGCGACGGGTTCGGCCGCGGCGCGCCGACCGAACACCACTGCCGACAGTATGCGGCGCGCCGCCGCGCCGCATCGCGGGCACGGATGGCTCGGCGCGCCGGCCGCGCTCAGGGGTGCGAGCGCCTCAAAGGTTAGCTCGCACGGTTCGCAATAACACTCGTAAAGCGGCATTGACAAAACCCGATCGCTACTCGATCCGGTGCGGATGCTCCTTCCAGTCCTCGGGATCGTGCGTGATCCACATCGTAGCGCCCTGCAGGTCGCGGATCATCTTGATACGCTGCAGCGAGCGAATCGATTGCGTCGGATCGAAATCGATGCCCATCGTCGCACCGGTGTTGACTGCGGCGCGGAGATGGGCCGTATCGCCGGTCAAAAGGAATTTGCGGTTGGGCAGATTGACCAGTACCGAGCATTCGCCGGGGGTATGTCCGGGCGTCAGCAGAAACTGAATCGAGCCGTCGCCGAAGAGATCGAAATCGCCGGCCAGCTCGAGCCAATCGTAATTGCGCGTGGGGAGAAAGTCGTTGAGGATGAACGCCCAGCGCCGATCCGGATCGGGCCAGTAGGCATAGCGCAACTCGTTGGCGCCGACCAGAAACTTGGCGTTGGGAAAATAGGTCAGGCCGCCGGAATGGTCCAGATGGGCGTGCGAAAGAATCACGTATTTGACGTCGGAGGTTTTGTAACCAACCCCTTCGATCTGCTTGTCGAGCGTATCGGCCTTGCTCCACTTGATCGGCAGCGCCTGCGCCACCTCGCCCCAGTAGCCCGCCGCATCATCGATAATCTTGGCGTTGCATCCGGTGTCAAACAGCACCAGTCCCTTGGGATGCTCGATCAGGAACGAAGGACACGGTAGCTGCAGCAATTCGGGTCCGCCGCCGTGCATCAGTAGTGAGGCGGGAGCGGTCAACTCCGCACCCGGCAGCGCCCACATCTTCCTGGCTGTGGCCATCGTGATACCCCTTTTCGCGTTCGCGCTTCAGCCGTCCGTAGTTTCGACGGTCAAAGCGACCTGATAGATCGGTCCAGCGCGGGCTGTCAAGGCGCGAGCCGCGACCGGCGCATCGGTCCGGAGAGCAGTTGCCGACGCCGCCCGAAATCCGGGAGGGTTCGTACGACGAGCCGGCGCGCGGTATAAATGACTTTCGCGCCACGGTCTTTCGTGGCAAGCTGCGCTGGAAGCGCCGGAGGGCCACCCTAGCTCAGTCGGTAGAGCAGCTGATTCGTAATCAGCAGGTCGTCGGTTCGAATCCGACGGGTGGCTCCAA
>JAJPHI010000009.1 GCA_021325355.1 Pseudomonadota bacterium
CGCGATCGCTGCGCTGCATCGCGAGTATCAGGAAAAAATTCGGCAGCATCGGCTGCCGATCACCGATCTGATGAAGACCGAAACCCTGCAGGACTCTCTCGAGGTTTATCGTTCGAAACGCGGCGGAAAACGCCGCAACGTCGCCGCCGCCTATGAACTGGCGCTCAAGTCCGGTCAGCCCTATCAAAGTGGCGATCGCATCTCCTACTACGTGACCGGCAGCAGCGCACGCGTCAAGGTTGCCGATGCCGCTCGATTGGTAAGTGAGTATGACCCCGCGCATCCGGACGATAACGCCGCATACTATGCGGCCAAACTCGAGGATTTGTACGAAAAGTTCCGACCCTTCATCGAACAGCCCGGCCTGACTCTGGAGCCCTCGCAGGTGGCGGACGAAGCGCCTCAGCCAACACTGTTCGACGGTGATCCTGCGGCATCCGGCGATGATTCCTGAATCAGAATTGCTTTCGTCTCTTCGAGTCCGCGCCGAAGCACGTCCGGTAGCCGTTCTCTCCGTTGCTGCCTCCGTTCAGTCTGCGCAGAAGCGATGGTCGCACGCCGACCGCCGCTTCGCACGGACTCACGCCGCCGATTGCGTTCGGCACACTTTCCGGAACAACCTGAAGAAAATCCCGGCGAAACTCTGTCGCCGCCATGAAGGAGTGATCGATGCCCGACGAGCAGAACGTTGACTGGAGTAAGGTAAAGCAGTTTGCCGGCACGATGATGAATGACCTCGGCGCGGCGATGCAGGGCGCGTTGAGCTATATTGGCGATCGCCTCGGACTTTTCAAGGCGCTCGCCGAGATGGGCGCCGTAACCAGCGACGAACTGGCCGCGAAAACCGGCTTGAACGAACGCTATCTGCGCGAATGGCTTGGTGCGATGACCGCGGCCAGGTACATCAACTTTGATCCCGCTACCAGACGCTTCCTGATGCCGCGCGAGCACGCCATGATTCTCGCCGACGAAACCTCGCCCTTCTTCATGGGCGGTTTCATGCAGATGGTCGTGCCAGAAGTGGGGATGGCGCCGAAGCTGCTCGATTCGTTTCGCACCGGCAAAGGCATCCCGCAGAGCGAGTATCCGCCCGAGGTGTTCGAGGCTATCGAGCGCGGCTCCGCGCCGATGTATCGCCACTCGCTGATTCGCAAGTGGATGCCGACGATGCCGCAGGCGGTCGCAGCGCTGGAGGCGGGCGGCACGGCGCTCGATGTCGGCTGCGGCAGCGGCCGCGCCGTGATCGCGCTCGCCACCGCCTATCCGAAGGCGCGCGTGCACGGTTACGACGGACACGCTGGCTCGATCGAACGCGCGCGGGCCAACGCTCGGGCGGCCGGCGTCGGCGATCGCGTCACCTTCGAAGTGGTGGACTGCACCAAGTTGCCGCAAGCGCAGTTCGACTTCATCACGACCTTCGACGTGATTCACGACTCGGTCGATCCGGTGGGTCTGCTCAAATCGATTCGCGGCGCGCTCAAACCCGGCGGCACCTACCTGATGGTCGAGGTGAACGTTTCCGACAAGCTCGAGGACAATATCAGCCCGATGGGCCGCATGATGTACTCGGCGAGCACGCTTTACTGCATGACCGTGTCGCTGGCCCATGGCGGCGCCGGGATCGGCGCGCTGATGGGCGAAGCGAAGGCGCGCGAGATGACCCAGCAGGCCGGCTTCACGAGCTTCAACCGTTTGCCGGTCAAGGATGCGTTCTCGGTCCTGTACGAAATCCGGAGCTAGCGCGGCATGGCGATGGTCAGTGCGGCGCCATGACACCGTGGGTCGCTGCACTGCTTCTGCTGCTGATCCTCGTTGCGCCGCTGGTCTCCACGCCGATCGAGCGTAATCTCGAGCTCTATTTTCTTGCCGTCGGGATCGTTGCCGCGACCCTGAGCCGGTCCTGGAGTTTCAGGCTGATCGCGCAGGTGTTGCGCTCGCCCGTGCCGATCACCTGCGCGGTGGTCCTCGCCGGCCTGATCTTCAGCCGCCTCGGTCGACGCGCCGACGCCGCATTCGACCGTCTCCGCCGCAGTCTTCCGCGACCGCTCCTGACCGGCGTTTCGATCTTCCTGGTCGGTCTCGCTTCGAGCCTGATAAGTTCAATTATCGCGGGCCTCGTCCTTGTCGAAACCATAGGCCTGCTCGACCTCGGCCCACCCGCGCGCGACCGGGTGGTCGTCGCCGGCTGCTTCGCCATCGGGATCGGTTCGGCCCTGACGCCGGCCGGCGGCCCTTTTTCCGCGATCGTCGCCGCGGGTCTGAACCTCGGCTTCGGCGGGCTGATTCAGCTCTTGGGACCGTGGCTGATCGGCGGCGTGGTGGCGATGAGTCTTCTGTCGGCGTGGTTCGCGCGGGGCGATTACGATCTTGCCGCCAACGCAACTCCCCTGCGCCGGCGCATGCGCGATACGCTAAGGCAAGGCGCGAAAGTCTTCGCCTTCGTCGCCGGCCTCGCGCTCGTCAGCGCAGCCTATGCGCCGCTGGCGCTCCGCTGGGTCCCGCTGATCGCGCCGAGCCTGCTCTATTGGGGTAACGTCACCTCCGCCGTGCTGGACAACGCGGCCCTCGCCGCCATCGAAATCCACGGCATCCCGTATCCGGAGATCAAGCCTGCGGTGCTCGCGATGGTGATTGCCGGCGGCATCCTGGTTCCCGGCAATATCCCCAATATCCTGTGTGCCGGAATTCTTGGTATCAGCAGTCGGCGGTGGGCGGTGGTGGGAATCCCAATCGGTTTGTCTCTGATGGGCATCTGCTTTGCTGTTTGGATGGTGCACGGATAGCCAATGAACGATAAAGCTGTGCTGAAAGATGCGTAATATGCGCTGATTGCGCGAATAAACCCGCTGGCGATCGCGTCGTTATCGATCGTCCAGCTCAATCAGCAGGCAGTTGCTTAATCTTTGAACCACGGGAGGGAGAAGCCAGCAGGAAGCTAGCCGCCACAAGATTACTGAGATAAAACTACAAACCATTCGATAGCGTGCCGCCGGTGGGCGCGGCCAGGAGGGTAACGAGTCACAATGACTCCAAAGCAAGTTCTGCAGATGATCAAGGACAAAGGCGCAGTGATGGTCGATATTAAGTTCATCGACCTGCTCGGTACCTGGCAGCATTTCACAGCGCCAGTCAGCGAGTTCAAGGACGAGAGCGTCTTCGAGGACGGTCTCGGTTTTGACGGTTCGTCGATTCGCGGATGGCAATCGATTGACAGCAGCGACATGCTGGTCATTCCCGATCCCGAGACCGCGGTGATGGATCCCTTCACCAAGGACCCGACGCTTTCGCTCATCTGCAATATCCAGGATCCGATCACGCGCTCCGACTACAGCCGCGACCCGCGCAACATCTCACGCAAGGCCGAGAAATACCTGAAGTCCACGGGTATCGGGGATACGGCGTACTTCGGTCCCGAGCCCGAGTTTTTCATCTTCAACGGCATCCGCTTCGATACCAACCAGCACTCGAGCTACTACTTCATCGACTCGAACGAAGGCGTGTGGAACAGCGGCAAGGAAGGTCCCAACCTGGGCTATAAGCCGCGTTACAAGGAAGGCTACTTCCCGGTCCCGCCGAATGACACGCTGCAGGATATCCGCACCGAGATGGTGCTCGAGATGGAGCGGGTCGGCATCCGCGTCGAGAAGCAGCATCACGAGGTCGCGACCGCCGGTCAGGCCGAAATCGATATGCGCTTCAATTCGTTGACCAAGATGGCGGACTGGCTCACCTGGTACAAATATATCGTCAAGAACGTCGCGATTCGTCACGGCATGACCGTAACCTTCATGCCCAAGCCGATCTTCGGTGATAACGGCTCCGGCATGCATACCCATCAGAGCATCTGGAAGGGCGAGACGCCGCTCTTTGCGGGCAACGGCTACGCCGGCATGTCGGAGCTCGCGATGCACTATATCGCCGGCATCCTGCATCACGCCCCCGCCCTGGCCGCCTTCACCAACCCGGGGACGAATTCGTATCGCCGCCTCGTGCCCGGTTTCGAGGCGCCGATCAATCTCGCCTATTCGAGCCGCAATCGTTCAGCGTCGGTGCGTATCCCGATGTACTCGCCGTCGCCCAAGGCGAAGCGTATCGAAGTGCGTTTCCCCGACCCGACTTGCAATCCCTACCTGGCGTTTTCGGCGATGCTGATGGCCGGGTTGGACGGTATCCAGCGCCGCCTCGACCCCGGTCAGCCGCTCGACAAGGACATCTACGCCTTGACCCCTGCCGAATTGGCCGAGGTGCCGAGCATGCCGGCTTCGCTCGAAGCGGCCCTCGAAAACCTCAAGCGCGACCACGAGTTTCTGCTCAAAGGTGACGTCTTCACGCCCGACCTCATCGAAACGTGGATCGACTATAAGTACACGCGCGAGGTCAGCCAGACCCGCCTGCGTCCGCATCCGTACGAGTTCGCGCTGTATTTCGACGCGTAAGTCCAAGTAGTGAAATCGCAGCGAAGGGGCGACGTCCTGAGGGCGCCGCCCCTTCGCATTTGGCGAAGAAACTCGTATCTGCTTCGCATTATTTAGCACCGCCAAGGTATCCTGCTAAGCCTGCGCCGAGCGTCGCCTGCGTTTCCGGCGCCACTCACCGCGATAAAACCTAATAAAATCAAGTATTTAGATAGGTGATTACAAATATCGCCAGATCTTCGATTTAGATCGCGATCTTGGCACGAGACTGGCTTTACCTCCACTGCAAGATGAATCGGGCAAACGAAAGAGAAACCGAGGACCGCACAAACCGCTATATGACAGCGGAAGGCAGGAGAACTCGAATGAAGGCGATTGGCAATCTGGCAGTGATACTTAGCGCGATTGGCCTGATGGCTCTGCTGCTCGTCGCGCAGCGCAATTATCAGCACAGCTTCGGCGTGGATGCCGCAATGCAGTCCGGCACCAGCGACATGAGCTCGGTGACGCCGCAGACGGTCGCCGCCGAAACTGTGGCGTTGAACTAGGCCCCAACCGCGAGGTGGCGTCCCCCCGCCTCGCGCTCCCGGAAGGAGGCGGTCGATTCTCCCCCCATCGGCCGCCTTCTTCATTTATCATTCTGACAGCACCAACGTCGCGTGATTTGCGCCCTGCGGCGCGTTGCATTACATACAGTTAAACCATCTGGTCTTCGTGTATGCCCGTCGTGGATCCTGAACGCGCGAGACTAATCGAACTGCTTCGCCAGACTGCCGTGAAATCGGCGCCTGAACCGATTTTCCGTTTAGCGTCGGGCAAGATGAGCCGACATTATGTCGACTGCAAGCAGGCGCTGTCCGATCCTGAGGCGCGCGGGCTCATCGGCTCGCTGGCGGGCCGGCTCATCGCGGAGAATCATTTCGATGCGATCGGAGGTCTCGAACTCGGCGCCTATCCGATCGCGATTGCAATCTCTGACGCACTTTTTCGCACCAGAGGCGTCAGGCTGCGCGTTTTCGTGGTGCGCAAGCAACCCAAGAGTCACGGCATCACGGATTTGATTGCCGGCAACGTCGCGGCCGGCGATCGCACCTTGATCGTGGACGACGTGGTTACCACGGCCGCTTCGACCATCAAGGCGATCGAGGGCGCGCGGCGCGCCGGGTTGGTGGTCGCAGAGGCGATGGCGCTGGTTGATCGCGAAGAGGAAAACGGCCGCGCCAATCTCGAGAGCCTGGGCGTGCGCTTTGCCGCGCTGTTCAGACTGCGTGATCTATTGGAGCTGTAGCGGCGCGTCCTGGTCGTTCCGCGTGATGACCAAATGTTATAAAATGCAACTGATGGATACCCTGCGGCGTCCTGCACGGGAGGTGGGGCATGGAAGTTAAGACCGTCAAGCCCAGCGCGCGACTGCAAAAATTGTTCGACAACCTGCTGGCGCAACTGCGCCAGTTCATCCGCGACAACCAGATCAATCACGACGAATACCGCAGTGCGGTGGCATTTCTGCTCGAGACCGCGGCGTCCGGCGAACTAACACTGCTCAGCGACGTTCTGCTGGAAGCGACGGTTGACCAGGTTGACAGCATGGGCCGCGTCGGCACGGCGACCTCGGTCGAAGGGCCCTTCTATCTGCCCGATAGCCCGATGCTGACTTCGCCCGCTGTCCTGCCCCATCGCGCAAACGAACCGGGTGAGAAGCTCTTCCTTTCAGGGACGGTGAAGGCGCCGGACGGGACGCCGCTCGCCGGCGCGATTATTGATATCTGGCAGGCCGACGCCGAGGGAAACTATTCGCATTTCAACGTTCCGGCCGCCGACGCGCCCTTTAATCTCCGCGCCCGCGTGAGCGCCGATCGGAGCGGCGCCTATGAGATTCAAACCTGGCTGCCGGCGGCGTACCAGATTCCCAAGGACGGTCCGACCGGCGCGATCCTGAAGGCTACCGGCCGCCATCCGTGGCGGCCCGCCCACGTTCATTTTCGTATCAGCCACCCCGGGTTCAGCACCTTGACGACCCAGCTCTTCGTGGCTGGCGACCCCTGGATCGATTCGGACGTGGTCGGCGCGGTCAAACAGCCTCTGATTGTCAACTTTGAGCGCCACACCGATCCGGCGGAGATCAAGGCGCGCGGTCTCGATCAGCCGTTCCGAACGGCCCGCTACGATTTTATTCTGCCGACCGCCGAGGCACGCAAGGCCGCCTGAGGCGGCGCGCCGCTACGGCGACGGATGGTCGGCGGCGCGCACTCTGAAGCGCACGTCGCACGAGTCCTCATCGGCGCCGAAGCAGATTCTGGTGACGTCGTCGGCCGCGGCCCCGGCGGGACTGGCGTTTTCGGGGCAGATCCAATGGGAGCCCATGCGATGGAGTGCGACGGCGTAATAGCGCCCCGGATTGAGCATCCCGGCCGCGCGGGGGCTGACCGCTTCGGTCGAAATCACGGTGAAACCGTCGTGTCCGCCGCCTGACGGGTCATAGCGCATAAACGTCATGACCCACTCACCGGGACCGCTGCGCTGGGCGCTCCAGCTCATCGGTTTGTCGTCGGAAAACACCGGAATCTGCCGACATAGCCAGGGGCGCGGCTCCATGCCCATCGCCGCCTGCGCTCCCCACCATCCGCAGCAGATCAGCGTTAACAGCGCGCGCCGCATCGGTTTGCTCATCCTTCCTCCGAGAATTCCCTGAACGACCGCCGCTTGCGAAGCGTTTGGCCTGCCGTCGGAACGCCGCAGCCTCAGGCGTCGTGCGCTTCGGCAACGGCGATAATCTGCTCGATGATAGCGCCGAGTTTCGAATCTTTCGGCGTGAAGACGGCCTTAACACCCAGGTCGCGCAAGCGATCGCGATCGCTCTCTGGAATAATTCCACCCATAACCAGCTTTACGTGTTCCGCGCCGCGCTGTTTCAAGAGGTCGAGGGTCACGCGGGCGATTTCCAGATGGGCGCCGGCAAGGCTGCTGATCGCGAGAATATCGACGTCCTCCTGCAGCGCGCTTTCGACCAGTTGCGCGGGCGTCTGCTTGAAGCCTGCAAGGATAACCTCCATGCCGGCCTGCATACAGGCGTGGGCGAGCAGTTTGATCGCATTGATATGGCCATCGAGCCCGGCCTTGCCAAGCGCGATCCGAATCCGTCGGCGAGTGGCCGGGACGGCGAAGCGCTGGACCGGGGCAGCGCGATCGAGGATCGGCGGCGCATAACGACCGGTCGTGGCGCACTCAATCGTCTCGGCCCATTCGCCCACGGTGCCGCCGGCGCGCGCCAGTTCGAGCGTCGCGGGCATCGTCGGACCGGCGCTCGTGACCGCGCGCGCGAGACGTTCGCGGGCGGCGGCCACGGCGGCATTATCGCGTTGCGCGCGCCATTCCCGCAGCGCGTCGATCCGTTCCCGCGCCAGCGCCCCGTAATCAACCTCGTCTGCCACCGCGGCGGCGGGCGTCAAGCCGATTTCGCCGGTAAAGGCGTTGACGCCGACGTGAATGATCTCGCCCGATTCAACGCGGGCATGGCGAGCGGCGAGCAACCGCGTGAGCTGCTCGCTGATGAGATTAATTGCGGTTCCAAATCCGCTTTCGCGCAGCTCGAGCGCGATCCGACGCGCGGTCTGCGCGGTTGCCGCCGTCAGTTCCTCGATAATCCGGCTGCCGGCGAAGATATCGCCGTAGTCACCGAGCCCCGTCTCATGCATCAGGATCTGCTGCGTCCGGAGGCCGATCAGCTGCTCCTGCTGGTCCGGCAGGCCGAGAGCCTCGCGAAAGCCGGGCAGTTGCAGCGCATTGACCCGCGCGCCGGCCGAAATCACCACCGGCAGCGCTTCATAGGCAACGCGGATAATATTCAACTCGGGCTGCTGTTCGGTCAGCGTGAGCGAGCGCACCTGGCATCCGGCGCGAAAGGCCACCTGGTCGATCCCGTATTCCTCGCGGCAAAGCTCGGGCCAGAGCTTGAAATAGGCGCGCACCTTGCAGATTTCCGGCACCAGTTCGATACCACTGTTGATAAAAAACGAGATCCGGCGAACCGTCTGCTCGAAGGCCTCGGACGAGACGGTGGGCCGCAGCGCGTCCAGGATGAGCATCGCGTTGCCGAAGGCATAGCCGATCTCCTCCGCCGGTCCCGCCCCGCTCTCCATGTAGTGATAGCCGCAGCAATTAATCGGATTCCAGTTCGGAACGTGTTTAACCGCAAAACTAATCAGCTCGGTAGACAGCCGGAACGAGACCTCCGGACTGAAGATCGAAGTTCCGCGCGCGACGAATTCCTTCATCAGGTCGTTCTGGGTGGTGCCGCGCAGCTCGCTCCACGCCACCCCCTGGCGCTCGGCCACGACCAGGTAGAGCGCCAGGATAAACGGGGCCGTCGCATTGATGGTCATCGAGGTATTGATCTGCTCGAGCGGGATACCTTCGAGCAGTTGTTCCATGTCACGCCAATGGGCAATCGACACCCCGGCCTTGCCGATCTCGCCCATCGCCAATGGCGCGTCGGGGTCATAGCCGTTCTGGGTGGGCAGGTCGAAGGCAATCGACAGGCCGCGCTGTCCTTCACGCAGGTTGCGGCGGAAGCGCTCGTTGGCCTGCCGCGCGTCGCCGAAGCCGGCGTAAGTGCGGATAATCCAGGGGTCGCGTTTCTTGGTCTGAGCAGACTGAACAGGATTCGTCGCCATCGAAATCTCCCGTTTATTGCGCAGCTCAGCGTAACCAGCCGACCGCGTTCGCGCTATACGTCGGCGCGCGCGGATGCTTGCGGGTCAAGCGTGCGCGCCAGCTCGGCGGCAAGCTCGCGATTGGTCCGCCCGGGCAGCTCGGCGAGCGCCAGCAGCGGCACGCCGATGAGACGCCGGAGCATCACCGCCGCGCGACGCTCGCGCTCGTGCCGATTGAGGGCCTTCCGCGCGATGGCAATGAGCGTCGGGCGGCATCGGAGGCGCCCCGGCGAGCGCTCGAGCCGCGCCAAATCGGCGGTGCTGAAAGGCGGCGGGCTTACGCGATTAAGCATCACGCCCTGGCACGGCAGCCCGACGGCGGCCAGCTTGCGGCTGACTTCGAGCGTTTCGGCGACGGCGAGCGGTTCTGCGGTCGTAGCGACAAGCAGGGCGCATCGATCACGGTCGCGGAAGAGCCGCGCGATAGCCGCGGCTTCCCTGCCGACCAGGTTATCGCCGAAGGTCTCTCGCGCCGCCAGCGGCATCTCGAGCATCGCCAACGCCTGCCCGCTCGCCGGCAGATCGACCAGCACCAAATCCCATGGCGGGAGGGCCGGCGCGCGCCGTTCGATCTCATGAAATATCTTCCCCATCATCATGAGCTCGCGCAGCGCCGGCGCCGCCTGGATGAAGTTCTGGTACAGGTTACTGGCGAACACGGCCTGCAGAATCGGCCGCGCGACGACGAAGCCGAGGTACTCCTCGATCGATTCGCGGCGGTCGAGCAGCATCGCGAAAAGATTGTCGGTCAGCGGTTGCGGGCGAAACCCGGTCTTCACGCCATAGCCGCGCGCGATCGGCGTGTGGACGTCGACCTCGATAACGAGCGTGCGCAGCGTCCGGTGGCGCGCGACCTCGGCGAGCGTTGCGCAGACGGTCGTACGCCCCACCCCGCCTTTGCCCATCACCATGATCAGCCGACGCCGCATCCAGTCGTCGAGCACGCGGTCGGGGGCGTGCGACGGCGGCTTGCTCCGCGACGCCGAACGATTAGTCGCGTCCGTGCTCAGGTGCGATCGCCCGCCGGAATCAGCAGCGGCTGACCCTTATCCAGAATGAAGAATACCAGTATTTTGGCGGGTGTGGAGGCGCTCGGATTCCGCGCTACGCGATGCAGGTTGCGCGACGCTTCATACCACATATCGCCCGCCTGATAGGTCAGCGTCGCGCCATTCTCCAACGCGCTCTCGATAGTGCCCTCGAGCACGTAGCCGAAGACGGGGCCGGGATGCCGATGCGGGGGCGAGCCGGCCCCCGGCGCCAGCTCCACGACCGCCATGGTGCCATTCCTGCCGATTGCGGGCAGCGGATACGAGAGCATCTCGCGAATCGTTACGCCGCTCCCGCCGCTGGCGGACGCGGCGGACGGCGCCGTCGTCTGCGCCTCGGCAAGTTGCTCGAAGAGCGTCGGCCTGAGGAGCATCGGGCCAAGACCGAGAACCTTAAGCGCTTCGCGTCTGGTAGCCATGGGCCTCAGGATAATGCGGTCCCGTGAGCGCTTTGAAGCCCGGACCTGCTAACGGACGGCGACCTCGCGCTGCGCCCAGGCGCTTCGCCTTGATACGGGCGACGGAGGATTATGTTGCCGCCGATAAAGATCGCGACCGTCGCCAAGAAAAACGCGTGCAGCTCGCGCACGACGCTGGTGAAAAAGCCCAGGCTGATGAGCGTCAACCCGGTCAATACGAGGATTCGCGCGCACCAGCCGAGCGAGGCACCCCGCAGTTCCAGAACCCCCAGAGCGAACAGCAAGGGCAGCAGCAGGGGCAGATAGTGACCCCACGCGATCGGTGAAACCAGCAGCGCGGCGCAGATCCAGAGCCCAAAGGCGGCGAGATCGTGCGCGTCGGATCGATGCGATCGCGCCGTCGAGATGAAGGTTACGGCGACCACGAGCAGATCGGCCAGCGCCGTCAGCGCGAGCCATAAGCGCAAACCGGAGCCGCTCACGGGGCCGCCCGCGAGCCAATCCATCAGGGCGCGCAGGTTGTAGTAGAGGGCGATCGCCCGCGAATTGCGCAAAAAGCCGTCGTCCTCGAGCCAGGAGGAATGCAGGATTCCAGCGCTGACGTAGGAATGCTCGTTGCGCGCGCGCGTGAGCATAAGGCCGGCGAGTGTCACCACCACGCTCCAGACCAGGGTCGGCCAGCGCCGCCGCACAAAAAAGTAGCCGCCAGCGAGCCCCGGAAACATCTTGAGCAGCGTCGCCGCCGCGAGCATCAATCCGGCCGGCAGGCTGCGCTCCCGCCGATCCAGCGCGAACGCCCCGACCAGCAGCAGGAGGAGGATCGGCGTGTACTGGCTCTCATAGAGCATCCCGTAAGTCTCGGGAAAGAGCAGCGCGGCGCCGATTCCGATCAGGTAAGGATCGAGTCCCGGCGGCGGCGCGAGTTCGCGAACCATCACCACTGCCGCGCCACAGAGCGCGCCGACGAGGATCGCTTGCCAGACCCAGAAGGCGGTGCGCAAGGGGAGCCGGGTCAACGGTTCAAAGGCGATCAAGAAGGCGGGGGGATAGTTGCAGTGTCCGAGATGCAGCACGCCGGGAAGGGGCTTGAACGCCGGGTCGCGCGCGGACATCCACGGATCGCCCCCGGCGCGCAGCTCGGACGACCATGCGTAGTATTCGAACATACTGACCTTCGCATAGTTGCCGCGATTCCGATGAAGCGACTTGACGAGACAGGCGGCGCCGGCAAGCAGGATCAGAACCGCGAGCAGGCGTATCTGCTGACCGCTGCAGCCCGCGGCTACGCGCGGCTTCACCAGTAACGGAGCGCGCGACGACCGAGCCCGTCGCCGACATCGAGCATCCGCTCGCTCCATCCTTCGAGCGCGTCGTCGCTCGGCAGCAGGCGCAACGGACTGATGCATCGCGCCCACATCAGGCTGCCGAACACGATATAGTCGGCGTAGAGGGGACTCGCACCGCCGAGGAAGGGTTGCGCGGCGACGGTCTGCCGCACCGGTTCGAGGGTCTGGGCGAAAGTCGCCAGGCGCTGATCGCGATCCTTCACCACGTCTTCGAGCCGCTGACCCAGGCGTTCTTCGCGGGTCCGGCGAAAATAGGGCTGATCCGTGGGCGTCAGATGGTTCAGGATGTCGAGCACGACGAACCGGGCGATCGCCGGATTCAGCACCGTGTCGGCCCAGACGTTGAAGAAGCGCGACGCTTCAGGCGATCCGCTGAACAGGGCCGGTCGCGCGGGGTAAGTGTTTTCGAGGTAGGCCGCGATCGCCCACGAATCGACCACCGGCCTGCCGTTATCGACCAGCACCGGCACGCGATCCCAGTTGGCGAACGCGATTTTGTCCTTGTCGGCGTAGCGCCATGGAATCGTTTCGAAGTCGAGCTGCTTGTGGGCGAGCGCGAGCTTGATCCGCCAGCAGTAAGGGCTGAAGCGGCGATTCGGATCGGCGCCGGCCAGATCATACAGTGTAATAGCCATGGTGCTTCCGTCCCCCGTCGCTCAGGCGCGCTCGAACTTCGGCAGCGTCACCTCGGGGGTAACGTCGTCGAACACCACCTTGACCGGCATGTCGAGCTGCAGCTCTTCAGGTTTGAGGCCGACGATCCAGGTGACCATGCGCACGCCCTCTTCGAGCTCGACGATCGCCGGACTGTAGGGCACGCTCTCGGCAAACTGCGGCATCATCGGCTGGGTGGCGGTGGTCCATGAAAAGAGCTTGCCGCGACCCGAAGAGCGCGCCCATTCCCATTTGAGCGAGCCGCACTTCGCGCACATATCGCGGGGGACATGACGCCACGCCCCGCAGTCGCTGCAACGCTGGAAGCGCAGTTCGTGATTCTTGCAAAAAGCGTAAAACTCGGCGGCGCGGCCGCGCGCCCGCGGGAGTGGAAGCTGGTAAGGTTTATCGTTCGCCACTATAGCCCCTCAGATTACATTATGCGCCGCCACCGGCATCAGGATTGGCCTGCGGCGCGCGCCTCAACGGCGATTCAGCGACGCGGGAGTTCCCTCAATTGCGCAGAATCGCGAGTCCGCCGTCGCCGAAATCGCCCCATCCGGTAACCAGACCGACGCGCGCATCCCGGACCTGCCGTTCACCGCACTGACCGCGCAGTTGCCGCGCCGCCTCGACGATATGATTCGTGCCCCAGACGTGCGCTTCCGAGAGCAGCCCGCCGTGAGTATTCAGCGGCAGTTCGCCGCCCAGTTCGATACGGCCGCCGACGACGAAGTCCTTGACCTCGCCCCGTTTGCAGAAGCCGAGCGCCTCGATCTGCAGCATCACCACGTAGGTGAAGCAGTCATAGATTTCGAGAAAATCGATATCCTTGTGATCAACCTCAGCCATCGCGAAGGCCTTCGGCGCGGCGAACGTAAGGCCGATCACGAAGGGATCGGGACGCGCCGGAATATCATCGGCGGGGTACGGATGACCCTCGGCAACGCCGGCAATATAGACCGGCTTCTGCTTCAGATCGCGCGCACGATCGGCGGCGCTGACCACGATGGCGCAGGCGGCGTCGGATTCAAGACAGCAGTCGTACAGGCGGAACGGAAACGACACCCAGCGCGCCGCCAGATAGTCATCCATCGATAGCGGCCGCCCGCGCATCATGGCCCGCTCGTTGAGCTGTGCATGTTTGCGCTCGGCCACCGCCACCGCGCCCATCGCTTCGAACGGCGTGCCGTAAAGCTTCATGTGGCGGGTTGCCAGCCAGGCGTAGAACTGCGCGGGGACGGTCGCGCCGTACGGCAGGTAGTAGGCGCCCACCACGTTGCCCATCGGCGCCGGCGGCATCGGCATCGCCTCTTCGAGCTTTGCCCTGGCGCCGCCGCCACGGACCGGATTGGACGAGTAGCCGTTCCATCCGACCGGAATCAGCACATGATTCGCGATGCCGCAGGCCACGGCCATCGCGGCACTCTGCAGCGACACGACCGGGCTCGCACCGCCCATATGCACCGTGGTCGCATAGCGCAGATCCTCGATTCCGAGATTCGCCGCCATATGCTCGGGCGCGGCGCCGAGCGGCGGCCCGATAATCCCGTCGATATCGTGGGGTTTCAGGCCGGCGTCGGCGATTGCGGCAACCGAAGCGTCGAGCAGCAGTTGCAACTCAGTCTTGCCAAGTCCGCGGCCGAATTTTGATTCTCCAACCCCGGTGATACAGGCTTTATCCTTCAGTGAGTACATCGATTACTCCTGCGATCGTCCGCTGGCGATTTGCGCACGGTGCCGCGATGGGAGACTAGAGCACCACCTCTGCGCTCTGCAACCCGCCGCGCGCACCGGAGCGGCTCAGGTGCGCGCCGGCCCGGCAACCACTCTGGCGTCGTGCAGGCGCGCAATCTGGCTGTCGCTCAGGCCGAGGATCTGACTCAGGATTTCGTCGGTATGCTCGCCGAGGATCGGCGCTCGACACACCGGCACGCGTTCCATCCCGGCAAAATCCAGGGGCGATCCGGGCATCAGGTATTTGCCGATACCCGGCTGCTCGATTTCGGCGAACATCGGATTGGCGGTCGAGCACCGCGGATCCTCGGTCACCAGTTGCGAGAACGTCTGATACGGCCCCCAGGAGACCCCGGTGCCGGCAAACGTGCGGCGAATCTCGGCCAAATCGCGCGAGGCGAACCACGGTCGCAGCAAAGCCGCGAGCAGATCACGCGCCTGGAAGCGGCCGCTTTCGGTGTTCAGGTCATGGCCGGTCGCATGCATGATATCCTGGCACGCCTGCTCGAGCCCCGTCACTTCCACCAAGGCGTTCCATTGACGCGCGGTCAGCGCCACCACCATCACGCGCCGACCTTCGCGGGTTTCGAAGTCATGGCCGAAGGCGCCGTACAGATAGTTGCCGTCCTTCGGTTGGTCGTGGGCTTCGAGTTGCGCCTCGGCGATACGTCCGAGATTCCCGACCATCGCGAACGCCACGTCGGAGAGGGAGAGTTTCACCAGCCGCCCTTCCCCGGTCCGCGCGCGCGCACGTTCCGCCGCCAGCAGACCGATCGTCGCCAGCGATCCCAGGGCGATATCCCAGGCGGGCAGCACGCTGTTGAGTGGTTCCTTCAAGTTGCGCGGACCGGTGGCCCAGGGAAACCCGGTCGCCGGATTGACCGTGTAGTCGACCTCGCTGGTGCCGTCCGGGTTGCCCATCAGATGGACCATAATCAAATCACGGCGGCGCTTGGCCAGCCGTTCGTATTCGAGCCATCCGCGCATCGGGAAATTCGTCAGGAAGATGCCGGCGTCGCGGCCCTCCGCGGTGATGATCGCCGTGGCGATTTCGCGACCCGCGTCCGTCGTCAGGTCGATCTGAATCGAGCGCTTGCCCTTGTTCATCCCGGCCCAGAAAAGACTGAGCCCGCTTTTCGCCAGCGGCCAGCGCTTGTAGTCGAGGCCGCCGCCAATCTGATCGAAGCGGATAACCTCGGCGCCGAGCTGCGCCAGGGTCATGCCGCCTAGCGGCGCGGCGACGAATGCCGAGCCTTCGACCACCCGCATGCCTTCGAGAATCCCGCTCATGCCATCACTCCGACAAAACGCCAGTCGAGAACCTCGGTCGAGGTCCCGTCGATCTCGCCGCGAACCTTCGCGCGCAGGCTGACCAGTCCGCCGCCCTCGCCCAGCCGCTCGCACGCCTCGAGCTCGAGCGTGCTGCGTAGCGTCATGCCCTCGCGCACGGGCGCCAGATGGTCGCAGCCGCGCCAGCCCACGATCGTCACGAGGTTCGGCAGGGCGCGCACCGCATGAGAAGCCGCAATTCCGATCGTATGGCCGCCGTAGACCAGTCGGCCGGCGCTACTCACCGCCGCGTCATGATGGGTCATCGCGATATTCAGCGTCAGCCGCGCGAGCTCCGGGGCTGAGGTCACGACGTCGCCGCCCGCGATCTCCCAGATCGTGCCCGGTACCAGGTCGTTGAAGTGGAGGCCGGGCGCCGCGCGCCTGAATTCGTCGAGCCGCCACCCTTCAAGCGGCGCGCGCAGGGCCGCGCCATCGAGTTCGGAGGGCAGCTCGGGCAACTCCGCCTGATGAGGTGTCTGCAGCGACTGATCGCGCAGCGGGATCATCGCGCAACGCTGATAATCGAGCACCTCGCGCTGATGCTGGTCCACCGTGCGGATACGCAGCACGGCGAGCCCGGTCGCGGCGCGGCCCGGCCGTCCGCGATTCTGCCGCAGGCCCGTGATGGTCGTCACCGTGTAGAGCGTATCGCCGATTGCCGGGAAGCGGCGAAAGACCATTCCGCGATAAAACAGGTTCGCGATCACCCGCTGCGTCACCAGCGTCGATTGCCCGTTCGCCAGATCCCACACCAGTCCCGGATAGGCGATCACACCGCCGGTGACGCGGCGGCTGAGTTCATGATCGAGCGCGAGGCGGAAACGGTTGCCGACAATCGCCATGTGCTGGGCCGCCAGCCCCTCGGTGAGAGTAATCGCCGGCGCGTCAACGAACTCCTGTCCGATCCGCAGGTCCTCGAAGTAAGGGCCACCAATTATCGTGCTAGAAGGCATACCCTTATTTACGCTTTCTCGATGGCGATCGGGAACAGGCGCGGCCGCCTGCTGCGTCTGAAAAAAATGCGCCGCTCCGCGTTAAACGCGAAGGCGGCGCGAGGTCGCGCAGATCGTCGTGTCGGCCAGGCGCTACCGCTAGAGGGATTGAGGCGCGGATTGCGCGCGGCGTGTGCTCAGTTGTTCACCGCGACGTTCGCGGCCTTGATATACTTGACGAGCTCCACCAGTTCCATCCGGGTGCCGTTTTCGTCACCTTCCAGAACCTCGGTCTTCACCAGCCCGACGTTCGGCGCATACCAGTCCCGATAGAGCAGGTCGGCCGGTTTGGCGGTCTTGGCGTACTGACCACCCTCGTAACGCGCGTGCGTATCGATCCGGATACAGCCCGAATAGCGTCCCGCCGGAACCACAACATCGTCGGGATCAAACACCGTCACATGGCTTTGCCTGATATCGAAGGCGTCGGCCATATGCCCGAACGGGAAAATCGTGCTGTCCCAGTGGATATTCGGTGCCATCCGCGCCGGCATGAACTCGCGGTCTTCGGATCGCCCCCAGGGCGCGATCTCGATATCGCCCTGGCCGAATTGCATCCCGGACAGACGCGAGAGGAATCCGCTGTTTTCCACGTAAACAATCGGTCGCGAACCGCCCCGGTCCATGTTGTAGTACTCTTCGACCAGTTGTCCCGTGACATTCAGCGACGGCACGTACTTCAGACCGACCACGCGATCAGTGACGATATAAGTCTCGTGCTGGCTCTTGCTCTGCACGCGATAGGTCCATACCGAGCTCGGCTCGAGGGGGAAAAAGGATTTGGCGAGCGCGGGATTGTAGATCGCGGTCGGACGATGCTCGCAGCCGCCGACTACCGCCACCATCAGCGCCGCGCCCAGCAGTGCTGCCGTTCCTTTGCAGGCAAAAGCCACGCGTTTCTTCACTTTCCGGCACCTTCGCTTGAACTTCCGACGACGTTCGATCGTCACTAATCCGCCCAATTAGTCAACCTTCAGGCCGAGCTGAAGGTTCCGCGCCGCGCGCCCCCGTCGCGGCGCCTCCTGGCGGCATCTTAATCGTTGCGGCGCATCTTAGCTGTTGGGGCTCGACCGATAGGCCGGCGCAATCTTCGAGGATTGCTTGGGGTCCGTGACCGTATAATCGATCGCGATCGCGTCGACGTAATAGCCGTTATGACCCTCCTCGCCAATCAGCCGGGTGTGCTCCGCTTCCTTGATATAGTCGCCCTGGGTCGCGTAGGTATTGTGCTCGGTGGTTTCGTTCTCGGTCTCGTTGGGTCCCGCCTGATAGAGCGAGTTCTTGATATCCTGGTGCTGACTGTTGAGGATGACCAGCGCGTCCGCCCCGGTTTCGCACGCCCGCCGCTTTAGCGCCGGCAGGACGTCCGGCATGGTGTCACTCGAATCGGCCCAGGCCTCCACGATGGCAATCTGCTTATAACCCTCGGAAAGCGGCATCGTGTCGAGCACCGGCATATCACAATCCGGGGCGCGCGCGGGATTATCGTAATTGCCGAGCTGCGTGACGTTAACCTGCATCGTGGTCTTGCCCGGCGTCGAGCATGCCCCCAGCAAGCCGATTACCGCCGCGAGTGACACCGCCCGCAGAACCGCTTCGCATCGAATGCTCGCCATAGCCAATCCCCGATATGACGTTTCACGAATACTGACCGATCAGCAGCTTCACATCATAGCCAAGTGAACGACTGACGTTTAGCCTTCGTCTAATGTTTTGGCTGTTCATCTTGAAGGGAAGGAGTATGCTAAGGCTGTGAAGCAGGGCAAGCGCATGATGATGCGAATTGCGCTCGCGGCCGCATTTGTGTTCGCCGAGGCCTGCGCCGCCGCGCCGCCGGCTACCAATCCGTACGCAAGCCCGTCCAGCTCTGCCCTGACCTCGAACAGCAGCGGCGCGTCAGCCGGCGCGAACCCGCGCCTTATTCCGACCGCCGATTCCTCAGGGCCGGTCGCATTGCCGCCCGGTTATACGCCCGACACCTCCAGCAGCCAGGGTCTGACCAACTATTTCAAGCAACATCGCTTGCCGCTGGTCGGCGCCCAGGTCCTGCGATGGCCCGACGGCAGACAAGCGGTCGTTCTCTACGGTTATGTCGGCTCTGAGTTCGGCAAAGAGGATGCCGTCACCAAAGCCCGCCGCTATCTCAACGATTCATCAATCGTCGTCGATAATCGGATCCAGGTCGAGCCCGAGCTCCTCGCGCAGGGCTCAGCCGGGACCGGCGCCGATGCCGCAAACGGCAATGATACGACCGCCGACGCGTATGGCGCGAACGGCAATCCGGATAACTCCGGCGGCGAGGATCAAAGCGCGCAGAACTATCCCGACGCCAACGCTTACATCCAGCAACAGCAACAGAATCAGCAACTCGCGCAACAGCCGGGCGGGGCTCTCTCGATGGGCATGGGTAGCCTGATGGTGCCGCTGGTTATCGGGCTGCTCGGCTTCAGCGCGCTCTCCGGTGGCGGATCCTCGTTTGCGATCGGCGGAGGACCGGGAATGGGGCCGTTCGGCGGGATGGGGCCATTCGGCGGAATGGGCTCCTTCGGTTCGCCGGGCTACAATCCCTACGCCGGCTATCCCTCACCGACTTATCCCCCGGCGGGCGGCGGTCCGTACGGTCCCTGACGGCTCGCCGCGCATCCCTGTTATCCGTCTCCGTCACCCTCGTTGATCTGCCGAGCGCCATGACTGAGGCTCTCATCTCTGCAAGGTGCCGGCTCGGCTCCGCCCTCGTTTGTGCTATATTCGGTCTCGGAGGCAGTCCCGCCTGAGCTTTACGCGATCGTCAATCACCGCGGATCATCGCGAGCGCGCCATCCTGGTCGGCGTGGAAACCGCTTCAAGCAACGGCATCCTGACCGAAGATTCGCTCGCCGAACTCAGCAGTCTCGCGGAAAGCGCCGGCGCCGAAGTCGTCGGCGAGGTGTATCAGAAGCTCAGGAGCGCCGATCCGCGCACCTTTATCGGCCGCGGCAAGGCGGTCGAAGTGCGCGAAATGGCGCAGGCACGCGCCGCCACCCTCGCGATCTTCGACGATGCGCTCAGTCCCGCGCAGTCCCGTAACCTCGAAGACGAACTCAAACTGCGCGTGGTCGATCGCGCGCAGCTCATCCTCGATATCTTCGCCCAGCGCGCCCGCACGCGCGAAGGCAAACTGCAGGTCGAGGTCGCGCAGTTGAGTTACCTGCAGCCGCGCCTGACCCGGCGATGGACCCATCTCTCGCGCCAGACCGCTGGCAGCGCCGGGGGCGGCCGGATCGGCACCCGCGGACCGGGCGAAACGCAGCTCGAGGTGGATCGCCGCCGCGTGCGCGAGCGCCTCACGTATTTGAAAAAGCGTCTGCACGAGGTTGCCCGCACCCGCTCGATCCAGCGGCGGCGGCGGATCGATGCGCCGTTCGCGACCGTCGCGCTGGTCGGCTATACCAACTCCGGCAAATCCTCCCTGATGAATGCCCTGACCGATGCCGGTGTCGAAGCGGCCGACCGACCATTTTCGACTTTGGATCCGACGATTCGCCGCCTCGTCCTCCCTGGCAATCAGGCCGTGATGCTGGCCGATACCGTCGGCTTCATTCATCGCCTCCCGCACCTGCTGATCGAAGCCTTCAAGGCCACCCTCGAAGAGGTCCGCACGGCCGACCTGCTGCTGCATGTGATCGACGCCAGCTCCCCGCTCCTCGACGAGCGGATGGCGATCGTCGAACAGGTCCTGGAAGCAATCGACGCCGGCGACAAACCGCGTCTGCTCGTCCTCAACAAGATTGACCTGCTGCCGGAGCCGCCCGGCCGCCGTTACGAGCATCCGTGCGTCCCCATCTCCGCCGTGACCCGGCAGGGGCTCGACGAACTGATGCGCGCGATGGCCCGGATGCTGGCACCGCAACGCCGCGAAATCGCGGTGTCTCTGCCGCTCTCGCGCGGCGATCTGATCGCGATGGCGCGGCGGGACGGCGAGATTCTCAGCGAGGAATACCGCGACGGCACCGTGGCGATGCGGGCGCGCGTCACACCGGCAGTTGCCGGTCGATTGCGCAAAGCGGCAATCGACGCTTAAGTAGGCTGCGAGTCGATCAGCAATGGCCACGATTCAGCGCAGTCGCGCCGCGGCGCCCGCTCAACTCACGCGTCTGAGCCTCGGGCAGTTGTTGAACGTGCCCAACGCCATCACCCTCTGCCGGCTTTCGCTGATTCCGGTCTTCCTCGGACTGCTGAGCAAGCGCGATACCGCGACCGCGCTCTATGTGTTCGCCGCCGCCGCCGCAACCGACGCCCTGGACGGCACCGTCGCGCGATGGTTCGACTGCCGCACCGAGATCGGCGCGATTCTCGATCCCTTCGCCGACAAGCTGCTCCTGCTCAGCTCCTTCGTTGCCCTCACCTTCAACGCCCTGATGCCGGTCTGGCTGCTGGGCGTGATTATCATCCGCGATATCGTGCTGGTCTTCGGCTACGTGATGGTCTCGTTTTTCTCCGCGGAACGGATTCCGGTGCGCCCGAGCTATCTGGGCAAAGCCGCGACCTGTCTGCAGATTGCCAGCGTGGTCGGCGCCTTGATTCAACTCGAAGCCAGCCGTCCGCTGGTCTGGAGCGTCCTGCTCGACCTGACCGCCGGCCTGACCGCGCTCTCGGGGACGCATTACGTGTACCGCGGTCTCGTCTGGCTGAGCTCGCGCGAGCCCGAGATGTTCGCCTAGAGCAGCGGCCCGACCGCGCACGCATACGGTTTCGTTATTGATGAAGGAAGGCGAAACCGCCCGAGCTCAGGCGAGCAGCACCGCGACGATGCCGGTCAGAAAGATTCCGTCGAAAGTTCCTGCGCCGCCAATCGAGGCGACCGGCGCTCCCAACTCTCGGAGCTTGCCCAGATTCGCCAGGTCGGCCCCGATTAGCGTCCCCAGCACGCCGCTGACATAAGCGATCGCATCGATGTGATTGAGCGTTCCGAACATCGCGGCAAAAAACCACGCTGATACCGCCGCCACCAGCGGCGGGATGAACATCGGCACACCGATCCCCAGTCCGCGCAATGGCCGCGCCCATCGATGCACTACGGCGGCCACCAGCGCCACGCCGAAAGCCGCCGGCATCAGGGCGCTCGGCTGATGGACCAGCACATAGAGCGAGACGGCGATCGGCACGACCGCTCCGCCCACGTTGATCGCGACCGTCGTCGATCCTCCCGCATACTGATGCGGCACGCGGTAACGCACCCCGAAGTAAGTGACGTAATCGTCGGAATGCAGATCGCCGCCGTCAACCGTCGCGATCGGGATGTTGATATAGCTGCCCAGCAGGCTCGCGAACAGGGCGAGAAACGCCAGCTCCGGCGGCAGACCCAGCGCGCCGAACGCATAATGGATGATGCCGATTTCGAGCAGCACGAAGATAAAACCGAGCAGCAGCAGGAACAGGAACGCATACAGGATGAGGAACGGCGAGAAGAACATGGCGCGATACTAGCACGCCGCTCGACGCTCGCCGACGACGCCTGACACGCGCGACGCACCTGCTATGATCACGCCGATGAACGCTGGACTATCGTTGAGCGGCCGTACCCGCCTCACCGCGATTTTCGGCGACCCCGTCGAGCACTCACTGTCACCGGCGATGCATAACCGGGCCTATGCAACACTCGGAATGGACCGCGCCTACGTGGCCTTTCGCGTCGCGCCCGCGGATCTGCCGGCGGCCGTGCGCGCAATTCCTCCACTCGGCATCCTCGGCGTTAACCTGACGGTACCGCATAAGGAAGCGGCGGTGGCGCTGATGGACACGCTGAGCGCCGAAGCGCAACTGCTCGGCGCGATCAACTGCGTGGTGAATCGCGACGGCCGCCTGCACGGCGATAACACCGACGCCCGCGGTCTCGAACAGGACTTGCGTGAAGCCGGACTCGATCTGGCGGGCAAGCGCGCGCTCATCATCGGCGCCGGCGGTGCCGCCGCCTCGGCGATACTCGCGGTGATTCGCCTTGGTGCCGAAGCGATCGCGCTCTGCAATCGAACGCTCGGCCGCGCACAGGAGCTGGCCCGCCGCTTCGAACATTACGTCGGCGATGCGCGCCGCGCGACACGGCTCGAAGTCGCCGGCCTGCAGGCGCTGACCATTCCCGCTACTTGGGCGAGTTGCGCCCTGGTCATCAATGCCACGTCACTCGGCCTCGGCGGTGACCCTTTTCCACCCCTCGCCTATGAGGCAACCCCCTCGGACTGCTGCTTTTACGATTTGATCTATGCGCGAGCGCCAACGCCGTTTCTTGCGCCGGCGCTCGCGATGGGACGCGTGGCGCGCGATGGCGCAGGGATGCTCGCGAATCAGGGAGCGCTCGCTTTCGAGCTTTTTAACGGAATCGCGCCGCCACGGGGCCTGATGCGGGCGACATTGATGGCGGCGCTGGGCCGCTCGACGTGATTGCCGCGATTAATCGCAGATTGCCGCTTGATGGAAAAACAACGGCGGCGGGTTTCGATCACCCGCCGCCGTTTCTGCCGAGTTAAGGGCCGCTCTAGAGCAGGTCGAAGTTGTACTGAACCTGCGCGTTCAGCATGTTCTGACCCTTGAACAGGCCCAGAGCACCAGAGTTTTCCTTGTAGCCGCTCAGCACTTCGATCGCGCCCAACTGGAGGAAGTACTTCTTCGTCCAGGGCGGATTCAACGCCAGCGTCGGGAACAAGGCGAAGGTGCGGCCGCGCGGATCAAAGATCATGGCCCAGTTCGGCACGATATCCGACCAGAGCCAGCTCGTGCCGAAGCTGAACAGCGCCTGCACGCCGTTCTTCGACTGCTTGCCCGCGATCGCATTGCTGAAACCGCAGAGTTTGCAGTCGTCCATGGTGATCGTGTCGACGACTTCCATCGAGGTCGTCAGATTGCCGGTCTGGGTCAGCCACGGCGCATAGGCCTGGTCGATGTCCAGCGCGCCCATCCATTTGACCTCGTCGGTAAAGCGCTGCGCCGTGACCTGCGAGGGCTGGTTGGTCTCGAGCGAGACGTGGTTCAGATACACCGACTCGGCGCGCGCGACGAGCGGAAGATACTCACCCCACTGCTCCGGCACCGGCACCGGACGGTCAGCCGTGAAACCCATCTCCTGGATGTCGTACTCGGAGTAGTTCCACAGGTTGGTGTAGGGCGTCCACTTGAGCGACCACGGCGAGCCGCCGCTGGTGTTGTCGTTGTAGTAGATGGCGGTCAGCTCGGTCGAACCGACCAGCGTATGCAGCCGCACGCCCTCATTCCAGTTGCTCGGTTGCATACCCGGAACATGCCAGTAACCGGTATCGAACAGCGTGCCGTCGCCGAGCGGTGTGAACGGGTTGTTGTGTTTGTTGTAGCCCAGGCGGCAGGTGCGGACGTATCCGGCGTTCCCGCGGCGGGCGAAGAAGTTATACGACGGAATAACGTCAGCGGCGAATTGCGAGCAGCCGTAGAAGAGACGCAGACCGGGCGAACTTACCAGCGTAAGACCGGCTGAGTCACCACCGTTGAAGTTCGGGCCGCCCGGATTCGGGATGAACGTCGGCGCGGTAAAGCCGAAAACCCGCTCGTTCGGATAGGAAATGTCGAAACGCGCGCTCGGACCATGGCTCGCCGCCGGTGCGCACGGGATGCCGCGTCCTGCGGTGATCCACGAACGATACTTGTGGTACGGGTCGCCGGTCTGCTCAGGCCACCATACCGGCGCGAAGCCCGGTTCCAGCACCACTTCGAGGAAGTTCGACGACAGCGGACCCAGATCGGGCAGATTCAGGATCGGATGGATCATCCACTGCGGGTTGCGCGACTGTTCCAGGTTGGCGAAGCCGAACGCCCAGCAGGTGTCGGTTGGGTTGATCACGTCGCCAACGCGAAACGCCAGCGACTGGCCCCATACCACGATCTGGTTGCCGACAAAGGTGTCGAGGGGCCCGGTCTTGTTCTGCCACCAGAAGTCGCGAATCTGGTAGTTGTTGTAGAAGTCGTTCATCAACGAGCCATAGCTCGTATGATTCGGCGTCGAATAGTACGCATTGTTGGCGCTGTTGAACGAGTAGGGCGGTTCATAGACAAACCAGGCGCGCCCGAAGAAGTTGTTGTTCTCGTTGATACGCCAGTTGACGTCGGTCTGCAGCAGGGTGCGCGCAACCGCCAGACTGTTGCGGCTGTGGGTGTATTCCTGCAGCCCCGTCGAGTTCTGCCACATCGCGCCGAGCTGATTGGCATAGCCCGAGACGTGCAGGCCGCTCAGGATGCTCTGATCGGCAGCCTGCGTCTGCGGCAGCAGGTTGCTCCCGCTGACCTGCAGCCCATTCGATGATGGCGCAGCCGTATCACCGGCGTGCGCATAGGTCGCGCATAGCGCTACCCCGAGCGCCAAGCCCGCGACCACCATAGTCGCCCGCAACGTTCCGCTTCGCCGGAACATACGGGCACCACGAGAAGCCCTGACCTTCATGTCTTCCTCCCCATTGAGGCAAAGACACTCCGCAACCCGTCCCCAGGGCCGGCTCGTCTTTTTCCCCTGATAATTTAGCCGAAACTACCCGCCGACCCTTCCCCTTGGTCGGCTTTCTTCGCTGCCGCCACCTCCTCACCACAGGCGCTTTTCGCGCTGGTAGGAATGCTGGGCAGGGATGTCCCTGATCCCTGCCGACAGGCCCGCGTCACGCGCTTAACACATTCGTAACGCGGCCGGCTGCAAGCTTTGTAGTCGAGTCTGGCAGGGAACGCAACTATCCTCCGACAGGGATGTTGAATTTTTGATGGACCAAAAACGTCCACTGCGGCAACTTTCACCGCGGCGGGCTTTTGCCGCCGCTCCTAGCCGCTCTTTAAGGATAAGGCTGAACCCGGTTTACCCCGCGCCGAGCCTCTGTTAACCTATCGCCAGATTAAAGGATAAAGGGAAAGAAGCCGCATCTGATGCCTCTAGAGGCCACCCGCAAAAGGGAAATTATCCAAGCCAACGCCCGTACGGCGACCGACAGCGGTTCGTCGGAAGTGCAGATCGCTCTGTTCTCGGCTCGGATCGAGCAGCTTACCGACCATCTGAAGCTTCACGCCAAGGATCATCATTCGCGCCGCGGCCTGCTTCGCCTGGTCGGCAAACGCCGCCGTCTGCTCGATTATTTGCGGGGACAGGATTTCGGTCGTTATCGGACGTTGATCGATAAGCTCGGCATCCGCCGCTGAACGCTGCGGTCGTCTCGCGTCCGACCGCAAGGGACGCATGATCGCCGAGCGGCCTCGCTTTTTCGCTGCCTGCATCGCAAGAACGCAGGCGCCACGCTGCGGATCAGCGCTGCGTGCTCGTTCTCCCGCAGGAATAGCCAATGTATCGAAAACTGGAGATTGAATTTGCCGGACGTCGGCTCTCGCTGGAGACCGGTCGGCTGGCCAAGCAGGCGCATGGCGCCGTTCTCGCCCAATACGGCGATACCGTGGTCCTCGCCACGGTGGTGTCGGCTCATCAGCCGCGGGAGCGAGTGGACTTTCTGCCGCTGACCGTTGACTACCAGGAAAAAACCTTCGCCGCCGGTAAAATTCCCGGCGGTTTTTTCAAGCGCGAAGGCCGGCCTTCCGAAAAGGAGATCCTCACCTCACGCCTGATCGATCGCGCGATGCGCCCCTTGTTCCCCAAGGGCTACGATTGCGAGACCCAGATCATCGTCACGGTGCTTTCCGCCGACCGCGAGAACGACCCGGACATGCTCTCGCTCATCGCGACTTCGGCCGCCCTCGAAGTCTCCGACGTGCCGCATAACGGTCCCGTCGCGGCGGTGCGGATGGGCCGGATCGACGGCCGCCTGACGGTCAATCCGCGTTTTGCCGAATTCGACAATAGCGACATCTCACTGGTGGTCGCCGCAAAACCGGATTCGATCGTGATGCTCGAAGGCGGCGCTAATATCGTTGACGAAGAAGCCCTGCTCGAGGCGCTCTTCACCGCCCACGAGGAGATGCGGCCGATCTTCGAACTGCAGGAAGAACTGCGCAAACTCGCCGGCAAACCCAAACGGCCCTTCACGCCAAAAACGCTCGACCCCGAGATTCTCGGCGCGGTCAAACAGCGCATGAGCGACGAGCTCGAGGCGGCGCTGAAGCTCAGCAGCAAGCAGGAACGCAACAGCGCGATTTACGCCCTTTCCGATCGCGTGGTCGAGGAACTCGAGGCGCGTTTCCCTGAACGGCGCGGCGAATTGGCCGAAGCCTGCGACAAGGTTCTGCGCGAACGCGTCCGCCGCGTCATCCTCGAGCAGGACCGCCGTATCGATGATCGCAAGTCAACCGATATCCGCTCGCTGAGCGCGCAGGTCCAGGTGCTGCCGCGCACGCACGGATCCGCCCTCTTCACGCGCGGCGAGACCCAGGCGCTGGTCACGGCCACGCTCGGCACTTCGGCCGACGAGCAGCGGGTCGATGCGCTCCTTGGCGAGCGCTTCAAGAAATTCATGCTGCACTACAATTTCCCGCCCTTCTCGACCGGCGAGACCAAACGGCTGGCCGGGCCGTCGCGCCGCGATATCGGCCACGGCGCCCTCGCTGAACGCGCCCTCGTGCCCGTCCTCCCGCCCGAAGAGACCTTTCCCTATACCATCCGCGTCGTCTCGGAGATCCTCGAATCGAACGGCAGTTCCTCGATGGCCACCGTATGCGGCGGCAGCCTTGCGCTGTTCGATGCGGGCGTGCCGTTGAAAGCCGCGGTCGCCGGTATCGCGATGGGCCTGGTCAAGGAAGGCGAGCAGGTGCGCGTCCTCACCGATATCCTCGGCGACGAGGACCATCTCGGCGACATGGATTTCAAGGTCGCCGGCACCGCCGACGGCGTCACCGCGATCCAGATGGACAACAAGGTCGGCGGCGTCACCCGCGACGTGATGCGCCAGGCGCTCCATCAGGCGCGCGAGGCCCGCCTCTTCGTGCTGAGCGTGATGGAGCGGGCGCTCGAACGCCCGCGCACCGAGGTTTCGAGCTATGCGCCGCGCATCGTTACCCTGCATATCAAGCCGGACAAGATTCGCGACGTTATCGGACCCGGCGGCAAGGTTATCCGCGGCCTGGTCGAAGAGACTGGATGCAAGATCGATATCGAGGATGACGGCACGGTACTGATTGCCTCGGCCGACGAAGCCGCGATGCAGAAAGCCATCACCGCCATCCAGGAAATCACCGCCGAGCCCGAGGTCGGCCGGATCTATCGGGGCACTGTCCGCAAGATCGTCGAATTCGGCGCGTTCGTGGAAATCCTGCCCGGCACCGACGGCCTCCTGCACATCTCGCAGCTTTCACGCGAGCGCGTGCGCCGCGTCGAGGATGTGCTTCATGAAGGCGACGAGGTGATGGTCAAGGTGCTCGAAGTTGATCGCAGCGGCAAGATTCGCCTGTCGATGCGCGAAGCGCAGGAAGAACTCGAACAGCGTGCGAAATAGCCGCCCCCGGGTCACGGATTCGCGATGATTCAGAAAAGCACATTGTCCAACGGCGTTCGCGTTCTTACCGAGAGCATGCCCTCGATGGTCTCGACGACTATCGGCGTGTGGGTCGAGAACGGCTCGCGCTACGAAGTCGGGCCGGAAAACGGCGTCTCGCACTTTATCGAGCATCTGCTCTTCAAGGGTACGCGCACCCGCACCGCCGCGCAGATAGCCGAGCAGATCGACGCCGTCGGCGGCGTGCTCAACGCCTTCACCGGCAAGGAATACACCTGCTACTACGCCAAGGTGCTCGGCGAAGACCTCAGGATGACGATTGAGCTCCTCGCCGATATTTTTCTCGATTCGGTGTTCGCGCCTGAAGAGATTGATCGCGAACGCCAGGTGGTGCTGCAGGAAATCTCGCAGGCCGAAGACACTCCCGACGATTTCATTCATGACCTCTTCAACCTGCACTTCTGGCAGGGTCATCCGCTGGCCCTGCCGATTTTCGGCACGGTCGAGACGGTCAATGCGATCAATCGCGAGATGCTCGTTTCCTTCATGAAGGATCGCTATCGCGCGGGCCGCGTGTTCATCGCCGCCGCCGGCGCCGTCGACCACGCCGAACTGGTGCGCGACTGTGAACGACTTTTCGGCAATATCCCCGGCGACGGCAAAATCGATCCGATCACCGCGCCGCAGGAACGGCTGATGGTCCTCAACCATGCCAAGAAACTCGAGCAGGCCCATCTCTGCCTCGGCGGCCCCGGCCTCGCGCAGACCGATCGCCTGCGCTACGCCGCCTATGTCCTGAACACCGCGCTCGGCGGCGGGATGTCGTCGCGGCTGTTCCAGGAAGTTCGCGAAAAGCGCGGCCGCGTCTACACCATCTACTCCTTCATGTCCGCCTTCCACGACTGCGGCTATTTCGGCATCTATGCGGGAACGTCACCCGAATGGGTCGATGAAGTCATCGACGTGACCGTCAAGGAAGTGGCGACCATCGTTCGCGACGGTCTCAGGCCCAATGAACTCGAGCGCGCCAAGAGCCAGCTCAAGGGCAACATGCTGCTCGGCATGGAATCGACGGACAGCCGCATGAATCGCCTCGCCCGCAACGAAATCTATTTCCGCCGCGATATCCCCCTCGAAGAAATCGCGCGCGGTATCGAGAGCGTGACCAATGACCAGGTCGTCGAGCTGGCAGCGTCCTGCTTCAGGGCCGACCGTATGGGGATGGTCCTGCTCGGTGATCTGAAGGGCCGCGAGCTCGGCCCCGAGGTCTTCGCCAACCTCAACTAGGGCGGGCAAACACTCTAGGAGCGAGCAAAATCGAGGTAGGGCGGACTCCGGGGCACGCGGCTCCGAGCCGCCTGCCGCGGCGCCGCGCCCATCGCGCCCTATCCGCTGCATCCCGGATCTCCGCCGGAAGCGATCGCGCAGGTTTTGCAAATCGTCCTGAGTTTGAGTATTAACTCAGGAAAGTATTTTCGCCGCGGCTCACGGGGACGGGTCGCGGTTGTGAAACTGCCGCTTCGTCGCGGCGCGCCCCAATCCTTAAGGAGAGCACAGCATGAGTCTGGAAGAGGTCAAAACCAGCACGATCCCGACGCCCGAGGAGCTCGGCTTCGATCCTGCCGAATTGCGCCGCAGGTACGCCGAGGAGCGCGCCAAACGGCTGCGACCCGACGCCAACAATCAATATCAGGAGGTCGTCGGCAAGTTCGAGCATTTCACCCATGACCCCTACGTCAAGCCGATCACCCGGGCGGGCGTGCAGGAAGACCTCGACGCCCTGATTATCGGCGGTGGCTTCGGCGGCTTGCTCGCGGCGGCACGCCTTCAGGAGGCCGGTATCACCAATTTCCGGATTATCGAAAAAGCCGGCGACTTCGGCGGCACCTGGTACTGGAATCGCTACCCCGGAGCGCAATGCGATATCGAATCCTACGTCTATCTGCCGCTGCTCGAAGAGACCGGCTACATGGCCAAGGAGAAGTATTCCTTCCAGCCCGAGATCTTCGAGCACGCGCAGCGGATCGGCAAGCATTTCAATCTTTATCCGCGCACCTACTTCCAGACCCAGATCAGAGAGGCGCGATGGGACGAGGGGGCGGGTCGCTGGATCGTCAAGACCGACCGCGAAGATACCTTTCGCGCCCGCTTCGTGATCATGTCGAGCGGCCCGCTCAATCGGCCGAAGCTGCCGGCGATTCCCGGAATCGAGAATTTCAAGGGCCATACCTTCCATACAAGTCGGTGGGATTACGAGTACACCGGTGGCGATTCCACCGGCGGCCTGACCAAACTGACCGATAAACGCGTCGGCATCATCGGCACCGGCGCCACGGCGATCCAGGCCGTGCCGCATCTTGGTCAATGGGCCAAACAGCTCTATGTCTTTCAGCGCACCCCGTCGTCGGTCGACGAGCGCGGCAACAAGCCGACCGATCCCGAATGGGTCAAGACGCTCAAGCCCGGATGGCAGGACTATCGCAACAACAACTTCTGCGCCCTGCTCGCCGGCGCCCCGCTCGACGAAGACCTCGTCAACGACAAATGGACCAGCCTCTTCAAGAATCTGAGCCGTCTGCTGTCGAAGGTCGAGGGCAATCTGTCGAATGAACAGATGGCGCTGATGTCGGAAATTGCCGACTTTCAGAAAATGAATGAGATCCGCCAGCGGGTCGCCGCCACGGTCAAGGATCCGGCAACCGCCGAAGCGCTCAAGCCGTGGTACGGACAATGGTGCAAACGCCCCACCTTCAACGACGACTATCTGCCCACCTTCAATCGGCCCAACGTCAAACTGGTCGATACCAGCGGTAAGGGCGTCGAGCGCGTCACTGAAGACGGCGTGGTCGTTGACGGCGTCGAATACAAGGTGGACTGCCTCATCTTCGCAACCGGCTTCGAAGTCGGCACCGCCTACACCCGCCGCGCCGAATTCGAAATCTACGGCCGCCAGGGACTCAAACTGTCGGATTACTGGAAGAAGGGGATGCGCACCTTCCACGGCTTCTTAAGCCACGGTTTCCCCAACTGCTTCCATATGGGTCTGACCCAGACCGGGCTCGCGCCGAACTTCACCTACATGTTGAACGGCCAGGCGATTCATATCGCGCACCTGGTGAGCCAGGTGAAGGAGCGCGAAGCCAAGGCTATCGAGCCGACCGTCGAAGCCGAGGAAAGCTGGGTCAGTCTGATCAACGGACCGAGCTACATGAGCTCCTATCTCGAAAGCTGCACCCCGGGCTACTACAACGGCGAGGGCAAACTCGACGGTACCGGTTTCCTCGCCGGACAGTATCCCGCCGGGCCGGTGGCCTTCTACGAGATGCTCCGCCAGTGGCGCGAGCGCGGTGACCTCGAGGGCCTGATCATCGACTGATTGTAAGCTGCGCGCGCAGCGGCTTACGCCATTCAGCGGTTGCCCGAAGAGAGGGGCGCGCGGCTAACCCCGCCGCCCCTCTCCTTTAACTTTGACGGCGCCGATTCACCACCGGCGGCGGTTTACCGATCGGCGGCGGGCTCGGGCCGCAGCCGCCGTCGGGTCTTGCAAAATATGGCGGGCCGCCGCCCCCGATGAGGATGCGCGCTGCGACCGTCTCGATTAAGATATGCCCATGCTCCGCTTTTTGACCGCCGGCGAATCCCACGGCCGCGAACTGGTGGCCGTGATCGAGGGCGTGCCGGCGGGTTTCGAAGTCCACATTGACGCGCTCAACCGCGACCTCTCCCGGCGCCAGAAAGGCTACGGCCGGGGCGGCCGCATGGCGATCGAGAAGGACGAGGTGCGGATCGTCTCCGGCGTGCGCTTCGGCCGGACTCTCGGCAGTCCCGTCACCCTGATCGTCGAAAATCGCGACTTCAGGAACTGGGAAAAGCGGATGTCGCTCGATCCGCAGGATCGCGGCGCGGCCAAAATCGTCACTCGTCCCCGTCCCGGCCACGCCGACCTGGCCGGCGTGCTCAAGTACAACCTCGAAGACATCCGCGATGTGCTCGAACGCGCGTCGGCCCGCGAGACCACGATGCGCGTGGCGGTCGGCTCCTTTGCCAAGCAGTTGCTCGCGCCCTTCGGCATCGCGGTGCTGGGTTATGTCAACAGTATCGGTTCCATCGTCGCACGGGTTCCCGCGGAGCTCTCCTTCGAGGAACTTGCGCGCGTGACCGAAGACTCCCAGGTGCGGGTCGCCGATCCCGAGGCCGAGCAGGCGATTATCGCGGAGATCGACGACTGCCGGAAATCCGGCGATACGCTCGGCGGCATCGTCGAGGTGGTCGCGAGCGGGCTGCCGGTCGGCCTGGGCAGCCACGTCCAGTGGGATCGCAAGCTCGACGGCCGTATCGGCCATGCCCTGATGAGCCTGCAGGCGGTCAAAGGCGTCGAGTTCGGTTTGGGTTTTGAAGCCGCCCGGGTCCGCGGCTCCGCGCTGCACGACGAAATCGGCTACGACCACGAGCGGCGGCGTTTCACCCGCCACTCCAACAACTCGGGCGGCACCGAGGGCGGGATGACCACCGGCGAGCCGCTCCGCGTGCGGATTGCCTTCAAACCGCTTTCCACCCTGATGCAGCCGCTGCGCTCGGTCGATATCCGCACCAAGGACGAGGCGGTCGGCACGATCGAACGCTCCGACGTCTGCGCGATTCCCGCCGCCGCGGTAATCGCCGAAGCGGTCGTCGCTTTCGAAGTCGCCGCCGCGTTCTGCGACAAATTCGGCGGCGACTCGCTGGCGGAGATTAGCCGCAACTATCACGGCTATCTCGAACAGGTCCGCAATTACTGAGGCGAGCGGCGGCGGACGAGATGTGCCGATGGCGCCCAGGCTGATCCTTACCGGCTTCATGGCCACCGGCAAGAGCGCGGTGGCGCGGGCGATGGCGCGACGTCTCGCCTGGCCGCTGTTCGACTGCGACGCTGCCGTCGTCGCCCGCGCCAGGATGCCGATCGCGGAAATCTTTCGTACTCATGGTGAAGCCTTTTTTCGAACGCTGGAACGCGAAGTGATAGCGGCGCTCGCGGCGGCCGCCCCGCGCTGCCCGCAATGCGGCGAAATCCGCCCTGCGGTTATCGCTACCGGCGGCGGTGCGATCGTCGATCCGGTAAACTACGAGGCGCTCGCGCGGGCCGGGGTGATTATCTGCCTCACCGCGCGCCCCGAGGTTATCGTCCGCCGACTCGGCCGCTCGATTCGCTCGCGTCCGATGCTTACCCAGGGCGGCAAATCCGTGCGTGAGCGCGTCGCCGAACTGCTCGAAGCGCGCCGCGCCGCCTATGGCCGCGCGGCCATCACCATCGATACCTCGAATCTCGATATCGACCAGGTCGTCGAGACGATAATCGACCGGGTCGCCGCGTTAACGAGTGAGGGATGCCGTCTTTCCGCGTAGAGCTGCCGGCGAGCCCGCACGACGTCCATATCGGCGTCGGCCTTCTCGCGCGCTTCAACGAAATGCTGAGTGCCGCCCGGCTCGACCGGCGCCGGACCGTGATCGTCACCGACGAAACGGTCGGCGGCCAGTATGCCGCGCCGCTGCTCGAACAACTCGGCGCGCGCGCCAGTCTCGTCACCGTGCCGCCGGGCGAGAATAGCAAGTCACTCGCCACGCTCGCCTATCTCTACGAGCAGTTTGCGCGCCTCGAGCTCGATCGCTCGAGCGTGGTCGTCGCGCTCGGCGGTGGTGTAATCGGCGATCTGGCGGGCTTTGCCGCGGCCACCTACCTGCGCGGTATCGCGCTGGTCCAGGCGCCCACCACGCTGCTGGCCCAGGTCGATTCCGCCCTCGGCGGCAAGACTGCGATCAATCTGCCGAGCGGCAAAAACCTGGTCGGCGCCTTTTATCAGCCGCGCGCGATCATCGCCGATATTGCCACTCTGACAACGCTCCCCGAACGCACGTTTCGCGAAGGCCTCGCCGAAGTGATCAAATACGGCGCGATTCGCGACGCGCCCTTTATCGATTGGCTCGAGACCGCGATGCCCCAGATCCTCGCCCGCGACCCCGAGCATCTGACGACGGTCGTCGAGCGCTCGTTGCGGCATAAGGCCTACGTCGTCACCAATGACGAGCGCGAGAGTGGACTGCGCCAGATCCTCAACTTCGGGCATACCTTCGGTCATGCGCTCGAAACCGCTTCCGGCTACGGTAATTACTTCCATGGCGAAGCGGTCGCGATCGGGATGGTCGTCGCTTCACGACTCTCCCGCCACTATGCGGGCCTCAGTGCGGACGATGCGGGCCGCCTCGCGGGCCTGATCGCGCGCGCCGGGTTGCCGACGCGGATGCCCGACGGATGGCGTTCCGAGGAATTCCTCAGCGCCCTGCGCCACGACAAGAAGCGGGCCGGCGAAGGGATCGAATTCGTCCTGCTCGACCGCCTCGGTCACGCCCTGCTTCGCAAGCTCGACTTTGACCGGATTCTTGCCGTCGCCTGAGCCTCGCGGCGCCCTTCCGGAGTGTCAGTCAGGATCGCTCCCTGTCAAAGGTCGCGACGCGCGCTGCAGGTGATCTGTCGCGCGGGCGCGAGCTCAGGATCGCGCCGCCTCGAGGCATCCTGCCAACAGCTCGAGCGCGGCGGCACTGAACTTGATCATGTTTTCGTAGCGATCGCTAATCTTCGTTTCCAGCGTGAGCGCCCGTTCGATCGGTCCCGCAACGGCGATACAAGAGAACCCCGGCGGGTTGCCATAACGCGTTCCGGTCGGTCCGGCCGCGCCAATCTCCGACACTCCCCAGGTCGCGCTCAGCCGATTCTTCGCCCCGCGGGCGAGGATTAGCGCCAAATCCTCGGTCACCGACTTGATCCCAGCGAAGGCTGAATCCGGCAGACCGAGCAACTCACGGCGCGATTCACGCGTGTAAACCACCGCCCCGCCGGTGAAGTAGGCCGACGCCCCCGCGACCGCCAGCAACGCCGCCGAGATAAGGCCGCCGGCCGACGACTCGCCGACGGCGACGGTTTGCTTGCGCTCTTTGAGAATCGCGCCGATTTTTTCCGCAGCCGCAATCAGTTCGCGCATGTTCTTCCCGCTCCGCCATCCTTTGCTGTGCCGTGACTCTAACGAAAGCGGCCACCGGCGCCAAACTGATCGATCGTGGCCGACGCTTGGCATCGCGCGCGCGGGCTTGGCATATAAGGAGGGCCAGCGCCGCACAGGAGGATCGATTCATGAGCGCGAGTCTTCTGCCAACCACCGTCGTCGGCAGCTATCCCCAACCGGATTGGCTCGTGGATCGGGCAAAGCTCAAGGAGCGACCGCCGGCGCGCGTGCGCAACACCGACCTGTGGCGCGTCCCCGAACCCTTCCTCGAAGAAGCGCAGGACGATGCCACTCTGGTGGCGATCCGCGCGATGGAGCAGGCCGGCGTCGATATAATCTCGGACGGCGAGATGCGTCGGGAGAGCTATTCCAACCGCTTCGCCAATGCGCTCGGCGGCATCGATCGCGAAAAGCTCGGCAAGGGTCTGAATCGCCGCGGTGGTCCGGATATCGTGCCGCTGGTTTCCGGGCCCATCCGCCGCCTCGAGCCGGTCGAAGTGCGCGACCTGACCTTCCTGCGCGCCAACACCGATCGCCGCATCAAGATTACCCTGCCGGGACCGTTCACGATGACGCGCCAGGCGGAAAACGCCGCCTATCCCGACGACGAGTCGCTCGCGATGGCGTTTGCCGAAGCCGTCAATCTGGAAGTCAAAGACCTGTTCGCGGCCGGCGCCGATGTGGTTCAGCTCGATGAACCCTACATGGATTCTTTCCCAGACGAGGCCCGCAAGTATGCCGTCAAGGCGATCAATCGCGCCCTCGAAGGTGTCGGCGGCACCACCGTGGTGCACGTCTGCTTCGGTTACGGCCATTATCTGAAGAAGAAGAACAAGCCCTACTCGTTCCTCGCTGAACTCAACGATTGTGCCGCCGATCAGGTTTCGCTCGAAGCGGCGCAGCCGCAACTCGACCTGTCGGTGCTCCGCGACCTGCCGTCGAAAACGATCATGCTGGGCGTGCTGAATCTAGGCGACGAAACCGTCGAAACGCCGGAAATCGTGGCCCAGCGCATCCGCGCCGCACTCGAGATTGTGCCCCCGGAACGGCTGGTCGTGGCGCCCGATTGCGGAATGAAGTACCTGTCGCGCGCCGCCGCCTTCGGCAAGCTCAAAGCGATGGTCGCCGGCGCCCGTATCGTCCGCGCCGAAATCCACTCCGCTTGACTGACTTGCGCCATCCGCCCGGTTAGACTTACCGGGTCGAATGAACATTCTCGGCATCTCGGCCTACTACCATGATAGTGCGGCGGCGCTGGTGCGCGACGGCGAGATTATCGCCGCCGCGCAGGAGGAGCGCTTTTCGCGCAAAAAGCACGACGCGCGGTTTCCCGCCAATGCCCTCGCCTACTGCCTGCGCGAGGGTGGAATCGCGCTCGGTGACGTTGACGAAGTCGTCTTCTACGACAAACCGCTGCTGAAATTCGGACGCCTGCTCGAGACCTACCTGGCCTGCGCGCCGCGCGGACGCCCCTCCTTCGTCGCCGCGATGCCGGTCTGGCTCAAGGAAAAACTCTATCTGAAATCGCTCCTGCGCAAGGAGATGGCGCGGCTTGCCGGCGTGCGTCCGCGCGCCACGCCGCCACTGCGCTTCACCCTGCATCATCAGGCGCACGCCGCCTCGGCGTTCTTCCCCAGTCCCTTCGCCCGCGCCGGCGTGCTCTGTCTCGACGGGGTCGGGGAGTGGGCGACAACCTCGGCCTGGCTCGGCGAACAGAATCGACTCACGGCGCACTGGGAAATCGATTTCCCCCATTCGCTCGGCCTGCTCTATTCGGCCTTCACCTACTACACCGGCTTCAAGGTCAATTCGGGCGAGTACAAAGTGATGGGTCTGGCGCCCTATGGCGAACCCAAATACGCCGAGCTCATCCTCGACAAACTGATCGATCTCAAGGACGACGGCACCTTCCGCCTGAATCTCGCTTACTTTGACTTCGCGACCGGACTCACGATGACGAATCGCGCGTTCGCCGAACTCTTCGGCGGGCCGCCGCGCTCTCCCGAAGGACCTCTGACGCAGCGCGAGATGGATCTCGCGCGCTCGATTCAGGACGTGACCGAAGAGATTGTCCTGCGGCTCGCGCGGACCGTGCGTCGCGAACTTGACGTCGATTATCTCTGCATGGCCGGCGGCGTCGCCCTCAACTGCGTGGCCAATGGGCGGGTCCTCCGCGAGGCCGGCTTCCGCGATATCTGGATCCAGCCGGCCGCGGGCGACGCTGGCGGCGCGCTCGGCGCGGCCCTCTCCGCCTGGCACGAATATCACGCTAAACCGCGGCGCGCGGAGATTGACGCGATGCGCGGGGCTTACCTCGGTCCGGCTTACACCAGCGAGGAAATCCGCCGCGCGCTCGACGAACTCGGCGCGCATTACGAGCTGCTCGCCGAAGATGACCTGCTTGATCGCGTCGCGGCTCTACTGGCGGAGGAAAAGGTCGTCGGATGGTTCCAGGGACGCATGGAATTCGGCCCGCGGGCGCTCGGTAATCGCTCGATCCTCGGCGACGCGCGCAGTCCGCGGATGCAGTCCGTCATGAATCTGAAGATCAAGTTTCGCGAATCGTTCCGTCCCTTCGCGCCGGTGGTGCTCGCCGACCGCGTCGGCGATTACTTCGACCTCGACCGCCCGAGCCCCTACATGATGATCGTGGCGCCGGTGCGCGACGCGCTCCGCACGCCCACCGATCATGCGGCGCATCTGTTCGGGATCGAACGCCTCAACCAGCCGCGTTCGACGATTCCCGCCGTCACCCACGTGGACTATTCGGCGCGGATTCAAACCGTCCATGCCGAGACCAACCCGCGCCTGCATAAATTGCTCGAACGTTTCGCCGCCCTCACCGGATGCGCGGTGCTGGTCAATACGTCGTTCAATGTCCGCGGCGAGCCTATCGTCTGTATGCCGCGCGACGCGTACATTTGCTTTCGGCGGACCGAGATGGATTTCCTCGTGATGGATAATTTTCTGCTGGCGCGCAAAGACCAGCCGCCACTCCCCGCCGATACGTCGTGGATGGCGGAGATCGAGCCGGATTGAGACCCGTATCATCCAAAGAGCTGCGCGACTTTGGTCTGCTGGTCGGGACCCTTCTCGGCGCACTGTTTGGTCTCGCCGGGCCGCTTCTGAAACATCATCCGATCCCGCTATGGCCCTGGGTTGTCGGAGGTGCGATGGCAATCCTTGCCCTCGCCGCACCGCAGGCGCTCCGCTATCCGCATCTCCTCTGGGGGAAGCTGGGCCAGGCCCTCGGATGGCTCAATTCGCGAATCGTCTTTAATCTGCTTTTTTTTCTGATCTTCGTTCCGTGCGGAGTGATCACTCGGCTCACCGGATGGGATCCGCTGCGACGCGGCTTTGACCGGAATTGCCCGACGTATAGGTCGCCTAGCGAGCGCCTGCCACCAGCCGCCATGGAGAAGCCTTACTGATGTTCGAAACCTTGTCTGACCTATGGGGTTTTATGCGTGCGCGCAAGAAGTTGTGGCTTGCGCCATTTATCGCTATTCTGCTCATTGTTGGTGTTTTGGTCATTTTGTCCGAATATTCGACTGTGGCTCCATTTATTTACACACTTTTCTAGAGTCTCTTTGTCATAATATCGCCACGGACCGTCAGTCAAAGATAACCTTCGGTCCTGTTCGAGGGAGGAGTTCGTAGATGGCAACGGTTGATTTCGATGTTGCGGTGCTCGGCGGGGGACCCGGCGGCTCCGCGGCTGCTTCATATCTCGCCAAGGCGGGCCTCAAGTGCGTGGTTTTTGAGCGCGAACTGTTTCCCCGCCCACATATCGGCGAGTCGCTGGTGCCCGCGTCCAACCGCGTCCTCGGTGATTTGGGACTGATCCCCAAGATGGACGAGATGAAGTTCCCGCGCAAACTCGGCGCGGTCTGGACTTCCTCATCTTACGCCCCCTCCTACAATCATGACTGGCAGGGACTCGACGAAGCGACCCAGGCGGCCGACTACAAGGAGGCCGAGGCCGCTATCCGCTTTGAAGAGCGCGCGATGGCCGGCGTCACGCAGAACTATACCTGGCACGTCGATCGCGGACTCTTCGACAACATGCTGCTGCAGAATGCGCATGACCTCGGCGCCACGATCTACGAAGGCGTGCGAGCGCAGTCGGTCGATTTCTCCGACCCCGATATGCCGAAGGTGCGCCTGACCATGGGTCGGCAGGAAATCAACGTTCGCACCCGGATGGTGGTCGATGCCTCCGGGCGCCATACCCTGCTCGGCAACCAACTCCGCCTGAAGGTCACCGATCCGGTCTTCGACCAGTATGCGATCCATACCTGGTTCGAGGATTATGACCGGCTCGTGCTCTCGAAGAAGGAAATCTTCGGCGAGTATATCTTCGTCCATTTCCTGCCGGTCAGTAACTCGTGGATCTGGCAGATTCCGATCACCGACAAAATCACCAGCATCGGCGTCGTCACCCAGAAGAAGCACTTCCAGAAAACCCGCCAGTCGCGCGAGCAGTTCTTCTGGGACTGCATCAACACCCGCGAGGGACTCGGCGAAGCGCTGCGCGCCGCCAAACAACTGCGGCCGCTCAAGGAAGAAGGCGACTACAGCTATGCGATGAAGCAGATCTGCGGCGACGGCTTCGTGCTGGTCGGCGACGCCGCCCGTTTCGTCGATCCGATCTTCTCGAGCGGCGTCAGTATCGCCCTCAACAGCGCCAAGCTCGCCGCCGCCGATATTATCAAGGCGGCGAACAACGGCGGCTTCCATCGGTCGGCGTTCAATACTTTTGAAACCCTGATGAGGCGCGGCACCCGCAACTGGTACGAATTCATCTCGCTCTACTACCGGCTCAACGTGCTGTTCACTTTCTTCGTCGAAGACAAGCGCTACCGTATCGACGTGCTGAAGCTCCTGCAGGGCGACATGTACGACGAGGATCGTCCGCCGGTTCTGATGGAGATGGCGCGGATCGTGGCCGACGTCGAACGCCGTCCCAACCATCCGTGGCACAAGCTGCTCGGCGAACTGACCTGCGACGCCTATCGCCCCGTCGAAGCTTGATCGACCTCGTCAACCCGATCACGTAGAAGCACGTAAAAGCAGAAGAGGGCTGCCGCCGGCAGCCCTCTTGTTAAACTTCGCATCGCGCGCTGCCCATCCCGTCGTTGTCGTACCGGTGCCGGGCGCGGCGGAGTCGCGCGAGCTCTTATCCGAACATCTCCTTGAGCTTGTCGACGAAGCCCTTGGCCATCGGATGGCTGGTATCTTCACCCGAGACGCGCGCGAATTCTTCGAGCAGCTCGCGCTGACGCGCTGAGAGGCGCCGCGGCGTTTCGACCGCAATCCGCACCAGTTGATCGCCGGCGCCATAGCCGTGCAGATCAGGGAACCCCTTCCCTTTCAATCGGATGATCTTCCCGGATTGCGTTCCCGCCGGCACCTTCATGTTGATTTTGCCTTCGAGCGTGGGGACCTCGATTTCGGCGCCGAGCGCCGCTTGCGGAAAGCTGATCGGCACTTCGATCAGGATATCGTTATCCTGACGCACGAACAGCGGATGCTCCTTGACGTGGATCACGACGTAAAGATCGCCGTTGGCGCCGCCCGCCGCACCCGCCTCGCCCTCGTTGCGGAGCTTAAGCCGCGAGCCGTTGTCGACGCCGGCCGGAATCTTTACCGACAGCGATACCGGCCGCCGGATCCGCCCCTGACCCTGACACTTCGGACAGGGGTCGGCGATTACCGAACCTTCGCCGCGGCACTGCCCGCAGGTGGTCGAGATCGAGAAGAAGCCCTGCTGCGTCCGCACCTGGCCGGTGCCGCGACAGTTGGGACAGATGCGCACGCCTTCGGCGCCGCCGCGCGCGCGCGAGCCGTTACACTGCTCGCAGACGACGAGGCGCTGGAACTTGATGATCTTCTCGGCACCGGTCGCCGCCTCTTTGAACTCGATCTCGAGGTCGTAGCGCAGATCCTCACCGCGCCGACTGCGCGAACGTGAGCGGCCGCGGCCGGTGCCGAAGAAGTCGCCGAAAATATCGGAGAAGACCTCTTCAAACCCCTGGCTGAAATCGAACCCGCCGAAGCCGCCGGCCCCCTGGGGACCTTGAAACGCGGCATGGCCGAAGCGATCGTATTGAGCCCGGCGCTCCGGATCCGACAGCACCTGGTAGGCTTCGTTGAGTTCCTTGAATTTCTCTTCGGCCTGCTTGTTTCCCGGATTGCGGTCGGGATGGTACTGCACCGCGAGCCGCCGATACGCCTTCTTTATTTCCTCTTCGCCGGCACCACGGGAAATGCCCAGAACTTCGTAATAGTCACGTTTTCGCTCGGCTGGCATCGACGCCCAAGTCTAGTCCACTGTCGCGGAGGAAGTAAGTGATCGCGCGCGGCGCGCGATCACTCAATCGACGCGGTTTACTTTACTTCCTTGAAGTCGGCGTCAACTACGTCGTCCTTCTTGCCCCCGGCTTCGCCGTTCCGCGCGCCGTCGTCGCTCGGTCGCGCACCGTGTCCGTCGGCCCCCGCGGCGCCCGCCTGACGCGATTTGCTGTACATCGCCTCGGCCAGCTTGTGCGAGGCCGCGGTCAGCGCTTCGGCGGCGGCATTGATCTCGGCGGCATCCTTCGATTCGAGCTTGCCGCGCGCGCTTGCCAGCGCGTCCTCGACCCCTTTGCGTGCGGCTTCGTCAAGCGATCCACCGTTCTCCTTGAGCATTTTCTCGGTGGTGTAGATGAGGTTGTCGAGCTTGTTGCGCGCCTCCGCCTGCTCGCGCCGCTGCCGATCTTCGGCGGCGTGCTGCTCGGCCTCACGCACCATCCGCTTGATCTCTTCCTCGTTCAGACCCGAGGACGCGGTGATGCGAATCGACTGCTCCTTGTTGGTCCCGAGGTCCTTGGCGTGGACATTGACGATACCGTTGGCGTCGATATCGAAGGTAACTTCGATCTGCGGCAGCCCGCGTGGCGCCGGCGGGATACCCACCAGGTCGAACTGACCCAGGAGCTTGTTATCCGCCGCCATCTCGCGCTCGCCCTGGAAAACCCGAATCGTGACCGCCGATTGGTTATCCTGAGCCGTCGAGAAGACCTGGCTCTTGCGCGTCGGGATGGTCGTGTTCTTCTCGATAAGTTTGGTGAAAACGCCGCCGAGCGTCTCGATCCCGAGGGAAAGCGGCGTCACGTCAAGCAGCAGCACGTCCTTGACTTCGCCCTTGAGCACGCCGGCCTGAATTGCCGCGCCGACCGCGACGACTTCGTCGGGGTTCACGCCCTTATGGCCTTCGCGACCGAAGAGCTTGCGCACGCGCTCCTGCACGGCCGGCATCCGGGTCATGCCGCCGACCAGCACCACCTCGTTGATATCACTCGCGCGGAGCCCGGCGTCGCGCAGCGCCGTCACGCACGGCCCTTCGAGACGATCGAGCAGGTCGGCGCACAGCGCCTCGAGTTTGGCGCGCGTCAGCTTGATATTCAGATGCTTCGGTCCGGACTGGTCCGCGGTGATGAACGGCAGATTGATGTCGGTCTCCATCACGGTGGAGAGCTCGCACTTGGCCTTCTCGGCGGCTTCCTTCAGGCGCTGCAAAGCCATCCGATCCTTGCGCAGGTCGATTCCCTGGTCCTTGCGGAATTCGTCCGCCAGATAATCGATAACCCGCTGGTCGAAGTCCTCGCCGCCGAGGAAGGTATCGCCGTTGGTCGATTTGACCTCGAACACGCCTTCGCCAAGTTCCAGGATCGAGATATCGAAGGTGCCGCCGCCGAGGTCGAAGACCGCGATCTTCTCGTCCTTTTTCTTATCGAGTCCATAGGCCAGCGAGGCTGCCGTCGGCTCATTGATGATGCGCAGAACGTTGAGGCCGGCGATTCGTCCGGCATCCTTCGTCGCCTGACGCTGGCTGTCGTTGAAGTAGGCCGGAACCGTAATCACCGCTTCGGTGACCGGCTCGCCGAGATAATCCTCGGCAGTCTGCTTCATTTTTTGCAGGATAAAGGCGGAAATCTCCGGCGGGCTGTACTTCTTGCCGCGAATCTCGACCCACGCCGCGCCGTCCTGGTTCTTCTCAACCTTGTAAGGCAGAACCTTGATCGCCCGTTGAACCTCCGGATCGTCGTACCGGCGGCCCATCAGGCGTTTGATCGCAAAGACCGTGTTAGTGGGATTGGTTATCGCCTGACGCTTGGCAATCTGCCCGACCAGTCGTTCACCGCTGTCGGTGAAGGCCACGACTGACGGTGTGGTGCGCGCGCCCTCGGAATTGGCGATCACCACCGGATCGCCGCCCTCCATGATGGCAACGCAGCTATTGGTCGTCCCCAAATCGATGCCGATTACTTTGGCCATTCTTCAGTTCCTCTTTAAGCTTGATGTAACCACGTCTGCGGCGATTTCAACTTCACGCCCGATCCGCGCCGTTGGCCGACCCCTTGCGCGGATGAGCCCCCTCGGGTTCCTTGGCCACCGCAACGCGCGCCGGCCGCAGCATCCGCTCGCCGATCAGATAGCCCCGATGGAATTCATCGACGACCGTGTTCGGCGGATGTTCGCTCGATTCGACGTGCTCGATTGCCTCATGCTTTTCAGGGTCGAAAGGCTGGCCGACGGCACTGATCGGATTCACCCCGTGGGTCTTGAGAAAGTCCAGCATTGACCGCAGCACCATCTCGACGCCCTCAACGATCGATTTGCCGTTGCCGCCGCCTTTGGCCGCTTCAACCGCCCGTTCGAGGTTATCGACGATCGGCAGGATTTCGCGCAGCACGCCTTCCTTTTGCAGGCGAATCGTCTCCTCGCTTTGCTGACGGATACGCTTGCGCGCGTTTTCGGCGTCAGCCAGCGTGCGCAGATACTTGTCCTTGAGCTCAGCCAGTTCCTGCTCTTTTGCGGATAATTGATTCGTCAACTTTTCGATTTCCGAGGCCGTTTCGTTTTCTGAAGCTGTTTCGGCTGCCGTCATCTTAACGCCAGCGTTCTCGGGCGCATCGTGCGCCTGTTGCTCATCGTGATCCTTGGGCATGCCGCAAAATCCTCACCTCTACGCTACGGAAAGCTAAGCACTGTGGCCCGCCCGCGCCACCATCTGGCCGTGAGTGAGGCGCGATCGCCTACTCGGTGCCCGAAGTCCGCTCCTTCTCGGCGCCCGCGGCGTCTTCCGGATCGCTCGAGGGTTGCTGAGGGTCGGGCGAAGCAGTGGCTGACGGCGCGGCAGGTACGTCGCCGACGGTCCCGTTGAGGGCCTGGAACTCCTCGAGGTTCGGCAAATCGTCGAGGCTTTTGAGGCCGAACAGCTCGAGAAACGCCGGCGTCGTCTCATAGAGGGCGGGACGCCCGGGAGCCTCCTTGCGGCCGCTTATGCGAATCAGTCCGCGTTCGCCGAGCGTTTCCAGTACGCCTCCACAATCAACCCCGCGCAGCTCCTCGATCTCAGGGCGTGTGATATTCGGCCGGTAGGCGATGATCGCCAGGGTTTCGAGCAGTGGGCGGCTGAGCCGCGGCGGCTTCGTCGCGAGCAGCCGGCGGACATAGCCGGCGTACTCCTTGCGCGTCCGCAATTGATAACCGCCGGCAACCTCCTCGAGGAAGATCCCGCGATTCTCGCTCAGGTAGGCCGTCGCCATCGCGGCGAGCGCCGCGCGGATCGTCTCCCGCGGCACGGTCTCGATCGCGCCTGCCAGACGCGTGAGACTCACCGGCTCGCCTGCCGCGAAGAGCAGACTCTCCAGCACCGACTTAAGCTGGTCTTCTTCCACTAACTCTCAGGCTCTTCAGGTTGGGCCGGTGTAGCGCCGCTCTCCGCTGCGGCGATCACCGGGGTCGCTGGAGCGTCGAAACGCTCGCCGCGCTCGAGGAAGATGGGACCGTAGCGAACTTCCTGCGTAGCCCGCACCGCGCCACGCCGAATCAGTTCCAGGAGCGCGATAAATGTGGCGATAACCACCGCGCGATCATCGAGATCGGCAAACAGCGATGCAAAGGTCACCCGCTCGCCATCGACCAACGCCGCCAGGATACGCGGAATGCAATCCGCGATCGGGATATCGCGCAACGCGATAGTCCGCGGCGTGCGATCCCCGAGCCGCTTAAGCACCGCCGCCATCGCCTGCACGAGGTCAAACAGCGAGACGGTGTACGGTGCAGCATCGGACGCGGGATCGGGCGGCTTTTCACCGGATGCGGCAAAAACGTCGCGCCCGAGCAGGTCGCGCGCCTCCAGTTTCGCCGCCGCTTCGCGATAACGCTGGTACTCGAGCAACCGCTCGATCAAATCACGCTTGAGCTCTTCGGCCTCCTCGTCGTCCTTCAGGTCGGGATGTGGCAGCAGGGCAAAAGACTTGATCAGCAATAATGTCGCCGCCATCACCAGGTACTCACCCGCAACGTCGAGATTCAGCTCGCGCATCAGATCGAGATGCGCCAGGTACTGCTCGGTGATGATGCTCGCGGAGACGTCGCGCGGGTCGAGCTCGGCACGCTTGATCAGATGCAGCAGCAGGTCGAGCGGACCCTGATAGATCGGCAGTTCGACGCGCGGCACCGCGTCGGCGGCGGGAACCGAATCGGGTGGTGGCGAGGGCTTCTCGATCACAACAGACTCCGATAAACCGCGGCCAGGACAGGATCCATCAGGAGGTTAATCACACCCGTATATAGCAGCACCAACAATATCAGAAATCCGTAGCGTTCGAGTCCCGCATACGCGCGGGCAAGCGGCAGCGGCAGGAGGCCCGCGAGCACCCGCCCACCATCCAGCGGCAAAAGCGGCAGCAGGTTGAACACTCCGAGCATCACGTTGAACACCACTCCCGCGAGCAGCATCCGGGTGAGGATCACGTTAGTGATTCCGAGACGCAGCGCGAGCGCGCAGATAATCGCCAGGGCGAAATTCGTCAACGGCCCGGCCGCCGCCACCATCACCATCCCGGTCCGTCCGTTGCGCAGGCGCCCGAAGTTCACCGGCACCGGCTTGGCGTAGCCGAAAACCGGCAGCCGCGCGAACAACAGGATTGCCGGCAGGATAAGCGTACCGAACAAATCGATATGGGCCAGCGGATTGAGGGTGAGTCGGCCTTCGCGTTGCGCGGTGTCGTCGCCGAGACTGCGCGCGACAAAGCCGTGCATCACCTCGTGCAGGATGATCGAGAAAATCATCGGCACGGCCCAGATCAGCAGGGTCGTGATGAAGCCGCCGCTGCGCCCCATTCTATTCTCCGCCGGAGGCGCCGCGGAGAGTCGCCCGGCGTGCTCGCGGATGATAGGTGCGATGGACCTTGCGCAGATGGGTCCGCGTCAGATGGGTATAGATCTGCGTCGTCGAAATGTCGCTGTGACCGAGCATCTCCTGCACCGCGCGCAGGTCCGCCCCGCCCTCGAGCAGATGGGTGGCGAAGCAATGGCGCAGCGTATGCGGACTGATCCAGGCGAGACGCGGATCGCCCGCCGCCCATTCCTTGAGCGCCTTGAAGAACCCCTGCCGGGTCAGTGGACGGCCGAGCCGGCTGACGAACAACGCCGAACTTCGCTTGCTGACCGGCGCCGCAGTCGAACGTCGGGCGCGCACGCCCCCGGAGAGCTTGGCGAGGGCGGCACTATGCCGCGCCGCCAGATACTGCCTGAGCGCCCGCAGCGCCGATCCGCCGACCGGCACCAGCCGTTCCTTGTTGCCCTTGCCGATCACCGTCACCGTGCGATTGGTCAGATCGACCTGATACAGCCTCAGCCCCACCAGCTCGGAAACGCGCAGACCGCAGCCGTACGCCATTTCGACCATCGCCCGATCCCGCATCCCGCGCAGGGAATCATTCGGGATCGCGCTCAGCAGCATCTCGATATCCGTTCGCGTCACGGCGCGCGGCAGCGCCCGCGGATGGGGCCGCAGCCTGAGTGTCGCGGTCGGGTCGCGGGTCAGCACTCCGTGGTCAACGAGGCTCCGGACCAGGCCGCGCACCGCCGCCAGTTTGCGTCGTTGGCTCGTCACTTTGAAGCGCTCGCCGAGCCCCTCGAGGTAGGCGCTGAGCGCGCGCGCGTCGAGCCCGTCGGGCGTCAGATGCTCCCGCATGCAGAAGGCGACGAAATCGCGCAAATCATTGGCATATGCCTCGAGCGAATTGCGGCTCAGGCCCTGCTCTACCGCCTTGCGCGCCAGATAACGGTCGAGCAGCCGGTCCCATCCGTCGCCCGCCGCCACTTCGCGCTGTTCCTGCGGGATACTCACGATGCTGCGTTCGCCGCCTGACTCTCGCTCGAGGGCTCCAGACGCTCGGTCAGCGCCGCCTTGAGCAGACGCAGTTGTTCGAGGTCCTCGATCTTATGGCCCGCGGGATCGGTGATGTAAAAAACATCGAGCGCCTGATCGGCGGTGGTCGAGATTCGCGCCAGGTGAATAATAAATCCCAGTTCAAAGAGCGTATGCGTGATCGTAAACAGCAGCCCCACGCGGTCGGGACTGAAGACGTCGATGACCGTACAGTTTTCCGATACGCGGTTGTCGATCGTTACCTCGGTCGCCATGCGCCGGGTGAACTTGCGCGCGCCCGGCAGGTTGTGCATCGCCGCAGCGACCAGCTCGGTGATTTCCTGCTCACCGCGCAAAACGCGAGCAAGGTCCTGCTCGACCTTAAGCCAGCGCTCGGGCTCGAGCGCGACGCCGCCGGTGCCCAGCGAAACCCGAAAGACATCGAGCGCCAGATCATCCGCATTGGTCACGATTCGCGCCGACAGAATATTCAGGTTGTTGGCAGTCAGCACTCCGGCGATCTTGGCGAACAGCCCCGGCTGATCCGGCGTCGCAACCACAAACTCCGCAAACTCGAGCTGCGGAAACACGCGATGGCGGCAGGCGAGCGGTCGTTCTTCACCGAGCGTGCGAATCAGTTCGAAGTGATGCAGGATATCGGCCTCCGGCGTCGTCAGAAAATAGCGCGCCGGCATGGCCTCGAGAAAATGCATCGCCGCGGCCGGCGGCGCGCCCGCCGCCTCGAGCTGATCACCCACCTGCGCCTTGACCAGCGCCAGACGCCGCTGCGGATCGACGGCTTCCTTTTCGCCGCGTTCAAGCAGCTTGAGCGATTTCATGTAAAGCTCGCTCAGCAGCATGTCGCGCCAGTTGCTGTAGATCTTCGGCGAGACCGCGCGCATATCCGCGAACGTCATCAGATAAAGCGCCTTCAGCCGATCGATTGAACCGACGCTGCGCGCGAATTCATCGACCGTTCGATCATCGTCGATATCACCCTTCTGCGCCACCTCCGACATCCGCAGATGGTGCCGCACCAAAAAGACGACCAGGTCGCTCGCTTCGCTGTCGAGTCCGAGGCGGGTGCAGATCTGCGCCGCCAGCACGGCGCCGCGCTTGTCGTGATCATGCCCGTAGCCTTTGCCGACGTCATGCAGCAGCATCGCGAGATACACCAGCGGCAGCGCGTCATAGTTGCGCGCGACCTCGGTCAGCAGCGGGTTCGATTCCTTGAACTGGCCGCTGCGCAGCCGCTCGAGCTCGCGCACGCCGGCAAGCGAATGCCGGTCCACCGTGTAGATGTGATAGAGGTCGTGAACCACCCGCCCGTCGAGTTGGCCGAACTCCGGAACGATCGCGCCGAGCACGCCCGCCCGATGCATCATCTCGAGCGTCACCGCCACCCGCTCGGGACTGTTGAGAATCCCCATCAGGGCGGTTCCGGCATGAGGATTGTACGGCAGCGTCTCGAGCCCCAGATGAAGATTGTCGCGCACTGCCTGGTACGCACCGCCCGACAACTGCGCATCGTGCGCCTGGCAATCGGCGAAGATAGTCACCAGGTTCAGCGGATCGCGGGCGAAGAGCCCCGTATCGGCCAGACCCAGATAGCGATCCTGGATCACCACGCCGGGCCGAATCTGACGCGCCGTTCGACGCCACGGCAGGCGCGATCGCGTTACCTCATCGGCGACGCGCCCGATGAGCTCGTCGGAGAATCGCAGGATCGCCGTCGCCTGCTGATAATACTGCCGCATCAGACGCGCGCTCGCCGAGACGCCCTCGCCATCGCTCAGTCCGAGCATCGGCGCCACCTGCTCCTGCAACTCGAAGGTCAACTGGTCGAAATGGCGTCGCGTGATGAAATGCAGCGAATTGCGCACGCGAAAGAGAAAATCCTGAGCCGCCTTTATCGCCAGGAATTCACCCTCGCTGATGACCGCCTTCTGCACCAGTTCATCGAGGTTATGAATCTTGTACTTGGCCTTGGCCAACCACATCGCGGTGTGCAAATCGCGCAGCCCGCCCTCGCCTTCCTTGAGATTCGGCTCGAGCAGATAGACCGAATCGCCGAACCGATGATGGCGTTCCTCGCTCTCCGCCAGCTTGGCCTTGAAGAAAGTCCGTTGATCGCGGTTGAGCACCTCGGCGCTGACCGTCTTTTCAAACTGCGCGTAAAGCTTCTCGTCCCCGGCCAGATAGCGCGTATCGAGGATGGCGGTCTTCTCCTTGAGGTCGATCGCCGCCATCTTGATACATTCCGCGATATTGCGGACCGCGTAGCCAATCTCGAGGTGGGTATCAAACAAGGCGTGCAGGATGGTCTCGGTGACGACCTCGATATACGGACCCGGTTTGTAATCGTGCAGAAAGATCAGGTCGATATCCGAATGCGGACTCAACTCGCCGCGCCCGTAGCCACCTCGGGCGATTACCGTCAGCCGCTGATTCAGCCGCGGGATCCGATGCGCTGACGAAGTCTCGGCGAAGCGATAGATCGCGCGCATCAGACGATCCATCGCGACCGTGTAATCCTTGACGATCTCACGGCCGCCGGCACCTGCCTGATGGCGCACGAAAAGGGCTTCCCGGACCTGGCGCAGATAGTCACCGGCAATCCTGCCGGCGCTGTCGCCGCGCACGAGGTCAGCGAGCAGCGCCGACTCGTCCCGTTCCGCGCCTTCCCCGGTCTGCTCAGCCGTCGATTTTTCGCTCACAGGTTGCCTACCGCGGTGTAGTTGTCGAGATAGCGGACGACCGCGTCCGCGATACCATCGGCGAGGCCCTGTTGATAGCGCGGATCGGTCAGACGGTCGGCTTCGGCGGCGTTCGAGAGAAAACCGCACTCGACCAGCACCGCGGGCATCTCCGCTCCCACCAGCACGTAAAATGGTCCCCGCTTGACGCCGAGCAGGTTCATGCGCAGTCCGGTTGCGGCCGCGACCTGCGCCGCGCTGTCGGTTTCGATCTTTTGCGCCAGCGCCACCGACTCATGAGCCTTCTCGCCCTGCGTCAAATCATCCAGGATATAGTCTAGGTTCGCCTTGCCCGAAGTGCCATAACCACCGACGCCGCCGTTTTCCATTGCCGCCAGCCGCATGGTCGCGCGATCGGTCGTGTTATTGAGGTAATAGACCTCGATACCGGACGTCCGCGGGTCCGGGCTCGAGTTGAGATGGATCGACACGAACAGGTCGGCATTCATGCGATTGGCGAATTGTGTGCGCTCCGCAAGCGTCAGAAAACGATCGTCCGAGCGGGTCAGCGGCGCACTTATCCCGCGCGCCTCGAGCGCGTCGTGCGTGAGCAGCGCGATCCGCAGCGCCACGTCCTTTTCCGCGACGCCGCCCGCCGATTCCGTGCCCGGATCGCGGCCGCCGTGGCCGGGGTCGATTACCACGACCCGATGCGGCGCCGCTTGCGGCGATACCGGCTCGTGACGCGGCATCGGCGGCACGAATGCCGCCACCTGCGCGCCGGCCGGCGCGGGCATCCCGTTACCCAACGACGGCCCTGACGCAACCTCTGGCATGGGCGCCGGTGGTCGGCGCGCCGTGGCCACCCTGATGGGAGCCGCCAGATGCGGGGCGGCGCCGGACCGCGCCAGCCGCACGATCAGCTCCTGGCCGCCGAACGTTGCCGCGTAATCCACCCGACCCGCCACCGCCATCACGATCCGTCCCGCACCGCCAATCTCAGCGACCTCCAGTCCGGTCAGCGGCGCCGGCAGACTGTCCGCGCGCGCCAGGCGCCGGATCGCGATACGCGTCTGTTGAAGCGTGATCGTCAGTAACTGACGCTGCGCCTCCAGCGTCCATCGCGGCGCCGGACCGCGGACCTGGAAATGCAGCTCGAGATATTCCGGCTCGGGTTTCAGGGCGACACCGACCAGCACGCTCGCGGCGGCGTCCTGAGCGAACACCACGACGATAAACAAAGCCCCGGCCAGCCAGCAGCCTGCGCGCCGCCCCATCCCGCCTACCCGCGCGATCGCAGTCGCTCGCTCAGACGCGCGAGCAGATTAAGCGCGTCGAGCGGCGTGAGCTGTTCGACTTCCAGATGGCGAAGTTCCTCCAGCACGCGCGTGGCGGCCGGCGTGAACAGATCCATCTGCGCGCCCGCCGCCGCGCTCTCAGAGAGGCCCTGACGCGGCGCACCGCCGCTGACGGCGTCGCGCTCGAGCGCGTCGAGGATCTCGCGCGCCCGCCGGATAACGGTTTCCGGCAATCCGGCGAGCCGCGCCACCTCGATCCCATAGCTGCGATTCGCCGGTTCCTCGACCACGCTGCGCAGAAACACCACCTCCTCGCCCCACGCCCGCACCGCCATGCTCAGATTCTTGACGCGCGGCCGGTCGCGCGCAAGCTCGATTAATTCGTGGAAATGCGTCGCGAACAGCACCTTGGCTCGCGTCGCGTCGTGCAGATACTCCGCCACCGCCCAGGCGATCGCGAGCCCGTCAAACGTGCTGGTCCCTCTGCCCACTTCGTCGAGCAACAGAAGACTCCGCTCGCTCAAGCCCTCGAGCAACCGCGCCGTCTCGCGCATCTCGACCATGAAGGTCGATTCGCCCCGGCGCAGTTCATCGCGGGCGCCGATTCGGGTCAGGATACGATCGACGATTCCGAGGCGCGCCGAGGTCGCCGGCACGAAGCTGCCGATTTGCGCCATGATGACGATCAGGGCGACCTGGCGCAGATAGGTGGACTTGCCGGCCATGTTCGGTCCGGTAATCAACAGAAGCTGCCGTTCGTCCGGATCGGCGTGCAGATCGTTCGGCACGAACTGCCCCGGCTTCATTCCGGCTTCCAGCACCGGATGACGCCCGTCGCGGATCAGGATCGCGGTGCCACCGTCCATCGCTGGACGCACGTAATCGCGCCGCCGCGCGACGCTCGCCAGCGACCGCAGCGCGTCAAGCTCGCCGACCGCGTCGGCGGTATCGAGGATCTCGCGCGCGTGGAGCGCCAGATCGCGCAGCAGCCGCGCGAAAAGTTGCGCTTCGAGCTCCTTGAGACCGTTTTCGGCGCCCAGGATCTTGCGCTCGAGCTCTTTCAGATCGGGCGTGGTGAAACGTTCGGCGCCGACCAGCGTCTGCTTGCGCTCATACGTCGCCGGCACGCGTTCCAGATGCGGCCTGGTGACCTCGATGTAATAGCCGAAGACCTGATTGTAGCGGATCTTGAGCGAAGGGATGCCGGTGCGCTGGCGCTCCGCCGCCTCCATCCGCGCGATCACCGCGCGCGCATCGAGCGCCAGCGCCCGCAGCTCATCGACCTCGGCACTGAAACCGCGCCGAATCGTATTGCCGTCGCGCGGATTAAGCGGCGGCTCTTCGCTGAGGGTGGCGTCGATCGCTTCGGCCAGAGCGGGGAACGGATTCAACCGCGCGGCAATCTGCTGCAGCGCCACCGCGCGCCGCGCGCCGATCCACTCCTTGAGCAGGCCGACCGCGCCGAGCGCCTGCCCGAGCTTCAGTGCGTCGCGCGGACTCGCCCGCAGCGTGCCGACGCGACCCGCCAGCCGCTCGAGGTCGCCGATCTGCTTCAACGCTGCCGCCGCGGTGCCGCCGAGGTCGCAGTCGAACAATTCCTCGACCGCATCGTGACGCCGCCGAATCTCCTCCAGTTCCGTCAGCGGATAGGTAATCCAGCTCGCCAGCCGCCGCGCGCCGATCGGCGTCAGCGTCTCGTCAAGGATTGCGAGCAGCGAGCCGGCGCGGGTTCCGTCGCTGGATATGGTCAGTTCGAGATGGGCCCGCGTGGTCTCGTCGAGCAACATGGACCGCGCCGGATGATACAGGCGCGGCGCTTGCAGATGACCGAGCCGCCCGCCGAAATTTTCTTCGGCATAGGTGAGCGCAGCGCCGGCCGCCGCCGCCATCGCCCCCGCAAGACTTGCGGTCGCCCCCTGGAATCTTTCATCGAGGATCGTCGCCCCCTGGGCGAAGACCTCATGGTCCACCCGGGTAATCGCGCAGCGCAGATTCGCCACGACGCGCGCCGCGTCGGCGTCCTCGCGCGACACGATAATCTCGCGCGGCGCGAGTCGCGCGATCTCCTCGCCCGCCGCGCCTGGGCTCGCGACGCCGGCGACGACGAACTCCCCCGTGGAGACGTCGAGCGCGGCGATCGCGCAGCCGTTGCCGTCCATGGCGATCGCGAGCAGAAAGCTTTTCTCGTCGGCCACTAGAACCTGCTCTTCGCCGACGGTGCCCGGCGTGATGATGCGGACGATCGCGCGGGCCATCAGGCCCCCGCGCCCCAGCGACGCATTCGGCGCCGTCAGTTGAAACGCGCCGCCTTTGGCGCTGGCCCCGACGGCGACTCCGTCGGCGCTTTGTTCGCAGATGGCCACCTTGTGACCGGCCTTCAGCAGCTTGGCGATATAGCTCTCGGCGGCGTGCTACGGCACGCCGCACAGCGGCACGCCGTCCTTCGAGCGCGACGTCAGTTGGATATCGAGGACGCGCGCGCCGACCTCGGCATCCTCGAAAAACATTTCGTAAAAGTCGCCGAGCCGAAAAAACAGAATCGCGTCCGGCACCTTGCGCTTGATATTAAGATACTGCGCTACCAGCGGTGTGGGCTTGATCGGCACGTTCCGATCAATCTAGCTGGCCGTTCGCCGCGCGACAAAAACCGGCCCGGCGGCCGCGCCGCGAGCCTCAGCGACGCGTTATCGCGCCGTTGACGTTGTCGAAAGCGTCGAACAAACGCAATTGCGGCGAGGGTCGCTCGCGCGGAATCTCGAGCGGATACTCGCCGGTGAAGCAGGCGTCGCAAAAACCCTCGTGCGACCCTTCCGTGAACGAATACAGTCCCTCGAGACTCAGATAGCCGAGCGAATCCGCCGTGATATACTCGCGGATCGCCTCGATCGAGTTCGACGACGCCAGCAGTTCTTCCCGGGTCGGCGTGTCGATGCCGTAAAAGCACGGCCGAATCGTCGGCGGGGCGGCGATCCGCATGTGAACCTCGCGCGCCCCCGCCTGCCGCAGCATCGGGATCACCTTGCGCAGCGTGGTCCCGCGCACAATCGAGTCTTCGATCAGCACGATCCGCCGCCCGCGCAGAATCTCCGCCACCGGATTGAACTTGATCTTCACCCCGAAGTGACGAATCGACTGGCGCGGCTCGATGAAGGTCCGGCCGACGTAGTGACTGCGCACGAGCCCCATCTCGAACGGCATCCCGGATTCCTCGGCGTAACCGAGCGCCGCCGCATTCCCCGAATCCGGCACCGGCACGACGATATCGGCGTCCGCCGGACACTCGCGCGCGAGCGCGCGCCCGTGGCGTTTGCGCACCTGGTACACGTTGCGGCTGAAGAGAAAACTGTCCGGCCGCGCGAAGTAGACATATTCAAAGATGCAGCGCCGCGCCGGCGCCGCACCGAAGGGTCTGAAGGAGTGGATGCCGTCGTCATCGATCATGACGATCTCGCCCGGCTCAACTTCGCGCAGATACTCCGCCCGCACCAGATCGAGCGCGCAGGTCTCGGACGCCACGATGACCGCATCATTGAGCTTGCCGAGCACCAGCGGTCGAAAACCGTGCGGATCGCGCGCCGCGATAAGGCAGCGCTCCGTCAGCACCACGATCGAGTAAGCGCCCCGCACCTGCATCAGCGCCTCGGCCACGCGCGCTGGCAGTTCGAGCGCGCGCGCCCCGGCGATCAGATGAATGATTAGCTCGCTGTCCGACGACGACTGGAAGATCGAGCCGCTCGCCTCGAGCCGTTCACGCAATTCCTGGAAGTTGATCAGGTTGCCGTTGTGCGCCAAGGCAAGCCCGCCCCCGGCATACTCCACCACCAGCGGCTGGCAATTCTTGAGCGTCGTCGAGCCGGTGGTCGAGTAGCGATTGTGCCCGATGGCGCTGGTGCCTTCGAGCCGCGCCAGCACCTCGCTGTTGAAAATGTCGGCCACCAGCCCCATCCCGCGATGGGCGATCAGCGACTTGCCGTTCGACGAGACGATACCCGCCGACTCCTGCCCCCGATGCTGCAGGGCGTACAAGCCCAGATAAACGAGATTGGCCGCCTCCGGATGGCCGAACACGCCAAACACGCCGCATTCTTCATGAAACGCGTCGAGCCCGGCCTCATCGTCCACTACGGCGAAATCGCGTTCGCTCATGTGAGTTCAAGCCTCCGCGGCAGCGCCTGGTCGTAGAGCAATCGTAGTTCATTGATGGATTCGTCGAAAAGCGTTCCGACTATCAACCGCGGCTGACTCGTCACCCGCCCGATTACCCGCACTTCGAGCGGCGCGAAGATCTCCCGGAGCGCATCAACTTTGTCGGCGGCCGCCGAAATGATTACCGTCGACGGTCCTTCGCCGAACAATTCATCCGGCGAGCCGTCAACGCCGTCCAGATGGGCGCCGAGCGCATGGTCGCCGAAACACGCCTCGAGGAGCCCGACCAGCAGCCCGCCGTCGGCGACGTCGTGAGCGGAATTGAGCAGCCGGCGCTCGGCGGCCTTGAGCAAGCCCTCGATCAGCCGCCGCTCGCGATTAAGATCGATCGGCGCGAGGCGCGCGTCACCGGCACCGAAGAGCGCTGCGTATTCGCTGGCGGCCATCGACGGCGCTGCCGTCCTAATGATCACGATGCAATCCCCGGGACGCCGAAAATGGATCGCGAGGCGCTGGCCGATCTCCTCGAAGATGCCGACCATCGCAATGGTCGGCGTCGGCAGAATCGCGCGGCCTGCCGTTTCGTTATAAAAGCTCACATTGCCGCTCACCACCGGAAGCTCGAAGGCGATGGCGGCATCGCGCAGCCCTTCCACGCCCCGGCGAAACTGCCACATGATCTCGGCGCGTTCCGGATTCCCATAGTTGAGGCAGTTGGTAATTCCCGCCGGGCGCGCGCCCGTGCAGGCGAGATTGCGCGCCGCCTCGCATACGGTGGCGACGGTGCCGAGGTACGGATCGAGCGCGCAGGCCCGCGGATTTGAATCCACCGTCAGGGCCAGACCGCGGCGCGAACCCTTGATCCGCAGCACTGCGGCGTCGCCGCCCGGTCCCGCAAGCGTGTTGCTCTGCACGATCGCATCGTACTGGCGGAAGACCCAGCGCTTCGAGCCGACGTTCGGACTCGCCAGCAGCGCGCGCAGGGCCTCGCGCGGAGCAGGCGCGCGTGCCGGCGCGTCGGCTGCTCGAAGCGGCGCGGCCGGCGGCGCCGCCGGTCGATCATAAAGCGGCGCCTCGCTGCTCAGCGCCTTGACCGGGATATCGGCGACCACCTGCCCGCGATAACGCGCGCGCCAGCGGCCGTCATCGGTAATCCGTCCGACCACCAGCGCATGCAGATCCCATTTTTCGAACACCGCGGCGACTTCGGCTTCGCGCCCCTTCTCGACCACCAGCAGCATCCGCTCCTGCGACTCCGAAAGCAGGATCTCGTACGGCGTCAACCCCGGCTCGCGCAGCGGAATCCGGTCGAGATCGAGCTCGATACCGAGTCCGCCGCGCCCGGCCATCTCACTCGATGACGAAGTCAGGCCGGCGGCGCCCATGTCCTGGATTGCGACGATCGCGCCCGTCTTCATCGCTTCCAGACAGGCCTCGATCAGGAGCTTTTCCGCAAATGGATCGCCCACCTGAACCGTCGGTCGCTTGGCCGCGCTCGCGGCATCGAATTCCGCCGAGGCGAGCAGGCTCGCGCCATGGATACCGTCGCGGCCGGTGGCCGACCCGACGTAGATCACCGGATTACCGACCCCGTGCGCGCGCGCGCTTTGCAGCTCCCCTTTGCGCGCGAGCCCGAGACAGAAGGCGTTGACCAGGATATTGCCGTTGTACGCGGCGTCGAACATCACCTCACCCGCCACGGTGGGCACGCCGACGCAGTTGCCGTAGCCGCCGATCCCGCCAACCACTCCGGAAAGCAGGTAGCGGGTGCGCGGATGGTCCAGCGCGCCGAATTTCAACGAGTTCATGCTCGCCACCGGCCGCGCGCCCATCGTAAAGATATCCCGGATGATCCCGCCGACGCCGGTCGCCGCACCCTGGTAGGGCTCGACGTACGACGGATGGTTATGGCTCTCGATCTTGAAGACCGCCACCCAGCCATCGCCGATCTCGAGGGCGCCGGCGTTTTCACCCGGCCCACCGACGACTCGCGGACCGGTCATCGGCAGCATCCTGAGATGCTTGCGCGAGGACTTGTAGGAACAGTGCTCCGACCACATCACCGCGAACACGCCGAGCTCGGTGAAGGTCGGCACGCGGCCGAGCCGGGCGAGCACGGCGGCATATTCGTCAGCGCTCAGGCCGTGGGCCCGCGCGAGGGCCTGATCGACCGCGGGTTCACCCGGAAGCGAGGCGGGAGTAGCACTCATCGCGCCGCTTCAATCAACGAATGGAACAGCTTGAGGCCGTCGGCGCCACCGGTAAGCTCGCCTTCCACCGCGTGCTCCGGATGGGGCATCAGGCCGAAGACGTTGAAGCGCTCGTTGGCGACGCCGGCGATCGCGCGCATCGAGCCGTTGGGATTCGCGGCCTCGCTCAGCCCGCCGTCCGGCGCGACATAGCGGAACAGCACCTGGCCGCGTTCTTCCATCGCGCGCAGCTCGCTCTCGGGCGCGACGTAGCACCCTTCACCGTGCTTGATGGGAATCCGCAGCACCTCGCCGGCGCGCGTCGCGCGGGTGAGCGGCGTACGCGCATTCTCGACCCGGATCGTCACCTGCTCGCAAATGAAGGCCAGCGAACGATTCCGCGTCAACGCGCCCGGCAGCAGATGCGCCTCGCACAGAATCTGGAACCCGTTGCAGATGCCCAGCACCAGGCCGCCGTCATCGGCGAACTTCGCGATGCTCCTCATGATTGGAGAGAAGCGCGCGATCGCGCCGCTACGCAGATAGTCGCCGTAGCTGAAGCCACCCGGTAGCACGATACAGTGAACGCCGCCGAGCGTTTCCTCCTTATGCCACAGCATCCTGGCGTCCTGACCGAGGACCTCACGCAGCGCATAGAGCGCGTCGTCATCGTCCAGCGAGCCGGGGAAGCGGACCACGCCCCACTTCATCCGCCTTCCACCTCGAAGCGGTAATCTTCGATCAACGGGTTCGCCAGCAGTTGGTCGCACATCCTGGCGACCTCGGCTTCAACCGCGGCCCGCGAATCACCTTTGACCTCGAGCGTGATATAGCGCCCGATATGCACGTTGCTCGCGTCGGCAAACCCCAGACTCTTCAGGGCGTTTTCGACGGCGCGCCCTTGCGGATCGAGGATCCCTTGCCGGGGCGAAACATAAACGCGGACCTGCAACGCCGCTCAACCCTCGACCCGGCGCAGCATTTCCTGATACGCGCCTTCCACGTCCCCGAGGTCGCGCCGGAAGCGATCCTTGTCGAGCTTGGTGCGGGTCGCCTTGTCCCAGAAGCGGCAGGTGTCGGGACAGATTTCATCGCCCAGCAGAATTTCGCCCTTATGGCGACCGAACTCGAGCTTGAAATCAACCAGAATTACGCCGCGCTCGTCGAGAAACCGCCGCAGCACCTCGTTGACCTTGAGCGCGAGCTCGTGGATGGTCCGCAGTTCCGCCTCGGTCGCCCATCCGAACAGCAGCGCGTGCTCGGCATAGATCAGCGGATCGTCGAGCGGATCGGATTTATAATAGTACTCGACAATCGGCCATTTCAGCTCTTCGCCTTCCTCGCGGCCGAGTCGCTTGGCCATCGAGCCGGCCACGATATTGCGCACCACCGTCTCGACCGGCACGATTTCCAGCCGCTTGCACAACATGTCGCGGTCGTTCAGGCGCCGCACGAAATGGGTCTTGACGCCGGCCTTTTCGAGGATGCCGAAGAACAGCTCCGACATGCGATTATTGATGACACCCTTGTCCTCGATCGTGCCGCGTTTCTTGGCGTTGAAGGCGGTCGCGTCGTCCTTGAAATGCGCGATCACCAGGTCGGGGTCGGGCGTCGAATACAGCTTCTTCGCCTTGCCCTCATAGAACATCTCGAGCTTCTGTAGGCCGTCGTCCACTGGGTTCCTCCGCGAGCTTGCTGTTATGCCAATAGTTTAGCTAGCGCCGACCCTCGGACCAAATCGCGCCGATGGTCCCGCCGCACTTATTTCCACAAATTGAAGCCGCGTTCGCCGCGGCACTCGATGCGCCGCCTCGATCAATCTTCGACAGGCGTGAAGCGCTCGACCAGTTCGCTGGCGTAACCCAGATAGTTCCGTGGTTCGAGCCGCGCGAAGGCCTCTCGCGCCGCATCATCGAGCGGCAGACGCGCGATAAATTCCTGGATCAGTTGCCGCGTAACCATCCGCCCGCGCGTTAGCTCCTTCAGCCGCTCGTACGGCTGGTCGAGATTATACCGGCGCATCAGCGTCTGGATGCCTTCCGCCACAATCTCCCAGGATTTTTCCTCATCGAAACTGGCGGCGAGGCGCGCCTCATTCAATTCGAGCTTGCCGAGCCCGCGTTCGAGCGCGCTGAGCGCGATTATCAGATGGCCGAAAGCGTTGCCGATAGCCCTCATCGCCGTGCTGTCGCTCAAATCCCGCTGCCATCGCGCGACCGGCAGCTTGCTCGCCAGATGGTCGAACAGGGCATTGGCGACGCCCACATTACCTTCGCAGTTCTCGAAGTCTATCGGGTTGACCTTATGCGGCATTACCGACGATCCGACCTCGCCGGGCGCGATCCGCTGGGTGAAATAACCCAGCGCGACATAGCCCCAGATATCGCGCGCGAAGCTCAGCAGGATAGTGCCGGTCCGTATCAGCGTATGGAACAGTTCAGCGACAAAATCGTGGCTCTCGATTTGCGTGGTCAGCGGATTGAAGACCAGGCCGAGATGCTCGACGAAGCGGCGTGTATGCGCGATCCAATCCACCTCAGGATAGGCGAATCGATGGGCATTGTAGTTGCCCACCGCACCGTTGCACTTGCCGAGGTATTCCTGGCTCCTGAGCTGCGCGATTTGCCGCTCGAGCCGATAGGCGAAGATCGCGAACTCCTTGCCGATCGTGGTCGGCGACGCCTCCTGGCCATGGGTCCGCGCAATCATCGCGGCGTCTTTATAACGCCGCGCCATCTCAGCGAGCGTCCGCCGAACGCGCGCCAGGGTCGGCAGCAGCGTGCCCGTGCAGAACTCCTTGAGCATCAGCGCGTAGGCAAGGTTGCTGATATCCTCCGAGGTGCAGGCAAAATGGATCATCTCGAGCGGCAGGCTGAGACCGCTCGCGGCGATTTTTTCCTTCAGAAAATATTCGAGCGCCTTGACGTCATGATTGGTCTCGGCCTCGAGTTGTTTGACGCGCCCGGCGTCGGCGACCGCGAAAGCGGTGATTAGCCCCCGGAGTTTCGCTTTGACCTGGTCGTCGAACGGCCCGATAGCCGCGATCGCCGGATTGTCGGCGAGCGCGATGAGCCATTCAATTTCGATCCGCGCGCGCGCTCGAATCAGCGCATACTCGCTGAAATACTCGACCAGCCGGCGGGTCGCCTTACGATAGCGTCCGTCGACCGGCCCGACCGCCAGCAGCGCCTGCTCGTCCTCCCGCTCTATCCGCCCCTCGTGCTTCATGTGACGGACTACTCGGGCATGATCGCCTTGACCACCTCGTCAATCGCCCGCTTGCTGTCGAGCTCGTCGGTGAGCGACCAGGTCACGGCGACCGTCGCCGCCCGCCGCGGCGAAATTCCCTGCTGGATCAGCTCCCCGGCGTAGATCAGCAGCCGCGTCGAGACGCCTTCCTCCAGACCGGAGGCTTTCAGATTGCGGACCTTCTCGCCGAGCAGCGCCAGTTGCGCCGCCATCGCGCGCTCCACCCCTGACTCGTGGGCGATAATCTCCACTTCCTTGTCCGCCGGCGGATAGTTGAACTCAATCGTCACGAAACGCTGGCGGGTCGAATGCTTCAGGTTCTTCTGGATACTCTGATAACCCGGATTGTACGACAGACACAGCAGGAAACCCTCGTGCGCTTCGAGCGTCTCGCCGCGTTTTTCAATCGGCAGGATCCGCCGATGGTCCGACAGCGGATGGATAAGGACGGTGGTGTCCTTGCGCGCCTCGACGATCTCGTCAAGATAGCAGATCGCGCCGCGCCGCACCGCCTGCGTCAACGGACCGTCAACCCAAACGGTTTCATCGGCGGTGATGAGATAGCGGCCCACCAGGTCGCTGCCGGTCAAATCCTCATGGCAGGCGACGGTGATTAGCTCATTCGGACCGTTGTCGAGCGCGGAGAGCTTGTGCGTCATGTGTTCGACGAAGCGCGTCTTGCCGCATCCCGTCGGCCCCTTGAGCAGCACCGGCAAACGCGCCTTGTAAGCGGCCGAAAAGATCTCGATCTCATCGCCGATCGGCAGGTAATAGGGCGCATTATGCGGATCGAGATGGCGCACTTCGGCGCCCTCGCGCGTCCCTTGCATCCGCGTGTCGAAAGTCTTCAGTTCAACGGCCATCGGTTACCCTTTGCTTCCCTCTCCCCGCGCGGAAATCGCTTCCTTTGACGAACCAGGATGCGGGTGGGGTCCATATTCCTAAGAAACCGCGCCGGCATCAAGGCTGGCGTTGGCGCGCCAGAAGTGGTTCGCCGACCGGCAGCCGCCCTCTCCCGCCGGATCCGCAAGACCGTCGGTCACGCCGGCCGCTCATGCGCTGAGCGCTTCGGCCTGCTCCCGGGTCGCGAGCGCATCGATAATCGGGTCGAGTTGACCGTCGAGGACCTGGTCAAGCTGATGGAGCGTCAGGTTGACCCGATGGTCGGTGACTCGCGACTGCGGAAAATTGTAGGTCCGGATACGCTCCGAACGGTCGCCACTGCCGACCATCGAACGCCGCGCGTCCGCAATCTTGGCATCCTGCTCGGCCCGCGCCATCTCGAGCAGCCGGGCGCGCAGAATCTTGAGCGCCCGCGCCTTGTTCTTATGCTGCGACTTCTCGTCGCGGCAGACGATCACGATCCCCGTCGGCAGATGGGTGATACGCACGGCCGAATCCGTCGTGTTAACGCTCTGCCCGCCCGGTCCCGACGCCCGCATCACGTCGATGCGCAGATCCTTTTCCTCGTTGATATTGACCTCGACCTCATCCGCCTCCGGCAGCACCGCGACCGTCACCGCCGAGGTATGGATACGTCCCGAGCCTTCCGTGGCCGGCACCCGCTGCACGCGATGGACCCCGCCCTCGAACTTGAGCCGACTGTAAGCGCCGTGACCGGTAATCCCCGCGATCACCTCTTTGATACCGCCGAGCCCGGTGCTGCTCAGGCTGAGCGTCTCGACGCGCCAGCCGTGACGCTCGGCATAACGCGAGTACATCCGGAACAGCTCGCCCGCGAACAGCGACGCTTCCTCGCCGCCGGTGCCGGCACGAATTTCGAGCAGGACGTTCTTGTCATCGTTGGGATCGCGCGGCGTCAGGAGCTGTTTGAGACGCGTTTCGAGCAGTGCCCGGCGATCCTGAGCGGCCGGCAATTCACTCTGTGCCAGCTCGCGCAGCTCCGGATCGTCGCCGGCGGCGAGACCCTTCAGTTCGTCGATCTCGCCGATCACCTTGCGGTAGTCGGCCGCCGCCTGCGCCACATCGGCGAGCTGTGCCCGCTCGCGGCCCAGTTGCACCCATTCACGCTGATTGGCGATCGCCCCGGGATCGCTGATCCGCCGCTCGAGCTCGGCGTAGCGATCCTCGATCCCCTTTAGCTTGTCTAACAGTGCTGCAGCCATAATCCGCCCTTGCGCCGGGGCGAATTAGTCCACAACCCTTCGCGCATCCGCGGCATGGAAGGGACGGCTACTTCATCCCGTACTTGCGCTTGAAGCGTTCGACCCGCCCCGCCGTATCGACCAGCCGCTGCTGCCCAGTGTAATAAGGATGGCAGTTGGAACAGACCTCAACCTGGATCGCGGGTAAGGTTGATCGCGTCTCGAAAGTGTTGCCGCATGCGCAGGTCACCACGCACCGGCGATAATTCGGATGGATATTCGCTTTCATCTTGCACCGGCGCATCCTGCCGGTGGATGAAGTATAACCACGGCCGGTCAGTGGTACAATTCGCGTTGGAGTTTGGGTTTCGATGCCAGGCTATCGGAGTGCGACTCGTCCGCTCGCCGCGCTCGCCGGCGCGGCCGTCATAAGCTTGCTCGGATGCGTTACGCCGCATCCGGTGGATCAGCAGCAGGTGGTGAGCGATCAGGAATTGGCCGCCGAAGCCGCCGAGGCACCCCCGGCGGAGCCGATCCACGTGGTTACGGACCTGTCACGGCTGTCGCCGTCGCACACCGCCGCGCTGCCTAATCTACCCGACGCTCCGGCATCGCTGGCGCCTTCGGCCGAGCCCTCGAACGCGCAGATCAATCCGGAATTGACCGGTAAACTCGTCGCCAACGCCCCCTCATCGCGTTACAATCCCGATGCGTCGCGGCCGAGCGGCGTCAGCCAGACGCAACTCTTAAACGATAAGGCCCGTCAGTTTGCGACCTTCAGCGAGACGCTCCTGAAGCAGACCCTCGTCGCGGCGCAGGAGCTCGCGCCCGATCAGCTCCAGCAGCGCAAGCTTCCGGACGACCTGAACGCCGTCATCCTGGTCTCGGTGCTCGACCACGAAGGACGGCTGAAGGAGATCGAGATCGACCAGCATTCCGGCGATGCGGCCGTGGACAAGCTGCTGATCGAAGCCTGCAAAAAAGGGATGTGGTCGCGCAATCCGCCCATCGGCGCCATCGATAACGACGGGACCTATCGCATCCGCCTCGAGGGCGAGGTGCATAACTACGCCTTTGACCGCTACGGTCAGTATACCTACGAAACGCGCCTCGGCCTCTCCTTGCTCTGAACCGAAACAAGCGGAGTATCCATGAAGTACGGCATCGCGGTAAGAAACATGGGGCCTCAATCGACCGCCGCAACCCTGCGCGCCTGTGTCAGCGCCGCCGAAGCGCTCGGCTACGACGCGGTCTTCGTCTCCGATCACCTCTGTATCCCGCCCGACGACACCGAAGGCTCCGGCGGCCGCTATCTTGACGTCCTCGCCACGCTCGCCTTTCTCGCCGGAATCACCACGCGGATCCGCCTCGGCATCTCAGTCTTGGTGCTGCCTTATCGACCGGCCGTCCTCACCGCCAAACAGGTGGCGACCATCCAGGAGCTATCCGCGGGCCGGATGATTCTCGGCGTCGGCGTGGGCTGGATGAAGCGCGAGTTCGCCGCGCTCGGCGTCGACAAGCGGATGCGCGCGCGGCTGAGCGACGAGACCCTGCGCGTGCTGACCCGTCTGTTCGCCCAGGACGTCGCCGAGTATCACGGCGAACTGGTCGATTTTCCGCCCTTCGTCTTTGCCCCGCGCCCGCCCCTCCCGCCTATCTGGATCGGCGGCAACGGCGGCCCCGCGCTGCGCCGCGTGATGGAATTCGGCGCCGGATGGCATCCGATGCTCCCCGCCGACAAGCTCCAACCGATGGTTGGCGAGCTGAAGGAACGGCTTCGCGGCGCCGGCCGCCCCGACAGTATCGATATCGTCGTGCGGCGCGGCCTGAGGCTCGAGGATACGGCGGCTGCCCGGGCGCGGCTCGCCACCGAGCAGGCCGCCGGCGCAACCTATTTCATCCTCGATCTCGGCCGCTATCCGAGCGAGAAGGAATTTATCGCGCAGGCCGAGACCTTCATGACCAAAGTCGCCTCGGCATAATCGACCCGCACGTTCCCACCAATCCTGAAGCGCCGGCCAACTGAACGCCGCATCCGGTTTTCGATTGACGGCTGGGCGAAGCTTTGAGAGCATGACATCGCTTGGCCTGCATAACGACTATCCAGAGGAAGTTTGAGCATGAAATGGGAAAAACCCACCTTCGAGGAGTTACGCTTCGGCTTTGAAGTGACCATGTATATCTGGACGCGCTGATCCACTTCGCGCCGTCCCACGAGGCTTCAGACGGACGGCAACCATGCGCGTCCTCGTTCTCGGCAGTGCTGCCGGCGGCGGCTTTCCGCAATGGAACTGCAATTGCGATAACTGCAAAGGCCTGCGGCAAGGTACGCTCCGCGCCCGTCCGCGCACCCAATCGTCGATTGCGGTGTCCGCCGACGGGACCAACTGGGTCTTAATCAACGCCTCGCCCGATGTGCTCGCGCAGATCGCTGCTCATCCCGAACTTCACGCCAATCAGTCGATTCGCGACACCGCCATCCGCGCGATCATCCTCGTTGACAGTCAGATCGATCATACCGTCGGACTTCTGATGCTGCGCGAGGGCCGCCCGCTCGAGGTTTACTGCACCGCCGCGGTGAAGGACGACCTGAGCGATCGCAACCCGATTTTTGTCGTCCTGCAGAACTATTGCACCGTCCGATGGCATCCTGTGCCGCTCGCGCCCGCATCACCTTTCGTAATTCCCGAACTTGACGGGATTCGCTTCCACGCCGTTCCCGTGCCGGGCAAGGCGCCGCCCTTTTCCCCCCATCGCGCGCAGCCCCATCCCGGCGACAATATCGGCTTGATGATCGAAGCGGCCGACGGCCGAGCGGTTTTCTATGCTCCCGGACTCGCGCGCATCGATAACACGGTCGCGGCGTGCCTCGCCCGCGCCGACTTTCTCCTGATTGACGGGACCTTCTGGACCGACGACGAGATGATCCGCCGCGGCGTCGGCATCAAACGGGCTCACGAGATGGGTCACCTGGCGCTGGCCGGACCGGGCGGGATGCTCGAGGCGTTAAGCCGGCGCCGTGCGCGAACCATCCTGACCCATATCAACAACACCAACCCCATCCTCAACGAAGATTCGCTCGAACGGCGCCAGCTTGACCAAAGCGGCATCGAGGTCGCCTACGATGGTATGGTGATCGAGGTCGAGCGCAGACGCTCCGCCGTCGAGACTCCCGCATGAACGCTGAGCCATGGACACGTGCGCAGTTCGAGGAGCAACTGCGCGCCAAAGAGACGCGTTACCACACCCATCACCCGTTCCATCTGATGATGAACGAGGGCCGACTCTCGCGCGAAGCCATTCGCGGATGGGTGGCGAATCGCTTTTACTACCAGGCCACCATCCCGATGAAGGACGCAGCCATCCTCGCCAACTGCCGCGATCGCGAGGTGCGCAGGAGGTGGATTACACGCATCCTCGACCAGGACGGCGATGGCGCCGCGGAGGGCGGTCTCGAAGCCTGGCTGCGACTCGGCGAAGCAGTGGGCCTCGAGCGTGCTCGCCTCTGGTCCTTTGCCGACGTGCTGCCGGCCGTGCGCTTCGCCGTCGATGCCTACCTGAACTTCGCGAAAACCCGACCCTGGCAGGAGGCCGTCTGCTCCTCGCTGACCGAGATGTTCGCGCCCGCCGCCCATCAGGATCGGCTCGCGACGTGGCCGCGACACTACCCCTGGATCGCCGCCGATGGACTTGCCTACTTCCGCATGCGCCTCAGCCAGGCGCGCCGCGACGTTGCCGATGGTCTCGAGCTGACGCTGAATCACTTCACTACGCGGGAGGCGCAGGAACGCGCGCTCGAGATCCTCCAATTCAAGCTCGACATCCTGTGGACCATTCTCGACGCCTGCCAACTGGCTTACTGCCGATGAACCAACTCGACTCCGCTGCGATTCCCGCGCTCGCGCCGCACTATCGTCTGCAATGGGAGCCGGCGCAGAATGCCCACGTCCTGCTCTATCCGGAAGGGATGATCAGACTCTCGCCGAGCGCCGCCGAAATCATGCGACGGATCGACGGCAGCGCCTCGGTCGAACAGATCGTCGTCGCCCTGGAAGCCGTCTATGCCGGGGCTGACCTTCGCGCCGACGTCGTCGAGTTCCTGACGGTTGCCGCCGCTCGCGGATGGCTCAGGATGAGGCAGCGTGCTTAGTCCACCGTTGTGGCTACTGGCGGAACTTACCTATCGATGCCCGCTGCATTGCGTCTACTGCTCCAATCCGCTCGATTACCACGCCTGTGATCGTGAGCTGACGACCGCCGAGTGGATCCGCGTCCTGCGCGAGGCCCGCGCGGCAGGCGCGGTCCAGCTCGGGCTGTCGGGCGGGGAGCCGCTTGCCCGCGGCGATCTCGAAATCATCGTCGGCGAAGCCCGCGCGCTTGGTTTTTACAGCAACCTGATAACTTCCGGCGTCGGTCTCGACCAGCCTCGCGCGGCGGCCCTGCGTAAAGCGGGCCTCGACCACGTGCAGCTCAGTTTTCAGGATTCGACGCGCGAGCTGAATGATTTTCTCAGTCATTCACGCACCTTCGACCTCAAGCTCGCCGTGGCCCGGACGCTCAAGGCCGAGGGCTACCCGATCGTCCTCAACGTCGTGCTGCATCGGCACAATCTCGATCATATCGAGAAAATCCTCGAGATGGCGCAACGGCTCGAAGTGGATTTTCTGGAGCTCGCCAACGTTCAGTTCTACGGCTGGGCCCTGCTCAATCGCGCTCATCTGCTGCCCACCGCCGATCAACTCGCCCGCGCCGAACAGGCGGTGCAACGCTTCCGCGCGCGTCACGGCGAGCAGATGCGCATCTATTTCGTCGTCGCTGATTATCACGAGCGGCGTCCCAAGCGATGCATGAACGGCTGGGGCGCGGTCTTCATGGTAATCACCCCCGACGGCCTCGCCCTGCCGTGTCATCAGGCGCGGATCATTCCGCATCTTCAATTCCCCAGCGTGCGCGATTTCTCGATTCCGGAAATCTGGAACAATTCCGCGGCGTTCAATCACTTTCGCGGCGATGCCTGGGTCAGGGAACCGTGTCGTTCCTGTCCCGAATGGCAGCAGGACCGCGGCGGATGTCGCTGCCAGGCCTGGCTCCTCACCGGCGACGCGGCCGCGACCGATCCCGTGTGTGAGCTGGCGCCCGGGCACGATCGTGTCGTTGCCGCGCTCAACGCGACGGCAGGCGCTACCCGGGGCCCCCTGCGCTTTCGCGATGACGCCGCGTCCCGTCAATTCATCATCGAGGCCCGCCGCGCGCGCCACGGCCGGTGAAGCGGCCGACCACTGGCTTGCCGCGCTCCCCTGCCAATCGCGTGACGCTGAACGCCGCGACCCCGACGGTCACCCTCGCCAACGGATTGACCATCATCGTCAATCGCGCTCCGGGCGCGCCCCTGGTCGGCCTGCAGGTGGTCTATCGGATCGGCTCGCGCGACGAAGCGCCGAAGCAGCTCGGCCTCGCTCACCTGTGCGAACATCTGCTGTTCGCCGGCGCCCCGGGATTCCCCGGAAACCTGTTCCGCTATCTCGAAAATCTCGGCGCCAGTTCGATCAATGCGGTCGCGCGCGAGGACTATACCGCGTGCTTCGCCGTGGTTCCGCGAAGCAATCTCGCGGCCGCGCTGGCGCTCGAGGCGGCGCGGATGCGCACGCTGACCTTCGGCCGCGCACAGTTCGAACTTCAACGCCGCGTGCTGCGCAATGAGCTCCGCCAACGCGAGAGCGAGCCCTTCGGTATCCTCAATCGGCTGATCAGCGAAAAGGCCTACCCGCCCGCCCATCCGTACGCACATCCGCCCGACGGCACCATCGACAGTCTCGAACGCCTGACGTTTGACGAGGTCCGCGCGTGGTGCCGCTACTTCAACCCGCGCAACGCGACGCTGGTCCTAGCCGGCGACCTCGACGAAGCGCGCGCCCTCGCGCTCGCGCGCCGGCACTTCGCCGCAATCCCGCCCGGGAGCGCCTCACCGAACCGCGATCGCACGGCCACGCTCCCGCGCGACCGCGCGACCGTGCGCCTGCCGTCAGCGCATCGCCGCGTCTTTTGGATCCGGCACGCGCCGCCCCTCAGCAATCCCGCGTATGCCCATCTCGCGCTGCTGGTCGAAATTCTCAACGGCCTGCATCTTTACCGGCCGGCGTGTCCGCTGTTCCGCCTGACTTCAGGCCTCCACGCGGAATTGCGCGCCCGCGACCTGGTCTCGCAACTTCTGGTGTCGGTGGATCCCTTGCCGAAAGTCTCCCTGGCGGCCGTCGATCGCGCGATGCGGACCGAGCTCGAAGCCCTCGGCACGAAGCTGCTGCACCCGGCCGAGATAGCGGCAGCTCAGCGGCGCTGTCTGACCAGTTACCTTCGCGCTTTGGAAAATCTGTGCGGGCCGAACAGCCGCACCGAGATGCTCGCGATGGCAGCTCTGTTCGCCGCCGATCCGCTCGCATATCGACAAATCCTCGCCACCGTGGCGGCGGCGAAGCCGAACGCGCTCCGCGAGTGTGCGCGCAACTGGCTCGGCCCGCCGTCCCTGACCGTCGTCTTCGGCGATCGCGCGGCGGCGCGTCCGCCACTTACTTCAGCCAGCCGGCGCGCCCGGCGTTCGCGTCCATCAACCGCCGCCCTGCTCGACTCCGACCCCTCGATCATCCGGCTGAGTCATCTCGCGCCGCGATGCGGCGCGCGCCTGGTAATACGGCACGGCTGGGCCGATGATCCGTCGGACAAGAGCGGACGCGCCGCCGTAGCGCTCGCTGCCCTGACCGGCAGCGACGCTTTCAGGACGCTGCGCAAAACCATGGCAGGCCTCGGCATCGCTGTGGAGACGCGCCTTAATGCCGACTCCTGCAGCCTCTCGTTAACCGCACCCGCTTGCCTGGAAAGTCGGCTCGCCGCAGCGATACCAGCGATCGCCCGTATCCGGGTCAAGCTCGACGATGCGGCCCTCGCTGCGGCCAAACGACGCATCCTCGCCGCGATCGCCGCCGAGCGATGCCGTCCGCTCGAACTGGCCCAACGCCTGCTGCCTCCGGAGCTCTTCCCGCCATACCATCCCTGCGCGCGGCCGTTCACCGGCACCGGCACGCGCGAGGCCGTTCAGGGCCTCACGACTGCAGACCTCGCCGAGTTCTTCGACCGCGCGCGCGCCACTTCGCTGTTGCTCGTTGCCGGACCTTCGTCTCGTCGCAGTGATCGGGTCCCGGCGCGGATACCCGCAGCGCCCGCGCCAATTGCCGACGCTTTCACCGCGCCAATCACCATCGGCGCGGCTGCGCTAATCCACGATCCACGGCGGCCGCAGACCGCGATCTTCATGGCGCGGACCCTCCCGCCCTTCGAGACGGCCACGGATGAGGCGTTGCGCGTCGCCGACGTGATCATCGGCGGGTGCTTCAGCTCCCGCCTTAACCTGTGCCTGCGCGAGCGGGGCGGCTATACCTACGGCGCCCGCACCGCTTTCACCTCGACGCGACGCGGCGGTCTCTGGATGGCCGCGACCTTCGTCGATTCCGCCGGCGCACTGCCGGCTCTCCGTGCGATCAATCGCGAATTCACCATTCGCCGTCAGCCGTTTAGTTCCGCCGAGCAGGCGGCGGCGATAAACTTCCTGCGCGGCCGGATCGCGGCAGAGACAGGAACCCTGCATGGTCGACTCAACCAACTCGAAGAGCGGCTCGCACTCGGCTCGTCGCCGACCGCTCGTCGCCGCGCAAAGCGGCTGCACGGGCTTCGTCCGGACGAGATCAACGCGACTCTCGACGATCTCTTCCGCCAGCGCCCGCCCGCCTGGCTGATTATCGGCGACGCCGCGCCGATCGCTCCCGCGCTTGCCGCACTCGGCTACCGTCCCACGGTCATTACTCAGTAGGATCGCGGCAGGCCGAGCACGTGCTCGCCGACAAAACTCAGCACCAGATTGTTGGAAATCGGCGCCGTCCTATAGAGCCGCGCTTCGCGCCATTTCCGCTCGACGTGGTACTCCTTGGCAAAACCATAGCCGCCGAGGGTGTTCAATGCGGCTTCGCCCGCCTCCCACGCCGCTTCCGATGCGAGGTACTTCGTCATGTTCGCCTCCGCCCCGCACGGTTGCCCCGCGTCGAACAGCGTCGCCGCCTTGAAACGCATCAGACTCGCGGCTTCGACCGCCATGTGCGCCTTCGCGATCGGGAACTGCACCCCCTGATTCATCCCAATCGGCCGATTGAAGACGCGCCGCTCGTTGGCGTATTTGACGGCGTAATCGACGAACCAGCGGCCATCCCCGATCGATTGGCTACCGACCAGAATCCGTTCGGCATTAATCGAACTTAGGACGTAGCCGAAGCCTTTGCCCTCCTCGCCGATCAGCGCCTCGCGCGGCAGCACCAGGTTTTCGATGAAGAGCTGGTTGGTGCCGTGATTCACCATCGTCGCGATCGGCTGAGCCTTGATCGCCTCCCCGGTCTCCTTGAGGTTGACCAGGAACAGGCTCATCCCGTCGGTCTTCTTCTGCACCTGCTCGAACGGCGTCGTCCGCGTCAGCAGGAGCAGCATGTCGGAATGCTGGAAGCGCGAGGTAAAGATCTTCTGACCGTTGATCACGTAATGGTCGCCTTCACGCCGCGCGAAGGTCTTGATGCGCGGGGTTTCCGATCCGGCGTCCGGCTCGGTGATGCCAAACGATTGCAGGCGCAGCTCACCGGCGGCGATCCGCGGCAGGTAACGCTGTTTCTGCTCGGCGCTGCCATATTTCAGAATCGATGCCATCGTGTACATCTGGGCATGACAGGCAACGGCGTTGCCCCCGCTACGGTTGATCTCCTCGAGAATGAGCGAGGCTTCGATCATGCCGAGACCCGCGCCGCCGTACTCCTGCGGAATCAACGCCGACAACCAGCCGGCCTCGCTCAGCGTTTTGACGAATTCGTCGGGATAGGCGTTGCGCTCATCGCAACCGCGCCAGTAATCATTGCCGAAACGCGCACAGAGACTCGCGACCGCCTCGCGAATTTCCTTTTGACTCTCGCTTAACTCGAATTCCATTAACGCAGCCCTCTCTGGCTTATTGCCTGAGATCCGTAACCGGTTGCAACGTCCCGCGCGGTCCGCCACCCGAGCCTCGTTCCGCGATCGCTGCGCGGCTGTTACGATCCGCGCATGTCTTCCGCGGCTCTGCTGCTCGAACTGGCCCGTTTCGTCGAGCGCGTCAGTGCGATCGCGCGAACCGGCCTGGCCTTCCAACCAAGCGGCTACGATGCCGAGCGCTATGAAGAGCTGCTGCACGAAGCGGCGCGGATGCGCTCGGTGCTCGAGACCGCCGACGGCACTGATCACGAGGCGATCTTCCAACGTTGGCGCGCCGAGGTGCGCCCCGGCTACGACGGTTATGTCACCGCCGGCGTCGGCTGCGGCGCTATCGCATTCAATGAGCGCGACGAGCTGCTGATGATTCAGCGGCCGAGCGGCCGCTGGTGGTACCCTACCGGGTTCTGCGAGGTCGGCGTCTCGCCTGCCGAAAACGTCGCCCGGGAAGTCCGCGAGGAAACCGGCTTAAGCGTCACCCCGCTCCGCCTCCTCGGCGTCCTCGACAGCTTAAAGCTCGGCTCGCCCTTCAGGCATCTCTACTCGATGCTCTTCTATTGCCGTCTGGATGGCGGCGCGCTGCGACCCCATCCGCTCGAAACCCTCGACGTGCGCTTCTTTCCGCTCGACCGCCTGCCCGCAGACCTCCACGGCGCGTCGCGCCGCTGGATCGACCTCGCGCGGCAGTTCCATTTCGAAGGTCGTCTCGAGCCCTATTTCGATCCGCTCTGAATCAGCCCTGCCGCGGCTCTCCCGATTCGCCAATCACGGGGTCAACTGATCCTGCACGCACGCCGACTTCGCATTCGACCACAACTCCTGCAGTTGCCAGTTGGTGTCGTTGGCGAGCGTCACCGCCGAGCTGAACAGCCACGCGCACTTGTCCGCCACCTCGTTGCCGTTCGCATCGAACCAGGCGTTCAGCTCCGGGTCGGTCGTCGCCTCCGATTCCTCGTGCGCGACCACGTTGGCGTCAGCCCGCGTGCCCTCGCTGTACGCATTGGCGTGGTAGCGATTCCCCGGATTGCAGCCCAACACGTTGTTCAGATTCGGGATATACGAGACCGCAATCTCCTCGCCTTCGCAGGTCCCGTAGGAATGCCAGCCGCAGTAGTTCGCCCCGCTCGGAAAATTCGAGGTGAAGATGAAGTAGATGCCGCCGCTGTTGCTGGTTGCGTTGATCGGATCGAGCGGCAGCGCGCCCGACTTTATATACTTGCACGCCTCATTGACGATTGTCGCCGTCGACGGCGACCGGCTCGGCGGCGCCGTCGGATCGGTCACCGTCGTCGTATCGAAATCCGAAGTCTCGATCGCCGGCAGGTACTGGTCGAGGATGTGCGAATAGTCGCTGTCGCCGTAACCCTCGAAGAAGGTCGGCAACGCCTTCTTCAGGTCCGACGGAAACGCACTCTGCTGGCCCCAGTAGATCGCGTAAACCGTCGATTGCTGCAGCACCGGTCCGCCATTATCGATCAGGTTCAGCCCACTCGACGATCGCGTCACAATAGCCGCGCCGGCATCCGTGTTCATCCGAAACACATGGGGCTGTCCGTTACCGGCCATCGCGCGACCCTGCATCACGAAACCAAGGACAGCCGCACCCATGAGAAGTGTTAACCCGCGTCGGGCATCGAAAGGCATCGTCGGTCCCCCTGCGCCAGAAATATAATCCGAAATTCGCTGTTGCAGAATAGCTTTTTCGCGACTGATTGATTCCTTAAAGCTGTTTGTTGCCCTGAATTTGTAGTAATCAGTCTCAATTAAAGCAATCATCGGCGATATAGACGAATCGTGGTGATATAGAAATCAGCGCCCGGATGCAGTAAAACCGTTCGCAGGTGGCCGCTACGCGTGACGGCAGCTCGCGCCGTACACGCCAAATCCGGCGGCCCTTGCCAAGGAGGCAGTGATGCACGTCGGCTACGGAGTCGCTTTCCAGAATCCCCATAACGCCCTTCCAGACAGTGAGGTTTGGCGCAACGAGGTCAGGCTCGCCGAAATGGCCGAACCGCTCGGCTTCGATTCCGTGTGGTCAATCGAGCATCATTTCGACGACTACACGATGTGTCCCGACCCCTGTCAGTTCCTCAGCTACATGGCCGGACGGACCAAGCGCGCCAAGCTGGGCTCGATGGTCGTCGTGCTGCCCTGGCACGATCCGATTCGCGTCGCCGAGCAGGTCTCGGTGCTCGACCATCTGTCGGACGGCCGCTTCATCTTCGGCATCGGTCGCGGTCTCGCGCGTATCGAGTACGAGGGTTTTCGCCTCGATCAGAACGAGGGCCGCGATCTCTTCGTCGAGCACGCCGAGCTCATCCTGAGCGCGCTCGAAAAGGGCTACATGGAAGGCGGCCGCTTGACCAAGCAACCGCGCCGCGAAATCCGCCCGTTCCCCGCCCGCTCCTTCCGTGGCCGCACCTATGCCGCCGCTGTCTCACCCGAATCGATGCCGATCATGGCCAAGCTCGGCGTCGGCGTGCTGGTGATTCCGCAAAAGCCGTGGGACGCAGTGAAAAAGGATTTCGAGATTTATCACAAGGTCTGGGCCGAAGTTAACAAAACCCAGCCGCCCAACCCCCTCAGCGGCGGCTTTATCTTCGTCGACGAAGACCGCTCACGCGCCGAAGAGCTCGGGATGAAATACATCACCGATTACTATCATACGGCGATGCGTCATTATGAAATGACCACCCAGCAGTTCGGCTCGCACAAGAGCTACGAGTTCTACAGCCATGTCGGTAAATACATCGAGCGGCATGGGATGGACGGTGCGGCAAAGGATTTTGCCAACCTGATGCCGTTTGGTTCGCCCGCGCAGGTTCTCGAAAAATTCCGTTACATGAAGGAAGTCATCAACATGGACGGCATCATGGCCAATCTGAGCTATGCCGGGATGCCCTACGATGAAGCCGAACGCAACATGAAATGCTTCGCCGAGAAGGTCCTGCCCGAACTCAAGAAATGGGCCGGCGAGCCGCTCAAGGAAGGCGCGCCGCTCAACGGGATGGCTCACGCCGCCTGATAAATCGTTAAGATCGATTGCGCGGCCTCACTCGGCTCCTGCGGCCGGTGAGGCCGTTTTTTATCCGGCGCTCGAGGCGAAGCGGCCGGTCCGCTCACTAATCGCCCGGATTCGTTTCAGGCGCGCCTGCCACGCCGGGTCGCGCAGCGCCTCGCCAGGATCGAACGGCAGTCGCCAGCTCCAGTTCGCCGCGCCGATTGTGCCCGGCACGTTGATCCGCTCGCGCCATCCGAAGAGATCCTGTATCGGCGTAAGCGCCAGTTGCGCGGGCGACCGGTAAACCTCCTCGAGGATCGCCTCGCGCGTGGCCTCGTCGAGTTGTGCGCGCGCCGCGCTCGCTTCGCCACCGATATGGAGCGCGCTCAAAAACGCCGCGCGCTCATCCTTCCCCGCCGCCTCCCACCACTCCGCGAGCGTCTCCGTATCGTGGGTGCCCGTTGTCACCACCGCCTGCATTGGATAGCTATGCGGTTCGATAAAAGGTTCGTCGGCCGCGCTGTAATCCCGTTCCCATCGCGGCACTTTGTAGCCCGGGATGCCCATCTCGGCCATGACCTCGCGGACGAAGCCCGGGATCACCCCCAGGTCCTCCGCGATTAGGCGCATCGGTCCCGCCTCTTCCAGTATGATCCCGAGGATCTCGCGCCCCTGCGCCCGCTGCTCTGCCTCGTCCGCCGGATCGAAGGCGCCCTCACCCTCTCCGTCACATGGATAGGCGTAGGTGCGGAACAGGCCGACGACGTGGTCGATCCGCAAAACGTCGTAGAGCTTGCGCGCATGACGGATCCGTTCACGCAGCAGGCGAAACCCGTCCGCGCGCATCCGCCGCCAGTTCGGCATCGGCAAGCCCCAACGCTGCCCCGTCGGCGAAAACGCATCGGGTGGCGCGCCGACCGCGCGCGTCAAATCGTACATTTCCTGATTCGCCCACACCTCGACGCTGTCGCGCGCCGCCGAGAACGCCAAATCGCCGCCGAGATACACGCCGCGCGATCGCAGCGCGGCGCGCGTTGCGTTCCACTGCCGATGCGCGACGAACTGAAAATACCTGAGCGTCTCGATCCGCGCGGCGAGCTCGCGCGCCGCCGCCCCCACCCCCTCCGCTTCATGTCGGCTGAGCGGCGCCGGCCACTTCGACCATTCACGCTCCTCGCAACGCTCCTTCAACGCCCGAAACAGCGCGTAGGAATCGAGCCAGCTCGCCTCTGCCGCTTTGAAAGCCGCAAAGGCCTCGCGCTCGCCGTCGTTCTCCGCGCTTTGGCAGCGCCGCAGCGCCGCTTCGAGCCGCCTCTCTTTCAGCTCGCGCAGTCGCCGCAGGTCCACCGATCCTGACGATCTGCCCCCGCCCGCGATCGCGGGGTCAGCGTCGTCCCCGGCCGGGTCGATCGCGATGTAGCTCGGGTCGATCGCCATCAGGCTCATCGCCGAGTACGGACTCGCTTCGCCCGGCGCGGTCTCGTCGATGGGCAGAAGCTGGATCAGCCGATGGCCCGTCGCGAGTGCGAGTTCCGCAAACCCGCGTAGCCCGCCGATATCGCCGCGTCCGTAGTCGCCCGGCGCGCGCAGCGCAAACAGCGGAATCAGGATCCCCGCGCAGCGCGCGGGTAAGCTCGCGCTCACCCCTTGTCCTTGGCTTCGCGAAGCTGGCGTTTCCAGTCGAGACGACGCGCCTCGCCGCCGGCCGCCTCCGCCTCCTTTATCATCCCCTTCTTCTGATAGAACATGCTCAAGTTGGTGTAGGCGAGAATATCCTCCGGCTCCTGCTCGAGGTATCGCTTGGTCAACTCAATCGCTCGATCGAGATCGCCCTTGGCCTGGTAACACATGGTCAGACCATGGACCGCGTCGCTGAATTTCGGATCGATCGCCAGGGCCTGATTATAAAGCGCGATCGCCTCGTCCAGTTTGCCGTCGGCGTACAGGTCAACGGCATCGTCGTAAAGCTCTTCCTTGTCCGGCATAAGTCCTCGCTGCGCCGCCCGCGGGCGACTGTCCGCATTCCTGATCTTAACTATATACTGACATAGGCCAACCCTTGCGGCCGTGGTTGCCCGGATGCTGAGCGAAGACGAAATCTACGAAGTTCTGCGCGAGTGCTACGACCCCGAGCTCCCCGTCAACATCGTTGACCTCGGCCTCATCTACGGTCTCGAGATCAGCGATCACGCGGTCACCGTGCGCATGACGCTTACCGCACCGGGGTGCACGATGGGCACGATGATCGCCAGTGCGATCGAGGACAAATTGCTTGGTCTACCGGACTGCGAGCGCGCCCAGGTCGAGATCGTCTGGGAACCGCCCTGGACCCCGCATCGGATGAGTGAGGAGGCGCGCAAACAGCTTGGCCTCGATGACTGATGCCGCTGCGCCGCCGGACGCGGCGGCCCCAGCCGCGCCCACCAAGCCCGCGCGCATTCGCGCGATGTTCACGGCGATCGTCCCACGCTACGACCTGGTCAATCGCCTGATGACGCTGGGGCTCGATCAGCGCTGGCGGCGGCAAACCGTCGCCGCCGTCGCCCCGCGCGACGGCGTGGTGCTGGATATCGCCGCCGGCACTGGCGATCTCGCGTTCGAGGCCGCCAAGCAGGGCGCGCGCCGCGTGCTCGGCGCCGACTTCTGCCCGCGCATGATCGAAGCCGCGCGCCGCAAGGCGCGCCGCCTCCCGCAAACCGCCACGGTACGCTTTCTCGTCGCCGACGCGATGAGCCTGCCGTTCGCCGATGCTTCCTTCGACGCCATCGTCAATGGTTTCATGCTGCGCAACGTCGCCGACTTGAGCGCCACCTTCGTCGAACTCGCGCGCGTCCTCAAACCGGGCGGGCGGCTCGCCTGCCTCGACCTGACGCCGCCGCGCGGTCTGATGCGCCACTTTTTCTCGCTCTATATCGCCACCGTCGTCCCGCTGCTGGGCGTCATCTTCGCGCGCAACTATGCCGCCTATCGCTATCTCTTCGACTCCCTTGCGGTTCATCCCGACGCCGACCGCGTCGCCGCCATGATGCGCGCGGCAGGCTTTCGCCAGGCCACCTATCGCGTGACGGGCTTCGGTACCGTCGCCATTCACCTGGGAGTCAAATGATGGACGAAGCTGCGCTCGCCTGGTGCCGGCGTTTGATCGGCTGTCGCAGCGTGACCCGCGAAGGCACGCGCGCCATCGCCGAGCTCTGCGCCCGTGAGCTGCTCGCCCCGCGCGGCATCGAGGCGCAACTCATCGAATCGCCCGACGAAGGGCCGCATCAGGTCAATCTCGTCGCCACGATCCGCGGCCGCGACTCCGCGCTTTCTCCCATCGTGCTGAATACCCATCTCGATACCGTGCCGCCCGGCGAAGCCAGCGCCTGGACGGCCTGCGCCGGCGATCCCTTCACCGCCGTCGTCACCGCTGATCGGATTTACGGACTGGGTGCGGCCGATACCAAGCTCGACTTCATCGCCAAAGTGATGGGCCTGACGGCCGGCGTGCCGCGCCGCAACGTCATCCTTGTGGCGACCTTCGGCGAAGAGCACGGTCTCGTCGGAGCAAGGGAGTTGGCCCGCTCCGCCACCCTGCCTCGCGGCGTACCCGCCTTTGTCGGCGAAGCCTCTCATCTGCAGGTCATCACCGCGCACAAAGGTCTGATGGTCTTCGAGCTGCGCCTCGATTTCAGCCCCGCGCCCCCGCGGCGCAAGCCGCTGCATCGCCTAATCTTCGCCGGTCGCGCGGCTCATTCGAGTACGCCCGCGCTCGGGCGCAACGCGATTCGCCTCGCGCTCGACGCGCTGGCCGCCCATCGCGAACTCGAGCCGTGCGCGATCAGCGGCGGCGATGCGGTCAACAAGGTGCCGGCCCGATGTGAAGTGGTGGTCGGCGGCTCGCCTGCCGATCTTTCCGATGCGACCGTCGAAACCTTCGCCGAGAGCGAGGCTAGTCAGCCTTTTGTGGTGCCATCCACCGCAATCGATATACTGCGGCGCTTTATCGATGGACTCCAGCAATTCGCCGACACCGCCGGTCCGCCGGAGCCGGACTACGCCTCGCCCACTCTAACCTGCAATCCCGGACTTATCCGCACCCATCACGGTACAATCGTGCTTGAATTCGAGCTGCGCCCGCCGCCGAGCATGCCGCTCGACGAGGTGCGCGCGGGACTGGCGGCGTTAAGAGCTTCGCTGCAAGCGCAATTCGACGATTGTCCCATCACCCTCAGCGAACGGCGCGCGAATCCGGGCTTTCGTGCCGACCTGGCGAGCGAAACCGTCGTCCTCGCCGTCGCCGCTCTGGCCACCGCCAATCTTCCGGTCGAAACCAATGTTAAGGCCGGATGCACCGAGGCGGGCGTTTACGCGGCGGCCGGTCTTAAGCCCGTCGTCTTCGGCCCGGGACCCTCGACCGGTGTCATCCACGCCCCCAACGAATACAACCTGCTGAGCGAGGTCGAGGGCGCCATCCGTTTTTATCGAGCGCTTTTGCAAAGCTGAAGAGCCGGTCCAAAAAAGAAGCGCCGGCTTCGTGCGCTGGAGGATATGGGACACGCACGGCCGGCGCCGGTATGATCCTCGTCACATCGGGGGTTGCGACGAAGGACGAGAACCTGAAACAGCAAGAGCCGGACCATCAGGGGTGTCCGCCCATTTGTTGAGATTTTGCTGATCCGCCGCTAAGCGTCCTTAGCGCCAACTGCAAACCTGCAAATATCTCTGAGCACCCGACTAGATGAACTGCGGCAGAATCCTGCTGCCGTAAAGCTCGATCTGCTCCAGCACCTGGTCGGGCGGACAGGAGGGCCGGAGAACGAACTTGGTGCATCCCGCCTCGATAAACTCCGCGATCTTTTGATTACATTCCTCGGCCGGTCCCACCAGGCATCGCGCCCGGAGCTGCTCCGGCGGTATCGGCAGCGCGCGGAAAAACGGCGCGATCGTGCGCCATCCCGCCTCCGCATCGTCAGTCACGTGCGTGAGCAGCAGCACCCCGGCCTCGCGCGGACTCACCTTGCGCCCGATTTCTTCGCCGAACCCGAGCAGCTTCGCCATGTCATGCTTGAACTCGGCCGGCGTGGTGAGAGCCGGAAACCATCCGTCGCCGAGCCGCGCCACGCGCTTCAAGATGGCGTCGCTCTTGCCGCCAATCCAGATATCGAGCGGCCCGTCGGCCGGTTTCGGCTCGATCGTCACGTCATCGAACTGGTAAAAGCGTCCGTGATAGCTCACGTGCGATTCGCTCCAGAGCTTGCGCAGGATCTCGATGCCTTCGTCGAGGCGCTTGCCCCGCTCGGTCGCCGCGATACCGCTCGCGGCCAAATCGCGCGGATCGCTGCCGCTCCCCACCGCCATGATCATCCGTCCGCCTGAAAGATAGTCGAGCGAAGCGTAAGTCTTCGCGACATGCACCGGATGGCGCGCCGGCAGCGTCAGCACGCTCGGCCCCATCTTCACCCGCTTCGTCCGCGCCGCGATCATCGCGAACAGGCAGGTGATATCCAAAGTCGGATTCCGCGTCACGATATGATCCGAAAGCCAGATCGAATCGAGACCCACCGCCTCGGCCGCTTCCGCATACTGACAGAGTTGTTCCGGCGCCGGCAGCCCATACTGCCATTGGCCGAAACCGATGCCGATCTTGATGCCGCTCATCCGTACCTCATCTTTTGCCGATGCTTTGCGCCGCCCATTCTGCAATAGTCCCGTTATAGCAGGAGGTCTCAACCGTGCCACCTGGAATCGATCACGTGATGATCAATTGCCTCGACTACGCCTCGGCGATCCGCTTTTACGCCTGGCTGCTGCCGGAGATCGGTTATCCGGAATCGATGGCGCTCGCGCAGCCGGGGCCGACCACCGGATGGTATGGCGCGGCCGGCAGCGTCTGGGTGTCGCAGGCCGCAGATCTCCAGAGCCCGCCCTTCAGCAAGGAGCGGGTGGGCCTTCGCGAGATCGCCTTCCGCGCCGAAAGCCGCGCTCAGATCGATCGCCTCGCGGCAGCGATCGCATCCCACGGCGGCCGAATCCTCGACCCGCCCCGCGAGTACGATTACGTCCCCGGCTACTATGCGGTCTTTTTTACCGATCCCGACGGCATCAAGCTCGAGCTGATGCATCTTCCGCAGCATCAATCCTGAGCTCCCGCCGTCTCCGCATCCGCCGCCGCGCCGGCGGCATGGCCACTCGTGCATCGCGCGCCCTCACCATCTTAGGCGAAGGCGCGCCGTGCGAATTTCCCGCGCGAGGCGTTTGCCAAATCACGGCGACTGGGGTTTTAATCGCGCCACCACGATAGCGCCTGCGTGGCGGGAGGTATCAGCTATGAACGGCATCTCTCACGTGGCGATTGGGGTGCGCGATATGGAGCGCTCACTCAGGTTTTACCGCGATCTGCTCGGACTCGAGGTGCGCTTCGACGGCATGCAACCGATCGGCGGGATGCCCACGTTGTACGCCAGCCCCGAAAAGGGTCAGCGGCGCGCCGTCCATCTGCACTACGGTACCGGCGAGTCGCGCGGTTTCCTGGTGCTTTCCGAGCGGCCCGGCGGCACGCCCGGCGAGGCTATCAAGCTCGACCAGGTCGGCATCTCGCACTTCTCGTGGTGGGTCGACGACCTGCGCGCGCTCCATCAAAAACTCAAGGCCGCGGGCGTCAAAATCCTCGTGCCACCGGCTGAAGTCGATGCCGGAGGTTATGGCGAGACCGCCGCGCGCAAGTATCTGACCTGCCTGTTCGAAGACCCCGACGGGATTATCCTGCAGGTCGATCAACGCGTCGCCGGATAAGTCCCGCCGCGATCAACGAAACGCCGCGGCCGCGGGCTGCCGGCGCTCCGACGCGCCATCAGAGGGGAAGTTTTGCCGATGCTTAACCATTGTCGGGTGCTCGATCTGACCAACGAAAGAGGCTTCCTGTGCGGCCAGATTCTCGGCGACCTCGGCGCCGACGTAATTAAGGTCGAGCCCCCCGGCGGCGCCCCCGGACGCCGCCTGCCGCCCTTCCTCAACGGTCAGCCCGGTCTCGATAACTCCATCTACTGGCTGGCCTTCAATCGCAATAAACGCTCGCTCACGCTCGACCTCGAGCGCCCCGAAGGACGCGAACTGCTGCAGCGGATGGTCGCGCGCGCCGATTTCCTGCTCGAATCGGAAACGCCCGGCCGCATGGCGGAGCTGGGACTCGACTACGCGACCCTGAGCCGCCTCAACCCAGCGCTGGTCTATGTCTCGATCACCCCCTTCGGCCAGGACGGGCCGAAGGCTCATTACGCCGACAGCGACCTCATCCTGATGGCGGCGAGCGGCGTGCTGATTCTCTGCGGCGACGAAGATCGCGCGCCTCTGCGGATGAGCGTGCCGCAGGCCTACCTCCACGCCTCCGCCGACGCCGCCGGCGCCGCGCTCATCGCCTACTACGAACGCCTCGGCTCCGATCGCGGGCAACAGGTGGACGTCGCCGCCCAGGAGAGTATCACGCTCGCCGGCCAGTCGACCGCCCTGACGGCGCTTATCGACGGCGAAGAGACGCGGCGCATGTCGGGTGGCGCCAAGCTCGGCGCGCTGCGCGTGCCGCTGGTGTGGAAGTGCCGCGACGGACTGGTCACCGCAGTTTTTCTTTTCGGCAGCGCGCTCGGCCCCTTCTCGAAGAAACTCGTGGATTACATCCATAGCCAGGGCGGCTGTGACGACGCGATGAAGAACACCGACTGGGTCGGCTACGGCGCCAGGCTGCTCTCGGGCGAACTGCCGCTCGCCGATTACGAGCAGAAGCAGAAGGTAATCGCGAACTTTCTCGCGGCGCGCACCAAAAGCGAGCTGTTTAACCTCGCTCAGCAGCACGGCCTGCTGATCGCCCCGCTCTCGACGGTCGAGGACCTGCTGGCCAACCCGCAATTCAAGGCGCGCAACTACTGGCAGCCGATGACCCATCCCGACGGCGGACCTGCGCTGACCTATCCCGGACCGTTCGCGCGTCTCAGCCAAACGCCGATCCAGTATCGGCGCCGGCCGCCGCGCGTCGGCGAGCACAACCGCGAGATCTTCGCGGAACTCGGACTCGGCGACGACGCGCTCATCGAACTCGGGCACAAGGGGATTATCTGATGGCAACCGGTAAACCGCTGGCCGACGTCAAAGTGCTGGACTTCTTCTGGGTGCTTGCCGGTCCGGGCGTGACCCGTTCCCTCGCCGACTACGGCGCCACGGTCATCCGCGTCGAAGCCGCCGTGCGCACCGATCCTGCGCGCACCGTCGGACCGTTCAAGGGCGGACGCTCAGGACCCGAAACCTCGGGCCTCTGGTGGAACAACAACGCCGGTAAGTATGGCCTCACACTCGACCTCACCAAACCGGGCGCCAAAGCCATCGTTCGCGACCTCGTCCGCTGGGCCGACGTGGTGACCGAATCATTCTCGCCCAAGGCGATGCGCGCGTGGGGCTTCGATTACGAATCGCTCCGCAAAATCAAGCCCGACCTCATCATGATGAGTAGTTGTCTTCTGGGACAGACCGGACCGCTGGCGAATTTCGCCGGCTTCGGCAATCTCGCCGCGGCCTTGTGCGGTTTCTACAACTTCGTCGGATGGCCCGATCGCCAGCCCTCCGGTCCCTTCAGCGCCTATACCGACTACATCGCGCCGCGCTTCGGACTCGCGGCCCTGATGGCGGCGCTGATCCATCGCAAACGCACCGGCGAGGGTCAGTATATCGATCAGGCGCAGGCCGAATCGGCGCTCCAGTTCCTGGCCATGCCGATTCTCGACACCGCCGCCACCGGCAAGCATTACTCGCCCGTCGGCAACTTTGACGTAAATTATGCGCCGCACGGCCTTTATCCGGCGGCCGGCGACGATCGCTGGATCGCGATTGCCTGCCGTACCGAGGAACATTGGCAGGCGCTGACCGATCTGATGCAGCGCCCGGAGCTCCGGCGCGATGAGCGTTTCGCGGGCCTCGCCCAGCGCCAGAATAATCGCGACGAACTGGATCGGCTGATCGCCGAGTGGACCGTGCGGTTCGATCCGATCGCGACCGCCGACCGCCTGCAGGCGCGCGGCGTACCCGCCCACGTCGTTGCCACCTCCGCCGACATGGTCGCCGATCCTCAGCTCCGCCATCGCCAGCACTTCGTCGAGGTCGAGCACGGCACGCTCGGCCGCACCTGGATCGAGAATTCCCGCTTCAAACTGTTACGCACGCCGGCCCGCCTCGAGCGCAGCGCGCCGGCCTTCGGCGAGCATAACCAGTTGGTGCTCGAAGAGATCCTCGGCTACAGCGAGGAGCGCATCGCCGATCTCGTGGCGGAGGGCGCGCTCGGCTGAGCGTCGCGCCGCCCAACCGACTGAGGCGCCGCTAACGAACCGTCGGCGCGGCCCCGCGCCGCCCCGGCGGTTCCGCTGCGCGCTTCATCGCGCCTGCCCGCCATTTCCTCGATTGCTTACCGCGCACGTTTTGGCGAGAGTGACTGTCAATGTCGTTATTGCCGGCTCGCGACAGTCCTGGGGCCCTGCCGGCTGCCGCCGCGCAGCCGTCGCCGCGTTATCTGTGGCTGCTGCTGGCGATGCTCCTGCCGGCGACCATTTTCGAAGGCTATGACATCACCATCTTTCACCTGTGCACCCCGGATATCGCCCGCAGCTTCCATCTGAGCGATGCGCTGGTAGGAACGATCGCCGCCATCGTGCGCGCGGGCGGCCTGATGTCGTTCTTCGTCGTCACCCTGGCCGATACCTGGGGGCGCAAACGGGTGCTGGCCAACACGGTTCTCGCCTATGCGCTGCTGACGCTGCTGACGGGACTCTCGCGCGGGGTCTTGAGCTTCGTGATTTGTCAAACGACCGCGCAGGTGTTTCTCGCCGCGGAGTTCGGGCTCGCCGTTACGGTTATCACCGAGGAGTTTCCCGATGCGGCGCGCGGCCGCGCCGTCTCGCTGCTGCTGACCTCGGCCTTTATCGGCGTCGGCACCGCAGGGCTGCTTTACGGGCCGATGGCGGCGACGCGCTTCGGCTGGCGCGCAATGTATCTGCTGGGCGTGCTGCCGCTGGTCCTGATCGCGATTATCCGCCGCCGGATGCGCGAGACCGAGCGTTTCACCGCAGCCTCCGCCAGGCGCGGGGCGCCACGTCGATCCATCTTCGCCCCGATCAGCCGCTGCCTCGCCGCGTTTGCCACGCTCGGCGATACGCGCGTGTTCTTCGTCGCGCTGCTGTGTAACTGCGCCGGCCTCGCCGGCGGCACGATCATTTCCTTCTTCAGCCTCTATGCCGAACGCGAGCGCGGATGGACCTCCGGGCAGGTCGGTCTCGCCTTCGTCATTGCCTACGTCGCCGGCAGTTGCGGCACCTTGATCAGCGGCTGGCTGCTCGATCGTTTAGGGCGCCGACCCACCGCCACCCTGTTTTTTCTCGCCGCGAGCGTCAGTGCGGCCCTCCTGTTCCGCAGTCGGAGCCATCCTGCCGTATTCGCCGCCCTGGCCGCGGCGATGCTCAGCTACCAAGCGGCGCGTACCGCCACCTGCGCCCTCGCCGGTGAGATTTTCCCCACCAATTCACGGGCCACCGGTTTCAATCTCACGGTGCAGGTGATCGGCCAGTTCGGATGGCTGCTGGCGCCGCTCGCCGTGGGCCTCCTCTCGGTGCCGCTTGGCGGCCTCGACCGCGCGGCCGCCCTATGCGCCGCCGGGCCCCTGGTCGGCGCGCTCCTCGCCGCCACGATGGTGCCGGAGACCGCCGGCCGCACGCTCGAAGAGCTGGCGCCCGATATGCCATCGTAGACGCGGAGCGCGCGCGGCTCGCAACCGCCCCGCCTATCTGTTACGGATTAGCCGCTTAGCCGGGAGGGAAGCTTATGGGAGGCAAGTACTTTGAAGAGCTGCACGTCGGCGACGTGTTTCATCATCAGCCGGGGCGCACGGTAACCGAAACCGATAATCTGCTGTTCTCCGCCCTGACACTCAATCCGCAACCGCTGCATCTGGACGCGGAATTCTCGAAGAACACCGAGTTCGGCCAGCGCCTGGTCAACAGTATTTTCACGCTGGGCCTCGTGGTCGGTCTCTCGGTCGGCGATACCACGCTCGGCACCACCGTCGGCAACCTCGGTTTCGACCGCACCGAGTTTCCCAAGCCGGTCTTCATCGGCGACACCATCACCGCGCAGACTGAAGTGATCGAGGTCCGCGAAAGCAAGTCGCGCCCGCAGTGGGGCATCGTCATTTTCGAACATCGCGGCGTCAATCAGCGCGGCGAGATCGTGGTCAAGGCGCGGCGGTCGGCCATGATGCGACGCAAGCCGGCCTGACACGGCCCCCGATGAAGAAGACCTGGGCGGTGATGCGCCGGGATCTGCTGAAGCTCAGCCGCAACCCGCTGACCATCCTGACCGCGATCATGCTGCCGATCATCTATCTGGTGATTTTCGGCAATTCATTCCAGGGCGTCCTAAAGCATCTGCCAATCGTCGTCGTCAGCCAGGACAACGGGCCGTTCGCCGTGCGCGTGATGGAACAGGTGCAGGCGCTCGCCGCCGGTCCCAAAACCATCACCGTGACCTATGCGGCTGATCCTGCCACGGCCATCGCCGAGGTGCGCAACGGCCGCTTCAAGGCCGCGCTCATCATTCCGCCGCGCTTCAGCCGCGAGATCACCGCCGGCCGCATCGGCGAGCTCGGCCTCTTCATGGACAACGTCGATTCCATCAGCGCGGCCACGCTCGAAGGACTTATCGCGCAGGCCGTCGCCGTGCTGCGCGTCGGTTTCGTCACCGCCCGCGAACCGAAGCTCGACCAGATTTTCCTGCGGCCGAGCAATCTGTTCGCGACCGTCGATTACGACCGCTCGCTCATCCCCGGCGTGATCGTCATGGCGCTCTTCATGGGTTCACTGACGTCGGGCGTCTTCAACTGGGTGATGGATCGCTTCCTGGGCGTGACCGAAAGCTACCTGGTGACGCCGCTCTCGCGATGGAATCTGGCTGGCGGTGTACTCGCTTCGAGCGTGCTGGTCACCAGTCTCGCGGCGATCATCGTGCTGGTCATCGGTCTGCTCATCACTGGCGGCGGAATTACCGGCGGACCGCTCGCGATGCTGATGCTGGTCGGCGTCATCATCGTGGGCGCCACCGGCATCCTCGCGATGACTTTTGCCCTGATGGCGCGGGCGACCAATCCGCGCATCGTCGGAGTTTCGGCGGGCTTTCTCAATGTCATTCTTTTTTTTCCCAGCGGGGCGGTCTATCCGGTCGAGAGTTTTCCGCCGTGGCTGCGCGCCTTCGCCCGCTATAATCCCGAAACCCACGCCGTGGCCGCGCTCAAGTCGATCCTCTTCAAAGGCGCCAACTTCGCCGCCGTCTCGAGCGATCTCGCGTTCCTGCTGATTTTCACCGCCCTGATGCTCACGCTCGCCAGTCGAACGGTGAAGCGCACGCTCTAGACCGAACCTGGTTCAGTCCGCCCCGGATGTGGCGAGTCCGGCCCTTCGCCGGGGCTTGTGGCTCGCGCCATCGCCTCATACAGCGTGCGCTTGCTGATCGGTTTGCTGACATGCACATCGCATCCGGCAGCCAGACATTCGGCGACATCCTCATGCAGCGCCGAGGCGGTCAGCGCGATGATCGGCGTCGGCGCCAGTCGCGCGCGCGTTTCCCATTCGCGGATGGCGCGCGTCGCCGCAATTCCGTCCATCACCGGCATCCGCATATCCATCAGGATCACGTCGAAGTGACTCAACCGCGCCATCGCCACCGCCTCGCTACCGTTCTCGGCTTCGGTGATCGAGAAAGGAAAGCGCTTCAGCAGCGCTTTTAGGAGAAAGCGGTTGTCCACCGAATCATCCACCACCAGCACCGATAAGGGTCGGCCGGCGGCGAGCGCCGCTTCCGCCACGGCGGCGGCATCGAGCGGCGTCGGCTGAGGCGTCGCCGCCGTGGATGGCGCCGGCAACGTGGCTTCCGATCGCTGCTCGACCGACGGCAGCCGCACGGAGAAATGAAACGTGCTGCCGACGCCGACCTGGCTCTCGACCCATACCCGTCCGCCCATCAGCTCGACCAGGCGCGTGACGATAGCGAGACCGAGACCGCTCCCACCGTAGCGCCGCGCGGTGGACGAATCGGCCTGGGTGAAGCTGCGAAACACGTCTTCAAGCCGGTCGGCAGGAATCCCGATGCCGGTATCGCGAACGGCGAAGTGCAGCAGGTCGCCCTCGTGCGGCAGGACCTGTACCGTCACCTCGCCCCGCTCAGTGAACTTGATCGCGTTGCCGACCAGGTTGATCAAGATCTGCCGCAGCCGTAGCGCGTCGCCGATGCGTTCGGCGGCGACCTCCGGGGCCACCGCGGCGCCGAGGCGCAGCCCTTTTTCCGCCGCGCGCAGGCCGAGCGTCTCCACCACGCTGTCAACCACCTTGACGAGATCGAACTCGGCGCTCTCCAGATCAAGCAGGCCGCGTTCGATTCGCGCCAAATCGAGCGCGTCGTTGATTAGCGCCAGCAGCGCCGCGCCGTTACTCCGCATCAGGCCCACGTAGCGCCGCTGCTCGCTATTCAAAGGCGTTTCGGCCAGCAGCTCGACCATCCCCATGATCGCATTCATCGGCGTGCGGATTTCGTGCGACATGCTCGAAAGGAACTCCGACTTGGCCCGCGAGGCGGCCTCTGCCGCGTCACGCGCCGCCGTCAGCTCGGCCTCGATCCGCCGCATCTCCGCGATATCGCGCGCGACTGTCATCGTGCACGGCTCACCGTTAAGCCGGATATTGCTCGCGGAAATCAGGCACGGCCGCTCGCTGCCATCCCGCAGCCGCATCGTCATCGGCAGGTTGCGCAGCTCGCCATGCACCTGCATCAGACGAAAGCAGCGCTCCTGCTCGGTCGGATTACACCAGAGGCCGAGTTCGACCGGAGTGCGGCCGCGCGCCTCCTCGAGGGTGAAGCCCGTGGCGCGCTCGAACTCGCGATTCACCAGCACGATCCGCCAGTTCGACAGCAACGTGATGCAGATCGGGTCGGGACTGGCGTCGAAGATTTCCCGATACTCGTCCCCGCTCTGCAGCGCCGGCGGCAACGGCGGGACCGCGGTCGAATTCGCAAACACCCGCGAATTTGCGACGCGCTCCGTCGCGGATTCGATTCCTCTGACCGAATCCGGTACATGCCGTCGCCCGCGTGAATCAGTCTCACGACGCATAAGCCATTATCAGCAATTTGTGAGCCGCTTAGCCACCAATCTGGTACATCGAACGCTCGCGCGTCGACCGCCCCTCCAGCAAATGATGGCCGGTCGGCTTGGTCGCCACGGCGCGCAACAGGATCGCCCCGACCTCCTCGATACCGCCATCCAGACTCGGCGCGCGTAGCGCCTTGCGCACGTCCAGCTCGTCATCATTGAGCAGACACAGATGAAACTTGCCGTCCGCCGTCAGCCGCATCCGGTTGCAGTTGCCGCAGTAGGGTTCGCTGACCGGGCTGATGAAGCCGACCACGCCGCGCGCCCCCGGCAGACGATAGTTGCGCGCCTCATCGGCCGGGTTGGCCGCCGCCAGCTCGGCCAACGGCCCGAGCGCGCTCTCGATTCGCCGCCGCGTCGCGATATTCGACACGTAGCGCTTGATCGACAGCCGCGCGCACTCGCCGCCGCCGAGCGGCATCAGTTCGATGAACCGCACGTGCCAGTCGCGCTCCACCGTAAGCTGCGCGAGTTCGACGACCTCAGCCTCGTTGTAGCCGGCGGCGACGACGACGTTGAGCTTGATCGGCGTCAGACCGGCATCTTCAGCCGCGAGAATACCGTCCCAGATACGCGCGAAATTGCCCCAGCGCATCTGTCGTTCCAGTGTCTCCGGCCGCAGGCTGTCCAGATGAACGTTGATGCGCTTCAGACCCGCCGCCTTGAGCGGACGCGCCAGCTTGTTCAGCAACAACGCATTGGTCGTCAGCGCCAGATCGCCGACGCCGTCGATCGCCCTCAGCCGCTCGACGATCTCCACCAGATCGGCGCGCAGCGTCGGCTCACCGCCGGTCAGGCGGAACTTGCGAAACCCCACGCGCACCGCCGCCCGCACCACTCGCTCGATCTCTTCGGCCGTGAGCAACTCCGCCCTGGGCAGAAACTGCAGGCCGTCGAGCGGCATGCAATAGACGCATCGGAGATTGCAGTTATCAATGACGGAAATCCGCAGATAGTCGATATTGCGATTGAACGAATCTACTGGCATCGTGCTCGTGCTGCTGGCATTCTATTGACGCTGCTTTGACTTCAGTTGCAGTCGATCAGAGTTATCGAAACGGGGAGCCACCGTTAGGAATAGTTTATTAGGTCCGCGGCGCCCGGTACAACTTGATTTCGCCATGGCAAGGCGGTGCGTGAGGGGGGGGCGGAGATGGACCATCCAGGAGCTTCTGTGAACACCGTATTTAGCCAATTCTCCGGCGCGCCGCGCCGCTCTCTCGGCGCCTTGCCTGATCCGTCTCGAACCTCCCGGAAGCGGTCGGGCTGCGCGTGAACCGGTGGCGTGCCCGCGCGTTCGGCGCGATCGCGCGGCTCGACGCCGAGCGACCCTGGCTCGTCCTCGGCCTGGCCGGCGCCCTCGCCGTCGCCTGTATCCTCTACAGCCGCGCCTGTCTCGAGTTCCGCACCGACGAATCGGCCCTCGTCAACGCCGACACCCACGACACCCGGATCTATCAGCGCTACACCGAGGAGTTCCCTGACCTCGACGGCCTTATCGTCGCGATCCGCACCGCGCCCTCGCGCCCCGCGGCCGAGCGTTTTGCCGACGCCCTCGCCAGGCATCTGAACGCCGACACGCTGAACGTCAAGAGCGTCTTCTATCGCATCGATCCGCGGATGCTCGACGGTCGCGCGCTGCTCTACCTCGACCTCGAACAACTGCAGGCGCTGGCCGGCAACGTCGCGGCGGCGCTGCCCTTCCTGCGCGCCTACGCCGCCGCTCCGACGCTCGCCCATCTGTTCGAGGGCGTCCTCACCGCCCCCGGCCCGCGCAGCGATCGCGCTCCGCCGCCGCCCACTGCGGCGGCCGCGCAAGACCCGTCGCGCGGGCTCGCGCTGCTCGATGCGGTCCTGGCGGGGATGCTCAACGGACCCGCGGCTGCCACCGCGCCCTGGGATGCGCTCGTGCCGCACGGCGCGCAGGACCTCGATGCGCAACAGAGCTATGTCACCTCGCCCAACGGCGCCTATCTGCTGATGGAAGTCGCGCCGGCCAATGGGGCTGATTCCGTCGCCGCAATCACCGACGATATCAACGCCATCAAGGCGTTTTTTCCCGGCGTCGAAGCCGGGATGACCGGTAGCCCGGCCCTGACCCATGCCGAACAGGTCACCACCCAGCACGATATGCTGCTGGGCTCGATTATCGGCATCATCGGCCTGGTGCTCCTGCTGGTCATTCCCTTCCGCGGCGTGGTCGAACCGTTCTTCGCTATCGTCGCCCTGCTGATTGGCGCCGCCTGGTCGTTCGGTTTTACCACGCTCGCCGTCGGCCATCTGAATCTCCTGTCCGCGGTCTTTACCAGCGTCCTGGTCGGCATCGGTATCAACTTTCCAATCCATCTGATGGCGCGCTATGACGAGGCCCGCCGTAAGGGTGCGGCGATGGCGCCGGCGCTCGAGCTCGCGGTGGTGAATACCGGAGTCGGAGTCTTCTCCTCCGCCTGCATCATGACGCTCGCCTTCCTGATGCCGATGTTCACCGACTTTCGCGGCATCGCCGAACTCGGCGAGGTTTCCGCCGCCGGTCTTTTCCTCTGCCTGCTGTCGGCCCTCCTGGTCTTTCCGGCGCTGATCGCGCTGCGCGATCGTAACCGCGGAGCACGGCCGCCCTTGCGCGTCTCGTTTGCCCCGCGCAAGTCGATGCTCGAACGCTGGTTTGCGCGCCCCGGATGGATCCTCGGACTGAGCCTGCTTGGTACGCTCGCCGCCCTGCCCCTCGCGCGCCGCGTCCGGTTCGATCAGAACGTGTTGCGCCTGCAGGCGACCGACGCCGAAGCGGTCCGCTACGAGAATATCCTGCTGCGCGATTCGAGCCGCTCATCATGGTTCGCCGTCTCGATGGCGACGACGCGGGAGCAGGCCGAACGCCGCGCCGCCGCGTTTCGTCAACTCCCGGTCGTCTCCGCGGTCGAAACCATCGGCACTTACATCCCCACCGATCAGCCGCAAAAGCTCGCCCTGATAGCCGACCTGCGCCGCCAACTGGCGCCGCTCCAGGTGCCGCACGCTTTCCCGCCCGAAACGCCGCAGGAGCTCCGCGCCGTGCTCGAGGCCCTCCACCAGCGGATCGCCCCAGCCGCGGCCGCCGATCCCTCCGGTCAGGCCGCCAAAACTCTGACGCTGCTCAACCAGGTCCTTGATCTCTTAAACAACCAGCCACGCGCTTATATCGCGTACGAGACGCAGCTCGCCGATCAGTTGCGCGCGCGCCTCACGATGCTCGATCGCCAACTCGACGCCTCGCCCGTAACCGAAGCGACCCTCCCCAACATCCTGCGCCAGCGCTTTATCGGCAAAACCGGCGTCTATCTGGTGCAGATCTACCCGGCCGGCGAAATCTGGGACGACGCGCCGCTGCAGCGCTTCATCAGCAGCCTCCAAACCGTCGATCCCGACGTCACCGGACCCCCGGTCGAAACCTACAACCTCGCCACCGTGATGCGCCACGGCTACGAGCGCGCCGCCACCATGGCCTTGATCGCCGTGTTCGTCTTTGTCGTGCTTGATTTTCGTAACCTGCGCGACGCGCTCCTCGCCACCGTGCCGCTCCTTTTCGGTGGATGCTGGCTGCTCGAAACGATGGGTTACCTCGGATGGGAATTCAATCTGGCCAACCTTTTTGCCGTGCCGATTATCATCGGGATGGGCGTCGATAACGGCGTCAACATGCTCTACCGATGGCGCGAGGAGCACGACAAATCGTCGCTTATCCTCACTCGCGCGGTAGGCAAATCGGTAACCATCTGTTCGCTCACCACCATCGCCGCCTTTGCCGCCCTCATTCCCGCCAACCATCGCGGCATCTCGAGCCTCGGATGGGTCATGACGATCGGCGTAAGCCTGATTCTGCTGGCCACCCTCATCGTCCTCCCGGCGCTGTTCGAACTCCTCGGCACACGCATCCACCACGCCGACGAAGGCCATCATGATACGCCCTTGGGTGCCGTACGCCGCGCGGCCGACTCGGCTCAAGATAACTCCGCCGCGGCCGGCTGATTTCTATCTGGTCTCAGAGCTGATTCCGTAGCAACCTTATAGGTCATGACAGTGCGGCAGCGTCGATGTCGGAGATTCGAGCTCGGCCTCGCGCTGGTTCCACTGGCGCTGATGCTGCTGGCGCTGCTCCCCGCGATACCCGTGCCGGCGGACGTCGCTGCCGCCGACGATCCGATGGCGGTGGCGCGCGCCGGCGTTGACGAGACCATCGCGATCTTCCGGAACCCCTCGATGACGCTCGCGGTGCGGCGGGAGCGGCTGCGCGAGGTTGCCGATCGCTTCATCGACTTCAACGACATGTCGCGCTCGGTGCTCGGCTACCACTGGCGCGAGCTCACGCCCGCGCAACGCGCCGAGTTCGTTCCCCTGTTCACCGGCTTTATTCAGGACGCCCTGCTGAGCCGCCTCCATCAATCCACGGTCGAACGCATCCGCCAGGGCGTTGCCAGCGCCACCGTGACCTTCACCCGCGAGCGCTTTGACGGTCCCGATTATGCCGAGGTCTTCACCAGCGTGCTCGTTCCCACCGCACAGCAGGACCCGCTCCAAGTCACCCTGATGATGCATCGGACGGGCACCAGTTGGCGCTGCTACGACATCACGGTCGACGCCATCAGCGTCATTTCGAACTACCGCAATCAGTTCAATCGCGTGATCAACGAGCAAGGATTCCCCCGACTGGTCGAGGACCTGAAGCTCAAGCGTGCGGCCTTCGAGCAGGAGATGTCGCGACCGGAACCGTCATCCTAGGCGAAACCGGCCGCCGCACATTCCCGGTACCGCCGCTCCGCCACTCCTTCCTGATTAATCCGTGCCCGCGAGCCCGCAACGTATCCCTCGGCGCGAACCTTCGCGTATAGTCGCCGCGTGACGCGTCCGCTCCTGAAGACCACTCCCGCGCCGTTGCCGACGCGCGAACTCACCGTCCGCTCCCTGCTCCTCGGCGCCATCCTCGCCGTCGTGCTCGGCGCCGCCAATGCCTACCTGGGCCTCTATGCCGGCATGACGGTTTCGGCGAGCATCCCGGCCGCGGTCCTCTCGATGGCCCTCCTGCGAGTGCTGGGCGGCTCGACGATCCTCGAAAACAACGTCGTCCAGACCGTTGCCTCGGCCGGTGAGGCGGTCGCCGCCGGCGCCATCTTCACCTTCCCGGCGCTGGTGATTCTCGGCGAACGCCTGCCCCTTTCGTACTGGCGTATAACCACCCTGAGCCTTGCGGGTGGCACGATGGGCAGTCTGCTCGTGGTCTTCCTGCGCCGCGCGTTTATCGTCGAGGAGCGTCTCGCCTTTCCCGAAGGACGGGCCTGCGCGGAAGTGCTGCGGGCTGGCGCGGAGGACAGTTCCGGCGCGGGCCTGCTGACGCTCGGCGGTCTCGTCGCCGCCATCCTCAAGGCGCTGCAGGACGTCGTCGGCGTGCTGCCGGGCGTCGCCGCGTCCTCCCGATGGATCGGCGGGGCGCCCATCGCGCTTTCGGCCAACCTTTCGGCGGCGCTCATCGGCGTCGGCTATATCCTCGGTATCGAGATCGCCGTGCTGGTCCTGCTTGGCGGCCTCATCGCCTGGCTGGTGGCAATTCCGCTTCTCAGCCTGCGCCATCCCGAATTGCGGATGCTGGCGCCGGCGGCGGCCGCCACTCAACTCTGGAGTGCTGACGTGCGCTATCTCGGGGTTGGCGCGATGCTGATGGGCGGGGCGGCGACGCTGTTTCGCTTGCGCCACGCGATCGCTCGCGGGATGCGCGAGGGCTTCCGCATGATCCGCGCCGGCGCCGCCGCACCCACCCGCTCGCGCGAAGAGACCGACCTCTCCGCCGGCGTGGTCCTCGGCGCGACGGCGCTCTGCGTCCCCGCCATCGCGCTCATCGTATGGCGGCTCAGCGGCAGTCTGACGCTCAGCCTGATTCTCGCCGCGGCCCTCGCATTTATCGGGTTTTTCGCCACCGCCGTCGCCGGTTACCTCACCGGTATCGTCGGCGCCTCGAACAACCCTGTCTCCGGCGTCACGATAATCGTGCTGCTGGCGCTCGCCCTGCTGCTCAAGTTCGCCGGCCTGCCGCGCGCGCTCGGCGCCCATCTCGCGATCCTTACCGGCGCCGTCGTGTGTACGGCGGCCGCGATGGCTGGCGATTCGCTGCATGATCTGGCGACCGGCTTTCATCTGCGGGCGACGCCCCGCGCCCTCGAGATCGCGGTGCTGTGCGGCGCGATGCTGTCGGCCTTCCTGATGGCCCCGCTGGTCAACCTCCTCATCCGCGGCTACGGCATCGCTGGACTTCCCGGCGCCGGCGCCCACGCCCTTCCGGCGCCGCAGGCTTTCCTGATGGCCAAAGTGGCGCAAGGGGTCTTTCAGGGCGCGTTGCCGTGGACCGCGATCCTCGCCGGGGTCCTGCTCGCCGCCGCCTGCGTGGTGGGCGACGCGCTCCTCGAACGCCGCCGCAGTCGCTGGCGCCTGCCCGTGATGCCGGTCGCGATCGGACTTTACCTGCCCTTCGGTCTCGGCGTCACCATCTTTCTCGGCGCCGTGCTCCGCGCGATAGCCTCCCGCTCACAACTGAACGATGCTCGCCGCGGCACCCTGCTGGCGGCCGGACTCATCGCCGGCGAGGCGCTGACCGGCGTCGCGGTCGGCGCCATGATTGTCGCCGGCCTCCGCCTGCCGCTCCTCTAAGTCCGCTGGTCGCAAAGGGTCAGCGGCGCGGCGGGCCCTCGAAGCGGCCGTCGGTTACGGCGCCAACCAGCTCATCCGCTGGCGGCTCCGCCGCCCGCCGCGCGCCCACTTGGGGCGGATTCAGGCTCATCTGCGCATTCGCCACGGCGCCGAGCAGATCGTGAATACCGTCGAGCGCGCGCACCAGGAGATTCATCTGCGGACGCAACTCGGCGACCAATCGGAGATTGGCCGCAAGCGCATCGAGGCTTTCCCAGTACGGCTGCGTAAGCATTCGGATACGATCGTGCAGGGCCTTAGCGCACGGCGTATTCACCGCCAGACGCGCCAGCGCCTGTTCACATTCCACTACCGGCTGATAACCGACCGCATGCTCGACGATCCATGACTTGAGTTCCTCGATCATGACCTGCGGCGGCGCGCCCTGCCGGCGCTCGAGCTCGCCGAGTGCGACGCTCAAGCCGTCGAGCCACGCGCCGACGGCGCCCGCTAACTCCCGCGTGGGCGCCAGTACCGCGTCTGCCGGAGGCGTCGGCGAAGCCGCCCCGCTCATCGGCCGCGCCTCATTCGCCGTCCCCGCCGGTTCCGCAGGCGGCGCCGCCGGTTCCGGATGACACTGATCGATGCGGCCTGCCTCGAACAACCCTCCGTACACCATCATCGTCCTCACTCCGCCGCGGCCTTGAGCCTGACCGGCGGCATCGCGATCGAAGCAAGCCTCCCGCGCCTGTCAATGGCTCAATTACCCGCGATCGCATGCGATTGCGGGCTCGACGTTTACGCTAGCTGATAATAGTTTGATGCGAAAACCGGTTGGTGCCCCGAATCAGGATGATTCCGCACAGCCGGGAACAGGGCTTGGCACATGGGGAAATTCGGCGCGCCGCGACGCACGCTCCACGGACTCACGGTACTTCTGCTGATAATCGCTGCGGGATGCAACAGCGACCAGGGCTCGGCGGCCAACGCCCAGCGGCTGCTGGTCGCGATGGACGATCCGCCCACGGTCGCCATCTATCGCGCCGCCGCCGAGACCGGCACCTTGCCGCTCGCGACCATCAGTGAAACCGCGCCCGACTCACCGGCCGGAATCGGCATCGACGCCGCCGGCGAGGTCTTCATCGCCAATCGCAACGGCAATGTCCGCGTCTTTGCCGCCGATCCCCAGGGCAACTACGAGCTGGTCCGCAGCTACGCCGGACCTCATACCCGGATCGAGCAGCCGACCGCGATCGCCGTAAACTTCGCCGGCAGCTTCTACGTCGCCGATCGCGGCAACGGCCACGGACGCGTCGAATGGTTCTCCGGCGGCGCGACCAACGACATTTATCCCGACAAGGTGCTCGAAGGCGCCCACACCCGCATCACCACGCCGAGCGGTATCGCGCTCGACGGCTCGGGCCGCGCCTTCGTCGCCAACCAGGCCTCCAACGAAGTCCTGGTGTTCGATCCGATGGCCGAAGGCGACGTCGCGCCGTTGACCGTTCTCGGCGGTCTGCGCGCGCCGGGGCATCTGGTGGTTGACGATATGCTCAACGTCTACGTCATCAACACCGCCGATGACTCAGTTGCCATCTTCGAGTCGGTCGGTCCGCAAAGCTGGCGCCTGAAGCGGGTGCTCGCGCCCCCGTCGCTCCGCCAAGCGGCCGGCGTGGCCATCGATGACGCCGGCGAAATCGCCATCGGCGCCCTCGGCGGCGTGCGTTTCTTCAGCGCCGACGCCGATCCGCGGCGCACCCTGGGAATTGCCAACGATCATCTCGCCGATGTAGTTACCCATTGAGTGAATTGCGAGGAACCATGAGCAAAATCTACAGCGACGAGCAGCGCGCGCTGCAACAGCGTTTCGATACCGTTAAACTCGCCGATCGCATCGAGCACGCCATCGTGCGCGACACGCTCGCCCCCGAGCAGAAGTCCTTCATCGAAACCCGCGACATGTTCTTCCTGAGTACCGTCGATCCTCGCGGCTTCCCGACCTGCTCCTACAAGGGCGGCGCGCCCGGCTTCGTGCGCGTGATCGATCCCCGAACCCTCGTCTTTCCCATCTACAACGGCAACGGCATGTTTCTCTCCGCCGGTAACATCAGCGCCAACCATAAGATCGGGATGCTCTTCATCGACTTCGAGACGCCCCATCGCCTGCGCGTGCACGGCGAGGCCCAACTCCTTCAGGACGATCCGCAACTGCGTGAGTTCACCGGCGCCGAGATGCTCGTGCGGGTGACCATCCACGAGGTCTTCATCAACTGCCCGCGCTACATCCACCGATATCAGCGCCTCGCGACCTCCAAGTACGCGCCGCAGGCGGAATGCCCGGCACCGCCTCCGCCCCAATGGAAACGCATCGATGCGCTGCAGGACGTCCTGCCGGCCAATGAACAGAAGGTTGCCGAAACGCTCGGCGGCACCATCTCCTTCGCCGAGTACGCCGCCGCCGTCGCCAAAGGCGAAGGTTGAGGCGCGCGCCGCGACCGCTCAGGCGTCGAGACGCAGGCGTTTCATCAGCCGGTAGAGCGTCGTGCGATCGATGCCGAGGGTGGCGGCGGCTTCGGCGCGACTCCCGCGCGTCTCTTCGAGCGTCGCCCGGATACACTCGCTCGCCGCGCGATCCAGACAGGCCTGCAGCGATTGTGCGCGCGACGGCGGCGACGGCGCCACCGTCGCCGTTCCGTCCTCCGTCCGCCCACCGCTCGCGCGATCGAACACCTCGAAGGCGAAGGCCTCGGGCGGCAGCAGATCGGCCCCGCTCATCACCACGGCGCGTTCAATAGTGTTTTCGAGTTCGCGCACGTTGCCCGGCCACGCATAGCCGAGCAGCTTTTCCTCGGCCTCCGGCGTCAGGCTGATCGCGCGTCCCAGCTCGCTCGAATGGAAGGCGAGAAAATGCCGCGCCAGCGGCAGGATATCGTCGGCGCGCTCGCGCAACGGCGGCACCCGCAGCGGTATCACGTTCAGACGAAAGTACAGGTCGGCGCGAAAGCGATCGGCCCGAACCTCCTCCCGCAGCACACGATTGGTCGCGGCGACGATCCGCACATCGACCCGGCGCGGCTTCGACGCGCCCACCCGCAGCACCTCGCCGTCCTCGAGCACGCGCAGCAGCTTCGCCTGAAAATCGCTGCCAGCCTCGCCAATCTCGTCGAGAAACAGCGTGCCGCCCGAAGCCCGCTCGAAACAGCCGGCGCGCGCCGCGATCGCACCGGTGAACGACCCCTTTTCATGGCCGAACAGTTCGCTCTCGACCACCCCTTCGGCGAAGGCCTTGCAATTGACCGCGACGAACGGGCCGTCCGCCCGATTACTCCAATAATGCAGCATCCGCGCTACCAGTTCCTTGCCGGTCCCGCTCTCGCCTTCCACCAGCACCGTCGAACGCGACGGCGCGACCCGGCGGATCATCGCCAGCAACTGGCGCGTGTGCGCGCTTTCGCCGACAAACCCGGCCGTGGTGGCCGCCACGTCGAGCTGCTGGCGCAGCAGCCGGTTTTCCCGGCGCAGGTTGTTCATTTCGAGCGCCCGGTTGACGCTCGCCAGCAGTTCCTCCTCGTCGAACGGCTTCGAGACGCAGTCAAAGGCGCCATGCCGCATCGCGGCGACCACCCCTCGCACCCCCGGCTCGCCGGTCAGCATCACCACCGGGACTTCGGGTCGGCGCACGCGAACCTTGCGCAGGAGCTCAAGACCATCGGTGCCGTTGAAATGCGTGCCGCACAACAGCACGTCCGCCCGATGCTGCTCGAGCGCGACCAGCGCCTCGTCCGCGGTATGCATCGTCTCCGATACGCATCCCGCGCCGCACAGCGCCCGCGCTGCCAGTTCGGCCGTCGACGGCTCATCGATAATCAGGATGCGCGCCTTGCCGTTGTCCATAGCCCCTCCCGTTTCCCCCCTGCAGTTATCGCGTCATCTTGACGGCTCGAAATGTTTGTGCATTGAAAAACATGACATAGTATTTATAACTGATTAATAACTGTTCCAATCGCCGCTAAGGCGAATTACATGCCAATTTGTACAAAAAATTACCAACTTGGCATATTCCATACCTGCTTGCTCCACTTTGGCGATAACTGGCTTACATTGCTGACAGATGAAACGCGGCGGCCCGACCCGATGTTGCATTTTTGCGACAGCGCGCTCGTGGCGACGCACGCCCGCAACATCCCCGGCGCGCGATTCCCGCGTCAGCCTGCCTGTAGTGTTGCCGGCGGATTCCCCGCTCGACGCGTGGCGGTAAACGCCTGCTGCGCAGCGCGGAAAAGAAAAAGGGGCGCCGCCCAGGCAGCGCCCCCCGACATTCCGATAAAGACCGCTCAGGCGGCCGAGCGAATCACGGTGCCGGCCAACGTCCCGGTCTGGCGACCGTGCTCATACGACACCTTGCCGTTAACCACCGTGTACTCGATGCCTTCGGCGGGCATCACCAGACGGCGCCCCCCGCCCGGCAGGTCATAGGCCATCTTGGCCCGCCGCGCGGAATTGACCGTATTCAGATCGAAGACCGTAATATCCGCCTTCCAGCCCTGCTTCAACTGGCCGCGCTCGCGGATGCCGAAGAAGGTCGCGGGTTCCGAGGTGATACGCTTGACCGCGAATTCGAGCGGAATCGCCTCGCGCTTGCGCACCCAGTTGCCCAGCAGATAGGTGGCATAACCGGCGTCGCACAGCATATCGACGTGCGCGCCGCCGTCGCTCAGGCCAATCAGCGTGCGGGGATCGCTGATAAGCTGCTCGATCCCTTCCTCGTGCATCTGCTGCATCGTGTACTGCAGGTTGAGATCATCTTCCAGGGCGAGGTCGAGGAACGTATCGAGCGGGTCCGCATTGCGCATCTCCGCGATCTCCTGCACCGTCCTGCCCTCGAACTGCTTGAGCGCCGGATTGGTCGCCTCGAGCACTTCCACCCGATGCCAGCGGCCGGTGAACAGATGGGGCCGCTTGAGGCTTTCACGGAAGTTCCGCCGAAACTCGGCGTCCGCATAGAGCTGCTTCTGCACCGCGACCGGCTGGTTAAAGGCGCGATTCCACGACTCGTTGTCGGCAAAGGTGAACGGCGTCTTCAGGTCGAGCTGCGAGACGAAGGGCTTGCAGAGAATCTGCGGTACGCCGCCGCGCTTGATCAGCGGCTCGACCCGATTCAACGTCTCGAGGGCGCGCTCCGGATGGCGCGGCGTCGACGCCATCGCGAGCCACGTCACCGGCCGCCCGCTTTCGCTCAAAAGCGTGTCGAGCAGTTCGTATTCGTCGTCCTGCACCACCGCGATTTTCTTGGTCAGCGCAACCTCGATCGCGCCCTTGCCCTGGCGCTTCAAGACGTTGGCGTAGGCCTTGAGCTCGTCGCGGCTCGCCAGCCGGCACGCCAGCGGCTGACCCTTGAAAGCCGATATGCTGCTTGAGGGTGGTGGTCGAGAAACCGAGCGCGCCGGCCGTCATCGCCTCGTCGAGCAGCGCGGCGATTTTCGCCGTCTCCTCCGGCGTCGCCGCCCGGTCCATCGATTCCTTGCCCATCACGTAATGGCGAAACGGCGTCAGCGGCGCGAGGAAGCCGAGGTTGATGGCGGCGCCGCGCCGCTCGGCCGCGTCGAGGAATTCCGGGAAGGTCTCCCAGTCCCAGGTCACGCCCTTGCTCAGCGAGTCGTAGGGAATCGCCTCGACATTGGTCAGATCCCAGGCGGCGATTTCGCGCGATTCCGGTTTGCACGGCGCCACGCCGACGCCGCAGTTGCCCATCACGACCGAGGTGATGCCGTGCCACGAAGTGCAGCTGATAAGCGGATCCCAGCAGATTTGCGCATCGTAATGGGTATGCGGATCGACGAAGCCCGGGCTGACGATCAGGTCGGAAGCATCGATCACCCGCGCCGCGCCCTCCTTGATTTGACCAATCTCGGCAATCCGATCGCCGACCACCGCGATATCGGCACGAAAGCGCGGCGCGCCGGTGCCGTCGACCACCGTGCCGTTTTTGATTAACAGATCGTACGCCATCTTTTGCTTCTCCCTGTTCTGGTTCCGAGCCCCCGCATCTGCCCGTTCAGGCGGCGGCGGTGCCGTCCGGAAAACTCGTCCTCAATTCAGATTGATCCGATACAGCTTGGCGGCATTCTCGCAGATGATCTTGCGCGTGACATCCTCGGGCACGCCCTCGAAATCCTGCGCGATGACCTTCAGCGAGTTGGGCCAGGTCGAATCGGTATGCGGGAAGTCGGAAGCCCACATGAAGTTGTCGGCGCCGAAGAAACGGAACAGCATCGGCCCGATGGGATCGTCCTGGAAGGTCGCCCACAGGTTGCGTCGCACGTATTCGCTCGGTTTCATGTCGAGCGGTTCCTTCATCAGCGTGCCGAATTTATCGAAGGCGTGATCCATCCGATACATGTAATGGGCGATCCAGCCGGTGTCGTTTTCCGCCGAGACGATCTTGATTTTCGGAAAGCGCATCATCACCCCACCGACGATAATGTCGGTGAGCGAACGCTGGACCTCGTGAATCAGATTCATGTAGCCGCGCAGGAACGAGGGGTCGCGCGACTCGCGAATCTTGGCCCGCTCCTCTTCGGAGCGCGGCGGCTTCTTGCCCGTTATCACGTGCAATGACAGCGGCATTTCGAGGTCCTGGGCGGCCGCCCAGAACGGATCGTATTCCCGCGACGTGTACGGCCGCTCGCGCGGCGGCGCGCCCCAGATCATCGCGCCGCGCAGGCCTTTCTTCGCCGTCCGCTCCAGCTCCGCCACGCCCTGGCTGATATCCTCGAGCGAAATCAGCGCGATGCCGATGAGCCGATTGGGATTATGCGAGCAGAACTCGGCGAGCCAGTCATTGTAGGCGCGGAAACAGGCGCGCTGCAGCTCGGCGTCATGCAGCCCGAAGAGCGTCATCCCGAGGGTCGTGTACAGCACCTCGGCTTCGACGCCGTCGATCTCCTGATCCTTGATCCGTTCGACCGGATCCCAGCCGCTCGGCCGCGCCGTGATATAGCCCTTGTCCTTGCCTTCCTTCAGAAACTCCGCGAGTTCCTTGCCGCTGCGGCCCGCGGCAAAGCCACCGGCGACCGGGAAGGCCTGCACGCCGGGGGCCACAAAGACGTAACCGGTTTTTTCGTCCTGCTTGACGACGCGCGGCGCAATATCGCGAAACTTCGCGTCGAGCCGTTCGACCCAAAGGTCGGCTGGCTCCATCATGTGCGAATCGGCCGAAATCACGTGGCGTGCTGCGGTCATGTGGCTTACCCTCCTTCGAGACAAGGCTAGGATGCCTATGTTGAATGACTCAGCGAACCTCGAGCTGCCGCCGGTCCGAATTCTTCAGCGCGGGCAGCCGCTCTAATTCGCGGGGCAAATCAGACTAATAGGTTATCGCACCTTTGCGCCGCGATCGGCAAGCGGCACGCGCCGTCTGGCGCCGCCGCCAAACCGCCGCGGCGGACCGCGCCTCGCTTAATCCGGCAGGAAGGAAGGACTGCCGGTTTTGGCCGTCTGGCCGCCGTCCGCGACGAAGGCTGCGCCGGTCACGAAGGAGGCGAGATCCGAAGCGAGGAAAAGCACCACGTTGGCCATCTCTTCCGGCCGTCCGAGTCGGCCCATCGGAATCGCCTGGCGGAAGCGCAGCCGTCCCTCCTCGGTCAGGCTCGCCGCCAGCAAGGGTGTGTCGATCGCCCCCGGACAGATACAGTTGACGCGGATATTGACCGGCGCGTATTCGACCGCGGCCACGCGCGTCAGATTGATCACCCCCGCCTTGGCCGCATTGTAGGCGACGATCCCGTAATCGGCGCGCAGACCCGAAATCGAGGCGGTGTTGACGATCGCGCCGCCGCCCTGCGCGCGCATCACCGGAACGACGCGCTTGATCCCCTGGAAGACGGCGGTCAGCCCGACGTCGAGCATGCGATTCCAGACCTCGTCGCTGACCTCCGCGGTACGCGCGACCAGGCGCGTCGTCCCCTGCACCGGCGGCATGCCGAAGGCGTTGTTGTGCAGAAAGTCGAGCCGGCCGAATTCACGGGTCGTCCGCGTGACCATCATATCGATATCGGCGGGGCGCGTGACGTCCGCGGCGATCGCGATAGCCTTGCCGCCGGCCGCCGTGATCTCATCCACGACCTTCTGCGCATTGTCGCCGTTGATATCGACGACCGCGATCGCCCCGCCGCGCGCGGCGAAACCGCAGGCCGTCGCGCGACCGATTCCGGAACCCGCGCCGGTTACCAGTCCTACTTTGCCGTCAAAGCGCATCGCTGAAGCACCCCCGTCGGCGATGGACGGTCGCACAAAAGCGCCGGCGCTGTAAAGGCGCCGCGCTCCGCACGGCGCGCCTCTGCCGCCGCGCGATGGTTGCGCGGCCGACCGAGCTTGATGGAGAGTTGGGGCACCCGTTCCAAAGGAGAAGCAAGTGGAGCTGCGTAACCTTGGCAAGTCCGGACTGCGCGTGTCGGTGGTGGGCCTCGGCTGCAATAACTTCGGCATGAAAATCGACGAGGCGGCGACGCGGGCCGTGGTCGACAAGGCCCTCGACGTTGGCATCACGCTGTTCGATACCGCCGACATCTATGGCAACCGCGGCACTTCGGAAACCTTCCTCGGCGCGATTCTCGGCGAGCGGCGCAAGGCCATCGTGCTCGCCACCAAGTTCGGGATGCAGATGGACCGGGCGGGCGTGCTCAAGGGTGCGGCGCGCCGCTATATCATGGCCGCCGTCGAGGACAGCCTGCGCCGTCTTCGCACCGACTGGATCGATCTCTACCAGTTGCATCAGCCCGATCCGCTGACCCCGATTGAAGAGACCCTGCGCGCGCTCGATGACCTCATCCGGCAGGGCAAGGTGCGTTACATCGGCTGCTCGAATCTGCCGGCGTGGCAGGTGGTCGAAGCGCACTGGACGGCGAAGAGCCTCGGGCTCAATGGGTTTGTTTCATGCCAGGACGAGTACAGCCTGCTGGTCCGTGACGTCGAACGGGATCTGCTGCCGGCGATGAGCGCCTACGGGCTCGGCATGCTGCCCTACTTTCCCTTGGCAAGCGGACTTTTAACCGGCAAGTACAAGCGTGCGCAGGCCATGCCCGAAGGAACACGGCTCGCCCTGATGAAGCCGCTCGCCGAGCGCTGGGTCAACGACACCAACTGGGCCATCGTCGAACGGCTCGAGGCCTATGCGACGGAGCGCGGCCATACGCTGCTCGAGCTCGCCATGAGCTGGCTGGCGGCGCGACCGACGGTGGCCAGCGTGATCGCGGGCGCCACCACGCCGGCCCAGGTCGAGCAGAATGTCAAGGCGGTCGAGTGGCGGCTCACCGCCGAGGAGCTGGCGGCGATCGATAAGATGAGCCACAAGCAGTGAGGGTCGCGAAGTCGCCTGACGCCTCAGCGTTTCAGGCCAGCACCACCTGCACGAACAACTGGATAACCAGCGCGAGCATCGTGATTGCGCCCACCGTATACGCGACGGTGCGCCAGGGCTGGATGCCGTTCAGGTAGAAATAGGTATGCAGGATGCGCATCACCATGAAGACGCTGCAATAGACTTCGAAGGCGCCGCGGCCGAGCCCGGCCATCACGTAGATGCCGGCGAGAATGAGAAAGATGGGGATGTTTTCGAGGTCGTTGCGCCAGGCGCGGGCGGCCTTGTCAACGATCGCCACCTCGGTCGCCTCGAGCCGTCCGCCCATCATCCGCGCGTCCTCCTCGACGGTAAAGACGCGGGCGCGGTTGCGCGCCACTCCCTGGACCACCGAGTTGACCGCCATCTTGAGCGTCAGCACAACGGCCGTGAGCGCATACATTTTGAGCAATGGCATGACGGGTTCCCCCTCCGCGTGGATCTGCGAGTTCCATAGCGCCGGCCCGCGACGCTGTAAACCGGCGGCGCTGGCGATTCGTCGCCTCAGCGACTAGGTTGAACGCCTTAAGAATTCGACAAGGAGACCAATTGCGATGGGCAGGCTCGATAACAAAGTCGCCGTGATTACCGGTGCGGCAAGCGGGATGGGGCGGGCCAGTGCGATGCGCTTTGCGGCCGAGGGGGCGGCGGTGGTGGTGGCCGATCTGAACGCGCAGGGCGCCGAAGGGGTGGTTGCGGAAATCGCCGCCCACGGCGGCCGCGCGGTGTTTCAGCGCACCGACGTGACCAGTGAAAACGATATCAAGGCGCTGATCGACCGGGCGGTGCGCGAATTCGGACGCCTCGATATCACCTTCAACAACGCCGGTCTGGGCGGCGCGACCGGCAAGCTCGAAGAGGTCACGGTCGAGGACTGGGACAAGACCTTCCACGTGCTGACGCGAGCCGTCTTTCTCGGCATCAAGCACTCGGTCGGCCCGATGCGCAAGAACGGCGGCGGATCGATCATCTCGACCTCGTCGATGGGCGGCATCCGCCCGGCGGCGGGCTTGACGGCGTACTGCGCGGCCAAGGCGGCGGTGGTGAATCTCACGATGGCGGCGGCGATCGAGTATGGCCACGACCATATTCGCGTCAACTGCATCTGTCCGGGCGGCATCCTGACGCCCCTGGTCTATCGCGGACAGCCGGGCGGTGAGGAGGCGGCGGCCAAAAACATGGCGCGCGCGCAGCCGATTCCAAGGGCGGGGTTGCCCGAAGATATCGCCAACATGGCGCTGTTTCTGGCGAGCGACGAGTCCGAGTGGATCACCGGCACGGCGATGATGGTGGATGGCGGGATGAACACCGGCAATGCGCGTATCCGGTTCGGCACCGGATGGTCGGGACCGTCGTTCGAACGTCGCGAGCGTTAGACCGTGCGCGGCAGGCTGCCGACCGTCGTCGGTATCCTGCCCGCGAGCTTGCGGGGTGGCGCGCCGCCGCGGCGAGTGCCGGCACGGGAAGCGCGGAATGTTTCACGTGAAACATGGGCGGTGATGACCGGGGCCACGCGCGAGGTTTCACGTGAAACATTCGATGGTTGTGGAAGGATAGTCCGGTTCTCCACAGGAATCTGCCGCTCTCCACAGGTTTCGGCGACCGGAAGCGGGCGCGATACTTGACAAAACCCGCGGCGCTCTTCCGGGTTTGACATACGAAAGAAAAGCGAAAATGATTAGCGGGTGGACGCCGCTCTCCAGACTCGCGAGCCGCCCGGACCGCCGCCGATATATCGTTCGGCAGGCCGCCGGCTGCCGGAGGTCAGCGGGGTCTTTCACGGCCGCGAGCTGACGCGCAAGGAGCGCCGACTCGCCTGTGGTATCGAGGTAATCGACCGGCTGCTGGCCGGCGGTATCCTGCGCGGCCGGCTCAGCGAATTGGTCGGGGCGGTAAGCGGCGGCAAAACCTCGCTCGCGATGGCTTTTGCGGCTCAGGCGACGCAGCGCGAGGCCGCCGCCTGGATCGAAACCGGCAACAGCCTTGACCCGCTGAGCCTGACTGCCAGCGGGATCAATCCGGCGCGGATGCTCTGGGTGGCCTGTCCCGCGCCGTCACACGGACGCACGTTGCCGGCGCTCAAGGTGGCGGAATGGCTCCTCGGCGTCGGCGGCTTCGGGCTGGTGGTGCTGGATTTGGCCGGCGAACAGCGCCTGCTTCCGATCGGCGTATCGTTGCGGATCGCGCGCGCGGCCGAAGCGAGCGGCGCCGCGGTGATGGTGCTGGCCGAACGTCGCGTTTGTGGGGCGCCGGCGGCGCTCACGTTGAGCTTGACGGGGCGGCAGGCGCGGTTCAGCCGCAGCGCTCCCCAGGCACCGGCGCTGTTCGACGGTATCGAAGTCGAACTCACGGTGCGGCACAACAAGCTCGGGGGAGTGGGCGCCGGAGTGCGCTGGTCTGCGGTGACGGCATGGGATTCCCGGTCGGGGCGTGCGCGGCGGAGCGCGGCGGCCGCAGAACCCCGGCCTCTTGCCGTCGATGCGGGTTGAGCATGTACCGCGGCCGTTTTATTCCGGCGTCGGACGGAAGTCTCCCCGCGGCGGTCCAGCCGACGGAGTTGACGGCTGACGAGGCGGATGCGCGCAGGGCCGGCGGGCGACGTATCGCCTGTGTCCTGATTGCCGATTTTCCGATAGCGGCGCTGGTGCGGACCAATCCGGAATGGCGCGAACGGCCGCTGGCCCTGACCCGCCAGGCGCGGCCGCGACCGGCGCGCGGCGGGACGGCGGCGACCTCCTCGAAGGAGCCGGCGGGGCAATGGACGCCGTATGGCGAATTGAGCCACGTGGCGCCGGTGGCAGCGGCAATGGGAGTGCGGGCGGGCATGACGATCGCGCAGGGCCGCGCGCTGCTGCCGGAGCTGATCGTGACCCATCCGTCGCCCGCCGCCGAGGAGGCCGCACGGGCCGCGCTTATCGATGTGGCCTGGTCGTTTTCGCCCGTGATCGAAGAACGTGCGCCGGGATGTGTCTGGATCGACCTGAGCGGCACGGAAGGGCTTTATCGTCAGGAGCCATACGCGGCGGCGACGGCGTTGGAGCAGCGGATCGCCGAAGCGATTGCACGGCGGGTGCGCGGGATTGGCCTGGAAGCGGCGGTCGGGATCGCGTCGAGTAAGGAGCTGGCTTACCTGGCGGCGCGCTGCGGCGGGTTGCGCCTGGTGGCGAACGGGCGGGAGCGGGAATTCCTCGACTGGATGCCGCTCGAACTGACCGAGCTGGGGACGGCATCCGGCGGATTGCCGGACTGGCTCAAGCGGATGGGGCTGCGACGGCTGGGCGATCTGGCGCGGCTCGATCCGCACGCGGTGGGCACGCGGATGGGCGCGGCGGGAGTGGCGCTCGCCCGGCTGGCGCGGGGGGAAGGATCGGCGCTAGTCAGGGCCCGGCCCCGACCCGAGGATTTTACGGAAGCGCTCGAGCTCGAATACGGGATCGAGCAACTCGAGGCCTTGACCTTCCTTCTGCGCGCGATGCTCGACCGGCTGTGCGCGCGTCTCGCCCTGCGCGGACTCGCGGTCGGCGGTTTGACGCTGGGACTGGGACTGGCGGATGGCGGGCGCGACGAACGGCGGATTACAGCAGCGGCGCCGACCACGGAAAGCGCGGCACTGCTCACGCTGCTGCGGTTGAACCTCGAAGCCCGCGGGCCCGCCGCGGCCGTCGAAACGCTTCGTTTGACGGCGGAAGCGCGTCAACCGCGTCCGCTGGTGAACGATCTGTTTCAGCCGCCGGCGCCGGCCGCGGATCGGCTGGGGGTGGTGATCGCGCGGATTGCGGCGCTCTGCGGTCCGGATCGGGTCGGCACGCTGCTGGCGGCGGACTCGTATCGACCGGAAGCGGTACGGGTGGGTGCGTTCGCACCGTCAGCCGCGGGCGCCGCGCCGCCGCAATCAACCCTGGCGGGCAAGACTCCGGCGGGCAAGCCGGACGTTGCGCCGATTGCGCTGCGAGCGGTGCGGCCGGCCGAAGAGGTCGAAGTGCTGTGCCTCGGTGAACGTCCGCAGTTCGTACGGGGAAAGCGCGTATGCGCGCGGGTGATATCGAGCGCCGGACCGTGGCGGCGGCAGGGCGAATGGTGGTCCGCCGCGACCGGGGAGGAGCAGGCAGGGCCGGTGGCGCGACCGGCGGCGTATGCGCGCGATTACTACGAACTGGCGCTGGCCGACGGCGGCGTTTACCGGGTGTATTACGATCATCAACGCGGACAGTGGTTCGTCGACGGCGTGTATGACTAGCGGGACTTGGCGAGAAGGGCGGCGGCGATGGGGGCGAGGGATCAGCGCGGGCCCCTCCGGCGAGGCTGACTGCGGCGCGGCGGCGCGCTAGGAGTAACCGATGCGCCTCAACTATCGGCAGTCTCTCGCGCCGCTCAAGCTGGTGATCGGCCTGATCGTGATCATGGGGGTCGCGCGTGAACCGGCGAGCGGGAGTGGAGCGGCCGCCATGACCGATCCCAAGCCACCGCAGGTGAGTATCGATTTCCTCTTTCCGCCGAGCGTGCTTATCCAGGAAGGCAAGCCGCGGCTGGTTTATGAGATGCGCATCTCCAACTACGTGCCGCAGGCGTACACGTTGGAAGCGATCGCGGTGGAGGCCGGAAAAAAGCGGTTCCGTTACGACGGCGCGACGCTCCGTGAGATGACGCGATTTCTGGGCGCCAGGGAGCCCATCGCCAGCACGCTCGCTTTGGCCCCGGGACAGAGCGCGATCGTTTTCTTTACGCTCACGTTTGACGACCGCGCGGAGGTGCCGGCCGCGTTGGAACATACGCTGCATTTCCGGGCGCCGGACCAGACGCTGCACGCGCTCGTACCGGCGCCGCTGACGGTCGGACAGCAGCCGCCGGTGGTGGTCGCTCCGCCGCTGCGCGGCGGTGACTGGATCGCGGGCGACGCGACCCACAACGGCCCCGACGCGGCCCATCGGCGGACGATTCTGCTGGCCGCGGGCCGGCCGTGGCTCGCGCAGAGATATGCGATCGATTGGGTGAAGTATCGGCTGGTGGGCGGCGAGGCGACGACCTGGTCGGGACCGGAGGATCAGAACGCGAGCTATTTCTGCTACAACGCGCCGATCTACAGCGTGGCCGACGGCACGGTGGTGGCGGCGATGGACGGGGTGCCGGAAAATGTGCCGCATTCGGGGAAATATGCAGTGGAGATCAACTTTATCAATGCCGGCGGCAATTACGTGGTGGTCGATATCGGCGCGAATCGCTACGTGTTCTATGCGCACATGCGACCGGGGTCGGTGGCGGTGAAGGTTGGCGACCATGTGACGACGGGTCAGTTGATCGGCCATATCGGCAATACCGGCAGCTCGACCGAGCCGCATCTGCATATGCATATCGTCGACCATCCGTCGTTTCTCGCCGGCCAGGGGATCCCGTATGAATTCGATCGCTTCCGGGCGAGCGGCGCGCCGGAGGTTATCGCGCGGCCGCGCGATCAGATGGCCTTTCGCAACTTCGGCGCCCTCGCGCCGGCGCAGGATGATTATCCGGCCAACAATGCCGCGGTGACCTTCCCTGAGTCGCCCTAGAAGGGAGCGCAGCGCATGGACGCGGAAGCGGAGCGGATCGAGCGGCGGTTGAACGTCGATTTTCTGATGTCGGTATGCGCGCTGCTGATCAGCGCCGTGGTCTGCGCGACGGCGGTCTATCAGCTACGCAATGCGTCGCTGATGATGGCGGCGCAGACCTGGCCCTACGTCACCGCGGGCTGGCAGTACGACAATGACGAGGCGGGGATCGTGATCATCAACGACGGTCAGGGTCCGGCGATTGTTCATGCGGTGAGTCTCGCGATCGACGGCGAGCCGCAGCATGACGTGGTCAGCGCGCTGCGTCGGTTGATCAGCGGGCAGGCGGGCCAGGTGCAGGTCGACGCGATCGGCCATGGGAGCGTGATTCGCCCGGGGCAGACGATGCGCCTGCTGATGGTGCGCGGGGCGCAGTGGAACACGCAACTGCGGGCCGCGCGCAAGCGGATCCGAGTGGGCCTCTGTTACTGCTCGGTGCTCGATCGCTGCTGGACAACCACGCTCGATAGTCTGCCGACCGCCGTGGACCATTGCACTGAACGCGACAGTCTCGCGGTGCCGGAACCCGATTAGGACAGCGACGGCGCGGGCGGTGGCCGGCGGCGCGCTGCCGCGCTGCAAGCGGACGCCGGCGGCGCGCCTCGGCTGGAGCTCAGGCGTGGCGGTGGAGATTCACTCGATATCGTCGCCGGAATCGGCTGCGGGCGGGGCTGCGGGCGCGGCCGCGGCGGAGGGTTGGACGGCGGTCGGTGTGGCCGTCGGCGTCGGTGGCGGCGGCGTGTTGTAGAGGCCGAGGTCCTGGATGATCTCGACGGCGTGAAGCGAAGGATCGACGTTGGGATAGACCTTCACGATGGTGCCGTTTTCGTCGATCACGTAAGTGACGCGGCGGTCGAGGCCGAGAATCGGGATGCCGTTGGCGACGCCGTAAGCGCGGGCAATCTTCTTGTCGGGATCGGCCAGCAGGGGGAAGGGCAGTTGATATTTGCGGGCGAAGCCGCGATGAGAATCGGCCGAATCAACGCTGCATCCGAGCAGCACGATGCCCCATTGCTGAAAGCGGGCGTAACCGTCGCGGAAGGCGCACGCTTCCCGGGTGCATCCGGGGGTGCCGTCCTTGGGATAGAAATAGAGCACGACCTTCCGCCCGTGGTAGTCGCTCAGGCGGACGGGAGTGACCTGATCACCGAGGACGGCGTCGGTGGCGAATTCGGGCGCGGTATCGCCGACCTTAAGGAGTTCGGCGCGGGCGAGTTTCGGGAACAGTAAAGCGAGCAGCATCGTGGTCAGTACGGCCGTGAGGCCGGCGTGAACGGCGCCGCGGCGCGCGGCGCGCGGTCGGTCAGGTGGCGCGCAAGGCGCCATCCGAGGAGCGGGAACAGTGGGCGCCGCAGGCGGCATCGGGTCATACGTAGTGGAGCCAGCTTGAATAACGCGCGTCACGACCGTGAAGGGCGGCCTGGAAGACCTCGATGATATTGCGGGTGATCGGACCGGGGCGCCCGGCACCGATCCGGCGATCGTCGAGTTCGCGCACCGGAGTGACTTCGGCGGCGGTGCCGGTCATGAAGGCCTCGTCGGCGATATAGACGGCGTCGCGCGGGAAGAATTGTTCGACCACGGGAATCTGCAGGTCGCGCAGGATTTTGATGACGGCGTCGCGGGTGATGCCGGGGAGACTCGAGGTGACGGGCGGCGTCTTCACCACGCCGTCGCGAACGATAAAGAAATTTTCGCCGCTGCCTTCGGCGACGAAGCCGTTGACGTCGAGCAGCAGCGCCTCATCGTAGCCGAGCTTGCGGGCTTCGGTGCCGGCGAGCGCCGAGTTGACATAAGGGGCGGAGAGCTTGGCGTAGGCGGGCAGCGAATTGTGATGATAGCGAACGAAGGACGAGGTCTTGAGGCGCACGCCTTTGGCCAGGCCGTCCTCGCCGAGATAGGCGCCCCAGGGCCATACGGCGATGGCGACGCGGACCTTGTTATCGCGCGCCGAGACGCCCATCTGGCCTTCGCCGTAAAAGGCGATTGGGCGGATATAGCACTCCTGCAGGCGGTTGACGCGGACGGTGTCGGCGCAGGCCTTGACCAGCTCCTCCTGGGAGAACGGGATGGTCATCTCGACGATATGCGCGGAGTCGAGCATCCGGCGGATATGCTCGTTGGCGCGGAAGATCGCTGAGCGACCGTCGTCGCACTTATAGCAGCGCATCCCTTCGAAGACGGCCATGCCGTAATGCAGGCTATGGGTGAGGACGTGGACGCGGGCTTCGTCCCACGGAATCAGACCACCGTCCATCCAGATTTTATCGGTACGTAAGCCGTCGGATGCCACAATTTCCTCGCGGTATGGTTGCGGCCGATCAAGCTTGGGCGGATGCGGCGCGCAGATGTGTATGCATTCTTAGTGAAAGCCCGCGGCAGCGACAAGCGCTTCACTCGGTGGCGTTGGGATCGGGCGCGGTGAGGCCGCGTGACTCTTCGGCGAGGGTCGGGAGCGGCGCGGCGGCGAGCGGCGCGGCAGCGAGCGGTGGGGGCGCCATCGCGGGATCGCCGCCGTTGTGCGGTAGCGACGTGGCAAGCGCGGTCGGCGTCGGACGGCGGCGGCGGCCGGAACGGCGACGGCGGCGGCGCAGGGAGGCTTTCGGCGGGGCCGGGGGCGCGGCAAGAAACTGATCGAGCTCTGCGGGGTCATCGCCGATCGTCGGCGCGACCAATTCGAAGAGGCGGCGGGCGTCGTTGAAGTAGGGGCGCGTGGCCAGCCGTCGCAGATTGCGCGCGCGGGTGACGATCAGCGTGAGCGCTTCGAGCAGCACGCGCATCTGATCGGTTTCGGCGCGCGAGAAACCGCGTTGGCGGAGCGCGTCAACCAGGGCGAAGCGGTCGCCGGGGTTGGCCGCGCGCTGCTGCGCGAGATGAAGATCGGCATAGAGGCAGGCCAGGATGAGCGGGCGCGGGGGGTCGATGCCGCGGGCAATCAAGGCGCCCAGCCGTGTGAGATTGGCTACGGACGGCGCGGTTTCGAGGTCCGGGGCGGCAGCGAGATGGGCGGCGAGCAACGGCAGCAGCAGTTCGAGCAGGCCGAGACGCTGCAGCAGCATCAGGGCGAGGTCGGCGTCGGGCAGGGTCAGGGTGCGAAAGGTCTCTTCGACGAGGCGTGGAGTGGAAGCCTTGAGCAAATCGCGGCGATGGCGCTCGATAGCGGCGAGGGTCGCCGGTTCGATCTCGAGGCCGAGTTTAACCGCGAAGCGCACGGCGCGGATCATCCGCACCGGATCCTCGCGCATCCGGAGCTCGGGGTCGCCGATCGTGCGAATCAGCCGCGCCTTGATATCGGCCGCGCCGTTGACGTAGTCGATGACGCGGAAGGTTGCCGGATCGTAGAAGAGGGCGTTGATGGTGAAATCGCGGCGGAAGGCGTCTTCCTCGGGCGTGCCGAAGGTATTGTCGTGACGGATGAGCGGATCGTCGTCGAGGGTAAGCTGTTCGGCCTGGCGGCGAAAGGTGGCAACCTCGATGTTCTGCTGGCGGAAAAAGACATGCACGAGGCGGAAACGGCGGCCGATCATGCGGGAATTGCGGAACAGTTCGCGCACCTGATGGGGATGGGCCGAGGTGGCGACGTCGAAGTCCTTGGGCCGCCCGCCCATCATGAGGTCGCGAACGCCACCGCCGACGAGATAGGCGATATGGCCGGCGCCGATTAAGCGGTAGAGAACCTTGAGGACGTTGGGATCGATATCGCGGCGGGAGACCGGATGCTCGGCGCGTTCGAGGATAACTGGGGTCACCATCACGACCTGAGTCCGCGAATGACTATGGCGACTCTAGCATGCGCGCGGGGCAAGTTCATCGCTTGGAGATGAGGCACGCTGTCGACGGCAATTAAGCAGCTATTGTATGCTTAAGCGATTTATTTGCACTGCCAACAGGTCATGCTATCGGCACCGTCAGATCGGACGGGGCGTCGCAAACGTCGCGGGAGGGCGTGCGGAACGGCGGTAATCGTGCCGTCAGAGGGAGCTTGCTAGAATCGTCGGATGATCAAGAGCGATGGTCGCACGATAAATGTCGTCAGCCACGGTCCCTCGTGCCTCGACGGGGTGATGGCGGCGGCGGCGGTGCGCCGGTTTCATCCGGGGGACCGCGTGCATACGGTGCTGGCGGCCAATGGCGACAGTGATCGGGTGATCCAGGGGGTGCAGCCGCGGGCCAACGGCAGGATCGACGAGTTATGGATAACGGATTTATCGTGGACAGCGACGGCGACGCGGGACCATCTGATCCGGATGGCGGAGAGCGGCACGGCGATCTTCTGGATCGACCACCATCGCACGGTGTTGTCACGGCGCGACGCACCGGAATATCAGGCGACTTTCGCGGGACGGGTGCTGAGTGAGAAATTTTCGGCGGCGAAGCTCACCTATCATTTCCTGATGCAGCGGGCGCAGGCCGCGCACGATGAGGAGGCGCTGCGCGCGGGGCGGAATTTTGCCGCCTTCGCGGATCTGGCCGACGATCACGATCGCTGGATTCATGCGATCCCGGAATCGGAAGACTGGGCGCTGGCGGTGCAGACCCTCGGCGGGATCGAATCGTATCGCGACATTATCCAACTGGACGAGCCGGTGATGACGCGCCGGCTGCGGGCGGCGCTGGAGGAAGGGCGGTCGGCGATGGCGCGCAGTCTCGAGATTGCGCGGAGCACGCTCGTCGAGCGTTCGCTGGGCAACGGACTGAGTGTGTGCAGCGCGTGCTGCATGGGCTACAGCAGCGAGGTGGCGGCGAAGCTCTACGCCGAACGCCGGCAGACGGTGGTGGCGCTGTTCGATTTGCGAAGTCTTGGGGTGAGTCTGCGGCGCAGCGCCGATTGTGAAGTGGATCTTTCGGAACTGGCGCGGCATTTCGGCGGCGGCGGGCATGCGGCGGCGGCGGGTTTTTCCGTCGCCGAGGTGAAGCGGGCGCCGGCCGAACGGCTGGTCGAACTGCTCGGTCATCACCTGATTGATTAGGAGCCCGGCGATTACTGCGGAGCCAAGGGGCGGGCGCGGCGCTCGCGGGTGGCCGTGCTGCTGATCGTTCTGGACCTTGCGGGCACGCTGGTTTTTGCGGTCGAGGGAGCGATGGCCGGACTGGCCGGAGGGCTCGATGTCTTCGGTCTGCTGGTGGTCGCTTTCGTGACGGCGCTCGGCGGCGGGACGATGCGCGATCTGCTGATCGGGGCGGTTCCGCCGAATTCGATTCGCGACTGGCGTTACGGCGGGATCGCTTTTGCGGGTGGCGCGGCGGTGTTCTTCCTGCATTACTTCGTCGGACGGCTGCCCGGCGAGCTGCTGATGGTCCTTGATGCCGCGGGGCTCGCGCTGTTTGCGGTCGCCGGGACCGAGAAGGCGCTGGACTACGGGGTGGGCGAATTCGCGGCGGCGTTGATGGGAACGATCACGGCGGTGGGCGGCGGCACGCTGCGCGATGTATTGCTGGCGCAGATTCCGCTGGTGCTGCGCGCCGACGTCTATGCGACGGCGGCGCTGGCGGGGTCGCTCGTACTGTTAGCGGCGCGGCGGCTGGGGAGTGGGCCGCGGGCGGCCGCGGCGTTGGGTGCGGGCGGCTGCTTCGTCCTGCGGGTGGTTGCCGCGACCCATCACTGGAATCTGCCGCATGCGCTGTAGGGAATCTGCCGCATGCGCGGTAGGGGCCGGACGGCACCGGGGGTCACATCCCGATGAGATTCGCCTTCTCGATGACGTTGCGGATGATGCGGACCGAGGCGGCGTCGATCATGACGCCGTCGAAGGTTACCGCGCCAAGACCTTCGGCCTCGGCTTTGGCGTAGGCGGCGGCGAGCTGGCGGGCGCGGTCGACCTCTTCCTGGGACGGCGAGAACATCTCGTTGGCGATATCGATCTGGCTCGGATGAATGGCCCATTTGCCGACGAAGCCCATGGTGGCGGAGCGCAGCGCCTCCTCGCGATAACCGTCGGGATTGCGGAAGTCCGCATAGGGGCCGTCGATGGCGTCGATCCCGGCGGCGCGGGCGGCGACGACGATCTTGCTGCGCGCGTAGTGCCAGATATCGCCGGGGTAGGTGGTGATTGAACCGCCGATGGTTTTACCCATCCGCACGCCCTGCGAAGCGCTGAAGTCACCCGGGCCGAAGATGATCGCTTCAAGGCGCGGAGTGGCACGGGCGATCTCCTCGACGTTAATCAGGGCTTCGACCTCTTCGATGAGGCATTCGAGGGCAATTTTTCTGGTGCGTTTAAGGCGCATCTCGATCTGCGTTAGCAGGGTATCGACCCAGAGGACGTCGCGGGCGGTCTTGACCTTGGGAATGATGATGATGTCGAGGAAGTCGCCGGCCTGTTCGACGACCTCGATAACGTCCTGATAAGCGTATTCGGTTTCCAGGTTATTCATGCGGATGGCGCGGGTTTTACGGCCCCAGTCGAGCTCTTTGAGGGCGCGAATCACCTTGCCGCGCGCTTCGACCTTTTGATTGGGTGCGACGGCGTCTTCGAGATCGAGGAAAACGACGTCGGCATTGGAGGCGAGGGCCTTTTCGATCATCCGCTCGTTGCTGCCGGGGGTGGAGAGTTCGCAGCGTCGTAGTCTCATCGGAGAACTCCTTGACGGAAGAGGTTATGCGCCTCGCTCAGGATAGCAAGCGGCGAGCGACCGCGGCCACGCTTGCGTATCGTGAGCCAAGAGCTGGCGCGGCGCGGGAGGATGACGGGCGAAGCTCGGCCCACGGTCGGATGACCTTCGGGGCGTGAGCCGCGCGGGGGCTAACGCGGGCGCCGTCGACCACCGGGGCGCGCGGTTTTCGAACGGGCGGGTTTGGCGCGCTTGGTGACCTTGCCGCCGCGCGGGCGTGGCGCGAGTGCGCTCGGCGCCATCGCCGCGGCTTTGCGGGTGGTGGCGCGGCGGCGGCGCACGGCGCGAGCGGACGGCTTGACGCTGCCGGCGCGGGTCGGCGGGCGGAGCGCCGGTTTTGCCGGTTCCTCGTCAACGGCCAGTCCCTCGGTGGTGAAGGCGCGTTTCTTGATGAGGGTTTTGCGCTCGCCTTCGAAGACGGTCTCGCCGCGCTGATTGACACCCCAATGACGGAAATGGACGAGGCCGACGTTCTGATGACCGCGCAGCTCGGCAGGATCGTCGGTTTTGGCGAGCACTTCGGTGAAGGCATAGAGGGTGTCGCCATGGAGGACGGGGACGCGAAAGCGGACCTTGTCGAGGGCCACTTCCTCGACGGCGTTTTCGCCCGTGTCCTGCATCGCGAGTCCGATCACCAGCGAGGCGGTCACGCCGCCGAAGGTGATGCGATGCTGCTGGGGCAGCGAGGCGGCAAGATGTTCGTTGAAGTGGGCCTGGGCGGTGTTGAGAACGAGGTTGGTGATGAGCACGTTCTCGAGGCCCTCGACGGTTTTGCCGCGGGCGTGCTCATAGACGTCGCCGAGGTTGAAGTCTTCGTAGTAGTTGTTGCGGCCGGTGAGGGCGGCGAGATCGATAGTCATTCGGGGAGCGCTCCCAGGAGACGGTCGGAGATGATGCGCAACTGGATCTGCGAGGTGCCTTCAAAAATCTTGGTGAGGCGGGCGTCGCGCCAGTAGCGCTCGAGTGGCAGATCGCGGGTATAGCCGTAACCGCCGTGGATCTGCAGGGCGTCGGAGGTGACCCGTTCGGCCATCTCGGTGGCGAACCACTTGACCATCGAAGCCTCCTTGTCGCAGCGCCGTTTGCTGTCGACGTCGGTGGCGACGGCGTACATCAGTTGGCGGGCGGCTTCGACATTGGCCGCCATCTCGGCGAGTTTGAAGCGGATGGCCTGGAATTCGGCGATCGGGCGTTTGAATTGCGAGCGGCGCTGGGCGTAGGCCAGCGAATCCTCGAGGGCGCCGCGGGCGAGACCGATGGCGCGGGCGGCGGTATGGACGCGGGCGACTTCGAGAAAAGCCATCATGGTGTAGAAGCCGCGGCCCTCCTCGCCGACCATCGTGGTGGCGGGGATGCGACAATTGTCGAAATGGAGTTCCCAGGTCTTCCAGCCGAAGTAACCGATTTTGCGAATCGGCGTGCCGGTGCATCCGGGGGGCAGCTTGCCGCGCTCCTTTTCGATCATGAACTGGGTGATGCCGACGTGGCGGCGCTTGCCTTCGGGCGGCGCCGTGCGCGCGAACAGGTGAATGAAGTCGGCGCCGTCGGCAAAGGTGCACCAGGTCTTGGTGCCGTTGATGACGAAATCATCGCCGTCGCGCGTCGCCTTGCAGGAAACGTTGGCGAGGTCGGAGCCGGCGTCGGGTTCGGAGAGGGAGAAGGCGCCGAGATACTCACCGCGCGCCATTTTGGGGAAGATTTTGCGTTTCTGCTCTTCGGTAATGTCGCCCCAGATACCGTTGCCGCGCGCGATGATACTGGCGACGCTCATCCAGGCGCGCGCCAGCTCTTCGGCGACTAGCGCATACTCGAAGCATCCGAGGCCAAGCCCGCCGTATTCTTCGGGAATGAGGATGCCGAAATAGCCGAGCTCGCCCATCTTGTTGCGCAACTCCATCGGGATATCGCCCTCGACGGGGTCGAGCTTGTTGGCCACGGGCAGGACCTCGTTGAGGGCGAACTCCCGCGCGGTGTCCTGGATCAGCTTGCGCTCTTCGGTGATATAGCTCATGCGCGGAGGCTTCCTTTCGGCAAAAGATTGGAGCGGCGGAAGTCGACGACCAGATGCTCGTCGGAACCGGCGCCGAGTTCGCTCGCGGCAAAACCTTCGGTATGCCAGGTGACGATGCCGTGATCGGGGCGGCTGGTTGATTCGCGCTTATCGACCACGGTGCTGCGCGCGACGAGCGTGACGCCGGGATGCACGGGGCGGTGGAAGGTCAGGTTATCGACGCCGAGAAAGAGGCCGCCCGCCTCGCTCAGGTCTTCGACCGAAAGGCCGAAGACGGTCAGAAAAACCAGCATCGGATTGATGAGCGGGGTGCGATGGCCATGGGCGCGCGCATAGGGCGCGTTGAAGTAGAGGGGGTTGTAGCTCAGGGTGAGGGTCGAGAAGAGGGTGTTATCGCTTTCGGATAAGGTTCGCCCCCAATGATGCTGGAAGGTCTGTCCGACCTCGAAATCGTCGTAGAGGTTGCCCTTGGGCAGCTTGCGCGCCCGTGAGCGGAAGTCGTCGGTCATGCAGCTTCACTCCGTGTTTTGTCCGGCCGGCGCGGCGACGGACAAATTCAGCGTCGATACTCTGCCATGACGGGCGGCGGCGCTCAAATTGCGCGAAGGGGCGGAAGGCGGCACTGGCGGCCGGGGGTGGCGGCGCTCTTGGCTTGATCGGCGCGGCGTGTTAGTCGGGATCGATATGAAAACGCTGCGAGCGCTGGTCGTGGCGGCCGTCGTGGCCCTGCCGATGCTGACGGCAGGATCGCTGGCGCAGGGTTTTGATCTGCGCAAACTGATGGGCTACGGCGACTATGATCCGACCCTCAACACGTTCAAGCTGATCCACGTGGCCGACCTCAAGAAGCTGATGCAGGAGGGCAAGTCGGGACTGTATCTGTACGACGCCAACGATGCCGAGGTGCGGGCGAAGTACGGGGCGATTCCCGGGGCGGTGCTGTTGCCGTCGGACGATCAGTATCCGCTGTCGATGCTGCCGGCGGACAAGCACGCGGAGCTGGTGTTTTATTGCACGAACTGGCTCTGCACGGCCTCGCATGAAGCCGCCCGGCGGGCCGTCGGCGCGGGCTACGAGGATGTGAGCGTGATGTCCGACGGGATCATGGGCTGGGCCAAGGCCGGCGAGCCGACCACGCTCAGCACGACGACCGAGGGCCGCTCCAACTCCTGAAAGGCCCGAAGGCGGTCGGGCGTGCTGAAAGCGCGGTCGCTCAGCGTACCGCGATCCGCGATCGTCAGGCGGTCTGACGCGCTGAAGCGTCAGGATTGATGCCGCTTCAGGAACTCGCGCACGCGCGCTGCGGCAAGGGGCGCGGCGGCGGGAGTCTTCCATTCCTGGATGACCTCGATTTTGGGGTTCAGGCGAGCGATGGCGGCCGAGATGGGCGCCGGATGGTAGAGGTCATCGCCGCACAGGAGAAGCATCGGAATTTCGCACGAGCGGACGAAGTCGGGGCCGACGCAGAAAACGAAATCGGTGCCGTACATGTTCTGGCGGAAGGCGGCCAAGGCGGCGTCGGTGAGGTTAGGCTGACGGGTCTTCATCTCGGCGGCCCAGCCGTCGAACATCTCGAAGAAGGCCGGGCGATTTTCGTGCAGGCCGATCGGGTTTTGCAGCACGGCGGCGCTAATCCTGTCGGGGGCGGTGCGGGCGATATTGAGGCAATAGGATGAGCCGATGCAGCCGCCCATCACATGGCAGCGATCGATCTTGAGGTGGTCGAGCAGGGCGAGGTGATCGGCGGTATAGGTGTGCCATCCATCGGCGGCGGAGATGGGGCCGTGCGAGCGGCCGGCGTTGCGCTGATCCATCGCGATTACGCGGAAATCGGCAGCGAACTCCCGGGTCGGATCGAAGGGGCTGCGATGCCAGAATTCGATCGCCGAGCGCATCCCGCCCGGCGCGAACAGCAGGAGCGGATAACCGTGGCCGAATTCCTCGTAGTAGAGGGAGACTCCGTTGCGTTCGAAAGCAGGCATGATGGTCCTCGCTGCGATTGGGTATGCTTGGGGCGCGCGCTGATGCGATATCCCAGGGGGCTCAGGTCAGCAGGCCGCCGCCATCTATAGTGAGCGTGGTGCCGGTCACGAAACCGTTCTTCATCAGGAAGATGACGCCGTCGGCAATCTCCTCGGGTCGCCCGGGGCGTTTGACGGGGAGGCGGCGCGAATACTCGGCAATCACGGCGGCGCGCCGGTCGCCGAAAGCTTCGAGGAAGGGTGTATCGACGAGGCCGGGCTGGATGGTGTTGACGCGAATCGGCGCGAGGTCGAGGGCGAGCGCGCGGGCGAAGCTCTCGATGGCGGCGCAGGAGGCGGTGGCGACGGCGGCGCCGGGAATCGGTCGGGTGCCGGCGGTACCGGACATAAAGGTGATCGAGCCGCCAGCGCCCATTCTGGGGGCGGCGTACTTGGCGGCGAAGAGCGCGCCGAGGAAGCGGGTTTCGAGCGCGGGGCGCATCGCGTCGGTGGCCGGCGCCAGTTTGGGATCGAAGGAGACCACGCCGGCGGTGATGAAGACGTGATCGACGTGATCGAAGGAAGCAAAAAAGTCGCGCGTGCCGGGTTCATCGGTGACGTCGAGGGCCACTGTGCGCAGGTCGGTTTCGAGCGCGCGGCGGGCCGCCTCGAGACGCTCGCGGGAGCGGCCGGTGATGGTCACGCGAGCGCCCTCGGCGAGGGCCGCGCGGGCGGTGGCGAGACCGATGCCTGAGCTGCCGCCGAGAATAACAACGGTTTGATCCTTGAGCGTCATGGTCAGCCTCCTCGCGGGTCAGACGAGAAAACGCTCGAACCACTCACGGGCGAGGCGGGAGGACTCGTCGAGCCATTTACCGCCGTAGATCTCATAGTGAGTGATCGGCAGGACGACCAGTTTTTTGGGTTCGCGCGCCCGCTCGTACATCTTTTCGTAGCCGTCGATGCGGCAGAGGTCGTCGTCGCGGGCGCCGATGAGCATCAGGGCGCGCGGCGCGATGCGATCGACGATTTCGAGTGGTTTATACTCGAGGGTTTTTTCGAGCGTCTCCCAGGAGATATCGATACGGGAGGGGGCGATATTTTTGAGCGACTCGCCGAGGAAGGCGTTGGTCTGCGCGCTGTTGAGGGCGTCGAGCGGACTCAGGCGGTCGCCGGTGCCTTCAACGGCGCGGCGGCGGCGATCCTCGGCGATCCGGCGCAGGAGCTGCTCACGCTCGCCGAAGCGGCGGGTATCGAGCAGGAAGCGTTCACCATCGCCGAAGCCGACCTGACCGACGACGGCCTTGATGCGCGTATCGAGAGCGGCCGCATACGGGGCATTGGCACCGCCGAAACTGGTGCCCCACAGGCCGATGCGGTCGGGATCGACTTCCGGCAGGGTTTCGACGTAGCTGATGGCGTTGCGGATATCGTCGATCTGTTCGAGCGGAATGAGGCGGCGGCGGGTGCCTTCGCTGCCACCGTAACCGCGATAATCGAAGGTCAGGGCAACGAAGCCGGCGGCGGCGAAAACTTTGGCGTAATCGGGCAGAATCATTGAACGGATGCCGGTGAAGCCGTGGCAGAGGACGACGGCGGGGCGGCGCTCGCCGGGCTGATAGTCGGGCGGGAGGAAGAGATCGCCTTCCATCCGCGCGCCCTCGCTGAAGAAATTGACGGTCCGCGTTTCCATCGCGTTGCCTCCCGGGGGCTCTGAGTGACGTGGAGCTTGGGGCCATCCTCGCAAAGGTGGCGCGGAATATACAAGCCGCGATTGCGGTCGACGGCGGGTCTACTTAAATGCGCGGCGGCGCGCGGCTAGTTTTGAAGTAGCGGGATTGGAAGATGGCGCACGGCAAGGTTCGGCGACTGTTGGGTAGTGTGGCTTCGGCGCTCGCGGCGGGGGCGATACTCGCGCTGTTCTTTGCCTACAAGCGCCATGCGCCGGCGCTGCCGCGGGTGCGGCTGCACGTCGAAGTCCGGGAATTGCCGTACGACACGTTCTGCTCGCTTTATCGGATGCTGGCGGCCTACGCAATCTCGCTGGTGTTCGCGCTGGTATACGGGATTAGCGCGGCGCGGAGCCGGGCGCGCGAACGGATCATGATTCCGATAATCGACGTGGCGCAATCGGTGCCGGTGATCGGGTTTTTTCCGGCGGCGATCTATTTTTTCGTCTCGATGGCGCACGGCCGGCTCGGCGTGGAGCTCGCGGCGATCTTCCTTATCTTCACCAGCATGGCCTGGAATATGGTGCTCGGGGTGTTCGAGTCGGTGCGGACCATCCCGCTCGATTCGCTCGAAGCGCTCGACTCCTTCGGCGCGAGCCGCTGGCTCAAGCTGCGCCGGCTCATCCTGCCGGCGTGCGTCCCGAAGCTGGTCTATAACTCAATTCTGTCGTGGGTCGCGGGCTGGTACTTCCTGATCGCCTGCGAGATCATCACGGCGGGGCCGGCGGAGTACAGCCTGCCCGGTCTCGGCAGTTACCTGATGCGCGCGGCGGACAAGGGCCGGTGGTCGGAACTGATCCTGGCGCTGGTGGCGCTGCTCAGCGTGATCGTCGTGATGGACGGGCTCATCTGGCAGCCGTTGGCGGCGTGGGCGGAGAAGTTCCGCTACGAATTCGCCGCGTCATCCGAGTCGACGCCATCGTTCGGCCTGTTCAACTTTCTGCGGGGGATCGGACCGATGGTGGTGCGCGGCGTGCGGACGCTGGCGGCGCCGCTTTTTGTCTGGATGCGGGAACGGCTGCGGACGCGGGCGCCCTTCAATCCGGCGACCTATCCGCGGCTCGCGAAGAGCGGGCAATGGGCGCGGATCACGTTGACCGCCCTGCTGATCGCGTGGTGCGCGTATGCGCTGGTCTCGGGTGGGGCGGCGCTCATCCGCACGTTGGCCCATCCATGGCCCGCGGCGGCGTGGCAAATTCCGGCGGCGACGCTGGCTTCGATGCTGCGGCTGATGGTGGCATACCTGATCTCGCTCTGCTGGACGCTGCCGTGCGCGGTGTATGCCAACGAAAATCCGCGCTTCGGCCAGCGCCTGGCCTCGATCGCGCAGATCCTCGGAGCGGTGCCGGCGACCGCCCTGTTTCCGGTTATCGTGGTGTTCGTGGTCCGCGTGACGGGCGGGATGAACCTCGCCTCGATCCTGCTCATCCTGACCGGGATGCAATGGTATCTGCTGTTCAATCTGCTGGCGGGGGTGAATCAGATTCCGGCCGATCTGAAAGAGGCGGTGCGGGCCTTCGGTCTCAGTCGGGCGGCGTCGTGGCGCAAGCTGACCCTGCCGGCGGTGGCGCCGTCGCTGCTGACGGGCAGTATCACGGCGTGGGGCGGCGGCTGGAACGCCCTGATTCTGTCCGAATACTTTGTCTTTGGCGGAACGACCTACAAGGTCTTTGGCCTGGGGATGATGCTGGATGAGGCGGTCTATCAGAGCAACAGCTCGCTGATGATCCTGCTGACGCTGCTCGCGATGGTGCTGACGGTTATCCTGCTCAACCGCTTTGTGTGGCGGCGGCTCTACGATATCGCGACCGAGCGTTATCGAATCGACTATTAGCCCGCGGCGATCGGCGGTCGCGCGGCGCCTCCGGTGGGGGGTCGGGCGGCTTGTGCCGGATGCGCGCCGATGGCAGGCTCGGACTGCCGTGGAGACGCTCGAAGAGACCCGCGCACGGATCGGCACGCCCGATCGTGAGGCCGAACGCGCCGCAGCGCTGCGCCTCGATACGCTGACCAAGCCGCAGGGGAGTCTCGGCCGGCTCGAGGAAATCGTCGCGCGCTACGCCGCAATCCGCGGCGATGGCGGGACGCGGATGGGCCGCGGCGCCCTTCTCGTGTACGTGGCCGATCACGGCGTGGCCGACGCCGGCGTGAGCGCCTACCCGCAAGCGGTAACGGTCGAGATGCTGCGCAATATCGGCGCGGGCGGGGCCGCGATAAGCGTGCTCGCGCGGCGCTTCGGCTACGAGCTGGTGGTCACCGACGTCGGCGTCGCGACCGACACGTCGGCGCGGCCGTTCGCCGGGGTGCGTTATCGGCGGATCGCCGCCGGCACGCGCAACATGCTCGAAGAACCAGCGCTGAGCGAGGCCGAGGCGCGCGCCGCGCTGGCCGTCGGCATCGAGCAGGCGGAGGAAGCGGCGCGCCGCGGCGTGACGCTGCTCGGAATCGGCGAGATGGGAATCGGCAACAGCACTGCCGCGGCGGCGCTGCTGGCGGCGCTGACTGGTATCGCACCGGCGCGACTGATCGGTCGCGGTACGGGCATCGACGACGCCGGGCTCGTGCGGAAGGTGAATGCCGTCGAGGCGGCGCTCGGGCGTCATCGCGAACATCTGGGTAATCCATTGGGAGCGCTGGCGGCGGTTGGCGGTCTCGAGCTGGCGGCGATGGCTGGCGCGTGCCTGGGCGGAGCGGCGGCGCGGGTGCCGGTAGTGGTCGATGGGTTTATCGCCACGGCGGCGGCGGCCACGGCGATAGGGATCGCGCCGCGCGTCGCCGATTTCCTGTTTTTTGCCCATCGCTCGGCCGAGGGTGGACATGGGCTCGCACTCGAAGCGCTGAGGGTCCGCCCGCTGCTCGATCTGGGCATGCGTTTGGGCGAAGGCACAGGGGCGGCGCTGGCCATGAATCTCGTCGAGAGCGCGCTCGCGCTGTTCCATCAGATGGCGACCTTTGCGAGCGCCGGGGTTTCGGAGAAGATCGGATGAAGCGAAGGGCGGCGGAGGGCGCCGCCGCAGCGCTTCAGCGAATCGTCGAGCGGATGCGCCTGGCCGCGGCGTTTCTCACGATTTTCCCAACGCTCGACAAGCGGCCGCGCGCGAGCACGGAGGTGGCGGCGTCGTTCGGCTGGTTTCCGCTTATCGGTTTCGCGATCGGCGGCGCGGTCGCGCTCGGCGATTGGATGCTGACGCGCGTAATGGCGGCATCGCTGCGATCGCTTATCGCGGTGGCGGCGCTGGCGCTGATGAGCGGCGGGATCCATCTCGATGGCCTGGCTGACACCGCCGATGCGTTAGCGGCCGGAAGCGAGCGAGCACGCGCGCTGGCTATCATGCGCGACAGTCGGATCGGCACGTTCGGGGCGCTCGCGCTGATTTTCACAATCGCGCTGAAGGTTGCGGCGCTCGCCGGGCTGCGCGGCAGTCGGCGCCGGGCAATTCTAATCCTGGCGCCGGGCTGGGCGCGCTGGGCGATGGTCGCGGTGGCGCAGGGAATGAACTATCTGCGCGATGAAGGCGCGGGAACGGCGTTGCTGCAGCGGAACGACCGGGGAGTGCTGCTGGTCGCCTCGTCGATTGCGCTGATCGGCACGTTGGCGCTCGGCAAGTGGGTCGGGCTGGCGGCGCCGGTCGCGGCGATCGCGGCGACGGCGCTGTTGCGCGGTTGGTATCGGCGATGGCTCGGCGGCGTGACCGGCGACATGCTGGGGGCGGCCGGCGAAATCGTCGAAAGCGTGGTGATGCTGGCGGCGGTCAGATGAAGCGCGACGGATGCGCGCGAGATGGCTCTGCGCTACAATAGGGACACTTGATGGGTTCGGTTGCAAACACCGGAGGATCCTGATGGCAGCGGAAGTGCTCAGCAGTGAAACAGCGGCGACTCAGGACGAGACGCCTTCAATCAGACTTACCCCGAAGGCCGCGGAAAAGGTGCGCCAGATGGCGCAGCATGAAGGTCTCGGCGCCGACCAGGGGTTGCGCGTCGCGGTGGTCGGCGGCGGCTGCTCGGGTTTCCAGTATGCGTTGAGCTTTGATCAGCGGAAAGACGGCGATATCGTGACGGATTTCGACGGTTTCCGGGTACTGGTCGAGCCGACCGCCCTGCCCTATATCGCCGGCACCACGCTCGACTACGTCGAGGGTCTCCATAACGCCGGGTTCCGCTTCGACAATCCGCGGGCGTCGCGGACCTGCGGCTGCGGATCCTCGTTCAACGTTTAGTCTTTTCGGTTGCGCGCGGAGAGCGACTCGGCTCGAGCGGCGGACTGCGGCGCGGTGAACGATCTCGCGGGCAAGAGTGTGATCGTCACCGGCGCGACGCGGGGGATTGGCCGCGCGATCGCGCTCGAGGCAGCACGGCGCGGCGCCAACGTCGCGTTCAACTACGTGCGAAGCGTCGAGGCGGCGGCGACGCTGCGGAATGAACTCGAGGCGCTGGGCGCGCGCGCGCTGGCGTTTCAGGCCGATGTCGGCGATCTCAAGAGCGCGCGCGAAATGGTCAACGCGGTCAAGAAGGAGTTCGGCGCGATCGACGGGCTCGTCAACAACGCTGGGGTGACCCGCGACAAGCTGCTGGTGATGATGACCGCGGAGGACTGGGACGAAGTTATCCGCACCAATCTGACCGGCGCCTTCAACTTCGCGCGCGCCGCCGCCTTTATCATGATGAAGGCGAAGCACGGATCGATCGTGAACGTCACGTCGATCAGTGGACTTATCGGGATGGCCGGGCAGGTCAATTATTCGGCGTCCAAGGCCGGGCTTATCGGCATGACCAAGGCGATGGCCAAGGAGCTTGGGCGGACGGGCGTGCGCGTGAATGCGCTGGCGCTCGGCTTCGTCGAGACAGATATGACGGCCGCATTGACGGCAGAGCATCGGGCGGCGGCGCTGGAGATGATCGCTTTGCGACGGTTCGGGAAAGTCGAAGATGTGGCGCCGATGGCGGTGTTCCTGTTGAGCGATATGGCCGCCTATATCACCGGCACGGTCATCCAGGTGGATGGCGGACTGGCGATGTGAACAATCGGCGGCGCCGCCAAGCATTAGCGGTTGACCCAATTTTGGGGCGTTACGATAATCAGATGGGAAGCGAGCCGTGCCGCAGACTGAATCGATCTTTTGCGAAACAGAAGCGCCTCAGGCCTCGCGCGAGCTGGCGGAGCTGCGCACTTCAATCGACTATGAACCACCGTTCGAGGTGGTGCGCCGGCGGGTGATCGACGATTTTCACGACGGCCGGATGACGATTGATGCGACGGTGGTAATCCGGATCGGCGACGTTGAAGTGACCGAGGCGGCGAGCGGGGTGGGTGTGGTCAACGCCTTCGACAACGCTCTGCGCAAGGCGCTGCTGAAGCACTTTCCATTCCTCGAAGCGGTCCGTGTGACCGAAACGTACGCGCACGCCAGCGGGGAGTCGACCGAGGCGGAGGTTATGTCGGTCAAGAAATTCTCTGACGGCCGGCTGAACTGGACCACGCTGGCCAAATCGACCAACCTGGTCGAGGCGGGATGGCTCTCGCTGGTGGACGGTTACGAGTGGCGGATCGTGCAGGAGCGCATCCGGCAGCGCCGGCAGATAAGCAATCCGCGGCTCTCCCGCCGCTAGCGCATCGATATCAATCATTGACCGGCGCAACGATAAGACTGACCGGCGCAACGATAAGCGGTTGAAGAGCGCGTGCGACCCTTGCGGACACTGGCGGCGTTAGCAATTCTAGCACTCGGGCTGACCTGGGGCGTTCACTTCGCCTGCGCCGGCGACGACGGTGGGGGATCCGGCGCGGTACCGAATGCCGGCAGCTACGACGACAGCCTGACGGTCGGTGGTCCGAGTATCCCGGATGCGGACGCGCGGAAGATGAGCGACGCCGAAATCAACGCGATGCTCGCGCGCCTGCGCAATGGAGATGCAGACGGTCCGCAGATTCAGCCGCACACGCCGCAGGCGACCCAGACGATCGCCGAGCTGCGGCGCGCGTCGAAGCTCGATCGCCTCAACGCGCAGAGCTATCGCGGCGGCGAATACAACAAGGCGGCAACCTACCTGACGGACAAGGCCAACAGCGCGGATGAACTGGCGGCGAAGCTGTCCAGCGGACAGGCGGTCGCCGAAGCCGACGTCAAGAAGGCGTTGGACACCAGTCGGCTGGTCGGGCTCGGCGGTTACTGATCAAATTGCCGGTGAGCGGCCGTGAAATCGCGGCGGTGCGCCACGGCCGATCGCGGACCCTGTGCGGGCGGCTAGCCGCGGCCGGTGAGCGGCATCTTGGTGGCCATCACGGTCATGAAGAGCACGTTGGCGTCGAGGGGGAGATTCGCCATATAGAGGACCGCGTGCGCGACGTGGATCGCGTCGAAGGTCGGCTCGGCCATCACGGTGCCATTGGGTTGGGGGACGCCGCGCTTCATCGCGGCGGTAAGCGGCGTTTCGGCGTTGCCGATATCGATCTGGCCGCAGGCGATATCGTACTTGCGGCCATCGAGCGAAGTGGACTTGGTCAGTCCGGTCATCGCGTGTTTGGTCGCGGTATAGGGAGCGGAATTGGGTCGCGGGCTGTGGGCCGAGATCGAACCGTTATTGATAATGCGGCCGCCGCGCGGGGTCTGCTCCTTCATCAGTTTGAAGGCTTCCTGGGTGCATAGAAAGGCGCCGGTCAGGTTGATGTTCACCACGCGCTGCCATTGCTCGTAGCTGAGGTCTTCGAGCGGAAGCGGCGGCGCGCCGACGCCGGCATTGTTGAAGAGCAGGTCAAGCCGTCCGAAAGTCTCTTTGGTTCTGGCGAACAGTTGTTTGACGGCGAGGGGATCGGCGACGTCGGTCGGCACGATCAGGGTCGGGGCGCCAAGCTCTTTGGCGGCCGCGGCGACCTCTTCGAGCGGTTCGCGGCGGCGACCGGCGAGCGTGACCGCCCAATGATCACGCAGGAGTTCGAGGGCGACGGCGCGGCCGATACCGGTACCGGCGCCGGTGATTATCGCGATTTTGTGCTGTGTCTCCATGGTCCGCCACGCCGCGCGACCAACCGACTTGGTTTGGAGGCTCGGCAACCGATAATCTAGCAGCAGTGAAGCCCTTCAGCATCTATAACACGCTGACGCGCAAGGTCGAGGAGTTCGTGCCGCGGCACGGCCGGATCGTGACCTATTATTCGTGCGGACCGACGGTCTATCTGCCGCAGCATCTGGGGAACCTGCGCGCGTACGTCTTCGTCGATACGCTCAAGCGCGCGCTGCGCTTCAACGGTTACGACGTGCGCCACGTGATGAATATCACGGACGTCGGCCACCTGACCTCGGACGCCGATGCGGGCGAGGACAAGATCGAAAAAACCGCGCGGGCGGAGGGAAAATCGCCGCTCGCCGTGGCGAAATACTATACCGATCAGTTCAAACGCGATTGCGCGCGGCTGCGGATTGAGCTGCCGCCCGACGAAGAATCGATCACCGGGGCGGTCCGGCCGCCGGCGAGTATCCTCTGCCGCGCGACCAATCATATTGCTGACATGATCGGGCTTATCGAACGAATAGTGCGCAACGGGCTCGGCTACGTTACCGCGTCGGGGGTCTATTTCGACGTCGAGAAGTGGCGCGGACCGTCCGGGATGGGGCGGCTGTCGCGGCAGAGCCTGACGGAACAGCATGCCGGTCAACGGCTCGAGCATTCGGCGGATAAACGCAGTCCCCACGATTTTGCCCTGTGGGTGCTCAATCAACCCCATCATCTGATGCAATGGGATTCGCCGTGGGGGCGCGGCTATCCGGGATGGCATATCGAGTGCTCGGCGATGGCGATGCGCTACCTCGGCGAGACGATCGATATCCATTCGGGCGGGCTGGATCATATTCCGGTCCATCATGAGAACGAGATCGCGCAGTCCGAGGGGGCGACGGGCCAGCCGTTCGTGCGCTACTTCGTGCACAACGCGTTTCTGGTCGGGATGGAAGGGGCGAAGATCAGCAAGAGCGCCGGCCGCTTCCCGGTGCTGGATGACCTGGTGGCGGCGGCGATCGATCCGCTGGCGTTTCGGCTGCTATGCTTCGGCGCGAAGTATCGATCGGAACTGGCCTTCAACCTCGATGCGGTGCGTGCCGCGGCGAAGAACCTGGGCTATCTGCAGGAGTTCACCCGCAGTCTGCCGGAAAGCGCGATTGGGGCTGACGATGCGGCGTGGGCGGCGGAATATCGCGAGCGCTTCCATGACGCACTGAACAACGACCTCAACACCCCGGTTGCACTGGCGGTGATGCTCGAGTTGGTCGCCGAGGCGAATCGACGACAGGATCCGCGGGTGTGGCATACGCTCAACGACTTTGATCAAGTGGTTAATCTCGGGCTTGCTCACGAGCTCCGCGCCTCGCGCGAGGAAGCGACGGATGCGCGGCTGCAAGGGCTGCTGGAGCAGAGAGAAGCGGCGCGGCAGGCCCGCGATTACCAGCGCAGCGATGACCTGCGCCGGGAAATCGAAGCTTTGGGATGGGAAATCAAGGACACCAAAGAGGGCCCGCGGATCACGCGCCGGCGCGGCACGCCCTGACCAACCGTCAAGTTCGACAAAGATTGCCGGCGACGCGTCAAAGTTTGACCCTGGACGGGGCGTCCACCCCGCGCGAGCTGCTCGACGGGGCGGTGCGGATTCTCGCGGCGGCGGCGGTGGCGGAGCCGCGGCTCGACGCCGAGCTTTTGCTGGCGCATGCCAGCGGGCGCACGCGCGCCGCGATTCTGAGCGGCGGCCTCGAGGTGGACGGCGCCCTGCGCGCCCGCTTCGCGGCGCTGATCGCGCGCCGGGCGCGGCGCGAGCCGCTGGCCTACCTGACGGGCGAGCGCGAGTTCTATTCGCTCGCGCTTGAAGTCACGCCGGCGGTGCTGATCCCGCGACCCGAGACCGAGCTCGTGGTGGAGCGGGCGCTCGTCTGGCTGGCGCGGCGCGCGCCCGGCCGCGTATTGGATCTCGGCACCGGATCGGGCGCGATCGCAATTGCGATCGCCGCCCATGCAGAGGCGGCGGTCGTGGCGACGGACGTTTCGGCCGAAGCGCTGACGGTGGCGCGGCGCAATGTCGTGCGGCATGGTTTGCAGGAGCGGATCGCCCTGCGCCGCGCGGACGTCTTCACGGCGCTGGACGGCGGTCCGCCGCTCGAACGGTTTGACCTGATCGTGTCGAACCCGCCGTATATCAGTGAGCGCGAGCTACCCCGTCTGCAGCCGGAAATCCGTTGTTACGAGCCCCGGCAGGCGCTCGCCGGTGGTGACGACGGCCTCAAGTTTTATCGTCTGCTGGCGGCCGGGCTTCGCGATCATTCAAGCGCTGGCGGTTGCGTGATCGTCGAGATCGGTGCCGGGCAGGCGGCCGCGGCGGCGGAGCTGTTTCAAGAGGAGGGCTGGCGCGCAATCGAGTCGGCGCGCGACCTGAGCGGTATCATCCGCGTGCTCGTGGTCACGCGCTAGGCCGGGTCATACCTTGGAGCATCGGCGGCTATCTTGTACACTCCGCATCTTCGGGAGCGGCGAGGGGTTCGTTTTCCTCCATGGATAAAATCGTCATTCATGGCGGCGTCGCGCTGCGGGGACGAATCGCGGTCAGCGGCAGCAAGAACGCGGCGCTGCCGATCCTGATGAGTTCGCTGCTGACGACGGAACCCGTCGTCGTGCATAACGTGCCGCGCCTGCGCGACGTGCATACGGCGCTCGGCCTGCTCGAAGGTCTCGGGGTGAAGATCCAGTGGATCGACGAGCACAGCGTGCAACTGCATGCGCGCGAGGTGATCGGTCATGAGGCCTCCTACGAGCTGGTCAAGACGATGCGGGCGTCGTTCTGCGTGCTGGGCCCGCTGCTCGCGCGGACCGGCCGGGCGCGGGTCTCAACTCCGGGCGGATGCGCGATCGGGGCGCGGCCGGTAAACCTGCATATCAACGGCATCCGAGCGCTCGGCGCGCGAATCCAGTTGCGCCATGGTTACGTCGAGGCGCACGCGCAGCATCTGCAGGGCGCGCGGCTCTGGCTGGATAATCCTTCGGTCGGCGCCACGGAAAATATCATGATGGCGGCGGTGCGCGCGCGCGGCCATACGACGATCGAAAACGCCGCGCGCGAACCCGAAGTCCAGGATCTCGGCCGGATGCTGATGGCGATGGGCGCGCAGATCGAGGGCGTCGGCACGCACGTCATCGAGATCGAGGGCGTCGAGCGCCTGCATGGCGCGGAATATCACGTGAGTCCGGATCGAATCGAGGCGGGCTCCTTCATGATCGCGGCGGCGATCACCGGGGGCGAGGTCCTGATTGAAAACGCCCCGGCGCATCAGCTCGACGCGCTGAGCGTCAAGCTGCGCGAGGCGGGCGCGACGGTCACGGTGGTTGACGGCGGTATCCAGGTGACGCGGGCGGGGGCGTTGCGTCCGCTCGAGGTCCGCACCCTGCCCTATCCGGGCTTTCCCACCGACCTGCAGGCGCAGATGATGGCCTTGCTGACGCAGGCCAACGGCACCTCGGTGATCACCGAGACGATTTTTGAAAATCGCTTCATGCATGCGCCGGAACTGATGCGGATGGGCGCCGAGATCGCGATGAAGGGCGCGACGGCCGTGGTGCGCGGGCCGACGCGGCTCAGCGGCGCGCCGGTGATGGCGACCGATTTGCGGGCCTCGATGGGACTGATTCTCGCGGGTCTGGCCGGCGACAACGAGACCCAGGTCAGCCGCGTTTATCATCTGGATCGCGGCTACGAAGCGCTCGATGCCAAATTGCGCGGGCTCGGGGCGCAGATCGAACGCGTGCCGGAGTAGGAGCGAAGTGAGTCTGCGGATTCTGCAGCACGAATCGGCGAACTGCCGGCGTTTCGTGACCGAGCTCATCGCGCGGCGGGAAGCGAGCCCGGTCGGGGTTGACCGCGCGGTCGCGCGGATTCTCGAGCAGGTGCGACGCGACGGTGATGCGGCACTGGTCGCGCTGACCAAACGGTTCGACGGGGTGGCGATTGCGCGCGAGCGGTTGCGCGTCAGTGCGGATGAGCTCGCGGCGGCAAAGTCGGCGCTGCCGCCCAAGGAACGCGCGGCGCTGATGGTGGCGGCGCGGCGGATTGCCGCGTTTCATCGGCGGACGCTCGAAAAATCCTTCAGCTATCGCGATCCGCTCGGGCTGCGCCTCGGGCAAATCGTTCGACCGCTGCGGCGCGTCGGCATTTATGTGCCGGGCGGACAGGCTTCATATCCGTCGTCGGTGCTGATGAATGCGCTGCCGGCGCGGGTCGCCGGAGTGAGTGAGATCGTCATGGTCTCGCCGCCGAATCGCGCGGGCGATAACGTCGGCGTGCTGGCGGCGGCGGCGATCGCCGGCGTCAGCGAGGTCTATCGGGTCGGCGGCGCGCAGGCGATCGCGGCGCTCGCCTACGGCACCCGGGCGATCGCGGCGGTTGACAAGATCGTCGGTCCGGGCAACGCCTATGTGCAGGCGGCCAAGCGGATGGTCTATGGCGTCGTCGATATCGACAAGATGGCGGGACCGAGCGAAGTGGTGGTGATCGCCGATGAAAAGGCGCGACCGGCGTGGATCGCGGCCGACCTGATCGCGCAGGCCGAGCACGGCTCCGGCGACGAAGCCGCAATCCTGATCACGCCCGTGCCGGAAGTGGCGGAGGCGACGGCGATGGCGCTCCGGCGCGCGCTCCTGGACCTTCCGCGCGCGGCCGAGGTGCGTCGCGTGATGGCGCGGCGCGGCGCGGCGATCGTGGTTGAAAATCTTGAACAGGCATGCGCGCTGGCAAATCGGATCGGTCCGGAGCATCTGGAGCTCGACCTCGACGAGCCGCATCGATGGCTCAGCCGGATCGAGTCGGCGGGCGCGATCTTTATCGGCGGACAGTCGCCGGCGCCGCTGGGCGACTATCTGGCGGGACCGAACCACGTTTTGCCGACCGGCGGATCGGCGCGTTTTGCCTCGCCCCTGGGTGCGTACGATTTTCTCAAGCGAACCAGTATAATCGAGGCATCGGCGCGGGGTCTGGCGGCGCTCGGAGCGACCACGGCCCGGCTCGCGCGGCTCGAAGGCTTCGAGGGGCATGCGCGCGCCGTGGAGGTGCGGCTCCGCCCGCCGCTCTGACGTGAAACGGACAATGAAGCGCGCAAACAAAGTCGATTTTTCGCCAGCCAGCGCAAGCCTGTCGCGGGCGGCGGCGACGCGCGAGGCGCAGATCGAACGCAAGACCCGCGAGACCGAGGTGGCGGTCGCGCTGAAGCTCGACGGCGCGGGGGCGGCGCAGATCAAAAGCGGCGTGCCGTTCCTCGATCACATGCTGGAGAGCTTTGCGCGTCACGGCTTTTTCGATCTGCAGGTGCGCGCCACCGGCGACCTGCATATCGATGACCATCATACGGTCGAGGACGTGGGGATCGTGCTGGGACGCGCCTTTCGCGAGGCGCTCGGCGACCGCGCCGGAATCCGCCGCTTCGGCGAGGCCACGATCCCGCTGGACGACGCTTTGTGCCGCGCGGTGGTCGATATCAGCGGCCGTTCGTATCTGGCGTTCGAGGTCGCGATTACCCAGGAGCGGGTGGGTAATTTTCAGACCGCCCTGCTCGGCGACTTCATGAAGGCGCTCGCCGACAACGTCGGCATGAATCTGCATCTGCACCTGCTGAGCGGCCGCAATCCCCATCATATTATCGAGGCGTGCTTCAAGGCGCTGGGGCGCGCGATGGATCAGGCGACAACGGTCGAGCCGCGCGTGGTCGGCGCGCTGTCCACCAAGGGCACGCTGTCCGGCTAGCGCGGAGCGTCGCGCGGGCGCGCGCCGAAGATCACGCCAAGGAGCCGTGCGATCGCTGTAACCAGCGCCGTGTCGGAGCGCGGCGGCGGCCAGCTTCTGAGGTAGAGTGTAGGGCAGTCATGTTCAGCCGGTTCACGGTTATCCCGGCGATAGATCTGAAGGGCGGCAAGGTGGTCCGTCTGCTGCGCGGCGCGATGGATCAGGCGACGACTTACGGCGAGGACCCGGCGGCGGTGGCGCGCGAGTTCGCCGCGGCGGGCGCCGAACAGATTCATCTGGTTGATTTGGACGGCGCTATCGCCGGCGAACCGCGGAATCTGGCGTCGATCGCCTCGGTGCGGGCGGCGGTCCGCTGCCGGCTCGATGTCGGCGGAGGCCTGCGCTCGCCGGAAGCGATCCGGCGGGTGATCGCCGCGGGCGCCGACCTGATTTCGATCGGATCGGCGGCCTTTCTTGATCCGGCGCTGCTGGAGCAGGCGTGCGCGGAATTTCCCGGGCGCGTGCTCGGTTCATTGGACGCGCGCGATGGCCGGATCGCGATCAAGGGATGGGTCGAGACGAGCGCGCTCACGATTGATGAAGCATTCGCGCGCTTCCGCAAGGCGCGGGTGGCGGCGGTCGCCTATACGGACGTCGCCCGTGACGGGACCGAGGCCGGGGTCAACGCCGATGCCTACGCCGAGGCGGCGAGCATCGCCGGTCTGCCGTTGATCGCCTCGGGCGGGGTCGCGAGCCTCGAGGATGTCCGCAGGCTTGCCCGGCTGTACTCCTGTGGAATCGTCGGCGTGATCGTCGGGCGCGCGCTTTACGAGCGTCGTTTCAGCCTGAGCGAAGCGATCGCCGCGGCGGGCGGCTGACGGTTCGAGTTTCCAATCTGCGGGGTTCCTTTGCTATACGCCTGAAGCGTGGAACAAGGAAATCTCGCCCAGGTTCTAGCCGAGGTCACCGCCGCCGGACGGCAAGCGCTTTCCGAGATCGACTCGAAACGCGTGCTGGCCGCGCTGGGCCTGTCGGTCGCCATCCCCGAAGTTGCGCGGAGCGCGGAGGAGGCCGGCGCGATCGCGCAGCGGATCGGCTTTCCGGCAGTGCTCAAGGTGGTCTCCGCCGACGTCACGCACAAGAGCGAGGTCGGCGGCGTCGTGCTCGGCCTCAAGTCCGAAGCCGAGGTGCGCGAGGGCTTTGCGCGAATCCGGCGCAACCTGGCGGAGCGGGCACCGCAGGCGCGGTTCGACGGCGTCGCGGTTGATCGCATGGCGCCGGCGGGCGTCGAGCTGATCGCGGGCATCGTGCGCGACGAGCGTTTCGGGCCGATGGTAATCGCGGGTCTCGGCGGCACGCTGGTGGAAATCTTTGCCGATACCACTTTTCGCCTGGCGCCGATTGATCGGCGCGAGGCGCGCGCGATGCTCGACGAGTTGCGCGGCAGCGCGATTCTGCGCGGCGCGCGCGGCGCCAAGGCGATCGACTTCGAGGCGGTGGCCGATCTGCTGGCCCGCCTGTCGGAGTTTGCCGCGACCCATCCGATGGTCAAGGAGATGGACCTCAATCCGGTCGTCGCCTATGAGAGCGGTCTTCGCGTGCTCGACGCGCGCGTGCTGTGGGACGCGAGCGCGGCGCCCGTCGCCGACGGCGATCCGCATCATGCGGAGCGGGTAGAGAATCTGAAGCGGGCTTTCAATGCGCGCACGGTCGCCGTGATCGGCGACAAGCGCATGGGCGGCTACATGTGGCTGCGCGCGATGAAGCGCTTCACCGGCAAGCTCTATTCGGTGCAGATCGACCCGAACGAAATTCCCGGCATCGAAGCGATGGGCGTGGTCAACTACAAATCGCTGGCCGAGGTGCCGGAGGAGCGGATCGATTATGCGGTCAGCGCGGTGCCGCGACAGGTCGCCCCGCGCATCCTGAAGGATTGCATCGAGAACCGCGTTGGCAGTATCGGCTTCTTCACCTCGGGCTTCGCGGAAACCACCGAGGAGCTGGGGATTCGGCTCGAACGCGAGCTCCGGGAGCTGGCGACGGCGTCGACGATCGCGCTGGTGGGTCCGAACTGCATGGGTCTCTACAGTCCGGCGGTCGGGCTGTGCAACTTTCCCGACCTCCAGGTCGGCGAGGGCGGCGATGTCTGCTTCATCTCGCAGAGCGGAACGCATTGCATCAATTTTTCGAGTCAGGCGCCCGCACGCGGCATCCGCATCAACCTTGCCGCGTCGATCGGCAACGTCCTGATGCTCGAGGCGGCGGATTATCTGAAGCTGATGGCCGAGCATCCCCAGACCCGGGTGATCGGGATGTACGTCGAAGGGGTGCGCGACGGCCGGCGCTTTTTCGAGACCTTGAAGGCCGCCGCCAGCCGCCATCCGGTGGTGGTGTGGAAAGGCGGCATGACCGAGGCGGGCGCGCGCGCAACCTTTTCCCATACCGGATCGCTCGCCACTCCTGCCGCGGTGTGGTCGGCGATGGTGCGGCAGGCGGGCGCGGTCAGCGTCTTTGGCCTCGACGCGACGCTCGATGCGATCGAGATGCTGGCGCGGGGCCGCGCGGTCACGGGTCGGCGGATGGGACTGGTGGCGATGACGGGCGGCCAGTCGGTGGTGATTACCGATACGTTTGCCGCCGCCGGACTGGAGATCCCGACGCTTTCGGAAGCGTCGTACGAAGAGCTCAAGAGTTTTTTCAATATCATCGGCGGGAGCTATCGGAATCCGCTCGACGCCGGCGGGACGATCGGCGGCGGCACGGTCCATACGGGGAATCTGCAGCGGATCCTCGACATTATGCAGCGGGATCCGGTTATCGACGCGATCGTTCTCGAAATCGGGACGGGCTTTGCGGCCCAGCGCTGGGCCTCGCACGAGGACGAGCTTACGGGATTGCTCGACAAGCTCGCGGATTTCAACCGGCGCATCACCAAGCCGTTCGTGACGATCATGCATCAGGCCCACGTTCCCGCGGTGGTCGCCCATGCGCGCGAGCTGGCGCGGAGTCGGGGACTGGTGGTGTTCGACGGTTTCGACCGTGCCGCCAATGCGATCAAGGTGGCGCACGATTACTGGTCGATGCGAGCGGCGCGGGCCGGTGCCTGAGGACCGCGTAGCCTCTCCGCCGACGCGCCGGCGTCTCGTCTGGTCGCAGGCGGCATCGTTCAGGCGAGCGATGGTGACTGCGGCCGTTAGCGCGACGTGCGCGGGATGGAAGGTTCTCGCATAATTGACGCGGAGTAGGCCCTTATCATGCGTGCGGTTGTGGTCGAGCGGCCGGCCGCTATCGAGAGTAATCCGCTCAGGCTGATCGAGCGGGCGCGGCCGCGTCCGGCGGCGGGCGAGATACTGGTGCGCGTGCGCTGTTGCGGCGTCTGCCGGACCGATCTCCACGTCGCCGAGGGCGACCTGGCGCCGCGGCATCCGCAGATAGTTCCGGGCCATGAGATCGTCGGCGTGGTCGAGGCGTTGGGCGCGGGATGCCGGCGTTTCCAGCCTGGTGATCGCGTCGGTATCGCCTGGCTGCGCGAGACCTGCGGGCGGTGCAAATACTGCCGCACCGAGCGCGAGAATTTGTGTCCGAATGCGCGCTTCACGGGATGGGATCATGACGGCGGTTACGCGGACTTCGCGATCGTCCACGAAGACTTCGCCTATCCGCTGCCGGCCGCGATAAGCGATGAACAGGCGGCACCCTTGTTGTGCGCGGGGATTATCGGCTATCGCGCCATCAAGCGGGCCGACGTGAAACCGGGGGCGACGGTGGGTTTGTACGGTTTTGGCGGATCGGCCCATCTGGCGATCCAGGTACTGAAACACTGGCGCTGCCGGATCTTCGTGATGAGTCGCGGCGGCACCCATCGGGAGCTGGCACAGGAGCTGGGCGCCGAGTGGATCGGCGCGGCGGAAGAACCCCCACCGGCGCCGCTGGACGCGGCAATTCTGTTCGCCCCGGCGGGCGGCCTCGTGCGACCGGCATTGGCCGCGCTCGACCGGGGAGGCATCCTGGCGATCGCCGGCATTTATCTGTCACCGGTGCCGACGCTCGATTACGAAAGCCATCTTTTCTACGAGAAGGAGCTGCGCAGCGTGACCGCGAACACGCGGCGGGACGGCGCGGAATTCCTGCAAATTGCCGGCGAGATTCAAATCCGCACGCATACGGTGCCGCTCGAGCTCGATGAGGCGAACCGCGCGCTGAACCTGCTCAAGCACGACCAGCTCAAAGGTGCGGCCGTGCTCCGCGTCAGCTAATGGTCGTCGTCTTCGCGCCTGGGTGCGGACGAGGGGGTGAGGTCGTGGCGGTCGTCGGGATGCTCGCGATCGTCCTGTTTTCCCCCTTCGACGCGATAATTTTCGCCGGCCCACATCCCGAGGTCCACGAGTTGGCAGCGCTCGGAGCAGAAGGGACGAAAGCGATTCTGCGGCGAGCTTTCCGATGGGCGCTTGCAAATAGGACAGCGCATCAGCGGTTCTCCGCTACTATGGCACGCCGAGCCAGAGGACGCCGAGCGGCGGCAGGCGCAGGCTTATCGAGGCGGCGAGCCCGTGATGAGGAATCGGCTCGGCGGCCACGCCGCCGCCATTGCCGACGTTGCTGCCGCCGAACAGTTCGGAATCGGTATTGAGGATTTCGGGATACCAACCGAGCGTCGGCACACCGACCCGATAGCCCTCGCGCACCACCGGCGCGAAGTTGCAGACGCAGAGGATGCGGCGGGCGGGGCTATGCGGCGTCATCCGCATGAAGGCGATCACGTTGTCATCGGCGTTGTCGGCGTCGATGAAATGAAAGCCGGCCGGCTCGCTGTCGGCCTCCCAGAGGGCGGGTTCGGCGCGGTAGAGGCGATTCAACTCGCGCACCATGGCCTGCAGTTTCCGATGACTCTCGTCGTTCAGCAAGTGCCAGTCGAGGCTGTGATCGTGATCCCATTCGCGCCACTGGCCGAACTCGCTGCCCATGAACAGCATCTTCTTGCCCGGTCGCGCCCACATGTAGCCGTAGAGCGCGCGCAGATTGGCGAATTTCTGCCATTCGTCGCCGGGCATCTTCGAGAGCATCGAGGCCTTGCCGTACACGACTTCGTCGTGCGACAGGGGCAGGATGAAGTTTTCGCTCCAGGCGTAGAGAAAGCCGAAGGTGATGTCGCGATGATGGTAGCGGCGATGGATGGGATCGCGCGAGAAGTAGTTCAAGGTATCATGCATCCATCCCATGTCCCATTTGAAGCCGAAGCCGAGTCCGCCCGCGTAGACGGGACGACTGATGCCGGGCCAGGCGGTGGATTCCTCGGCGATCATGGTAATGCCGGGCTGGTCGCGGTAGACGGTTTCGTTCATCTGCTTGATAAACTCGAGCGCTTCGAGGTTTTCGTTGCCGCCGTAGCGATTCGGCCGCCACTGTCCCGGTCGGCGGGCATAGTCGAGATAGAGCATTGAGGCGACCGCGTCGACGCGCAGGCCGTCGGCGTGGAAATCGCGCAGCCAGGTGAGCGCGCTGGCGACGAGGAAATTGCGGACTTCGTTGCGGCCGTAATTGAAGATGTAAGTGTTCCACTCCGGATGAAAGCCCTGGGTCGGGTCGAGATGCTCGTAGAGGGCGGTGCCGTCGAAGCGCCCCAGGGAGAAGGCGTCGGTGGGAAAATGGGCCGGCACCCAGTCGAGAATCACGCCGACACCCTGCCGATGGAGCTCATCGACGAAGAAGCGGAAATCATCGGGCGTGCCGAAGCGGGCGGTCGGGGCAAAGTATCCGGTCACCTGATAACCCCACGAGCCGCTGAACGGATGCTCCATCACCGGCAGCAGTTCGACATGGGTGAAACCCATGTCGGCGACGTACCGTCCCAGGGTGGCGGCGAGCTCGCGATAGGTTAAGGAGCGGTCCTGCTCTTCGGGCACCCGCCGCCAGGACCCCAGATGCACTTCGTAGATGGTCATCGGGCTGCGCGTCAGATCGCGGCGGCGGCGAGCCTCGAGCCAGTCGGCGTCGGCAAACTGGTAGCTGCGGCGATAGACGATCGAGGCGGTGGCGGGGGGGAGCTCGGTCGCGGCGGCAAACGGATCCGCCTTCAGCATCATGTGATCGGCGGTGCGGATTTCGAACTTGTATTTTTCGCCGGCGCCCAGACCAGGCACGAAAATCTCCCAGATGCCCGAGGCGCCCAGCGAGCGCATCATGTGGATGCGGCCGTCCCAGTGATTGAAATCGCCGACCACGCTCACGCCGGCCGCATTCGGCGCCCATACGGCGAAGCCGACGCCTTCGACGTCGCCCAACTGTAGCAGGTGGGCACCAAGTTTTTCCGCGATGCGTTCGTGGCGACCCTGATTCCACAAGAGCTGATCCAGGTCGCCGATGGTGGGCAGGAAGGAATAGGGATCGAAAAACGTCTCGGTTCGACCGTTGGGATAGGTGGCGGCAAGTTTATAGGCAAAGACCTCGTGCCGGCCGGGAAAGGATGCGGTGAACAAACCGTCGGCGGCGCTCCACGGTGCCATGGGCTCGCGGCCTTCGTCGGTGATGACGGCCATCGCGGTCGCCCCTGGCCGCCAGGCGCGGATCGTCACCCCGCCCTGATCGAGATGAGCGCCGAGGATCGCGTGAGGATCGGCGTGACGCAGTTGCAGTAAGCGTCGGAGTTCGTCCTGAGGAACGCCTTCAGTCGCATTATTCATTCGCTGCCCAAAGCTGCCTGCACCTGCCACGTTCATGCCTCCACGCTGTTCGCGGGAGAAGCGGAGCAATTTATCTTCCAAGCTAACGCCCATCGTCGCCAGGCTCAATTACGCGCCGCTTGGTGGTCACGGATGCGTCAATAAGCCGAAGATTTGCGGCGTGCGCGCAACGCCGCAAGGCCAGGCTAACGACGGCTTCGAGCATCGTTGGTCGGCAACCATTTACGTAGCGGTATCGCGATGGTACGAGGTAACGTAAGTTTTCCGATCATCATGGAGGCGCGAGACGGCCGGCGCCGCTCGCCCTGAACGTCAGTCACGTTGCATAAGCGAAGCCGGAGAATGCCATGAGCGGTTACCAGACGAGCGAAGTCTATGTCGGGCGCGATTACGGCGGGTTTGACTTCGTGATTGATCGGACAGCGGTCGAGAACTATATCGCGGCGACGGGCGACGATAACCCCTGGTATCTCGGCGAGTCGCCGCTCGGCGGTCCGATCGCGCCGGCGTTGATTCTGCATTCGGCGGTGTTCCGCACGCAGGCCTGGTACCTGCCGAATATCTTCGGCAATCTGCACGCGCGCCAGGAATGGCAGGGTTTCGCGCCGATTCGGTTGGACGACCAGATCCATTCGCGCTCGGTGATTGTCGATCGCTACCTCAAGCGCGATCGCGAATACGTCGTCAATGAATGCCTGTTGCTGAATGGCGCGGGCCAGATCGTGCAGCGCTCGCGCACCCATCAGAGTTTTCTCGTGCAGCAGGCGCCGGCGGGTTATGCGGTGGATCGCGGTCGCGAGAAGGCCGCGACCCGCAGTTTCAGAATCGGCGAAGGACCCGGCGAGCGGATCGAGACGCCGATGCGGCGCATCACGCAGGCGATGTGCATGGCGTTCTCGGGACCGTCGCTCAATTACCACACGGATCGCGAGGCGGCGATCAAGCTCGGCTTCCCCGAGATCGTGGTGCAGGGGATGTGGTCGGTATGCCTTATCGCCGAGATGATGACCCGCCGCTTCGGTCTCGGCTTCATCATCGGCGGGCGGATGGATTTGCGGCTGGTCAACGTGCTGTGGGCCGAGGAAATCAGCGGCGCCCGCGGACGCATCGTCGAACGTCATCCGGAAGGAGCGCGGACGCGCGCCGAAGTGGAGGTCTGGACCGAGAAGGCCGACGGCACCAAGACGATCGTGGGCACCGCGAGCGCGGTCGAGCTATAGACCGCACGGGGCGGCGGAACCTGCGCGTCGCGCAGGCGTCGACGTGCGCTAGCCGATGGTCAGCGCTTCGATCTCGGCCACGGACTTCGGGACGGACGCGGTCAGGACCTCGTGACCTTCCGCCGTGACCATCACGTCATCTTCGATGCGGATGCCGATGCCGCGGAACTCCTCGGGTGCGGCCTCGTTGTCCGGGGCGATATAGATGCCGGGCTCAGCCGTCAACACCATCCCTGGTTCGAGCGTCCGCGATTGTCCGTTGAGCCGATAGAGTCCGACGTCATGCACGTCCATGCCGAGCCAGTGACTGGTGCGATGCATGTAGAAGCGATGGAACAGGCCCTTCTGCAGGATCTCTTCGACGGGCTCCTTGAGCAGGCCCAGATGGCGCATCCCGTCGACCAGCACGCGGACGGCGGCGTCGTGCGGTTCGTCGAAAGTGACGCCGGGGCGAATCGTGTCGATGGCCTTGAGCTGGGCGGCGAGAACTATCTCATACAGGTCGCGCTGCAGGGGACTGAAGCGCGCGCCGATCGGAAAGGTGCGGGTAACGTCCGAGGCGTAGAAACCGTACTCGCAGCCGGCATCGATGAGCATCAGCTCGCCGGTGCGCATCTCGCGATCGTTGTTGATGTAGTGAAGGGTGGCGGCGTTCGGTCCCGAGGCGATAATCGAAGGATAGCTGGGGCCGGCGGAGCCCTGTTTGCGGAAGGTATAGTTGACCAGCGCCTCGATTTCCCATTCCATCATGCCGCCGCGCGCCTGGCGCATCGCGGCCTCATGCGCGCTTCGCGAGATAGCGATCGCCTGACGCATCGCGGCGACCTCTTCGGGACGCTTGAAGAGGCGCATTTCGTGGATGATTTCGCGCGGATCGAGCAGCGCATTGGGACCGCGACCGGTGCGCGGACGCATCGCACCGCCCGCCTTGACCATCTCGAGCACGCGCGCCTCGATTTTGGGATTGACGCCGAGGGGAAAGTAGATGCGCTCGGCGAGGTCAATGATGCGGGAGGCGATGCGGTCGAATTCGTCGATGGTGTAGGCCTTGCGGGCGCCATAGTCGGCGAGCGCGCCTTCGATTCCCGCGCGGCGGCCGGTCCAGGTTTCGCGCTCCTTGTCGCGGGGGCGGACAAACATGATGAAGTCGTCGGCCTGGCCCGGGGCAAAAAGGACAATCGCTTCCGGCTCATCGAAGCCGGTCAGGTAGTAAAGGTCGTTATCCTGGCGGTAGATAAATTCGACGTCGCCGGAGCGCAGCGCGACGGGCGCGCTCGGCAGGATCGCCACGGCCTCGCCAATCGCCGCCATGAATTTCCGGCGACGGTCGGCAAAGACTTCGCGATGGATGGCGGAGTTCGGGTTCATCGTCGATATTCTGCCTCAGCCGGCTGATGAACGGGAATCGTTCAACCGGCCTTGCGCAACTGGGACCGTTTGGAAGCGATACATTCCATCAGGTCGTTCCACGACTTGACGAAGGCTTCGGCGCCCTCTTTCTGGAGCTGTTCGGCGAGCGCGTCGACGTCGATTCCGGCGCTGCGGAACTGCGCGAGCACCTGCTCGCAATCGCCGCCGTCAGGCGCCAGCGGCGGGCCGACCTCGCCGTGGTCGGCGAGCGCATGCAGAGTCGGCTCGGGTATCGTGTTGACGGTGAAGGGCGCGGCCAGCGCCTTGACGTAGAGCACGTCGGAAGCCCTGGGGTCCTTGGTGCCGGTACTGGCCCAGAGCAGGCGCTGGGGACGCGCGCCGAAATTGTACGCGCGGAGCCATCGCGGCGAGACCAGGAGCTCGCGCGAGGCTTTGAAGGTGCGCCCTGCTATCGCGATGCCGAGCTTGTCGCGCAGGGGCTCGGGCACCTTGCCGGCCACCGCGACATCCCAGCGGCTGATGAACAGGGAGGCGACCGACGCCACCGCGGGATCGAGGCCGGCTTCGATCCGTCGTTCGACGCCGCGCATATAGGCGTCGGCGGCGGCGAGGTACTGCTCGCGCGAGAACAGCAGCGTGACGTTGACCGGGATGCCGGCGAAGATGGCTTCCTCGATAGCCGGCAAGCCTTCGCGGGTACCGGGAATCTTAATCAGCAGATTGGGCCGCTGCGCGCGCCGGTGAAGATCGCGTGCCGCGGCGATGGAACGGGCGGTGTCGTAGGCCAGGAGCGGTGACACTTCGAGCGAGACGAAGCCGTCCACCCCGCTCGTCCGATCAAAGATTGGACGAAAGAGATCGGCGGCGCGCGTCAAATCGTCGAGCGCCAGGGTGAAAAACAGCTCTTCTTCGGACTCGCCGGAGTCGAGTCCCTGGCGGATGACGTCGTCGTAATCGGCACTCTTCTTTATCGCATTATCGAAAATGGTGGGATTCGAGGTGAGCCCCGTCACCGAGAGCTCGTCGATATAGCGCCTAAGCGTGCCGCTGGTGAGCAGGGCGCGGGTGATATTGTCGAGCCAGATGCTCTGGCCGAGGTTGCGTAGAATGGCGTTGGCTTTCATCCTGGGCCTCCGGAAGGCCGGGTTTGGGTTGCTGGAATCAGCATCAGTCGTTTCGCGCGCCGAGGCAAGCCTTCCACAGATCAATCGATAAAACGCGTCATGAGAGCTTCCGACAGACGCAACGATCGGCTAATAAATAGAGGCTTGACCGGAATAATCGTTATTTTCCGAGATTATTCTCTTTTATACTCTTAGGAGCACTACCGACACTGCTGGGTTTGTGCAATTTAATCCGCCGTCCGATCGCGTCCCGGGATAGTGATAATGCAAGAGAGCGCACGACAGACACCGAAGGCAATCGAGTTTACGCCGCGCGAAGCCGAGGCTCTGGCGGAGGCGCGCGAGGCAGGGTGGCTCACGGTAAATCGCGCCATCGGCGAAGGGGCGCTCGCACAGTGGCAATTCGAGTGCGAGCGCTACGGCCGTCCCTTCGCGGTAGTGCGCCAGGAGCCGTCGCGCAACAGCATATGGTTTGTCCTGGCGGCGGGCCGCGCCTGGTCGGAGCGCGAACGGAGTCTCGCCGGGCACGTCCTGTCCTCCACGCAGGGATTCATTCTGAGTGAGAATTCGCTGCGGGCGTTCACGGGTCCCGATGATGCCGGCAGATTGATGCGGCGATTGCTGGCGTTGACGGCGCATTAATGACTGCCGACGCCTGAACCGCGCCGGCGCCCGCCGCACAAAGCACGAGGACGACACGAGATGAAAATCGGCTTCTTCGCGATCGGGATCGGCAATCTGGCGCAGCCGGAGTTAATCGCGACGGCAGTGGAACAGGCGGAGCGTTTGAACTTCGCCACCGTCTGGGCGCCGGAGCATCTGCTGTTTCCGCAGACGTTCGCTTCGAAATACCCCTATGCGCGCGGCGAAAATCTGCCGGTCAGCACGGAGATTCCACTGCTGAATCCGTTCCTTGCCCTGACCTACGCGGCGGCGCGGACGCGGCGTATCCGACTCGCCACCGGCATCTGCCTGGTTCCCGAATACAATCCCATCCTGCTGGCGAAAATCTGCGCGTCGCTGGATTACCTGAGCAAGGGACGTTTTGCGCTCGGAATCGGTATCGGGTGGCTGCGGGAGGAATTCGAGGTACTCGGTATCCCGTGGGAGCGGCGGGCGGGGCGCACGCGCGAGTATATCGAGGCGATGCGCAAGCTGTGGCGCGGCGACCATACGTATCGCGGGGAGTTCGCGAACTTTACCGGCGTGATCAGCCGTCCCACGCCCGCCCGACCGGGCGGTATCCCGATCCTGGTCGGTGGCCAGACCGACGCCGCGCTGAAGCGCGCGGCGGCGTATGGCGACGGCTGGTGCGGGTTCAATCTGACGCCCGAGGAGACCGCTGAGGCGGTTAAAAAGATCAAGACGCTGCTTGCCGCCAACGGCCGTGAGCGCGCGCCGTTCGAGTATGCGATGGCGCCCGTCGCCTCGGCGACGCCGGACGATATGAAGCGGTATCGCGACGCCGGGATTGACGAACTGTACCTGACGCCGGTGTTTCGCCATCCCCTGGCGCAGGAAGCCGAGGTGATCAAGCTGATGGAAGAACTGGCCCGCGGATGGGTCGAACCGGCAACCCGGCTCTAGCGGCAAGGGTTGACGGCTGGTCGGCGCAAAGCTTAGTTCTTCAGGCGCATTGATCGACGCGAGATCCGGCGCGCTGCCGGAGTGAGGACGGTAAATGGACAAGTACGGCGATGTTACGGTGGAACTCGGCAAGGATTACGTGGCGTTGATGGAGATTCATCGGCCGCCGCATAATTTTTTCGATGACGCGCTGATTCGCAACCTCGCCGACGCCTGTGAGACTCTGGACAAGGATGCCGGATGCCGCGCGATCGTGCTGGCGGCCGAAGGCAAGTCATTTTGCGCGGGCGCAAACTTTCAGAGCCGTCCGGAGCAGAATCCGCTGAATCAGAGCCAGACCCCGAGCGGCAGCAACCCGCTGTATCTCGAAGCGGTGCGGCTGTTCCGCTGTCAGAAGCCGATCGTCGCGGCGATCCAGGGCCCGGCGATCGGCGGCGGACTCGGCCTCGCGCTGGTCGCCGATTTCCGCGTGGCGACGCCGGAAGCCCGCTTCGCCGGCAACTTCGTCAAGATCGGCATCCATCCGGGCTTCGGTCTGACCTTCACCCTGCCCCGTCTGATCGGTCAGCAGCGAGCGGCGCTGATGCTGCTGACGGGACGGCGCATCGACGGGGAAACGGCGGTCGCCTGGGGTCTCGCGGATCAATTGTCGACGCCCGAGAAGCTGCGCGACGACGCGCGCTCACTGGCGGCCGAGATGGCCGAGAACGCGCCGCTGGCGGTCGTCTCAACGCGAGCGACGCTGCGGGCGAAGCTCGCCGATATGGTCGAAGCGCAGACGCGTCACGAACTGGCGGAGCAGACGCGTCTGATGAAGACCGCGGACCATCGCGAGGGTATCAAGGCCGTCGCCGAGCGACGGGCCGGGAATTTCGTCGGCCGCTAGGCCGCAAGGCTCGCTGCCGGCACGATCCGGAGCCGCGCTCAGTCGCGCTTGCCGCGGTCGCCGTCTTTGCCGCCGAGCAGTTTCCGACGGGCGGCTTCAAGCTCCTTCTGCTGGGCGGCACTGACCTTCGGATAGTCGAGCTTCAGGTCGCTTAAGGTATCGACGATCACCGAGGCGACGACCAGGCGCGAGAACCATTTGTGGTCGGCGGGCACGACGTACCACGGTGCGTGCGGAGTCGCGGTCCGCTTAATCATCTCTTCGTAGGCGTCCATGTAATCCGACCAGTAGTCGCGCTCGCGAATATCGGCGGCGGAGAATTTCCAGTTCTTCTCCGAATCTTCGAGGCGCGCGAGAAACCGTTTCTTCTGCTCGCTCTTCGACAGGTAGAGAAAGAACTTGCGGACCACGATACCGTTGCGGCTGAGATGGCGCTCGTAGGCGGCGATATCCTCGTAACGCTCTTCCCAGATATGTTTGGTCACCAGGGATTCGGGCAGCCGCTCGGCGGCGAGCAGCTCGGGATGAACCCGCACGACCAGCACCTCTTCATAGTGCGAGCGATTAAAGATGCTGATGCGGCCGCGCGCCGGTCCGGCGACCATCGTGCGCCACAAAAACGTGTGATTCAGCTCCTCGGTGCTCGGCTGCTTGAAGGAATGGACCTCGCATCCCTGCGGATTGACGCCGGACATCACGTGCTTGATCGCGCCGTCTTTGCCGGCGGCGTCCAGGGCCTGAAAGACCAGCAGCAGGCCCCATCGATCCTGGGCATAGAGCTTGTCCTGCAGTTCGACCATCTGCTCGATGTCCTTCTGCAGGCGCTCGGCGGCGGCGTCGCTCGACTTGAAATCAGCCGTGTCGGCGGGGTCGTAATCCTTCAGACGGAAGTGGTGGCCGTCGCTCACCCGATAGCGTTTTTCGATCCTGGAGTTGTTCATTTGGCTAACCGTTTCTGGTCGAGCGCAAACCCTCGAGGGAGTCGCGCCACGGACCGGCTTCGAGTTTATGCGGTGACGCAAGCCCGAGCAGGAGCATCAAGGCAGGAATCGTCACGACCGTGGTCAGCAGGAAGAAGGGCGCCCAGCCAAGATACTGGGCCAGCACGCCGGCCGAGGCGGCGAACAGGGTGCGTCCGACCGCCGATAACGACGAGAGGAGCGCATACTGGGTGGCGGTAAAGGCGGGCGAGCAGAGATCCGATAGATAAGCGACGAGCGCCGCTCCGGCCATCGCCCCGGTGAGGTTCTCGGCGGTAACGCACAAGGCGAGGTACTCGAGGCGATGACCGCCGAGCGCCTGCAGCACATAGAAGAGATTGCCGGCGGATTGCAGCACGCCGCACACCAGCAGCGCGCGCATCACGCCGAGCCGCGCCGCCACCACACCGCCGATGAGGGCGCCGATAATCGTCGCGACGAAACCGAAGAGCTTCGAGACCGCAGCGATCTCCGCCAGGGTGAAGCCGAGCGCGACGTAGAGCGGCGTCGCCATCACGCCGGCCAGCGCCTCGCCCAGCTTGTAGGCGACGACGAAGACAAGAATCAGCAGCCAGCGCGGGCGCTCCATGAAGTCGGCGAAGGGACCAATCACCGCGTCGGCGATCCAGCGGCGCAGGCCGGGGGCCGCCGCGGTTGACGCGTCACCGATCAAAGGGTCGGCGGGGTATTGCGGTTCGGGGGCGAGCGCGAAGGTGATAAGGCCGACCACCAGCAGCGCAGCCATCGCGGCATAGGCGGTGAACCATCCAGCGCGCGCGGCTATCAGGAGAGCGCCGGCGCCTGAGAAGAGCGTGGCGATCCGGTAGCCCGTCTGTACCATCCCGGCGCCGGGGCCCTGCTCGGCTTCCGTGAGCAGTTCGACGCGGTAAGCGTCGATCACGATATCCTGACTGGCCGAGAGGAAGGCGACGGTGACAGCCAGGATGCCCATCAGGCGCAGATGATGTCGCGGATCGCAGGCGCCAAGAGCAAGGATCGCGACGATCAGCGCCAACTGAATCGCGAGGCCCCATCCGCGGCGGCGGCCGAGAGGAATCGGCGGAGGCAGACGATCGATCAGGGGCGACCAGACGAACTTCAGCGCGTAGGGCGTGCCAGCGAGGGCGAACGCGCCGATCGCCGCGCGGCTCACGCCGACCGTCGCGAGCCAGGCCGAGAGCGTCGAGAAGGTCAGGAGCAGCGGCAGGCCGCTGGCGAAGCCGAGCGGAAGAATCAGCAAGACCCGCGGTTGGGCATAAGGCTTCAGCGCTTTGCGCCACCCTGCGAGCCGCGCGGCCATCGCGTGAGTTTACACCGCAGACGGCGCTCGTGCTTGAAGCGGCGCGCGCTTTCCCTCGGACGCGGCAGTCGAGCTATCATCAGGGAGCGAAGGAATCTCTGTCCGGGGAGCCGAAGTGAAGTCGCGCAGTTTGCTGATTATAACGCTGGCGCTAATCGGAAGCGTTATCGTACCGTCGCATGCGATCGCGCAAGGCGAGCAGTTTGGGGACAAACCCTACTTCCTGGTGGCGCGCGACGACATGTCGGATCCGACCTTTCAGCAAACCGTCATATTAATGATTCCCGCGCCGCCGCAGGCGGCGATAGTCGCCGGGGTGATCATCAACAAGCCGACCAAGGCGCGGCTCGATCAACTTTTCACCCAGGTGCCACATCTGAACCATCCGGAGCAGACGGTCTATTTTGGCGGGCCGGTCGAGTACGAAACGCCGCTGCTGATGGAACGGGAAGACCCGGGCAGCGACAGTACGCGACTGATGGGCGATCTCTACGCGACGGCCGACATGAACGTGATCATGAAGACGCTGAGCCATGAGTGGTCGGTGAAGGATTGCCGTATCTACTTCGGCCGCGCGCAATGGACCCCGGATCAGCTTCGCGGCGAAATCGTGCAAGGGGCGTGGGACGTGGCACCCGCCAAGCCGGAGCTGATCTTTGCGGATGATCCGGACCGCACGTGGCGGTCGCTGGTGAAGGAATCGCACGAGCGTCAGGTGCGGCTGGATGAGGGTGCGGGACGAAGTTTCGAACTGGCGTTCGCCCCCCGTTTGTAGATTCATCGGATCTGGGCTGGCGGATCAGTTTGCGCAGCGGCTGACGAGCGCGCGGGCGGGCACGGATCGAATATTTCGGCGCGCGGAACAATCCATTACATAGCGGTCGCAGCGCGGTCTGTACGCAGCGCGATCGCGCGCGATGGTCAGCGCATCGAAACGCCGGCGAATGGTTGCAAAAGCAAAAAATTTCTTGCGTCCACAACCTTGACGAAACGGACGCGAGAAAGGTAGCTTCATCCGTCGTTTATTCGGCGCCAAGCACGGTTGGGACCCCGTGCAGCAGCGACCAGGAGAAAGAATGTTGAGAAGATTTTGGGTCAGGGGGACATTTCGCGCCTTCGCGCTATTCCTGTTCCTTGTTTCACCGATGGCCGCGCGCAATGCGCGGGCGGACGCCACCGCGAACGCACCGGATCCCGCGGTGCGTACGTGGGAGAATTACTTCGGCGTCGCCATCCTGCCCGACGGGCGCGCGGTGGTGGTGGGCGACCAGGGCTTGATCATGTACTCGGACGACCGCGGCAAGACCTGGACGCGGCAGAACCTGAGCAAGGATCAGGAGCTTTACGATCTGTACAGCGTCGGCTTCACCAGTGACGGAAGTCGCGGCTGGGCGGTGGGCGACGGCGGCGCGATCTATCGCACCGACGATCGCGGCAAAACCTGGACCTTGCAGCAGAGCAAACAAAAGGCGGCCCTGCTCAAGATCGCGGTCATCGACAGCAACAAGGCCTGTGCCGTGGGCGAGCATGGCACGGTGCTGTGTACCGACGACGGCGGTGAGACCTGGACGGCCAGCAAATTCGAGGATTTCGTTTTCTTTGACGCCGCGTTTACCGACCCGATGAACGGCTGGGTGGTCGGCGAGTTCAGCACCATCCTGCATACCATCGACGGCGGCAAGACCTGGAAGGTGCAGACCGGCGCTCAGCGAACGCTTAACTCCGATCCTTACTTCACGATTGCCTTCCTCGACGCGAATGACGCGGTGGTCACCGGGCTTAACGGTATCGACGCGCTCAGCACCGACGGCGGGAAGACCTGGAAAGCGGGAACCATTCAGGGCGATACTCATTCCGCATATGTGTCAGTGCATCCCGCCTCAGCAAGCAATCTTTTCCTCGGCGGGGCGGACGGCACGATAGCCGAATATCAGCAGGGCCGGGCGACAGCGGTTGCCAGCGACACCTCGAATTCGATCACCGGCATGGCCTTTTCACCGCAGTATGACATGGCGGTGGGGATGGCGGGGACGATTATCGTCAGTTCCGACGGTGGTCAGCACTGGACGTCGACCAATTCAACTCCCACGCAGACGGCAGCCACGGATGCGCAGTGAGTAAGAGAACCATGCACACAGAATCAAGTTTCAACATCGGCAAGATTATCCTGCGGTTTCGCGCGCCTATCGGCATTCTGCTCGCCTCGATAACCGTGTTCATGGTCTGGGCGACGATCCATCTGCAGGTCGGCACCCGCTTCGTGGACTTTTTCCCGAGTTACCATCCCTACACCCAGCTCGACGAGAAATACGCGCGTTCGTTCGGCGGCGCGGAGACGCTGGTTTTCATGCTGCGGGTCAAGGACGGGGATATCTTCAATCCGGTTACACTCGAGAAGATTCACGACCTGACCACGGCGATGGACAGTCTGCCCGGCGTCAACCACGAGGAAGTTTTCTCGCTGGGCTCGTTTCGCGTCAACTACGTCGAGGCGCAGTCTGGGGCGCTTATCTCGAAGCCCTACATGTTTCCCGACGTACCCAAGACGCCGGACGGAATCGCGGCGCTAAAGCGCAACGTGATTATCCATCAGGACGCGCTGCGCCAGTTGGTCAGCGGCGATTTACGGAGCGCGACGGTTACCGCGTCGTTCAATGACGCGGCGATCAACTACACCGAATTTTTCAACGATGTTGAAAAGATTATCCAGGACAACCAGGACGCCAACAACGAGATTTTCGTGGCCGGCGAACCGATGGTACGCGGCTGGGGCTATCATTATCTGTATCGGCTGCTGGGCATTATCCTGGTCTCGCTGATCATCATTGTTATCGTCCACTACTACGGCATCCGCGGCATCGCGCGATGGTGGGCGCCGCTGATGACCGGAACGTGCTCGGCATTGTGGGGCCTGGGATTCACCGGATTGGTGGGCTTCCAACTCGATCCGGTCATGCTGGTCATCCCGTTCATTCTGACCGCGCGCGACGTCAGCCATGGTATTCAGTGGCAGCGTCGTTTCTACAGCCAAATTGAACAGTGCGACAACGACGTTCATACGGCCGTTGTCAACACCACGAACCTGATGCTGCCGCCGGGTCTGGTGTCAATCCTGGCGGACATTTTCGGCATCATCTTCGTGTCGTTCTCGGGCATCCCGGTGCTCCATCATATCGCGCTGACCGGCGCGGTCTGGGTTGGTTCGAGCCTCCTGATGGTCTTCGTCTTCCAGCCAATCGTGATGAGCTATCTGCCGCCGCCGCGACTCGAAGGGAAAGTCGATGAGCATCTGGCCGGCGGCCTCGAGGGCGCAATCGACCGTTTTGTCGGCAGGTTTCTGGATTTTCCGACCCGGCCCGGATGGGCCCGCACGCTGCTGCTGACCGGAGCGGCGGCTTTCATCGTCTTCGGACTGTTGTCGGGTCAGCGCGCCGAGATCGGGTATCGCACGGTCGGCACTCCGCTCTACAAGGCGGACGCCAAGGTTAATACGGATATCCAGGAAATCGCGAAGTACTTTCCGGTTGACGAGGGATGGGTGGTGCTGGAAACCCCCAACTATCCCAATGAGCAATCGGTACTGGGTCCGGATCCGCTGCGGATGGCTGATGATCTGCGCTACTACCTGCGGGCGCGCGATCCGAACGTGATCCAGGTCACGTCGTTTGCCTCGGATATCGAGAAGCCCTTCAACCAGATGTTCCACTATGCCCATCCGAAGTATCTCCGGATTCCGGACAGTATCGGCCTCTCGGGCAACCTCTGGTACCTCTATCTGACGGGGACGGCGCCGGGCGAAATGGAACGCTACATTCCCACGCAGCAGGCGAATGCCACGTGTATCCGCGTGCTGCTGCGCGACCATACCTACCAGACCCTTACGCGACTGCTCGACGAAATCGAGGCGTTCAACAGCACGCACGTCAACACGACGCAGGTCGAGAACGCGCCGCAGACCGGTTTCTCAGGAATTCTCACGAAGCTGGCCGGCTTCTTCCAGGGCGAGCATCAGGCCCCGGTCGGCGTGGCCAAGCCTGGGTTGACGCAGGTGACGAGCCGTTATCTCGGCGGTATCGCCGGATTGTATGCGGGCGCGAATCAGGTTCTGAAGGTCACCGACTTTTTCAATCTGACGCTGACCCTGATCGCAGTCGGCTTCTGCTGCGCGGTCGAGTTCCGGTCGCCGTTCGCCGGTCTGCTGTTCATCCTGGCCAGCGTACTGGGGAACTTCGGCGCGTTCATCTATATGAACATGCGCGGCCTGACCCTGACGATCGATACGATTCCGGTCGTTTCGCTGGGTATCGGCCTCGGTATCGACTATGGCATTTACACGATGGCGGCGATTCGCGACGAAGCGATCGCCGGGCGCGAGCTGACCGATGCGATCACGACGGCGATGCGCGGGACGGGTCAGGCCGTGCTCAATACGCTGTTCGTCATGATCGGCGGTCTTTCCGTATGGCTGTTCTCACCGGTCGATTTTCACGTCCGCATGGCACAACTGCTGATCTTCCTGATGACCACCAATGCCATCACCGGCGTGATCATCCTGCCGAGCTTCGTGTCGCGGTTTAAGCCGCGTTTCATCACCCGTTACATCGCGACGGAAGTGGGCGACGTCGGCGGCGGCGGTGGCAACGGCCAATTGCGTGTCGCGGCCGGACGGTAAGTCTCCTTACCCCAGATGACGACGGCGGCGTCGGGACTTCCGGCGCCGCCGTTTTTTTTGAACGAAAATTTGGCCGCTCAGTAACGACCGCCGAGTTTCGAGTGATCCCAGCTCGAGATCTTGAGCGGCGTTATCTTGAGGAGCACGCGCTTGGGTGCGCTGTTGATCGCCTCCTTCGGCGGACTGTTTTCCGAGGGCTGGCTGCCGGCCATCCCGCGCATCATTCTGGCTACCGTCTCGCGATCCTCGATTATCTCGCAGGTGCCGCGAATCATCACGCCGCGGAAGTTCGCATAGGCGTTGCCGGTTTCGACCATCACGCCGACTTTCGGATTGCGGCGAATATTCAGGACCTTCTGCGCCTTGCCGTACGAGGTCATGTAGAGCGCGCCGTCCCGGAACAGGTAGCCCATCGCGACCACGTGGGGAAAGCCGTCCTTGTCGATAGTCGCCAGCGACGCCTTGTGCGGCTGCGCCAGGAATTCGTTGACCTCGTCCGTCGTAAGAGCGATCTGTTGGCGTCGGTTCATCGGTCTCTCTCCCTTCGGCAAACCTGAAAAGGACCCGGATTGCGCGGTCGCCATGGTCGGGCGAAACGGGTCCGGCTTGACCCGATGGCGCGCAGCGCTGTAGCGTGCGCCGAAAGCTTTACGCTAACCAGACCAAGCGAGGTTGCGCAAGATGAACCAGTGGAAGATCGGCGACGTCAGGATCACCCGCGTGATCGAGTCCGAAACCGCCTGGGACGGGACGATGCTCCTGCCCAATGCCACGGCCGAGAATGTGCGCAAGGAGCAGTGGCTCTACCCGGCGTTCGCCGACGAAAGCGGCAAACTCAAGCTCAGTATCCATGCGCTGCTGATCGAGTCGAAGGGCCAGCGCATCATCGTCGATACCTGCATCGGCAATGACAAGGTGCGACCGGCCTTTCCGGACTGGAATCAGATGCATCTGCCGTTCCTGCAGGATTTGCAGAAGGCCGGCTGCGCCCGCGAGGCGGTAGATCAGGTCATCTGCACGCATCTGCATATCGACCATGTGGGATGGAACACGATGCTGCAGAACGGCAAGTGGGTGCCGACCTTCCCCAACGCGCGCTACTTAATCGGCGGCACTGAGTGGGACTTCTTTTCGCGCCAGCAGGACGAGTTTTTCAAGGCGCCGATCGAAGACTCGGTACGGCCGATTTTCGACCATCAGCGCGCCGAACTGGTCGATGAGACGCGCAAATTGACCGAAGAGGTGTGGCTGGAAGCGACGCCCGGCCATACGCCGGGACACTTCGCGATTCGCATCTCGTCGAAGGGCGAGAACGCGGTGGTCACTGGCGACCTGATGCATCACCCGATTCAATGCGCTTATCCGGAATGGGACGATAATTTTGACGTTGATTTGGCGCAGGCCAAAAAGACCCGGCGGGCGTTCTGCGAACGCTACGCCGATACCGGCACGCTGGTCCTCGGCACCCATTTCGCCACGCCGAGCACGGGCAAGATCCTAAGACACGGCGATGCGTTCCGTTTCGTCGCCGCCTGAGTGCCGACATCGACTCCGAAAGGGAGGAGATCCATGAAACGGCTCGTGACTCTTCTGGCGACAGCGGCATTGATCGGAGTATCGACAACGGCGCGCGCACAGGATGTGAGCGCGGATGCGGCCACGGCCAAGGTTTTATCGGCGACGATCAGCGGGACCGCCCTGGCGCCAACCAGCGGCGCCTGCACTTCACCGGCGAATGGCTATCAGGATCAATGCGAAAGCGGCTCGTGCATCTGCGTGACCGTAAACTCGGCGACGATGACCGGCAAGATGGCGGGTAAAGGCACCGCTGACCTCTCAGTAACCGTTGATACGGGTGACGCGGTTACCGATGTGGTCTCGACTAACGGATGCTCGCCATTCTTTGGGGTTGGAACGACCAACACGACGCTCAAGAAGGTCGCCGTGGTGCAGACGTTCGATTTCGTCGGGACTGATTGCGCCGCTTCAAAAGTGACCAAGCCCGATGTGCTGAGCGGCGGTTTCGCGGTCGAACCCGGCGGTACGCCCCCGGCCTCGGGTTACGGCAGCCTCAACGGGACCTATGACAAGACTACCGGTGTCGTCAAATTCACGCTGAAGGGACCGATAGTGCAGTAGGCACCTGCTGACTTGGGCGCTGCGCAGAGCCAACAGTCGGCTCTGCGCAGTGCGTCACGCGCTTTGAGGTTTCAGGCCGTCGAGGATATTGACCTTGCCGGCGAACTCGTCGAGGTCGACCTCGAGCGTTTCGAGGATGCTGGCGGTCTGGCGCCAGTGGCCGATGATGATCAGCAGCTCGACGATTTGAGCCGGCGTGAGATGGCGCTTGAGCGCTTCGAGCGTTTCACGCGAGGCCTTCACGTTCTGGTTGACCTCGTCGGTGAAACGCAGCACCAGACGGTCGAGATCGTCGAAGCACGCGGCCGACTGCCAGTTTGCGATCGCGGCAATCTGCTCCTCCGTCACGCCCATCTGGCGGGCGGGTGGCAGATGCTGAGTCCACTCGTAGACTGACCCGCAGATCTTGGCGGTACGGAGGATCGCCAGTTCCCGGAGCCGCGGAGCGAGCGTGATTTGCGTCATCAGCGCGGTGCTCAGGCGGCTGCGCGCGGGAAAGAGCGTCTGCGCGTTGGCGGTCATGCGCTGGACATTGAGCACGAGCGGACGCTTCAGGAACTTGAGCACCTCCGGCGATGCATCCTTTTCATCGAGATACGGCAGCAATGCCATCACTTTCTCCTAACTCAACTGGGTGTGAACAAAATCAATGATGCGGTCAAGCGCGGCCCGGGACGCGGGCGCTTCGGGCTTGCGCACGATAAATCCTTCGGCGACATCGGGGTACATCGCGAGGTCGATCATGCCGCCAATTTTCCGATAACCGCTGATGAAGCGATCGAGATGGGGCCGAGGATGGGCGATGTCGCGCTCGCCCTGCACGCAGAGCACGGGCGGCGTTTCGGCGCGCTCGCCGCGCTCGAGGGCCATCGTCGGGTTCCCTTCGGCCATTTCGGCCTCGTCCTTCCAATACTTGTCGTGGAGCGGAAGAACGAGATCGACGAGTTCCGGATAGGGTTTGCCGGAGGCTTTGAGCTCCTTCGCGTAGCGGTACCGCCCCAGCGGATCGATTACCGGCCACAGCATCACGACACATCTGACGGTCGCGTCGAGCTGCGGTCCTTCTGGCAGCGGCAGCGACGCGTAACGCGGATCGCGGGGACGCATCGCGGCCAGCATCGCCTGATGGCCGCCGCTCGAACTACCCATCAGGCCGAGGCGTTCGGCGCTACCGTTGAGCTCGGCCGCGCGACTCTTGGCCCAGCGGATGCCGAAATTGATGTCGATCATCGATCCCGGATATTTGGCGTCGGGCGGCATGCGAAAATCGAGCGCGACGACCACGACGCCGCTCCGCGCGAGCGCTTCGTTGACGATTTTGTCGTGCGTGCGATCCATCAGGCACCAGGCGCCGCCGTGAATCTCGACGATGATCGGAAACGGACCTGTGCCGCGCGGCCGAAACAGACGCGCCAGCAGCGGCTTATCACCGTGCCGCAGATACTCGACATCGGAAATCTCGATTTCGTGATTGGCCCTCGCCGTCATGATTCGCCCTCCTCGTCGGAGCCCGGTGTTTCCGCTAGGCTGCGCTTGACGCGGCGCAGCCGTCAAGGACGACGCGATAGATCGGAAGAATCAGGGATGGCGGAACTGGATTCGCAGGTGATCGGCAAAGTCTTCGAGGTTGCCAAAGCGGTGACCGTAACCGGTGAAATGATCGCGGCGTTCTGTGCGGCGACGGGGGCGACGGTCACCTATGCAGCGGATGGCCGCGCGATCGCGCCGCTCTCGATTTCCGGAAGCTTTCGCGCGGCTGAGGATATTTTTGACTATCTGCCGAAGTTCGAGCGTCGGCTGCTGGCGTCGATGGAGCTCGATTTCATCGAGACGATTTTTGCGGGCGACGAAATCCGCGTGGCCTCAGCGGTGGTGGACACCTACGAAAAGACTGGCCGCAGCGGGCCGTTGCGGTTCACGGTCATTCGCACGACCCTCACCAACCAGCACGGGCGGGTGGTGACGCGCATCGATCAGCGCTTCACCAGCCGCCCGGCCGTCGCGCCGCCTAACTAGGCTAGAGGGTCATCGCCGCGCCGGATTTGATGAGCGCGTCGATCTCCTTATCCGAGTAGCCAATCTCACGCAGAACCTCGCGCGAGTGTTCGCCGATTGCGGGCGCGCGATGGGGCCGGCGCTTCTCGACGCCGGAGATGAACACCGGGCTGTTGACGGTTTCGAGCGTGCCGTCGTCGAGTCTGACGATCGCTCCCGACGCGCGCATCTGCGGGTCAAGCACCACGTCGTCGAGCTTCGGCAGCGGCGCGAACTTGATGTCGTTGGCGCGAAAGAGTTGGCGCCATTCGGCAAAGGGCCGCGACTCGAACTGCGACTGCAGGATTGCATAGAGCGCGGCGGCGTTCTCGCCGCGCGCCGCATTGGTCGAAAACAGATCGCCCGTGGCCAGGTCCGGCTGCCCGAAGGCGGCGCACAGACGCGGGAACTCGTTATCGGGATCGATCAGGACCAGCAGAAACATTTTCTGATCCGCGGTCAGGTAGACGGCGGTCAGCGGGTTGGGCGGATGCTTGCCTTCGCCGCGCGTGGGAAAGACGGCGTTGCAGAATTTGGCCTGCAGATCGCAGGCGTTCGCCCACGCCCCGCTGGCCATCAGCGAGGTCGTGACGCGCATCCCCTTGCCGGTCCGCTCGCGCCGATAGAGCCCGAGCATGATCGCGCCGAACAGCGACATCGAGGTGGGATGGTCGCCCATTCCGGGTCGCGGCGCGCTGGGGGTGCCGTCGAGCCCGGTGACGCTGGTCATCAGACCTGAACGCGCCCAATAGGCGAGCGCGTCGAAAGCCGGATCGTCGCAGTCCTCGCCGGCATCCCCATAGCCGGTCAGATGAGCATAGATGAGACGCGGGTTGACGGCGCTCAGATCTTCATAGTGGAGCGAGAACCTGGTCAGGAGCTGCCGCTGGTAGTTGGTGACGAAGACGTCGGCGCTTTTGACCAGGCGGATCAGCGCGTCGCGACCCTCCGGGCGCGCGAGATCGAGCGCGACGCTGCGCTTGTTGCGATTGGTCAGCACCCAGCACCAGTCGATTTCCGCGTGTGCGGTACCGGGCAGGCGCGAAAAGAGCCGCCAGAGGTCGCCGCCGCCAGGCCGCTCGATCTTGATAACATCGGCGCCGAAGTCGGACATCACGGTGGCTGCCGCAGGTCCGGCGACGTAGGTTCCGCAATCGATAACTCGAATTCCCGCAAGCGCGTTATCCATAATCATGTCCCCATGTTCTGAACCGCGTTGTCCTTTATTCGGCGGCGGTGGCCTCGGTCAGACGGGCCGCCGCCTGCAAGGACGCCGGATGGCCGCTGACTTCAGCGCCGGCATGATGCTCCAGCGGAACAAAGAAGGCGACCGAGCAGAGCGAAATCAAGCCGATCACAATGAAGGCGGCGGAGAAATCACTCGCGGCCACCGTGGTGGCGCCGCGAAAGACCAGTCCCAGATGAAGCACGATCGCCGCGACGGTCACGCCGAGGCTGAAGAACAACTGCTGCGCCATGCTCGACAGCGTGCTCGCGCTGCTCATCATCGCCTGCGAGACGTCGGCGTACGCGATCGTGTTGAGACAGGTGAACTGCAGCGAGCGAAAGAAGCCGCCGGTCAGCAAAGTCGCGATGATAAACAAGAACGGCACGCCCGGATGAAAGAGCGCGTAGGCCATCAGCAGAATCGCGCTGATGACGCCGTTGCCGACGAGTACGCGGCGGAAGCCGAAGCGGCGCACGATAGGGCCGACGGTGAATTTCATCGTCAGCGCGCCCACCGCGCTGGTGAACGTGACCAGGCCCGAGGCGAACGGCGTCAGGCCGAAGACCAACTGCAGCAGCATCGCGAGCAGGAACGGCAGCGCGCCAATCCCCATCCGCGACAAACCGCCGCCGAGGACCGAGGCGGCAAAGGTCGGGATTTTCATCAGGGAAACTTCGACAATCGGGTACCTGACGCGGCTCGCGTGGCGCACGTAGGCGACGCTGCAGAGCGTGCCACCGGCAATCAGGGCGAAGACCAGGTAACCCGGGATCATATTGCGGCCGACCGTCTCGAAGCCGAACACCAGACCGGCGAGACCGATCCCCGTCAGCACGAAGCCGAGCGTATCGAACGGCGTGCTCTCGGTTTCGCGGATATTCGGGATATAGAGGGTGGTGAGGATAAGGCCGACGATCGCGATCGGCACATTCATGAAGAAGATCCAGCGCCACGAGCTATAGGTCACGATAAATCCGCCGATCGGCGGTCCCAGCACCGGTCCGAGCACCGCCGGGATGGTAAGATACGACATGGCATCAACCAGGCCGGATTTCGGCACGATGCGCAGCACCACCAGCCTTCCCACGGGCACCATCAGCGCGCCGCCGAAACCCTGCGCGATACGCGCGGCGACCAGCTCGGGCAGCGTTCGCGACAAGCCGCAGAAAATCGAACCGATCGTGAAGATCGCGATAGCCGTGCGAAACACCGAGCGCGCGCCGAAGCGATCGCCCACCCAGCCGCTCAGCGGAATGAACACGGCGAGGCTCAACGGATAGGAGGTGATCGCGAGGTTCAGCTTGATCGGATGCTCGTGCATCGAAGTCGCGATCACCGGCAAGGCGGTCGCGATAACGGTCGAATCGAGCGTCTGCATCAGCAGCGCACATCCGACAATCGTGGGAACCAGGACGTTGGCGCGTCGGGCTGAGAGGTGTTCGATTTCCATCCGCTGGCGAAAGTGCGATTCAGTCGAGCAGGGGCGCCGCAGCGCGGCTGCTTCGCTTAAGTATGGCGCATCGGGGGCGTGATGCGAAAGTCTTTTGGCCGTCGGCGATCGTTGACGGAGTCCTCGCTAGACCTGCTGCTCGATTGGCTCGGCCAGCACGATCGACTGCTGGACGGCGCCGCCGCTCTCACGCAGACGGAGGCTCAGGGCAAAACCGAGCGCCGGCAGTGCGGCCAGCAGAAAGAGCGTTCGCACGAGGCCATAGTGATCGGCGATGGCGCCAAAAATGGGCATGGCGAGTCCGCCGATCGTCATCGAAAGGCCGAGCGTGACGCCGGCCGCGAGACCGACCCGATTGGGCAGGTACTCCTGCGCCATCACGACCACCACGCTATTGGAAAGGGCGAGCGTGCCGCCGATCGGGACCAGCAGCAACATCGCGAGCGGGCGGCTGACGCTTGCGAGAAACAACAGCATCAAGGGAACCACGGCCGCCAGCGAAACCACGATTACGATGCGACGGCCGTAAATGTCGGCGAGGCGACCGCCGACCAACGTGCCGATCGCAACCGCTATCAGCATCACGGTGAGCGCGTAGGCGGCGCCGGCTTTGGTGCCGGCCAGAACATGAATCCAGTAGAGCGGGATAAAGGTATTGAGTCCGAAGAAGACGATCGAGCGGAAGTTGACGACGGCGCTCAAGCGGATGAAGTCGGCCCAGTGCTCGGGCGCAGCGGTATCAACGTGCGGCCCGGATGGCAGTGTGGCGCGCGGCGCGACGGCAAGGCGCGGCAAGCGGCGCCAGACGATCGCGCCCATCAGGGTTACAGGCAGCGCGAGGATCAATGCGCCGCGCGTGCCGCAGGCGAGCAGCGTCGGCGTTATCAGCAGGGGACCGATGGCGAACCCGAACATCCCGCCGACGGTGAACAGGCTCATCGTGGTGGCCTGGCGCGGCCCGCTCAAGTAACGCACCCGGCGCGCCGCCTCCGGATGAAAGGCCGAGATGCCGATACCGCTCAGTGCGATGACCGCAAAAATCGTCCAGTAGCCGGGCGCGATCCCGCTTAACGCGACCCCGATTCCGGCGAGGATCAAACCAAGCGGGATCAACCACGGCGAGGGGCGGCTGTCGGCCATCATCCCGAACAACGGCTGCATCACCGAGGCCGAGAGCGTCTGCGCGAGCATCAGGCCGGCGGCAGCCGCATAGCTAAGATGGTCCGCAGCGATAAAAAACGGCAGCATCGCCGGGACCACGCCCTGATTGACGTCGTCCGTCAGATGCGCCGCCGAAAGCAGCGCGACCGCCTTGTAATCGACCGCTTCCTCGCCGCGCGCAACGGGCGGAGCAGTCGCTGCCCCGGCGTCAGCGATCGACGTTGAAGCCACCGGACTCCGGCTGATGACCCCAGATGTCCTCGGTGTAGTATTCGGACTGATAGGTCGCGGGACGTCCACCCCATCCGTACTCGATCATCCAGCCGGACGGATTGCGCAGATAAAACGAGAACATGTGATCGTTCGAGTGCTTGCCGGGCGCGACCGTCACCGGGACCTTGTTCTTCCGCACGATATCGTAGGTCAGACCGACATCGTCGAAGTTCTCGACCTCGAGCATCAGATGATTGATTCGTCTCTGCTGCGGTCCGACGCCGAAGGCGATCGTGTGATCGCGATCGTTGCAGTGCATGAAAACCGGAGACACGACGCGGTTGCCCATCCGGATGCGGTATTCGACGCCGCCGCGCATACCCAGGGCAACATAGAAGAGCCGCGCCGCACCGGGGTCATCCTGGCGCACGATGGTGTGCCCCATGCCGCCGCTGCCGGTCTTGAAGCGCCCGTGCATCCGGCGTCCCGGATGGAACGGTTTCGAGGCCTGGATTTCCGGACCGTGGAAGATCTCAATCGGATTACCACCGGGATCGGTCAGCTTCATGACCTGCAGCACGCGGCGCTCGAGCGCTTCATCGTCGGAGCCGACGCGAAACTTAATACCGGCAGCTTCGAGCTGATGCTGCATCTCGCCAAATTCGTCGGGACCGGCAACCCGCAGTCCGAGATATTCGAGATCGTCGGACCCATTGGCGTGCAAGACGAGTCGATGGTGCCAGTAATCGGTGCGCAGATAGCAGCGATCCGGCTCACCGTCGCTCGCCAGCTCCATCCCGAGAATCTCGGTCGCGAACTGCTTCCATTCGTCAGGCTTCGCGACGCCGATTCCCATGTAGCCAAGCTCCGTGACAGCCACCATCGTCGATTCCTCCCTCGGACGATCAGGTCTTAGCCGAGCAGTTCCAGGCCGCGCTCGAACATCCGCGGCGCGGACAGGGCGATCTCCTCCCAATGGGGATCATCGCGCTTACCCCGCCGATGCAGCATCAGGTTAAAGCAGGTAATCACGCCAAACCGATAACCGGCGAAACTGCGAAACCATCGCACTTCATCGGCGCTGACTGCAAACGGCACGCTCGCGGCGTAGGTCTCGAAGATTTCCTCCGGAGTCAGCGGTCGGACGCGATCGTCGGTTTCAATCCAACTGTGCGCATCGGCAAAGAAGCTCACCCAGCCGAGGTCGATGAGGGTCGGGCCGATGGAGGCGATTTCCCAATCGATTACCGCTATGGGTTTTTCCTCATCATAGAGAATGTTGGCGAACTGAAAATCACCATGAACGCAGCCGATCCGCGAATTTGTCGGAAGCGTCGCGCGCAGCCGTTCGCGCAGTTCCGGGGCGCGCGCCACGACGGCCGGATCGAGCGTCGGCCGATCGAGCAGATGGTCCAGCCGTGCAAGTTCTTCGGCGAGCGATTGCGGATCGCCGAAAGCATCACGGCGCGGCTCCCACGGCAGTTGATGGAGCGCCGCCAGCGTCGCGATACCGCGGCGTCCGAGGATCTTCATGCGGTCGGCGTCGAACGGCGCGTCGCTCAGCTTGACGCCCTCGAGAAACTCGACCACGAAATAGGGTCGGCCGAAGTATTCAGGTTCGTCGCCGGACCACAGGACGCGCGGTACGGGAACGGCGGTGCCGCGCAATGATTCCATAATCCGCGCCTGGCGCACGATGTCCGCCGGTCCGGCAATCTTCACGCCTGGCGGCGCAAGGCGCAAAACCAGCTTCTGCTTCGGTAGTGCGGCAGAGCGGGCGAGCTCGAAACTGTAACTGAAGCCGGCGTGACCGGGCAGCGGCTCGAGCGCGCTAACCGCTGCGTGCTGATCGCCCGTGCGCGCGCGGACAAGACGGGTAAGCTGGTTGAGAACCTCGGTGGCGGCAGCGTCCATCACGCTAATCCGCCACACCAACTCCGTTCAGGTCAATAGAACCAGCGGTCCTTTTCCCAGGAAAAGATTTCGAGCGTGTTCGTCGTGCGCATCAGTTGCGGATGAGCTTCGGCGTCGGCCGGAGTCTTACCGGCGAGATAGTAGTCGCGTTCCTCGTAAACCACCTTGCCGAGCGGCACCCCTTCCTCGGATTCCTTGGCCTTGCATCCGAGGATCTTGCCGTAACCGACGTAGGTCGCGGTCGCATAGCCCTGCTTCTGCTGCCACTGCAGATGGGCGAGGTTGTTGACCTCGCGATCGTGCAGCATGCGTTGCCATTCGCCACAGAAGGACGGCAGCGCGGCTACCGCCTGGTTCCATTTTTTCTTCAGGGCGGCAGTGAGATGGGCAACGCGCTCTTTGGTCGTCTGATCATCGGGATCCACCACCGGTGAAGCAGCATCGGCGGCCGGCGAAGTCGCGGCGGCGGTGCCGGATTGGGCACCTGGGTTCGCAGCCGCTGCGCCGCTCTTCATGACGGTGGCGGAGGCCAGGAGGTTGGCGGACGCATCGTGCGTCTGAGCGTGAGTTTGTGGCGCGAGCACCATCGCTGCGGCAAACAGCAGGGTACCTGTTCCGAGATATCGCCCCAGCACAATCACCCTCTTCATAACGTCCCCACGGAGCAGCAGTTCGAACGACGCCCCGCCGCTTCCGCGCGGCGGGGCGTCGTCTGTTCAACCGCTATTGAACCGGAACCAGTTCGACGCGCCGGTTCTGCGCGCGACCCTCCGCCGTCTTGTTGGTGGCGACGAAGTCGGTCTTGCCGAAGCCCTGCGGTATCAACTGGTCGGCCGGGATGCCCTTGCCTTCCAGGTAGTTGGCCACCGCTTCGGCGCGCTTCTGCGACAACTTCAGGTTGTAAGGTACCGTACCGATAGCGTCGCAGTAGCCGTTGACGTCGACCTTGACGTTGGGATTCGCCTTCAAGGTGTCGGCAGCCTCATCGAGCACCGGCTTATCGACGTCACGAATGAAGTACTTGTCGAAGTCGAAATGGACCCCGCGCAGAACGATCTTCTGCGGTGCCGGCGGAGGCGGCGGCGGAGGTGGAGGCGGCGGCGGTGCCGGGGTTGCTTCCGGAGTGGGCGACGGCGCCATCGCACAGCCGACGGCTCCGCCTAAGAGTGCGCCTACCCCAACACCGAGCGGAACCCCGATCGCATAGTTGCGCGACTTGTTGCCGGCTTGATCGGCCACGAGAGCGCCCGTACCGCCACCCAGGAGCGCTCCGGAGGCGGCGCCGATGAGACAGTACTGCTTCTGCTCCGGCGACATCGAATTCCACCAGGAACACCCGCCCAGCAGTGAGAGTGCTCCCAGCCACGTCAAGCCCAGACCCAATTTTCTGCGCATCAAGCTTCCCCTTCCCTCTCCACGGCAACTTTTGCATTTGCCGGGTTCGTGTATCTACGGCGTCCAACCAGACTCCGTGATCGCCAGATCCACGGGTCGACCGCAATCACGACGCTTTGATTCGGGGTGCAGGCTGTGACCACCTCAACCGCATCCCGCATCGCGCCAGCCCGCGACGAAATATACTGTTAACTTGACTACCCTTGCAACCGCATGTACGCGCCTCGGCGATGGTGGTTACGGAGGCTGATACGCCTTAGCGCGCCTCGGGACACCGAATGGGTCAGCCTTGCCATCCTGCACCGTCTTATGCGGAAATTGGTCTCTGCTCAAGTAGGACGGTCTGTTAGGCTTTACGCCACTTTATGAGCAACTCCGCGGGTGCATCGAGAGTCGCAGCGTTTTCGCTGTATGCGGCCACGATCGTGGTGGTGATAGTGGCTTTCCTGGTTATCCGCTCCTGGGGCGATGGGCTCGCCGCGCCGGCGACTGCGGGCGTCGTCAGCGGAAAGTCCGCGCAGGCCCACGCGAGCGATTTGCTGCATGTGCTGCTGGCGCTGGCCGCGGTGGTCGGGATGGCCCGGGCGCTCGGCACTCTCTGCCGCAATCTGAATCAGCCGCCGGTGATCGGCGAGATCATCGCCGGCATCCTGCTCGGCCCATCGTTGCTGGGGCACTTCGCGCCGCAGGCCTCGGCCTTTTTGTTTCCGGCTACGGTGCCGCCGGCCCTCAATGTCATTTCGCAGGTCGGTGTCATCCTTTTCATGTTTCTCGTCGGCGTCGAACTCGATCTCGGCCTGCTGCGCAAACAAGGCCATTCGACCATCGCGATTTCGCATGCGAGCATCCTGACGCCATTCATTCTTGGCGCCGCGCTGGCGTTGCTGCTGTATCCGCGGTTGTCGTCGAGTGACGTGACTTTCACGAACTTTGCCCTGTTTCTCGGCGTCTCGATGTCGGTCACGGCGTTTCCGGTGCTGGCGCGTATCCTGACCGATCGCCGGATAAGCCGCACCCGAATGGGAGTGCTGGCGCTCACCTGCGCGGCCGTCGATGACGTAACGGCGTGGTGTCTCCTTGCGTTCGTCGTTGGCGTCGCCCGCGCCGAGGGTGTGGGCGTCCTGCGGACCGCCATTTTTGCCGTGGCCTATATCGTCATGATGCTCGTGGCGATCCGCCCGCTGATGGTGCGGCTGACGCGCGTGTACGGCAACAAAGGCCGGCTGACGCAGGGGCTGATGGCGACGATCTTCGTCCTGCTGCTGCTTTCCGCCTCGGCGACCGAGATTATCGGCATCCACGCAATCTTCGGCGCCTTCGCGCTCGGCGCCATGATTCCGCACGACAGCGGGATGGCCCGCGAGCTGACCGATCGGCTGGAAGACCTTGTCGTTTCGCTGCTGCTGCCGGCGTTCTTCGCCTTCACCGGCCTGCGCACCCAGATCGGCCTGCTCAACAACTTCAGTCAGTGGGAGTTGTGCGCGCTTATCATCCTGGTCGCCTCGCTCGGCAAGTTCGGCGGCAGCCTGGTTGCGGCACGCATCACCGGCCTCGGATGGCGCGATGGTTCGGCGCTCGGCGTGCTGATGAACACGCGCGGTTTGATGGAGCTGATCGTGCTGAATATCGGCTTCGAGATGCGGATCATTTCGCCCACCTTGTTTGCGATGATGGTCATCATGGCCCTCGTCACGACGCTGGCGACGACGCCGATACTGCATATGATCGTCGGTGACGAAGCAGATGAACGGCTGCAGGCGCAACCCTCGCCGGCGCCGAGCGCCGAAGGGCGCGGCTTCCTGGTGCCGGTTGCCAATCCGGCGGGAGTCGCGCGCCTGATCAATTTCGCTCTCGCTGCGACCCCGTCCGGCGCGCCGCCGCCGCGCGTCCTGGCGCTAGTGCGGCGTCCTGCCGGCGGCGTCCGCGCCGACTACGGCGACGGTCAACGAGCGCCACGTTCAGCGGCTCTCACGACGGCGCTCGAGCTCGCATGGGAGAAGAACAGCGTCATCACCCCGCAGGCGGTATGGAGCGACGATCCGGCGGCCGACCTCGTGCGTATTGCGGCAGAAGCGCGCGTGGGTTGGGTGCTCCTCGGACCCCATCAGCCGATCTTCGGCGAAGATTTCAAGGGCGGGCTGGTGCGCACGGTGCTCGAACGCACGCGCGAGTTGCCGTTGAACGTCGCCGTGGCGCATCGCGCGATGGACGATCACTTTGCCGATGTTGTCGTGATTGCCGACGACGGCCCCGATGGTCACGCAGCGCTGGAGCTCGGCACGCGGATTGTGCAGCAGCGCGACGCCGAACTTCACGTCGTCATCATTACCTGGAATGGCGGACAGGCCGGGATGAGGCTTAACAGCGCGCTGGCGGAAGCGGCGCGAGTCGCCGGCCGCCGGCTCCATACTGAAGTAATCGATTCGCCGGCGCCCCAGGCGATCCTGGAACGCATCGCGGATGGCCTCGCGATCGTCGCGACCAGCGTCGACGATCGGCTGGCTCGCTTTGGTCGTCGTCTCTCGGGTCGCGCGGCGATGGTGCTGGTGCAGGGTTCGCGACTTGCCCCGCCACTCACCGCGGCGGCGCGCGATCCACGCTCGGCGGCATCATAGGGTCATCGTGGCAAGGCCCGGTGTGACCATTCCGACGCCCAGCGCCGGCAAATCCAGTAAATCCTGACGCACGATGCCGCCTCATGATGTTAGTATCGCGCTGCTGACCGATTTCGGTTATCGCGATCATTACGTCGGCGTGATGAAGGGTGTCATCACATCGATCGCCCCACGTTGCCGCATCATCGATATCACGCATGGCATCCCGCCCCAGCAGATCGCGGCCGGGGCGCTCGCGCTGGCGCAAAGCTGGCGGTTCTTTCCGGCCGAGACGATCTTCGTCGCGGTCGTCGATCCCGGGGTCGGCAGCGCCCGACTGCCGATTGCGATTACGACGAAGGCAGGCGCGCGGCTGATCGGTCCGGATAACGGCCTGCTTTCGCCTGTGGCTGACGCGGCGGGGATCAAAACGATCGTCAGGCTTGAAAATCCGCGTTATCGCCTCGCCGCGACCAGCTCGACTTTTCACGGCCGGGATATTTTCGCGCCCGCGGCCGCATGGCTCGCTCGCGGGATCCGACTGCGATCGCTCGGCCCCGAGCTCGCTTCGATGGTGCGAATCGACCTTGACGGGAAGGTGCGCGAAGGCGCGCGGCAACTCCGCGGTGAAGTCATTTATATCGATACTTTCGGCAATCTCGTAACCAACCTGACGCGGGGCCGCGTGATGGATTTTGCTGAGCGATGCGGACGCGGTAGGCTCTTGGTGGATATCGGCGGCTCGCGTCGGATCGGTTTGCGGAAAACCTATGCCGATGTGGCGGTTGGCGCGCCAGTTGCTGTGTTCGGTAGTTTTGAAACGTTGGAGATCGCGATTCGCGACGGCAGCGCCGCAGCGCGGTTCAAACGTGGCGTGGGCAGCCCGGTAGTCTTGAAAACGGAAGATTGAAGATTTCGATGGAACCCAGCAGCGCGCGCTCCGCGACCTCGCCGGTCGTTACCGAAATCCCCCGCTTCGACGGCGTCGCGCCGATTCCGGAGATGGAGCCGGCGCCACGGCGCGAGGGGCGGCGTTTCCCGATCGTCAACGTCGTCCTGTTCCTCCTGACCCTGTTCGCCACCACGATGGCGGGTGCGCTGGCCAACGGCGCCGAGGTTTCGCTGTGGCAACCAGCATCGCTGGTCAATCTAGTCGCCGGCCTCTCCTTTTCCCTTCCCTTGATGGCAATCCTGCTGGCTCACGAGATGGGCCACTATCTCACCTCGCGTCATCACGGCGTCAACGCGACCCTGCCCTTTTTTATTCCGGGACCCTGGATGGTGCCGTTGCCGGGCACCTTGGGCGCCTTTATCCGGATGAAGTCGCTGCCGCGCAGCCGGCGCGCAATGTTCGATATCGGCGCCGCCGGACCGTGGGCGGGGTTTATAGTCGCCCTGATTGCGACCGCGATCGGCCTGCGGATGTCGCAGGTGTCGCCGCTCGATCCGTCGCAGGGAGGTATCGACTTCGGCAATTCGATCATCTTCTGGGTGTTGTCGCGCGTCCTTTTGGGCGTTAATCCCAATACGGTTGAAATCAGCCTGCATCCGCTCGCCCTCGCCGGATGGTACGGGATCTTTGTTACGACCCTGAACCTGCTGCCGGTCGGCCAGCTCGACGGTGGCCACGTCGCCTATGCGCTGTTTGGCCCGCGCGGCCATCGTCTTGTTTCACGTCTGGCCTGGCTGGGATGCCTCGGGCTCGCGGTGGTGCCGCTGGTGCTTGGCTTCGAGTTCTGGCCGGGCTGGTTCCTATGGTTTCTGATCGTCATCGCGCTCGGCCTTGGCCATCCGTCGACCGGCGATATCGAGACTCCCCTCCGCGGCCCGCGCCGTCTTGCCGCTTGGGCGACGGTCGGGCTCTTCATTATAACCTTCGTGCCGGTGCCGCTTTCGATCGTGACGCCCAAGGCGCCCGTCGTGATCCCGCCCAGTGAGGGCCCGCGCTACAGCGTGATGTATCGCGTCGCAAGCAGCGGCGCATGGCGGCCGCATGCCGCGCTTCCTTATAGTAATCTCATAAGATAGGTTCATACTGCGTCGCGCTTGCGGGACGAATCCATCGAGGAGACTGTGCGATGAAATTCACGTGGTTTCATCTGATGCCCTATCGCTATCTGCCTGAGGATTTCACCACCAGGTATCGCAGCGTGTGGGTGGATATTCCGCGCGATCTATATGATCCGAAAGTCGGCCATCGCCTGTACAACGACTACCTCGATCAGCTTGAGTTTGCCGATCAGATGGGTTTCGACGGGCTCGGCGTCAACGAGCATCATCAGAATGCCTACGGCCTGATGCCCTCGCCGAATATCATGGGCGCCGCGCTGGCGCGCCGCACACGCAAGGCCAACCTGGTGATCCTCGGCAACTCCATCGCGCTGTATAACCCGCCGGTGCGTGTCGCCGAGGAATTCGCGATGCTCGACGTGCTGAGCGGCGGGCGGCTGGTCGCCGGCTTCCCGGTCGGCACCTCGATGGACACCAACTTCTGCTATGGCGAAGTGCCGGCGACGCTGCGCGAGAAGTATCGCGAGGCCCACGACCTCATCCTCAAAGCATGGAGCGAGAAGGAGATGTTCGCGTGGAACGGCAAGTTCACCAAGCTGCGCTACGTGAACCTGTGGCCGAAGCCGCTGCAGCAGCCGCGACCGCCGATTTGGATTCCCGGCGGCGGCTCGATTGAAACCTGGGATTTTTGCGCCGAGTTCGGCCATCAATACAGCTTCCTTTCGTACTTCGGCTATATCGCGGCCAAGAAGGTTGCCGACGGCTACTGGAACGTGATGGCCAAAAAGAACAAGCCGCTCAATCCCTATGCGATGGGCTTCGCGCAGGCCGTAATGGTCGCCGAGACCGACGAGCAGGCCGAACGCGACTACGCCGAACATATGGATTATTTCTACAACCGCTGCCTGCACGTCTATCAGGGCTTCGCCGACGCGCCCGGCTATCGCACCGAAAGCACGATTCGCGCGGGCTTCCTCGCCCAGGTCGGCCGCGCCGCGGCGCTGCGGCGCGAAGGACTGAAGTGGAAGGACTTCATCCGCGAGGGTTATATCATCGCCGGCTCGCCGAAGACCGTCCGCGAGCGGCTGCGCGAAGCGATGAAGAGCCTCAACTGCGGCCATCTGATGATCCTGCAGCAGCTTGGCTCAATGCCGCCCGAACTGGTGCGCAAGAATACCGAGATCTTCGCGACCGAGTGTATGCCGTATCTGCGCGATCTCTGGAGCGACTGGGAAGACCATTGGTCGCCGCGCCCGCTGCCCGAAGCGGAACGCGCGATGCCCGCCCAGCTTAATCTCAATTTCCCGCGCGCCACGAACGGTAACGCGGTCCACGCCGGCAACGGCGAGGCGCGCGCCGCAGCAAAGTGAGCACGACGGAGTAACGCATGAAAGAGCTACGACGCATCGGGGGTGGCCGTTTCACGATCGAGACCCACATGTTCGGGACCGGCGAACCGCTGCTTTTCCTGCACGGGGCGGGCGGCCTGCTCGGGGTCGATCCGTTTCTGGAGGACCTCGGGCACAACTTCAAAGTGATCGCGCCGCACCTGCCGGGATTCGGGGAATCCACCGGCGGCGAGCATATCGAGGACATTTTCGATGTCGTCCTCTGCTACCATCAGTTGCTCGACGAACTGGGGATTGCGAGCGCGCACGTGATGGGTCATTCGCTCGGTGGAATGCTCGCGGCAGAGTTTGCCGCCCTCGACGTGCATCGCGTGAAAAAGCTCGTCCTCGTCACCCCTGCCGGTTTCTGGCTCGATGAGCATCCGATACCGGATGTCTTCGCGATGGAGCTGCCGGACCTGGCGGCCCATCTGTTCCACGATCCGCAGTCACCGATCGCGCAGATGTTCACCACCGTCCCCGAGGATATGAAGGTGCTCGAGGATATGTACGTCGAGCGGGTCAAGCGCTTTACGCAGGCCAGCAAGTTCCTGTGGCCGATACCCGATCGCGGTCTTAAGAAGCGCGCCTGGCGCATCCAGGCTCCGACTCTGATCCTGATGGGCGAGTCGGACAAGCTGATACCGCCCGTGTATGCAAACGAGTTCACGAGCCGGATCAAAAAGTCGAGCGCGGTGACGTTGAAGGAAGTCGGGCACATGCCGATGTACGAAAGGCCCGACGAGTTCGTCAGAACGGTACGGGAATTTCTGCAGGGTTAGCGCTTTCCGGGCGGCCGCTTCCCACCGCGGAAGCGGCGGGGCCCGGATCGCCAGGACGACGCAGGAGCGGCGGGCGCCCCAAGGCGCCCGCCGCTCCTGCTCTTTCTTCTCGTCGCCGATGATGGAAGCGGCGGATGCCGCTTCCATCATTGCTTTCTCTACATCAAATCGAAGTTGTACTGGAACTGCGCCGTGAGCTGGTTCTGCCCCTTGAAGAGACCGAAATTCTGCATCTTGTCGCCGCTCAGAACCTCGATTGCCCCCAACTGCATGAAGTACTTCTTGGTCCACGGCGGGTTGAGCGCCAGCGTCGGGAACATCGCTAACGCGCGTCCCTTCGGATTGAAGATCATCGCCCACGTCGGCACGATATCCGACCATAGCCAGCTCGTTGAGACGCTCATCAGCGCATCGACGTCGGTGTGGAGCAGATTCGAGCTCAGGTCGTTACCCACACCGCACAGCCGGCAGGTATCGGGATAGATGGTGCTCATGACTTCGAAGAACGAGGTCAGGTTACCGGTCTGCGTAAGCCACGGCGCATAGGCCTGGTCAACGTCAACCGCCAGCATGTACTTGATCTCGTCCGAGTAGCGCTGGGTGGTGAGGTAACCGGGCTGCATCGTCCCCACACTCACGTGATTCAGATAGACGGCTTCACCGCGTCCGACCGCCGGGAAGTATTCACCCCACGAAGCCGGAATCGGCAGCGGCCGGTCCGCCGTTACGCCCATCTCCTGAATGTCATAAAAGGAGTAGTTCCACAGATTCGTATAGGGCGTCCACTTAAGTGACCAGGGCACGCCGCCGCTGACATTATCGTTGTAGTAAAGCGCGGTGATCTCGGTCGAGCCGACTAGCGTATGCAGCCGCACGCCATCGTTCCAATTCTGCGGCTGCATCCCCGGCACATGCCAGAAGCCGGTATCGGTGAGGGTCGCATCGCCGATTGGCGAGATCGGGTTGTTGTGCTTGTTGAAGCCAAGCCGGCAGGGTTTGATGAAGCCGGCATTCCCTGGCCGCAGGAAGAAGTTATATGGAAATTGAACCAGGGGAGCCAGTTGCGAGCAGGTCATGAACTCGCGCGCCGCCGGCTGGTTGACGTTGGCGAACCCCGAGGCCAGATTGCCGTTGAAGTTGGGTCCGCCGGCGCCGGGCGTGATGAGCGGAGCGGTCAAGCCGAAGACCGGCTGGCTGGTGTATTGCACGTCGAACCGCGCGCTCGGACCGTGGCTTGCCGCCGGGAAGCAGGGCTGAACGCGGCCGGCGGTGATCATTTCGCGATACTTATGATACGGGTCGCCGGTCTGCTCGGGCCACCATACCGGGGAAAAGCCCGGCTCAATCACGGCCTCGATAAAGTTGGACGTAAACGGTCCCCATTCGGGTAGATTGAGGATCGGATGCAGCATCCATTGCGCGTTGCGCGACTGCTCGAGGTTGGCGAAGCCGAACGCCCAGCAGGTGTCAGCCGGATTGATCACGTCGCCGACGCGGAAGGCGACCGACTGACCCCACACAACGATCTGGTTGCCGACGAAGGTGGTCAGGGGGCCGAGCTTGTTCTGCCACCAGAAGTCGCGAATCTGGTAGTTGTTATAGTAGTCATTCATCATCGAGCCGTAGCTCGCATGATTCGGCGCGCCATAGAACGGATTATTGGCGCTGTTGTACGAATAGGGCGGCTCGTACACGAACCACTCGCGGCCGAAGAACGTATTGTTTTCGTTGAGCCGCCAGTTCTCGTCGACTTGCAGCAGCGAGCGCGAGGTCGCGAGGCTGTTGCGGCTGTGGGTGTACTCGCGCAGACCGGTCGAGTTCTGCCACATGCCGAAGAGCTGGTTGCCATAGCCGGAGACGTGCAGACCGCTCAGCAGGCTTTGATCGGCTGCCTGAGTCTGCGGCAACAGGGAAGTTCCTGCGCCTGATACTGAGATGCCGTTGTTGGATGCGGTCGTTACGTCGGCGGCGGTGTTGGACTGACCGCTCAGATCACCGGCGTACCCGCGTAATGGCGAGAGTGCAAAGACCAGAAGCAGCGCCGCCATCGTGAAGAGAACCTTGCGTGTGCCCCGACACACGTCAGAACCGCAATCAGTTCTGAACCTCATACCTTTCCTCCCGTTGAGCTGAAGACTCCACGTCGGCCGTCCCCCGGCCGACCCATCACTTCTTACTCCCGCCTTCCCATGCGGGAGCTCATTTCGAGGACGGTTTTTAGCTACTTATTGATTTGCTTCGTTTTGTCCCACACGCAGGCCGCAAACGCGTGATTTCGCGGCCCCTTGCTCACCTCCCCCGAAAAGTTAACCCTAGCGACTACCCTAGTCCGGATAGAAACGCAAGCCCCACAAGTCCGGCGACGCAGAATTTCCGAATGACCGTGGCAGAAGCGCCTAGCCGGCACCGGCGCGCGCCGAAACCAGTGAGTCCGGTGACGACGCCGGCAGCGGATAGAGCAGAAGGAGCGCCGCGAGGCCGCAGGCGCCGGCAATGATCGCGCCCCACAGGTAGCCGCCGCGGTCGATCGCGAAGCCGACGGCGGGCGGACCCAGGAGCGCGCTCACCGCCGAACTCGAGTACATCGCGCCGAGCAGCGTGCCGAGTCCGTCCAGACCGAAGAGTTCGGCGATCAGCGCCGGCGACATCGAGACCATCGCACCGTATGAGGACCCCATCACCAGCGTGAATAGCAGCAGCGTCGCGTACCCGCCGGCGAACAGCCAGACGGCATAACTGAGCGCCATCACCAGCAGCGCTGCGCGATAGAGGGGCAGCACGCCGAGGCGATCAGCCATGGGACCGATACCGAGGCGTCCGATCACGCTGGCGGCGCCGACCAGACCGACCAGAGAGGCTGCGGCGACGTCGCGGATGCCCCGTGATGCGGCAAAGCCCGGCAGGTAGACGAACGGCGTGTAGATTGTCACCGAGATCAGCAGCGACGACAAATAGAGCAGGACGAAATCCCGCGAGCGGAACACTTCGCCGACCGAACGGAGCTTGAAGTTTCGATGGGGCGGCGGGGCCTCGACCATCACGGCACAGACCAGCAGAATCGCGGCGCCTGCGAGCCCCATCACGCGGTAGCATCCGCGCCATCCCAGATGGTCGATCAGCAGGGCGGCGACGGGAGCGACGGTGAGCGTACCGACCCCAATCCCCGAGACGGCAACGCCCATCGCGGCGTTACGATGGCGTTCGAACCATCCGCCGACCACGGCCAGCATCGGCACATACGAGCATCCGACGCCGATACCAGCACCGATTCCATAGGTCAGGTACGCGGCCGTCAGCGAGTGGGCCGCGCCGGTCGCCATCAGGCCTGCGGCGAGCGCGACGGCGGCGACGACCAGCGGCGTGCGCGGCCCCAGACGATCAGACATGCGCCCGCCGACGAGTCCGAGAATCGAGAAGACCGTCGCGGTGAAGGAAAACATGATCGAGGTGTGGGCGCGATCGGCGCCGAACGCGGTCGCCATCGGACGGAAAAAAGCCCCGAAGCTGTAGACGATCCCGAAGCCGACGAAGCAGGTGGCGAAGGCGAGCCCCGCCATCAGCCAGGCACGCGGCGAATCGAGTTGGCGCGGGTTGCTCAGATCGTCGCTGGCGAGCGACATGGGAGTTTGGCAGGGAACTTGGGCGCCGCTCGCGGAAGGTTTATCCCCGCCATCCCTTCCGCCAGGCGCCGGAAGGGATAGCGGGTACAGACAGGCTTACTGCAACTGTTTGAGACAGGCCTTGATTTCCTCGAAATTCGGCACTTTGCGGGCGTCCTCGGAGACCGAGGCGTAACGAATCTTGCCCTCCTTGTCGATGACGTAGGCCGAGCGTTTGCACACGCCCTTGAAGCCCATCAGATCGTCGTACAGCGTCTGGTATTGGCTCGATACCGTTTTGTTGAAATCCGAGAGCAGCGGGAAGTTGTAGCCTTCCTTCTCCGCCCAGGCGTTGAGCGCGAAGGGGCTGTCGGTGGAAATGCCGAAAACCTTGCAGTTGAGCCCTTCATAGTCCTTGAGGGCGTCGCGCATGCTGCAGAACTCGCCGGTGCAGACCTGCGTAAACGCGAGCGGCACGAAGAGCAGCAGAACGTTGTTACCGCGCAGGTCGGACAGTTTCACGTCCTGCATCTTGTTGGACTTCAAGGTGAAGTCGGGCGCCTGCGATCCAACGGCCAGAGCCATGGTAATCTCTCCTCAGTAAGGTTGACGATGAATCCTTAGCATAATCAGTTGAACCGCGCCTTGGGAACAGGCAGTCCCGGGATTTCGACGCGAGTGCGGAAGATCGTGCCCTTGCGCGAGGCATCCTCGGCGTTATCGGCGGTCACGATATACAGATCGCGCAGATCGGCGCCGCCGAAGGTCACGCTCGTCACCATTTCGGCCGGCACCTTCATCCGCCAGTCGAGCGTGGCGTCGGGCTTGAAACGCACCACCTCGCCGTAATTGACGATCGCCACCACCACGCCGCCTTCGGCGTCGATCGCAAGACCGTCGGGCCATCCGGCGGGCATCTTGGCGAATACTCGCCGATCCTTAACGGTGCGATCCGGCTGCACGTCGTAAACCCATACCGCCTTGGTGGTCGAGTCGGCGTGGTACAGATGCTTGCGGTCGGGACTGAAGCCCATGCCGTTGGTCGTCTCGATACCTTCGTAGAGCTTGGTGACCTTGCCATCGGGATCGACCCGATAGAGGCTGCCGGGGATCCGTTTGGCGCCGGGCTCGAGCGCATTATGTTCGAGCGATCCGACAAAGATTGAGCCGTGATCGTCGGGCTGGAGATCGTTCAGGCCGTTGAGCTTGCGCCCTTCCCACTCGACGAAGAGATCGCGGCTGGTGCGCGTCGCTTCATTCCAGTAGATAAGGCCGCGGCCGGTGCAGACGATACCGCCCGCCTCGTTCAAGGCGATTCCGCCGACGCCGCGGCGTTTCGGGATCAACGTCTCGATTGAGCCGTCAGGGCTGCGGCGATAGACGCCGCCGTTGGGAACGTCGCTGAAGTAGAGCCGGTTGCGCTCGTCGCAGCGCGGACCTTCAAGCAGCCCGAAGCCGCTTGCCAGAGTTTCAAATTGCGCCATGGCGAAGTGCCCTCCTCACCGCAAGCGTTTAGCACGCCCCGAGCGATCGCGGCCAGCGCAGCCGGTTGCGCCGCGCCGGCGCCGTCACCTCCCGGCGACGACCCGATCGTGCGGCCGCTTTCGATATTGTCGGCGCTGACCAGCAGCTAGCAAAGGAGCGCTGCTCGCGGTAAACACTGATCATGCCGTCCGCGCGGTCCGCAGCCTCCGCCGCTTCGCTCGCCGACGAAATCGACCTGAATCCGCAGATTGTGGACCGCCAGGAGTTGACGCGGTCGCCCGATGCGACCGTCGTCGCGTATTACGTGATGACGCGGGAGGCTGGGCGCGCCTGGTCCGCCGTTAACCATCTGTCAAGCGGCGCCCGCGGCGGCGTCGTCTGGATCGGCGGCGCCGCCGGCAGCGGCAAGACGCACTTCCTTAACTATACGGTCGCGCTGAGCGCCCGGGCCGGATCGCCCGACGCGACCGGCGGCCGCCATCTGACGGTCGCCGTCGTTCTGAAGCGGACGCGCGACCTCGGCGCCGATCTCGCCGAAGGGATCGCGCGGGAGCTTGACGCCGGCCGCGCGGCGGCCAATCTCTGGCGGCACTTGAGCGGTGTCGACGCCCTGCGCGTGGTGCTTGGCCAGACGCGGCGCCTTGGCGTCAGCAGCCTGACTCTGGTCGTCGATTGCGGAACGCTCGATGTCGCGCCGCTGGCCGCACAATTCGCGGCGGTCAACGAGCTGCTGATCAACGCGACCGCACCGAAGATTGTGGTCGTGGCGGCCGGTCGGTCAGCCGGCGTCGCGGCATCGATTCCCGCCTTCGCGCTCGACCCTCCGGGCGAAGAGGAAAGCGCGGTGATCATCGGACACGCGCGCCGCCTCAAACGGATCCCTGCGCGCCCGCTCGAGCAGTTGTACCGGGGAACCGGCTTGAGCGAAGCCAGGATGGCCGCAATCTGGCCGTTTCAGCCCGCCGCCGCCGCGCTTCTGCCCGAGTTTGACGGCACGCCGCGGCGCATTCCCGTATGTGCACGCATCGCCCGCGACGCGATCGCGGCATGGCGCGAAGCGCCGGAGAAGCTGATCGCATCCGCCGACATTCTCCGTCTGCCATCAGCGCAAAACGCCCTGCAGGAACGCCTGTCGGCGAGCGAAGGCAACGCCTTCAGGATCGCGCAAAGGGCGGCGCTGACGATGGATCCGCAGGATGCCGAGCCGAGCTCCGCAATTGTCGCAGTGCTCGCGCTGAAGCATCTCGCGGCACCGCGCCAAGCGCTAAGTCTCGCGACGCTGCATGAGCATCTGCGGGGCCGCGCGCCGACGCCGCTCAGCGGCGCGGAGCACGCCGAGCTTGCGCGGATCGTCGCCGACCTCGCGACGCGTTCCCACGCAACCATCTTCTATAGTGCGAGTGAGCGGAGCGCGCGCTTCAATCCCGAGGCGGCCGCGGCGCCGCAAATCGCCGCGTTTAATCGCGCCCTGCCGTTGCTCCGCTACTTCCGCGCGGATCTCGCAGAAGTCGCGCTTCCGAGCGAGCTTGCCGCAGCTCTCGAACGCGCGCGCGAGGCGATGGCGTTCGTGCTCGAAGAGGCCGAGCGCAGCCGCAAGATACTGCGCGAGGCTGCTCATGACTTCGGCACGACGCTCGCGCCGGAGCGTGAACGAACGCTCGCCGACGTAATCGAGATTGCACGCCGGGGACCCGAGGGCGTGCCAGCCGGTACTATCGCGGAGGGAGCGGAACGCAGCCTGCGGGAATACGCCACGATCGCGGCGATCGCCGCCGCGGTGCCGCGCCTGCGTGCGATGCGTGAGTATCTGTGCGACCTCGGCCTGATCGAGCCGCGCGACGATCCCGGGCAATCGGACGCGATCGCGCGCCTGGAATCGGAGTGCAAACTGCTGATCGTCGATATCGGGGGCGCGCTGCATGCTCGCTCGAGCGCGGCTCTGGACGCCCTCGAGTCGCGCTTCCAACGCTTCAAATGGACCTATGTTCCGATCTACCGCGCGGCCCATCAGGCGTGGCAAAAGGACATGGAACAGGCGGTCAATCTCGCGACCGACGCCCGCCAATACGTCGCCGCGCTTGAGCGACTTAATACGATAGGCGCCCTTGGCGCGCCACTGGCGGTCGAGCTGAGGCGGGAACTCACGGAGGCGACGCCGCAGCTCAGATCCTGTGACCCGGAGACGGCGCTCGCCCCGGAAGTGACCCCGCGATGTCCCCGCTGTCATTTCGTCCTCGGGACCGTCGCGCCGATCGAGGCTTTGGCCGCTATCGTCGACCGCGCCCGGCGCGCGCTCGACGAAAAACTCCGACTACTCTCGCAGAGCGCGGTGATACGTCTTATCCGCGATCATGACCGTGGGCGGCGTCTCGAAGGGTTTCTCAAGATCACGCAGGCGGCGCAGGCGGATGCGATCATCAAGGTGCTGGATGACGAACTGACCGAGTATCTGGCGTCGCTGCTCGAAGAAAATCGCGCCGCGCCGCCGACGGCTCAGCGCAGCGACGAACCGGCAGTGGCCGAGGCATCCGCGTCAAAAGTCCGCTCCAAACCGCCGCGCTCTCGCGCGACCGTAAGCCCGCTCCTGCCGGCGGGCGGCCGAGCGAAGACGCGGTAATCCGTCGACGTTTAGCCGGTTCGATCACCGGCCGCGCGGCGCAGCCGCCGCGGCGCAACGCCCGGAGGAAAGGCGCTCGCGCGGCGCCGTCGCGGTTTGATATTGAGGCGATCGAGCAGACGAAAGAACCGATTGCGAATGATCTCGAGTCCCCAGAGCAGGGCCAGGCCGACCGTGACCCCGATCGCCTGGATAAGCTCCATAAAAAAATCACGCCAGCCAAGCTTTTCGACTTCAAACGGCGCTTCTGTAGGCTCTAGCTGCTGAGACATCGGTACGAGGTTATGGGTCAACCGACACACTCGCAAGAGGCATCCGTGTCCATCCCGTCACAGGACCGATGAGTAACGCCTGAACCTTAGGCTCGCGACAGCGAACTTTTGGGGTTGAGATTCTGGATATGACCGCTCTCGGTTCCGGCCGTCGGATCAATCACGCAGTTGATCAGCGCCGGCCGGCGGGAGGCGAGAGCTTCATCGAGCGCGCTCTTGAGACTCCCCGGATCGGTCGCGTGATAACCGGTCCCACCAAAAGCCTCGATTAGCTTATCGTAGCGAGCATCACTGGTCAGGGCCGTGGGAGCCGGATCGGGACCACCGCCACGGTTCAGTTCGTCGCCGCGATAGATGCCGCCGTTGTTGAACACCGCGACAACGACCGGCAGACGGTAGCGGCAGACGGTTTCGATTTCCATCCCGCTGAAGCCGAAGGCGCTGTCGCCCTCGATAGCGATAACCGGTTGGCCGCTCGTCACGGCGGCGCCGATCGCGTAACCCATCCCGATTCCCATCACGCCCCAGGTGCCGCTATCGAGGCGATGGCGCGGGGCGTACATATCGATAACGTTGCGAGCGATATCGAGAGTATTGGCACCCTCGTTGACCAGATAGATGTCTGGGCGTTCGGCGAGAACGTCACGGAAGACGCGCAAGGCGCTGTGAAAGTCCATCGGCGACGGATTGGCGGCGAGCCGCGCCTGCATTCTATCGAGATTGGTTCTTTTGCGCTCGGCAATCGCCGCGAGCCACGTCGAGGCCGGTGTGACCCCCGCGGATTTGAGTTCTTCGAGCAGCGCCGGGACGGCGGCCGCGATATCGCCGACGATCGGCGCCGCTATAGGCCGGTTGCTGTCCATCTCGACCGGCTCGATGTCAAGTTGAATAAATTTGGCGGTCGGCGACCATTGCGGCGCTTGCCCATGACCGAGGAGCCAGTTGAGCCGCGCCCCGACGAGCATCACGACGTCGGCCTGACTGAGCGCGAACGATCGCGCCGCCGCCGCCGACAGCGGGTGATTGTCCGGCAGCAGTCCTTTCGCCATCGACATCGGCAGGTAGGGAATGCCGGTGGCTTCGATCAGTGCGCGCAACTGCGCGTCGGCCTGAGCGTAGGCCGCGCCCTTTCCCAGGATAATCAGCGGACGCGCCGCGGTGGCGAGGAGGCTCGCGGCGCGCCTGAGCGCTTCCGCCGAGGGACGCTGCGGGGAAGCCGGATCGATCACCCGCACCAGCGATTGCGCCGCCGTCTGCGCGTCGACGCTGGCGCTGAGCGTCGCGGCCGGCAGATCGAGATAGACCCCGCCCGGACGGCCCGACAGCGCCGCGCGGATCGCGCGGGCGACGCCCACACCGATATCGGCCGCGCGATTCACGCGGAAGGCCGCCTTGGCGTACGGCCGCGCCGCATTCAACTGATCGAGTTCTTCGTAATCGCCCTGCTGCAGGTCAACGATCGCACGGTCGCTGGATCCGCTAATCTGGATCATCGGAAAGGCATTGACCGTGGCATTGGCGAGGGCGACCATCCCGTTCAAAAAACCGGGAGCGGAGACCGTCAGGCAGACCCCGGGGCGGCGCGTCAGGTAGCCGCTGATGCCGGCGGCATAGCCGGCCGACTGTTCGTGACGGAAGCCGATGTAGCGCATCCCGGCAGCCTGCGCGAGGCGCGTCAGATCGGTAATGGGAATGCCTGCAACGCCGTAAAGCGTGTCTATACCGTTGGCTTTCAGAGCCTCGATGACGAGATGGAATCCGTCGGTTGCGGCTCCTGTCGGCCTGTCTGCTTCTTTCATCGGTGACTATCCGGCGGCCCTGAACATCGCGGCGACGTCGCGGCGGACGACTTTTCCTGTGGCGTTGCGCGGTAACGCGGCGACGAAACGAATTTCCACGGGTACTTTGAAATCGGCCAGATACTCCCGGCAAAGGCGCTTCAGTCGCGCGGCGTCGGTGTCGCCCTTGAGCACCACCGCCGCCCATACGACTTCGCCGTACTTGGGATCCGGCATCCCGAACACCGAGGCCTCGGCGACGGCCGAATCGCGGAGCAGCGTGGCCTCGATTTCGTTGGGCGCGATCTTTTCCCCGCCGCGGTTGATCAACTCCTTGAGGCGGCCGGTCAGGGTCAGATAGCCGTCCGCGTCGCAGACGCCCATGTCGCCGCTGCGAAACCAGCCGTCCATGAAAGCCTCGAGATTGGCCCGCGGATTGTCGCGATATCCGGTCATCACCTTGGGCCCGCGCACGATCACTTCGCCGGCCTGATTTGCCCCAAGACGCTTGCCGGTCGGGTCGATAATGGCGATTTCGACCCCGGTGGGAAGCCCGACGCTGCCCGGCTTATGGGGACGCGGCGGCAGCGGATTGGAGGCGGCCTGATGGGTGGTTTCGGTCATCCCGTAGGCCTCGATAACCGGCGCGCCGAAGCGTTCCTCGAGCTTGCCGAGCACTGCCGGCGCAAGCGACGCCGAGCATGAACGAATGAAGCGCGGGCCATGATATGGCGCACCGTCACCGTCGGCGCGCGCGAGCAGCACCAGATGGATCGTCGGGACCGCGGTGTACCAGGTGGCGCCATACGCCTGAAAGGCGCTCCAGAAGCTCGCGGCGGAGAACCGCGGCGGCACGATCAGCGTCCCGCCGGAGGACAGCGTCGAGAGCGCGGCCCCGATCAGCCCGTGCCCGTGGAACAACGGCATCACCAGCAGGGTGCGGTCGGCGGGACTCAGGGCGTAGTGGGCGGCGATATCAAGGGCGGAGGCCAGGAGATTCGCCTGGGTCAGCGGCACCATCTTCGGGCGGCCGGTACTGCCGCTCGTCTGCAGGAGCAGCGCCGCCTGATCGGCGGCTGGTGGGGGCGGAGCGCCAAGCGACCGCGGCGTCGCTCCGTCCAGCGTGACCGCGCCGCGCGCGTCCAGTTCCGGAGACCATAGCTGGACGCCGAGCTCGCGCGCCGCCTCCGCAGCCGTCGCATCACCGGCGCGCGCGAGGAGTGCGCGCGCGCGATTATCCATCAGCGAGGCTTTCAGCTCCTCGACCCGAAAAGCCGGGTTAAGGGGAGCGACGGTGATACCGAGCCGCGTGAGCGCCAGAAATAGCTCGATAAACTCGAGGCTGTTGGGCAAAAACATCGCCGCGCAATCGCCCGGCCGCAAGCCGCGCGCCGCCAACTCGGCGGCCAATCGTTCGCTCGCCTCCGCGAGGTCGCGGTAGGTAATGGAGAGCGCGGGCTCGAGCGAAATGATCGCCGGTTCGGCACTCCGCGGGTCGTCAATCAGCTTTGCCAACGTGTCGCGCATCTGCTTCCTGACCTGGCCTAACTTAGCCCGGATTTCGGGCGGGCATCCGGATTATCTTAGAGTATGCAAAGCCCGCTGAGACAGAGACGGCAACAAAATTGGTGAGGCGGCAAATTAGGGGGTTGATTGGTTGCGGGGGAGGGATTTGAACCCACGACCTCCGGGTTATGAGCCCGGCGAGCTACCAGACTGCTCCACCCCGCCCGCGCATAGTAACGATCGTCTTACGGGCGGGTCAACGGGGGGTGACGACAAACCGCGCAAGTCGCTGGAGGGCATCTCGGGCTTCAGCGCAGGTTGCCGGGCGCGAGCCGATCGCGCAGATGATCGCCGAGAAAGTTGAACGCCATCACGGCCAGCGAAAGAAAAAGCCCGGGGAGAAGGACCCAGGGATAGTGTTCGATATTCTGCGGATCCATCGCCTGGCTCAGCAGGTTGCCCCAGCTCGCGGCAGGCTCCTGGATGCCGAGTCCGAGCAGCGAAAGCGCGCTCTCGCCGAGCATGTAGCCGGGAATCGAAAGGGAGGCATTGATCGCCGCAAACCCGAGCATCGCGGGTATTACGTGGCGCGCGAGGATTCGCGCACGCGAGCCGCCGAGGGCGCGGCCAGCGACCACGAACGGTTCCGCGCGAATCGCCGCCGCCATCCCGCGAATCACCCGCGCGAAGCTCGCCCAACTGATGAAGGACATGATGGCGACGATCAGGAAGAAGCTCGTCACCGTGCTGACCCCGGAGGGGATCACCGCGGCGAGGGCGAGCAGAAAGTAAAACTGCGGCAAAGACATCTCGATTTCGCACCAGCGCATGATGAGGTTGTCGATCCGTCCGCCGACATAGCCGGAGAAAGCCCCGACAAAGAGGCCGAGCGAGAAGCTGATCAGAACGCCCACCAGGCCGATACACATGCTGACGCGGGCGCCGTAAACGATGCGCGAGAAGAGGTCGCGGCCGAGCCCTTCGCTGCCCATGAGAAAATACGGCGTCGAGGCATCTTCGGTGGTGAAGAGATGTCCGCGGTAAAAGAAGCGCAGGTAGGTCTTGCGGCTCAGATCGGGCACGAAACGACGGGCGAGCGGATCGACCATCTTCAAGGGATAGGCGAAGAGCCAGCCATGGACGCGGTCGGCACCGCGCGTCAGATGCAGGGCCATCGGGGGGCAATCGGGAAGGTCGCGATACTGCCGGACCGGATCATAGGGGGCGATTAGCGGCGAGGCGGCGGCGAAGAGATAAAAAATCACGAGCATTACCAGCGAGGCCCGCGCCGGCCAGCGCATCAGTCGCCATTCGCGCGCGAGCGCGCCGCGGTCGCGCCGCTCCTCGGCGAAGGCGGGTTCAAGCGTTCGCGGCAGTGCGCTCATTGGGCAGCGAGGGTGGCGAAATCGACGCGCGGATCGACGGCGACAAGCGCGAGGTCGGCGAGCAGGTTGCCGACCAGCAGCAGAATCGTCCCCATCAGCACCGAAGCCATCACCAGCGGCACGTCGAGTGAACGGACCGCATTGAGCAGCAGCAGGCCGAGCCCCTGGAGATTCATCACGGCCTCGACCAGGGCGGCGCCGCTCAGGAGGTCAGCCAGCGCATACCCGGCCATCGTGACGAACGGGTTCAGGGCGTTGCGCAGCACGTGTTTGTAAAGCACGCGCGATTCGGGCAGGCCCTTGGCGCGGGCGGTGCGCACGAACTCGGCGTTTTTGATCTCGAGGATTTGCGAGCGCATCAGCCGCATCAGCGACGCCATCCCCGCAAGCCCCAGCACGGCCGCCGGCAGCACCAGGTGATTGATGCGATCGGCGACCTTGCTCCACGTATCGAGGCTGGCGTAGTCGGGCGAGAACGTGCCGCCCACTGGAAACCATCCTGTGCGCAGCGCGAAATCCATCGCGAGAAAGGCCAGGAAAAAGGCCGGCACCGACATGCCGAGAAAGCACGCCACCGAGAGGATACGGTCGACGATCGAGTTCTGCCGCATCGCGACGATAACTCCGATCGGGATGGCGAGAAGCCACGAGAGCAGCATGCTCGCGAGCGACAGGAGGACCGTATTGAAGGCGCGGGAGGCGATCAGAAAGGTGACGTTGGTGCGATATTGAAGCGAGATGCCGAAATCGAGATGGAGCACCGCCCACAGCCAGCGGCCATAACGGACCAGCAGCGGCTGATCGAGGCCGAACTGCGCTTCCATCTGCTTGATGACCGCTTCGGGGATGCGCGGATCCATCGCGAGGTTGGAAACGAAGTTTCCGGGCACCAGGGCCATGGCACAGAAGGTGATGAAGGTGATCCCGATTATCAGCGGGATCATCAGGAGCAGGCGGCGGACGATAAAGCGCGCCATCCGAAACCCTCAATCAGCGCGGAATTCGATCATTTCGGGACGGTAAAGACCCCAGACCGTTGGCACATAATTCTGCAGGCTGTTTTTATACGCAATAAAGCGCCGCGCGCGAACCGTCTCGATGATCGGCAACTGGTCGTGGAGGATTTCCTGAATACGCCAGTAGTAGGGCGCTCGCGCCTGCGGATCCATCACGGCCGCGCCCTCGTCGAGGAGCCGGTCGATCTCCGCCTCCCACGGCGTCGCCGGGGTCGGCTCGGAAGGATTCCACAGATGCAGATTGCCGGAGGAGCGCAGAAAATTGGCGCCGTCGTTGGGTTCGAGACTGCCAGTGAAGCCCATCAGCATGCAGTCCCAATCGAAGCTTTTTTCGAGCCGCTTGACCAGCGAGATGAACTCCTGCGGACGGTAGTCAACCTTGATGCCGAGCTTTTCCAGGTCCTGCTTGAAGATGACGCACATCTCGCCGCGCAGGGCTTCGTCGCCGGCGGTTGTCGTGAGTTCAAATTCCACGCGATGGCCCGCGGGATCGTAGCGCACGCCATCGCGCAGTTTGTAACCGGCTTCATCGAGAAGATGGGCGGCAAGGGCGAGATTGTAGTCGTAATCCTTGAGATTGGGGTTGTAATAAAGTTTGTTCTCGGGGGAAACGTCGCTCACGGCGGGAATTGCCAGTCCGCGAAAGCAAAGGTTGATCATGCCCTGCTTGTCCACCGCGTGGGCGAGCGCGCGCACGAAGTTGATATCGGTAAACCATTTGTAGCGCGGATCGATCACCCCATTGTGAATATAGTGGCGCGGGTTGCGATTGAAGGCGAAAAACAGCGACCCCGTGTCAATCCCGACCGGCGCGATCGTAATACCCAGTCTGGCGGCCTGCTGTTCGAGCGTGAAGACCTCCTCCGGCCGGGGCGAGTAGACGTCGGTCAGGCCGGCAACAAACTGTAGATAACGGGAATTGGCGTCGGTATTGATCAACAGCACCTGGCCATGGAGCCGCGGCAGCCGTCCGCCGTTTGGATCGTGCATCCAGTAATCAGCGTAGCGCCTAAAGGCGATCTGTTGTCCCGGCACGTACCGCACGATGCGATAGGCGCCCAGCGAAACCAGTTGCGCCGGCGGCGTATCGATTCCCCAGGTACGATTGAACTGGCCCGAGCTGTAGGCGTGACTCAGGGTATGGGCGGGGATGATCGGGAACTGGATCGAGGACATCAGGGGCGCAAACGGTCGCTTCAGATGCATCACGACCGTGTAGGGATCGGGAGCCTCGGCAGTTATCGGGCTGCCGTCGATGGTCAGGGCGAAGCTGATACTGTTCGGGACGTTCGGATCGAAAATCACGCGAAGCGTGAAGAGCACGTCGGCGGCGGTGAACGGCACCCCGTCGGACCAGCGCACGTCATGCCGCAGATGAAACGTGATCGTTCGACCATCGGGACCGAGCGTCCAAGTCGACGCCAAATCGGGCTCGATCAGGTTGGTTTTGGGATTCTGTTTGACAAGGCCTTCAAACAGGTCCCCGATCGCATCCGCCGAGGCACTATCGGTCACCAGAATCGGATTGAAGGTCCCCGGATCGCTGCCCATCGACGAGTAGAGCGTCTGGGTCGCGGCGTGGTCGTTCGGCGGGCGATTGACGCGACATCCGCAGGCGAGCAGCAGCACACACGGCCACAGCCGCATCAAGGGCAGCCCCATCAAGGGCAACACGCGCGACGGTCTGGACCGCAGAACGCCCGTATGGCAATCCCGCGTGTCATCGAGGGCACGCGGCAGCACGCGATTGAGCCGGCGGCGCGAAGCGTCAGGCATGCGGTGGAGCGTCGTTGCGGCCGAGGCTGATCTCGCGGGTGCGGGGTCCCGGTGAGAGCACGAACGTCGATTGCGCGACGGGCAGATCGATCAAGGGGCTGCCATAGCGGACGCGGATAGTGGTGGCTTCGGCGGGAAAGGTGGCTTCAATCGTGCAGGGAAAGAGCAGGCTGCCGATATCCCGGTAATCCCGGTAAGCAACCGTCAGCAGGAGCGCGCCGCTGGCCGAGGTTTCACGCACCTCGGCGAGATTGCCTTCGCTGAAGAAGAGCTCGTCCCTCACGCCGTCTGCCCCGGTCGTGAGGACAGTTTCATGATCGGAGAAAACGGGTGCGTCGGGGGGGTTCGGCGGCAAGGCGAGCAGCAGACGGACCGCCTCTTCCGGTCGCATCGGAATATGCGCCACGCGCTCGAGGGTGGCGGCCGACGCGGCGCCGCGCGCGAGTGTATCGCGACCCGGATCGAAGACGGCGATTTCATTGGCGTTGGCGGTCACGACCAGGGCGACGCCGAGCGCCGACTCCGCCTCGACCCGCAGGCTCGCAGGGCGCGCGACGGTCAGTTGTTCGCGCACCTTCAGATGACCGTCGGACCCCGAGTACTCCATCACCGCATCGCTCTGCAGGGTCGTCAGTTGACGCTCCCGATCGTTCAACGCGGCCATCAGGTCATTGAGCGGGGCGGGCGCGACGGGCGGCGCCGGGGTTCGCGCCGCGCAGCCGGCGAGCTCCAGCATCGCGAGGCCACCTACCACCAGAACGAGGAGAAGACCGGCCGACTGACGCATCAGCTCAATGCATCGCGTGCTGCTCGGCGGTGCTGAGCCCGTTGATCTTGCCCTTCAGTCGGGCGATCTGATCGGTGTCCTGCGCCTTGACCAGGGCGTCTTCGTACTGATGGCGGGCATCGCGCAGCTTGCCGATCTTGCGATAGGCATCGCCGAGATGTTCGGTGATCGTCGGATCGTCGCCGGTCAGGTTGACGGCGCGCTCGAGCTGGTCAACCGCGCGGCCGTAATCGCCCTTCTGGTAGTAGACCCAGCCGAGGCTATCGACATAGAAACCGTCGTCCGGCTCGATCGCGAGGGCACGCTTAATCAGACGTTCGGCCTCATCAAGATGGACACCGGATTCGGCGTAGGTGTAACCGAGATAGTTGAGCGCCGGAGCGTTGCTCGGATTGAGTTGGATCGCGCGGCGCATCTCGGCGATTCCCGCCTCTTTCTGCTTGTCCTCGTCGTAGAGCGCGCCGAGCGCGAAGTGGAATTTATCGTTGCCCGGCTCGAGAGCGACCATCTTCTTCGCCAGAGCGATCGCCTTCGGATAGTCCTTCTCCTCCTGATAGATGCCGACGAGGAAGCTCATGATCTCAGTATCGTTGGGTTTCTGCTCGAGCGCTTCGTTAATCTTCTGGATCGCCAGGGCGTGGTTGCCTTCCTTGTCGTAGACGTTGGCCTCCTGCCAGCGCGACTCAGCGAAATGCGGGTCGGAGCGCGGGACCTGTTCAAACGCCTTGATCGCGCTGTCGTTTTCGTCCAGCTCGACATAGACAATCCCCAGGTAATACCGCACACGATAATTTTGCGGCTGCTCAGCCAGCACCAGGCTCAGCTCGGTGGCGGCGGAATCAAAGTCGTCGCGTTCGATATCGAGCAGCCCGAGCTTGGTGCGCGTATCGACGGGGGTAACCGCAAGCTGTTGGCGCCGCTCGGCAACCGCCGCCGCCGGATCGAGCCTGGCCGCCCCGCCGTGGAGCTGCGCGAGGCGCTTGCGCGCGTCATCGTTGCTCGGGTCGGATTGCAGGATTTTGTTATAGATCGTCACCGCCTCGGCCGGACGGTTCTGCAGCTCGCGCAGCACCGCGATATCGAGCAGAACCAGCTCCGACTGCGGGCTTAAATCAAGCGCCTTCTGATAGTAATCGTCGGCGCGATCATAATGACCGGAAAGCGCGGCCACACGGCCGGCATAGTAGTAGCCCAGGAAGGAGTTGGGGTCGAGTTGTGTCGCCCGGGCCAGCGCGGCTTCGGCGCTCGCATAGTCGCCCTGTTTGGCCTCGATCGCGCCCAGGAACAGATAGGGCGTGATCGATTTCGGCGCGAGCACCGCGACCTCCTGGTACTCGGCGACCGCCGTCTTATAGTCGCCGCGCGCGGTGGCGATATCCGCGTCGAGCATCAATGCCTCGGCATCTTTGGGATCGAGCTTGAGCGCTTCCCTGGTCTGATGCTGCGCGTCCTCCACGCGCCCTTCCTCCAGATAGAGCTGGGCCAGCTTGACTCGCAGCGAAGCATTGTTCGGATCGTACTTCACCGCCTCCTCGTATTCGTGAAAGGCCTCGTTGTGGTCACCGTTATCACTGGCGAGCTCCGCCTTGAGGAATGCGCCCATCGCATAGGCCGCCGGCGGCATATCGACGGCGGGACTCCCGCCAAAGGGTCGGGACGCGGCGGTGGCCGAGGCGACACCGCCGCCGTGCGCGGCATCGTTAAAGGCGCAGGCGACGGTGAGCAGGACGAAGGCTGCGACAACACCCATCATGAGATGAGACGAAAGGCTGGATAAGGGCGGCACGACTCGCGATACTTCAGGCAATGCCTCAGAATTCCTTGAACCAAACTTCCGTGCGGCCATCGTCTTAGTGTTGCGCTTGCCGCCGGCAGGGCGCAATCCCTGTGTCGTCAGCTCAAGGTCGTATTGACCATCGGGAGAGTAAGCATCTTCGCCTTGGCTCCATCAACTTCCAGCGCACGTCGCGGCCGGCACTATGCGCTGCGGCTCGCGCCGCTGGTCTGCATGCTCTACCTGGTGGTCAGCGGCGGCGCCTATGGAATCGAGGACGCCGTGCGCATCGCCGGCCCCCGTCTGACGCTGCTGCTATGCCTCGTCGTACCGCTGATGCTCAGCGTGCCGACCTCGCTGATGGCGGCCGAGTTGACGGCCTTGATGCCGGTCGAGGGCGGCTTTTACGTCTGGGTCAAACGCGGCGTCGGCGAGTTCGCCGGCTTTGCCGAGGCCTACCTGACGATGCTCTTTACCCTGGCGGATAGCGCGCTTTACCCGGTGCTGTTCGCGACTTATCTCGCGGACCTGTTGCCGCTCCGGAGCGGCGGCCAGATTATCCTGGCGATAAGCCTCGTCTGGACGTGCGGACTACTGAACCTCATCGGGTTGCGCACCGTCGGACGGACTTCGGTCGCTTTTACCGTCGCCCTGCTGCTGCCCCTGATGGTGCTGGTTGGCTGCGGCTTGCCGCGCCTGCTCCATTGGGAATTGCCCTCGCCCCCGCTGATCGGTGCCCACTTCATGAACGCGCTGGCCGGCGGCCTCGTGGTGATTCTGTGGAATTTCGGCGGATGGGAAAATCTGAGCGTCGCCGCGGAAGAAATCGACGCGCCGCGCGTAACCTACCGCCGTGCTCTGGCGATCGCAGTGCCGATGGTGGTGCTCGGTTATCTTCTGCCGCTCGCCGTGACGCTCGCCGGTGCCACCAGCACCGCCACATGGCACACCGGATCGCTCGCGGCGGAGGGCCTGAAAATCGGTGGTCCGATGCTGGGCGCCGCTATCGCAATCGGCGGAATTATCTCGGCCTTCGCGATGTTCGAGGCGGCGCTGATGTGGGTCTCGCGACTGCCCTTCGTCCTCGCCCGCGACGGCTACCTGCCACCGCGATTGTCCGTACTGTGGGAGCGGACGGCGGTGCCTGCGGGTTCGATCATCGTCTGCTGCGCCGTCTTCACACTGTTGGTTCCGCTCGGCTTCCTGACGCTCCTTACCTTCGATGTGTTCTTCTACATGATGGCGCTCGCCCTGGAGATGTGGGCTTTGGTGCGCCTGCGCACCCGATGCTCCCGGCGCGACGGCCTGTTCATGATTGGCGGCGGCCGCGCGGGCCTGTACGCAGTGGTGGCCGCGCCGATGCTCACGTGGATCGGAACATTCGGCCTCGTCAGTACCGGCACCGGCGCTATCGAGTTGGCGAGCTGCGTGGCCCTCGCCTTCAGCACCTGGCCGGCGTACCGCTTCCTGCGCCGCCGCTACGGCGGTCCGCGGCCGACGATGGATCACGCGGGCGGATTGTAAACGTGAAAAAATGCGAAGGCGGTTATCACTAGAGCGTGGCTGATCCTGCCGGAAGCGATGAGCCCTTTGATCTCGCTCAGCGGCACCAGCGCCACCTCGGTCTCCTCCGCGCCGTCGGGATTGGCATGCGGCTGCGCCACCAGCGAGACCTCGCGCGCGACGAACAGATGGCAGAGGTTCGGCTGGATCGCGGGATTGGGATTGACGCTGCCCAGCGGCACGATAGTTTCCGCGTCGTAACCAGTCTCCTCGATCATTTCGCGACGAGCAGCGGCGGCCGGATCCGGATCGGCCGGGTCAACCATGCCGCCGGGAATCTCCAGAGTAAAATCGCCGATGCCATGGCGATACTGCCGGACCATCACCACTTCGCCGGCCCGGGTGAGCGGTATGATGTTGACCCATGCGGGAGCGTCGAGCACGTAAAAGTCCCGCTCTCCGCGATGGGGATGGGCGGCGCGCCGCCGATGGAGATCAAAGATGGGCGTGGTATAGACGCGCTCGCTGCGCAGCGTCTCCCATTTGTGCGCTTTGCTCAAGAGGATTCAGAACAGGCGTCGATATTCTATCGCCGGGCAGCGATCCATCACCACGGTCAGACCGGCCTCTGCGGCCCGCGCCGCCGCCTCGCGATTAACCACGCCAAGCTGACCCCAAAGGATCCGCGCGCCCTTTTTTATCGCCTCGTCGGCGATCGCCGGCAGATGCTCCGGGCGGCGGAACACGTCAACGAATTCCACCGGCCCCGGAATTGCTTCCAGAGTCGGATAGCAACGCTCACCGAGCGAATCCAGTAGGGCGTCGGGCGCGAGTTGCGGGTTAACGGGAATCACCCGGAAACCCTTGCTCTTTAGCAGCATCGCGATCCTGAGGCTGTCGCGCCCGGGATCGGCGGAGCAGCCGACCACGGCCACGGTGGTCGGCCGCGCCAGAATGCGGCGAATCTCGCTGTCGGGAGGATTGGTGAACTCAGCAGCTTCGCTCATCGTGAGAACCTTCGTTCATTCAGTGCGTCTTGGCAAGAGCGGACTCCGCGATCGCGGACCTTCGCGCGTCGCCGCCGGCTCCCAGCGGATGCGTCAACGGGCATCGCGTGCTACAAATAATAGTCCAGCGAAGGCTTTTGAAGAAACGTCCGCAAGGGACGTCATGCATAATCGCCGCGAGTCGTCTTCTCGTTCCACCGGTGTTTCATGCACTTGATTCAGAAAGGTGAGTTCGGCAGGCATGAGGGAATCTTACAGGGTTTTTTCCACCCTTCAGGCCGCAATGCTTCGCAGTCTCGACCGGGCGCTGGATTACGTCGGCGCCTTCGGTCGCAGTTTGAATGCCGGCGATCTAATCGCCAGCGCCCAAAAGCGCACCGGCCTTGATGATTTTGGCCAGTGGAATTTCCGCGAACCGTTGGAGGTTCTGCTGCACGCCTATGAAAACGAATCGGCCCTGACCACCTTCGGTCGGCTGGCGGCGCGCTGGGATATGAGCCGGATGCTGACCAACCTCTTGCGGCTGCGCCGTGAGGAGGCGGAGCATCCGGAGATTCTGCGTGAGTCGATAACGCAACCGATCTTTATCCTGGGGATGCCCCGAAGCGGTACGACGTTCCTCCACAATCTTTTGATTCTCGACCCGAACCTGCGGATTCCGCTGTGCTGGCAGACGATCCTGCCGTATCCGCTGAGCGACGATCCGGATACGCCGGACCGCCGCGAACGCGTTGTCCGGCGTCAGTTAGCCGGGTTTCTGCGCCTGGCTCCCCATCTCCCCGAACTACATCCGCTGGCCGCCAACGGTGCGCAGGAATGTATCGAGATCACTGGCCAGGTCTTCCAGAGCATGCGCTACGACACCACCCATTACGTGCCCTCGTACGAGCAATGGCTCGATCGTGCCGGACATCTGGAAGCCTATCGTTTTCATCGACGCTTCCTGCAGCATCTGCAGCATCAGGATCGACCGCGCCGATGGGTGCTCAAAAGCCCCGACCACATCTTTGCCTTTTCCGCATTGGAGAAGGTGTATCCCGATGCGCGCTTCATTTTCGTCCATCGCGAGCCGCTCCGCGTGCTGGCCTCGGTGGCCAAACTGACGGAAATACTACGCTGGCCCTTCACCCGACGCGTTGATCGCGATCAGATTGGGCGCCAGGTGATGCGGCGATGGCGTCAGGGAGCCGACGCGCTGGTCGCCGTCAGCGATCGCTATCGCCATTCGGATCGCCTCTTACATCTGCGCCACGACGATTTAATCGGCGATCCGATCGGCACCGTAAAGCACATCTACCGGCATTTCGGGATGGTGTTGGAGGAGGCCACCGCGCGCCGCTTTCAGCAGGCGATCGCTCGCCGCCCGAACTGGGGCTATGGTCGCAACCACTACCGACTCGACGAGTTCGGCCTTGAAGCGAGCGAGGTCAAGCGCGCCTTCGAGGCTTATGCCGATTACTTCGGTCTCGCCAGCGAGGCGGTAAACGAGCCGCCGGCGCGCGTGCGAGTAGGCGTCGTGGCGCCGGCGCCCGAGCTCTCGTGAACGGTGGGCATCCGGGCGGCAGTTGCCGCTTCAGCAAAAGGGTGGCGGCGGCCGGCGCTTCGCTATCGTGGACAACCGCGCGCCTGCCGGCGCGGGTCCGCGGCACTGGCACCGAACGGTGATCAGCGCAATCGCGGCGCCGGGTTAATCAAGCGGCTTAATCATGCAGAAGGCGCGCGACCACGAGCGGTATCAGGCGCATGATCTCGTCACGACATGCGGCGAAGGCGGCCTCGCCCTTCTCGAAAGGATCATCGATATCGCCGCTTTCGGCGACGAAACTGCGCAGCGTATGCACCTCGAGATCCTGCGGCACCGCGAAGCGCGCGCGCAATTCGCGCGCCTGTGCCGCGGTCATCGCGATAACGAGGTCGGCCTGCTCGAGCAACTCCGGATGGCGCTTCAGATCGGTCGAGGTCGCCTCCTCGCCGAGATGAATGCCGACGTCGCGCAAGGCCATCCGCGTATCGAGCGAGACCAGGGCGCCGTCGCGCGCGTACGGCGCGATACCGGCCGAGCGGACGCGCACCGCGTCGTCGAGACCGTGTTCGGACAGTTCGCGCAGCAGTAGCTGTTCGGCCATCACGCTGCGTGCGGTGTTGGCTGCGCAGACCAGAAGGATCGAACGAAAACGCGGCCCGCTGTGGGCCGCGTCTTCGTCGCGCTCAGCGTCCGCCATCAGATGCGGTCGGCGAGAACATCACCGAGCGCTTCCTTCTTGGTGATGCCCGTCGCGAGCTGTTCCTTGACCTTGGCGCCCAATTCGGCCGGATCCCAGAACTTGAGCGGGCCGGCTTGTTTGATCTTCGCCGCCGTGTGCCATCCGCGCATCAGCCACACGCTCCCGAGGCCAACGCGGAAGACCTCGCCGTGTACGTCCTTAGCGTCGTCGCTGGCGAGCCAGGCGACCAGCGGCGCGACATGGGCCGGGCTGAAGGGATCGACTTCGCCGGCCTTCGGCGTCGGCATGGTGGCCGCAGTCTGCGGAGTCGCATCGATCGTGAGACGGGTGCGGGCGACCGGGGCGATCGCATTGATGGCGACGCCATAGCGCGACATCTCGCGGTCCATGATGATCGCCATCGTCGCGACGGCGGCCTTGGCGGTGCCGTAATTGCTTTGGCCGGCGTTGCCGAGCAGGCCGGAATCCGAGCTCGTATTGATCAGGCGTCCGTTGAGCAGGTTGCCGGCCTTGTGCTGCTCGCGCCAGTAATTGCAGGCGTGGCGCGCCATGTTAAAGGTCCCTTTCAGATGGACCGCGACGACTGCGTCAAAATCCTCTTCGCTCATGTTGAAGATCATGCGGTCGCGCAGGATGCCGGCGTTGTTGACGACGATGTTGAGCTTGCCGAAGTTGTCGATGGCGCAATCGATAATCCGCTTGGCGGACTTGAAATCGGTCACGCTCTCGAAGTTGGCGACGGCTTCACCGCCGGCAGCGCGGATTTCCTTGACCACGTCCTCGGCCGGCGAGCGCGATTGTCCGGTGCCGTCGAAATGTCCGCCGAGATCGTTGACGACGACCTTGGCGCCCTGCTTCGCCATCAACAACGCCTCTTCGCGTCCGATACCCCGACCTGCGCCGGTGATCACCGCGACTTTGCCTTCCAGTAATGCCATCGAGCGTGTCCCTCTCTAATTGCGACGACTCGGCGCCGCGAATTCAGAACCGTGAATGTGGATAGACTCCGGCGCGAGGCAAAGTCAAGTTTTGGCGTTGGGCGCTTCGCTTGCGGGCGCGCCCTTTACAAATTGGTCCTTGACAGAAAAATGCTTTTTATAGAACTTGATGCACCTTAAATTGAACGCTGATTTAGCTTGATTTTTCGGGCTTTCGGGGACGGCTGGAGATGCAGAATCAGTTCAGCATTTTGGCGATGATTCAACAGGGATGGTACGCGACCTACCCGCTGCTGATCATCTCGGTCATTTGCACTACGATTATCCTGGAACGCATCTGGGCGCTGTGGGGTGTCGCGCGCCACGCCAGCCATAGCGCCGAACGGCTGCTCGGTCCATTGAAACAGGGCAATTTTGACGGCGCGCTGGAACAGCTCAACGGCCATCATGGCGCGGGCCCTCGGATCTTTCACGAAATCATCTCGGAAGCCCGCACCGCCGATCGTTCGCGACTCGAAGATCTCGACGAGGAGCGGCGGTTCGCCGAAGTCACGCAACTCAAGGGACTTATCTGGGTGCTCGCGACCTCGGGCGCTTCCGCGCCGTTCATCGGGCTCTTCGGGACCGTGGTCGGCATCCTGGTCGCCTTTCAGTCGATGGCGGTAATGGGCACCGGCGGCTTCTCGGTGGTCGCCGCCGGCATCTCGGAAGCGCTCATCTCGACGGCGCTCGGACTCATCGTCGCGATTATCGCGGTGATTTTTTACAACTACTTCTCGCAGAAGATCGAAGCCATCAACGCGACCATTCACATCTGCGACGCGCGGCTAATCGACGCGGCGCTGGCCGGCAGGGCGAACGGTGGCAGTTAACACGCCTCAAGGCCAGGGCGGCGTCTTCTGGGAGATCAACATCACGCCGCTCACCGACATCTTCCTGGTCCTGCTGATCATCTTCATGGTTACGGCTTCGGTCGCCGTCGAATCGGCAACCCATGTGGATCTGCCCTCGGCCGCAATCACCACGCCGGAGAACAAGGGCGTCATTGTGACCTACACGGCGAATCATGAGCTGTTCGTCAACTCCAAGGACGTGCCCGAACGTGAATTCGAGCCGGTGCTGCACGACGCGCTGAGTCGCGTCGATGCCAAGGTGGTAATTTTTCAGGGCGATCGCATGGTCCTGCTCGGAGACATGGTGCGGATTCTCGATATTGCCAAGATGGCCGGCGCCGATCAGATCGCGATCGCCGCCAAACGCGCGACACCGACCGGCAACGGCAGTGGCGCGACGAGCAGCTAAGCGCGAAAAGCGCAAGGGCCGGAACGGCGTCAGGGCATAATAATGGCGATACAGAGCGGCAATCAGGGCGGTATCTTCGCCACCATCAACATCACGCCGCTCACCGATATCTTCCTGGTCCTGCTGATCATCTTTATGGTGGCGACGGCGGTGACGATCGAATCCGCCGCCCACGTTGATTTGCCCCGGCTCGCCGCGCCTTCGGAGAATCAGCCGCACGGCGTCACCGTGACCTATACCTCGAACCATCAGATCTACGTCAATCAGAAGCCGGTCAGCGAGCGAGAGCTGGCCGATGCCGTCAAACAGGCGCTCGCCGCGTCGCCGCTCAAGCTGGTCGTTTTCGACGGCGATCCGAAGGTAATCCTCGGCGACGCCGTGCGGATCATCGGTATCGCCAAAGAGTCGGGCGCCGCGCAGATTTCGCTGGCGGTTGAGCACGCGGCCGGGCCGCCTTCGCCGGCGGAAACCACGCCCGAAGTCAGTGTTCCACAACCCGAGGAAGTGGCGCCCGGCGGCGGGCCTGCGCCTGAACCCGTCGCTCCTTCCGGGGGACCCTAGCGCATGTCGATTGCTGATTGGCTTAACGCTCGAATCGCCGCGATCGGCCTCCTGCGCGTCATCGCCGGCGTCGCCGTCATCATTTCCGTCCTCCTGGTCGCCGCCCTCATCGGCTATTGGCGCTCCGCCCGTCGAGCCCCGGGCACAGCCGTTCCGGATGAGGCGCCGATGCTTGGCGGTGAACGCCGCTCATGGTGGAACATCTTTCGTTTCATCGAAGGTCCGTTCGAAATCTCGATCGCGCTTCACGTCCTGATCATTGTCGCCCTGCTCTGGGGCGTGCATCTGCAGGCCGGCAACAATCTGATCATGGTCAGACTGCAGGGCGGGGGCGGCGGCGCCACGCAGGAGCTCAAGCAACTCAACCTGCCCGAGATGGCGATGCCGCAAATGAAGATGCCGCTGCCGATCGAGCGGCCGGTGGTCGCCTCGCAAAGCTCCGAAGTGATTTCCACCGCTACGCGCTACGTGCGCAGCGCCATGATCGGTGAAGGGATCGGCGCCGGGCGCGGCGGCGGTATCGGCGTCGGCTACGGACAGGGCGTGGGCGCGGGCTTTGGCGGCTTCATCGCCGGTCTGCGCAAGTCCGGATTCGAAATCGCGATCATCGTCGATGGAACCGGCTCGATGCTCCGCGTAATCGACGACGCCAAGGCGCGGATGCGCCAGCTTATCTTCGCGATCCATCGGCTGGTGCCGACCGCACGGATCGGAATCGTGGTCTTCGGCGGCCGCGGCGAGCCGATCGAGATGCAACAGCTCACCACCTCGCCCGACAAGCTGCTGGATTTCCTCGAAAGTATCTCCGCGCACAACGGCGGCGAATGGCAGGAGGACACCCTGGGCGCTATCCGCACCGCGGTCGATCGGATGGCCTGGAAACCCGAATCACACAAGGTGATCATCCTGATTGGCGATACGCCGCCCTTCAATGAAGACTACGAACCGGTGCTCGACGAAATCCGCCGCTTTCACGCCGAGCACGGCTCTTTCAACACGGTGGACGTTACGGTCGAGGAACACGAGCGCTTCGTCCGCGATTACTACGCGTCGATGGGGATGAAGCCGCCACCAGGTGCCTTCAAAGAGATGCCCGAGTTCTATGCTCAGACGCAGAATGCCTATCGGCTGATGGCGCAAACCGGTGGCGGGGTCTGGAAGAGCCTCACCAAAGACCAGCAGGTCAGTCAGCAGATTCTGCTGCTCGCCTTCGGCGACGAATGGCAGAACGAGGTTTCGGCGTTCGGCCGCCACCTCACTTCGCGCTGACCGTCTGTCGAGGCCGGCGGTTCGAGGCGCAATCCGCTTACGCCGACACGGTCGCGATCACGGGACCTCCTCAGGCCAGGTAATCGTCAACCTTGATGGCGGGGATCATGACGTCGTGGATGCGATTGTTGCGCATGATCCGAAGCTGCACCGACTCGCCCGGCCGATGGCGATTAATCGCTTCGTAAAGCGCCTTGCGCTCATGAATCTCATGGCCGTCGGCGCTCAGCACCAAGTCGCCCTGCCGCAGTCCGGCTTTTTCGCTCGGGCTGCCGGGCATCACGCCGGCGATAACCACGTGCTCGCGAATCGTATAGGACAACACGCCGAGCCACAGGCGCGGCGGCGTACTTACGCGATGGCCGTGGCGCACCAGCTCGTCGCGTCCGGAAAGGAAGCATTCGCCGGGGATGCCGAGAATGGGCCTCGTCCACTCGGGAAAATTCAGATAGGAGACGGCAAGGAGCTGCCCTTTCGAGTTGACGATGGGCCCCCCGCTGAGCCCCACCCGATGAGGAAAGTCGGAGAGCGTCACGCATACGCAGCGCTCGAGGACGAACTCCCATACCGCGTCAAACGGACCAAGATAGCTGACCAGCCCGGTATCCGCGCAGCGTTTGTCGGCGCCAAGACTCGAGACCACCAGGATCTCCTGACCGAGCGCCGCCGTCTGGGACGATACGACCTCTAGATACGGCAGGTCGCGGCCATCGATCTTGACCAGACCGAGACTCGTGGTGAAATCGCGCGCCACCACCTGACCGGTGACCTGCCGCCCATCATGGAAGGTGACGATCACGTCGCGCGCGCCCATGATCATGTAGTTGACGGTGACAATCAGGCCGTCGGCGCCGACAAGTGTTCCGGTCCCGCGCCGATCACTACCGAGTCCCATCAGTACAGAGGGATGGGTCGGCGGTACCTGCACCTGGATACCGACCACCGCACGCTGAACGTGTTCGAGCAATCGCAAGGAAGCGTTCACAGTTGACGCCGGACTAACCAACGCCTTCCGGCACGATTAGATTAACCATTCCTCACCATGCGTCAATGATGGACGGGTGGCGGGCGCCGCGAGCGGGCTTGCGACCCCGCTTGCCGACGCGCACAATCCTGACTGGACACCGAATCGAGGGACCGGAACCCCGGAGGAGCGATGCCGATCTACGAGTACGAATGTCGCGACTGCCGGCGCCGCAATACCATCCTGACCCTGCGCATCAGCGAAACTCCCGAGCTTGTATGTGAACGATGCGGCAGTCATAACCTGCGGCGTTTGATGTCGCGTTTCGCGATGCCGCGCAGCGAAGAGGCCCGCCTCGACTCACTGGCCGACCCCGCGAACTTCGGCGACGTCGACGAGAATGACCCGCGCAGCCTGGCGCGCGCGATGCGCCGGATGGGCAACGAGCTGGGCGACGAATTCAGCGGCGATGAATTCGATGAAGCAGTCGAGGAACTCGAGAGCGGCGGCGACCTCGACGACACCGACGACGTCTGAGCCGGCCCGTTTGGGAGCGCAGCTCCGCGAATCAGGGATCGGCGGGACGCGGCAACGGAAACCGAATGCGCTCTTCCTTGAGCTTCATCAGCTCGACGGTCGCGCCGCGCTCGGCAAAGGCGCCGATGATCTCCTCGACCAGCCACTCGGGCGACGAAGCGCTGGCGGTCAATCCCAGGGCGGCGACGCCGTCGAGCATCGCGGCTTCCACGTCAGCCAGCGAATCCACCAGGTAGGCGCGGCCGCCGCGCATCCGCGCCACCTCGACCATCCGATTCGCGTTTGAGCTCGACTTCGAACCCACCACCAGGATGGCGTCAGTGACCTCGACCAGCTCCTTGACCGCGTTCTGGCGATTTTGCGTCGCGTAACAGATATCGTCAGTCTTGGGCGTCGCCAGCGCCGGAAAGCGCTGCTTGAGCGCCTCCATGATCTCGCGCGTATCGTCGATACTGAGCGTCGTCTGCGTCACTGCAGCAACCCGGTCGGGGTTGGGAGGTTGAACCCTGGCCGCCTCGTCCACGTTTCCGACCAGCATGATCTTGCCCGGCGCCACGCCGAGCGTGCCGTTGACCTCTTCATGCCCGGCGTGCCCGATAAGGATCACGCTTTGCCCGTCGGCGGCATAGCGTTCGACTTCCGAATGGACCTTTGTCACCAACGGACAGGTAGCGTCGATTACCCGCAGACCGCGTTCGCGCGCATGGTCCCATTCGCTGGGCGCGACGCCATGAGCGCTGAAAATCACCCGCTGGCCTTCGGGCACCATATCGAGATTATCGACGAAGATGGCGCCCTCCCGCTCGAGCGCCTCGAGCACGAAGCGATTGTGCACGATCTGATGGCGCACGTAGAGTGGTCGGCCATATTCGCGCAGCGCACTGCGTACCGCTTCGACCGCGCGATCGACGCCCGCGCAGAAACCGCGCGGTTCCGCAAGGATGATTTTCTCGACCGAGGTCCGTTCAGGCAGCATATGGTTCGATTATCCGTTCATGGGCTGACCGGTCAACGCGCCGCCGGCAAGCCGCACGCCGGCGCCGCGAGCGCGACGGACCGCAACCGCGTCGATAAAACCGGCATTTTCTAATGCCGATGCAGTTCCGGTGGATGCGAAGTCTGACAGCCAATCCAGACCTCGCCGCCCTCGAAGTGCTCCTTCTTCCAGATCGGCACGATTTCCTTCAGCCGGTCGATCGCGAAACGGCAGGCTTCGAACGCCTCCCCGCGATGAGCCGCCGCCACGGCGATCGCGACCGAGATCTCACCGATCGCGACCACCCCGACGCGATGACGGATGGCGATCCTGATGATCGGCCAGCGCCTGCCCGCCTCATGCGCCAGCTTGCGCATCTCGAGCAGCGCCATCGGCTCGTAAGCCTCGTACTCGAGTCGCGTCACGCGCCGCCCGCTGTTGGTCGCCCGGGTGGTGCCGGCGAAGCTCACGATGGCACCCGCCGAGGGATCGGCAACTTCGCGCTCGAGGGCCACCGGATCGATCGCTTCACGCCCGATTGCGATTGAACCGATCCAGGGCGGGTCGTCGAGGCCGCCGCTGACCGGCGGAATAAAGGCAACCTCGTCGTGGTCCCGCGGACAGTAGTCGGCGGTCACGTATTCGTGATTGACGGCGTATGCAATACCGTCGCGATGACCTCCCAGACCCGGGTACTCGGCCAGAAGCCGGCCCCAGATTTCGCTTAAGCTCGTGCCGCTGGGATATTCACGCTCGATCGCGGCGACGCCGGCACGCTCGCGCAGCGTCGCAAAGAGTTTAATGGTGATCCGATTCATGTCCGAGTTTGAGCAGATGCGCCATATGGCCGAGTTCCGGAATCAAGAGCTTCTCCATCGCCAACCGGCAGGCATCGGGGGAGCCAGGCAGGGCCACCACGATACGGCCATGAGCGATTCCTGCCAAAGCCCGACTCAGGAACGCCGCCGCCCCAATCTCATTGTAGGATAACATCCGAAACAGCTCACCGAAGCCTTCGAGCTCCTTATGTAACAGGGGACGAAGCGCTTCGACCGTGGCGTCGCGCGCCGCGATTCCGGTGCCCCCGCTGACGATAATCAACTCGGCCTGCGAGAGCTGTTCAATCACTACCGGTCGGATGCGTTCGGGCTCGTCGGGCACAATCGCGTGGTAGGTGATCAGATGCCCGGCCTGTTCGAGCAGTTCGCGAATGAGACGGCCGCTGTCGTCGCTAAGCTCGGTGCGCGTATCGCTGGCCGTGATCACCGCGGCGCGCAGCCGCAGCTTTTTACCCTGATGATGGTGATGCTCATGACCAGTCATAATCGGCCGAGCGATGGTCGTCGCACGTCCGCCTCATGATACGCTGCGCCGGAACCCGATCGCCAGTCCGCCAGGAGATGAGCCCCCGGCATGGTCGCTTCGACTGCATCAGAGCAGAACCGTCAAGGATACCCGGACAATGTCGATCCCGCGCGCGGCGCCGCGCCGGTTCCGGCTGAATGCTACAACCTGGTGGTGGTGGGTGCCGGGACCGCCGGTCTCGTCGCCGCGGCCGGAGCCGCCGCGCTCGGTGCCCGGGTCGCACTGCTTGAGCGTCACCTGATGGGCGGGGACTGTCTGAACTACGGATGCGTACCTTCTAAATCCCTTTTAAGCGCCGCACGCGCGGTTCATGACGCGCATCGCGCCGCGCGCCTGGGCATCGCGGCTGAAGCTGACGCCCCGGCTGACTTCGCCCGGGCGATGGCCCGGATGCGCCGAATTCGCGCCGATCTGAGCATCCATGATTCCGTCGCGCGCTTCGCGAGTCTCGGCGTTGACCTCTTCCATGGCCACGCTCGCTTCAGCGGTCCCGATAGCGTCGACGTCAATGGTCAGCGGCTGCGCTTCCGCCGCGCGCTCATCGCGACCGGCGCCCGCGCCGCGGCGCCCCCGATTCCGGGTCTGGCTCAAGCCGGTTATCTCACCAATGAGACGATATTCTCGCTCGACCGGCTGCCGCGGCGGCTGGCGGTAATCGGCGGCGGTCCGCTCGGATGCGAACTGGCGCAGGCGGTCCGTCGTCTGGGCTCGGAGGTCACGCTGCTGGAAGCGATGCCGCGAATCCTGCCGCGCGAAGACGCCGACGCCGCCGCCCGCCTCACAACCGCCTTGCAGCGCGAGGGCGTCGAGATCGTCACCGCAGCCGCGATCGCGTCGGTCGAAGCGCGTGGCGACGGCAAGCTCCTGCGCTTTAAGCTCAATGGCGCTGGCGAAGAGCTCATTGTCGATGAAATCCTGGCCGGCGTCGGCCGCGCTCCCAATCTCGCCGACCTCGGACTCGAAGCCGCCGGGGTCGCCTTCACTTCCGACGGCATCACGGTCGATGACTACCTGCGCACGAGCAATCGGCGAATCTTCGCGGCGGGCGACGTCTGCTCGTCGTTGAAGTTCACACACGCAGCCGATGCGATGGCGCGAATCGTCTTGCGCAATGCGCTGTTCTTTGGTCGCGCTCGGCTCAGCGCATTAACCATCCCATGGTGCATCTACACCGATCCGGAAATCGCCCAGGTCGGACTCACCGCCGATGAAGCAACCCGGCGCGGCATCGGTTTCCGCACTCTCGTGCAGGAGCTGAACGGAGTTGATCGGGCGGTAATCGACGGTGATGCGGACGGTTTCGTCAAGGTTCACGTCGGCGCGCGCAACGACCTGATGCTGGGCGCGACGATCGTCGCGCCGCACGCCGGCGAGATGATTGGTGAGCTGACGCTCGCGATCCAGCATCGCCTCGGCTTGAAGATCCTCGCGGACGCGATTCATCCGTATCCGACCTATGGCGAGGCGCTTCGCAAGCTCGGCGATTCATATAATCGTTCGCGGCTGACGCCGGGTGTCAGGCGCCTGCTGGCCGCGCTGATGACCTGGCGGCGACGCCTGTAGTGCCGCGACTAGCGGCCCGGCGAGACGCCCTCGGCCTGGTCCGCGCGCAGGGCGGGTTGTCGCGCGGGCGCCGACACCTTGCCGAGCGGCAGCAGACTCAGTTCGGCGGCGGCCTGCTCCACGATCCGATAGGCACGACCCATCGAGCCGCCCAGCTCCGTGAGCGCGCAGACCGCGAGCGCCACCGCACCCATGGCACAGGCAATCGCTATTTCGGGAGCTCCCAGGACCAGCGCCGCGACCGCCGCAATGAGGCTTCCCAGCAGTCCGATTCTGCTGGTCCACAAGAGTCGGGCGCGCACCGCCACGTGAGTCTTGATGCGATTTCCGCTGTGCTCCTCGTCCGCCGTCTTGATCCGCGTCTGGGTAAGCGCGCCGGGTTCGAGTACCAGGTCGGCGTCAGTCCAGCCCGACCCCGGCAACGCCGGCCGTCCCGACTGGGCAAACCGCTGCGCGATACGCTCCAGCAGTTGGTCGCGCGTCGTCCAGACCTCGTTCCAGTAGGTCAGGCGCAGCGCGCGATCGGCAAGGTCGAGGGTCGCGCGCTGGCGCGGCGGAGCGTCCGGTCCGGCCGCGGCGGCCGCGCTCTTCCGATATCGATAGCGGGCGAGCGTTCGGACGATGGGGCCGGTCAAAGCCAGGTAAGCGATGAGTGTCCGCGCGACGATCCCGCGATGGCCACGCTCGAGCGGCGCCCGCGCCGCGTAATAGATCGCCCACAGGGGACCGAGCGTGAGCAAAAGCAGACACGGCCAGAGCATGATTCCCGCGGTCCAGCATAGCGCCGCGAGACCGATCACCGCCGCATCCCATTCCGCGGTCAGTGGCAGAACCTGCAGGATGCTGAGCGGCTTCTCCGCGATCGTTGGCAGAGCGTGCGGCTTCCTCACCCATCCGATACGCCGCCGGTCGCCCCCGGGGATCGTCCGCGCCAAACCAGGGATTGTTCCGCGCCAGCTTATCTGACCCAGCGCGTTGAAGCGCTCGGGATATTTCAGGAAGAGCATCGCCTCCGCTTTGCCGTAGCCGCGCTGCTGACCGTAGTAGGCGCGGATCGTGTTGCGCCGAAAATGCCAGACGAAGGCGGCGGGACAAAAGCCGAGCGCAAAGCCCGCATCGAGCAGCCGCCAACAGATATCGACGTCGTCGCCCGCCGCGGTGAACTGCGGATCGAAACCACCGATCGCTTCCAGCGCCGCCTTGCGATAAACCATATTGCATCCGGCGAGATGCTCGGCGCGATCGTCGCCGGTCAGGACGTGGCATGGGGCGCCGGGGGAGGCCGCGCAGCACGCTTCGATCCACCCTTCCTCGTGCGGCGCATAGTTCGGTCCGCCGCAACCGTCAAAGCCCTGCTCGCGCATCGCCCGCACCATCAGGGTCAGCCAGTGCGGATCCACCACGCAGTCGGAATCGGTATAGGCGATGAGCTCGCCGCGAGCGGCGCGCATGCCGACGTTGCGGGCGACGCTCAAGCCCTTATTGGTTTGCCGAATCAGGCGAAACTCGGGAAAATCCATGGCGATCGCCGCGGTCGTATCGCGCGAACCATCATCGACGATCACCACTTCGAAATTGGGATAGTCGAGTTTCCGCAGCGACTCGAGACAGGGGCGCATCGTGCGCTCGGCGTTGTAGGCGCAGATCACCACCGAGACCATCGGCGGGGCGGCGGGTTGCGGCGGACAGGCGCCGTTAAGCGTGACGAACGGAAGGAGCTCCCCGGCGCTCAGTGTCCGCAGTCCCAGCCATCCAGACGATGCCACTGGCCGCATCACCGGCGCCACTACTCCTGCGGCCCCAAGGCCGAAGGCGCAGGCCACCAACTCATCTTGCCCGGGGAGCCCCGCGCTGAATTCGAGCACTAAGGGACGAGCTTCAGCGAGGTTATGAAGTTTTACCGCGTACGCGCTTAATTCCGACGGTGCCAGCTCCGGCAGCCGCACGTAGATGAAATCCTCTTCCAGCAAAGACAGCGCGATAGTGGACGGACGATGGCTAATTGCCACCAGCCGATCCGGATCGGCCCGCCGGATGATTCCCAACAATCGCGCAAGACGCCGGCGGACGCGCTCGACCCCGTCGGCGCGCAGGCGATCGCCAGTGACTGCGCAATCCAGCAGGTAGCCCATCACGGCCGGGCTCAGCCGCAATTGATTAACCTGCGCCGCCACGCGCGAGCGCAGCGCGCGAAACTGCGAACGCTCCACCAGTTCCTCGTACGCGACCGCGAATTCGATCAGCAACTTGAGGGAGGCCGAAGCAGCCAGTCCGAGCACCGGCGAACGGTCGCCACCACTAAAGGCCTGCTCCGAATTCAGCACCAGGCCGGTGGTGTGCCCCTCGCTGAGGGCGCTGAGGCGCTGGCGCAACTCGATCTTACTGGCAAAGTCAGCCGCGCCCTGCGGTAATTCCAGGCGCATCGCCTTGAAGAAGAACTTGGTCCCCGCGCGCGAGAAGAACTTGGCGGCGGCCTGAATCGGAGCCTGAGTCTCGAGCATAACGGTCGATCGCCAAACGCCAAAGGTGTGCCATCGCCGGTTCTCAAGGGTTTCCGCGCTTCATGCCCAGACCAAGCGATTTTCGATAACACGGCCGCAACGAATTGGGATGCAGCTTTTGACGATTTGAGGAAATGCGACTACGGTTACTCCCCGAAACATGAGTTGCTTGACCCGCAGGTTTTTGCATCTTGCGTGAGAGACCCTTGAGATTTATATTGCATTATGCAAAACCTGATGAGACCGGCTGAGCTTTCTGCTAAACCGGCCAAAGGGGTCCTCGATGCCCATGCTCACAACTCCTCGCCTCTGCACTCCCCGCACCGGCCGACGCGCCGGCCATCGTATGCTGACTGACTGCCGCGGCGCGATTCCTCAACATTCTGCGACCGACGATGTCATCGAGGCCGAGCCGGTCGAACTAGAAGTGATTCGCCGGCAGCTTGGCGTGATCGAGCACATGGTCGCCCAGCTTTTCGGCGCCTCCTATGGTCGGGATGAGGCCGGGATGGCGGCGCGCGCGGCGGCCGCCGACGTTATCGACCTCGACTTCGACCAAATCGTCGAGGAGTGGTGTCAATCGATTGAGCGGGCCTTTGGCGATCTCAGCCCTGATCGCGAGTTGATGGCCAACGCGCTGGTGCGCTTCGTTGCCCATCTGCGCGATCCCTCGGATCTGCGTACCTATGTTTACCTGCGTCGCCATTGTCAGCAGGGGATGCTGGCGGAAGCGGAACCCTCCGAATTCAACATTTTCCATATCGCGCTCAAGCAGGTAATCCTCGACCACGTGCATGCGCGGGTCCGCAGCCGTTGGGCCCAGCGGGTGCGCGATACGGTGGTCGCGGCCATCGATGAACGACGTTTGATGGTCGCGCAGTTCTATATCGAGTCGCGCGAGCAGGCGCTGAAGGCGTCGGAGGAGAAATATCGCAATTCGATCGACCACGCGCCCGATCCCATGTACGAGCTGGATCCCGATACCCTGGTCGTGATGGCGGCCAACACTGCGGCCTGCGAGCTCCATGGCATCCGCCCGGAGAACCGCGAAGCGTGCCTTATCGGCAAGCCGCTCACCGAGTTTGAACCGCCGGAGAAGCGGCCGGGCGTCCTCAAGCATATCGAAGCGGTCAAGGCGCATGGCTCCGACCGCGTGCTCGATATCGAAATTGGCGGACGGTTTTTCGACGTGCATTCGGCGCTGATTCCCGCCGGCAGCCGGCGCTTTATCCAGATGATTCTGCGCGATGTGACCGAACGTCACGAAATGCTCGATTCGCTGGTCAAGGCGGAGCGGCTGGCGGCGGCCGGAACTTTTGCCAGCGGCGTCGCCCATGAGGTCAACAATCCGCTCGCCTCGATCTCCTCGCTGGTGCAATCCCTGATGCCGCAGGAGACCGACCCTGACCGGCTGAGCGCACTGCGGACCATCGTCTCGCAGATCACACGCATCTCGACAACGCTCAAGGACCTCGTCAATTTTGCGCGACCGGCGCCGGCCGAACGGCGTCCACTCGATCTCAACGCGGTAATCAACGAAACGCTGCGGCTCGTCGCTTACAACCGCCGCTTCGACGGCATCCGCATCGACGCCGCGCTCGCCCACGATCTCGCGCCGGCGCTCGCCGACCACAATGGTATCCAGCAGGTCCTGCTCAATCTTTTGATCAATGCGGCGGACGCGACCGTCAACGGCTCCGGCCGGATCGAGGTGGTGACGGCCAACCAGCGCTCACCGCTCGGGGAACCGCGCGTGCTGATGCGCGTCAGCGACAATGGCTGCGGTATCGCTCCGGAAAACCTGCAGCGCGTCTTCGATCCTTTCTTTACCACCAAGGCGGTAGGTTCGGGCATGGGCCTCGGCCTATCGATTTGTCAAAGCATCGTGCTGAGCAATCAGGGCACGATCAAAGTCGAAAGTCAGCTCGGTAAGGGCACCACCGTGACGATCTGCCTGCCCGTCCCGGGCGAGGAGAGCGTCGGCCGGGCGCCGGGCGCCGCGGCAAGTCTGCAATGAGCACCAACGGTAACAATCCTGAATGGCCGCGCGAAGTCGAAGCCGGCCCATACCGCATCCTGGTGGTCGAGGACGAGCAGTTGATGCGGTCGATTATCGTCCAACTGCTGCGCAGCGACACCTATGAGGTGCTCGAGGCGGGCGATCCGGAAGCCGCGATGGCCATCTTTGAACGCGAGAAGATCGACCTCGCCATCCTCGATCTCAATCTGACCTCGAGCCAGAACGGCCTGGATCTGCTCGGCAAGATGCGCGACGTCGATCCGGAAATGATGGGCATCATCGTCACCGCCTATGCCAGCGTGGAATCGGCGGTCGAGGCGCTGCGCAAGGGTGCCTATGACTACATCACCAAGCCGTTCGCCAACGATCATCTGAAGGCGGTGGTGCGCAACGCCCTCGCCCAGAAAGCGCTCTTCCGCGAGAATCGTTTCCTCCGCCGCGAGCTCCGCGAAAAGTACCGCTTCGAGAGCATCATCGGCAGTTGCGAGCCGATCAACCGGGTCTTCCGCGTCATGGAGAAGGTGGCGCGCACCGATTCGAGTGTCCTCATCACCGGCGAAAGCGGCACCGGCAAGGAACTCGTCGCCCGCGCGATCCACTTCAGTTCGGAACGGGCCAACAAGCGTTTTCTGCCGATCAACTGCGGCGCGCTGCCGGAAAATCTGCTCGAAAGCGAATTGTTCGGCTATCGGCGCGGCGCCTTTACCGGCGCGATGCAGGACAAGATCGGCCTGCTGAAGGCCGCCGACAAAGGCACGATCTTCTTCGATGAAATCGGCGATATGCCGCTCGCCCTGCAGGTCAAACTGTTGCGCGCCTTGCAGGAGCGCGAATGCTATCCGCTCGGCGCCAACGAACCCGTCAGTTTCGACGTCCGCGTGATCTGCGCGACCAACAAGGATTTGGAGAAGGAGGTGCGCGAGGGCCACTTCCGCGAGGAGCTGCTCTACCGCATCAACGTCATCGGCATCACGCTGCCCGCCCTGCGCGAGCGCCAGGATGATATCCCGCTGCTGGCCAACCATTTCCTGCGCAAGTACGAAAAACAGCTCGGCCGCGCACCCATGCGTTTTTCCAAGGATGCGATGCGTCTCATCCTGGCCTATTCGTGGCCGGGAAACGTGCGCGAGCTCGAAAATACGATCGAACGCGCGACCATCCTCGCCGAAACCAACGTGATTCAGAGCCATGACCTGCCGGAACGGATGCACCACAGCGGCGGCATCGAAGATCGCGGCTTTCACAGCGCCGCCACTCTCGAAGAGCTCGAACGCGAGCACATGCGGCGCGTACTGAACGACGTCAAGGGCGATAAGGTCCGCGCGGCGCAGGTTCTGGGGATCCATCTCTCGACGCTCTATCGGAAGATGCAGCGTTACCACCTCGAAAACGAGGGCCTCCAGCAGTCCACCGCCGCATGAGGACGACGCTTGGCGAGTCTGCCGAAATTACTGCCCACCCGCCTGCGCGACCTATGGCAGACGGCCGCCGCGGCCGGCCTCTCGCAGGCCGACTGCGCGTCGCGGCAACAACATGAACTCGAGCTCTGCGCGGCAACCTGGCGCGAGGCGCTCCGGTTGCCGAACGAGCCCGATCTCCTTCACAGCACGCTGGCCGAAATCGGGCGCTGGCGGAAAATCGACGACCTCGCCGAGGTCCGCCGTCGATGCGAACAGGCCCTGCAGACCCTCAAGCACGACTGGGAGCGCACCGTCGGACGTGGCAACGCCGCCGCGGTCGAGACCTACTACGATTCAGCGGACGCCTGTATCGAGGAGCTGATGTGGTGGCACACCTTAATCGACGACAACTCGCCGCTCGCCTATGTCGTCGCGCTGGAATTTGCCGAAGCGGCGCGCTGCCGTTCCTACCTCGACTTCGGTTCGGGCGTCGGCTCGGGCGCCCTGCTCTTCGCTCGCCACGGCTTCGATACGACCCTCGCGGATATCAGCAGCGTCCTGCTCGGCTTCTGTCGATGGCGCTTTGAACGCCGTGCCCTCACGGCGCGGTTTGTCGATCTCAAGGCTTCCACGTTGCCGCCATCCGCCTTTGACTTCATCACGGCGATGGACGTCTTCGAGCATCTGGTCGATCCGGTGGCGGTGGTCGATCAGCTTTACGCCAGCCTCACGCCCGGCGGCTACATCTTCGGGCGCTTCTCGGGAGAAGACGATGCCGACCGCCCTCAGCATATCGTGCACGATTTTCAGCCGGTCTTCGATCGCTTTGCCGAATTAGGTTGCCAAGAGGTGTTTCACGACGACTGGCTCTGGGGCCATCAGGCATTCCAGAAGCCGACTGGATGATCGGCCCTAAAGGCAGCGCTCGATAATGGCGAAGGCCTCGGCCAGTTCGTCTTCGCTGAGCACGGCGGCGGGCAGGAACAGACGGATACAGGCGGGATCGTGACCGCCGTAATAGAGCACCAACCCGGCCGCGAAACAGCGCTGGATAAACTCGCGCGTCGCGGTGAGGCGGCCGTCTCCGAGGCGAAACGCGATCATCGCGCCGACGCCGTCGATATGCGAGATCAGACCCGGCCGCTGCCGGCTCAGCCGCTCGAGATGCTCGCGGGTCAGCGACTCGAAGCGTTTGACGCGTCCGGCGGGTCCCAGGATGCCTTCGGTCGTGAGCTTTTCGATGATCCGGACAGCCACGGCCATCGGCACCGTCGCGCCGGAATAGGTGCCGGAGATAAGCGCCGGATCCGGTGCAAGGCTTTTCCGAAAAAGCATCGCGCTGCCCTGAAAAACCTTGCCGATAGTGATCACGTCGGCGTAGTCGGCCAGCTCGAGCAGGTCGGTCGCAAACAGCTCGCCCGTCCGCGCAAAGGTCTGCACCTCATCGACCCAGATGACAATCCCGGCGCGCCGGCATTCCTCGAATAACGGAACGAAGAAGTCACGCGGGGCCGTCACGAAGCCCGCTTCGCCCTGCACCAGCTCGACGATGAAGGCAGCAAGCTGGTCGCCCTCGCGCGCGAGCAAGTCGCGGAGCGCGGCCAGGGTTTGGGCCGTCGAATGCGGATCAGCGCGATTGAAAAACGGCAGATAGCGGACGGGAAAGGTCTGCGGCTGGCCGACTCGATAATCCGGCCGGTCGGTAATTTCCGCCATCGCGCTGGTGCGGCCGTGAAAGCATCCGCGAAACGCGATAACGCCCGGACGGCCGTCGCGCTTCTGCCGCGCCAGCTTGAGCGCGTTCTCGTTCGCGTCGGCGCCGGAAAGCGAGAGCCAGCAGTGATCCATCCCGCGCGGCGCATGGGCGAGCAGGGTGCGCATCAGGCGGACATACTCGCGATTGAAGAGCAGATTGCCCTGCATCACGAGGTCGGAAGCGGCCGCGCGGACCGCGGTTTCGATTAAATCCAGATTGCCGTGACCAAAAAGATGGACGCCGATGCCCAGGGCGAAATCGAGCACCCAACGACCGTCAGCCAGCATCGCCCGCGCGCCGCGGCCGATGCCGGAACCGAGATATGGATAAAAGGCGGGGCGGCCGCGGAGCCCGGCGAGCTCGTCCAGCTCGGCGAGCATCTGCGACGCGGTCAGTGGTGGCTCGGGAGTGGCCTGCGCGGCCGCAATAGCCTCGCGAAGCAGCGCGAGGGCCCGCTCGAACTGCGGCCCGAAGGACATCCGCGCCCTACTTCAGCGCGCGCATCGAGAAGCCGCGTTCGTTGTAGCAGAGCAGCGAGCGCTTGCCCTGCAACACGGTCTCGAGCACGCATTCATGTCCCCAGAGCCGCTGCACGAACGCCAGAGTCTTCTCGGCATGTTCGAGCTGCAGGTCGCGCCCGTCGTGATAATGCTTCAGGTAAAGCGTGCGGGTGTGGCCGTAATCGGCGTCTTCAACCTTGATCACCGGAATCCATCCGGTGCCGACGTTTTTCAGCAGGGTCTCCTTGACCTTGCGCCAGCCCTCCTCGTCCGAGACCTTGTCGACCACCAATTCGTCGCCGCGCGCCTCGTACTCGAACATATCGAGTTCGCGCATCAGCTCCTCGGTCAGATAGCGGCGGAGAAATGAGGTATCGCGTTCTACCTCGCGCACCTCGAACAGCTTCTCGGTGCCGCTTTTGGTCGGCGCGCCGTACTTCCTGATTTCCTCAGGCGTCGGATTCTCGTGACGCCGGTAGATGTCCTCCCAGACCTTGAAGCCGAGGTGATACGGGTTTATCTGACCCGGGATCGGCCGCAGCACCTGGTTGTGCCGCACGAGAAATTCGAGATGCAGGCCCTGGTCGAGCTTGAGCGACTCGACGATTTTCTTGTGCCAGTAGCTGGCCCAGCCCTCGTTCATGATCTTGGTTTCCATCATGGGCAGGAAATACTTGGTTTCCTCGTCCACGATGGTCAGCAGGTCGCGTTCCCATTCGGCCAGAAAGGGATTGTGATCGCGGATGAAGAGCAGCAGATCTTCGTCGGGTTCGAGCGGCACGCGACGCGTTTCGGGCTCCTTGAACTCGGCGCGCGGATGGATGCGCTGAAAGGGATCGGGCCGCGGTTGCGCCTGCTCGATCGCGCGTTCGACCTGCTCTTCGCGGCTGAGCTTGCGGATCGACAGATTGCGCCGACAGGTAAAGGCGAGCGCATGCGCCGCATCGAGGATACGCTCCACCTTTTCGATGCCAATCGAAGGATCCTCGGTATAGCGCCGCACCCGCAAAGCGTGAGCCTTGAAGGTCTCGATCGTCAGTTCGGCCCGAGTCGCCGAAGTAAAGGTAAAATTGTTCTTGAAAAAATCATTGTGACCATAAACATGCGCGATCGTGAGAATCTGCAGGAGCAGCGAATTGTCGCGCATGAGGTAGGCGATCGCCGGATTCGAGTTGATCACCATCTCGTACGGCAGACCGCTGACCCCGTAATCGTACAGCGTCTTCAGTTTTTCATAGGACTTGCCGTACGACCAATGCGGATAATGCGACGGCATCCCGGAATACGCCATGTACCCGAGCATCCCGTTGTGGTCGCAAATCTCGAATTCCTGCGGATACCAACTGAGGCCGAACTCGGCGGCCTTCTCGCGAATCCGCGCATCCCAGTCGATCAATTCAGCGATTTCGTAATTGGCCATGGCTCAGTGCTTCACGGCTATGGGCGCGCCGGGCGCCACGCGAAAACGACCTGACTGCGCGCACGGCGACGCGCCGTCACGAGGCCTCCTTGATACGATCCTTGGAGAGGAACGCCTTGAACGACGGCCAGATGTCCTCCTTGCGTTCGATCAGCACCGCCTGGAAATTGGGCGCGTCGAGCCGGCGGAACACATTCAGCATCGAGGATTCATAATAGCGCGAGCCGAGCGGCTTGATTTCGCCGTAACCGAACAGATTGCAGACCTCGCACAATTCCTTGGCCGTCCGCAGCGCCGCGGGATTGTCGGAATCAAAATTATCGCCGTCGGAGCAGTGGAAGGCATAGATATTCCACAGCGACGGATGATACCGCTCGGCAATTATGTCCAGCGCCTTCTGATAACCCGAGGAAATGAACGTGCCGCCCGCTTCACCCTTGTGAAAGAACTCCTCCTCGGTGACCTCGGTCGCTTCCGTATGATGGCCGATGAAGACAATCTCGACGTTGCGATAACGGGTGGCGATAAACTGATAGAGCATGAAGAAGAAGCTGCGCGCGAGATACTTCTTCATCGTGTCCATCGAGCCCGACGTATCCATGATGCAGATGACTACGGCGTTGGAGTCTTCGCGCGTGTCGGTCTCGAGATGTTTGAAGCGGAGATCGTCCTGGTGAAACGGAAACCGCTTTTTGACCGCGACCGGAGGGGGTGTCGGCACAGTTTCCGGATTGTACGCGGTCTCGGCCGGCGGTTCGGCGGACGCGTCGGCGGCGGGCAGCGCCGCCTGATGGTGCCGGCTGCGTAGCGTCGCCATCATGCGCGTGACGCGCTGGCGCGCGGTGCGCCGCTTGTCGAGCCGGACGCGGATACCGACGTGGCGATAGCCCTTGCGCTTGCTCGACAGATCGGACGGAATCTCGCGCAGCGTGCGGCGCTCGAGGTTCGGCAGCTCGAGATCCTCGAACATGATTTCGATTAGTTCTTCGAGCGAAACGTCGGTCTCGTAATAATCGACGCCGGGCTGATCGCCCGCCTTGCCGTCACCCTTGCCCTGCCCCTCCTTGCCGGCCTTGCCCACCACCTGTCCGGGCTGCGTATTGCCGTCGCCGGTGCCGACGCCGGGCGCATTCTCGCCATAGATGAAGCGGTATTCCTTGACCCCACGCAGGGGCACTTTGATGAGCTTGTCGCGGTTTTTCCCGATAATCGATTCTTCGGCGATGATGTCGGCGATATTCTCGCGGATCGACTCGCGGACCTTCTCGCGATGGCGCAGGCGGTCGCCGGCGGAGCGATCCGAACGCTCGGCATCAGAGGGACGATATTCGCGAAAGATGGTATCGCTCATGGCTCATGCTCGTGATGTCAGCTCAGATTATAGCGCTTCGCGCGGTCCGATGCGCCGTCAATCCGCGATTCCCCGTTGCGGCGGCGCGGCCTGCGCTCGCGGTGATGACAGATGCCGGAGCTCATCAGCTTTGGTCATCCCGAGGGTTGCGGCGAGTTTCTCACAACTGTCCCGGTTCACCGCTAACGCCGACCTCGAAGGTTGGTGACGGACTGGCCATGATTTACACGTCGCGGCGCGCGCGGCGCCGCCTCCTCATGGGCCGCACAGACATGGGATTCTCCGCCTGGCGCGGAATGACAGATGCGGTTCGAAGCTAATCCGTGTCATTTCGCGCGCAGCGAGGAGCAATCCCGATGGCTATTTCTATCGCGATTTACGGTACCGCACGATCGCGACGGCTCAATCCTTCCACAGGTTGTTGGCGGCGTACTTCAGGACGACGTCAACGCAGGATTCGCAGTAGCCGTTCTCGAGCAGGTTCCTGACCATAGCATTGTACTTCTCGCTCTGTTCCTCGTCGCGGGTCCGCGCCTTGGTGATGATCCGCGAGATATCGCGCACCGAGGTCATCAGCTTTTTCTCGATCGCTTCCTTGAGCGGTTCGTAGCTGCGATAGCTCACCTTCTCGCCGCGCCGTGACGACGCCCACAGGTAGGCGATCACCTCCTGGCGGAAGCCTTCGGCGGCCGAGCCGATAATCGCGATCTGCTCTTCGATCGACTTGAGGAAGCCTTCGTCGGGCGAGAGCTCCTCCTTGGTATTGCGATCGCGAACCTTGGTCTTGTTGACGTAGGCCTCGGCGTGGTCGAGGTAGTTCTGGAAGAGCGCCTCGGCCTGTTCCTGGTAGGAGAAGACGAACGCGCGCGTGATCTCTTTCTCCAGCAGATCGAGGTATTCCTTGTGCAGCGTGTCCTGGAGGAATTCGAGATACTGCTTGCGCGTGTCGTCCGGCAGATCGGCCTCCTTGGTCATCGAGATCAACGCCTCGCGAACATTGATCGGATTGATGCAGTTGCCGGTGACATTGTCGGACAGCGCGTTGTCGAGCGCCTTCATGATGAAGCGCGTGGAAATGCCGCTCATCCCTTCGCGCTTGGTGTCGTCCTTGAGTTCCTGCACGTCGATCTTCTTGGTGCGCCCTTTCTCGACCACTTCCTCGCCGTTGTAAAGGCGCAGCTTGGTCATGAGGTCGCATTTCGACGTCGGCTCGAGGCGCGAGAGAATCGCGAACATCGAGGCAAGCTCGAGCGTATGCGGCGCCACGTGCGCGCGGAAATCCGAATTCTTGATGATCTTCTGATAGATCTTGACCTCTTCCGAGAGCCGCAGATTGTACGGCACCTTGACCACCACGATACGATCGAGAATCGCTTCGTTGGTGTGATCCGCCTTGAACTTCTGCCACTCCGCCTCGTTCGAGTGCGCGATGATGCAGGTGTCGACGTAAACCATGCCGTGGCGGCCGGGAGCCGGAATGACCTTCTCCTGGGTCGCGGTGATCATCGCATGGAGATATTCGGTCTCGTTCTTGAAGACTTCGATAAACTCGACAATCCCGCGGTTCCCGACGTTGAGCGCGCCGTTGAGTTCGAGCACGCGCGGATCGCCTTCGGAATACTGGTCGAGCTTCGAGATATCCTCGGAGCCGATCAGCACCGAAGTGTCCTGGTTGTTGGGATCGACCGGCGGCACCACTCCGATACCCACGCGATTGCGCTTGGAGAAGTTGCGGGTCTCGACCGGAAACTCTTCGTACTTGAGCTGAAACTCCTCCTTGAGGCGATAGCGGCAGACCGGGCACAAGTCGCCCTCGATATTGACGCCGAGCATCTTTTCGAACTCGCGCCGTAGATGGCGCGGGATCAGATGGAGCGGCTCTTCGTGCATCGGGCAACCCTCGATCGCATAGACCGGGGGCGCCTGTTCGAGGCCGCGTTGAATCCGCTCGACCAGCGAACTCTTACCGGATCCGACCGGGCCCATCAGGTAGAGCACCTGCCGGCTCTCCTCGCCCTTGAGCGAAGCGGAATGGAAATAGCGCACGATTTGGGCAATCGTGCGTTCGATGCCGAAAAATTCGTCAGCGAAAAAATTATAGACCTTGATCGGCTCGTCTTTATAAAGACGCTTGGTCCGCGGATCATCGCTATCGATGATGTTCCGCATCCCCGTGCTCATGATCATGTCATAGATCCGTGCATGCGCCATTTTGGCCAGCGTCGGATCGGACTTAACTACCTCGAGATAGTCCAACAAGGTCCCGCGCCATTGCTTGGATTCCCGTTCCGCGCGATCTCGTTTGATTACCTGTTCGAACGTCAGCGCCTCCGCCATTACCCGACTCCCTTGGTTATGCGACGGCCGCGTCCCCCATGGAACGCTGTCCGAAGAAGCCCAATCAACTTAGTAAAAGATGTTTTGATGACACTTAACCCGATTACGAGTATAAGGACGGCTGTCAAAGTGACGCAATAACGAATATCGGCGAAACCTCAGGCTGTCCACAGTTCTTTTGGTCCTTCACAGGATCCTTTCTTAAGCCGCGACACCCCCTTTTGAGAGACGTTTTTCTTATACAAGCAATTCAAGTGCCGCTCGGATGAGCGACCGTCAACGATTCACCGAGGCTCAGGCGTCCGTGTTCGTTGATCGGGCGCGCAGCATAGGCGGTGTCATCATGGGCGAAGGAAATCCACCATCGCCCGTCGACCGCCCGGCCGAGATACTGCGCCTTCTGCTCCATCGTCGTCAGCGCGTCGAGATCGAAGGCCTGATTCCACGGCCCGCGCATATGCGATCGCGTCGGCACGATATCGGCCAGATGCGCAAACGCCTGCCCGCTCGATTCAACGATAACAATCTGATGGTCGTACGTGTGCCCGCCGGTCACCCGGGCCGTCACACCCGGCACGAGTTCCGTATCGCCCCGAATCGGTTCGAGCAGTCCTCCGAGCGGCGTGAGGCACTCCTCGATATGGCGATAAGCCGCGCGCAGCCGTTCGTTAGACGAGTGGCGCGCGACCTCGACCTCGCCCTGCTGCACCATCACCCGAGCGCGCGGAAAGGCCGGCTCGGCGACACCGCTTTGCCGCATCCGGATGATACCGCCGCAATGGTCAAAATGCAGATGCGACAGCAGCACGTGCGTGATATCGCCCGGCTCCATGCCGATCTTCGCGAGCCCGTCGAGCAGCCAACCGTCGCCATGATCGAAGATCCGCCGCTCGACCGGCCGCAGGCGATTGCCGATACCGGTATCAACGAGGATGGCTTGGGAGCCCTTCAGGATAAGCGGACAGGTGAGATTCAGCCTGATACGGTTCTGCTCGTCGGGTGGATGGGCGCGCTGCCATAGTTCGCGCGGGACGACGCCAAACATGCAGCCGCCGTCGTTGCGCCAGAGCCCATCGGTAAGAAAGGCTATCGTAAATTCGCCGATCTGAAGCCTGGGCGGTGTCTCCATAAGTTTCGGTCAGCCGAACGCGCGCGCTCACCCGCTCAAGGTTCGCATTAGATGCCGGCGAGCCACAAGCCCAGGATAACGCCCAGGGCGCCAGCGCCGACGATCACCAGATAGCGGCGCGTCAACCGGCGCAGCAGCGCCGCCGCGCGCTGCGGCCCGTCGCCGGGCGACGGCTGAAACGCCGCGGTGAGCGTCGCCGCACTGACCTGAGCGGCGGCCATCAGGGCAAGCAGCGCGACCTTACACGCCAGGATCCACAAAAACTGCGCCGGCGGCGTCCCACGCCGGGCCTGAATGACGAAGAACAGGTTGCCGATTCCCGTGATCGGCACCAGGGCCGCGCAGGCGAGGCCCACACGATTGAGGCGCGGCGCGACGCGATCGACGAAGCTCGCCGCTTCCGTCTCCGAGTTCAGCGCGGCCGACGCCAGCAGGACGCCCGCACAGAGCGCGACCCATCCGACCCCGCACAGGACGTGAACGCCCAGCACCAGGCTTCGGATCGGCATGACGGTTGGGCGAAACTCAGCCCGGTCGCATCCCTGGAGTCACGGCGATGCGGCCGAGCTGACGCAATTGATTATTCGACTTCCTGCTGCGACTGGAGCTGCTGAATCTGGCGGCGCTGATTCTCGATCTCCTGCTGCTGCTGCGACAACTGCGATTGGGTTTGCGCCTGCTGGGTCTCCTGGTTCTGGAGATAATTGCCGACCGCGAAGCCGCCGGCGGTGCCGATCGCGCCACCGATCGCAGCGCCGGCACCCGGGGCACCGACGGCCGCACCGATAATCGCGCCGGTTCCGGCGCCGACCAGGGCGCCGATACCGGTGCCTTTCTCGCGGGTGGTCAGCGGCTGCCCGGAGCATCCCACCGCACCTGCCAGAAGCACCAGCGCGATTACGCAGACGACGCCCTTTTTAGCCCAGTTCATCCCGAAATCCTCCCACTTGTTTGACCGCGATGGACAGACTGCGCCGCGCCACTCATTGCTGAGTCTGTGCCGCCGGCGCCTCCCGTTCAGGCAAACCGGCGATGGACTTGCCGCTCTCGTTGGCCAGCGCCAGACCCGGATGCCCGTCGGCGAGGACGTGGAGCTCGGCGCGGTCCCGGCCTTCCTGGTCGAACAGCGCGAGCGCCGGCGAACCGTTGGTCGCCACGCCCAACCCGGCGCGCGCGCGGCCGCTGTTCGGGTCGTAGAGGGTCAGGCTGGCTTCGTTCGTCGGACTGACGGTCAACCCGGCCATCAGCTTGTCGCTCGGCCCATAAACGGTGACGCCGTTGCGGCCGCCCGGCACTTCCCCCATCAGCACGCGCTTGTCGCCGGCCTTGTCGTAGAAGCTGATAGTCGCGATACCGTCGCGCGTGACGCGATACTCGGCGTCATCGCGGCCCGCACCATCAAATAGAATCAGGTCAGCGACACCGTTGTCGGTCACTTCGAGCGACGCGCGGCGATTGCCGTCGGTATCGACGAGTTCGAATTTCTCGGCGCGCACCACATGCATCGCCCGCGCCGCGCCGGCTACTCCCGGCGTCAATTGCGTCGCGATAATGCCTCCGAGGAAACCACCGCCCAGAGCCAGCACGGCGTAGATCGAGTTCCGGTTCAAGTGCATGAAGATAACCTCGCCTGTTTCCGCAATTTAGGGTTCATAGCTTCTTATCTTCCCCTCTAAGAATCAACCGAATCTTTATGAAAGAGGGCAGAGTTAGCCAAAAACGGCCTTCGGCCTGGTGTTCTATAACTATGGCCCTGCTGACGAGGCGCGGGGCGGCGGCGCTCAGCGCGAGAATCGCCGCGTCGGCCTGATCGAGCGTGCGGGCGCACGCGGCGCCGTCGAGACCAAGCCGCGCGGCAAGGGTCGTGACGACCGCGAGACGCGCATTGAGCGCGGCACGCCGATCGGCGGCTTTAACTTTCGAGGGCAGATGCCGGTTGCCGTGCCAGAGGCGGAACTGCAGGTCGGGAAAGCCTTCGTAGCAGCGGACCCCGATGCGTTCGAGCGCACGATAGACTGCAAAGCCGACGATCATGAACCGAGTGAAAGTTCCACCGCCGGGATCGCCCTGCGGTCGGGCCCGCCGCGTCGCGAACATCGCGGAGCCCAGCGCGCGCAGATGGGGTTTGCAGCGCACCGCCGAAATCTGCCCGAGAAAGTAGGCGAGCGGCGGTGTCGGAAACATCGCGAGGCTGAGCCGCGTGAGACCCGCCGTCCGCACGTCGGCCGCGAGCCGCCGCAGCCGCTCATCGATCAAGCGGCCAGGAACGACGGGGACGCGGAAGCGCAGCGCGGATTGAGAACTATCGAGGTCGCGCGGCCATCGCGGCGAATCGACCAGCGCGAGCGCCGCATCCGCGCATCCGTCGAAGATCGGCTCTAGCCGCCGCGTGAGATCGTCAAGCGGGTCGACCTCGCCGTCCGTCGCGATCGCGCGCACATCGAGACGCGCGAACTCGATCCGGCGCCGCCTGCGGTCGACGATCGCAAAATCGAGAAAATCCTCGCCGACGTCAATTCCGGCAATGAACCTGGGCAGCCGCGCGCGATAGCCGCGCGCCTCAGCGTTGGACGGAACGGTCGACGTCAAACGGTCGCGCGGCGCAGTCTGTTGCTTGCCCATGCTTGCCGACCCAGGACGCGAATGACAAAGATAGACTTCGCAGTAAACCCCGGCGGAGTTAATCATGGCAATCAAACAGGCAACGCCTCCGGAGGCCCATCAGGCGCTCGCGCAAAATCCTCAGGCGGTTTATCTCGACGTCAGAACCGAAGAGGAGTTCGCACAGGGTCATCCGGCGGGGGCAATCAATATCCCGGTGGTTTTTTTACGCGCCGGCGCCCCGCCGCAGCCGAATCCGGATTTTCTGCGGGTCGCCGAGAGGCTTCTGCCGAAAGATAAAGCGGTCGTCGTCGGATGCATGTCCGGGATGCGATCGCAGCGCGCCTGCGAAATCCTCGAAGAGGCGGGCTGGGGCGATCTGACCAACGTCCGCGGCGGGTTCGGCGGTCAGCGCGATCCGTCAGGCGCGGTGATTGTCGAAGGCTGGCGCGACGCCGGACTGCCGATCGCGCGCGATCCGGACGCCGCCTACTCCGCGTTGAAGAGCAAGGCGGGACTCTGATGCCGATTCGACTGACCCGGATCTATACCCGCACCGGCGACAAGGGACTGACGGCGCTGGTCGGCGGCAAGCGCGTACCGAAGGACTCGGGCCGTCTCGAGGCCTACGGAACCATTGACGAACTCAACGCCGTCATCGGCATCGTGCGGACCTATCTGCCCGATTATCGCGAGCGGATGGGCGCCGAATTCGACTGGTACAGCCATTCCCTGCGGCGCATCCAGAACGAACTGTTCGACGTCGGCAGCGAGCTCGCGACACCGCCGGAGAACGAGTACGAGGGGATGCATCACGTGGGCGCGGCCGAAACCCAACTGCTCGAGCAGGAAATGGATCGGATGCAGCGGGATCTCGAGCCCCTGAAATCATTCACCCTGCCGGGTGGCGGTGTGCTTAACGCCTTTCTCCATCAGGCGCGCACGGTCTGTCGCCGCGCGGAACGGGTCTGCTGGGCCCTAAGGCGCGACGAACCAATCAGTGACGGACTTATCGTCTATATCAATCGGCTGAGCGATCATCTGTTCGTGCAGTCGCGCTGGGTGGCGAAACGTCTGGACGAGCCGGAATTTCTCTGGGATCGCGGCCTGCGCCTGGCGCCCTCGGCTCGGCGAGCACGCCCCAAGTCCTGAACGGCGGCAACTTCCGACCCTGAGCTGCGGCGCCGCGTCGACTGCGCATTTCCGGGCGATTGCCGCTGGCGCCGGCGGGCTCGCCGTCGCTCAGAATTGCAAATTGCGGCCGCGATAGCGTCGGCTGTGGATACTGATCCGATATCGCGGCCGCGAAGCGACGGTCGCTGCGTCGATTGCGACCGGATCGCGCTAGGTGCTGGCGGCTTCAGCGCGCAGGGCCGTCGCGATCTCCTGGCTCAACTGCGCCAGCGCGCGACTGTGGGCCGCAGCCAGCGCCGCCAAACTGTCATCCTGTACCGGCTCGCTGACCCTCGTGCGTCCGCTGCGGGTGATCCGCGCGGCGACATCGCTGACGGTCCAGAAGGCTTCGAGCGCGGCAGCCTGTCCGGGCATCGATTCGAACTGCTGCACCTGAATCGACACGAGATAGCCGGGCGTCAGGTTCGGCAGGGGCGCCGTGGCCACGCTCGGAGTGCCCAGCAGGACGCTCAGATTCTCCGCCACGACCTGGGCGATATTATCGTTCAGCGGTTCGGCCCAGCGGTTGAATTCCTCGATTTGAACGCGGTTGCCGCCCGCCTCGGTGACCATCTGCGGCTGATCGACGGCCGCGGGAACCGTCACCGGAGCGACGAGCACAATCGCCGCAGGAAGCGGCGGAGAGCCGGGCGCCGCGGTCGCGTTGAGGGTGTAATAGTTGGGGGTAGCCGAACTGCCGCACGCCGAGAGCGTCAGTACGGCGAGCAAGGCCAGACTCGCGAGTCGCTTCATTTGGGACTCCCCGATTTGCCGCGCAGCAACGCCTCGGGATGCTGCTCAAGATAGTCGCTCAGGACGCGCAGCGAGCGGGCGGCGCGGGCAAACTCGCGCAGGGTGATATCGATCTGCTGCATCTGCGCGGAATTCGGCTGCACCAGGCCGTTGGCGCTCGCGATCGTCGCCCCCGCGCGCGCGAGGGTGGCATCGGCGTCGTTCAGCGTCCCGCGCGCGGTGACCAGCGTGAGATCGAGGTCCGACAGCGATCGCGCGAGATTATTGCCGATCGCCTGCAGCGGCATCTGATTGAGCTTTCGCAGGAGCTCCTGCGCGCTCGCCTCGGCCACTTCGAGCTGACCCGGGATGGTGGGCAGCCGGACCGGCTTCTGCGACCAATCGATTCGTGCCGGCGGCGCCGTGGGGAAGAAATCGAACGAGACGTAAAGCGAGCCGGTCAGCAGGCTGCCGCTGCGCAATTGCGCGCGCACGCCGTGGCTCACCAGCGAATCGATCAGTCGCCGGCGCGCCGTCTCGAGGTCGCCCGTCGTCGCCCCGAACACTTTGACCCCCAGCCTGCGCGGATCGAGATGAATCGTGACGGGGGTCGAGAAGGTGAAATTCTTGAGGTCGACCTGCGCGCGGACATCGGCCACTTCGCCGATTTCAATGCCGCGGAATTCGACCGGCGCACCGGCGCTCAGTCCCCGCACCGATTCGTTGAAAATCAGCTCGTAGGTCTGCGGATTCTGCGGCGGCGGTTGGAAGGCTTCGGCACGGTTGCCATAGAGCACGAAGGAGCTGTTGCCGGCGGCCAGCGGATGCGGTTGGTCGTCGGTCGGCGACTCGAAAGCGATCCCGCCGATCAGGATCGACAGAACCGATTGGGTTTGCAGTTTGAGCCCTGAAGCCGAGAGCGACATATCGATACCACTGGCGTGCCAGAAGCGACTGTCCGCCTCGACGAATTGATCATACGGCGCCTGGATGAAGATCTTGATATTAAGAAACTGGCCACCCCGGTCGAGTTGGTAGGCGGCGACCTGACCAACCTGCAGCCGGCGAAAAAATACCGGGGTGCCGAGGTCTAGCGAGCCGAGGTCGGCGGCCTTCAGATTATAGTAGGTTCCGGCGGTTTCGCCGGTCACGACCGGTTGCACGGCCAGCGCGGTGAACTCGCGGGATTGCTCAGACGCGACGCCCATTTTGACGCCGACGTAAGCGCCGGAGATAAGTGTCCCGAGCCCCGTGATGTTGGCGCCGGAAACCCGCGGTCGTACCACCCAGAACTCCGTATCCCGGGCCAGGAAGCTTTCGGTCTTCGGCGCCATCTGCGCCGTCGCCACGACGCGCTGATGATCCGCGGAAAGGCGGATTGAAACAATCGTTCCGATATCCACGCCGTTGTAGCGGATCCTGGTCTTGCCGGCTTCCATCCCTTCGGCCGTGTCGAAGATAATCGTGATCTGCGGTCCTTCGCTCAGCACGCGCGTGACGGCCACCCAGACGCCGATGAGCGCGGCGACGATCGGAATCACCCAGACCAGTGAAAAGCGACTTTTCTTCGGCACCGTGCGAGCGACGGGCGGATCTCCCTCAGGCATAGCCGGCCTCCTTGGTGGCAAACCCGCGCCCGATGGCCGGATCCCAAATCAACCGCGGATCAAATGATTCGACCGCCAGCATCGTCAGCACCACCACCGCGGCGAAAAAGACCAGGCCGGGACCGGGTTCGACCGACATCAGCGGCTGCAATTGAATTAGGGCGGCGGTGAAGGTGTCGACGAAGACGTCCACCATCGACCAGCGCCCGATAAACTCCACCGTGCGATAAAGTCTGACACGCTGATTAAAGCTTACGGCCGATCCGCGCTGGGCGGTGATCAGCAGGTAGGCCAGGGCCGCGATCTTGGCGCTGGGAATCACGATGCTCGCGACGAGGACGATCAGCGAAAGCGGCCAGCCGCGCGGCGACCACAGCAGGACAACACCCTGTAGAATCGTGTCCGAATCGGTCCCAGCATCGGTCGTCGTGCGCAGAACCGGCAGGAGGTTGGCCGGGACATAGCAGATCGCCGCGGCGATAAGGAACGCCCAGGCCCGCTGAAACGCTTCCGCCTTGCGGAATTCGATCGCCGCGCCGCAGCGCGGACAGCGGCCCGACTCTGCGCCGACCGGTTGTGAAACCAGGCCACATGTATCGCAGCGCTCGAGCCCGAGTTCCAACGCCGACCGGCCCACCGCGCGGCCGTCGGCGTCAGTCGCCTCAAGCTCGAGCGGGAGCAGCGACGAATCACGCGCGCCGACCCACGTCACGCGACGCCATACCTCGGCGGGATCGAAGCTCGCCTGCATCGCCGCGAGCAGCAGGACCAGCCCGCCGATCACGAACAGAGCCAGTCCCGGGATTACCGTTGCATAGTCGGCGATCTTGACCAGCGCGACCAGCACCCCGAGCATCATGACCTCGATCATGCTCCAGGTCTGGGCGGTCGGATGGAGCCGCATCAGGCGCGCGACCCATCGCGGCGGATGATCTCGTGAAACCCCGGCGATAACCGCCAGCGTCAGCGCGATCTGAACCGCTGGCGCGATTACCGCGGTGAACAACACCAGCAGACCGACCAGTCGTTGATCGTTCTGCAGCAGATGCCACGCACCGCCGAAAACCGTCGTTTCCGCCTCGCGCCCGACCACCGTCAAGCCGAGCATCGGCACCGCGTTCGCTACCACGTAGAGGGTCGCCGCAGCCGCGGCGAGCGCGAGCGTGCGGTTCAGCGAGTCCGGGCGATAACGTCGCAGTTCGCGCCCGCAACGCCGACAAACCGCCGCCGCCTGCGGTTCGAGCACGGGCAGACGCTGGAGCAGATCGCAATCCGGACACGCCGCAAAATCATCCGTCAGGAAACGGTTATAGGCCGAGGCCGCCACCGACTAGGCTTTGTAGCGCTTGACGACGATAACTGCATGTCCGACCAAGGGCCTACCTGATGCCGCACCGTCCGTGAGTTTCGCCGCTAACCCTTGCCGGGTCTGTTGGCACTTCGCTTTATCCCCCTCAGCTCCAGGGCGGGGCCGCGAGGATCCGCGCGGTCTCACTGTCGGCGGGATAAAAGGACTCGATACTGAGATCTTCGAGCGTCACGTCGTTGGGCGTCGCGACCTTGGTAATCGTGCTGAACATGCGCACCACCTTTTCGTTCAGCCTGAGCTCGGTGGGCAGAATTAGATCGCGCGGCGCCTCGAGGTCCGGTTCGCGCCAGCGCTCGGGCACACCGGGATAGCCCAGCATCTCGTCGATCAGCGCCTGCAGAGCTTCGTCACGGGCCCAGGCGAGTTTGCGAAAGGCCTCGTTCAGCAACGACTTCGCGATCGTCTCCCAGTTGACTATCACTTTGCGCACGCCGTTGGGGTCGAAGATCAGGCGCAGCACGTTCAGCCGCGGCAGCGGCGCCACCCGCAGCGGCTCCAGAGCGGGCGGCCGCCCGAGCAGGATCGTGAGGAATCTGATAAAGGCGGCATTCGCCATCACGATATCCCAGTGGCGGTCGTGCGCGTAGGCGCTGCGCGGCTCGTTCGACTTGAGGATCACCTCGATCGCCGCGCGCACGCTGGCCATCCGCGGATCGTCGAGGCCGGTTTCGCCGTAGACCGGCGCATAGCCGGCGGCGAGCAGCAGGTAGTTGCGCTCGCGCAAGGGAACATCGAGAACGTTGGCGAGTGTCAGGATCATCTCGCGGCTCGGTTCGGCGCGTCCGGTTTCGAGAAAACTCAGATGGCGCGCCGAAACCTCGGCCTCGAGCGCAAGGTCGAGCTGGCTCAGATGGCGCGCCTCACGCCATCGGCGGAGCAAGGGGCCGATACCGCTGGGCTCGACGGCGAAGCCGTTGCGATGGGAATCCATCGGACGACGCTAGCAGGAGGGCTTTGGCCGAGTCGATTACCTCGGAGGTAATCGACTCGGCGCGCTGAGCATCGCCGCTCCTCCCGGACCCGCCGATTCTCGCCCGATATGCTCAGCGCCCGGCCTTAGTTGCCTTTCGTGTAACCCATCGCTTCGACAATCTGGCCGTCCCGCACGCGCATCAGATTGACGCCGCGAACCGAGGTCTTGTCATCGCTCCAGAAGCGCCAACGGATAACCGCGCGATCACCCATCGCATAGGTCTCCTCGAGATCGAAGTGCGTGCCGGGCGTGGTCGCAATAGCGGTCCAGAGGGCGACGCAGGCATCGCGCCCGATACACCGATCGCCGTCAGCGTCGAGGCTGATTTTCTCGATCACGCAGTCGTCGGCAATCAGATCGCGCAGCGGCCGCGGATCGTGCCTGAGAAAAACCTCGTTGAAGCGCCGCATCAGCTCGGCGGTCGCCGCCGTTTCCGGGTGGGTTTGTGCCATGGCCTTGAACCTCCTCGTGCGTCGAAGCGGCCGGCGGCCGCCTCGACGGTTAATCGCGTCTATTCCTTCGGCAGCGGGGAAAAATGGGCGCTGACGATCTTCCAGTCGCCGCCCCTCTTCACCAGCACCAGGGTGGTCCGTCCGCAGGCGACGACCGGGGCGCCGCCGCCCTTGGGATAGGTCGCCGCGCGGTCGTAGGCGTTAACGATAGCGGTGCCCTCGTTGAACACGCGGCACGACGGCTGATGGAACGCGAAGGTCATCAGCTCCACGCCCCTGGTGACGCTGCCCAGGTAGTCGAGAAACTCCGCCTTGCGCTCGAAGCGATACGCCACGTGATCGAAGACTTCGAGGTCGTCATCGAGCGCTGTGGCGAAAGGCGTGAAGTCGCCCTTGGCGGAAGCGATCGCAATCCGTTCGACCATTTCTTGCACGTCCTGCAATGCTGACATGGTGTTACCTCCCGGCGAGTATTGCTGCGTATCCGGACGGTCGCCGAAACCGTCGAGCGGCACTGTGGCGCCATCCGGAAAGGCCCGCAATTACGCGGGAGGTAAAGCTTCTCGCGCTGTGCGCCGACCGCGAGCGGATCGCGCCGGAGCGCGGGTCGGGCCGCTTCACGTTGAAAGAGCGTGCGCCGCCGTGCATAAAGTGTTCGGTATGTCGCTCGAATACGAGCTTCGCGACGGCGCCTTGGCGTGGATCAAAAACCCGGTGACCGGGGTGATTTCCTACGTCGTGGACGTGCGCGGCAAGAGTTTCGCCTTCACCCTGGGCGGACGCGAGGAGTTAAATCCCGATCCGCCGCCGCCCGAACCGAAGGCGCTGCATCACGCGATCGCCACCTGTCCCTTCTGCCCGGGCAACGAGAACATGGCGACGGCCGAGTTGATGCGCGTGACGCTCGACGAGTTCCCCGAATGGTCGGGGGCGGCGACGCTGCCCAATCCGCCGTGGCTGATTCGCGTCTTCAACAACCTGTTTCCGCGCATCCCGGAAAATCTCACCGGCGGCCGCAACGAATCGTATATTGTGGTCGAAGACCCGCGCCATTTCGTCGCCCATCCGCGCTCGGTGAACGATCTGATGTACACCGGGGCGCTGAGCGCCGAGCACTTCCAGCATCTCATCGCCACCGATTTGAAACTGATGCGCCGCGTGATGGAGAATCCGGCGATCCATTCGGTCATCATTCGCAAAAACCAGGGACGCGAGTCCGGTGCCTCGCAGCCGCATCCCCATCAGCAGGTCATCGGCTCACCGCAGCCGCTGCCGGCGATCGAAGCGGAGATGCGCGCCGAACGCGATCATCCGGACATGTGGCGCGAGCTTATCGAGTTATGCGAACGGCTCGGCCTGTTCATCGAGCGCAACGGGCGCGTCGTCACCTATGCCAGTCCGATCGGAGCTTTTCCGCGCAGCTACGATATCGTGATGCCCGAGTTTCGCGGGATGCTGACCGAGCTGCCGCCTGACGATTTGCGCGACTTTGCGCGCGCCATCTACCGCATCCTGCACGTCGTCGGACCTTTGCCGCTCGACTATGAGATCCATCAGGCGCCTGGTCTGCCACTGCATGCGCATATCAACGGCCGTCTCTACCCCTACTCGAATGTGGCGGGAACGCTGAATCTGCCGAGTCAGCTCGTCCATAACGTCGCCGCGCTCAGGAAGGCGCTCGCGCGGTTCTGAATTGCCCCGGCCCGCAGCGGGCCGGGTTGTGCCAAAGGAGGTTGCCATGGCGACACGAGAGGAAGCGCAGGCGATGGCCGATCGGGCAGTCGCCGATCCGCAGTGGATGGACGAGATCAATCAGAACGTCATCCGCGAGTTTCGCGCCAATGGCGGCAAGGTCGGCGGTCCGATGGAAGGGATGCCGATCATGCTGCTCACCATGACCGGCGCGAAGACCGGACGCACCCTGACGCGCCCATTGTGCTACTCGCGCGACGGTGATCGGATCGTGATCATCGCCTCCTACGGCGGCGGTCCCAAAAATCCTCCCTGGTACTACAATCTGCTGAAGCATCCTGAAGTGACCGTCGAGGTCGGCACCGAGAAGTTCAAGGCGCGGGCGGCGGTAGTCACCGGCAGCGAGCGGCGGCGGCTGTTCGAGAATCAGGCGAAGATCATGCCGTTCTTCAACGACTACCAGGCCAAGACCAGGCGCGAAATTCCGGTCCTGACCCTCACCCGCGTCAGCTAACGACGCCGCATCGGGCGGCGCCGGCGGACTACGCGACGATACTGACGAGCTTGCCCGGCACGTAGATCACCTTCCTGGGTGATTTGCCGTCGAGATGACGGGCGACGGCGGCGCTCCGCAGCGCCATCTCGCGGACCGCCGCTTCGCCGGCGTCGGCCGGTACTTCGAGCCGATCACGAACCTTGCCGTTGACCTGCACGACGACGGTCAGCGTCTCGTCGCGCGTCAGCTCGGTATCGAAGCGGGGCCAGCTCTCGAGATGGATCGAGCCGGTGTGGCCGAGCTCGCGCCAGAACTCCTCGCAGACAAAGGGGGCCATCGCCGCCAGCATCAGCACGTAGGATTCGATCGCGAACCGCCCCTGCTCGGCGGGCGTGAGCCGCTGCAGGTAATTGAGCTGATCCATCAGTGCGGCGAGCGCCGTGTTAAAGCGCATCCGCTCCACATGATCGGTCACCGTCGCGACCGTCTTGTGCGCCCGCCGGAGCGTTTCGACCGCGGGCCGGCCTTCGGGACAACCGGCCTCGACGAAGCGGCGCACCAGGTTCCAGACGCGCGCGAGGTAGCGCGCGGTGCCGACCACGCCTTCCTCGTTCCAGTTCGTCGCCTCCTCGAACGGCCCCATGAAGAGCTCCCAGAGCCGGAGCGCGTCGGCGCCGTACTTCTCGACCATGGCGTCGGGCGTGACGACGTTGCCCTTGCTCTTCGACATCTTCTGGCCGTCGGCGGCCCAGATCATGCCCTGATTGCGCAGCACGGGAAACGGCTCGACAAAGTTAATCAAGCCGGCGTCGTACATGACCTTCGTCCACATCCGCGCGTACAACAGATGCATCACGGCGTGCTCGGCGCCGCCGACGTACAGATCGACCGGCAGCCAGTAGTTGCCCGCCTGCGGCTCGAACGGCCCCCGGTCGTAGTGCGGCGAAGCGAAGCGGAGGAAATACCATGACGAGCAGGCGAAGCCATCGAGCGTGTCGGTCTCGCGCTCGGCCGGCCCGCCGCACGTCGGGCAGGTCGTGTTGACGAACTCGGGCACGTTGGCCAGCGGTGAACGACCGGTGCCGGAGGGCTGATAGTCGGTCATGTCGGGAAGCGTCACCGGTAGCTGATCGTCGGGCACCGCGACAATCCCGTCTTTTGGGCAGTAGACGATCGGGATGGGACAGCCCCAGTAGCGCTGGCGTGAAATCAGCCAGTCGCGGATCCGGTAACTGACCGTGGCCTTGCCGATCCCGTGCTGCTCGACGTATTGGCAGACCGCCGCAATCGCCGCCGCCGTGCGCATCCCGTTGAGGAACCCCGAGTTGACCGCGATCCCGTGCTCGGTGAAGGCGCGATCCGTCGGCGCCGTCGAGCCGTCCGCCGGCGCCGTCACGATGGGGATCTCGAGGCCGTATTTGCGCGCGAACTCGAAGTCGCGTTGATCCTCGCCCGGGGCGGCCATGATCGCGCCGGTGCCGTAACCCATCAGCACGTAGTCGGCAATCCAGATCGGCACGTCCTTGCCGGAAAACGGATTGTGCGCGTAAGCGCCAGTGAAGACCCCGGTTTTTTCCTTGACCGTGGACAGGCGCTCGATATCGCTCTGCCGGCGCGCCTGCGCCACATAGGCCTCGACTTCCGCGCGGCGTTCGGGACTGGTGATCTGCGCGACCAGCGGATGCTCGGGGGCGAGCACCATGAAAGACACGCCGAAGACCGTATCCGGCCTGGTGGTGAAGAAGCGCACCTCTTTGCCCGGATGGCCGGCGACGGCGAACGCGATCTCCGCGCCTTCCGACCGCCCAATCCAGTTGCGCTGCATCAATTTGATCGGCTCCGGCCAGTCGACCAGCTCGAGGTCACTCAGCAGGCGATCGGCATAGGCGGTGATTTTGAAGAACCACTGCTCGAGATCCTTCTTGCTGACCGGCGTATCTTCGTGCCGCCAGCAGCATCCGTTAACCACCTGCTCATTGGCGAGGATCGTGCGGCATTTCTCGCACCACCACTGCGAACCGAGCGCGCGATAGGCGAGCCCGCGCTTGTACAGCAGCAGGAAGAACCACTGCGTCCATTTGTAGTATTCCGGCGAGGAGGAATTGATCTCGCGACTCCAATCATAGGCGCAGCCGACGAGCTTCAACTGGCGTTTGAAGTTGGCCGCATAGCGCGGCACGGTCTGCTTGGGATGGAGTTTCTTGAGGATCGCGTCGTTTTCCGCCGGCAGCCCGAACGCGTCCCAGCCCATCGCATGCAGGACGTTGAAGCCGGCCATGCGTTTGTAGCGGCCGATAACGTCGCACGGCACGTAGTTATGCAGATGGCCGACGCTCAGACCATCGCCCGACGGATAGGGAAACATCTCGAGTCCGTAGAACTTCGGCCGCCCCGGGTCCTCGCGGGTGCGATAAAGATCGCACTGCTCCCATTCCTCGCGCCATTTCGGTTCAATCTTCTTCGGGTCGTAGCGCTCGTCCATCGATGCTTCCTCTCTGCGTAGGAGAGTTTACCGTGAACGGTCGCCGCAGGTCACGGTGGCGGGCCGCCGCGGCCGTGCCGCGAAACGCCGCGCCGCGCCGATACCGGGCGGCGCTACTTCTTGCGGCAGATCGTCAGACCATCGGCCACGGCGATCATCACCGCCTCGACCCGGTTGTCCTGAGCGACGAAATCGTTTAGCTCGCGGATCGCTACGGTGTCGGCGCTGCGGTCGGCCGCGTTCAGCACCTCGCCGCCCCACAGTACGTTGTCAATCAGGACGAGCGCGCCGGGACGGCTGCGCTGAAGGATTTCCTCGTAATATGCGCGATAGTTCGCCTTGTCCGCATCGATAAACGCGAAATCGAAGCTGGTCCCCGCCGGCAGCGCGCGGATCGTCTCGAGTGCCGGCGCGAGCTTGAGCGTGATCCGCTCGGCCACCCCGGCTCGCGCCCAATAGCTTTGCGCGAGCGCGGTCCACTCGCGATTGATATCGCAGCAGAGCAGCCGACCGTCGGGCGGCAGCGCGCGCGCCACGCACAGCGCGCTGTAGCCGGTAAACGTACCGACCTCGATAGCGGTGCGCGCGCCGCTCGCGCGCGCGAGGAGATTCAGCAGCGTGCCCTGCTCGGGCGCGATCTGCATCCCGGCGGCCCGACCGAAGCGGCGCGCGGTCTCATCCGCAAGCTCGGCGAGGAGCGGATCCTGATTGTGACCGTGAGCGACGAGGTAAGCGTAAAGCCGCTCATCCAGCGCGACAAATTTGTTCGCCGCCATGTTTACTTCTTCAGATTACCGGCGGGCCAATACTCGGCGGTGCCCAACCCTTCGAGCGCGAGGCCGATCTCGAGATTATCGTGCATCAGACGCTTGAGCTCCCGCGTCAGCACGGTCCGCGCATAACGGATCGTCAGCGGCGGCTTGTCGGCGATAAGACGCGCCAGTTCCCAGGCGCGGTCGAGCAGCCGGTCGCGCGGCAGCACCTCGGCCACGAGGCCCATCTCGCGCGCCTCGCGGGCCGAGATTTTCTGCCCCGTCAGGAGAAAATAGCGCGCGCGATTCATCCCCAGCAGCAGCGGATAAACGGCGTGCACCCCGTCGCCCGGCACGAGGCCATTGGGAAAGTGCGGCAGATCCTGAAACTCGGCATTCTCCGACGCGAGAACGATATCGCAGAGCAGGGCGAGCTCGGAATGAATCAAAGCGGGACCGTTCACTGCCGCGATCATCGGCACCGCGATATTGAGATGATTCATGATCAGATAGTAGGCATCGGACAGCGTGTGATCCGCGGCCAGCGGGCGCGCCCGAGTGGGGCCGGTGCTCTCGCTCGCGCGACCCCAGATAATGTCCGCGCAGAAACTGTTGCCGGTACCGGTCAGAATCACGACCTTGTTCTCGCGATCCCGCGCCACGTCGTAAAAGGCGTAGGAGCACTCCTCGTGCGGACGTCCACCCCACAAAAGCTCGCCGCCCTTGCTGTGCAGCGTCATCTGCAGGATCCCGTCGCGACGCTCCATCCGGATGTATTGATACTTGTTGGCGTATTCCTCGAATTTGCTCACCGCGAAAGACCCTCGTCGGTTGCGTCTAGCCCTTCGGCAGGCCCAGAACGCGTTCGCCGATAATGTTGTGCTGGATTTCGTTCGAGCCGGCGGCGATCGTGGCGCGCCGCGCCGCCAGCATCCGATGGGACCATTTGCCGCGATCGATCGCGCCCGGCGCCATGTATTCATACTGGCTGTAGGGTCCCAGCAGCTCCATCGCGAACTTTTGAATTTCCAGATTCAGATTGCTGGTGCCGAGCTTCATCACCGAGCCTTCCGGTCCCGGCTGCAGGCCGCGCAGTTGGCGCGTCAACTGACGGTAGCTGGTGTACTTCAGCCCCTCGGCGATACAGGCAAACTCGCCGATCCGACTGCGCACGTAGCCATCCTCCCAGGCCGGCCGCCCGTTGCGCATCACCTGCTTCGCCAGCTCCGCCAACTGCCGCACTTCGACCAGCATGTCGGTGCGCCCGCCATGGATCGTCCGCTCGAACATCATGTTGGTCATCGCCACCATCCAACCCTGATTCTTCTGGCCGACCAGGTTGGCTTTCGGGACAATCACGTCTTCATAAAAGACCTGGTTGAAGCCGTGTTCGCCGGTCATCTGAATGAGCGGGCGAATCGTGATTCCCGGAGTCCTCAGATCCACCAGCAGGTAGCTGAGGCCCTTGTGTTTCGGCAGCGAGGGATCGGTCCGACAGAGCAGCGTTGAGAAGTCGGCGTGATGGGCGTTCGAGGTCCAGATCTTGCTCCCGTTGACAACGAAGTGATCTCCCATGTCCTCGGCGCGCGTCTCGACCGCAGCCAGGTCCGAGCCGTGATTCGGCTCCGACAGCCCCTGACACCAGATCTCTTCGGCCGAGGGAATTTTCGGAATGTAGCGTTTCTTCTGCTCCGGCGTTCCCCATTGCATCAGGGTCGGACCGACTCGCGCGATACCCTGGAAGTTGACCACCGGCGGGGCCTTCGCGCGGTCGAGCTCCTGCTGATAGATGAGCTGCTGCAGCAGCGTGGCGCCGCGTCCGCCATATTCCTTCGGCCAGTGGATACACATCCAGCCGCCATCGTAGAGCTTGCGATGCCACGCGCGCCGACGCTCGAACTCGGTCTTGGTTTCCGGATCCGCCATCTCACCGTCGTCGCGCCAGTCGCGCGGCATGTTCCGCTCGAGCCATGCGCGGAACTCCATGCGAAACGCTTCATCTTCCGCGCTGAATTTGAAGTCCATGGCATTCCTCCGAGAGCTATCGTGGTGATCGCGTTTTCAGTCGCTTCGCTGAGCGAGCGCCCGCGCCATGCGCCTCGCGGCACGCCGCGAACGGCCCGACGGCGGCATCCTGCGGCATCGACTTCACGCCCGAGGTCACCTGCTGTCCCCCGCCGAGCGGCGGAAATGGGGGATTACTTTGGTCGCAAAGCGTTCCATCGACGCGCGCAGCTCGGTTTGCGGCAAACCCCCCAAATCCATGTAGACCCAGAAGTGGGTGACGCCGAACTGCTCGCCCATCAAAGCGACCCGCTCGATACACTGATTGACGTCACCGCACATCACCTGGTCCGGGTACATGCGATCGAAAGTCGTCTTGGCAAAGGCTTCAGCCGAACGACGCCACGCCCGATAGTCGGAGCTGGTGTACTCCTCGGCATGGATCAGGCTCGCAACGAAACGCAGATAGCGCATATAGTGATGCTCCCACTTGGCGCGCGCCGTCTGCGGATTCTCGTCGATAAAACTGTGGTAGCCGGCGATTATTTCGAACTGCCGGTCGGCGAACCCCGCCTGTCTAAGCGTCTCCCGGTAGAGCTGGACGTTGTCCTTGAGCCGCTCCCGCGATTGAAAAAACGGCGCGAGCATCAGCGAATGCCCACGTTGGCCGGCCGCGACGAAAGACTCTTCGCTGGCCGCCGCCGCCATGAAAATCGGCGGCATCGGACGCTGCCGCGGCCGTGGCAGCACCGCAATATTGTTGGCCGTATAGAACCTGCCCTTGTACGAAAAGCGCGGCTCGCGCCATGCCCCCTCGATGATATCGAGGCATTCGTTGAAGCGCTCCCGGCTTTCGTCCATCGACTGGTTGAAGCCGTCGTAAGTGGCCTTGATAAAGCCGCGCCCGACCCCCAGGTCGAGACGCCCGCCGCTGATCAGATCGACCAGCGCATAGTCTTCGGCCAGCCGGATCGGGTCATGATGGGGCAGCAGGACGATCGCCGTCCCGATCCGCATCCGCGTGGTCATCCGCGCAATCGCCCCGGCGATAATCTGCGGTGCGGGACAGATATAGTTGCAGAAGTGATGCTCGCCGATCCAAATCGAGTCGAAGCCCAACTCCTCGGCATAGCTGACTTCGTTGAAAAAGTTCTGATAGTACTGCTCTGCCGAGCAATCTTCCGGATAGTGGTCGAAGAGCGTCAGGAGTCCGAACTTCATCGTCGCCTCGCTGCCTGAACGTGTCGGCTCGACAACGAATAGCGCCGATCACGCCCAAATGAAAAGGCTCAGGCGCGCGGCTCGAGACCGCACGCCGCAGCCATCAGTTCATAGGAGCGCAGACGCGCGCGATGGTCATGGACGATCGTCACCACCATCACCTCCTGCACGCGCAACTCCTCGGCAATGAGACTGAGCTGATCGCGCACCCGCTCGGGACTGCCGACGACGTAGCGCGGGATGCCATCTTCGCGCTCGACCTGCTCCGACGGCAGCGGCGACGTTTCGCCCAACTCGCGCAGCGCCTCCTCGACCGTCGGGATCGGCCGCACGTCGTTCTGCCGGATACGGCGGCGGAAGAGCCGCACGCTCGCCAGCAGGCGCTCGGCCTCGGCGTCGGTCTCGGCGCAGACCGCGCCGAGCGCCAGGATGGTGCGCGGGACGCGCATGGTCGAGCGGCTCGCCTGGAAGTTCGCCTGATAGTGCGCGATCGCCGCTCGCGTCGGTCCCGGCTCGATAAAATGGGCGAACGCATAGGGCAGGCCCAACTGCGCCGCCGCCGACGCGCTCCACATACTCGACCCCAACAGCCACACTTCCGGCGTGCCGGGCATGTCCGGAGTCACCGTGATCTGACTGAATGGATGGTTGGCCGGGAATCCATGATTGAGAAACGCCAGCAACTCCGGCAGTTGGCGCCCGAAATCATCCGGCGGCGGATAATGGTCGCGATCCCGCCACAGGGCGAATGAATCGAGCGGCGTCCCGCCCGGCGCCCGGCCGATTCCCAGATCAATCCGATCCGGATAGAGCGCGTGCAGCACGCGAAAACATTCCGCCACCTTGTAGGGGCTGTAATGCGGCAGCATCACCCCGCCCGAGCCAACGCGAATTCCCCGCGTCTCGGCGGCAACGCGCGCAATCAGCACCTCGGGCGCCGGACTCGCCAGCGCCGGAATCGCATGATGCTCAGCGATCCAGTAGCGCGTGTAGCCCAACCGATCGGCCAACCGCGCCAGCTCAAGCGTATTGCGTAAGGCATCGGCGGGAGTAAAACCCGCCGGCACCGGTGACTGATCGATGACCGATAGCTTCACGATAGGTTTTTTCGAGGCGCTCGCCCTTGCCAACCATGTTTGATTGTTGGTTAAGTCTAAGCAAGCGAATCCAAAGGAAGGATTTCACATGCACGACCTGGTTATTCGCGGCGGCACGATCGTGGACGGCACCGGCGCGGCGGCATTCACCGGCGACCTCGCCATCGACGGCGGTGTCATCGCCGCGGTCGGTGGTACGGCCGGACGCGGACGCCGCGAAATCGACGCTGCCGGGCTCATCGTCAGCCCCGGATGGGTCGATATCCATACGCATTACGACGGCCAGGTGGCGTGGGATCCTTACCTGTCGCCCTCGAGCTGGCATGGCGTTACCACGGTCATTATTGGCAACTGCGGCGTCGGCTTCGCCCCCGTCGAGCCCGGCAAGGAAGACTTCCTGATAAGCCTGATGGATGCGGTCGAAGATATTCCGACCGCGACGCTCAAGGCGGGTATCGATTTTCGCTGGGAGTCGTTCGGCCAGTATCTCGACGCGCTCGCGGGAATCAGGCGCACCCTCGACGTCGGCACTCACGTGCCGCATTGCGCAGTGCGCGCCTATGTGATGGGTGAGCGCGGCGCCGCCAATGAAGATGCCACGCCCGAGGATATCGCGCGGATGGCGGCCGTGGTCCGCGAAGGCCTCGAAGCCGGCGCCCTCGGCGTCAGCACCTCGCGTACCCTGGTCCATCGCACGCGCGACAAAGGCTACGTCCCCGGTACCTTCGCCAAGGTCGATGAGATGCTTGGCATCGGGCGCGCCTTGCAGCAGGCCGGCCACGGCGTCTTCGAGATAATCTCGGATATCACCGGCGACGACGCCGACCTCGAATGGATGGCGCGGCTGACGGCTGAAACCGGCCGGCCGATTTCGCTCGCCGCGCGCATTATTCGTAATTCCGGGATGCGCATGGGGCAGATCCTCGACTTTATCCGCACGCGCAACACCACCGGCGCCCATATGGTCGCGCAGGTCGCCGCGCGCCCGGCCGCCTCGCTGCTGAGCCTGCAAAGCTCCCTCCATCCGTTCAGTACCCATCGCAGCTATCGCCGCCTGATGGCCGGTCTCGGCTTCGAAGAGCGGGTTGCCCGGATGCGCGATCCCGAGGTCCGCGCCGCGATCCTGGCTGACAGCCCGGCGGTCAAAGAGGAGCAGACGCTTCGGATGGTCTCCGATTTCCGCAACATGTTCCCCCTCGGCGATCCCCCCAACTACGAACCCACCGCCGCGATGAGTATCGCCGCGATCGCCGCCCGCACCGGCAAATCCCCGCAGGAGGTCACCTATGACATCCTGCTGGAACGCGAGGGCCGCGGGATCATCTACAATCCCCTCGCCTACAAGGGCTTCTCCTTCGATGGCGTCAGGCCGATGCTTACCGACCCGGCGACGGTCCTGTCTCTGAGCGACGGCGGCGCCCATTGCGGGGTGATCTGCGACGCCGGGATGCCCACCTATCTGCTGACCCACTGGGTGCGCGACCGCGACCATGATCGCCTGCCCCTCGAAGTCGCGGTCAAGCGCCAAACCCAGGATACGGCGCGTCTCTACGGACTGCGCGATCGCGGGACGCTGGCCGCCGGCATGAAGGCCGATGTCAACCTGATCGAGCTCGAGCGCCTGCGTCTGCACGAACCCGAGATGGTCTTCGATTTGCCCGCCAACGGCCGGCGCTTCGTCCAGCGCGTCGACGGTTATCGGGCCACGATTGTCAGCGGTGAAGTAACCTTCGAGAACGGCGTGGCAACGGGCGCGATGCCCGGCAAGGTCATCCGGGGTCCGCAGGGATAAGCATGATAAGCGCTAGGTCCTGATCAGGTCCGCGAACTTCTTGTGAAACTTGGCCAGTTTCGGCGCGATAACGACCTGGCAGTACGGCGCGTAGGGATTGTTGTCGAAATAGTTGCGATGGTAGTCCTCGGCCGGGTAAAAGGCCTCGAGGCGCTTCACTTCGGTCACGATTGGCACCGGGAAGACCTTCGCCTCGGTCAATTCGGCGATCATCCCCTCGGCGGCGCGGCGCTGGGCGTCTGAGGTGTAGAGAATAATCGACCGGTACTCCGTCCCGATATCGGCGCCCTGGCGATTGAGCGTCGTTGGATCGTGGGTCGAGAAGAAGACCTCCAGCAATTCGCGATATGAGATTTGCGAAGGGTCGAATTCCACCCGAGCGACCTCGGCGTGACCCGTTCGCCCGGTGCACACCTGCGGATACGACGGGTTCGGCACATGACCGCCGGCAAACCCTGGAACCACCGATACGACACCCTTAAGGCGGGAAAAGACCGCTTCCGTGCACCAGAAGCAGCCACCGCCAAAGACCGCGATCTCGCCCTTGCCATTCATCTCACTCATGCTAGCGCGCGCCTCCTAGCTCAAGCTCAAGAGCACGTCAAGCTCCTTGATTGATCATTTCAAATATCCCGTTCAAGTTCCGCGCCAAGCTGCTGCGCCACCGCCTCGAACTCGCGCGTCCAGCGCGGACCGTGATCCTGCTCCTCGTCGAGCGTTCGCAGATGCGCCAGCTCGTGGACCAAAGTCTTGAAACTGTAACGCTCCGTATGGCGCCCAATCAGGATCGTTTTACCGGCCGTCAGCGTCACGCCGCACACCCCGCGACCGTACGCCTGCTGGATCACGGTCTTGCGCACCAGCAGTACCCGCCATCCGACCGGCATCGGCTCCGTCGGCCAGATCCGTGACCACGTCCGTTGCGCCAGCTCCGTAATATCCTTCCGACGCACCGCGCGGGCCCAAGCCGCCTTGCCGGAGCACGCCGGCGCGATTAGTCGTCTCCCAGCCGCGTTTGTCTCAGGCGAAGATTTCGCCGAAAAACGCGACCATCGCCTGCCACGAGCGCTCATCAGCCGACTTGTTGTATTTGAGTCCCGCCATCCCGACGCTGTCCGCATCGGGATTGGTGAAGCTGTGAACCGTGCCGCCGTAGCTGATCACCTGCCAATCAACTCCGGCCTTGGTCAACTCCTCCTGGAGGGCATTGACCTGCGCGACCGGCACGAACGGATCGTCGGCCCCGGTGCAGACCAGCACTTTGGCCTTGACCTTTCCGGGCTGGGCCGGCGCCTTGGTCTCGAGACCGCCGTGGAAGGTCACGATCCCCCGCAGCGGCGCCCCGTCGCGCGCCAGTTCGAGCGCGAACGTGCCGCCCATGCAATAGCCGATCGCCGCCAGCTTGCCGCTATCGACCTGCGGCAACGATGCCAGCTTGTCGAGCGCGGCGCGCCCGCGGGCGCGAAACTTTGCCGTATCTTCGCGCAACGGCCCGGCGTACTTCATCGCCTCCTGCAGGTCTTTCGCGATGATGCCGTCACCGTACGGATCGCCCGCCAGCGCCACATAGCCGAGTCGTGCCAGCCGCTCCGCGCGCTCCTTGGCGTGGGGACCCAGGCCGAAGGCTTCGGGCATCACCAGGATACCCGGACGCTTCGTGCTGACCTTGTCGTCATAAGCCACGAAGCCCTTCAGATTCACACTGCCGTCTTTATATTCGATTGTTTCCGCTTTCATCGGGTCCTCCGCTCGTTGAGCCCTTTCAGGCTGCACAGAAATTCAGAATTGCGTTCACCGCTGCCTCCGGCTGTTCGGGGAACAGCACATGGCCGGCCTGGCTGATCGTCTGGAGCTTTACCGGCGCATTCACCATCAGCCGCTTGAACACGTCGGCATGTTGCCGCGGGATCAGGCGGTCGGATTCGCCCCACAGCAACAGGGTCGGCGCCTTGATCCGATAAAGCCGCTCGCTCAGTCCGCGATCGCCGTTGGGAAACAGGAAGCGCCCGGCGGTGGCGAGCGCTCGGATCTGCGCCACCGTCGCCTCGATCTGCGCCTGCGGATCGCTCGGCGGCGTCACGAAAGCCTTGGCCGCGGGCGATTCCGGATCGTGAAACGCCACCTTGGCAATCTCGGCCGGTGTCGCGGCAAAAACGTCGAACATCGGGCATCCTTCGACGTAGAGGCCGGCCGGCGCGATCAGCACCAGTTTTTTAACGCGGCGCGGTTCCGTCGCCGCCATCTCCGCCGCCATCATCCCGCCAAAGGAATGACCCACGAGGATCGGCCGTTCGATCGCCAGCGCGTCGCAGAAGTCCCAGCCGAAGAACACCAGCTTCTGGACGTCTTCGTGCAAATGCTGTTCGCCGCTCGAACCCCATCCCGGCAACAGCGGCGCCGTTACCCGATACTTTTTGCTCAGCGCCGCGAGCTCTGGCGTGAACGCCGGCAGCCCTCCCGCACTATGCAGGAAAACCAGGTCATCGCCCTGCCCCGCCTGGTAGTATTTGACCGCGAAGTCGCCGCCGCGCAGTGCAAGTGTCTTGAGTTCGCTCATGTCTCGATCGGCGCCTCAACGAGCCTCGGCCTGCCCCGCGACGGCGCGCTGATTCTGCGGCAGCGGACGCGGGGACCAGCGATCTTCCCATTCCTCAGTCCAGATCGTCTTGAGCGACGGCATCACTTCTTTGGCGAAAAGCTCGGTGTTCTTGAGCACCAGATGCTTCGGCATGCTGCCGATCTGCTGCAAGGCCATCAGTTGGCCGACATTCAGATCTTTCAGGATCCAGGTGAGCTTGTCGCGCACCGTGGCCGGCGATCCCGCCACCACGTAGTTGCGATCAACGAAGTCCTTCCACTTGAGCCCCTTGCGGAAGGCGGTCGCCGCATTGCCGACGCCGCCGCGCAAACCCGCGCGCACCGTCGCCTCCGTGCGATAGCCGGGAGCGTCGGCGAACTCGGGCGCGATATGCACGCACTTGTTGTAAAAATACTCGAGATGCTCGGCGTAGTCCTTCTCGGCCTGATTGTCGGTCTCCGCCACGCAAATCAATTGCAGATAGCCGAAGCGATATGGATTCAGGTCCTTGCCCAGCGCCGCGGCGCGTTCCCAGTAACCTGTCCCGACCCGCTTGCCATACTCGTAACCGAGGTATGACAGCGCGCAGTAAACGTAATCATGCTCGAGCGTCCAGTCCCACGTCTCGATTGACCCGCCGCCCGGTATCCAGATCGGCGGATGGGGTTTCTGCACCGGCCGGATGAACAGGTTGCCGTAGCGCACCTTGTTGTAGCGGCCGTTGAAGATGAACGGTTCCTCGCTGCTCCACGCCTGCTTGATAAAGTCGTGCGCCTCGTAGTAGCGCTCGCGCAGCGTCGCCGGAACAAAGCCATAGGCAAAGTTGTCGTCGGGGCTGCTGCCGATCGGAAAACCCGCGACCAGCCGCCCGCCCGAGATCAGATCGAGCATCGCAAACTCTTCCGCCACCCTGAGCGGCGGGTTGTACATCGCGATACTGTTGCCCAGCACGATCAGATTCGCGTGCGGGGCCCGGCGCGCCACCGCCGCCGCCATCAGGTTCGGCGACGGCATCAGCCCGTATGCGTTGGCGTGATGCTCGTTGACGCAGATCCCGTCGAGACCCATCGAGTCGGCAAACTCGAGCTCGTCGAGATACTCGTTATATAGATGATGCCCGCGCGCCGGGTCGTAGAGTTTCGTCGGAATATCGACCCAGACGCTGTGATGCTCGTTCTCGAAATTCGGCGGCAGGAACCGCCATGGCATCAGATGAAACCAGTTAACCTTCACGATACGCTCCTTCACCGCGGCGCAAGCGTCGGGCTCGGCATTTATCGACGCGACACTAGCAAACCGCTCGCGGGATGAGAAACCGAATTAACCTTTTCGTCTGCACCCGATCGCCCGCGCGATCCGCCCCTCGCGCCCGCGCGTTACTGCGCGCCACAAACCTCGCAGTCAGTCGCGATCAACATAAGTGGTCTGCGATTTCGGGTTCGAGCTGCCGCCGTCGATGGTCAGGATGGCGCCCGTGGTGAAGCTTGCCGCCGGACTGGCGAAGTACATCGCCGCACCAGCGACCTCCTCGGGCTCGCCCGCGCGCTGCAGCGGAAAAGTCTCCTTCGCGCGCTGCGTGTATTCCGGCGTGCGCGACCATCCCTTGCTGATGTCGGTGTGGAAGGGACCGCACATGATGCAGTTGACGCGCACCTTGGGCCCGTACTCCTGCGCGAAGGTCTGAGTCAGCAGATTCAGACCGTTTTTCGCCGCCCCGTAAATCGCCATCTCCGCGCTCGGCCGCACCGAGGCGGTTGACGATATATTGATGATCGATCCGCCGTCCTCGGCCGCCATCCGCGAGCCAAACAGAACCGACAGGCGATACGGCCCCTTGAGGTTGACCGCGATAATCTTGTCGAACAGGTCTTCGGTGGTTTCCAGCGGTGGTGCCAGCGGCGACAAGCCCGCGTTGTTGATCAGCACGTCGGCGCGGCCCCAGCGGCGATACACCTCCTCGAACAGCCGGTTGCAGTCCTCCCACTTGCCGACGTGAATACCGTGCGCCGACCCTTCACTGCCCAGCGCTTCGATTTCCCTGACCGTCGCCTCGCAGGCCGCCAGCTTGCGACTCGCGACCGCGACCCTCGCGCCCGCGCGCGCAAACGCCAGCGCCATCCCATGACCAATCCCGCGGCTGCCGCCGGTTATCACCACCACCTTGCCACTGAAGTCGTACGGATTCGCCGCCGTCGTCATCGCTCGTTCCTCCGCCTGTCTGCGCTTCGCTTTCGCTCCGAGACTGCCATCAGCCGCCGCCCACCCTCAAGCCTGCGGCTATGACACGCGTTATATTGATACCCGGGAGACCTCGAAAGCGTTAATGCCCGAAGCCACGATAAGCCCAGCGAACGACGCCGAATCGGCGACCGATCCGGTCTGCGGGATGCGCGTGCGGATAACGCCGACGGCCCGCTCAACGGTCCACGGCGGACAAACCTACTACTTCTGCAGCGCGCGATGCCTCGAACGATTCTCGCAGGAACCCGCGAAATTCCTTGGTTCCCACGCGCATCGTGAGCACCGTGAAAACCCTTCCGCCGTGAGCGGCGGCGCCGCGGTCGAGTACACTTGCCCGATGCATCCCGAGATCGTGCGCGCGGGGCCGGGCTCCTGCCCGATCTGCGGGATGGCGCTCGAGCCGCGCACGCCGCTCGCCGAAACGGAAAACCTCGAACTGCGGGAGATGACGCGGCGCTTCGTCGTCGGCGCGATCCTCACGCTGCCCCTCGTCACCCTGACCATGACCGGCGCGCATCAGATGATACCGCCATCAGTCGCCGCGCCGCTCGACGCGCTGCTCGCCACACCGGTTGTGATCTGGGCCGGATGGCCCTTCTTCGAGCGTGGTTACCGCTCACTGCTGAGCCGTCATCTCAACATGTTCACGCTCATCGCGATGGGCGTGGGCGTCTCCTATGTCTATAGCCTCGTTGCCCTGCTCGCACCGCAGATTTTTCCCGCCTCCGCGCGCGATAGCTCCGGTCATCCGGAGACCTATTTCGAGCCCGCCGCGGTAATCGTGGTCCTGGTCCTGCTCGGCCAGGTGCTCGAGCTGCGTGCCCGCCATCGGACGGGCAACGCGATCCGTGCGCTGCTCAATCTCGCACCGCAAACCGCTCATCTGATTCAGCCCGACGGGTCGGAACGCGACGTTCCGCTCGATCAGGTGAAGGCCGGCGACCGCTTGCGCGTGCGACCGGGAGAAAAGGTGCCGGTTGACGGCGTCATCCTCGAGGGAACCGGCGCCATCGACGAATCGATGATCACCGGCGAGTCGATGCCCGTCGCCAAAGCGCCCGGCGACCGGGTGATCGGCGCGACCATCAACGGCGCCGGCAGCTTTACCATGGCCGCGCAACACGTCGGCGCCGATTCGCTGCTCGCCCGGATTGTCCGGATGGTCGCCGAGGCCCAGCGCAGCCGGGCGCCGATCCAGCGCCTCGCCGACATCGTTTCCGGATGGTTTGTGCCCGCCGTCATCGGCGTCGCCGCCATCACCTTCGGCGCCTGGCTGGTGCTCGGCGGATCGCTCGGGCACGCGATCGTCGCCGCGGTTTCGGTTCTGATTATCGCCTGCCCCTGCGCGCTCGGTCTGGCCACGCCGATGGCGATCATGGTCGGCACCGGGCGCGGCGCCCTCGAAGGAGTTCTGATTCGCAATGCCGAAGCCCTCGAAATGATGGAGAGAGTCGATACCATCGTCTTCGACAAAACCGGCACGCTGACCGCAGGCAAACCCGCCGTTACCGCCGTCGTCGCCCTCGCGCCGTTCACCGAAGACACGGTGCTGCGCACCGCCGCCGCCCTTGAGCGCAGCAGCGAGCATCCGCTGGCGACGGCCATCCTCGCCGCCGCGCGCGAGCGTAACTTGGCGCTGCCCGCCACCCGTGACTTCCAGGTGCTGCCCGGGCGCGGCGTGCGCGCAAGCGTGGATAACCATGCCGCATCGCTCGGCAACGCCACGCTGCTGCGCGATCTCGGCATCTCGTCCGCTCCGCTCATCAGCCGATCCGCGCCGCTCCAGTCCAAAGGCGAAACCACGATGCTCCTTGCGATCGACCAGGAGCCCGCCGGTGTCATCGCGGTGGCCGATGCCGTCAAAGCCTCGAGTGCCGAGGCGGTGCGCCTCCTCAAAGCCGAGCGGGTGCGGCTCGTGATGCTCACCGGCGACAATCGCGCGACCGCCGCCGCCGTCGCACGCCAGCTCGGTCTCGACGAAGTGCGAGCCGAAGTGCTCCCCGAGGACAAAGCCGCCGAGATCAAGCGCCTGCAGGACGACGGCGCAATCGTCGCGATGGCCGGCGACGGCATCAACGACGCCCCCGCGCTGGCGCAGGCTCAAGTCGGTATCGCGATGGGTACCGGCACCGATGTCGCGATGCAGAGCGCGGGCATCACCCTGGTCAAGGGCGATCTGCGCGGCATCGCCAAAGCCCGGCGCCTGAGTCGCGCCACCATGCGCAATATCCGCCAGAACCTCTTCTTTGCCTTTGTCTATAATGCGCTCGGCGTCCCGCTCGCGGCCGGCATTCTCTATCCGTGGCTCGGCATCCTGCTGAGCCCGATGATCGCCAGCGTGGCGATGGCGCTCAGCTCGGTCTCGGTGGTCGCCAACGCTTTGCGGCTCCGTCGCCTCAGGCTGTGAGCCTGCCCGAGTGATGGACCCGGCCGGTCCAATGCCCTAAGCTGGACCTAGCCGACATGCGTCGCCTGTTCTCCTACGTCTGGCGCTATCGCTACTGGTATGCGCTCGGCATGCTCTGCACCCTAGCCTTCGCCGCCCTGCAGATGCTGCAGCCGCTCCTGATGCGCGATGCGACCAATGCCGTCACCAGCCACCGTCCCGCCGCACTCGAGCGCTACGCCCTCCTGATGGTCGCGGTGGCGGTGCTCATGGGATGTGCGCGGGCGCTTTCGCGCATCATCACCTTTAATACCGGACGCAATATCGAGTACGACCTGCGCAACGAGCTTTTCGCCCATCTGTGCCGCCTCAATCCGGACTTCTATCAGCGACTGAAAACCGGCGATCTGATGTCGCGCATGATCAACGACCTGACCGCGGTGCGCATGATGCTCGGGATGGGCCTGCTGAGCTTCTTCGGCACGCCTGTAACCTATCTTTTTGCCCTGCTCTTCATGGTCTCGCTGAGCGTCCGCCTCACGCTCGCGACCATCTTTCCGTATCTGCTCCTGTTCTTCGTGATTCGCTTCCTCACCCGCGCCATGATGGAACGCAGTCTCAAGGTACAGCAGGGCCTCGGTGACCTCGGCGCCAAGGTCCAGGAAAGCATCGCCGGGATTCACTTGATCAAGGCCTACACCCTCGAGGACCACGAGGCCGCCGCCTTTCGCGCGCTCAACGACCGCTACAACGACGACAACCTGGCGCTCGCGCGTGTGCGCGGCACCCTGATGCCGCTGATACGCGGCGCCGTCGCCGGTTCGATGATGATTCTGCTGACCTACGGCGGCGTCCTCATCGAAAGCGGCCGTATCTCCATCGGCGACCTCGTCGCGTTCGTCGCTTATCTCGGTCAATTGGCGTGGCCCACCGTCTCGATCGGCTGGATGCTGTCCATCTATCAGCGCGCGAAGGCCTCGATGAAGCGTCTCGAAGAGATCTTCGACGCCCAACCCGTAGCCGCCCTCGACGGTCCGGCGCTCCGCCTCGATACCGTGGGCGCGATCGAATGGGAAAACGTTTCGTTCAGTTACTTTGCCGAACATGCCGACGCTGCCAGCGGGACCCGCAACGGCGTCGTGCCCAAGAGCTGGGCGCTTCGCAATATCAACGTCAAGGTCCCTCCGGGCGGCAAACTGGCGATCGTTGGCCGCACCGGCTCCGGCAAATCCACCATGGTCAAGCTGCTCGCCCGCCTGATCGAACCAACCTCCGGCGCGGTCCGCCTCGACGGCCGCGACGTGCGCGAACTGCCGCTCGCCGCGCTGCGCAAAACTATCGGCCTCGTGCCGCAGGAACCGGTGCTGTTCTCCGACACGATCGCCCGCAATGTCGCCTTCGGTCGCCCTTCCGCTTCGGCCGAAGAGGTGTTCAGCGCGATCCGTATCGCCGGTCTCGAAGGCGATCTCGAAGTGATGCCCCGCGGTCTCCAGACCGTCGTCGGCGAGCGCGGTATGTCGCTCTCCGGCGGCCAGAAACAGCGCGTCACCATCGCCCGCCTGCTCGTCTACAATCCCGCCATCGTGGTGCTCGACGATGCTCTGTCGAGCGTCGATACCGAAACCGAAAAGGCCGTTCTGCACAGTCTCGAAGAGAGCGTCAAGGATCGCACTTCCATCGTCGTGGCCCATCGCGCCTCGACCGTGCGCGATGCCGACGAGATTATCGTGCTCGACGACGGTGAGATTGCCGAACGCGGCACGCATGAGCAGTTGATGGCGCTGCGCGGTATCTATGCCGACCTGTTCCGCCGTCAATTGCTCGAAGAGGAGTTGGCCCAGTACTAGGGCCGCCGTGATGGACGACAACGTCACCGAACATCAGCTCGGCGCCTATGATTGGCGCCTGCTGCGTTTTGTCTGGAGCTTCATTCGCCCCTATCGCGCCCTGTTCTGGTGCTCGGCGCTGCTGATGCCGGTCAACGTGCTTTTTGCGCTCGGCCAGCCCTATATCTTCAAACTCACCATCGATATCTTTCTCGCTGCTCATCGCACCGCCGCGCCGCGATGGCTTGAGCCGCTGCTCCAGGCCGCCGGCACTCACGGCCTCCTCGTCATGGGCGGCCTCTACGTCATCCTGCTGCTCGGCGAAGTCACCAGCTTCTACGGTCAGTTCTACCTGATGATGATCGTCGCGCAGCGCAGCCTGTCGGATCTGCGCGTCGCCCTCTTCCGTCATATCGAACGCCTGCCGATGGCCTATTTCGATCGCACTCCCGCAGGCCGTCTGGTCAGCCGCAGCACCACCGACATCGACGCTATCAATGAAATGTTCAGCGCCGGCTCACTCACGCTGTTCATGGATTTCCTGACCCTCGCCGGCATCATCGGCATCATGTTCCGCTTCAATGTGCGCCTGACCTTATGGGCGCTCTGCGGCATCCCGCCGCTCCTGCTGATTATCAATTTCTTCCGCGTGCGGATGCGTATCGTTTACCTGGAAATCCGCGATCGGCTCGCCGCGCTCAACTCCTATCTGTCGGAAGCCTTGAGCGGCATGGCCGTGATTCAGCTTTTCACCCACGAAAGTCAAAGCCGGACCGAGTTCGACGAGCTCAATCGCAAGAGCCGTGACGCGCAACGGACTTCGAACATCTACGACGGTATCATGTACTCGTCGGTCGAATCCCTGAGCTCCATCACCGTCGCGCTGATTCTCTGGGTCGGCGGCGGCGAAACCATCCATCGCCTGATCACCATCGGCACCCTGGTCGCCTTTATCGATTACGCCCAGCGCTTCTTCAATCCGCTTCGCGACGTCTCCTCGAAATACACCACCCTGCTTTCCGCACTGGCCTCGGTTGAGAAGATCGAAGCCGTGATGGCGCTTCCGGAAACGATCGCGAGTCCGCCCGAACCGCGCCGTCCCACCCGCGCCTTCGGCTCGATCGTGTTCGATCACGTTTCGTTCGAGTATCGGCGCGGCGAGCCGGTCCTGCGCGATCTGAGTTTCCGCGTCGACCCCGGTCAGAAGATCGCGATCGTCGGCCCAACCGGTTCCGGCAAATCAACCATCATCAAGCTGCTCAATCGCTTCTACGACGTTACCGCCGGCCGCATCCTGGTCGAGGGTATCGACGTGCGCGAATGGGACCTGAAGGAACTTCGCCGCGCAATCGGCCTGGTCCAGCAGGACGTCTTCCTGTTTTCCGGCCGTCTGCTCGACAACGTCCGTCTGAGTCGCACCGATCTGTCCGAAGCCCAGGTGCGCGAGGCCCTCGCCCGCGCCCAGGCGCTCCATTTCGTCGATCAGCTCCCTCATGGGCTCGACGAGGAAATCCGTGAGCGCGGCGCCAATCTCTCGGCCGGCCAGCGTCAGTTGCTCTCTTTTGCCCGCGCGCTCGCCTACGATCCGCGGATTTTGGTGATGGACGAAGCGACTTCGAGCGTCGACAGCGAAACCGAGCGACTCGTCCAGGTCGCGCTCCAGCAGTTGCTCGCTCATCGCACCGCGCTGATTATCGCCCATCGACTCTCCACCATCGAACGCGCCGATCGCATCCTCGTCCTCAGCAACGGCGTCCTGCGCGAGAGCGGCACGCACGACGAACTGCTGCGCCGCCCCGGCCTCTACCGCCGGCTCTTCGAACTGCAGTACGCCGCCCGCCCGACCTCCGCGGCCCGCGAGGCGGCAAGCTAGTCACCCGAGGAGGATCGCGGCAATGAAACTGGTCCTGATCGTCGGCAGCGTTACCCCGCCCGGCCGCCTGTCAGGCGCGGTGCGCTGGCTGCGCGATACCGCGCAGGCGACTTATCAAAGCGCGGCCGAGCTGATTGACCTGGCCGACAAACGCCTCAGCTTTGCCGATGGACGGCCGCCCGCAAGCTTCCAGGACGATACCGCGGCCGTCGTCGCCAGCGTCCACGCCGCCGACGCCGTCATAATCGCGACCCCGGTCTATCGCGGCTCCATCACCGGTGCGCTCAAAAACCTGCTGGATCATCTGCCGGTCGAGGCCCTCGCGTCCAAGCCGGTGGGAATCATCGCGATGGGAGCGACACCCCATCACTTCCTCGGTGCGGACTGGCATCTGCGCGACATCCTGGCCTGGTTCGGCGCGCTGGTCATGCCCACCAGTGTCTATCTGACCTCGGCGGATTTCGTCGAAGGCCGACTGGTTGATTCGGCGCGACAGGACCTGACCGCGCTCCTCGACGCCGCCGTAAAGCTGACCGCGCTTGCCGCACCCGGCAATTTCCTCGGGCCGCCGCCCTTCGCCGCCCGTCGTTGAATCTCAGCGGCTGCACCATCGATCGCGCGACCGATGGCCGTAACAGTGCGCCCGCGACCCTATAATCAAAAGGTCGCGTGGCGTGGCCTTCACTTCCGATGTGTCGCGGCGCAGCACCTCACCGCTGGTCCGCGCCCGTCGGCAGTCAGCTCAGGTCCATCGATGCTGCACCGCGGGATGGGGCGGGCGCAGGCGCGCGCGACCCGCTCCCATCAGCTTTTCGCGCAACGTGCCATCCTGATATTCGGTCTGCATCAGCCCGCGCCGCTGCAGCACCGGCGCCACACCTTCGACAAAATCCGCGAACGACCCGGGCGTTACCATGTATGCCAGGTTGAAGCCGTCCACACCGGCGGCAATCCAGTTCTCGAAGGTGTCGGCGAGTTGCTCCGGCGTGCCCATCAGCAACGGCCCGCCGCCGCTCAGTCCGACCAGCTTGACCAGCTCGCCCAGGGTCCATCGATGGGCCGACGCCGGTCGCTTGAAGGATTGCGTAAGCGTGCGCACCGCATTGGTCTCGACAAACTGCAGCAGCTCGTCATCCGCGTATTTGCTGAAATCGATTCCGGCCCATCCGCTCAACAGCGCGAGCGCGCCTTCATCCCGCACACTCTCGAGATAATCCCGGTACTTCCGCTGAACCGCCGCTTCGCTGTCCGCCGTAATCACTTTCGCATAAAGAAAGAACAGCAGGTCCGCGGGATCGCGCCCCAGCCGACCCGCCTGTAACCGCGTCTGCCGGATAAGCTCGCCCACCTTGGCGGGATTCAGTCCCGAGACGAATACGCACTCCGCGTGGCGCGCGGCAAACTCGCGCCCGCGCGGCGAGGCCCCGGCCTGAAACAGCACCGGCGTCCGTTGCGGTGACGGCTCGGCCAGATGGTAGCCGTCGCTGCGGAAGTAGCGGCCCTCATGATGGATCGCGCGCACCCGGGCGGGATCGGCGTAGATGCCGCGCGCGCGATCTTTCACCACCGCGTCGTCCCGCCAACTGCCCTCCCACAGCTTGTAGCAGACCTCGACGTACTCTTCGGCAACGTCATAGCGCTCGTCATGCGGCAGCAGCTCGGACTGGCCGAGGCTGCGCGCGGCGCTGTCGAGGTACGACGTTACGATATTCCACGCGATACGCCCCTTCGTCAGATGATCGAGCGTCGAAATCAGCCGCGCAAAGATAAACGGATGGTACTGCAGGGTCGAGCTGGTAAAGGCGAAGCCGAGATGCTCCGTCGCCTGCGCCATCGCCGGTATCAACAGCATCGGATCGTTGACCGGCATCTGCGCCGCCTGCCTCAGCGCCGCTTCGGCGTTGCCGCGATAGACATCGTAGGGTCCGATCACGTCGGCCAGAAACAGCGCGTCGAAACGCCCGCGCTCGAGCAGCCGCGCCAACTCCACCCACGTGTTCAGATCCGTGTACTGCGTCATCCGATCTTCCGGGCGCACCCACAGGCCGGGCGACTGATGGACCACGCAGTTCATATGGAAGGCGTTGAAGTAGATGCGCTTGCGCATGGCTTTCGCTCTGGACGAGCGGCGCTTTGCCCCTCGTCGCTTCAGCCGAGATGTCGCAGGGCTTCGAGGACCTCGTCGGTGTGCCCGTTGACCCTGACTTTGGCAAACACTTTGCGCACGATACCGTCGCCGCCGATAATGAACGTCGTTCGCTCGATACCCATGAATTCCCGGCCGTAGAGCGACTTCTTCTTATACACGCCGTAGGCTTTTGCAACCTTGTTGTCGGCATCGACGAGCAGCGGAAAGTTGAGCTCGTGCTTCGCGATGAATTTCTGATGGGACGTGGCGCTGTCGGCGCTCACCCCGACCACCGTGGCCCCCGCCGCGCGCAGCGCCTCGCGATTGTCGCGGAAACTGCACGCTTCGGTCGTACATCCGGGGGTCATGTCCTTCGGATAGAAATACAGCACGAGCGGACCCTTCGCGATCAGATCCCGGAGCGCGACTTGTTTGCCGTCCTGGTCGCTCAGGACAAAGTCGGGCGCCTTTTTTCCTTCCAGCGGATGACCGCCCGTCGCGGCCTGGCGGCCGGCGCGCTGTGCCGGTTTCATCGCCTTCTTTCCGGTTGGCATCGCATTCCTCCTGACAGGCATCAAGCGGCGCGGCGGCTGACGGCCCGCGCCTCGGCGATCGTCATCGGAGCTCCACGCTCGTTCTTCGGCCGCTCACCGCGTCGCGCCGCCGTGCCGCGCTTCCCACGCGTCGCCGGCCTCGCAGATACCCTGATAGAAGAGCCGCTCGCCAACCAGCGCCGACTCGAGACCGCGCAGGATCTCCTCGCGTTCCGCGTCATGCCGCACATGGCGCAGGATCGGGGTCCACACCGATTCACCGGCGTGCTCCTCGTCGGCCTTCAGATGGTAGCGGAAAAAGAACACCTGCTCCTCGGTGAGCCCGAACGCGCGCATCCAGTTCTCCGGCCGAAAGTTGTTCTGCGGCAGGGTGCTCAGAATAAACTCGTCGAGCGAAGTCGTCAGCCATCCCGCGATCCAATGGCGCGTGCGACAGATATTTTCCCAGATTTGGAACGCGGCATCGACCAGCGGATAGGCCTCAACCGTCTCCATCTCCTCATCGCTGAGACCGATATTGCGGCCCATCTGCCGCAGGATCGCCGTGTGGCCGGTGCCGATCTGATCGTCCATCACCAGCTCCTGCCGCATCTGGCCGATCGTTTTCCGCACCACCTCGGCATCCGGACAGCGGCTGAGCCATGCCGGCCGCAGCACCGCGCTCAGCAGACGATTGCGCAGCACGTGCTGCAATAGATACTCGCGCCCCCGTCCGCGCGTCAGCGGATCGACGAACCAGCCGATTTCCCGCCCCACCGCGAGCGTTCGTTCGGCAATTTCGTCGATCAGATTGCGCGCGTGCTGAGTTTCGTCCATGGCAGTCCCGAGCTTAGCGCAGTCCCGGCGCGAAGCACCACGGTCGCCGCCGCGCGGACCGCCGGTCAGCCTACCGCGCGCCCGCTGCCGCCGTCGAGTTGCGATCGTCGGTCAGGCCAATCCAGCGGCGCAGCAGGTACATCAGGGTGGGCTGAAACACCCGGGTCAGCAGCGCAATCGAGATCGCGCCGCCGATAACCACGATCGCGAGCGGGCGCTGCGTTTGCGCGCCGATCCGCGTTGACAGGGCCGCCGGCAGCAGGCCGAGACCGTCCACCAGCGCCGTCATCATGACCGCCCGAAAACGCCGATCCGATCCCATCACGATCGCATCGAACGGCGAATAGCCCTCTTCCCACAGTTGATGGATATAAAAATTCAGCAGGATCCCGTCCATAATCGCGATGGCGAAGATCGAGATAAAGCCGACGCCCGCCGAAACGCTGAAAGGTGTGTGCGAAACCACCAGCGCGAGCACGCCGCCGAGACACGCGATCGGCACCTGCGCCATGAGGATGAGCGTATTCAAAAACGACTGCGTCGCCGCAAAGAGAATCGCCATGATCAGCACCAGCGCGATCGGCACGACGATCATCAGACGGCGATTCGCGGCACGCAGTTCGCCATACTCGCCGACCCACTCGAGATGGGTGCCTTCCGGCAGTTTGATCGTTTCCGCGACCCGCTGTTTCGCTTCGGCCACCGCGCCTTCCAGATCGCGACCGGTTACCGAAAAGCGCACCGGCACGTAACGCTGCAGGTCGCCGCGATAGATGAACGAGGCGCCTTCCGAGGCTTCAATCCGCGCAATCTGGCCGAGCGGTACCGTCCCGCCCACCGGCGCGTTCACCCGGATGTTGCGCATCGCCTCGATACTGTCGCGATACTGCGGCTGCCAGCGCACTACCAGTCCGAAACTGCGATCGCCCTCGAGCACCTGCGTCACCGTCTGCCCGCCGATCGCCGCCTGAACCATCGCCCCGATATCGCCCGAATTGAAGCCATAGCGGGCCGCCGCCGCGCGGTCCGGCGTGATCACGATATTCGGCTGGCCCAGCGACCGGAACATGAAGACATCCGTGATCCCGCGCACGCCGCGCAGGGTGTCTTCGATTCGGCTGGCGACCGCCTCGTCGGTATCGAGGTCGTAGCCGAAAACCTTGACCGCATTCGATCCGGCTTTGACGCCCGACAGCGCCTCGTCGATATTGTCCTCGATATTCTGCGAGTAGGAAAACCCGACGCCCGGGAAACGCCGGCGGAGCGCCGCGTCCATCTCGTTGACCAGGCGCTCCTTGGTCATGCCCGTCGGCCATTGCGCCTCCGGCTTCAGATCCACCGCAAACTCGATACTGAAAAAGCTCGTCGTCTCGGTGCCGTCGTCCGGCCGCCCGAGCTGCGAGACCACGCTCGCCACCTCCGGGTAGGACAGGAACACGCGCCGCATCTGACTCACCAGCTTCGCGCCCGTCGGCAGGTCGATGGTCGGCGGCATGATCGCGTGCGCCCAGATATTGCCTTCCTCGAGCTTCGGCAGGAACTCGCCGCCGAGCCGCGGAAACATCGCCAGTCCGCCGGCGACGATCAGCAGCAGCACGGTCATCGTGAGCTTCGGCCACCGCAGGACGTGCACGAACAACTGATGATAGAGGCCCGAGAAATCCGCCCACACAAAGTTCTCCGTCTCCGCCATCCCCTTGTGCAGCAGCACCGAGCTGAGCGCCGGCGAAAGCGTCGTCGCCAGCAGAATCGCCGTGATCAGCGCGAAGGCGTAGGTGTGCGACATCGGCGAGAAGATCGCGCCTTCGACGCCGCGCATCGTGAACAACGGCAGGAACGCGATGAGAAAGATGAGCGTCGAGAAGAACATCGGCCCGCCCACCTCCTGCGCCGCCCGCTTGATGCAGCGCAGCGTATCCTCGTGCTCATAGTCGTTCGCCACCAGATGGCGGTAGATGTTCTCCACCACGATGATCGTCGAATCGATAATGATGCCGAAATCGACCGCCCCCAGCGACAGCAGGTTCGCCGGCGTGTTCGTCAGCAGCAGCAGAATGAAGGCCCCGCACATGGCGAGCGGGATATTGATCGCTGCAATCGTCGCCGTGCGCAGATTCCCCAGGAAGAACAGCAGCACCAGGAACACCAGCACCATCCCGACCGACAGGTTTTCCAGCACCGTGTGCAGCGTCGTGTAGACCAGTCCCGTGCGATCGTAGTAGGGGACAATGCGGTAGTCCTTCGGCAGCATGCCGTTGCTGTTGAGCTCCTTGACCTTCTGTTCGACGCCCCGCAGCGTCGCCAGCGTGTTGCCGTTCTTGCGCATCAGCACAATTCCCGACACCACCTCGTCGTCGTAATTCATCCCGACGATTCCCAGTCGCGGCGACCAGCCGACCGACACCTGGCCGACGTTGGCCACCGTAATCGGCGTCGCCCGGTTGCTCGCCAGAACGATATTGCGAATGTCGTCGAGGGACTGAATCAGACCGAGACCGCGCACATCAAAGGCCTGCTGACCGACGTTCAGATAGCCGCCGCCCGAATTGGTATTCGAGTTCTGAATCGCGGCGATCACCTGCGACAGCGGAATCCCGTAATGATTCAGTTTCGCCGGGTCGATATCGACATGATATTCCTTGGTCAGCCCGCCGAACCCGGAGACATCGAGCACCCCGGGCACCGTCTTCAACTGCTTTTCACAAATCCAGTCCTCGACCTCCTTTTCCTTCAACAGGTCATGGTCGGGACTCTGCACGGTATAGCGATAGATTTCGCCGATCGGATTTTCGGGCGACAATCCCGGAGTTATTCCCGGCGGCAGCGTGACGAAGGTCAGTTGATTAATTGTCTGCGTGCGATCGAATTCATAATCGCTGCCCCAGTCGAAATACAGCCGGATATCCGACAGCCCATACAGCGAGATCGATTCCATCGCCTGCAGATGAAGCATGCCGCTCAGCCCGTATTCCAGCGGCACGGTCACCTGCCGTTCGACCTCCTCCGCGCTAAGTCCCGTCGGCAGCGTCAACACCTCGGTCATCGGCTGGACCGGGTCCGGATAGGCCTCGATATCCAGTTCCGTGAAAGCGAAGATCCCCGCGCCCAGCAGGAACACCGCCGCCCCGATCACGACCACCCGCGCGTCGAGCGCGAGCTCCATCAGCCATTGAATCATCTGCCCGCTCTATGCGTTCCGGCGGCGCACGGCCCGCAGGTCCGGCTTGCAGCTCAGGTGCTGCCGCCGTCCTACGAGTTTTCGCCCTGCGCCTGGTTCCACAGCTCGTCCACCTGCAGCGCCTGCGTGGTCACGACCCTTTCCCCCGGCCGCAGGCCGCTGACAATCCGCGCCTGCCCCTCGTCGCCCCAGCCGGCGATCGTCACCTTGCGTCGCTCGACCAGTCCGCGGCCGAGGTCAACGTAGGCAAAATAGCTGTCGGTTTCGAAAACTAACGCTTCGCGCGGCGCGACTACCGCCGTGCCCGGGCGCACGATGATTCGCACCTGGGCCAGCATCTGCGGCTTCAGCTTGTCGCCGGGATTGTCAACTTCACAGCGTATCTGCAGCGTATGGGTGTTGGGATCGACCACCGGACTGATCCGCTCGACGCGCCCGCGGAAGACCTCCGCCGGATAGGCCGTGGTCACCGCTTCGAGCGTCTGCCCCACCGCGACGCGCGCGACCTCGTCTTCGAAAATGTCGGCGGTGATCCAGACATGGTCGAGTGTCCCCAGCGAATACAGCGTATCCCCGGGATTCACCGCCGCACCGCGCGTCGCCAGATTCTGCACCACCGTCCCCGCGATCGGCGCATGCAGGACGAAGCTCGGTGACGCGCTGCGGATGCTCGCGATCTGCGCGGGTTCGACGCCCAGCAAATCGAGTTTGCGCCGCGCCGCCTCGACCATCGACTCGGCGAACTGCCGGTTCGCCGCGCCGCCGCCCAAAGCCGCCATCGCCGCCCGCGCCTGCAGATATTCCGCCTCCGCGGTCATGATATCGGGGCTGTATAACGTCAGGATCGCTTCCCCGCGCGTCACATGATCCCACAGCGAGACCCGCACATCCTCGATCCGTCCACTGACCCGCGAGATGATATTGGCGACATGACGATCATCGAAGCTGACCTGACCGGTGGTCTGCAGCACCCCCGGCAGATTCGTCACCCGCACCTCGCCCACGCTAAGTTGCGGCCAGGTCTCCGGCGGCAGGCGGAGCAGCGTGCGGCCGTCCCCCTGATGGACCAGCAGGGGCGCCACCCGCGCCGGCTGGTTCTCGCCGCTCGCACTCGAGCCGTTGCAGCCCGCCATCAGCGCCGCGGCCATCACCACAAGCGGCAGATACCACCTCCGCGCTTTCATCGCAGGTTCCCGCCCACGGCCTGCTCGAGCGCGACCCGCTGCGCCAGGAAGGCGTTGACCGCCTGCAGGTAGGTGATGCGCGCCTCGCTCTCCTGCCGGAAGGTATTGAGCAGAGTGGTGAAGTCCACCTTCCCGCCCTGGTACGCCACCAGCGTCACCTCGAAGGCTTCGCGCGCCAGCGGGATCAGCGTGTCGTTGTAGAGCTGCGCGGTCTCCTTGGCGCGCAGGATTTGTCGATAGAGCGCCGTAACGGTGCCGGCGGTCTGCGTGTTGATCGAATCCAGGTCTTCGCGCGCCGCCGCCAGATCGCTCCGCGCCCGGCTGATATCCTCATTCTTCGCCCAGAAGAAAATCGGCAGATTGAACCCCACCTCGAAGTTCCACGTCTGCGTATGATTCGGCTGCGGCGCAAAGCTCTGAATCAGCCAGTTGTCGAAGCCCATGCCGAGCGTGTAATCGGGCGCGTATTCAAGCTGCGCCAGCGTCACCGCCGTGTCCTCATTCTGCTCGCTCAACGCCGCTTCCAGGATCTCCTGACGATTCATCGTCGCCAGCCCGATAGCCTGATCCAGCGTCGTTTCGAGACTTGCCAACTCGAGTCGCCGGTCGACCTCGAGCGGTTCGTCGGGCCGCCGATCGAGCAGCACATTGAGCGCGGTCCGGTCATTGGCGATCGTCACCGCCTGCTGCCGCACCAGTTCGCGGTCCGCTTCGAGCGCAAACTTGGCGTTGATATAGTCCCCCTGCGTGGCGGCGTTGGCGGTGTAGGCTATCTGCGTCACTTTGAGCACCCGGTCGAGATTTGCCGCGTTGTCCTGCAATAGATCATCGAGCGCCAGGTCGAGCTGCAGTTGGTAATACCCCGTCTTTACCGCCGCCGTTACGTCGCGCAGCGCCGCCCGATACGTCAGCCGCGCGATCTCCGCCGTGCGCTCCGCCTGCCGCCCCTGCAGCAAGCCCTTGCCCGGAAACTGGAACGATTCGCTCAGGCTCAGGTTGTGTTCGCCCGAGCCATACAAAAAGCCGCGCCAACTGTCGAAATTGGTAAAGCTGAACTGCGGATCGGCCGGCGTGTAGTTCTGGATAATCTGATGGCGCGCCGAGTCCCAGCGGTAGCGGGCGGCGCGCACCTGCGGATTCACCCGCCGCGCTTCGGCCACCGCCTGATCAAGCGTCAGGACCTGCGCATGCGCCTGCGCCGGAAGGCTCAGCAGACCGAGCATCACCGTTACCACCCATCTTTGCGCCATGGTCAGGTCATGGCCTCCCTGTTGGATTCGCAGATTAGGATGTACAGCTTATATGGCGATCGTTGCCTGGTCGTTACGCCCGCGTGGTCGCGCGCGCGGCGTCCGCCGCTACACCGTTAAATCGCGCCCGATACTCGCGCGGTCGGCGCCGCTTCGCATCTCGTACTCCTCGCAACAAAAAAGGCGCACGATCCGTTCGGACGTGCGCCGCGACCTGAAGCGAATCCCTGACCGGGATCAGGGGCTGTCCGATCCGACCTCGCTGTAGTCCGGCTCATTGTCAGTAACGCCGCGCTGCCCGACCGCCACCTCGCCCTTCGACAGCGGCGGCGGTGAAACCTGCTGGGTGGCGGTCTCCGTGCCGTACATGCGCTCCAACTCGCGCACATAAAGCACCGTCTGCCAGCGCTCCGTCGACGACATCGCGTCGTCGTACGCGGGCATCCAGATACCGCCATTGCGGATGTACCCGTAAATATAGCCCTCAGGCAGATTCTTGCTCACGCCGGTCAACAGATTGCGCGGCTTGTGCTCCAGCAGATGGGCCACGGTGCCGTTGCCCAGTCCGTGATCGCCATGGCACGGCGCGCAATTCGTCTCGAAGCGCTCCTTGCCCTTCGCCAGATTCTCCGGCGTCGGCTGCAGCGGGTTCTGCAGCTTGACGGTCATGACCTCGAGCTTGAGCGGCGGCAACGGAGCTTCATGCGGCACGCCCGCGGGCTGTCCCCAGTGGGCATTGTAATGCACGCCGTCGATCGGCAGCGTGCCGCTCGGCATTTCACGCGGCGCCATCGCGAGCGTCGCGATCTGCGGACCGCGATACATGTCGATATCCCACGGAAAGGCATGCGCGGTGGCCGCCCCGATCAATGTCGCGGAGGCCAATCCCAGCGCGCCGAAAATCTTCGTGCTCACACTCTTGAGCTCCATCACCGCTCCATCTGCCGATAGCCCAGGCGCAGACAGAATAATGATCCCGACGGCGGCGGGCAAACCCCGAAAACCATGCCGGGGCAACTATTTGGTGACGACCACTTCACCCATCATGCCGTCCTTCTCGTGCGGCACACAGGTGTACTTGTAAGTCCCCGGAACCGTGAACTTGTGCTCGTAGGTGTTGCCCGGCGTCATGAATCCCGAATCAAAGGGTTTGGCGCCCGGCGGCAGGACAACATCTTTGGCGTTCTGCACCATCGACGGATCGGCATCGACCGAATGCAGCGTCTGTGCATTATTGACCCATTGCACCGTCTGCCCGACCTTTATCGTGGCCTTCTCGGGCATGAACTTAGGCGGCTTATCGGACATTTTCACCACCACCGCCGCGCTGTCCGCCGACGCCGGCTGCGCCACGCCCATGGCCAGGGTCAAACCGCCGATAACTAAGGCCGTCTTGACCATCGCCGCGATCCTGCCTTGACCGAGATACATGAGACTCCTCATTTCGCGCGGCTCCAAGCCGCATCAGGTATCAGTAAAAGTTATGCGAGAGACCCTTGAACTTTAGCAAAACTGTCTCAGGCAAGGCAACTTTCGGAGAAGGCAACTTTCGGGACGGCGACGGCGGGGGGGAGGATCCGCGACCAAGCCTCAGCGGGCGCCGCCGTGCGCCGAAGCCCGCAGCCACGTCTCGGGTGGCCGCGGGCCTTGGCGTCATCAGGATCGGCTTTCAAGCGGCGGCGCTTTGACCCTCGCGGCTGCGGAACTCGAGCCCGCGCGGACCCGCGTCCACCACCACATGGGCGCCGTCGCGAATCTCACCGGCGATCAGCTTGCGGCCGAGCGCGGTCTCCACTTCGCGCTGAATCAATCGCCGCAGCGGCCGCGCTCCATAGACCGGGTCGTAGCCCTGCTCCGCCAGATGGTCGCGCGCGCGGTCGGTCAGTTCGAGCTCGATCTTGCGCTCGGCCAGCCGCTGGCGCAGCCGCGCCAGTTGAATATCGACGATCGGCCGCAACTGCTCTCTGGTCAGCGGATGGAACACCACGATCTCGTCGACGCGGTTCAGGAACTCGGGCCGGAAGCTTTGCCGCAACACCTCGAGCGCCTGCTCCTTCATCCGCTCGTAATCGCGGCCCTTGTACGAAAGGATCTGCTGGCTCGCGATATTCGAGGTCATGATGACGACGGTGTTCTTGAAATCGACCGTCCGCCCGTGGCCGTCGGTCAAGCGTCCGTCATCCAGCAGTTGGAGGAGCACGTTGAAGACGTCGGGATGCGCCTTTTCGATCTCGTCCAACAGGATGACCGAGTAGGGACGGCGGCGCACGGCCTCGGTCAACTGCCCACCCTCGTCGTAACCGACGTAACCGGGAGGCGCGCCGACCAGCCGCGAGACCGTATGCTTCTCCATGTACTCGGACATGTCGATCCGCACCATCGCCGCTTCGTCATCGAACAAAAACTCCGCTAGGGCACGGGCGAGTTCGGTCTTGCCGACGCCGGTCGGCCCCAGAAAGATGAAAGAACCGATCGGACGATTGGGATCCTTGAGGCCCGCGCGCGCCCGAATCACCGCGTCGGCCACGGCCGCCACCGCTTCGTCCTGCCCGATAACGCGCTTGTGCAGATGCTCTTCCAGATGGGCGAGCTTCTGGACTTCGCCTTCCATCAGACGCGCGACCGGGATCCCGGTCCAGCGGGCGACCACCTCGGCGATATCCTCCTCGTCCACTTCCTCCTTGATCAGGCGCGACTTCGCCGGACCGTTCTCGGCCTTCTCGGCTTCGGCGAGCTGCTTTTCAAGCCCGGCGAGCCTGCCGTACTGGAGCTCGGCCACCTTGTTCAGGTCGTACTCGCGCTTGGCCTTGTCGATCTCGTGGCGGGTCTGCTCGATCGCGCTCTTGATTTGGGACAACCGCTCGAGGCTGCCCTTCTCGCTTTGCCACTGCGCCTGCAGTTCGGCCTTGCGCGCGTTCGCCTCGGACAATTCCTTTTCGAGCTTCTCCAGGCGCTCGCGCGAGGCCGGGTCGGTCTCACGCTTGAGCGCCTCGCGTTCGATCTCGAGCTGCATCACGCGCCGATTCGCTTCGTCGAGCTCGACCGGCATCGATTCCTTTTCGGTGCGGAGTTTGGCCGCGGCTTCATCGACCAAATCGATCGCCTTGTCGGGCATGAAGCGATCGGTGATGTAACGCTTCGACAGCATCGCCGCGGTCACCAGCGCCGCGTCCTTGATGCGGATTCCATGATGGACTTCGTAGCGCTCCTTGAGCCCGCGCAGAATCGAGATGGTATCCTCGATACTCGGCTCCTCGACCATCACCGGCTGAAAGCGCCGCTCCAACGCCGCGTCCTTCTCGATATGCTTGCGATACTCGTCGAGCGTGGTGGCGCCGATACAATGCAGTTCGCCGCGCGCGAGCATCGGCTTGAGTAGGTTCGACGCGTCCATCGCGCCTTCGGCGGCGCCGGCACCGACCACCGTGTGCAGCTCGTCGATGAACAGAATGATCTCGCCCTCGCCCTCCTGCACTTCCTTGAGGACGGCCTTCAGACGCTCTTCGAACTCGCCGCGATACTTGGCCCCGGCGACCAGCGCCCCCATGTCGAGCGCGATGATCCTGCGGTTTTTGAGCCCCTCGGGAACGTCGCCGGCGACGATACGCTGCGCCAATCCCTCGACGATGGCGGTTTTGCCGACGCCGGGCTCGCCAATCAGCACCGGGTTGTTCTTGGTGCGACGCGACAGCACCTGGATCACGCGGCGAATTTCCTCGTCGCGGCCGATCACCGGATCGACCTTGCCCGCGGCGGCGAGCTTGGTCAGATCGCGTCCGTACTTTTCCAGCGCCTGGTAGGTGGCTTCGGGATTGGGCGAGGTGATGCGCTGATTGCCGCGCACCTTTTTAAGCGTGGCCATCAGCTTGTCATGGGTGAGACCGCCCTCGCGCAGAATCCGCGCGGTGGCACCCGACTCGTCGAGCATCGCGATGAGCACGTGTTCGAGCGAAACGTACTCGTCGGTGAGCTTGCCGGCCTCCTGCTCCGCGCGCGCCAGCACGCGGCTCAGCCGCTGCGTCATGTAGGTCTGGCCGGTGTCGGCGCCGCTGCCGCTGACGCTCGGGACCTTGCGCAGCTCGTCACTGAGCTTCTGCCGTATTGCGGCCGGATCGACGCCCGCAAGCTTGAGGACCGAGGCCGTCAAGCCTTGATCATCCTCGAGCATCGCGGCGGCGAGATGCTCGACATCGACCGCCTGATGATGGGCGCTGACGGCGAGATTCTGGGCTCGGCCGAGCGCCTCCTGCAATTTTTCCGTAAAGCGACCGGGATTCATTTAACGCCTCATGTTCAAGCTAACCATCCCGGGCGTAAGGGCAAGCCGGAGGGAGCGAGCGGCCGATGTTTCACGTGAAACATCGCGGGAAACGCCGACAGCTTACGAGCTTTCCCCAGGAATTTTCGACTTCTTCCCAGGTTTCTGCGGGATACGAGGTCGGGCCGCTTGACGGAGGGGCCGAGCCTGGTTCTCGGTCACAGCGAGCTCGCGTTGAGTCGCGGGCGGTCAGAAGACGGCGCGGCCGGGACGTTGAGTGTCACGCCGAGCGCATCGGGCCGCGATTAATGCGCTGCAACTCACCCGTATCGAAATGTTTCGTTGCGCAACTGCGGAGTCGTGTTTAGCTTCTGCGCAGCCTTCAATGTCACTCGATGAGCGAGGAGGGGCTCGCTATGGGCGCGTGGGATTTTCTCGCGGGCGGAAGAGAAATGGGCGCGCTGATACGGGCCACCGATTGGGCGCGCACGCCGTTGGGATCGCCCGAGCAGTGGCCGGACATTCTCCGCACGACGCTGGCGGTCGCCCTGGAAACTCTCTTCCCGACGGCGATCTTATGGGGTCCGGAGTTACGCCTGCTTTACAACGATGAATATCGGGAGTTGCTGGGCAGCAGGCATCCACAAGCCCTCGGCCAACCGGCCGAAGAATGCTGGCCCGAGGCGTGGGATGTCGTTGGTCCGCTGCTGTTAGGGGTGCTGAGCGGCCGCGGCGCGAGTCTGCTGCGCGACTGGCCGCTCGAACTGAAGCGGCAAGGATTGCTCGAGGAGACCTACTTTACGTGCTCTTTCAGTCCGATTCCGGATGGCACGCGGACGGCTGGCGTGTTGACTATGTGTTACGAAGTAACCGACAAGGTGATAAACGAGCGACGGTTGCGCACGCTGACTGCCACGCTGCCGCCCGGCAATCCGCCTGCGCCGGCGGAAGCAGCGCCGTCGGCCGCAGAGGGTCAGCGCAAGGAGCAAACGTTGCAGGGCAAGCGGGTACTGCTGGTCGATGACGATATCGATACGGCGCAAACCCTCGCGGCATTATTTGCCGTTAAGGGAATGAGCGTCGCGCTCGCTTATTCCGGGAAGGAAGCGATCGCAAAGGCCGCGGAGTTTGAACCTGAGCTGGTGCTGCTCGATCTGGGACTGCCGGATATGGATGGGTACGCGCTGGCCGCCCGCCTTTGCGCGACCGTGGCGGCGCGACCGATCATTATGGCCTTGACCGGATACGGCCATAGCGAAGCGCGTGAGCGTTCTCGTCGAGCGGGTCTCGACGGCCATCTGGTCAAGCCGGTCGACCCGGATGCGGCCGTACAGGAGATGGCGCAAAAACTCGCGGCACGACGAACCCAACCCGCCTGATTGGCATCGCGGCCGCGCGCGGGTGCGGCGGCCTTCACGCGCGAGGGTTATTCGCCGGCGATCATCATCTCACTCAGCTTGAGCGTTGGCGCGACCACCGAGGAGCGCCAGCGGAGGTCATTGGCGACCATCTCGATACCGAGGAACATGTCCTTGAGGTTGCCGGCGATGGTGATTTCCTGCACCGGATAGGCGAGCTCGCCGTTCTCGATCCAGATTCCGCTCGCACCGCGCGAGTAATCGCCGGTAACGGCGTTGATGCCGAAACCGATCAGTTCGGTGACATACAGGCCGCGTGCGACCGAGCCGATTACCTGTTCGGGCGTGTAGCTGCCGGGTTCGAGGTAGAGGTTGGTCGGGCTGACGCCGGGACTATCGGCGGTGCCGCGCGAGGCGTTGCCGGTCGGCGCGAGGTTGAGTTTGCGGGCGGAGTAGCAATCGAGCAGATAGGTCTTGAGGATCCCGCGTTCGACCAGCGGCTTGCGATTGGTGGCGAGGCCTTCGCCGTCGAAGGGCTTCGAGCCGAGTCCGGCGAGCATCCGGCCGTCGTCGATAATAGTAACAGCGGAGGCGGCGACCTGGGTATCGAGCCGATCGACGAGGAACGACGCGCGCTTGTAGAGCGCGGGGCCGGAAGCGGCGCCGGCGAGCGAGCGAATCAGCGAGGCCGCCATGTCGGGGTCGAAGACCACCGGCGCGCGGGTGGTTTTGATCTTGCGCGCACCGAGCCGGCGCAAAGCGCGGGCGGCGGCCACTTTGCCGACCGCGGCCGCATCTTCGAGTTTGGCAAAGTGGCGGGCGCTGGTGGACCAGTGGCCGAGCTGCATCGCGCCGTCGTCGGCCTGGGCGATGGGCGCCGCGCCGAGATGGAAATTGCCGGCGGCATAACTGCCGCTGAAACCGCTGCTGTTGGCGAAGAGGATCTCGTAAACGCCGGAGCTGAACTCGGCGCCCTCGGAATTGCGGATGCGCGGGTCGCTGCCGAGGGCGGCCCGCTCGCACTCGCGAGCAATCTGCAGGGCCTGCTCGGCTGCGATGATCGCATGGGCGGAATCGCGCAGGTCGAGATCGGGCAAGGTCGCGGGATGCAGTGTGGGATCGGGCAGGCCGGACCACGGATCGGGGGCGGTCAGCCGCGCCATCGCGATCGTGTTGCGGATGAAGTCGTCGAGCGAGGTCTGCTCGAGCTCGGCGGTCGCGGCGGTAGCGGAAGATTGGCCGACGAAGACCCGCAGACCAAGGCGTCTTTCACGCGAACTCTTGAGTTTTTCGACTTCACCCATCCGCACCCCGGCGGAAAGCGATTCGGCGCTCACGAGGAGGACTTCAGCGGCGGAGGCGCCTTCGGCGCGGGCGCGGGCCAGCGCCCATTCGGCCAGCGCCGGGTCGAGCCCGCCCGAAGAGCGGCCGTTGGCTGCACGCTTCATGTCAGGGCTCACGCGTGCGTCCCGCCGACGGTGATGCCGTCGATACGAATCGTCGGCAATCCGACGCCGACCGGCACAGATTGGCCGTCCTTGCCGCAGGTGCCGATACCGGAATCCAGCGCGAGGTCGTTGCCGACCATCGAGACCCGGGTCAGAACGTCGGGGCCGTTACCGATAAGCGTCGCGCCCTTGACCGGGCGGGTGATCCTGCCGCCCTCGATGAGGTAGGCCTCGCTCGCGGAGAAGACAAACTTGCCGTTGGTGATGTCGACCTGGCCGCCGCCGAAGCTGACCGCGTAGAGGCCGCGATCGACCGAACGGATGATGTCGTCGGGGGTCGCTTCGCCGGGCAGCATGAAAGTGTTGGTCATGCGCGGCATCGGCGCATGCGCGAAGCTTTCGCGCCGGCCGTTGCCGGTCGGCGCCATGCCCATCAGGCGGGCGTTCAAGCGATCCTGGAGATAGCCGCAGAGGATGCCTTTTTCGATCAGGGTGGTACGCGAGGTCGGGGTGCCTTCGTCATCGACGTTGAGGCTGCCGCGTCGATTCGGCAGGGTGCCGTCGTCGACGACGGTGCAGAGCGGACTGGCGACCTGCTGCCCGATGCGATTGGCGAAAGCGGAGACACCCTTGCGGTTGAAGTCACCCTCGAGGCCGTGGCCGATGGCTTCATGGAGGAGGATCCCGGGCCATCCGGGACCCAGGACGACGACCATCTCGCCCGCCGGCGCATCGACCGCGTCGAGGTTGATGAGCGCCTGAGACGCGGCCTTGTGCACGTAGTCGCGCCAGCGATCCTGCTCGAAGAGATATTTCCATTCGACGCGACCGCCGCCGCCGAAGGAGCCGACCTGGCGGCCCTTGCCCGCTTCTTCGGCGATCACGGTGACGCTCAGGCGACAGAGCGGCTGGACATCGGCGGCGATCCGTCCGTCGCTGGTAACGATCATGATGACGCGCTGCTCGGCGGCGAAGGAGGCCATCACGTTGCGAATGCGCGGATCGAGCGCCCGCGCCGTCTCGTCGATTTGCGTGAGCAGGCGGGCGCGCTCTTCGAGCGGAATATCGAGGGGCGTGCTGTCGAGCTCATAGAGGCGATGACGTGGGAGCGGCGCGCCGACCCGCACCGGGGCGAGCGCGGCGCCGCGTTCGTCGGCGATCGCGCGCGCCGCTTCGGCGGCGATTTGCAGACGATCGACGGTAACTTCATCGGTATAGGCGTAACCGGTGCGATCGTCGGCACAGACGCGGACGCCGACGCCCTGGGAAATGCTTTTCGAGGTGTGGTTAACCATCGACTCTTCGAGGGCGAGAGCCTCGGCGTTGCGATACTCGAAGTAGAGGTCGGCGTAGTCGGCCTTGCGCTCGAGGGCGTTGCCGAGGACTCTCTCGAGGCTGCCCTCGGTCATGCCGAAGCGATTAAGGAAGAATTTTTCGGGCTGAGCTGGTTCGTTGGCCATATGCGCACCAATGCAAGGGGGAGAAATAATGATAGCAGAGCGGGCGGACGGCGGATAAGCGGCGGGCGGCAAAAAGGGCGGGGACGCGAAAAGCGCATCACCCGCCCGGTTGCGGTCAAGGGTAGGTTCAGCCGGCGGCGACGCGACGTTCCGGGGCGGACGTTTCGCGATCGCGGCGGCTGGCGCGTTTTTTGGGTGGCTTACGGGCTTCGGCGCGGGTCGAGACGTCGACCAGTTCGATGATCGAAAGCGGGGCGGCGTCGCCGCGACGGAAGCCGTACTTGACGACACGGGTATAGCCGCCCGGGCGATCCTTGAAGCGTGGCGCGATCTCATCGAAGAGTTTTTTCACCACCTGATGGGACTGGACGAAGTTATAGGCGAGCCGCCGCGCCGCGAGATCGCCGCGTTTGCCGAGCGTGATCATGCGGTCGGCAAAGTGCCGCAGATCCTTCGCCTTGGCATCGGTGGTGATGATGCGCTCGTGTTCGAGCAGGGCGAGCACGAGGTTGCGAAAGAGCGCTTTGCGATGGGCCGAGGTGCGGTTAAGCTTGCGGCCGCGATTCATGTGTCGCATCGAACTACTCCATCCGCGCAGGATCGGATTCGCGCCGTTCCTGCTCTTCCCACATGCGGTCGAGCTCGCCGCGAGGCGGGAGATTCTCAAGCCGCATCCCGAGCGAGAGTCCCATATCGGTGAGGACTTCCTTGATCTCGTTGAGGGACTTGCGGCCGAAGTTCTTGATTTTGAGCATATCCTGCTCGGTGCGCTGAACGAGTTCGCCGATATACTTGATATCGGCGTTCTGCAGACCGTTGAAGGCGCGTACCGAGATGGGCAGGCCTTCGACCGGACGATAGAGATACTCGTTGAAGCCGGCGGGGACCTCGACGCGCTCGCCGGCGGCGGGCTGCACGCGTTCGACCTCCTCTTCGACGCCGGCAAAAATCGCCATCTGATCGCGCATCACGCGCGCCGCGCAGGTGAGGGCTTCACGCGGGGTGACGGAGCCGTCGGTCCAGATTTCGAGGGCCAGGCGATCGTAGTCGGTGCGCTGGCCGACGCGGGCGTTGGTCACGGTGAAGTTGACGCGCTTGATCGGCGTGAAGATGGCGTCGAGGCGGATGGTGCCGATGGGCTCGTCCTCGTCGGTGCGTTCGCCGGGCACGTAGCCGCGGCCGCGCCTGATCACCAGCTCCATGTCGAGTTCGGCGTTCTTGTCGAGGGTGGCAATATGCTGATTAGGGGTGAGGACTTCGAGGTTGGGACCGCCGGTGATATCGCGTGCGGTGACGACCGCCTCGCCGCGGGCCTTGAGCGACGCGATCAATTGATCGCCCTCGTGGAGGCGCAGCCGGACCTCCTTGAGGTTAAGGACGATATCGGTCACGTCTTCCTTAACGCCGGGGATCGTGGAGAACTCGTGGAGGACGCCTTTGACCCGAACCGCCGTAATGGCATAACCCGGCAATGACGAAAGCAGGATGCGGCGCATCGCATTGCCGATCGTGATTCCATAACCGCGTTCGAGCGGTTCGGCGAAGAAGCGACCGTAGAAGGGGGTCAACTCCTTCTCGTCGAACTCCACGCTCTTTGGTTTGATCAGATCGCGCCAGTCGTTTTGCATAGTCTAAGATCTTTAACGCCGTCGGCGAGGCGGGGCCTCGGACGGCAGATTGCTGCCCAGTATGTGAATCGTAAGCGGCCCAGCTATCTCGAATAATGTTCGACGATCAATTTTTCGCTGATCGGCATGGTCATGTCGGCGCGGGCCGGCAACGAGCGGAGCGCGCCGCGGAACTGTTCGCGCTCGAGCAGCAGCCACGGCGGCGCGCCGCGCCGTTGCGCCAGTTCAACGGCGTCGAGCACGACCTTCTTCTGACGGCTCTTTGCGGTGACGCTCACGACCTGATTCACTTTAAGCAGGAGCGACGGAATCGTCACTACTTGCCCGTCCACCTCGATATGGCCGTGCCGCACGAGCTGGCGCGCCTGCGCCGGCGAGGTCGCAAAACCGAGGCGATAGACCACCTGATCGAGGCGGCGTTCGAGCAGCACCAGGAGGTTTTCGCCGGTAATTCCGGGCATCCGCTCGGCCAGCTCAAAATACTTGGCGAATTGCGCTTCGAGCAGGCCGTAGATTCGCTTGACCTTCTGCTTTTCGCGCAGGCGGATCGAGAATTCGGAGAAGCGGGTACGGGCCTGACCGTGAGCGCCGGGCGGATAGTTCCGCCGTTCGATCGCGCACTTATCGGTATAGCATCGCTCACCCTTGAGAAACAGCTTTAGCCCCTCACGCCGGCAGAGCCGACATACGGGGCCTAGATATCTCGCCAACTTGGTCTTCGCTCCTTAAGCTTTGGGCACGTAGCGGCAATCAAACCCGACGGCGCTTGGGCGGCCGGCAGCCGTTGTGCGGAATCGGGGTAACATCCTTGATCGAAGTAACGTTAAGGCCGGTGGCCTGGAGGGCGCGCACGGCGGATTCACGGCCGCCGCCGGGGCCTTTGACGTAGACGGTGACGGTGCGCATCCCGTAATCGGCGACCTTGCGGCCCGCCGCTTCAGCAGCCATCTGGGCGGCGAAGGGCGTGCCTTTGCGCGAGCCCTTGAAGCCGACCGAACCGGCGCTCGACCAGGCGACGACAGCGCCCTGCGGGTCGGTGATGGCGACGATCGTGTTGTTGAAGGTTGCGTGAATATGGGCAACCCCTTCGGGGACGCTGCGGCGGGTGCGGCGGCGCCGCGCCGGCGCGGCCGCGGTGGTCGCGGTACCGGCGGCCGCAGGTTCGGCGGCAGTCGTTTCGCCGGCCGGTTTGGTTTCTTTGGTCTCTTCGGCCATCAGGTTTTACCGTGTTGCTCCTGTGATCAGTGAAGAATGACGCCTGCGAGGGGTTGGATCAGCCTTTGGGCGGCGCCTGTTTCTTGCCGGCGACCACCTTGCGCGGTCCTTTGCGGGTGCGCGCATTGGTATGGGTCCGCTGACCGCGCACCGGCAGGCCGCGGCGATGGCGGATGCCGCGATAGCATCCGAGGTCCATCAGGCGCTTGATGGCCTGCTGGTTATCGCGTCGCAGGTCGCCTTCGACCTTGTAGCCGCTATCGAGCACATTACGAATCCGCACCTGCTCTTCGGCGGTGAGCTCGTCGCTGTTGCGCGCGGGATCGACCTTCGCTTCGGCCAGGATGCGCGCGGCGGCGGCGCGGCCGATGCCATAGATATAGGTCAAAGCAATTTCCATCCGCTTGTTGCGGGGCAGCTCGACTCCGGCAATACGGGCCATGGCTTATTCTCCAGTTATCCTTGTCGCTGTTTGTGCCGCGGATTGGAACAGAGCACGCGGACGACGCCTGCACGCCGCACCACTTTACAGTTCTTGCAGATTTTTTTGACCGACGCCCTTACCTTCATGTGCATTCCCAGGGTATTTGTCGCCTTCGAGAGATCGGAATCAGGCCTCAGCGCACGCGGTAGGTGATACGGCCGCGGGTCAGATCGTAGGGCGAGAGCTCGACCGTGACCTTGTCGCCGGGCAGGATCTTGATGTAATGCATGCGCATCTTGCCCGAGATATGGGCCAGCACGCGATGACCGTTATCGAGCGTCACGCGGAACATCGCGTTGGGCAAAGCCTCGTTAACCGTGCCTGATACTTCGATTGCATCGCCTTTCGGCATCAGTTCAACTCGCTCAATATTTCAGGGTCGCCATCGGTAATCGCGACCGAATGTTCAAAATGCGCCGAGAGCTTGTGATCCGCGGTGATCGCGGTCCAGCCGTCGGCGAGAATTTCCAATTCGGGTCCGCCCTGGTTCACCATCGGTTCAATCGCGAGCACCATCCCGGGCAGCAGGCGCGGATTGGGCATCCCGGGCCGGAAATAGTTCGGCACCTGGGGATCCTCGTGCAGGCGGCGACCGATGCCGTGACCGGCGAATTCAGTGACGACGGAATAGCCGGCGCGTTCGGCGGTGGCCTGCACCGCGCGGGCGATATCGCTTATCCGATTGCCGCTGCGCGCATGGGCGATTCCGGCATAGAGCGCCTCGCGCGTCACGCGGATGAGGCGCTGCGCTTCGGCGGAGACGGGGCCGATCGCGATGGTGCGGGCGGCGTCGCCGAAATAGCCCTTGTAGGACACGCCGAAATCGAGTCCGACGATATCGCCAACCTTGAGTTTGCGGCCGGCACGCGGCACGCCGTGAACAATCTCCTCGTTGATAGAGACGCAGAGGCTATGATGGTAGGTGACGTCGTGGGGACGATAACCCTTGAAGGCCGGACAGGCGCCGCGCCGGCGGGTCCCCTCTTCGGCGATCTGATCGAGTTCGAGCGTGGTGATTCCCGGACGGGCGGCGGCAACCAGCTCATCCAGCACCTCGGCGACGATTCGGCCCGCTCGCCGCATCAGCGCCAGTTCATCCGCGCTCTTGAGTGTAACCACGTTCCCTGCCGTGCTGGTCAGTTTAATCCGAGCGCATCCAAGATGCGCTGTTCAATGCTCTTGGGACTGCCGGTTCCGTCGATTTCCTTGAGCAGTTGACGAGCGGAATAGTAGGCAATCAACGGCGCGGTCGACTGCGCATAGACCTCGAGCCGCGCGCGCACGGTCTTTTCCGCATCGTCGTCGCGTTGATACAGTTCGGCGCCGCATTTGGAGCAGGTATTGGCCTCACGGGGCGGATCGAAGACGACGTGAAACATCGCACCACAGCCGCGGCAGGTGCGTCGTCCCGAGATACGCTGGATAATTTCCGCATCCGGCACGTTGACGGCGACCACCCGGTCGATCGCGATACCGCGCGCGCTGAGCTTACGGTCAAGCGCCTCGGCCTGCGGCACGGTGCGCGGGAAGCCGTCGAGAATGAAGCCCTCACGCGCATCGGGTTGGCCCAGACGTTCATCGATCATGCCGAGGACCAGTTCGTCGGGCACCAGGGCGCCGCGATCCATGAACTGTTTGGCTTGGCGACCGAGGTCGGTACCGTTGCGCACGGCGGCGCGCAGCAGGTCGCCGCTGGCGATTTGCGGCACGCGCAAACGCTCTTCGAGCATCCGCGCCTGCGTACCTTTCCCGGCTCCCGGGGGGCCCAGTAAAACGATTCTCACGCTGTTTTCCGCCTCGCGCTCAATCAGCCGACGCCACGACGCGGGCCGCTGCGACCCCCGCGCGGACCTCGACGCATGAAGCCCTCGTAATTGCGCGCAATCAGATGGGTCTGGATTTGCGCCATCGTATCCAGGGCCACTCCCACAACGATCAGCAAAGCCGTACCGCCAAAATAGAATGGTACGTTGAACTTCCGAATCAGCAGCGTGGGCAATACGCATACGGCGCTCACGTAGATAGCGCCACCCAAGGTTATCCGGGAAAGCACACGGTCGATATATTCCGCCGTGAACCGACCCGGTCGGATGCCCGGAATGAAGCCGCCGTGTTTTTTCAGGTTGTCGGCTACATCGACCGGATTAAACGTAACCGCCGTATAGAAATAACAGAAAAAGACGATCAAGCCAACGTAGAGCAAGGAGTAGACCAGACTTCCGGGAGTGAGAAAGGCCGTCCAGTTCTTCAGTGCCGGAATAAATCCGGCGACCGTCGCCGGCATCACCAGCAGCGAGGAAGCGAAGATCGGCGGAATCACGCCGGAGGTATTGATTTTGAGCGGCAGATGACTCGACTGACCGCCGTAAACGCGCCGTCCGACGACGCGTCGGGCATAACTTATCGGAATCCGGCGTTGCGCGGTTTCGACATAGACGATTCCGCCAGTCACCGCGATCGCCAGCACCAGGATGACGATCAGGGTAAAGATACTCATCTCGCCGCCTTGCACGTAGGTCGCCGTCATGCCGAACGCGCTCGGCAGGTTCGCGACGATTCCGGCCATGATAATCAGCGAGATCCCGTTGCCGACGCCGCGCTCGGTAATCTGCTCGCCCACCCACATCACGAAGATGGTGCCGGCCGTGAGCGTAATCACGGTCATCGCGATAAAGGCGGGCCCGGGATGATAGACGAAGCCACCGCCGCCCTGCGCCGGCGCCTTCTCGAGACCATAGGCGATAAATCCGCCCTGCAGCAGTGACAGGCCGACCGTGCCGTAACGGGTGTATTGGCTAATCTTGCGGCGACCCGCTTCGCCCTCCTTGTACAATTCGTCGAGATAGGGCCAGCCGATTTTCATCAGGTCGAGAATAATCGCGACCGAGATATAGGGCATGATGCCCAAGGCGAAGATCGAAAAATGCTGGAGGCCGCCGCCGGAGAACAGGTTCAGGTACCCGAAGAGGGGACTCGACATGCGATCGAAGAAGGCGGCCAGCGCCTGCCCGTCGATGCCCGGGGTGGGGATGGCGACGCCGAGCCGATACACCGCGAGCATCCCGGCCGTAAACAGGAGCCGGCGGCGCAATTCAGGGATGCGCGAGGCATTGGAAACGCCTTCAAGCATCAGCTCTGCGGTTCTGCTCCGATAAGTTCAGCGCGACCGCCGGCCGCGGCAATCTTCTCGCGCGCACCACGCGAGAACGCATGGGCGCGGATCGTCAGAGCGCGCGCCAGTTCGCCATTGCCGAGGATTTTGAGTTTGAGACCCGGCGAAATCCATCCGCGCGCCACCAGGCCCTCCGGATCGATCAGTTGGGAAGCGTCGAGCGCGGCCAACCGATCGAGGTTGATTACCGCAAACTCGGCGCGGCGGGCGGCGTTCTTCTGCAGGCGGCGAAAGCCCCGCTTGGGGAGCCGCCGCTGCAGCGGCATCTGACCGCCCTCGTAACCCGGGGGCGTATTGCCGCCCGAGCGCGAGCCGCGACCCTTATGACCGCGTCCGGCGGTCTTGCCGTGGCCGGAGCCGATACCGCGTCCGATCCGTTTCTTGCGCCGAACCGACCCCGGCGCCGGGCTTAGCTCATTCAGTTTCATGATTATCGGTCAGCGGCGCGGAGTTCTGGGCCGCGGTTGCATTACCGCTAAAGGATTCCGACTTCGCGCCGTCGTCCAGTGGAGTCACGGTTACCAGATGGGGGACGCGGCGGAGCATGCCCGCGATGGCGGGCGTCGAACTGAGCGTACGGCGACTGCCGACGCGGCCAAGGCCCAATCCGCGGAGGGTTTCACGCACGCGCCTGGTGGTTCCGATAGGGCTGCGCGTAAGCCGTATTTCGATCCGTTCGGCCATCTTTGCTACCGCTTCTCCCTCATGATTCCGCTCCCGTCTCAGGCTTCGGGCGCCGCCTCAGTAGCCGTCGCGCCGGCCGGACCTGTCGCTTCCGGCGCGGGCGGCGGGGCAACCGGCTCGACGGTGCGTTCCTTCACAACGTCGCGCGGGTCGCGCAGTTCCGCGAGCGCTTCGAGCGTCGCCTTGACCAGATTGTGCGGATTCGACGAGCCGAGGCGCTTGGTAAGGATATTACGAATCCCGGCGAGTTCAACCACGGCGCGCACCCCGCCGGCGGCGATAACGCCCGTGCCTTCGGCGGCGGGACGCAGCACGACCTTGCCGGCGCCGAAACGGCCGAGCACCTGATGTGGGATGGTGCCTTCGCGCAGGGGAACGCGGATGAGGCTCTTCTTGGCGCGTTCGACGCCCTTGCGGATGGCTTCCGGGACCTCGTGCGCCTTGCCCAGGCCAAAACCGACGAGCCCGTTCTGGTCGCCAGCCACCACCAGGGCGCTGAAGCTGAAGCGCCGGCCGCCCTTGACGACCTTCGCCACGCGGTTGATATGCACCACCTTCTCTTTGATATCCAGACCCTGCGGGTCGATACGCTGCGCCACTATAAGTCTTCCTGCTCCGCTGTCATCAGCCGTGCCGCTGGTCGTCGCTGCGGGTTGACGGCCGTTCCGGGTTCATCAGAATTTAAGGCCGGCTTCGCGCGCCGCGTCGGCCAGCGCCTTGACCCGACCATGGTACAAAAAGCCGTTGCGATCAAAGACCACTTCATTGATGCCGAGCTCACGGCATCGGGCCGCGATAGCCGCGCCGACGGCGCGCGCGGCGGCGACGCTGTGTCGGCTTTTGAGATCCGGGCCGAGTGTGCTCTGAGTGGTGGAAGCGGCGGCGAGCGTCGCGCCGCGCTCGTCCGAAATCACCTGGACATAGAGATGCTTCAGTGAACGATAGATCGAAAGGCGCGGCCGCCTGTCACTGCCGCGCACCTTGCGGCGCACGCGCACCTGCCGATCGTGCCGTCTTTCAGCCCGCACAAATGCCATAGAAGAAGATCTCAACCTCCGCTGGAGCCGGCGGCAGCTTTGCCGGCTTTGCGCCGAATCGTTTCCTCGGCGTACTTGATGCCCTTGCCCTTGTAGGGCTCAGGCGGTCTCAGTGAGCGAATTTCGGCGGCGACCGCACCCAGCAGTTGGCGGTCGGCGCTCTCGAGCGTGATGATCACCTGGCGATCGACCCGGGCGCTCACCCCGGGCGGGAGCTGATAGATAATCGGATGCGAATAGCCGAGGGTCAGGTGGATGTTGGAACCGCGGACTTCGGCACGATAGCCGACGCCGTTGATCTCGAGCACCCGGGTGAAGCCCCGGCTCACGCCCTGCGCCATGTTGGCGATAAGCTTGCGGACAAGGCCGTGCACCGCGCGATCCTCGCTGCTGTCGCCGGCGCGTTTGACCACGGCGTGATCGGTGGCCATCTCGAGCGTCAGCCCGGGCGGCATCCGCGTCTCGAGCTTGCCCTTGGGCCCTTCGACGCGGCAGAGACCGTCGAGCATCGTGATTTTAACGCCCTTGTCGAGCGGAACCGGCAATCTACCTACGCGTGACATTGACCCAGAATTCCGTTTTTCCAGTTAGCCGAACGTTTTCCTTCAACCCGGTACGGTTTACCCCTACCAGACGCGGAGCAGCACCTCGCCGCCGACATTGCGGCGCCGCGCCTCGCGGTCGGTCATCACGCCGAGCGGCGTCGAGACGATATGCATTCCGATACCGCCAGCCACGCGCGGCATCGCGCGCGCCCCGGCGTAGCGGCGGATACTCGGACGGCTGACGCGCTCGAGGCCGCTTATCACGGAGGCCCGCGCCGGCGTATAACGGAGGCTCAGCAGCAGTTTCCGGCGGTAGCCTTCGCCGGCCACCTCGATACCACCGAGGAAACCCTCCTTCAGGAGGACGCGGCAGATAGCCTCGCGAAAGCGCGAATAGGGGACTTCGACATGGTTGTACCGCGCTCGCATCGCATTGCGGATGCGCGTCAGCAGTTCGGCGATCGGATCAGTTTGTGCCATCAATCAGACTTCCCAGCAACCAGCAAAAACGCCATCGACGAGCGGAATTCCTGAGGGGCCCCCGGATACCCTCTACCAGCTCGCTTTTACCACTCCCGGGAGGACGCCGCGATGGGCGTTCTGGCGCAGGCACAGCCGACACATCCGGAAGCGCCGGAAGTAGGCCCGGGCGCGGCCGCACAAGGGGCATCGATTATACGCGCGGACCTTGAACTTGGGGGTGCGCGTGGCTTTAACGCGAAGAGAGGTTTTCGCCATTATTCAACGTTCCTATGCGAGCATTCCGCCTCGGTGACCATCCTGGTGACCCCTGTCGCCGCTTTCCGTCCCGCGCATCCTGCGGCCGCCTTCAGGCCGCGCGCACCACGCCCTCGCTGCCCGCGCCGCGAAACGGCATCCCGAGCATCCGCAGCAGCATCAGGCCTTCGAAATCGCTCTGCGCGGTGGTGGTGATCGAGATGGTCATCCCCTTGACCCGCTCGATTTTGTCGAGATTCAGTTCGGGGAAAATCGTATGTTCACGGAGTCCGAGCGAGTAGTTGCCGCGGCCGTCGAAGGCCTTGTCGCTGACGCCGCGGAAATCGCGGACGCGGGGCAGCGCGATATTCATCAGGCGGTCGAGAAATTCGTACATCCGGTCGCGCCTCAGCGTGACCATCACGCCGATCGGCATCCCTTCGCGCAGTTTGAAATTCGAGATGGCCTTGCGCGCACGGGTGATGACGGCCTTTTGTCCGGTAATCTGGCCAAGTTCGTCGACCGCCGCGTCGAGAATCTTGACGTTCTCCCGCGCCTCACTGAGCGCCATATTGATGACGACCTTGACCAGACGCGGCACGCGCATCCGGTTTTCGATCTTGAGCTCGCGCATCAGGGCCGGTGCGATCTCGTTCTCATAGCGCAGGCGCAGTCGCGCCGGCACCCCGACTTCGGGTTCGGCCGCCTCTGGGGTCGCCGTTTCGGCGGGCGGCGGCGTTTTCGCGCCGCGCGCACGCGCCCCCCGGCCCTGCGCGCCCTCCGGCGCCTGCGAGCGTTTGCCGCGGCCCTGTTCGCCGCGTTTCCTGTCGTCGTCGGCCATGCGGATTCGTTACCTTCTAGTCGTTGCCCAAACCTTCGCCGCAGCGGCGGCAGATGCGGCTTTTTTCGCCGTCGGCGGCGATTCTGATACCGATCCGGACGGGCGCATTGCAGCGATCGCACATCACCATCACATTGGCGAGCTGGATGGGTGCCTCGCGTTCGATAATGCCGCCGGCGCTGGCGGCTCCGCGCGGCTTGGTATGGCGTTTGACCAGGTTGAGCCGTTCAACCACCACCCGCCCCGACGATGGAATCACGCGCAGCACCTTGCCGGTCTTGCCGCGCTCGCGGCCCTTGATGACCATCACGGTGTCGTTCTTGCGAATCCGGCTCTTGCTCCCCTGCGCCACCATCAGAGCACCTCCGGCGCGAGCGAAATGATCTTGAGGAAGCGCTTGGCGCGAAGCTCGCGCGCCACCGGTCCGAAGATGCGCGTGCCGACCGGCTCCTGCTGATTATCCAGCAGCACCGCGGAGTTGTCGTCGAAGCGGATATAGCTGCCGTCGGGGCGGCTGACCTCTTTATGGGTGCGCACGATGACCGCCTTCGAGATATCGCCCTTCTTCACCTTGGCGTTGGGGATGGCTTCCTTGACCGCCACCACGATTACGTCGCCGACCGTCGCGTAGCGGCGACGCGAGCCGCCGAGCACCTTGATACACTGGACTTTGCGGGCGCCGGAATTGTCGGCGACGCTCAGGATCGTTCGCATCTGTACCATGGCCGTTCCGTCCTAGCGCTGCGCCTGCTTGAGCACCCGGCTGACGCGCCATCGTTTGTGGCGCGAAAGCGGCGGCGATTCGATGATCAATACGCGATCGCCCTCGTGGCACTGGCTCTGTTCGTCATGGGCCATGAAGCGCACGCGGCGGCGGATCCGTTTGCCGTAGAGCGCATGGGGCACCAGCCGATCGACCTGGACCACGACCGTTTTGGCCATTTTGGCGCGGACCACGATACCCTCGCGGCGTTTGACTCGCTCACGCATTACTTTGCCTGTGCCTCGACTGGTGTGCTCTTCTGTCGGATGAGCGTAAGAATCCGCGCGAGTTCGCGCCGCGACTTCCGATAGTTGGCGACACTATCGAGCTGATTGGTGCGCAGCTTGAGCCGCAGACGAAAGATCTCCTCGCGAACTTCGCGCTCCTTGACCTGCAGGTCCGCCGGTGACATCTGGCGCAGTTCGTTAAGCTCCATGGGCCTCGCGCTCGACGACGATGGTCTTGATCGGCAGCTTGTGTGACGCGAGCCGCATCGCTTCACGCGCCACTGCGGCCTCGACACCTTCCATTTCAAACAGGATGCGACCCGGCCGCACGCACGCGACCCAGCCCTCCGGACTGCCCTTGCCCTTGCCCATCCGGGTCTCCGCCGGTTTCTTGGTAAACGGCTTGTCCGGAAAGACCCGAATCCAGACGCGGCCGCCGCGCTTGATATGACGGGTGAGCGCGATCCGGGCGGCCTCGAGCGCGCGCGCATCGACGCGCGCCGTTTCGGTGCTCTTCAGTCCGAAATCGCCGAAAGCGAGATCAAGGCCGCGTGAATCCGCGCCGCGCACGCGCCCCTTCTGGATCTTCCGATATTTGACCTTCTTCGGTTGCAGCATCGCAGTAAAAACCGCTTCCTACTCAGCCGGCGTGGGCCTGACCGCCGGTGCGTTTGGCGAGCTCCTCCTGGCGGGTGAGAATCTCCCCGCGGAAAATCCACACCTTGACCCCGATCACGCCGTAAGTGGTGCGGGCTTCGGCGAAACCGTAGGCGACGTCGGCGCGCAGGGTCTGGAGCGGCACGCGCCCTTCGCGATACCATTCGCGGCGCGCGATTTCCGCCCCGCCGAGACGTCCCGAGACCTGCACACGCACCCCCTGCGCCCCCATCCGCATCGCGCGTACCACCGCCTCCTTCATCGCGCGGCGAAAGGCCACGCGGCGTTCGAGCTGCAGCGCGATATTCTCGGCCACCAGTTGCGGATCGAGATCGGGCCGGCGCACCTCGTGAATATTGATGAAGGCTTCACGACCCTTCATGAGCTTCTGGACGTCGTTCTTGAGCCGATCGATCTCGGCGCCCTTTTTGCCGATCACGATACCCGGACGCGCCGTATGAATATTGACCTTGGCCTTGTTGGCCATCCGCTCGATTTCGATCCGCGAAATCCCCGCGTGATAGAGCCGCTTCTTGATGAAGTCGCGCAGTTTCAGGTCTTCATGCAGCAGCGTCGTATAGTTGCTGCGCGGCGCATACCACTTCGAATCCCATCCTTCGATAATGCCGACGCGCAGGCCGCGCGGATGTGTCTTTTGTCCCATCGTGGATCCTAATTCTCGCGTTCGTCGACGACCACTGTCAGATGGCTGGTGCGTTTAAGGATGGGCGTGGCGTTCATGTGCGCCCGCTGCATCGAGCGCTTCCAGGTCGGCCCGGTATCGGCGGTGACGCGCTTGACGTAGAGCCGATCCTCGTCAACGTTCTGCTGATCGCGGGCATTGGCGACCGCGGCAAGGAGCGTCTTGGCGACCATCTTGGCGCCCTTCTTCGGCGTGAACTCAAGGATCGCGAGCGCCTCCTCGACCGGCTTGCCGGCCACCAGGGCGCACACCAGCCGCAGTTTCTGCGGCGAAATACGGGCGTAACGTAAGCGGGACAAAGCTTCCATTTTCGTCAAATTCAGCTAAGCGGTCTACGATGCCGGCTTGGCCGCCGGCCGCGCGGCCACCGGGGCGGCCGGAGCGGACTTGACCTCGACCTTGCGGTCGCCCGCATGTCCGTGAAAGGTGCGGGTCGGCGCGAACTCGCCGAGCTTATGCCCGACCATGTTTTCCGTGCAATAGACCGGGATGAATTTATGCCCGTTGTGGACGGCAAAGGTCAAGCCGATCATGTCCGGCACGATCATCGAACGCCGCGACCAGGTGCGGATGATCCGTTTATCACCGGCGGCCACCGCCGCGTCCACCTTGGCCTGCAGGTGGGAATCGACGAAGGGTCCTTTTTTCAGCGATCTAGCCATTTACAGCCTTATCCGAAGCTTCACTTCAAGGTTTAACCGCGTTTCCCGCGCGGCCGGCGGCTGACGATATAACGATCGGACGGCTTCTTGCCGCGCGTCTTGTACCCCTTGGTCGGCATCCCCCACGGTGATTGCGGATGGTTGCCCTTCGAGCGTCCCTCACCGCCGCCGTGCGGATGGTCCACCGGATTCATCGCGATACCCCGGACGCGACCGCGCTGCCCGAGCCATCGGGTGCGCCCCGCCTTGCCGATCGAAATATTCTCGTGGTCGAGATTGCCAACCTGGCCGACCGTCGCGCGGCATTCCGCGAGCACCATCCGCTGCTCGCCCGACGGCAGCTTGAGCAGGGCGAACTTGCCCTCTTTGGCCATCAACTGGGCCTGGGCCCCGGCGCCGCGCGCCATCTGCGCTCCCGCCCCGGGTTTGAGCTCGACCGCATGGACGAAGGTGCCGACCGGGATATGCTTGAGACTCAGGGCGTTGCCAGGCTTGATATCGGCGTTGGGGCCGGACTCGACCTTCTCGCCGACCTTGAGCCCCTCCGGCGCGAGGATATAGCGCTTGTCGCCGTCGGCATAATGCAGCAGGGCCAGGTTGGCCGAGCGGTTGGGATCGTACTCGAGCGCCGCCACCACCGCCGGCACGCCGTCGCGGTTGCGTTTGAAATCGACGATCCGCAGGCGCCGCTTATGCCCGCCGCCGCGATGGCGCGTGGTCATGCGGCCGAGGTTGTTGCGGCCGCCGGATTTCTTGACCGGCGCGAGCAGGCGTTTTTCGGGCGCCTTTTTGGTCAGCCCGGAAAAATCCGCGATCTGCATGAAGCGCTGGCCCGGGGTACGGGGATTGAGCTGTATTACCGCCATCTCGCTTTCAGTCTTTCACTTTCGCGCTGACCCGCTAATCGACGCCGCCCTAGACGCCTTCGAAAATCTCGATACGGTCGCCCTCCTTGAGGGTGACATAGGCCTTTTTCCAGTCCGGCCGCCGCCCGACCAGCCGTCCGCGCCGTCGTTCCTTGCCCATGAAGTTGGCGGTGCGAATCTTGACCACGGTGACCTTGAACATCTCCTCAATCGCGGCGCGCACCTGATGCTTGGCGACGTCGGGACGCACCCGAAACACCACCTGATTGCTTTTTTCGCTGACCATGGTGCCCTTTTCGGTCACCACCGGGGCGACGATAACGGTATCGAGCTTCATCGGAGTTCTCAGTTTCCGCCGGCTTCAGGGGCCGTCGCGTCGGCCGCGCTCGGGGTCAGCCGGGCGCGAATCGCCTCGGCCGTCCGACGCGTCATCACGAGCTCGTCGTAGTTCAGGATATCGAACACGTTGAGCCCGCTGAGCGGCAGCACCTTATGCGCCGCGAGGTTGCGCGCGGCGCGGGCGAAGTCGGCGTCGTCGGCGCCGACGACCAGCAGCGCGTGCGTGACGCCCAGCGTGGCGAGCAGCGCCTTCGCCGCCTTGGTTCTGGCCTCGGCCAGTTGGAAATTCTCGACCACGATCAGCTTGCCGCCGGCGGCGCGGTCGGCGATGGCGAGACCGAGCGCGCGCTGCCAGGCCTTGCGCGGAATCTTATAGCTGTAGTCGCGCGGCTGCGGTCCGAAGATGGTGCCGCCGTGGCGCCATAGCGGTGAGCGCGTCGATCCGGCGCGCGCCCGGCCGGTACCCTTCTGCCGCCACGGTTTGCGTCCGCCGCCCGAGATAAAGCCGCGGGTTTTGGTGGCCGCGGTGCCCCGCCGCCGCCGCGCGAGCTGCATCCGGACCGCCTCGTGCAAAAGCGAACGGTCGGCGTGGCGGTCAAACGCGGGACCGCTCAGCTCGAGCTCGCCGGCGGGCTCCCGCGCCGCCGAATAGACCGGCACCTTCAGCGACGACTGTTGCTGATCATCCATTGGCTGCCGCCTCGATCACCGGACGCCGCGAGGCATGGCGGACGATCACGATCCCGCCGTCGGGTCCGGGCACGCCGCCGGCGACGGCAATAGCCTGGTCATCGGCGAGAATTTCGAGCAATTCAAGGTTCTGCACGGTCGCGGTTTCGTTGCCCAACTGACCGGCCATCCGAAGTCCCTTGCGCACGCGGCCGGGAAACGAGCGATTACCGATCGAGCCGCCGTGGCGGAAATACTCGTGGGTGCCGCGCGAGTTGGGAAAACCCTTGAAATGATGGCGCCGGATAACGCCGGCATAGCCGCGCCCCTTCGACACCCCGGTGATATCGACCAGATCGCCGGGCTTGAAGACCTCGGCTGCGGTGACCATCTGACCGAGCTTCAGATCGCCCTCCCCACGACGGGCGAATTCGCGGGTGGCGACGCCGGGCGCGACTTCGGCCTTCTGAAAATGGCCGCGGGCGGCCTTCGTGATGCGACTCGGCCGGCGCCGGCCCCAGGTCACCTGCACCGCTTCATAGCCGTCGGTCGCGGCGGTCTTGATTTGCGAAATGGCGCAAGGGCCGAGGCTTATCACCGTGACCGCGCGCACCCGTCCGGTGGCGTCGGTCATCTGGGTCATGCCGAGTTTTCTGCCGATGAGTCCGTTGAGCATCGCGCTACTCCAGCTTGATCTCGACATCGACGCCGGCAGCGAGATCGAGCTTGCCCAGCGCGTCGATGGTCTGCTGGGTCGGTTCGAGCACGTCGAGCAGCCGCTTATGGGTGCGGATTTCGAAGTGCTCGCGCGATTTCTTGTCGACGTGCGGCGAGCGATTGACCGTAAAACGTTCAATCCGGGTGGGCAGCGGCACCGGACCGGCGACGCGACCGCCGGTGCGGCGGATCGTATCGACGATCTCCCGCACCGACTGATCGAGCAGACGGCTGTCGTACGCCTTGAGGCGAATGCGGATCTTGTCGTTCATCCGTTCGGTATCGTCAGGCAGAGCCGGCTGGCGCGGCGACCTACTTCAAAACCTTCGACACGACGCCCGCGCCGACGGTGCGACCGCCCTCGCGGATGGCGAAACGCAGTCCCTGTTCCATCGCGACCGGCGTGATAAGTTCGCCTGTGGCGTTGATATTGTCGCCCGGCATGACCATCTCGGTGCCTTCGGCGAGCGTCATCACGCCGGTAACGTCGGTCGTGCGGAAGTAAAACTGCGGCCGGTAACCGTTGAAGAACGGCGTATGGCGACCGCCCTCCTCCTTGGTGAGGACGTAGATCGAGCCTTCGAACTTGGTGTGCGGCGTGATCGAGCCGGGAGCGGCGAGCACCTGGCCACGCTCGATCTCCTCGCGCTTGATTCCGCGCAGCAGCACGCCGATATTGTCGCCCGCCTGACCTTCGTCGAGGATCTTGCGGAACATCTCGACCCCGGTGACGACGGTCTTGGCGGTATCGCGGAAGCCGACGATCTCGACCTCCTCGCCCACCTTGACCTTGCCGCGCTCGACGCGCCCGGTGACCACCGTGCCGCGTCCGGAGATGGAGAAGACGTCTTCGATCGGCATCAGGAAGGGCTTGTCGGTTTCGCGCGCGGGCTGCGGGACGTAGCTGTCCACCGCCTCCATCAGTTCCAGGATGGGCTTGCAGTTGGGGCAGTCATCCTTGCCGCATCCGCATTCGAGCGCCTTCAGTGCGCTGCCGCGGATCACCGGGATATCGTCGCCCGGGAATTCATACTTTTTCAGCAGGTCGCGGACTTCGAGTTCGACCAGGTCGAGCAGTTCGGGATCATCGACCATATCGACCTTGTTCATGAAGACGACGATCGAGGGCACTCCGACCTGGCGGGCGAGCAGGATATGTTCGCGCGTCTGCGGCATCGGGCCGTCGTTGGCGCCGACGACGAGAATCGCCCCGTCCATCTGCGCGGCGCCGGTGATCATGTTCTTGATATAGTCGGCGTGGCCCGGACAATCGACGTGGGCATAGTGGCGCTTGGTGGTTTCGTACTCGACGTGGGCGATGGCGATGGTGATACCGCGCTCGCGTTCCTCCGGCGCCTTGTCGATCTGATCAAACGCGGTGAACTGGGCCAGCTTCTTGGCCGCCAGCACCTTGGTGATGGCGGCGGTCAAGGTAGTCTTGCCGTGGTCGATATGTCCGATCGTGCCGACGTTGAGATGCGGCTTGGTGCGCTCAAACTTGGCCTTGCCCATTTTATTCCTCCGACTCTGCGGCCCTTTTCCTTTGGTTTAGGTCCCTGAAAGCGTGCAGTAAATCCTGACGGCGGCCGCCTAGGCGCGCGCCTCGGCGCCGCTGCGCGCGGTCAATTCCTCGTGAACGGCCTGCGGTACCGGCTCGTACAGCGCGAACTGCATCGTATAGTTCGCGCGCCCCTGGGTAATCGAGCGCAGGCGCGTGGCATAACCGAACATATTGGCGAGCGGCACCCGCGCCGCGATCACCTGGGCGCCCGCCCGCGTTTCCATCTCGGTGATCTTCCCGCGCCGCGCGTTGAGATCGCCGATCACTTCGCCCATGAATTCCTGCGGCGTGACCACCTCAACGTCCATCACGGGCTCGAGCAGCACCGGCTGCGCCTTTTCGCAGGCCTCCTTGAAGGCCATCGAACCGGCGATTTTGAACGCCAGCTCGGACGAATCGACCTCGTGATATTTGCCGTCGAGCAGCGCCGCCTTCAGATCGACCATCGGGTAGCCCGCGAGCACCCCGGTCTCCATCGCCTCCCGGATGCCGGCCTCGACCGACGGGATGAAGTTCTTGGGAATCGCGCCGCCCTTGGTTTCGTCGCTGAACTCGAAGCCCGAGCCTTTCGGCAGCGGTTCGATCCGCAAGTCAACGACACCGAACTGGCCGTGACCGCCGGTCTGGCGCACGAAGCGGCCCTCAGCCTCGGCGGCCCGCCGGATGGTCTCGCGATAGGCAACCTGGGGCTTGCCGACGTTGGCGTCCACTTTGAACTCGCGCAGCATCCGGTCGACGATAATTTCCAGATGCAGCTCGCCCATCCCGGCGATGAGCGTCTGGCCGGTCTCGCGGTTGACCGAGACGCGGAAGGACGGATCCTCCTTGGCGAGCTTCTGCAGCGCCTCGCCGAGCCGCTCCTGATCGGCCTTGGTCTTGGGCTCGATGGCAATCTGGATGACCGGAGCGGGGAACTCGATCGCTTCGAGGATCACCGGATGAGCGGGGTCACAGAGGGTGTCGCCGGTGGTGGTATCGCGTAATCCCACGGCGCAGATATCCCCGGCATAGACCTCCGAGATCTCCTCGCGCTTATTCGCGTGCATCTTGACCAGCCGCCCGATCCGTTCGCGCTTGCCCTTGGTCGAGTTGAGCACCGACGAGCCGCTTTCGAGCCGTCCCGAATAGATCCGCAGGAAGGTCAGGGTGCCGATATACGGGTCGGTCATGATCTTGAAGGCGAGCGCGGCAAAGGGCGCGTCATCCCGCGGCCAGCGCTCCTCGACCTTGTCGCCGTTCTTGCCCATGACCGGCGGCAAATCGACCGGCGCCGGCAGATACTCGACCACCGCGTCGAGCATCGGCTGCACGCCCTTATTGCGAAAGGCCGAGCCGACCAGGACCGGGGTCGCTTCGAGCTTGAGGGTCGCCGCGCGCAGCGCCCGCCGCAGCATCGCGGGCTCCGGCGTCTCGCCCTCGAGGTAGAGCTCCATCAGCCGATCGTCGTGATCGGCGAGCGCCTCGATGAGTTTTTCGCGCGCCTGCGCGACCTCGTCCGCCATCTCCGGCGGCACCGGCTCGACGCGGAAATTGGCGCCGAGACGATCCTCGTCCCAGACCAGCGCGCGCGGCTCGATCAGATCGATAATTCCGCGAAACCGCTCCTCCACGCCGATCGGCAACTGAATCAGCAGCGGGCGCGCCTTGAGTTTCTCCCGGATTTCCTCGACGACCCGCTGATAGTCGGCGCCCACCCGGTCCATCTTGTTGATGAACGCGATGCGCGGAACGCGATACTTGTCGGCCTGTCGCCAGACCGTTTCCGACTGCGGCTCAACCCCGCCGACCGCGCAGAAAACGGCGACGGCGCCGTCGAGCACGCGCAGACTGCGCTCGACCTCGATGGTGAAATCGACGTGGCCCGGCGTATCAATAATATTGATGCGATGGTCGCGCCAGAAGCAGGTGGTGGCCGCCGAGGTGATGGTGATGCCCCGTTCCTGCTCCTGCACCATCCAGTCCATCGTCGCCGTCCCCTCGTGGACCTCGCCGATTTTATAGGTGATGCCCGTATAGTAGAGGATGCGCTCGGTGGTGGTGGTCTTGCCGGCATCGATGTGCGCCATGATGCCGATATTGCGCACGCGTTCTATCGGTGTTTCGCGAGCCATAGAAAACCTAAAAAGCGGGCTCTCCGGTTACCATCGGTAATGCGCGAAGGCGCGGTTGGCCTCGGCCATCCGATGGGTATCTTCGCGTTTTTTGACGGCGCCGCCGCGATTGGCGCCGGCCTCGAGAATTTCGTTGGCCAGCCGCTCGACCATCGATTTTTCGCTGCGCGCGCGGGCCGCGGTGACAATCCAGCGCATCGCGAGCGACGACCGCCGCAGCGGACGGACCTCGACCGGCACCTGATAGTTGGCGCCGCCGACGCGGCGCGAGCGCACTTCGACGGCCGGGCGAACGTTCTCGAGCGCGCGCTTGAAGACCGTCAGACCGTCCTCCTTGGAGCGTTCGGCGACGAGGTCGAGGGCGCCGTAGAAGATCTTCTCCGCCAGCGACTTCTTGCCGCGCTCCATCACCACGTTCATGAACTTCGCGACCGAGCGGTCGTGGAACTTCGGATCGGGAATCGCCTCGCGGACGCGGGCCTGGCCTTTGCGCGACATCGCTAGAATCCTTCGGTCACAAAGCTGGCGGACAAACTGAGCATGATTGACTGAGCCGGTTGGCGCCGCGACGAATTACTTGGGCCGCTTGGAGCCGTACTTGGAGCGGCCCTTGCGCCGATCCTGCACGCCTATCGAATCGAGCGTGCCGCGAATCACATGATAGCGCACGCCCGGCAGATCCTTAACGCGGCCGCCGCGAATCAGCACGACCGAATGTTCCTGCAGATTATGCCCGACCCCCGGAATGTAGGTATTGACCTCATAGCCGTTCGAGAGGCGCACGCGCGCCACCTTGCGCAGGGCCGAGTTGGGCTTTTTGGGCGTGGTGGTCTTGACCTGCGTGCACACGCCGCGCTTTTGCGGCGAGCCCTGCAGGGCCGGCGCGGTATTCTTGTAGCGCTTCTTTATCCGCGCCGCGCGAATAAGCTGATTGATCGTCGGCACAACCGTCCCTATCTGACGCCCGCTGCGGGGCGTGCGGTTCCTTCCTTAACCAGTTTCACCCAGCCGTTCGAGACTTTGCCGCCGTCCGGCGCAACGTCTCAGGCAAGCGAATCCCCAAGGGATCACACCCTTGGGGAAACGTTATCTTCTAGGCTATCGACTGGGGTGTGTCAATCCCATGCTCCCCACCCGACGGCTGCGACTCAGTCGCGGCGCCGTCCGTCGGCACCCCCTCCAGCTTGACCTCGAGGCGATTGTAGGCCGGCAGGCCCGTGCCTGCGGGAATCAGCCGCCCCATGATCACGTTTTCCTTGAGTCCAATCAAGCGATCGACCTTGCCGTTGATGGCCGCTTCGGTCAGCACCCGGGTGGTCTCCTGGAACGAGGCCGCCGAGATGAAGCTCTCGGTCGACAGCGAGGCCTTGGTGATGCCGAGCAGGAGCGGCTCGCCGATGGCCGGTTCGCCGCCGTTCATCAGGACGCGGGCGTTTTCCTGATCGAAGCGCCACTTCTCGGTCTGATCGCCCACCAGGAAATCGGTATCGCCGACCTCCTTGATCCGCACCCGCCGCAGCATCTGGCGCACGATGACCTCGATATGCTTGTCATTGATGCGCACGCCCTGCAGCCGGTAGATCTCCTGGATCTCATCGACCAGATACTTGGCCAGCGGCTTTTCGCCGAGGATCGTCAGGATATCGTGCGGGTTCGACGAACCTTCCATCAGCGGTTCACCCGCGCGGATAAGGTCGCCCTCGTGCACGCCGATATGCTTGCCCTTGGGAATCAGGTATTCGCGCGGCTCGCCGACCTCCGGCGTGACCACCACCTTGCGCTTGCCCTTGGTATCCTTGCCGAACGAGACCTGGCCGTCGATTTCGGAAATGACCGCGAACTCCTTGGGCTTGCGCGCCTCGAAGAGTTCGGCGACGCGCGGCAGACCGCCGGTGATGTCCTTGGTCTTGGTGGTTTCGCGCGGCAGCTTGGCAATCACGTCACCGGCCTCGACGTGCGCCCCTTCGGCGATATTGATATAGGCGCCGACCGGCAGGAAGTAGCGCGCATACTGTTCGCGCCCGTCGGCCGAGGGCACCCGCGCCGTGCGGCCGCTTTCGTCCTTGATCGAGATACGCGGCCGCGCCTCGAGATCCTTCGATTCGATAATCACGTTGTAGCGGGCGCCCGTGCGGTCGTCGAGCTTCTCCTCCATCGTGCGGCCTTCGAGGATATCGCCGTACTTCACCGTGCCCGCGACCTCGGTCAGGATGGGCGTGGTGTAGGGATCCCATTCGGCGATCAGCTCACCGGCCTTGACCGCGTCACCGTCGCGCTTGCGCAGGCGCGCGCCGTACACCAGCGGATAGCGTTCGCGCTCGCGCTCGCGGCCCGCAGCGCTCTGGTCGGTCACGCCGATCGCGACTTCGCCATGCCGCGACATCACGACCAGGCATTTGCCGCCCGGCGCGTGATCGTCGCGAACCTCGACGGTCTTGACGTTATGCAGCCGCAGCACGCCGTCGTTGCGCGCTTCGAGCGTGGTCTGCTCGGCGCGCCGACTCGCCGTGCCGCCGATATGGAACGTGCGCATCGTGAGCTGCGTGCCGGGCTCGCCGATCGACTGCGCGGCCATGATGCCGATGGCCTCGCCCATGTTGACCAGATGGCCGCGGCCGAGGTCGCGCCCGTAACAGCGCATGCACACGCCCTGACGCGACTGGCAGGTGAGGACCGAGCGGATACGGACGCTCTCGAGGCCGGCGTTTTCGATGGCCGCGACCTTGTCCTCATCGATCATTTCGTTGGCCTTCACCAGCACTTCGTTATTGAACGGGTCGCGAATCTCTTCGAGCGCGACCCGTCCCAGCACGCGGTCGCCGAGCCCTTCGATCACTTCGCCGCCTTCGACCAGCGGCGTCATCTCGATCCCGTCGAGCGTGCCGCAATCCTCCTCCGTAATGATCGAATCCTGCGCCACGTCGACCAGCCGCCGGGTCAGGTAGCCCGAGTTGGCGGTCTTGAGGGCGGTATCGGCGAGACCCTTGCGCGCGCCATGGGTCGAGATGAAGTACTGGAGCACCGTCAGTCCTTCGCGGAAGTTGGCGGTGATCGGCGTTTCGATAATTTCACCCGACGGCTTGGCCATCAGCCCGCGCAGACCGGCCAACTGGCGAATCTGCTGCTCGGAACCGCGGGCGCCCGAGTCGGCCATGATAAAGACCGGATTGAACGAATCGCCGAGAATCTCGGTGCCGTCCGCGCCGCGATAGACCTTGGTGCGCAGCCCCTTCAGCACCGCGCCGCCGATTTCGTCCTGCACTTCGGCCCAGATATCGACCACCTTGTTGTAGCGCTCGCCGTCGGTGATGACGCCGTCGTTGTACTGCTGCTGGATCTTGGCGACTTCCTTCTGCGCTTCGGCCAGCCGCTGCTGCTTTTCGGCCGGGATGGTCATGTCCTTGATCGAGATCGAAATCCCGGCGCGGGTGGCGAAACTGAAGCCCATGTCCTTCATGCGATCGGCGAAGATGACGGTCGCCTTGTCGCCCGCCCGGCGATAAACGATATCGATCAGGTTGCCGAGCTCCTTTTTCTTCATCGTGCGGTTGACTTCGCTGAAGGGCACCTCGGGCGGCACGATCTCGTTCAGCAGCACCCGACCGACGGTCGTCGTGACCATCTCGGTGCGGCCCGCGCCGTTGCTCGCCTGGGCGCCGGGAGCGGCCAGCGGGCGCCCCTCCTCATCCACTTCGTCGGCATTCTTCACCAGCGGCATCCGCACCCGGATGCGCGCCTGCAGCTCGACCTCGCCGTGATCGTAGGCCATCCGCACCTCGGCCGGCGACGCGAAGACCTTGTTCTCGCCGCGCGCGAAGGGCTTTTCGCGCGTCATGTAGTAGAGGCCGAGCACCATGTCCTGGGTCGGCACGATGATGGGCTTGCCGGAGGCCGGTGACAGGATGTTGTTGGTGGACATCATGAGCGCCCGCGACTCGACCTGCGCCTCGATCGAGAGCGGCACATGCACCGCCATCTGATCGCCGTCGAAATCCGCATTGTAGGCCGTGCAGACCAGCGGATGGAGCTGGATGGCCTTGCCCTCGATCAGCACCGGCTCGAAGGCCTGAATCCCGAGGCGATGGAGGGTCGGTGCGCGGTTCAACAGCACCGGATGCTCGCGGATGACCTCGTCGAGGATATCCCAGACGTCCTTGCCCTCCTTCTCGACCATCTTCTTGGCGCTCTTGATCGTCGTCACGTAGCCGCGTTCCTCGAGCTTCGAGTAGATGAAGGGCTTGAACAGCTCGAGCGCCATCTTCTTGGGCAGGCCGCACTGATGGAGCCGGAGTTCGGGACCGACCACGATAACCGAACGCCCCGAATAATCGACCCGCTTGCCGAGCAGGTTCTGGCGAAAGCGCCCCGACTTGCCCTTGAGCATGTCGGAGAGCGATTTGAGCGGGCGCTTGGCCGGTCCGGTAATCGCCCGGCCGCGCCGGCCGTTGTCGAACAGCGCGTCGACCGCCTCCTGCAGCATCCGCTTTTCGTTGCGCACGATGATGTCGGGGGCGTTCAGCTCGATGAGCCGTTTCAACCGATTGTTACGATTGATCACCCGACGGTAGAGATCGTTCAGGTCCGACGTGGCGAAGCGGCCGCCGTCGAGCGGCACCAGCGGGCGCAGGTCGGGCGGAATCACCGGCAGGATCGTCAGGATCATCCATTCGGGCCGGTTGCCCGACTCGCGAAAGGCGTTGACCACCTTGAGCCGCTTGGCGGTCTTCTTGCGACGCGCCTCGCTCGCCGTCGCCTTCATCTCGGCCCGCAGCTCCTCGGCGATCTCGTCGAGCTTGAGCTGGCTCAGCAGCGTGCGAATCGCCTCCGCGCCCATCTCGGCCTTAAACGCGCCCTCGCCGAACTGTTCGCGCGCCTCGCGGTACTTCTTCTCGGTCAGCAGCTCCTTGTACTGCAGCGGCGTCTCGCCCGGATCGGTGACGATGAAGCTCTCGAAGTAGAGCACCTTCTCGAGCTCCTTGAGGGTCATGTCGAGCAGCGTGCCGATGCGCGAGGGCAGCGAGCGCAGGAACCAGATATGGGCCACCGGCGCCGCCAGATCGATATGACCCATCCGCTCGCGCCGCACCTTGGACTGGATCACCTCGACGCCGCACTTTTCGCAGACCACGCCGCGATGGCGCATCCGCTTGTACTTGCCGCAGTTGCACTCGTAGTCCTTGGTCGGTCCGAAGATCTTGGCGCAGAAGAGCCCGTCGCGTTCGGGTTTGAAGGTCCGGTAGTTGATGGTCTCCGGCTTCTTGACCTCGCCGTGCGACCACGAGCGAATCAGCTCGGGCGAGGCGATAGCGATGCGGATCGCGTTGAACGAGAGCGGGTTCTTGGGCTTTTCGAATACTCCGAACAGATCTTCCATGGCTAACTCCTCGCGGCGCTGACTACCGCTGAGCCTGTTCCAGCAATTCGACGTTGAGGCAGAGCGACTGCAGCTCCTTGACCATCACGTTGAAGGACTCCGGCAGGCCCGGCTCGAGAGTGTTCTCGCCCTTCACGATCGCTTCGTACATCCGCGTGCGACCGGCGACGTCGTCGGACTTGACCGTAAGCATCTCCTGCAGGGTGTAGGCGGCGCCGTAGGCTTCGAGCGCCCAGACTTCCATCTCACCGAGCCGCTGACCGCCGAACTGCGCCTTGCCGCCGAGCGGCTGCTGGGTGACGAGGCTGTAGGGTCCGGTGGACCGCGCGTGGATCTTGTCCTCGACCAGATGATGCAGCTTCATCATGTACATCACGCCGACCGTGACCGGCTGCTCGAACGGCTCGCCGGTGCGCCCGTCGTAGAGCGTGCACTGGCCGCTCTCGGGCAGGCCGGCGCGCTTCAGCAGGGCGAAAATCTCGTCCTCGCGCGCGCCGTCGAAGACCGGCGACGCCGTGTAGACGCCGTTGGCCGCCTTTTCCGCCAGCAGTTTCAGGTCGTCGTCGGCGAGGCCCTCGATGAAGTCCTGATACTCCTTCTCCGGATAAAGCTCGCGCAGGCGCTTGCGCACCTGGCTCGGATTGAAGCCGTTCTGCACCTCGGCGGCGAGCCGCCGGCCCAGTTCGAGCGCGGCCCAGCCCAGATGGGTCTCGAGAATCTGGCCGACGTTCATGCGCGAGGGCACGCCGAGCGGATTGAGCACGATATCCATCGGCGTGCCGTCGGCCATCCGCGGCATGTCCTCGGTCGGCAGGATGCGCGAGAGCACGCCCTTGTTGCCGTGCCGTCCGGCCATCTTGTCGCCCACCTGGAGGCGCCGCTTGATGGCGACGAACACCTTGATCATCTTGATTACGCCCGGTGCGAGCTCGTCGCCGGCCGTCAGGCGATCGACCTTGGCCTCGTAGTGGTCCTGGATCTCCTTGACCTTGGCGCTCATCGCCTCGATGGCCTGGCTGATTTCCGCCTGCACGCGTTCGTCCTCGACGCGCAACTGCCCCCACAGGGTGGGCGCGAGTTCGTCGAGATCCTCGGCGCTCAGCGTGTCGCCCTTGTTGAAGAGCACGTGGCGGTCGTCGGAGATGACCCGCGAGGCGAGCTTTTTGCCGCTGAGCGCGCGCCTGAGCTTGCGCAGGGTCTCCTGGCGGACGATGCGAATCTCCTCGGTCTCGTCCTGTTTCAGCTTGTCGATCTCGATCTGCTGAATCTCCTGCGTGCGATCGTCGCGGGCGACACCGCGGCGCGCGAACACGCGCGCGTCGATCACCGCGCCCTCGACGCCCGGCGGCACGCGCAGCGAGGTATCGCGCACTTCCCCGGCCTTCTCGCCGAAGATGGCGCGCAGCAGCTTTTCTTCGGGGCTCAACTGGGTCTCGCCCTTGGGCGTGATCTTGCCGACCAGGATATCGCCCGGGCGCACCTCGGCGCCGATGCGGATGATCCCGCTGGTATCGAGATCCTTGAGCGCCTCCTCGCCGACGTTCGGAATGTCGCGCGTGATCTCTTCGGGACCGAGCTTGGTATCCCGCGCGATACATTCGAACTCCTCGATATGGACCGAGGTGAACAGATCGTCGCGCACGACCCGCTCGGAGATGAGAATCGAGTCCTCGAAGTTATAGCCGCCCCATGGCATGAAGGCGACCAGCACGTTGCGGCCGAGCGCCAGCTCACCCATATCGGTGGAGGGGCCGTCGGCAATGATATCGCCCGCCGCGACCCGCTCGCCCTTGCGCACGATGGGCCGCTGGTTCATGCAGGTGTTCTGATTCGAGCGCTGGTACTTGAGCAGATTGTAGATATCCACCCCGGCGTCGCGACCGTCGCGCCCGGCCCGTTCGGCCCGCACCACGATCCGTTCGGCGTCGACGCTTTCGACCACGCCGTCGCGCCGCGCGACGATGGTCACGCCCGAATCGCGCCCGACCGTCCGTTCGAGTCCGGTGCCGACCAGCGGCGCCTCGGTCTTGAGCAGCGGCACCGCCTGACGCTGCATGTTCGAACCCATCAGGGCCCGATTGGCGTCGTCATTTTCGAGGAACGGAATGAGCGAGGCGGCGACCGACACCAACTGGTTGGGCGAGACGTCCATGTACTGCACGGTCTCGGCGCCGACCAGCGTGAACTCGCCGCCGATTCGCGCCGACACCATCTCGGTCATGAAACGCCCCGACGCGTCGAGCGGCGCGTTGGCCTGGGCAATGACCTTGTCCTCTTCGTCGAGCGCCGAGAGGTACACGATACGATCGGTCACGCGGCCGTTTTCCACCTCGCGATAGGGCGTTTCGATAAAGCCGTACTCGTTGACCCGCGCGAAGGTCGAGAGCGCGGCGATAAGGCCGATATTCGGACCCTCGGGCGTCTCGATCGGACAGACTCGGCCGTAGTGCGTCGGATGGACGTCGCGCACCTCGAACCCGGCGCGCTCGCGCGTGAGTCCGCCCGGCCCGAGCGCCGACAGCCGCCGCTTATGGGCGATCTCGGAGAGCGGATTGGTCTGATCCATGAACTGCGAGAGCTGGGAGGAACCGAAGAACTCGCGGATCACCGCCGAGGCCGGCTTGTAGTTGACCAGCTCCTGCGGCATCAGGGTCTCGATATCCTGCAGGCTCATCCGCTCCTTGATGGCCCGCTCCATCCGGACCAGACCGATGCGGAACTGGTTCTCGACCAGTTCGCCGACCGCGCGCACGCGGCGATTCCCCAGATGGTCGATATCGTCGACCTGGCGATCCTCGGCGCCGTTCTTGAGATCGACCAGGTAGCGCACCACCTCGAGGATATCCTCGCGGCGCAGCGTGCCCTGCTCGAGCGGCACGTGATTGGGGTCCTTGAACAGCTTGAAATTGAGCTTCAGCCGGCCGACGCGCGAGAGATCGTAGCGCTCCGGATTGAAGAACAGATTGTTGAAGAACGTCGTCGCCGTCGACTGGGTCGGCGGATCGCCCGGCCGCAGGCGCTTGTAGATTTCAATAATGGCCTCTTCGGCGGTGCTGAGCTTGTCCTGGGCGAGCGTCAGGCGGAGTGGACCGCCGCCCACCCAATCCTCGGTAAACAGCACCTCGATCGCCTTGACCCCGGCCGCCTTGAGCTTCGCGATGGTCTGTTCGGTCAGCTCGTCGTTGCATTGCACGAGCACTTCGCCGCTGGTCGTATCGACCACGTCGTGCGCCGCGATCCGCCCGGCCACTTCGTTGAGCGCAATCGGGATCTCGCTCACCTTGGCCTGTTCGAGCTGGCGCACGATGGCCTTGTTGAACTTGCGGCCCTCGCGCGCGATCACCTCGCCGCTGCGCGGATCCCTGACGTCGTGCGAGATGCGCGTGCCGAGCAGCAGGCTCGGATTGAAGCGCTTGGCGAGCCCGTCGCCCTCGAGCAGGATGACGTCCTTCTTGTAGTAGTAATTGAGCAGGTCCTCGGTGGTCATCCCGAGCGCGCGCAGCAGCACGGTCGCCGGGAATTTGCGACGCCGATCAATGCGCACGTAGAGCACGTCGCGCGGATCGAACTCAAAATCGATCCAGCTCCCGCGGTAGGGAATCACGCGGGCCGAATAGAGCAGTTTGCCGGTCGAATGGGTGCGTCCCTTGTCGTGTTCGAAGAACACGCCGGGCGAGCGATGGAGCTGGGAGACGATGACGCGCTCGGTGCCGTTCACCATGAAGGTGCCGTTGCGCGTCATCAGCGGAATCTCGCCGAAGTAAACCTCCTGCTCCTTGACGTTCTTGATCGAACGGCGCCCGCCCTCGACGTCCCAGATGACGAGCTGAATCTTGACCTTGAGCGGGGCGGCGTAGGTCATCCCGCGCTGATGGCATTCGTCGACATCGTACTTGGGCTCGCCGAGCTCATAGCTGACGAATTCGAGCGAGGCCGTCTCGTTGAAGTCCTTGATCGGAAACACGGACTTGAAGACCGCCTGGAGACCGGTATCGGTGCGCTCTTCGGGCGGCACGCCCGCCTGCAGGAATTCATCGTAGGACAGGCGTTGGATTTCGATCAGGTTCGGAATGTCGATGATCTTCTTGATCTTGCCGAACGAGCGTCGAAAACGCAGGTTGCTGGTTACTTGCGACTGCGCCATTGCTACCTCATCGCGCGAATCATCATTGCGCCGCGCCCGCAGACGCGCGGGCGGAGTGCCGCGAACGGGACGCACGACGGCGTCGCGGGCGTAGTTCTCCCGCCGACGCCGCCGCTATTTGAATCGCACACAGTCCGGGTTAAAACCGCTCGACTCCTACTTAAGCTCGACGGTGCCGCCGGCCTCCTCGAGCTTTTTCTTCATCTCTTCAGCTTCGGCCTTGGTCACGCCCTCCTTGACCGGTTTGGGCGCGCCGTCGACCAGCTCCTTGGCCTCCTTGAGACCGAGCGAAGTGAGTTCGCGGACCACCTTGATGACCTGGATTTTCTTGTCGCCGGCGCCGGTCAGCATCACGGTGAACTCGTCCTTCTCCGCCTCCGGTGCGGCGGCGGCAGCGCCCCCGCCGGCGGCCGGCGCCGCGGCTACGGCGACCGGTGCGGCGGCCGAAACGCCGAGTTCCTGTTCGAGCTCCTTGACCAGCGCGGCGGCCTCGAGCAGGCTCATGTTCTTGAGAAAATCCTTGACTTGATCGCGGCTAACCGCTGCTTCGGACATCTTATTCTCTCTCCTTATTCTCGCACCGGCCGGCCAGCATTGTGGGAGCGCCGCGACCAGCAGCGAATCTTTGTTGCTTCAATCCGTTGCGCCATCAGAATTGCCGCTAGGCGGCCGGCTGCGCCGACCCGCCGCCTTCGCCCGCCCGTTTGCCGATCGCGTCGAGCACCCGCGCGACCGCGGAGCCGGGTTCGTTCAGCAACCGCGCCAGACGCGTCGCCGGCGCCTGCAGCAGCCCCAGCAGTTGCGCAAAGATCACTTCGCGCGGCGGCAGCGCGGCCAGCGCATTGATCTCCTGCGGCGTCAGCGGACGGCCGTCCAGCACGCCGCCACGGATCTTGAACTTCTCGCCGAGGTCGCGGAACGAGCCGAGCGTCTTGGCCAGTTCGACCGGATCGGCGTAGCTCAGGATAAGACTTATCGGACCGCCCAGATTGGCGTCGAGCGCGCGATAGGGACTATCCTTGAGGGCCAGACGGACGAGCGTGTTTTTCGCCACCTGCAGTTCGCCGTTGATCGCCCGCAGGCGGCGACGGACGTCGTCCGCCTCGCCGGCGGTAAGTCCCTTCTGTTCCGAGACGAGAGCGATCGTCGCGCGGCTGAGCTTGGTGCTCAGCCGTTCCACAATTGCGGTTTTCTGTTCCTTTTTCATGGGCCTCTGATCGAGTGGCGCCTCAGGCGGCTTCGGCGCCGCTGCGGACGGCGCTGACCGGATCGACACGAATCCCTGGACTCATCGTGGCGCTGACCGCGAGGCTCCTGACGTAATTGCCCTTGGCGCTCGAAGGCTTGGCGCGAAGGATCGAGGCGAGGAGGGCGTGGGCGTTCTGCGCGAGCTTCTCTTCGCCGAAACTGATCTTGCCGATTCCGGCATGGACGACGCCGGCCTTGTCGACCCGGTAATCCACCTTGCCGGCCTTGACTTCCTGCACCGCCCGGGCGACGTCGAAGGTCACGGTGCCCACCCGCGGGTTGGGCATCAGGCCGCGCGGGCCGAGAATTTTGCCGATCCGCCCGACCGCGCCCATGATATCGGGAGTGGCGATCACGCGATCGAAGTCGAGCCAGTTTTCCTCCTGGATTTTCCGGATAAGGTCCTCGCCGCCGACGAAGTCGGCCCCCGCTTCGCGCGCTTCCCTTTCCTTCTCACCCTTGGCCAGCACCAGCACCCGCGCGACCTTGCCCGTTCCGTTGGGCATCACCACCGTGCCGCGCACGTTCTGATCGGCCTGGCGCGGATCGACACCCAGGCGGACCGCGAGCTCGACGGTTTCATCGAATTTGGCCACGCGATTGGCGACCACCAGGCGCAGCGCCTCGTCAAGCGGATAGCGCTTCTGGCGATCGATCTTCTTGAGCGCCTCTTGGTATTTTTTCCCTGCCATCGCAAGCGTCCTAATCGGTTATCTCGATCCCCATCGAGCGGGCTGTGCCCTCGACGGTGCGCATCGCCGCGGCGACATCGGCCGCCGAGAGGTCCTTGGCCTTGGTTTTGGCGATCTCCTCGACCTGTTTGCGCGAAACCTTGCCGACCTTGTTCTTGTTGGGCGTCGGCGAGCCTTTTTCGAGGCCGGCGGCTTTGAGGAGCAGCACGGAGGCCGGCGGGCTCTTGGTGATGAAGGTAAACGAACGATCGGCGTAGACCGTGACGATCACCGGAATCGTCAGGCCCTGCATCGCCTGGGTCTGCGCGTTAAAGGCTTTACAGAACTCCATGATGTTAACGCCGCGCTGACCGAGCGCGGGACCGACCGGCGGCGACGGATTCGCCGCGCCCGCCGGGATCTGCAATTTCACCTGGCCGGTAATTTTCTTTGCCATGTTCCTGCTTGGGACAATCGCTAAAGCCCGTTGCCTGAGGCTCGGGGCGGGCTCTCGTCGTTCGGTCCTTTAAGATTTCTCCACCTGGACGAAATCGAGTTCGACCGGCGTGGCGCGGCCGAAAATCGAGATCAGCACCCGCACCTTGCCCTTGTCCGGCTTGACCTCTTCGACTGTGCCGTTGAAATCCTGGAAAGGCCCGTTGATGACTTTGACCGATTCGCCGATTTCGAAGAGAACCTTCGGTTTCGGCCGGAGCGCACCCTCCTCCATCTGCTGGCGAATGGCGTTGACTTCGGCGGCGGATACTTCCGGGAGGCTCTCCTCGTGGACCGAACTGGTGACCTTGGATTGTCCGACGAAGCCGGTGATTTTCGGCGTCTCGCGAACGACATGCCAGGTCTCGTCGTCGAGCTCCATGTTGACGAAGATATAGCCGGGGAAGAACTTGCGGCTGGTGACCTTGCGCTGACCGCCTTTGCCGAGTTCCTGCACCCGCTCGACCGGGACGACAATTTCGCCGATTTTATGTTCGAGATGGAACTGGCGCGCGCGCTCCTCGAGTGCGGCCTTGGCCTTTTGCTCAAAGCCGGAGTAGGTATGGATCACATACCAGCGCTTTTTATCGGAAGCGCCCGCGCTCTCGCTGCCTGAAGTGGCGTCCATCATGGACCTGCTTTAATTTCCCTGTTCAGCCGCTTCGCGCTCATTCAGCCAATCAGCCATCGCACCATGCGCGTTGCGACCATATCTGCCATTCCCAGCCACAGTGCAAGAACCAGCGTCAGCCCAACCACCACCATCGTCGCCTGAACGGTTTCGCGCGGCGAGGGGAAGTGGACCTTTGACAATTCCGTCCAGGCTTCCTGGACAAAAGTCGTGCCCTGTTCGAGGTAACTTTTAAGATTAGCCATTTCCACCTGGTTTGACAAGCCGACGCCGGACCGCATCGGGGCGATCATCCGTCATGCGCGAATCTAAGGTTGGCGGGCCAGGCAGGATTCGAACCTGCAACCCTCGGATTTGGAGTCCGATGCTCTGCCAATTAGAGCTACTGACCCTTGCGCAATCTTCTCGATCCGGTGTCAAGGCCGGCGTTTGATATCTTTATGAAACTTTTACTTCCTTATGCGCCGTATGGGAGCGACAACTCGGGCAGAACTTCTTGATCGCGAACTTTTCGGTCTGCCGCTTTTTGTTGCGTGTGGTCGTATAATTACGCCGTTTGCATCCGTCGCACTGCAAGCCAATCAGGTCCCGCATCAGCTATCTCCTCGACAACGCCGGCGGTCCTCGCCGAGAACGTTAGGCAAAGCCCACGATGGGAATCGGACCCATGACCTCTTCCTTACCAAGGAAGTGCTCTACCGACTGAGCTACGTGGGCATCCGCGATGAATCGGACATGGAGCGGGAAACGGGATTCGAACCCGCGACCCCGAGCTTGGAAGGCTCGCGCTCTACCAACTGAGCTATTCCCGCCCGTCACCCCCTTCTCAACGTATCAGAAGGACCGGTCACCTCATATTATTCAAGCCGTTTGGTGGAGAGGGGAGGATTCGAACCTCCGAAGGCATCGCCGGCAGATTTACAGTCTGCTCCCTTTGACCGCTCGGGAACCTCTCCACGTGGTTATCCAATTCCTGCGAATCTTCGCTACCCGAAAGCCGATGGCGAGAGTCGAACTCGCGACCTACTGATTACAAGTCAGTTGCTCTACCGACTGAGCTACATCGGCACCGAAACGGTTTTAGATACCGACGAATGATCCTCGTGTCAACGATCGACTGTACTCGCGAGACCGCCGTTGCGCCACGCTGGAGTCTCCATCAGCGATTGCCGTTGACTTCGACGAGCTGCGGGGCGTTGCCGTTAAGCCCGCGATGGCGCGCAATTTCGAACATCGCGATACCGGCGGCGACCGCGACATTGAGCGACCCGACCCGCCCGGCCATCGGGATGCCGACGACGAAGTCGGCGCTGTTCCTGACGATCTCGCGAATGCCGCGGTCTTCCGAGCCGACGACGATAGCCAGGCGGCGCGTGACGTCGAGGTCATACAGGGAAGTCTCGCCGTGCGGATCGAGCGCGACGATCCAGTAGCCTTCGGCCTTCAAGGCCTCGATGGTCTGCGCGACGTTGCCGCATTGCGCGATTTTCAGATGAATCCAGGCCCCCGACGAGGATTTGACCGCGGCCGGGGTGACACCCGCCGTGCGATCGCGCGCGAGCACCAGACCAAGTCCGCCGGCGCATTCGGTCGAACGCATGATTGCGCCGAGGTTGCGCGGATCGGTAACGCCGTCGACCACCAGCAGGGGATCGGGTTTCAGTTCGAGGAGCTGTTCGAGCGGCGTGTAGGCATACTCGCGAATCTCGGCGATTATCCCCTGATGGCGACCTTCCGATCCGGCCATCCGCGCGAGCGCGTCGTCTTCGGTGCGGATGACGCGGCCGCCGGCCTGACGGACGGCCTCGATTTCGTCGTTGAAACGTTCATAGGCGCCCGCCTTCACGTAGAGCGATTGGATCGCGCGCGGGGCGACGGTAATCAGTTCGCGCACCGGCTCGACGCCAAAGACGATCTCGCCGCGCGACGGACGTTGCGGTCGGCGCGGCTGACGCGGGTCGCGGCCGCGCGGCGGCCGCGGTCCCTGCGACCCCGGCATGGACGATGACTCTGGCGCGGGAAAACCCCGGCGTCGCCTGCCCCGATTTCTCATCGACACCCCACTCCAGCGACGCTAAGCGTCCTTGGTTCGTACAATCAATACAAGCTCAGGAATCAAGCGGGTCGCGGCTCGAGCACCATCTGCGTCTGGGTCACGATCGCGAGCAGGCGACCATTGGGACCGACGATTCGGGTCTGCCAGACCATCGTGCGCTTCCCGCGATGGATCGGCGTGCACTCGCCGACGACCGTCGTTCCGACCGGTGCCGGAGCGAGAAAGTTGGTTTTCGATTCGAGCGTTGTCGTGCCTGCGCCGGCCGGCAGATTGAGGACCGTCGCATAGGCGCCGAGCGAATCCGCCAGCGCCATCAGCGCCCCACCGTGCAAGACCGCCGGGCTCGTACAGAGATCGTCGCGGACCAGCATCTCGCCGCACACCCGTTGCGGATCGGCGGCGGTCAGGCGGATGCCGAGCGTCCGGGCAAACGGTACCTGCTGTCTCTCAAGTTCTTCGAGCGCATTCATCCTGGATTCCGTAATCAAGGGTCCGTGTCTCAGGTGAAACTAGACTGATGGATGGGCGCTGACAACCCCATCCGGGGTCGCGGCGCAGGCGGCGCGATCGCGTGCGGCGAATAGCGCGAAGCTCGCCAGATGCCCACGCGTCGTCTCAGCCTGGCGCCAGGGCTTCGATGACGCGCATATCGGGAAGCCGGCCGCCATCGGCGCTGAGCGGTACCAGATAGACATGATCGGCGCCGGCCTCGCGATGGGCTGCGATACGCGCGCTGAGGACTTCCCGGTCGCCCCACGCGATAACGGTATCGAGCAGCCAATCGCTGCCGCCGCCGCGCATATCGTCGGCGGTAAAGCCGAGGTCGCGGAAGTGTCGCTGGTAGGGCGGCGCGCTCATGTAGAAGTGCATGAAGGCGCGGAGCGCCGCGCGCGCCTTGTGGGCGTCGCTCTCGAGCATCACCATCTGCTGGGCGAGCAGCCACTTGCCGGGCAGCGCCTGCCGCATCCGCGCGATCATTGCGGGCGGCGTGAGCGCCGTGATCACCCCGGCACTGGCTTCCGCCGCGAGCCGCATCATGCGCGGTCTAAGCCCCGCCAGCACCACGGGCGGCTCCTCTGCCGGCGGCGGCGCCTTGTAGGGCGCGGTCTTCATGCGTTCGAGGTAGTCGCGCACGAACTCGACCGGCTTCGCGTAGGGCAGGCCGTTGCGAAGCATGAAGGGCCCGGCGCTGACGCCCAAACCGAGAATAAAGCGACCATCGAAGAGTTCGGCGAGATTGCGCGCGGCGGCGGCGGTCGCCTGCGGTTCACGCTTCCAGACGTTGGCGATCGCGGTGCCGACGAGGATCCGGTCGGTGGCCGCGAGCAGCCGAGTCGCCATTACGAAGGGATCGCGGCCGAAGGTCTCGGGCAGCCACAGGACCGAATAACCCAGGCGCTCGACGCGCCGCGCGAAGTCCACGCTCTCGGTCGCGGTCATGGTATCGACGTAGGCGAGGATGCCGAGTTTGGACAGCTCCATCGTTTGCATCAATCCCCTGTCGCCCTAGCGACCTCTGAAGACCGGCGTGCGTTTTTCGTTGAAGGCGCGGATAGCTTCGCGCGTGTCCTCGGTGGCGAGCATCTGGTAGATGGTGCGCACTTCATTCTCGATCTGGGTTTCGAGGGTCTCGACGCAACCCTGATGCATCAGGCGCTTGGCTGCGGCAAAGGCCTGGGTGGCGCCCTGCGCCAGCTCCGCGGCCATCGCGTGGGCGGCGCGCGGCAGTTCGGCGTCGGCAACCACGCGATTCGCGATACCCCAGTCGAGCGCCTCCTGCGCCGTGAGCGTGCGATTGAGATAGGCCAGCTCGAGCGCGCGGCCGAGGCCGATGCGGCGCGGCAGGAAGTAGGTCGTGGTGCTGTCAGGCGAGAGACCGCGGCGGGTAAAGGCCATGATAAAGCGGGCCGATTCGGCGGCGATCATCAGGTCGCAGGCGCACGCGAGACCCATCCCGCCGCCCGCCGCCGTGCCGTTGACGACGCTGATTACCGGAAACGGCGCGCGCACGATCTTCGAGGCGGCGACATGAATGAAACTCACGCCGGTCTTGAGCTCGTCGGCGGGCGTGAAGATCGCGCGCAGGTCGGCGCCGGCGCAGAAGAAGCGTCCGTTGCCGGTAAGGATGAGGGCACGGACTTCGCGGTTCTCCTCTGATCGCACCAGTGCATCGACGAGCTCGCGCGACGTATGCTCATCGATCGCGTTGGCCGCGTCGGGGCGGTTGAAGGTGATGGTCGCGACGTTGTCGCGCAGGTCGTACCTGATAGAGCGGTAATCCGGCATCGCGATGTCTCCTCAGCGGGGCAAGCTCCGCAGCACGCCGCTACGTTCGAGTTCGGCGATTTGTGCAGGCGTATAGCCGAGATAGTCGGTGAGAATCCGGCCGTTATGCTCGCCGAGCAGCGGCGCCTGCAGGTCGAGACGGCGCGGGAAGGAGGAGAAACGCAGCGGGAAGCCCGGGATCTGCATCTCGCCGAGCAGGCGATCGTGCACGGTCTGAACGGTCTCGCGCTCGACCAGATGCGGATGGCGCATCGCTTTCTCGACACTCAGGACGGGCGCCTGGGGAATCCGCGCGCCGCGCAGCAGCTCGCTGGCAGCCTCGTCGCTGGGCAGCGTCTGCAGCCATTGTTCGATAATCCTGACGACCTCGTCGCGATTCTTAAGGCGCGCCGGATTATCGACAAAGCGCGGGTCGGCGGCGAGCTCCGGCCGGCCCATCAGTTCGCAGAGCTTCGCCCAGTGATGGTCGAGCCAGGCGAAGATGAAGAGGTAACCGTCGCGCGCCTTGAACATCCCGGCCGGACAGAGGATCGCGTAATGGAGCCCCGTGCGAACCGGTTTGGCCGCGCCGGCGCTGGCGCTGAGCGCCTGCACCCAGACATCGTGGTAATGGAAGTAGGCATCGACCAGCGAGATATCGAGATACTGCCCTTCGCCGGTGCGCTCGCGATAGAGCAGGGCACAGGCGACGGCGGCGAGTCCGTGCACGCCGGTCGAAACGTCACCGATCGCGAGCATCGGCGGGAAATGCGCGCCGCCCTCTTCGCCGCTGAGTGAAGTCACGCCGGCGTAAGCCTGGCCGATAAAATCGTAGCCCGGATCATTGGCGAGCGGACCGGACTGCCCGAAGGTCGAAACCGAGCACATGACGATTTTCGGATTGAGACCGCGCACGGTCGCGTAGTCGAAGCCCATCCGGGCGATGACGCCCGGGGCAAAATTCTCGACCAGGACATCGACCTTGGGAATCAGATCGCGCACGATGCGTTTGCCCTCTTCCGTGCGGACATCGACGCAGAGGCTTTGTTTGCCGCGGTTTTGCTGAACGAAGTAGCCGCTGCGTTCGTTTTTCATGAAGGGCATCGCGCGCGAGCGATCGCCGTCCGGGGCGATCTCAACCTTGATTATTTCGGCGCCCATCTCGGCCATCAGCTTGGTTACCGTGGGTCCGGCGACAAACTGGGTAAAATCGAGAACCTTGTAGCCGTCGAGCACATGGCGCTGTCCGTTGAGCATCGCGATTCCTCCGCAGGGTAAGCCGGCCCATTTGTAACGCACCCGGACCGGCTCCTGCCAGCGATCGGCTGCCGCGCATCAGAGGCGAGCGGCCTCGATGAAGGCCGTCGATCGCCCGTGTAGCCCGCTCGCGCTTGAGCGACGGCCGCGCCTGGGGCGAGCCGTCCGGATCAAGCGATCGCGCGCGCCGCCGCGTTCAGAGGTTCGAGCGCCCCTGCGCGCCGTCCACGGGAAGGCACGCGCCGGTTATCCAACTGGCGCGCGGCGAGGCCAGCATCACCACCGCGTATGCGACCTCTTCGGGACGGCCCAGTCGTCCGGCGGGAAACTCATGGGCGAGAAAGTCCTTCTCGAACTCCGGATTGGCCTTGAAGATATTCTCCCAGGTGCCGCCGGGGTAGAGAATCGAGCCTGGGGCGACCGCGTTGACCCGCACACCTTTGCTTGCGAGTTCGCGTGCGAGGCCCTTGGTGAGAGAAATCATCGCCGCCTTCGAGGCGTTGTAGCTGAGCGGTCCACCGGCCTCGCGGCCGTAGATTGAGCTGATATTGATGATCGCGCCGCCGCCGCGCTTTTCCATCTCGGCCGCGCACAATCGCGAGAGCCGAACGGCCGAGAAAAAGTTCAGCTCGAAGGCGTCGTCCCAGGCATGATCGTCGAGCTGAGCCAGAAGACCGACGCGAGCGCCGCCGGCATTATTAACCAGAATATCGATCGCGCCGAAACGTTTGACCGTATCCGCTACCAGGGACGCCATCGCCGAGCCGTCGGTGACATCGGCCGCCCGCGTCAGAACGTCGGCGCCGGCGGCGCGCAGCGCGGCGGCCGCCTCTTCGAGCGGGCCGGCGCTGCGTGCGCAGAGGCTCAGCGCGACGCCTTCCTGGGCGAGCGCCTGCGCCATCGCGCGGCCGAGACCGCGGCTCCCTCCGGTAACGATTGCCACTTTACCCTTAAGATCGAGATCCATCCCGTGCTCCCGTTGCGTTTTGCGACACGCACCCTGCACTCACCGTCCGCGCGGTCATTCGGCGGTTGACAGTTCAGACAGGCGGCCCTATCCTCGAACTCTTAAAGTCGGTTGTAAAGGAGGAGTATGGAAATTCGGGTCGAAGGGTCGCTCGACCAGGCGATGCGCGTGCTTAAGCGCAAACTCGCCAAAGAAGGCGTCTTCAAAGAGATGAAAAAGCGGGCTTTCTACGAGAAGCCCAGTGTTCGACGCAAGCGCAAACGCACCGAGGCACAACGCCGCCGGCGCAAGGAACAACGGCGCCGTCGCGCTTCAGCAATGTAGCATTACGCAAGCTGACGCTTGCCGTTTATCTGGTGTAGGAAAAATCCGATCCGGTTGCGCGTCTCAAGTGAGCGGGCGCCAGGCAAACGTCACCAGATCACCGCGCACATAACAGTCCAGCTTGAAATGAGGGAGACCGAATGCCGCCCTGAGGCGACGGAACTCCTCGACCAGGCGCCGCAGATGCTGCGCCACTTCCGCTTCCACGGCCGTATCGGCTGGGCTCCGACTGAGCCGGCGCGCTTCGCTGAGGTTCAACGAAACGCATCCCGGCGCCGTATGGGCCGCCACCGCCTCACGACCAAAATCGATGCGCGAGCAGGCCAGACAAAGGGCGACCGGATTGTCGTCCGCAACGGTCGTCGAGACAAAGGCCGACAGGCGGACCGAACAATCCTGCCAGGACTGCTGCGCGCGACGGGTCGAGTAGCGACGGATGGCCCGTGCCAGTTTGCTCAGGGTCACCTCGTCGGCATGTTCGGCAAGGCTCAGGACAGCGTCGTCGGAATCCTTCAGAACAGCGCCCAGTTGTTCGGCGATAAATTCACGCAGATTAATCGGGAGGCGGCATTCGAGCTGAACGGATCGGGGTCTGATGGTCTTCGGCGGGGAGCCGGAGGTGCTTCGAGGATAACTTCGGAGCGTCGCCGACGCGCGAGGGGTCGCAGAGCTCGTGAGTGTCGAGCGCGCTGCCCGCACGCCCCTTTCAACCACAGGTCCCGTCCGCAATATCTGTCCTCCGGCTGAGGTCACCCGTCATGACTTGCGCGACCAGCAGCAGTGCACCGGGAAGTTAGCCGATTGTTATCTGGCCGAAGCCAGTACGTTAACAACGTTCCCCACGATCTTCCTCGGCTTTTCCTAGTCCCTATTTAGCGCGCCTGCAAGAGCGCGGCAATCCCGAAAGCTGTGATCGTGTATTTCGGACCTGCGCAAGCCATTTCAAAATCGTCGGCGTCAATCTCAGCGCCGCCGCGTTAGCTTCAAATTACGCGTCGTTGCCCTGCATAAGCGCTAACACGCGATTACTCAACGGTGGCTGCCAGAGCGCGGAGAGCGGTCTCATCAGTTGGAAGACCTCCACGACCAGGCGCTGCACCTCGGGATCCTGCACCTGCAGCGCGTCGAGCGCGAGAAAATAGCGCGCGCCCTGCTCCATCCCCGGAGGACGCTCGCCGCGGGTCTGCGGATAGGCAAAATCAAAGTTGGCCGCGAGCGTCCACGGCGTCGCGATTACGTCGGCGGCCCGGGCGAAATAAGCGCTCGCGAGATCCTCGAGTGCGGCGCTCCGCTCGGCGCGCTCGCGCAGAAGGGTTTGGAGGACGCGCGCCTGCAGCCCCGCCGACGTCATCCCTTGCCCATAGACCGGATTGAAGCTGCAGATGGCGTCACCCACCAGCAGAAACCGCGCGGGAAATCGCGGCATCCGCTCGTAGTGGCGCAGGATGCTCGAGGGAAAACGATGCTGGCTGATGTCGGCGATTCGTTCGGCGTCCCTGATCAATTCGTACAACGCGGGCGAAGGCAACGAACGGGCAAACTCCATGAAGCCGTCGGGATCGGTCGGCGGATAGTCGCCGAACCGTCCGGCGAGGCTCACGTGCCAGACGCCGTTTTCGATCTCGAACAAGCCGCCGCCGCGCACGTTCGGCGGCGGCGCGCCGAAGAGGATGATCGGCTCGACCTGCGGCGCGTCGGCGGGTTTGCGAAAGCGCGTGCTGGTATAGGCGAAGTCAACCTCGATCGTGGTCACTTCGGGCGGCGCGAAGCCCATCTCGCCGAGCCATCGGGGGGCGCGCGAGCCGCGGCCGCCGGCGTCGATTACCAGATCGGCAGGCACCTCGCGCGTAGCTCCGTCAGGACCGACACGCAGGCCGGTGACGCTGCCGTCGCGATGAGCCAGCGCTTCGACAATGGCGCCCTGCTCCAGGCGGACGTTGGCCAACTCGAGGGTGCGCTTGCGCAGCAGATACTCGAGCAGGCCGCGGCTCATGACGTGGCCGCCGAAGCCGAGGTCGCGGGGTTCGCGTATCGACCCGGTCAGGCTGTAGCTCTTGCCGTCAGCGCGGTACCAAACGGCGTCGCGGCCGGCGCGCCAGCGAATGGCGCCGAGTTGTTCGAGTTCCGCGCCGAAGCCCGGGAAGAACTCGGAGATGATCTGCTCGCCGCCGTAAAGCAGGGCATGAACGTGATTACCCTGCGGCGTGGATTTGTGGATGACGGGACGGTCTTCGAGCTGATCACGCTCGAAGATGGTGACCTGCTCGAAGAATTCGCTCAGCACCCGCGCCGCCATCAGGCCTGCGATACTGCCGCCGACAACGGCGGCATGAGCCCCCAATCTGGTCATCGCTTCCCCCATTCGATCACGCCGCGTCGGTCTCGCGGCGCGCTCTATACAACCACTTCATGGCGTCAGCCGTTCCATCATGCGCGGAAACGGAATCGCCTCGCGGATATGATGAATGCCGCAGCACCAAGCCACCATGCGCTCGATCCCCATGCCGAATCCGGCATGGGGCACCGATCCGTAACGGCGCAAATCGAGGTACCATTCGAAGGGCTCGAGCGGCAGTTGATGGTCGAGCATGCGCTGGCGCAGCGTGGCATAGTCGTCCTCGCGCTGGCCGCCGCCGATAATCTCGCCGTAACCCTCGGGGGCGAGCATATCGACACAGAGCGCCACCTCCGGCCGTTCCGGATCATGTTTCATGTAGAAGGCCTTGCACTCAGCCGGGTAGCGATGGACCAGGACGGGCGTCGCGAATTCACTGGACAGCGCGGTCTCCTCGTCGCCGCCGAGGTCGTCGCCCCACTTGACGGCGAAGCCTTTGGCCTGGAGCCGCGCGATAGCCTCGTCGTAGGTGATTCGCGGATAGGGCCTGGCGGCGGCGCGAGCGAGCCTTTCGATATCGCGCTCGAGGGTCTTCAATTCGGCGCCGCGGCGCTCGAGCACGCGCGTCAGGATGTAGGAGACGAACTCCTCGGCGAGATTCATATCGTCGTCGAGATTGAAGTAGGCCACTTCCGGCTCGACCATCCAGAATTCCGTCAGGTGGCGGCGGGTCTTGGACTTTTCGGCGCGAAACGTCGGACCGAAGCAGTAAACCTTGCCAAAGGCGAGCGCGCCGGCCTCGGCATACAACTGTCCGCTTTGCGTCAGATAGGCTTTGCGATCGCCGAAGTAATCGATCTCGAACAGATTGGTCGTACCCTCGCAGGAGGTAGGCGTCAGAATCGGCGAGTCGAACAGGATAAAGCCGCGTTGGTGGAGAAAGTCCCGGCAAGCCGCTTCGACTTCGCTCCGCACGCGCAGGATCGCGTGCTGGCGCGACGAGCGCACCCACAGATGGCGCTGGTCGAGCAGAAAGGCGACGCCGTGTTCCTTCGGGGTTATCGGATAATCGACGGCGGGGGCGACAAGTTTAATCTCCGTCACCGTGAGCTCGCGTCCGCCGGGGGCGCGTTTGTCCTCCCGGACGATACCGGTGACTTCAAGCGAGCTTTCCTGGGCGAGATGATCGGCGCGCGCGAACGCCTCCGGTCCAAGGTCGCCAAGCGAGGCGACCGCCTGGCAGATACCGGTGCCGTCGCGAATCAAGAGGAAGTGGACCTTGCCGCTCGAGCGTCGATTATAGAGCCATCCGCGCAGCGTCACCTGGCTGCCGATATGGTTTCCGAGGTCCTCGATATAGACCGCTCCCATGCTTTGCAGTTTAGGCGGGTTTATGGCGCTCCGCTATGCGGCAGTTTTGCGGCGGACGCCGATACGGCGTCCTGCGGCGCCATCGGGACCGCGGAACCGTGCGAGTCAGAGCCGCGCGACCTTCAATCGGAGCCGTCGCTCGCGCGCAGCGCCACGCAAACAGGCGCCGAGGAAAAACTGGCGCCCCCTGCGGGATTCGAACCCACGGCCCCAGGATTAGGAATCCTGTGCTCTATCCGTCTGAGCTAAGGGGGCGCACGCTGAAGCTTAGGGAGGTTGACGCCGCCGATTCAAGCCTGCCAACGGGATGGCTACGTGCGCGACGCGAGACCCGAATCATTCGCCATCACCCAGTCGACGAACAGCGTATGCGCGACGGCGAGCACCACCGGCCCGACGAAGATCCCGATCACCCCCAGCGCGAGCAGTCCGCCGATCACGCCGACGAAAATGAGGATCAACGGGATGTCGGCGCTCTGTTTGATCAGGAGCGGTCGCAGGACGTTGTCGAAGGTCATGCACACGAGCGCCCATACCAGGAGCGCCGTTCCCCAGATACCGCCGCGCTCGACATAAACCCAGATAACCGCCGGAATCAGGACGGGTGCCGGGCCGACCTGTGCGATCGCGAGGATCAACATCAGGGCGGTCAACAATCCCGCGAACGGTACGCCGGCAACGCTCAGGCCCACTCCGGCAAGGATCGCCTGGATCACCGCGGCAACGATGATGCCGAGAGCCACGCCGCGCACCGCCATCGCGGCCAGATGGGCCGCCTTCTCCCCCTCGGGTCCGGCCAGGCGCCGCGCCAGACCAACTGCCGTTGCCGCCACGCCTTCGCCGTTGGCGTACAGGATCGCGCAGAAAACGACGGTGACGAGGAAGTTGACCAGGAGCAGCCCAAGGCTCCCGGCCTGGCGCAGGAACCAGACGAGCACGGAGTGGGTAAACGGCGCGAGGATCGTCCGCCAGACCTCGGGACCGGCCGCCGCCAGATCGCTCCATCGAGTGGATAACCTCGGACCGATCAGCGGAATCGTCTGGAGCCAGTCCGGCGGCGCCGGCACGGTAAAGCTGGAGAGCCTTCGCGACCAATCCTGGAGGATATCAACGCGCTCCACGATCGTGCTGATGGTCAGGTAGAGCGGGGCAACGACCAGCAAGAGCAGGCCTATCGTCATCACGGCGACGGCGAGCGACCGCCGGCTGCCGAGACGCGCTTCGAGCGCCAGCAGCAGCGGCCACGTCGCGACGGTAATCGCGACCGCCCACAGAATCGCGGGAATGAACGGTCGGATGATCCAGACGGTGGCGAAGATGAGACCGGCGAGCGCGAGCAACTGCAGGCTGGTCCGGGTCAAATCGGACTCGAAGGGCCGCGAAATGCGCGGTCGCGGCGGCGCCGATGGGTTGGGCGAGCGCGGCTTGTCGCTCAGATCAGGCAAGGCTGAACACGATGTCGCGCCCGGGGGACGATTGCTTGAGGCGGTGCGGATCCGCCATCCCTGCGATTAAGCCTGCGGGGCGACACGCTCGACTTGCTCTAGCACGCAGCCCGCATCAGAGCGAGACGCGGGAAGCGCACCTTAGGCCGACGCCGCCGGATCCGTCTTCAGAGCGATACGCTCGCCGCGCAGCCACAAACACGGTCCGGACAGGATATAAATCGTCGCCAGAACGAACGTCGTGAACTGCGGCATCGCGAGCAGCAGGGCCACCACCAGCAGCACGATCAGCATCAACTCGAGCGGCGCGGTGTGGCGGAGGTCGATACCCTTGAAGCTCGGATAGGGCACCCGCGAAACCATCAGGGCGGCCAGCGCCAGCGTCACCGGAACCATCGTGACGCATAGGGCGCGCGGCGAGCTGAACTCGAAATAGCTGTAGGCCAGGACGACGCCGGCGATCATCGCGGCGGCACCTGGCACCGGCAGACCGACAAAGCGCCGTTTCTCTACGATCGTACTCTGCACGTTGAAGCGCGCGAGCCGCAGCGCCGCGGCCACCACATAGAGTCCGCTCACCACCACCGCCGGCGCGCCGAGCGGTCGCAGGGCCCACGAGTAGACCAGCGTCGCCGGCGCCGCCCCGAAGGCGACGACATCCGAAAGGCTGTCGAGTTCGACGCCGAACTGACTCGCCGAGCGCGACAGACGGGCGATCCGGCCGTCGAGTCCGTCGCAGATGAACGCGACGGCGATCATTACCGCGGCGCTCTCGAAGTGCGCATCCGTCGACAGAATCAGCGAATAGAAACCCGCCAGCAGGCCCAGCGAAGTGATGGTCGCCGGGATGATCAGAACGCCGCGCCGGAGCGGGCCGACCACGTTCGCGCGCTTCTCCAGCAGCCGTCCCGAGATTACCCGCAAACGCGCAATTGCGTCCGGTTCCTGAAACGGTTCAGTGGCCATCGTCGGGTTCTCCGAGAATCGTCAGGCCCGCGCGCACCCGGTCGCCCAGGCTGACGCGCAGCCGATAATCATCCGGCACGAAGTGGTCCACGCGGCTGCCGAACATGATGAGCCCCAGGCGCTGCCCGCGCTCGATAACCTCCGCCTCCCGTATGCGACACACGATGCGACGGGCCAGATAGCCGGCGATCTGGATAATAGCATGGCGGCGGCCCGCCGCGTCCGCTATCTCAATCAGATTGCGCTCGTTGGATTCGCTCGCGCTGTCGCGAAAAGCCGCCCGAAAGTTGCCGGGGGTATGCACGATCCGCGCGATCCTGCCGCTGACCGGCGCGCGATTAACGTGGACATTGAGCGGCGACATGAAGACTGCAACGCGCTGATACGGCGTGTTGCCCGCACCCGGGATAGGCACCCGATCGATGGCGCAGACTCGCCCGTCGGCGGCAGCGATAACCGCTCCGGCGGCGACCGCCGAGGCTTTACGATCGGGATCGCGAAAGAAGGCGCCGACGGCAAGCGCAAGCAGAAGCACGACCACGCCGGACGCGAGGAAGCCCGCGGCGAGCATCGCCACGCCGACCAGTGCCGGGCCGAGGGCAAACGGTAAGCCTTCGGGCGCGAGGCGCAGGGTCCGCGCGAGGCGCTCCGTCAGGTGGGACGGCCCTCGACGCGCTGAACTCGCGGCAAGATCCGGAGCGCCGCTCAATTGCGGCTGCGATCGACCAGGCGGTCGCTGCCCAGCCATGGCATGAACGAGCGCAACTGGCGCCCGACTTCCTCGACCGGATGCTTTTCGGCCTCGCTGCGCAGCCGTTTGAAGTTTTTGAGGCCGTCGCGGTATTCGCCGATCCATTCATTGGCGAACTTGCCCGATTGAATGTCCGCGAGAATCTCCTTCATGGCGCGGCGCGTCGCCTCGCCGATAATGCGCTTGCCGCGGGTCATATCGCCGTATTCGGCGGTGTTGCTGATCGAGTAGCGCATGTTCGAGATGCCGCCTTCGTAGATCAGATCGACGATCAGCTTCACTTCGTGGAGACACTCGAAATAGGCCATCTCCGGCGCGTAGCCGGCCTCGACCAGGGTTTCGTAGCCCGCCCGGATGAGCTCGGTCAGGCCGCCACAGAGCACCGACTGTTCGCCGAACAAATCGGTTTCGGTCTCTTCGCGAAAGCTGGTTTCGATGATCGCCGCGCGGCCGCCGCCGATAGCACAGCCATAAGCGAGGCCTATCTGATGAGTATCTCCCGAGGGGTCCTGGTAGACCGCCAGCAGGCACGGCACACCGCGACCCTTGACGAATTCCGAGCGCACCAGGTGACCGGGGCCCTTCGGCGCGATCATGAAGACGTTCACGTCGTTCGACGGCTGGATAAACTTGAAATGGATATTAAAGCCGTGGCCGAAGGCGAGGTACTTGCCTTTGCCAAGATGGGGCGCGATTTCGGCGCGGTAGATCTCCGCCGCCATCTCGTCCGGCGTGAGCATCATGATGATATCCGCCTCACGCGCGGCCTCCGCGGTATCGACGACGCGAATCCCCTGCTTGCGCGCCTTGTCGACGGACGGACTGTCCGGGCGCAGTCCCACGCGCACGTCGATACCGCTGTCACGCAGATTGAGCGCGTGCGCATGGCCCTGACTGCCGAAGCCGATTACGGCGACTTTATGCGGGCGGAGGACGCTCAGATCGGCGTCGCGGTCGTAAAAAACTTTCATGCCAGTTCCTCTTTCGTAAATGCGGTGACGAACCCAGGTCGGATCGCGATGGCGCGAGAACCGACGACGGTCGGCGCGTGCCTTAGGCAGACTCGCGCAGACTGCGCTGATTCGCGACTTCCGGCTGCACCGTTCGAGCCATCGCGATCTTGCCGGTGCGTACGATCTCCTTGATGCCGAGCGGGCGGACCAGCGCGATAAAGGCGCGCAGCTTGGCGCTGTCCCCGGTCACTTCCACGGTTTGTGCGCGCGGGCCGATATCCACCACGTGCGCGCGAAAGGTCTTCACGATGGCGTCCAGCTCGGAGCGGGTGCGGTCCTCGACGGCGATTTTGACCAGCATCAGTTCACGATCGACCGTCTCCACACCCTGGAAGTCCGTGACCTTGATAACGGTAACCAACTTGTTGAGCTGCTTGTTGATCTGCTCGAGCACCTGATCATCGCCGCTGCTCACGATAACGATGCGTGAGACGGTGCCGTCAATCGGATCTTCGTTGACCGTCAGCGATTCGATATTGAAGCCGCGGCTCGAAAAGAGACCCGCCACGCGCGCGAGGACGCCGAACTCGTTTTCGACCAGAACCGATATCGTATGACTTGGCATCGCGAGTTGTGCTGTCCCGAGCGCAGTCTCCTTCAGGAAATCAAAGGGCGAACAGGGCTAATTGGCAAAATCGTGTTGGTGGCGCTCTAAAATCGCCATTATGCGATCCTTCGATGCCAGTTTGAGTTTCTGCAGCCGTTTGACTTCGAGTTCTTCTTCAGGCGTCAGGTAGGGCCGATGACGGAAAGCGTCCAACTGCCGTTTGAGGTCCTGATGCTCGTCGTGCAACGCGCGCAATTCCGGATCCTGTGTCGCATAGCGTTGGATCAGTTCTTCCTCTCGACGTTCCATGGCACCTATCTCCGATTTTCGAGCGCAGAATTTATAGGAATCTCGCGCGATCCGACATAACGCGGTTCGAGCGCGGCCGAAGCCTGGTAGCCGCCCTGGCTCAACGCGAGAGCGCCGGCCACGGCTACCATGACGCCCCGCAGTTCGCCATAAGGAACGGCGCGCGAGCTGCCATCCACGGACGCCATCCGACGCGTCGCGTCGAGCGCGGCTGGGCCGCCGATGAACAGCACAGGATCCGCAACCAGCAAATCGAGCTGCGCCGCCGGCAACGCACGATCGTCACTCAGCTTTTCTAGCGCATCGCCGGATCTCCGGTAAAGGGCGGCGTACACCTCACCGTGACGGCCGTCAAGCACCGGACAGATAATCCCTCCGTCTGCGCCTTGCTCCGCACCCGCCATCGCGATCGCATCGAGTGAAGGCACCCCGACGAGAGGCTTCCCGGAGGCTGCGGCGAGCCCTTTGGCATAGCTGAGGCCGACCCGGAGTCCGGTAAACGAGCCCGGTCCCAAGCCGACGGCAAAGGCGGCCAGGTCTGGAATCGTGAGAGCGGCCGCGCGCAGCAACTCCGCGACCGCGTCGGGCAGGCCCGAGCAATGCGTCGGCAGCTCCCGATTGAGCTGCGCCCGGATTTGTCCGTGGTCGACCAGGCCCAGGCTTGCGGTTGCGGTTCCGGTTTCGATCCCGAGAACGGGGCCCACCGCCCGAGCTTTTGCCAGCGCGCGTTCAGCCAACCAGATGCGAGAGGTCATTGAAAATTACGAAGGCCATCAGGACGGCCAGGATGAACAAGCCGACCTGCATCGCGATTTCGCGATGGCGCAGCTTGAGCGGCGATCCCTTCACCGCCTCAATAGCAAAAAACAGGACGTGACCACCGTCAAGCATCGGGATAGGCAGCAGATTGATAATTCCCAGTTCGAGGCTGATCATCATCATGAAGAGCGCCACGTTGGCGAAGCCGCGATGGACTTCGCGGCCGGCGATGCGCGCAATCATAATCGGCCCGCCGAGCGCCTCGCGCACCGGCGTCGCGCCTTCAACAATCTTCGCGATACCCGTCGTCAGCGTCGCGCCCATGCGCGCGGTCTCGACCAGTCCCTGTGTGATCGCCCGCCACGGCGGCAGCCGCTCGATCCCTTCCGCGCCGCTCTGCCCCACGCCGATTATCCAGGTCGGTTCCTTGTCGCCGTAGATCGTCGGAATCACGACGAGCTTCGGCTGGACCACCAGGTTGAGGATCTGCGCGCGGTTCCCGGTGGTCCGCTCGACGCGCAGCCGCAACGGCTGACCATTGCTCGCCTTGACCATCCGCGAGAAGTCGTCCCAGGAGTCCACCGGATTGTCGTTTATCGCGAGGACATGATCGCCGCTGCGCAGGCCTGCGGTGTAACCCGGAAGGCCGCGATCCACGGTGCCGATAACCGCGAGCGCTATCGGCATCCCGACCATCAGCGTGATCATCATGAGCAGCGGCGCGAACAGGATATTGGCCGCCGGGCCGGCCAGGACAATCGCGAAGCGCCGTCGCAGGGGCTGGCTGGGGAAAGCCTGCTGCTTGAATTCCTCGAGCAACGCTCCGGGATGGTCTTCCACCAGATGTTCAATGGCAAGCTTCGGATCCCGATAGCGCGCGACTGCGCGCAGCAAGAGACGCTCGGTAGTGGTCGGCGGCCGCCCGATCGCCATGAGCTCGCCGGCGCTCGCCGACACGATCGCGCCGCTCGCCGCGCGCTGCGCCGCAGCTACCTCGGCTTGTTCAGCTTCATCCGCCAGTTGGACAAGGACGCGATCGTCATCGCCCTCGGCGATCGATCGATGGGAGCGTGCCGCGCCGACCAAGTCGAGTTTGACCTCTTCGAGGTAGCCGCGAAGGGTCTCGGCGGCAGGCTCGTCCGATGCGATCTCATCGCCCAGCATGCGGACATAGCCGCCGAGCGGCGTGGCGCCGATCGCATAGTCGGTTCTGCCGCGGCGAAAGCCCCAGACCCGCGGCGGATAACCGACGGAAAACCGCAACACCCGCACACCCATCCGTTTTGCCACCGTGAAATGGCCGGCCTCGTGAACGATCACGATGATGGCGAAAATCGCGACAGCGCCGACTATTGAGATGATCATGCGGGTCAGGCCCGAAGCGCTCAGACTTTCAGCGGCTCAGAAAATAATAAGAGAAAACGGCTGGAAACACTAGGCTGCAGGTGCGGTCGAGCAGGCCACCATGGCCGGGGAAGATCCAGCCGGAGTCCTTCACTCCGGCGAGCCGCTTCCACGCGGAGTTGGCCAGATCGCCGACTTGCGCAAGCAAGCTGATTGCGGCACCGAGTATCGCGCTGATCATCGCCGGCATCCAGGGCGTCAGCGGGTGGCGCAGGAGCAGCGCGACCGCGATACTCGCCGCGATTCCTCCGAGCGCGCCCTCGACCGTCTTATGGGGACTGACGCGCGGCAGTAATTTGACGCGACCGAGCGCGCGTCCCACGAAATAGGCCCCGCTGTCGCTGGCTACCACCAGCAGGACCATCAGGAGGATCAACACGATACCATGGGGTTGATTCCGCAGCTTTGCAAAGTACGGGAAAAGAGCGCCCACCCAGAACGGATATAAGGATCGCCATCCGGGCAGCGTCCGACTCGCCTCGGCGCCGCGCCGGCCGACGATCCAGACAAGCGCGCACGCGCTCGCAATAGCCGCGGCGGGAAGCCAGAGCAGAGCCGCCGGATCTGACCAGACCGCGCACGCGGAAACCAACCCGATTACCGCGATTGCGCTGGCGCGGAGGATGTTCGCATCGAGCATCGTTGCGGTTTCGACCAGGCCCCAGATTGTCGTGAGCAGGATAAAGCCGGTGAAGGCGTGGGGCGGCGCCAGCAGGACGATCGCGAGGACCGTCGGCAACAGGATCGCAGCGGTTATCAGTCGCGTTCGGAGCAATCCCGGCTACGCGCTCCAATCGGCGCGGGCGCCCCTGCGAATTGTCCGCGGCGGCATTCAGAGATCCTTGAGCGCGATTACTTCCCGGACGCGCGCGCGATCGCCGCTGCAACTGATCATGCGCGGGGCGTCGGCGTAGAGCAGACGGAAACCCAACCCTTCATAAAGCTTCACGATACGCTCGGTCGCCTGATTCGACAGCACGACTGGACCCTTGTGCCGCATCAGCCATTCGGCCAGCCGAACCTGGTCGTCCCAACTGAAACCCTCCTTGGAATACGACCGGAATTCGACGTCATACGGCGGATCGGCGTAGATGAAGTCGGCAGGCTCGAGCTCGAGGTTAGTAAAGTCGCCGCAGGTGAATTTCCAGTTCGCGAGCGCGAGTGAGTAAGCGCGAAAATCCATCCGGTAACTGATGCTCTTATAGCGACCGAACGGAACGTTGAACTCCCCGCGGCTGTTGAAGCGGCAAAGACCGTTGTAACAGGTGCGATTCAGATAGTAGAAAAGCGCGGCCGCTTCGCGGCTGCCCCCCTGTCCGGCGCTGATGAGCCAGTTGAAGCGCCGCCGATACTCATAGAAGAGCCCTTCATCGTTGGCCATCGGGACCGTGATATGCAGACCGCGCTGCAGCCATCGGTAGAAGTTGATGGTGTGCGGATTGATATCATTGAGTAACGCCCGTTCAGGCATCAGGCCGAGCGCGACCGCCAAACCTCCGCACAAGGGCTCGACCAGACGGCGGGCGCCATGGCCGGCCCAGAGGGTCTGAAGCAACGGCACCAGCCAGCGTTTGCCACCCGCCCATTTGAGCGGCGGACGCAGATTCAGCTCGGGCTGATCCGCTACCCGCTCTGCCGCGCCCGTCATCAGCGAGTCAGCCGGTGGACAGTTCGCGGGAGGTCAGCGGCTCGTCGTTCGATTCCGCGGCGACCAGACCGAAACGCCGTTCGCGGCTCTGATAGGCGGCGATCGCCTGGAGCAGGTCGCGCTCGCGGAAATCCGGCCACAGCGTCTCCGTGAAATACAACTCGGTGTAGGCGAGCTGATACAAAAAGAAGTTCGAGATCCGCTGCTCGCCCGACGTGCGGATCAGTAAGTCCGGATCGGGAACATCGGCGGTCATGAGCGTTTTGCTGACGAGTCCTTCGTCAACCTGTTCGGGCGTGAGCAGGCCGTCGGCGACGGAGCGGGCGATGCGCCTTGCGGCCGCGACGATATCCTGCCGGCCGCCGTACGACAGCGCGAGCAGGACGGTCAGTCGGCGATTTTCCCTGGTCAACTCGACCAGTTCGTCGAGCGCCGATCGCACCCGCGCCGGCAAACGTTCGGTATCGCCGATCGTCAACAGGCGAATCCCGCGCTTCATCAGCCGCTTCCCCTCAGTCAGCAGGTAGCGATGGAAGAGCTGCATCAGGAAACGGACCTCGGTCAGTGGGCGATGCCAGTTCTCATGCGAAAAGACGAACAGCGTGAGGAACGGGATGCCAAGCTCACGCGCCGCTTCGACCACCGCGCGAACCGAGTCCTTGCCTCGGCGATGGCCCTCGTGACGCGGCAGCCCACGACGCATCGCCCAGCGCCCGTTGCCGTCCATGACCACCGCGATATGGCGGGGAAGGCGCGCGGGATCGAGGGATAATTGGGGAAAATCGCTCAGCGGGAGTGACGTGACCACCAGGTTATCATCCGGAAGCCGTCAGACCTCCATGATTTCAGCCTCTTTCGCGCCGAGTGCCTTGTCGAGAGCTTCGATATGTTCGGTAGTCAGATGCTGAATTTTGGCTTCGGCGGCGCGCAATTCGTCTTCGGTGATTTGCTTGTCCTTATGCATCTGCTTGAGCATCTCGTTGGCGTCGCGACGATGGTTCCGCATGCTGATACGGAAATCTTCGGCCATCTTGCGCACGTGCTTGACCAGTTCCCGGCGCCGCTCTTCGTTGAGCTCGGGAATCGGCACCCGAATCAGTTTGCCGTCGTTCATTGGATTGAGCCCGAGGTCGGACGCCTGAATCGCCTTTTCGATCTCGTGGATCGCGGATTTATCGTACGGCGTGATCACCAGCAGACGCGGCTCGGGCGCGGCCAGCCCGGCCACCTGGCGCAGCGGCGCCTTGGCGCCGTAATAGTTGACCTGGATACCCTCCAGCAGGGCGGTCGAAGCACGCCCGGTGCGCACGCGGCTCAACTCATGGCGAAACGCGGTAACCGCCTGATCCATTTCCGAGCGCGCGATTTCAACAACTTCATCAGTCATGGTAGTGCCCGGTGCGCAGAGCTCTCGGTCAAGCGCGGGACGGGACGGAACTCAGCTACGGACCTTGCCCTCGGAGCCGATCCAGGTTCCCACCGCCTCACCGAGTATGACTCTCTTTATATTACCCGCGCGGTTCAAATTAAAGACAATGATCGGGATGCTGTTGTCCATGCAAAGACTGATAGCTGTAGCATCCATAACCTTTAATTGACGTCGGAGAACTTCAAGGTAAGTCAGACACTCGAAACGGGTCGCCAAGGGATCGGAGGTCGGGTCGCGATCATAGACGCCGTCGACCGTGTGGCTCGCCTTGAGGATAACTTCGGCGCCGATTTCGAGGGCGCGCAGACTGGCGGCGGTATCCGTGGTGAAATAGGGATGGCCGGTACCCGCCGCGAGGATTACCACTCGCCCTTTTTCCAGATGACGCACGGCCCGGCGCATCACGTAGGGTTCGCAGATGGCCTGCATGGTGATCGCGGACATCACGCGGGTGACCGCGCCGCGTTGCTCGAGCGCGCTCTGGAGGGCGAGCGCGTTGATCACCGTCGCCAGCATCCCCATCTGATCGGCGGTGGAGCGTTCCATGCCGCGGGCTTCGTAAAGGCTGCCGCGCAGGATATTGCCGGCGCCGATCACCAGGGCGAGCTGAACCCCCATATCGGCGATTTCCCGAATCTCCTCGGCGATGCGGCCGACGATATCGAGATCGATGCCGAAGTCCGCGGCGGGTGCCAGCGCTTCGCCGGACAATTTCAGCAGGACCCGCCGGTAACGACATCGATGGTCAACGGTCGCGGCCATGGCGGGTACGCGCGGTTGGTCGCTCAGGCGCTGGGCTTGCCGTCGAGGTTTTCGCCGAGCTGGAAGCGCACGAAGCGGCGAATCTCGATTTTCTCGCCAAGCTTGCCAACGTACTCGCCGACGAGGTCGCTGATCGTGCGGTTGGGGTCGCGCACCCAGGCCTGCTCATTAAGCACGACGTCCTTGTAGAATTTCTCGATCTTGCCGTCGATGATTTTTTGCAGGACGTTGGCCGGTTTGTTGCCCGCCTGCGCCAGGTAGATCTGGCGTTCCTGTTCGAGGATTGCGGGATCGAGTTCCTCACGGCGCACGCAACGCGGATTCTGCGCCGCGATCTGCATCGCGACTTCCTTGACCAAGGTCTGGAATTCGGGGGTCTTGGCGACGAAATCGCTCTCGCAATTGATCTCGACCAGCACCCCGAGCTTGCCGCCGGTATGAACGTAGGCGCCGATGGAGCCTTCGGAAGCGAGACGACCGGCGCGCTTGGCCGCCTGGGCAATACCCTTCTCGCGCAGCCAGACGCTCGCCTTTTCGAGGTCGCCGTTGGCTTCGGCCAGCGCGCGCTTGCAGTCCATCACCCCCGCGCCGGTCTTATCGCGCAGTTCTCGGACCAGATTCGCATTCACATCCATAGACGATTATTCCTGAGCACTGTTCAGGCAAGCCTGGGGTTTGGCAGGCCGGGTCACGCGGGCGCAGGCGCCCCTTCAAATGCCGAGTTGTCCGCCGGCGCGGCAGTTTCGTCGCGGCCTCTGGCGCGTTCCTCGGCGATTTGCCGGCCTTCGAGCACGGCGTCGGCTATGGCCGCGGTAAACAGCTTGATTGCGCGAATCGCGTCGTCGTTGCCGGGAATCCGCGCGGCGATTTGATCCGGGTCGCAATTGGTATCCACCACGGCGACCACTGGAATACCCAGCCGATTGGCCTCGGCGACCGCGATCTCCTCTTTTTTCGTGTCGATGACCCAAAGCGCGTCGGGCAGCTTGCGCATGTTCTTGATGCCGGCAAGGGTGGCCATCAGCTTGGCGTGAGCCCGCGCATTCTCGCTCATCTCTTTCTTGGTGAGCGCCTGGATCATTTCCGGGTCCGCCATGATCTCTTCGAGCTTCTTCAGGCGCTCGATGGAGGCGCGAATGGTCTGGAAGTTGGTGAGCATCCCGCCGAGCCAGCGGTTATTTACATAGAACATGCCGCAGCGTTCGGCTTCCTCGCGGACGATATCCTGGGCCTGTTTCTTGGTGCCGACGAAGAGGATCGTTCCGCCATCGGCCACGAGATCGCGCACGAAATCATACGCGTCGCGAAACATCTTCACCGTCTGTTGCAGGTCGATGATATAGATACCGTTGCGGGCGCCGAAGATATACGGCTTCATCTTCGGATTCCAGCGGCTGGTCTGATGGCCGAAGTGAACCCCAGCCTCCAGCAGCTGCTTCATGCTGATTTCTGTCATAGATAAGATTGAGTCCTTTTCAGTCGGCTTTGCTCTCCGTCAGGGATCGCGTGGCCGGTCGCCTAGATTCTGCCGCAAGCCGCTCGAATCGGCAAATTGCGCGAAACGGCGCCAGCTTCGGCTCAGGCATTCATTGACTCGAGAAACTCGTCGTTGGTCTTGGTGCCTTGCATCTTATCGAGCAGGAACTCCATCGCCTCGACCGCGTTGAGCTGCGACAGGAGCTTGCGCAGAATCCAGACGCGGTTGAGCGTGCTGCGCGGCAGCAGCAGTTCCTCCTTGCGGGTCGAGGAGCGCTGAATATCGATCGTCGGAAAAATGCGCTTTTCGAGCAGTCGCCGATCCAGGGCGATCTGCTGATTGCCGGTGCCCTTGAACTCCTCGAAGATCACTTCATCCATGCGGCTGCCGGTATCGACCAGCGCGGTCGCAATGATGGTCAGGCTGCCGCCGTCTTCGGTATTGCGGGCGGCGCCGAAGAACTTCTTGGGCTTGTGCAGCGCGTTCGAGTCCACACCGCCGGAGAGAATCTTGCCGGAGGGCGGCACGACCGTGTTGTAGGCGCGCGCCAGGCGGGTGATCGAATCGAGCAGAATCACCACGTCGCGACCATGCTCGACCAGACGCCGCGCCTTCTCGATGACCATCTCGGCCACCTGCACGTGACGGGTCGGCGGTTCGTCGAAAGTCGAGCTGACGACCTCGCCCTGCACCGAGCGCAGCATGTCGGTGACCTCTTCCGGACGCTCGTCGACCAGCAGCACAATCAGCACGATCTCGGGGTGGTTGCGGGCGATGGCTTTCGCGATCGCCTGCAGCATCATGGTCTTGCCGGTAAAGGGTGCGGCGACGATCAACCCGCGCTGACCTTTGCCGATCGGCGCCACCAGGTCGATAATCCGCGTCGTATAATCCTCGTGGTCGTACTCGAGCTTGATCCGCTCTTCCGGATAGAGCGGCGTCAGGTTGTCGAAGAGGATCTTGTCGCGCGCCTTTTCGGGCTCTTCGTAGTTGATTGATTCAACCTTGAGCAGGGCGAAATAGCGCTCACCCTCCTTGGGCGGACGGATGAGCCCGGAGATCACGTCGCCGGTGCGCAGGTTGAATTTGCGGATCTGACTTGGCGAGATGTAGATGTCGTCGGGGCCGGGGAGATAGTTGTAGTCGGGTGCGCGCAGAAAGCCGAAGCCGTCGGGCAGGATTTCGAGCACGCCTTCGCCGAGGATCGAGCCGTTGCGCTGCGCCTGCGCCTGCAGGATGGCAAAGGTCATATCCTGCTTGCGCATGTTGGTGGCGCCGTCGATATTGTATTCGCGCGCGATGGCGGCGAGCTCGGTAATCTTCGCGCCCTTGAGCGCTTTCAGATTGAGCGCGCCGTTTTCGTTGAGCACCGGCACGGGGACGCGCCGTGCCCCCAGGGTCACGATCGCATTGGCGGCCGGCGCTTCCTTGCGCGGCTCCTCAACGCTCGGCGGTGCGGCCGGGCTCTCCGCCGGCGACGACTCTTCGGCGTTGGTCGGCGCGGCGCTTTCGCCGCCGCCGTTACTGGTTGCGCGCTGATGATGGTGGCGCGAGCGGACAATCGCGACCGGCGTCGCCCGAGGGGTCTCCTCGGCATACGTTTCGTCGCTTTCGCTCCTGCTCGACCCTCGATTTCTAACCATAAAGTCCTCCCCGTGGAACTCGCTGATGCGCTGCGTATGCCGACTTGACGGGGTTAAGTGAGGCGGCGAGTCGCTTGAGTAAGATTGGCGACCGCGATTCTCAGAGCCTGCTGGTCGGCGTCGCTGCTACCGGACGAAGGATATAAAAGATCACGCCCGGTTGACTCCGGCGTTGAATCACAGGTCTCAAATGTCCCAGCGCATTAGAACGGGAATTGCAGAAGAAGAGGCTATCCAAGCGGTTCGCTTATGTCAATGGTGCCGGCGCGAGCCGTCCCGGCCGCGACCCACGACTCGATGAGCTCGTCGGCGTTCGCAACGCCCCTGCCCTGCAAATAGTTCTGCAGATCGTCGGGCAGCGACGCGCGAAAACTCAGCCGCCCACCGCGCGGATGGGTCACGCTCAGAGCGGCGGCATGCAAAGCTTGGCGACCGATTCCAGCATCGCGCCGCCGGCCATAAAGTGCGTCGTCGAGACACGGATGCCCGATCGATGCCAGATGGACGCGGATCTGATGGGTGCGGCCAGTCTCGGGTCGGACGCCGACCAGTGAGGCGTCGACGAACCGCGCGAGCAGCGTAACGTGACTCACCGCCGCCCGCGGCGACCGGGAGTGAATCGACATGCGTTTGCGTTCGGTCGGATGGCGGCCCAAGGCACGCGCGATGGTGATCCGTTCGCGGCCGATCACGCCGTCGACGACGGCGATATAGTGCTTGACCACTGACCGTTCCTTGAACTGCTGGGAAAGCGCATTTCGCGCAAACGGCGTGCGCGCCACAACCATCACACCCGAGGTCTCCTTGTCCAGTCGATGAACGATCCCGGGGCGCATCACGCCGTCCGGCTCAGCCATCGCCACGAGCTCGGGAAAGCGAGCCAGCAGCGCATCGACGAGGGTCGAATGGTCATGACCGGGCGCATGATGGACGGTCATGCCGGCCGGCTTGTTGACGACGATCAGGTCGTCGTCGGCGTAAAGAACCTCAATGTGTGGCGCCTGAACCGGTCGCGGTACCGGTTCAGGCGGCGGCGGCGGCGCGATCGCAATCCGATCCCCGTCGCGGAGCGTCGCCGAGGCCTTGGCAACGCGATCGTTCAGCGTCACCCGTCCCGCTTTGATCATGCGCGCGATCTGTGCGCGCGAGTACTCGGCGCCCAGCTCGGCGGCGAGGAAGCGGTCGAGCCGGGAGCCTTCACCGCGTCCGGCGACAATCATGAGACCGGTTGGCTGCACGCCCGCGTCCTGCCGTCGCGCCGATCCCTCGGATGGATCGCCGGCAAATCAGGTCGGATAGGGATTCGGGTGCGCCGCCTCGTAGGCGGCAATTGCCTGCTCGTGCTGAAGGGTCAGGGCGATATCATCGAGGCCTTCGAGCAGGCACTTCTTGGCGAACTCGTCGATCGGGAAGGTGGCCGACCATCCATAGTCGTCGGTGACCTTCTGCGCCGCCAGATCGACCGTCAACGTGTAGGCGTCATGCTGCTTGATCGCCGTGAAGATCGCGTCGACCTCGTCCGGCTTGAGCATGATGGTCAGGAGGCCGTTCTTGAGACAGTTGTTATGAAAGATATCCGCGAACGAGGGCGCGATCACGGCCCGAAAGCCGAAGTCCGCCAGCGCCCATACGGCGTGCTCGCGCGACGATCCGCAGCCGAAGTTGGCGCGCGCCACCAGGATATTCGCCTCTTTGAAACGCGGCTGATCAACGACGAACTGACTGTCGGGCTGATTTCGCCAATCGTAAAAGAGCCCCTTGCCGAGGCCACTGCGCACGACCGCCTTGAGAAACTGCTTGGGAATGATCTGATCGGTATCGACGTTGGGGCGATCGAGCGGGGCGACGATTCCGGTGAAATTCGTGAATTTCTGCATGGTCCTACCGTACCCATTCGCGGGCATCGACAAAATGGCCGGCGATCGCGGCCGCAGCAGCCATCGCGGGGCTCACCAGATGAGTGCGCCCGCCCTTGCCTTGCCGCCCCTCGAAATTGCGATTGGACGTGCTGGCACAGCGTTCGCCGGGCCGCAGAATATCCGGATTCATGCCGAGGCACATACTGCATCCGGACTCGCGCCACTCGAAACCCGCTTCGATAAAGATGCGGTCGAGCTGACGTTTTTCAGCTTCCGCCTTGACCTGCTGCGAACCCGGCACGACCAGCGCGCGCACCCGCGGCGCGACCTTGCGTCCCTTAACGACCGCCGCGGCGGCCTCAAGATCGGAGAGACGGCCGTTGGTGCAGGAGCCGATAAAGACGCGGTCGATCGGGATTTCCTGGATCGGCGTGCCGGGCCGCAGCGCCATGTACTCGAGCGCCAGTTCCGCCGCCCGCCGCTGCGTGGGTTCGGCAAAGCTTGACGGATCGGGCACCGTGCCGGTGACTTCGGCGACCATCCCGGGATTGGTGCCCCAGGTCACGTGCGGCGCGAACGAGGCCGCATCGAAGCTGATACTGTGATCGAAGCGGGCGCCCTCGTCGGTGCGGAAGGTCAGCCAACGCTCGGCGGCGCGATCGAAGTCCTTGCCCTGCGGGACGTAGCGACGGCCACGCAGGTACTCGATGGTCTTTTCGTCGACCGCGATCATGCCGGCGCGCGCGCCGCCCTCGATCGACATGTTGCTGACCGTCATCCGCTCTTCCATCGAGAGGGCCGCGATGGCCGAGCCGCGATACTCGATGACATAGCCGGTGCCGCCGTCGGTGGTAATGCGCCCGATAATGCCGAGGATCAGATCCTTGGCGGTGACGCCGGGCCGGAGCTCACCGTCGACCCGGATCTCCATCGTGCGAGGGCGCGCCTGCCACAGGCACTGCGTCGCCAGCACGTGCTCGACTTCGCTGGTGCCGATGCCGAAGGCGAGGGCGCCGAGCGCGCCATGCGTCGCCGTATGACTGTCGCCGCACACGATTGTCATCCCGGGTTGCGATAAGCCGAGCTCCGGGCCGATTACGTGCACGATGCCCTGTTCGCGGTCACCCAGATCGAAGAGTTTGATGCCGAAGTCGCGACAGTTCTTCCGCATCATTTCGATCTGCACCCGCGAATCCGGATCAGCGATGGGCCGGGAACGGTCGGTGGTAGGCACGTTATGGTCCTGGGTTCCGAAGGTGCGATCGGGACGGCGCACCTTGCGTCCTGCTTTCGCCAACCCTTCGAAAGCCTGCGGTGACGTCACTTCATGAACGAGATGCAGGTCTATATAGATGAGAGCCGGCTGGTCCGGGCTCTCGCGGACCACGTGACTGTTCCAGATTTTTTCAAACAGCGTATTTGCCGCCAAGGGATCGACCACCTAGCAAGGGGATTATATCGCTCAACAGTCCTTAGATTTATGTGGGTGCGCAAGACTCTACAAGCGCGGATCGCGGGCGCGCAACTGGCGCTCGTCGCGGCGGATCGGCTAGCATCCGCGTCATGAAAGCCTTCGTGATGAAGGGTATCGGCAAGGTTGGGTTCGCCGACAAACCGATCCCCACGCCCGGTCCGAACGATGCGATTATCAAAGCGACTCGCGGGCTGATCTGCACTTCAGATGCGCATACCGTGCACGGCGCGATTGGTCCGCGTGAGAACCTGACGCTCGGCCACGAGGCCGTCGGTATCGTGCATCAGGTCGGCGCCGAGGTGCGGCAATTCAAGCCGGGGGATCGGGTGGTCGCCGGGGCGATCACGCCCGACTGGGGCGATCTCGCGTCGCAGGCGGGATTTTCCTCGCAGTCCGGCGCCGCGCTTGGCGGATGGAAGTTCGCCAATATCAAGGACGGCACCTTCGCCGAGTTCTTTCATGTCAACGACGCCGACGCCAATCTTGCGGCGATTCCGGCCGGCGTATCCGACGAGGCCGCTGTCTATTGCTGCGACATGATGTCAACCGGCTTCAAGGCTGCCGAGAACGGCGATATCCCGATCGGCGGCGCGGTCGCGGTCTTTGCCCTGGGAGCCGTCGGACTGATGGCCGTGGCGGGCGCGCGGCTGCGCGGCGCCGGATTGATTATCGGCGTTGACGCGGTAGCGAAGCGCCAGGAGCTTGCCCGCGTCTACGGGGCCGACGCGATCGTCGATTTCAGCCGCGAAGACGTCGTCGCGCGTATCATGCAGTTAACCGATGGGCGGGGCGTCGATTGCGCCATCGAAGCGCTCGGCAGCGAAGAAGCGTTTCAGAATGCCGTCAAGGTCACCAAGCCGGGCGGCGTGATTTCTAATGCTGGTTATCACGGCAAGGGCGAGGTCGTCGGCATTCCGCGGCTCGAATGGGGCGTCGGGATGGCGGAAAAGACCATCCGCACCCTGCTCTGCCCGGGCGGGCGGCTGCGGATGGAACGCATGCTGCGCATCCTGAAGAGCGGCCGGATCGATCCTACCCCGATGACCACGCACGTGTTCAAGTTCGATCAACTCGAACGCGCGTTCGAAATGATGGACAAAAAGCTCGACGGCATCATCAAGCCGCTGATCGTTTTTGCCTAGTGCGGCAGCCCGTTCAGGACGGTCCCGCGTCGGAGGGTCGATCGCTGGTCAAGAGTTCGATCTGGCGCAGCTTGTCGTCGATACGCTGGAGGTCCGTGAGCACGCCGAAAAACGGATCGTGCCGCAGCCGCTTCATGCGCGGCGGCATCGATTTGATATTCCAGCGCTTGGGCTCGAGGTCGTCGGTCAGTTCATCCCATTTGAGCGGCGCCGAGACCGGCGCTCCGGGGACCGGGCGCGCGGCAAACGGCGCGGCAATGGTCTGGCCCTGGGCGAGCTGCATCCAGTCGATATAGACCTTGCCGGCCCGGCGCTCCTTGTGGCGGATAAGCGTGGCGTGCTCGGGAATCCGGCGTTCCACCACGCGCGCCACCAGCTCCGCGAACATCCGCGCCTCGTCATAGGTATATTGCGGGACCAGCCCGACCACGACGTGCAGGCCCATCTGTCCGGAAGTCTTGACGTAGGGGCGCAGCCCGATTTCGCGCAGAACGGCGCCGGTTTCGCGCGCCACGATCACCGCCTGTTTAGTGGTCGAGCCCTTAGGATCGATATCGAACAGGAGCCAATCCGGGCGCTCGAGATGGTTGATGCGCGACGACCACATATGGATTGGTATCGCGCCCAGGTTAGCCATATAGGCGATCGCTTCGGCGCTTTCGAGAATGAAATACGCAATCTCGCGGTGGCTATCTTCGGACCAGATTTTCGCCGTGCGGATCCATGACGGCGCGAAGGCGGGGGCGTCTTTCTGATAGAAACTCTTGCCGCCGATACCGTCCGGATAGCGCGTCAGCACCACCGGCCGATCCTTCAGATACGGCAGCATCCAGGGCGCCATCGTGGTGTAGTAATCAATCAGCTCGCCCTTGGTGTAGCCTTCGTCGGGCCAGAAGACTTTGGTTGGATTGGTTATCTTGAAACGGCGGGCGGGATCCATCTGTTCGTTTTCCTCGTCGCGCGAATCGCGATCGGCGGGCGCCGCTACCATCGTGGTATCCGCGGCGGTCTCATCCCGGCATTCATGCGGGTCGGCGTCGGCGATCAACCTCACGAATGCCGGATGGCGGATGCCGCCGTCGGCGGTGCGCTCGCCGAAGCGCACTTCGCATACCAGCTCCGGGCGGCAGAAGTGCGAGACACGGGCGGGCGGTGCGATTTCGCCAGCTTTCGCACGTCGGAATGGCGAGGTGCTGAGGACGCGCGCCTCGAGCATCCGGTGAATCTCCCGCAGATTTTTTTCATCGAAACCGGTGCCCACGCGCGCGACGAAGCGAAGAGTGCCGGACGCTTCGTAGAGGCCGACGAGCAGCGCGCCGAAATGGGTCCGCGCGCCGCCCGGGTCGGTCCATCCGCCAATCACGAAGCGGCCGAGCTGTGGGCACTTGATCTTGAGCCAGTCGCCCGTGCGGACGCCCCGGTAGGCCGAATCGCGGCGTTTCGCCATGATTCCTTCGAGCCGCGCCTCGGCGGCAAGCCTAAAGAACTCTTTGCCGCGCTCGAGGACGTGATCGCAGTAGCGGACCGGGCCTTCGCCGCGGATTAAGTGCGCGAGCACGCCCTTGCGCTGTTCCAGGCCGAGCGGCCGCAGGTCGCAACCGTCGAACGCCAGCAGGTCGAAGGTGAAGAAGGTGGCGGGGGTGGCGAGACTCAGCCGCTGGGCCTCGCGCGGGTCATCCTGATGCATCCGGCGCTGCAATAACTGGAAACTCGGCCGGCCGTCGTCGGCCAGCGCGACGATCTCGCCGTCGATCGCGAATTGCTCGTAAGGCAGCGCCGCGAGCGCCAGCACAATCTCGGGATAGCGACGGGTAATCGCGCGCTGATTGCGCCCATAGAGCCGCACCTCGCCATGATCGCGGAGCGCGAGCGCGCGGACCCCGTCGTATTTCAGCTCGAAGAGCCACTCCTTGCCGTCAAAAGGTTCGTCGGCGGTCTTCGCCAGGTTCAGCGGAAACGCCGAGACCTCCCATTTACCTTTGAAGACCGGGGCCTGCAGATCGGCCAGCGCGGCACGCCAACGCTGATCGGCGCCCGCGGCCGCGGCCATCTCCTCAACCGTAAGCCCGGAAAGCACCGACCGTGGATGCTCCGCGAGGACATCGGTGTCCGCCGCGAAAGCGTCGCGTTTCTTAATCAGGAGCCATTGCTCCTTGCTCTCGCCGGATGAACGGCGCGGCTGCGCCCGGGTGCGCACCAGGGTGAACGCGCCGCGCAGTTTGAAGCCGTGCATTTCGAAATCGAGTTTCCCCGCCCGGACACCTGCGGCGGCGTCGCCGTTGGGCGGGTCGATCACGCGATAAGTTCCACGATCCCAGACGATCACCGAGCCGGCGCCGTAGTTGCCCGTGGGGATGCGGCCCTCGAAATCGCCATATTCGATTGGGTGATCTTCGACCATGACGGCCAGCCGCTTGTCCGCAGGGTTCAGCGAGGGGCCGCGCGGCACCGCCCATGAGCGCAGCACGCCTTCCATCTCGAGGCGAAAGTCATAATGCAGTGCGCGGGCGGCGTGCTTCTGCACCACGAACATCGCGGCGCCCCGCGACACGGGGGCCTGGGCGCTGCTGCCGAAGGGCTCGGGCGTGCGCTGCGGATCGCGCTTCTGGCGGTATTTATCAAGCGGCACGCAATCGGCTCCGGTTTCCCACGGTCGTCTGGGGGAGCAAGGACCACGCCACGGTCGCCTTCGCACCGACTCGGCGCGGAACGCTAATCGATCGCCAGGCTCGCAAACGAAACGGCCGATTCGGTCTGCGGTTCCATCGCAATATCGTGCATGAGCAGGCGCGCGTTATGACCGCGCAGCAACTCGAGCTGGGTGTACATCGGCGCGAGCCCGCAAATCTTGCGCGCGTCGCGGTCGCGCGCGATATCGGCGAAAAAGCCCTCGGGGTCGCCGCGCTTGATATTCTCGATGAGGGCGAGGTCCTCGCTCTTGACCCAGGCCGCGACCTTCTCGTCGGCCGTGAAACTGTCGCCGAACTTGCGGCCGACATGCGCAAAATCCACCCCGGCAAGGATCAGCACCTGGCGCCGCTCCGCGGTCAATTCGTCCTGCAGCGCATCGATAAAGGCGCGAATCCGGGTGTTGAAAGCGGGCGTCTCGCCCGTCAGCACCATTTCATGGAAGGACCCGACCAGAATCGGGACGATCTGATAACCCGCGGTCCCCAGGGCCCACGCGAGAAACACCGCCTGGAACTCGATCGAGTGTTCATCGCGATGGAGGATCTCCTGCGCGAACAGATCGCCCTCGCGGTAGCGCGAGGCCAACCGCTCGACGAACGCGCGATCGGTCGCGACCGTACCGAGCGGCGTCACATAGTCCTTGCGCGTCGCCGTAAAAAGCTCCGGTCCGAGGCCGTAATGGGACGTACCGAGAATCACGATCAGCTCGGGGCGCTCGCGCGTCAGCAGTTCACCATACGCGTGGGCGTAGGCGGCGCCGCCGCGACGCGGATCGATATGCGGGGCAATGATGCCGCTCAGCGCCGCGCCGTTGCTGTGCGGCGTCGGTACGGCGCCGGGAGCTCCCGGACGGGCGAAGTAACTGACGATTTCGGCGCGCAGCCGTGCCGGATCGGCTTCATAAGCCAGCCCCGCCAAGGCCGCGGGGCGCGCGGGCGCGCGGGCGAACTCGGCGCGAATCTCGGCAACCCGCGCATGATAGCGGGGACTGTCGAGGAAATAGCCCTGGTCGAGGGCTTCGATAAAACTGCGGAGATCCTCGGACTGCAGGATATCGCCGAAGCGCCGAGTGAATTCGGCCTGGAGGTCGAGCAGGCTGCGCGTGCCGTCAAAAAGAGTAACCAGGAAATAGGCGCCGGCGCCAATCAAAATCGGCTCGGGTGCGATACGGCTGGGATCGCGCAGCAGGACCAGGGTCTGGCCGTCCTGCTTGACCGGCATGGCTTCGAGCGGCCGGACGCGTGGCTTATCGATCATTGCAGCTTCCTCTGACGTTGCCGGTGATTAAATTGATGCTCGCACAGCCGCTTCGCGCTGCCAACACTGGACTTCACGGCGCGGCCGCACCACACTCGACTCGTGTCCCGCCAACCGCGTCGTCGCGCCTTCAATCATCCGCGTCCAGGCGCTGCCGCAAGGCCCTGCCCAGCCGCAGACCGCGTCCGCTATCGGGTCGGCCCGGCTTCCGCCGTCAAGGCCGGGAAATCGCTCAAGTTCATGATGCCGATTCGGGGCGTCGATGAAGAGTGCTTCGTCATCAACTATCGCGGCAAGCTTCACGCTTACGTCAATCGCTGCCGTCATATACCAATGGCGATGGACTGGGTTGACAATCAGTTCTTCGGCGAACGCGGCCGCTATCTCGTCTGCCCGACGCACAATGCCTACTATGAACCCGCGACCGGGGAATGTGTCGCGGGGCCGCCTGATACCTGCGGCAAGTTTCTCTATCGCGTGCCGTTGACGATCGCAGACGGCATCATCTACGCCTCACCGCCGGTCGAAGACTTTGCGGACTGAGCGGCGTGGCGACGTGACGCGCGGCTTTTCGAACTTTGCCGAATGACGGGGCGGAGCAGGGGCCGCGGCTCAGACGACCGCGGCTCGGACGATAGCCACTCCGCCCTAGCTCGGTCCGCTCGACGGCTCGCGCACAAACTGCGCATGCCAGTAGATATCGACGGATGGACGCCCGTTGGTCTCGACGAAAACCATCGCCTGCACGTTCATCGCCTGCTGGTCCGAAGTAACGAAGCAATGGAGATGGGAGAGCTCGTCGAGCGTGTTCATTCGGCCGGGCAGACCGAAAAGGGTGACGGCCGGCGCACGAAAATGCAGAAAGGCCGTAAGCTCGGCGCTATCCGGGCCGGTCACCGACTTGACGCGAATGATCTGCCGCTGATCGGTCGCCAGCCGATTGGCCACCGAGCTCTCGGCGAAGGTCAGTTGCCATTTGCCCGCATAACCCGTCTGTTTGTAGCAAAGCGTGTATTCCTTGGTGAGCCAGATGGTGTCGCCGGCCAGCGGATCGAGCGGCACGATGCGGTCCACCCGCGGCACGATTCCCCGCCAGCATCCGCGGAAGATCTGCGGCAGGGGAATTTCCCGGGTCGCGCCCTGCGGGCCGGGGTAGACCGGCGGCAAGGTCGCCTCCGGCTGCGGCACCTGGCCCGGAAGCTGGGAGGAAAGGGGCGGCGATGAGACCGGTGGCGGCGGCAGTTGCAGATTCTGCTGCGACGGAATCGTTTCGACCTGGCCGGCGCGCGCGCCGACCGCGCTCAGTGCAAGCGTCAGACTCGAGGCGCAAAGAAACAGCAGGCAGCGCGAGATAATCGCGCGACGGAACGACTTACTCGTACTCGTCGCCGAAGTGGGCGCGGACGATGCGCGCCTTAAGATACTCGAGCGTGCCGAGATCCTCGACGATGTCGCCGCCCGTATCGTAGAAAAACAGCTCGCCGTTCTTGGTCCGGCCGACCGCGATGATCCATTCCAAGTCATCACGATCCTCGAGCAGGTAATTGATCGTCTGCGCCACGCCTCGACCGGGGATGATCGTGATTTTGGGACGGGCTAACTTTTCCTGCTTGGGCATCGCTCGGTGCTCACCTCTGAGGGGCGGGCGTTGGAGACAACTCCGCCTAGCTTAAGGACCGCCTTCAGCCTAAGTCAATAGCGTTGAACCGCAAGAACCTCGCCAATCGCTGCCGTCCTCCTGCCGCACCATCTTTGCCACGGCTCAAAAGCCGAATACTCGACCCGGCTCAACGTTGATCAAATTGACGCGCACCACAACGGGCGCGGCGCTTTGCGCGATCATCACGGCGCGATCGCGATCGGCGGCGGTCGCCACCGTGCCGTTGAGATAGGCCGACTTGCCGATCACTTTGACCGTCACGTTGGTCAGCCCCGCGGCCTGGAGCTGCTGCGTGATGCGGCTCGCATTGGCGGCCCAGTCCTGCTGATCGGTCGTGAGATTATTGGTGACCGAGGTCACGCCGCGCACGCCGCGCACCGTGGTCTCCGCCAGTTGCCGGTCGGCGTCATCGAAAACTTTACCACTGAGCGTGACGTTGCCGCCGACCGCGTAGGCGTGGACTCGTCGAAAGCGCTTGTTCGAAGCAAGCTCGTCGTTGACGCGCTCAGTCAACGACGGTGGCGGCGGCAGCGAAGCCAGCCGTGGCCGATGACGATGCGGCGCCGGCGTTGTCGCAGCCACAGGCGGCGTGGCTTCGACCGCGGGCGCGGGCGGCACGGCGGCAAGTGCGGGACTGCTCGACGGCGACGCTTCCGCGCTCGGCGGCGTGGTGGTCATCGTGTATTCCGCTTCGTTGGGACCGAGGCTCGCCAGTTTCGTCTTCAAATCCGCTTCGACCCCGGAGGTGTCCGACGGCGTCGTGGTAAAAATGATCGGATAGTCAGCATCGACGTCGGCGCCGCTTGCCACCGGGAATTTCCATCCGCTGGCGGCTTTGACGACCGCCGCGTCAAGGCTCGGATTCGGCGCCGTGGAAGTGCGCACGGCACCGGAACTTACGCTGCCGTCGGGCGTAATGTGCAGGCGCAGGATCATGCCGTCGCTGAGCCCCGGATTCGACGCCAGCGCGTCGCGATAAACCTCATTCAGACCGGCCTGGTTGTCGGCGAAGGTTTTGGCCAGCGTCTTGGAATCGCGCTGCAGCGCTTCGGCGAGGCCGCCGTTCACCTGGATCGGAATCGTGGTCGCCAGTACCGCGGCCGGTGAACTGGCCGCAGCGGGCGTCGGTGACGGTGACGCCGAGGCGACCTGTGGCGCTGCATGACGGCCGCTTAAGTAGATCGCGAGCCACGCGCCTGCGCCGAGCGCAATCACGGCGGCAATGACGAAACCGATAGTGCCAAGCCAGCTACGCCCGCCGGCGTCATCGTCGGCGACGTCGGTTGGCGCGCGCTCGCTCGCCGGCACGTAGGCTTCAGGACTGATCCGTGTTGCGGCGCCGCTCGCGGACGGACCGGCGCCTGCCGCCGGTTCCGGGGTCAGCCGCGTGCCGCAGAAATTGCAAATCAGCTCGCCCGGTTGAGCCCTGCCGCCGCAGACCGGACACTCGGTGGTGCCGGCCGTGGAAGTGTCCTCCGGCGTCATCGCCGTAGTACCGCGGCTTTCGGCCGCGGGCGGCAACGCGACGCCGTCGTCGGCGCAGAATGCCTCGCTATCCGGATAGGTTCGGCCGCATCGCGGACATCGCTTCATGCAACCCCAGTCTCCCTCTGTTCCCTCCGTCCATCTTAACGGATGAGCAGCATGGCCGACACGCCCCCCGTCCGCGAGGGCGGACAAGGAGCGGTCGCGATGCCCCCAAAAAGATGCGGCTCAGACCGGGGCGCCCTCAAGCCGAAAACCGATCCGGACTTCGACCTGAAACTGCAACTCGGCGCCGTGCACCGCGCCACGAATGTTTTTGACCTCGAACCAGTCGATGTTGCGCAACGTCTGCTGGGCTTTGGTGAGCGCGTTGCGGACAGCCTGATGGATGCTGTCCTCCGAGACCCCGACGACGTCAACAATTTTATACGTCTTATCCATCGCGGTTCCTCCTCGCACAGCGCTTGGTGCGGATTCAGTCTCGCTCCGCGCGTCGGCCGATTGCAAGGTATGAATTACGCGGTCGCGAGCGTCGGCGGCACCAGCGACTCGGCGCTTTCGACGGCGCGCAGGTCGAGCAGGAAGGCATCATCGTGGACGCGGCCGATGATCCGTGCGCGACGGAAGCGGGCCGCGATCTGCGTCGCGCTCAGCTCCGGATGGGTGATTTTCAGCGCGCGCGAGACCAGCTCCTCCGCCGGTTGGGCGCCGGAACCGATTTGCGCGCGGCTCTCGACGATGGTCACGGTAAACTCGGGGCCCAGTTGTTGTACCAGCAGCGCGCGCGCGTTTTCGGCGATCTCTGCGATCGCGGCCAGCGGACGGGTGAGCAGGCGAAGGGTCGGCAGCGCTCGCTCCGGTTCGGCCGACTGACGATACAGTCGCAGCGTGGCCTCCAGCGCCGCCAGCCGCAGCTTGTCACAGCGCAAGGCGCGCCATAATGGATTGCGCTTCAGCCGGGCGATCAGACGCGCCTGCCCGACGACGACACCCGCCTGCGGACCACCGAGCAGCTTGTCGCCCGAGAAGGTTACCAGGGCCGCACCCGCATCGATGCTTTCGCGCACCACGGGCTCGCGCGGCAGTCCGAAACGACTCAGATCGATGAGCGCGCCGGCACCCAGATCCTCGACGACGACCAGATCATGGAGGCGCGCCAGCTCGACCAGCTCACGCAGTTCGACGGTCGCGGTGAAACCGACGATCCGGTAATTGGACGGATGCACCTTCATCAGGAGCGCCGACTGGGGGCCGATCGCGCGGGCGTAGTCGTCGCGATGAGTGCGATTGGTCGTGCCAACTTCGCGGAGCAGCGCACCCGCACGCGCCATCACGTCAGGGAGACGAAAGGAGCCGCCGATTTCGATGAGCTCGCCGCGCGAGACGATAACCTCGCGTCCTTCGGCAAGACTGTTCAGCACGAGGAGCACGGCGGCGGCATTGTTATTGACCACAGTGGCGCCTTCGGCGCCCGTCAGTTCGCAGAGCTCTTGCTCGATCAAATCGTCGCGGTCGCCGCGGTCACCGGTGGCGAGCGAGTATTCGAGATTTACCGGCGCGCGCGCCGCAGTAACCATCGCGGCCAGCGCGCTTTCGGCCAGCAGTGCGCGACCGAGGTTCGTGTGCAGGATTACGCCGGTCGCATTGACCACCGGCTGCATCCGCGGCCGGTCCGCGTCGATCCGCTCGCGCGCGCGGGCGACGACTTCGTCGAGCAGCGGCTTGCCGGCCGCGGCCGCGACCCCGTCGCCTGCGGTCATCGTCGACCGCAGCTCCGCGAGCACCGCGCGAACCACGCGCTTCAGGTAGTCGCGGCTGAGCTCCGGCGTTTGGCAGTGCGCTTGGATCGCCGCGATACATCGGTCGACCGACGGCAGTTCCGCCAACGCACGCGCCGGGGTCGGCTGATCGATACGCTTCGGAGGCTTCGAGGGCGCCACCCGGCCACTATAGCGCCCGGCGCGGCTCCCTGCTTCGCCTCGTCGGCGGGTCGCGGAGCATGTCCGCGTCTTTCCGCACGGTGGGTTTCTCGCTCTCCCCCAGGGTGGGCTACAATGGGTTGATTCAGGCGCAAGGTGGAACAAGGCCAATGTTTGGTGAAATCACTCCGCGCGACCATCAGCCGACCGCCCCGTTCATTTCGATCGAAGAAGCGCTCGAAGAGACGCGCCGCGGCCGCATGATTATCCTGATGGATGACGAAGACCGCGAAAACGAAGGCGATCTCTGCATGGCGGCCGAAAAGGCCACGGCCGAAGCTATCAATTTCATGGCCAAGTACGGTCGCGGCCTTATCTGCCTGCCGATGTCCGCCGAAAGAATCGATAAACTCGGCCTCAGCATGATGGTTGGAGACAACCAGGCGCCACTCGGCACCGCGTTCACCGTGCCGATCACGGCGCGGCGGGTAAGTGGATCGGGCGTCTCGGCCCAGGATCGCGCGCTGACGATTCTGCAGGCCGTGCGCGAGGATGCGACCGGTGCGGAATTCATCACGCCCGGCTATGTCTATCCGCTGCGCGCGCGCGACGGTGGCGTGCTGGTGCGCACCGGACAGACCGAAGGTGCGGTCGACCTGGCGCGACTGGCCGGACTCAAACCGGCCGGTGTGATTTGCGAAATTCTCAAGGACGACGGCTCGATGGCGCGCCGCGACGACTTAATCGAGTTTGCGCGCCAGCACAACCTCAAGATCGTCACGGTCGCCGACATTATCGAATACCGTCTGCGCAACGAAACCATGATCGAACGGATTGCCGAGGCGCGTCTGCCCACGGCGGTCGGCGAATTCAAGGCGCGGGTCTATCGCAACCTGGTCGATCAGAGCGAGCATCTGGTGCTGATGATGGGCGACGTGCGTCCGGACAAACCGACGCTGGTCCGGGCCCATCGCGAGTATCTGCCCGGCGACGTCTTCGGCTATGTCAACCGCAACACGCGGCGGCTGCTGCGCGCGGCGATGGAGCAGGTCGCCGCCGCCGGCGAAGGTGTCATCCTCTATCTGAAGCGCGAGTCAGCCGCGATCGCCGGCGATATCAACGGCCCGCGGCGCTCCAAGCCGAGCACTCATCTGAACGCTCCGGAAGCCGATTTTCGCGACTATGGGATCGGCGCGCAAATCCTGCGCGATATCGGCGTGCGACAGATGGTCCTCCTGTCCGACAAGCCGCCGCGCCTGGCCAACCTGCCGGGCTATGGACTCGAGATCGTCGGCCATGCGCCGCTCTCCAGCGAGGGTGAGGCGACGCTCGATGGCTAGCTGACGATGGGGGGGCTCGCCGACCAGGGCGCCGCCCTGACGCAACTGTTTGCGGTCCACGGTTACGCTCTCGGTTTCGCGGCGGTGCTGCTGGGCGGGCTCGCCCTTAACCTGACGCCCTGTGTCTATCCGCTGATTGGGGTGACCGTCGCCTACTTCGGCAATGAAGGCGGCCCGTCGCGCCGCGTCGTCACGCTGGCGCTGCTTTACGTCCTCGGCATCGCTCTCAGCTTTTCCGCCGTCGGTGTCGCCGCGGCGCTGAGCGGAGGGATGTTCGGGGCGGCGTTGCAAAAGCCTCTGGTGCTCATTGCGATCGCAGCTCTGCTGCTGCTGCTCGCGGCTTCGAGTTTCGGACTCTTTACGCTGCAACCGCCGCAGTGGCTGATGCGATATGCGGGCGTTTCGCGCCGCGGCTACCTCGGCGCGCTCGTGATGGGGCTCAGCATGGGCGTTGTGGCGGCGCCCTGTATCGGCCCTATCGTGCTGGGGCTGCTGCTGATGGTTCAGCAGAGTCGCGACGCGGTTCTGGGCTTCGCCCTCTTCTTCACGCTCGCCGTCGGCATGGGTTTGCCCTACGTTGCGCTCGCGCTGGCGGCGGGAAATCTGCGGCGGCTGCCGCGCTCCGGCGAATGGCTAGCGTGGGTTGAGCAGCTTTTCGGCTTCGCGCTGATTGGCCTCGCCCTGTACTTTCTTGATCCGCTCTCGCCGAACCGCTTATTGACGCGGCTGCTGCCCTGGTATGCCGCGGCGGTCGGAATCTTCCTTGGCTGGGTTACGCCGGTGGGGTCGCGCCCGCGTCCGTTCATGGTCTTTCGCATCGCGGTGGGTGCGATCGCCGCGGGCGCGGCGCTCTTCATGGCGCTCGCCCCGCCATCCACTCATGGCGGCGCGTTGCAGTTTCAGCCCTTCAACGACGCCGCGCTGCGTCAAGCCCGGGCTGACCATCAACCGGTGGTGATCGATTTCTCCGCCGACTGGTGCGTGCCGTGCCGGGAGATGGAACGCTCGACGTTCCGCGATCCGGCGGTGATCAATGAGGCGCGCCACTATCTCCTTTTGCGCGCCAACCTGACCGCCGACAGTCCCGAGAATGCCGAGCTGATGCGCAAATTCAGAATTCAGGGCGTACCCACGACCGTGGTGATCGACGCGACGGGCCGGATTCGCGTCCATCGGGTAGGTTATGTGAGCGCCAACGAACTCCTCAACTATCTGCGTCAGTCGGGCTAGGCTGCGCGGCGCTTTCAACCGTCGGCAGGGTTTGCTAGTGCCTGCTGTGGACGGATTCCTCGACCATGGGGGACGCTATGGCGAAGCAGACCGGCAGCGGCGAGTATATCTACGAGATCGTCGAAAACTGGGCGCATATTCCCGGTCGCAACGATTGGAATTTCGACGTTGCCGGAATCGGCGTCGATGCGCGCGATCGGGTCTATCTCTTCAATCGCGGGCCGACGCCGGTAATCGTGGTCGATCGCGACGGCAATTACCTGCATCATTGGGGCGACAAGCAAACCTTTCCCAATGCGCATGCGGTCACGATGGGTCCCGACGACACGATCTGGCTGACCGACACGTTCGACCATACCGTGCGCAAATGCCGGTTGGACGGGGAAATCCTGATGACGCTCGGCGTGCCGGGCAAGCCGGCCCGCGCGATGAGCGGCGAGCCGTTCAATCAGTGCACCCATGTGGCGATCCATCCGGGGACCGGCGAGTTCTTCGTCTCGGACGGCTACGGCAACGCCAAAGTCCACAAATATGCGCCCGACGGGCGGCGGCTTTTTTCGTGGGGTGAACCCGGCAACGCTCCGGGGCAGTTCAACCTGCCGCACAATATCTGCTGCGACCGCGACGGTTACGTGTATGTCGCCGACCGCCATAACCATCGCGTGCAGGTCTTCACGCCGAACGGACGGCTCGAAGCGGTCTGGTATGGGATGGCGCTGCCGTGCGGGATGTGTATCGACACGACGGGAACCGAACAGCTTTGCTATATCGGCGAACTGAGTTCCGCCCTGTGGATCGGACTGGGGCCGTCACCGCTGTACGATATCTGGAACAGCGCGAAGACGATGGGACCGCGCGTGAGCGTCTGGACGCTCGACGGTCAGCCGCTCGCGAGACTCTGTGACAACGGGATGGGCGAGGAGCCGGATCAATTGTTCGCACCCCACGGGATGGCGGTGGATCGGGACGGCAATATCTATGTTGCCGAAGTCTCGTGGATCCTGTCGCGGGCTTTCAACAAGGGCGAGCAGGCAAACCGTCCGATGCGCAACGCGGTCAAGCTGAAACGCGTGCGGCATCCGGACCGCGGGCATCATTGAGCCGGCAAGCGCGCGCAGGTGAAGGGGTGAAGCCAATGAAAATCGGGATCAGTGGAATCGGGATGGGCAAGGGGTCGCGACCGGGCACGCTGCGCCTGGTCGCCGCGCATGCGGAGCGGCTGGGTTTTAACACCTTGTGGGCGCCCGAACACGTCGTCCTGTTCGACCATTATGAATCGCACTATCCATATTCGGATGATGGCAGCTTCCTCGCCGCCAGCACGGTCGATTTGACCGATCCGTTTGTCACCCTGAGCTACGTCGCCGCCAGCACGACGCGGATTCGGCTCGCGACGGGAATCTGTCTCGTGCCGGAGCATAACCCCCTGGTGCTGGCCAAGCAGATTGCCACGCTCGATGCGCTGAGCGGCGGGCGCTTTGCCCTTGGCGTCGGTATCGGATGGTCGTGGGAGGAATTCGCCGCCTTGGGGATTCCGTTCGAACGGCGGGCGCAGCGCACCTGCGAATATATCGAGGTGATGCGGAAGCTGTGGGGCGAAGAGAAAACCAGCTTCGCCGGCGAATTCGTCACCTTCAAGGACGCGCGATGTTTCCCGAAGCCGGCTCAAGGCGCGCGCGTGCCGATTATCTTCGGCGGCGAAAGCACTCCGGCGCTGCGGCGGGTCGCGCGCTACGGCACCGGATGGTTCAGCGTCAAACTGACGCCCGATCAGCTCGCCACGAAGCTCGCACAACTGCAGACCCTGCTGGCGGAGAATAATCGTAAGCTCGCGGATATCGAGCTTATCGTTTCGCCCTACGACGCCGCGGTTTCGCGCGAGCAGTTGCGGCGTTATGCCGAGCTCGGGGTCAACGAGATTATCCCGTTCGTGCGGATGCCGAGCGACGAACGGCAGATCCCGGCCCATCTTGAGCAGATCGCCCGCGAGTGGATCGAGCCCGCGGCGACGCTCGGCTAATCCAGCAGCCCCGGGACCGGCGCGATCGTGATGCGCCCGGCAGCGAAATCGAGGCGCTTTATCACCTCGGCCGTAACCGGCACAAGGATCTCCCCCGTGCCGTCCTGAACCACCAGGACGTCATTGGCGCCGGTGGCGAACACTTCGGTGACCGCGCCGAGCAACCGTCCCTCGACCGTGACGACGCTGCAGCCGATCGCACGATAGGCATAGAACTCGTTGGCTGCCGGGGGTGGGAGATCGCTTTCAGCCACGAGCACAATGGCGTCGCGCAGCGCGTCGGCTTTCTCGCGACTGTCGACGCCGTCGAGGGCGAGCCGTACCTTTCCGCGTCCCTGAGGCGTTGCCTGTTGAACTGCGTAGGGACTGACGCTCGCGCCCTGCCTAAGATAAATCTCGCGGACGGTCTGCGCGGTAACCGAAGCCGGATCGTCGGCGCGCACGATAACCGCCCCGCGCAGGCCGTGAGCCCGGGTGACGACGCCGATCCGCACGAGTCCGGGCGGATCGGATGGCGCGACGGCAGGCGCCGTCGCGTTACTTCTCTTCGATGATTTCGAGCACAATCTTGCGGTTGGTGCGGGATGCAACCGCGTTCAAAATCGTTCGAATCGATTTGGCCGTACGGCCTTGCTTGCCGATTACCCTGCCGAGGTCTTCCTTCGCCACGCGCAGCTCAAGCACCGAGGCGGTATCGCCTTGCGTTTCTTTGACTTCGACAGCATCGGGGTTATTGACGAGTTGCCGGGCCAGGAAATCTACTAACTCCTTCATGGAAGGCTCCTGGAAGAGGTGTCAGGTGATTCAGGCAGCGCCTCCGGCCCCCTTGATTAGCTGCTTAACGGTAGCGCTGGGTTGCGCACCCATTTTGAGCCATCGCTGGGTCTCTTCCTGCTTGAGGGAGACCCTGGGTGGATCGCTACCGGGGTCGTAAGTGCCTATTTGATCCACAAAGCGCCCGTCCCTGGGCGAACGGGAATCCGCCACAACGATACGAAAAAAAGGTTTCTTGCGGCCTCCGTGGCGCCGCAGCCGGATGACAAGTCCCATTGAGCTCCTCGTTAGTGCACGACCATTTTAGCGTGTTAGCGGCCAAACCCAAGCCCTCGGCCCATCGCATGCGCCACGCCACCGCCTCGGGTAACTTTGCGCATCAGCTTGCGGGTCTGGTCGAACTGTTTGAGGAAGCGGTTGACATCCTGTACCGATGAACCACTGCCGGCGGCGATGCGGGCGCGCCGACGACCGTTGAGGATCAGGTGATTACGCCGCTCCTGGAGCGTCATTGAGTCGATTATCGCCTGAATCCGCACCATCTCGCGCCGCGCTTCCTCGGAATCGGCGGCGCCCGCAAGCTTCTTAAGCCCGGGGATCATACCAAGGAGATCGCCGATCGAGCCCATCTTGCGGATGGTCTTAAGCTGTTCGGCGAAGTCCTCGATCGTGAACTCGTTCTTTTTAAGCTTGCGCTCGAGCTCCTTTGCTTTCTGCGCGTCGTAATTCTGCTGAGCCTTCTCGATCAGGCTCAGCATGTCGCCCATGCCAAGGATGCGCGAGGCCAGCCGATCGGGATGAAAAACCTCGAACTCCGAAAGCTTCTCGCCGAGACCGGCAAACAGGATCGGCGCGCCGGTGACCATGCGGACGGAAAGCGCCGCGCCGCCGCGGGCGTCACTGTCGAGCTTGGTGAGGATCAGTCCGGAGATCTTGAGGCGCTCATGGAAGCCTTGCGCCACGTTGACGGCGTCCTGTCCCGTCATGGCGTCGGCGACTAGCACGGTGTGATGGGGCAGCGCGGTGCGCTGCATCCGCGCGAGCTCGTCCATCAGCTCATCGTCAATCTGGAGCCGCCCGGCGGTATCGATTATCAGGGTATCGCTGCCGGTGAGGTCGGCCCGAACGAGCGCCTGGCTGACGATTTCGACCGGATCCTGATCCTCCCGACTCTCCGCCACCGGAATGCCGGCCTGCTGACCGAGCACGCGCAGTTGCTCCATCGCGGCCGGCCGCCGGACGTCGGTCGATACCATTATCGGATGGCGTTTGCGGTGGGTCTTCAGAAAGAGCGCGAGCTTGGCGGCCGAGGTGGTTTTGCCCGATCCCTGAAGACCGACCAGCAGAATTTTAATCGGCGGCTTGGCCTTGAGATCCAGCTCGCGGGCCTGACCACCCATCACCTGGCACAGTTCTGACGCAACGAAGCGGATCAGATGCTGCTCGGGCGAGAGCGAGCGCAGGACCTCCTGGCCGAGGGCCTTTTTCTTGACGTGATCGACGAAATCGCGGACGACGCGGATATTAACGTCGGCTTCAAGCAGGGCGAGCCTGACTTCGCGCAAGGCTTCGTCGATATTGCGCTCGGTTATTCGGCCCTGGCCGCGAAGTTTTTTGAAAACGCCCTCGAGGCGATCGCTTAATGCTTCGAACATCGGCGGGAGGCCCGGACGACGCGCCGATCGCGCGTCGCAGGCCCTCTCAGGCTAGGTAAGGGAAGCCCTTCTGTCAACGCGCCGGTCCGTGACCGGCGGCAAGCTAGGTGTTTTCGCGGCGCCAGTTATTGTTGCTGCTATGGTCGCCGCGCAGCCAGCGCTCGAGATCGGCGTCGCGCGTGCGCAGGCGTTCGGCGTTGATCTGCTCCGCCCGCGGGTCGTCAACCGTGAACTCGAGGTTAAGCCCGTCGGGATCGGTGACGTACAGCGAGCAGCAGTAGCCGTGTTCGATGAAGAAGTGCTCGATATCGGCGGCGGCCAGGCGCTCGGCGATCGCCTGTTGGGTCTCGGCGGTCGTCTTCAGCGCGATATGAATGAACGGTGTGGGTCGGAACTGCGGGCCGAAGCGTTCGTAATCCCGCGGATCTTCGAACTGAAAGAAGGCGAGCGCGCCGCCGTCCGCCAATTGGTAAAACGTGTGGCAGTAGACGCGCATCCCGCCGAACACCTCGTCGCGTTCATTCCAGCAGGCCACCATCGGGATACCGATGATGTCTTCATAAAAATGACGGGTGGCGCGCTGATCGCGCACGACCCAGGCATTATGGTGGAGTCGCAACGGCCGATTCTGCTTCGTATCCATCGCACGTGCTCCGCCGGCAGAGTGGTGAACGCAATCTAGTCGCGACGGCGCGCGCCCTGCAAGACATCAAATCGGCCGCGCTTGCGCTCGCGACGCAGCAGCACCCAGACCGCGCCGGCACCGCCGTCGTAGGCCTTCGCGCTGGTGAAGGCGAGGACGTAGCTGCCGATCGTGCCGTGCGACAGCCACTCGGCCACGGCGTGCTTGAGCACCGGTTGACCGCCGGGCGAGCGCAAGCCGCGGCCGTGGACTACGGCGACCGCGCGCAGCCCCTTGCGCACCGATTCGAGGATAAAGCGCGCGAGCGCTTCTTTGGCGTCGATTTGCGTGAGCCCGTGCAGGTCGAGATGCCCCTGCGTCGAGAACTCGCCGCGCCGCAGCCGCGTGACCACGCGCGGATCGAGTCCGACCCGCGCCCCTTCGACGTATTCCTCGGTTTCGGTCAGCTCGAAGGGAGCCTGTCCCGAGACCAGATCGGAGAGTTGCGCGAGGACCTCAGCCTCTTCGCTGATAACGTTGCGACTGAAACGCGGCTGCACCGCAACCCGGCCGCCGTTGGCGCCGAGCGGTCGCACGCCCTCGAGCGCCTGCCGGAACAGGGTTGCATCATCGATAGCCGGTGGCGGCGGAGGCTTGGCGATCAACGTTGGCGGTGGCGGGCGCCTGGAGGGAGGGACGGCCGCCGGCGGCGCCTTGAGCAGCCTCTTCAGGTCTTTGAAGGGCGAGTCGAAGACGCGGCGCGCTGCGGGGACGGGGTCGGTCTTCTCGTCAGACTTCGTTCTGCGCTTCGTCCCCATCGACCCGCACCTGAACCCTCGATGCTTCCGATGATATGAACGGCGCGCGGTTGTGTCTATGGCGCCTTCAGGGGCTCGGCGCCAGTCGCACGAGAATGATCGCGTTGCGACGATGGGCGTCGGAATCCCACGGGAAAACCGCCTCGCGGGCGACGACTCGGTAGGGCGGCGGCAGCGTCGCGAGGTCGCGGGTGCGCAGGATAAGCCATCGCACGCGGTCGGCGCGGATCGCGGATTGCAGATCACGCGGGGTGTTGTAGTTGGGCACCGGTTGCGGGAGATCGAGGTAATAGACTGAACCGGCGCTGCGGAACAACGCCAGTTTATCGGTCTCGGCGCCAATCAGGCTGCGCACGGTCAAATCAAACTGCTTCTCGCCGCGCCACTGGTCGCCGGCCGGGTACGCAAACACGAAGAGGTAGAACATGACCAGCCAGGACGATACTGCGGTGGCGGCGAATACGCGCGTCGGGGAAAACCGCCGCAGCGCGACCGCGATCGTCACCATCGCGAGCATCCAGCAGAGCGCAAAAATGCCGCGAGCGGGCGCCGGCGGCAGCAGATTGTAGGGCCTTGGCATGAAGAGGCGCGGCGGTATCAGCGCCAGCGCCGACACCGTCACGATCGCCACGACGATCGCGCAGCCGAGTCCGAGCGCGGCCGTCGCGGCCCGCGAGCGAAGCTCCTCAGCGGTCAGGAGTCGCGCTATCAGCAGCGCGCCGGCCGGCAGGATAGGCAGCAGGTAATAGCTCCGGCGCGATCCCGAGAGGGTGAAGAAAAGGAACACCGCCCAGAAGAAAACCAGCACGAAGCGGGTGCTCGCCGCGCGATCACGGTCGACGCGCTCGACGGCGTGCAGCTCAATCAATGCCGCGGGCAGAAACGCCGACCACGGCGCCATCAGGATGAAAATGACGTAGCAATAGAGGTAAATCGGTCCCTTATGATCGAAGGGCGCGAAATAGCGCTCGACGTTCTCGCGATAGACCATGTAGAGGCCCTGGCTCGATCCGGTCATCGCGTGCGAGATGGCAAACGGCGCGTAGTAAATCACTCCGCCAAGCGCCGCCGCCACGAGCGTCCGCCAGTTGAAGAACCATCGGTTGCGTTCGATTACGCAGCCTAGGCTTTGCGCGAGCCGGCCCCGACGGAGCGGTTCGACGAGTGGACGCCATCCCTGGCCGATCGTGCAATAGACGCCGATGACCAGGATCGGCAGGACAAAGCCGAGCAGTCCCTTGGTCAGGGACGTAAGTGCCATGATCAGCCACAGGAGAAAGATCCAGTTGCCGTGCGGACGATCGCGGCGCGACCAGAAGAGCGTCAGCGCGGCAAGCTCGCCGGCGACCGTCTCGACGTCGGCATCGGCGAGGCGTGCGAAGAAGACGAAGCTGAAACTGGTGGCGAGGATCGCGGCGGCCGCTACGCCGGTCTTCAGGTTGTAGAGGCGTCGGCCGAGCAGCCCGACCAGCGCCACGGCTATAAGGCCGGCAAGTGCCGACGGCAAACGGGCCGCCGCTTCGTTCATCCCGCCGGTCACGTAGGTAGCCGCGACGACGAGCCAGTAGGAGCCGAGCGGCTTGTCATAATAAAGATGACCATTGATGGTCGGCCAGAAGTAGTTATGGGTGAGGATCATTTCGCGGGCGATCTCGGCCCAGCGGAACTCGGAGGCCCAGAGCGCGCGGGCACCGAGCCGGGTGAAAAGAAGGATTGCGCTGAGCACGAAGACCGCGGCAGCGAACGGTCGCCACCTGCTTTCTGCAGTCGCTTCCCCCTGACGGGCTGGCGACAGGAATCGCGGATCCGGAAACTCGGCGCGTTTCATCGGGACAAGAGATTTCCAGCAGAACCGGGTCATCGCAAGCGCCTGCGCGGGGAAATAGTGTCCTCGCGTGCGACGTGTTAAGCTCAAGTGGGTCCGCGAAGCACCGCAAATCGCCCCGGTTCTTTTTGAGTCTGACATGACTTCCGAGCATCCGCGCCGCCAACCGAATCGTCTGATCCACGAGCAAAGCCCTTACTTGCGCCAGCACGCGCACAATCCGGTCGATTGGTACCCGTGGAGTGACGAGGCGCTGGCGCGAGCGCGCGGCGAAAACCGGCCGATCCTGCTCTCGATCGGCTATTCCGCCTGCCATTGGTGTCACGTGATGGAGCGCGAATCGTTCGAAAACGAGGTGATCGCGCGCCTGATGAACGAGCACTTCGTGCCGATAAAGGTCGATCGCGAAGAGCGGCCCGACCTGGATCAGATTTACATGGACGCGGTGCAGCTAATGACCGGGCGGGGCGGGTGGCCGCTCACGGTCTTCCTCACCCCCGACCTGAAGCCGTTCTACGGCGGCACCTATTTTCCGCCCGAGGATCGCCAGGGGATGCCCGGATTCCGCCGCGTCCTCAGTGCCATCGCCGACGTCTTTGAAAACAAACCGGCGGACGTGCGAGTTACGGTCGAGCGCCTGAGCCGGGCGATGGTCGAGGCCAATCGGCAGGTCGAACCCGGCACGATCAAACCCGGCATCGTGGCGGCGGCCGCCCGCGGCCTCGCGCAGCATTATGATCCCCGATACGGGGGACTGGGCGGCGCGCCTAAGTTTCCCAATACTTTCGTTTTTTCGCTCTTCCTCACCGTTTTTCATGAGAATCGCGACCCGCAGCTTGCCGAGATGGTGCGCAATACGCTGACCAAGATGGCCAAGGGCGGAATCTACGATCAGCTTGGCGGCGGCTTCCATCGCTATAGCGTGGATGAGCGCTGGCTCGTGCCCCACTTCGAGAAGATGCTGTACGACAACGCGCTGCTGGCGCGGCTGTATCTCGACGCCGGGCGCGCGCTCGACCAGCCGGAATTTCTCGAGATCGCGCGCGAAACGCTGGATTACCTGCTGCGTGAAATGAATGCGCCCGAAGGCGGATTCTACTCGAGTCAGGACGCCGATAGTGAAGGCGAGGAAGGCAAATTCTTTGTCTGGACCCGGGCGGAATTAGACGATGTGCTGGGGGATGATCTTGCGCCCCTCGCCGCGCGCTATTTCAACGTGGATGAAGTCGGGAACTTCGAGGGGCGGAACATCCTTCATCGCACCATCGACCTTGCCGAAGCCGCGAGGTTGTTTCGCCTGTCGGAGCAACAGGCGGCGGCAGCCATCGGCAGGGCGCGCACGTTGCTATTCGAAGCGCGCGCAAAGCGCGTCCATCCGGGACGCGACGACAAGATTCTCGCCGCCTGGAACGGCATGGCGATAAGCGCCCTGGCGGAGGGTTATCGCGCGCTCGGCGAGGCGCGCTACCTTGAAAGCGCGCGCCGCGCCGCCGACTTTGTCATGGAACGGATGTGGGATGGGTCGCGCCTCCATCGATCATATAAAGACGGGGTCGCGCGCTTCAACGGATACCTCGAAGACTACGCCTTGATCGCCGGGGCCATGCTCGATGTTTATCAGGCCGCCTTCGATCGCCGCTATCTCGACCACGCCATCACACTCGCCGAGGTGATGCTCGAGCAGTTCGAGGATCATGAAAACGGCGGCTTTTACTTCACTTCCGACGACCACGAAGCTCTTATCATTCGTCCCAAGCCGATCTTTGACGGCTCGACGCCGTCAGGCAACAGCGCCGCCGTGATGACGCTCCTCCGCCTGTACGCCCACACCAGTGATGACCGCTACCTGAAGTCGGCCGATATGACCCTCTGCTGCTACGCCTCGATGATGGAACGGCAGCCGTTCGCCTTCGCTCATATGCTCGAAGCGCTCGATCTCTACGAGCGGAGCGCGCAGGAAATCGTGCTCATCAGTGAGCAGGCGGATGCGGCACTGCCGTTGTGGTTGCGCGCGATCGGTCGGACCTATGTGCCGGGGCTTGCCCTGTCACGAATCGCGCCGGACGAGGCCCTATCCAATGTGCCGGAGGGGCTACGCGGCAAAACCCAGATCGACCATCGTCTGACCGCCTATCTTTGCCGGAATCGGGCATGCTCGCCGCCATTCACCGACCTGGCGCAGTTCGAGCAAGCCCTGCACAATTCCTAAGATCTACCCAAAGCATTGCAGGAACCAACGCGCGCAGCGGAAAGCGGGATCAGCGCGGTCCCTCAATTCGATCCGATCATCGTCAACCGCCGGCGCCGCCCGTGCGGTCGCGCGATAAAGGTCGTCCAGTTCAACGCCCGCGGCGGCGTCAAAGTCGAAGGCATCATCCGATGCCTTCGGCGACCGCCGCTGGCAGGTGCCGATGTAATCATGCTGTGCGAGGCGGCTTGGCGGCATCCTTATTCCGGTTATCGCGAGTTTGCGCGCGAGGTCGCCGACGCCCTCGAGATGAGTTTCGTCTATCTGCCGCAATTCAAGCCGCGTGAGCCGCGCGACCCCGCAACCTCACTCGGGAGTGCGCTGCTGTGCGGCCAGCCGTTCGCCGATGTACGCGGCATCCCCCTGCCGACGCGGCCGCTGCAACCCCGGGTGCGCCGCATGATCGGGGGACCGGCAGGGCTGGCCGCTCGCGCGATGTTCGGAAACAAATCCATATGGCTCGGCGTAATTCATCTGAACAGCCGATGGACGCCCGCCGGACGGGCGACACAGATGGCGGCGTTCCTCGCCGGATGTCCGTCCGGCCCGATGGTAATCGGCGGCGATTTCAACAGCACGACACTTGGACTGAGCGGCCCGGGCGCGTTTCGCAAAGCCGCGCTGACCTTTGTGCGCGAGCCACGCCGGTTGTCTAATCCGGTCCCTTGGGAACCGGCTTTTGAACTGCTCAGAGAGGCCGGTTTCACGCTGGATCAGGCAAATGTCGCGGGGAAACGCACTTTCACTTTTTCGCGGTTTCTCCCGCCGCCTTTGCGCCCCAATCTCGACTGGCTGATGCTGCGCGGGATGTCCGCGGTTAACGGATCGGCCAAGGTGGTGCGCGCACAGCCGTCGCTGCTGAGTCCCCGCGTGTCGGATCACGACTTTATCCTGTGCGAGGTAGAGCTCTAACCGTTGACGGTCTAGGAGGTCGGCAGCGGCGAAGGCGTCGGCAGGGTAAAGGTTTCGGGATTTGGCGGCGGCGGCGGCTTGGTTCTCGTCAAGGCGACCTCGTTCGACGGCGCGCTGACGTAGCCGTCCAGCGTCCGGGCGAGAACCTCGTACTGATAACGCTGACCGAGCTGCGTCTCGTTGTCGATATATTCGAACTCGTGCTCGACTGAGAAACGTTCCTGGTCGGTCACCGGCAGCTCGACCAGCGGCTCCATCGGACCACCGCCGGTGGAACGCAGGATGACGAAGCCGCCGAGGTCACGCATGCGGCCGCCGCCGGCATAGGTCGTGGGTCTCTGCCAGGCGAGCTTGATTCCTTCAGGATCCGGCACTGCGCGCAGATCTTCGATACGCGCCGGTCGCGCGAGTTCGGGAGCAACCGGGGGACCCTTCACGCCGCAGCCGACCAGAGCGATCAGGATTGCAGCAACGAGCAGCCGTGATTTCAAGAGAGGCGCTCCCGATTCCGCAGTTTGCCGAGACGCCGGCGGACGGTTTGCGGGCTGGGGCCGCCGGGCAAATCGCGTGATCGCAGCGAGGCCTCCGGACTCAGGCAACGCAGGGCATCACTATCGAATTTATCGCAGTAGCGACGCAGATCTTCGACCGTCAGCCCTTCGAAGCCCTGGTCGGCTTCGCTGCGATCGCGCACCAGCGCGCCGACCACCTCGTGAGCTTCGCGAAAGGGCACGCCGCGCGCCACCAGATACTCGGCCAGATCGGTGGCAAGCGCGAACCCGCCGGCGCCGCGCCGCATCGCGTCCACGTGGAATTCGATCCGCGGCCAGAATTGCGCGAGCAGGCTGAGCGCCGGCTTGAGCGTCCGAAGCGCGTCGAAGACCCGCTCCTTGTCCTCCTGCAGATCGGAGTTGTAGGCGAGCGGCAGTCCTTTAAGCGTCGTCAACATGGCCATCAAAGCACCGACCACACGACCGGTCTTGCCGCGAATCAACTCCATCAGGTCGGGGTTTTTCTTCTGCGGCATCATCGAGCTGCCGGTGGCAAACTCGTCCGGCAAGGCGATGAAACCGAACTCCGAGGTACTCCATAGGATGATTTCCTCGGCCATGCGGGAGAGATGCACGGCGAGCACGCTGGCGGCGAAGAGGAAATCCAGCACAAAATCGCGATCCGAAACCGCGTCGATACTGTTTTCGGCGAGCTTGGTGAAGCCGAGTTCGCGCGCGACACCCGCGCGATCTAGTGGCAGGGTCGATCCGGCCAGAGCGCCCGCGCCGAGCGGCATCACGTCGCATCGCGCGCGCGCCTGCGTGAAACGTTCGCGGTCGCGTCCGAGCATCTCGACATAAGCGAGGAGGTGATGGGCGAGGCTAACGGGCTGAGCGCGCTGGAGGTGCGTATAGCCGGGCATCACCGTTTCGACGTGGCGATCGGCCACGTCGATCAGCGTTCGACGCAAATCGTCGACGAGCGCGACCATCGTGTCAATTTCATCCCGCAGGTACATCCGCAGGTCGAGCGCCACCTGGTCATTGCGCGAGCGGCCGGTGTGAAGCTTTTGCCCGGCTTCACCGATCATCTCGGTAAGCCGCCGCTCGACCGCCAGATGAATGTCCTCGTCGGCAAGCGTGAAACGAAAGCGGCCCTCGGCGATCTCGCGTTCGATCGCGGACAGTCCGTGGATGATCGCTTCCGCCTCGTCGGCCGTGACGAGTCCGACACGCGCCAGCATCCGCGCATGCGCGATGGAGCCGCGGATATCGTGGCGGTAAAGCTCGCGGTCGAAGGGCAGCGAAGCGGTAAAGGCCTCGACCTCCGGCAGGCGCGGACGTTTGAAACGTCCACGCAGCAGGTTGCCTTTGGTCCGACCCGATGGTTTCGAGGGCTGGTTGGAGGCGGCCCGCTTCATTGCTGGATACGGCTGCGACGGTACGGCAGAGAGCGGCTGAGGGATCGCAGGGACGCGAGCGCCTTCAGCGGGTCGGCGGAGTATGACACAGACAACCGCGCGCCGCGCAACTCGAAGAACCGTTGGGATGGGTAACGTGGACGTCCAGCTTGTGCCCGCACTTTGCACACTCGCCGCTGCGCACCCGCGGCACCAGCTTGGGCGTCTGACGCGGCGGTCGGAATTGAATCACCTTGCCCACGGACTCGTCTCAGGTCTTTACCGCGCCCGGCCATCGTTTCGCGCCAGGGCGCGCAGGCGCAGAGAGGCGAGCCTGATAAACCCCTCGGCGTCAGCCTGGCGATAGCCGCCCGCCTCGTCGAAACTGGCCATCATGGGATCATAGAGCGAGTTATCGGAGCGTCGACCGACGATCGCAACGTTGCCCTTATAAAGCTTCAGTCGGGCCGTTCCTGAAACCCTCGCCTGGATTGCATCAACCAGCGCCTGCAAGGCCTCCCGCTCGGGGGTAAACCAGTGGCCATTATAGACGCATTCGGCATAGCGAGGCATCAGGCTGTCCCGCAGATGCATCGTTTCGCGATCCAGCGTTAGTTGCTCGACCGCGCGATGAGCGTGCAGCAGCACCGTGACTCCCGGGGTTTCATAGACACCGCGCGATTTGATGCCGACATAGCGGTTTTCGACGACGTCAACGCGACCGACGCCGTGGCGGCCGCCGAGCTGATTGGTGTATTCGAGCATCTGGCGGGGAGTTAGTCGCCGTCCATTGATGGCGACGGGATCGCCGTGATCGTACTCGATTTCGACATATTCCGGGGCCGCCGGCGCTTTCTCGGGCGCGACGGTCAGGCGAAACATGTCTTCGTAGGGCTCGCGCCACGGATCTTCGAGCACGCCGCCTTCGAAGCTGATGTGCACCAGGTTACGGTCGGTGGAGTAGGGTTTTTCGGCGGTCACTGGCACGGGAATCTTTTTTTCGGCGGCATAGGCGATCATGTCGGCGCGCCCCTTGAAAGGCCAATCGGGATGCCGCCAGGGAGCGATAATCTTCAAATCGGGCGCGAGACGCGCGAAGGCCAGTTCGAAGCGGACCTGGTCGTTGCCTTTGCCGGTGGCGCCGTGAGCGACGGCGTCGGCGCCCTCGGCACGCGCGATCGTGACCTGACCGCGCGCGATAACGGGACGCGCGATCGAGGTTCCGAGCAGGTAGTAGCTCTCGTAGACGGCGTTGGCGCGCATCATCGGGAAGACGAATTCCGCCGCGAACTCATCGCGGAGGTCCTGGAAACAGAGCTTGCTCGCGCCGGTTGCGAGCGCCTTTGCTTCAAGTCCTTCGGTTTCCTCGGCCTGACCGACGTCGGCGCAGTAGGCGATCACTTCGCATCCATAATAGTCCTTGAGCCAGCGCAGAATGACCGACGTGTCGAGACCGCCGGAGTAAGCGAGCACGATCTTGCGGATACTGGAGTCGGGCATGAAACCTCAGCTTTGCCGGGACGGGCCAACGTGATGTTGCAGCACTTCGGGGCGCGACAACCAGACCATCACAGCCTTCTGCGCGTGTAGGCGATTCTCGGCCTGTTCGAGCACCACCGAGCGGGGCCCGTCGATCACCTCGTCGGTAATCTCCTCGCCGCGATGGGCCGGCAGACAGTGCATCACGAGCGCCTGCGGCTGCGCATGCTGCAACAGCGCCGCGTTGACCTGGAAATTCCTGAAGGCACGGCGCCGTTTGCCGGCCTCGCTCTCCTGCCCCATCGAGGTCCACGTGTCGGTGTAGATGACGTCGGCGTCCTTCACGGCGGCAAACGGATCGTCCGTGATGATGCCGAGCTTCTCCTGCTGCAGGCGCGCGACGAAGCCGGGATCGGGCTCGTAGCCGGTCGGACAGGCGATGCGAAGCTCGAAGCGCGCCAGCGCTGCCGCCTCGATCCAGCTTTGCGCGAGATTGAAACCGTCGCCGACGAAAGCAATTTTCAGACGGCTGAGATCGTCAAAATGCGCGCGCAGGGTCTGCAGGTCCGCAAGGAGCTGACAGGGATGGAGTAAATCGGTGAGTCCGTTGATTACCGGCACGTTGGCCTCGCGTGCGAGTTCAACGCAGATCGAGTGCGAGAAGGTGCGGATCATGATCAGGTCAACCCAGCGCGACAGGTTGCGCGCCACGTCCTTGACCGATTCACGCTCGCCGATGCCGATATCCTGGGGGGCCAGATAGATCGCATGACCGCCCAACTGCGCCATGCCGGTCTCAAACGTGATCCTGGTGCGCAGCGAAGGTTTCTGAAAGATCATGGCGAGGGTCTTGCCCCGCAGATACGGATGTTCGACGCCGGCCTTGGTTTCGATCTTGAGCCGATCCGCCAGGCGCAGCAGGGCCTCGAGTTCGCCGACGCGCAACGAGCTCAAATCGAGGAAATCGCGCTTGTTCATGACGACCCTGGCGCGGCGTTGTGCAATGCCCGTTCGATGATCGCAAGGCCGGCATCGGCTTCCGCGCGGGTCAGGACCAGCGGCGGCAGCAGACGCAGAACATAATCGGCGGTGCCGTTGACCACCAGGCGTTCGCTGAAGCAGGCTTCCACAACCGGCTTGACCTCATGATTAAGCACGACGCCGATAATCATGCCAGCGCCGCGCACCTCACGAACGTTCGGACAGCTCTTAGCGATTTCGCGCAGGCGGCCGATGAGATAACCGCCGACTTCGGCGGCGTTCGCCACCACCCCGTCCTCCTCGAGGGCGTCGAACACCGCCAGCGCCGCGGCGCAAGCGATGGGATTGCCGCCGAAGGTCGAGCCATGTGTTCCGGGCGCCAGAGCGCTCGCCAGCTCCGCCTTCGCCACCATCGCACCGATCGGTACACCCCCGCCCAAGGCCTTGGCCAGCGTGATGATATCCGGCTTGATGCCGGCGTGCTGATAGCCGAACAGGCGGCCGGTGCGACCCATCCCGGTCTGTACTTCGTCAACGATCAGCAGGATCTTCGCGCGATCGCAGAGCTCGCGCAGCCGACCGAGATAATCGGGACGAGGAGTGACGACGCCGCCTTCGCCCTGAATCGGTTCGACCATGATGGCGCAGGTTTTGTCGTCGATCGCGCTCTCGACCGCGCGCACGTCGTCGTAGGGCACCAGCTTGAATCCCGGGACCAGCGGCTGGAAGCCCAGATGATACTTTTCCTGACCGGTGGCGCTCAGAGTGCCGAAGGTTCGCCCATGAAACGAACCGAGCGTTGAGATGAACTCGAAGCGACCGCCGTTCCCATGCCCCCAGCGTCGCGCCAGTTTCAGCGCCGCTTCATTGGCTTCGGCGCCCGAATTGGCGAAGAACACGCGGCCGTCGCCGAAGGCCCGGCCGATCCGCGCCGCCAGCCGAGCCATCGGCTCGGTATGAAAGACGTTGCACGCATGCGTGAGCTTTTCCGCCTGCTCCTTGATGGCGCGGACGACGCGCGGATGCCCATGGCCCAGGCTGGTGACCGCCAATCCGGAGAAGAAATCGAGGTAACGATTCCCGTCGGCATCGTACAGGTAGGCGCCGTGACCGCGCGCGAAGGCGATTGGCATACAGCCGTAGGTATTGATGAGATTGCTGTGGGCGAGCTCGATAATCTCGGCGTTGGTCATCTCTACCCTTTCTCCCCAGCACGGGCGGTAGGCGTCCCGGCGGTTGCATGGTCAATGACTTCGGTGCCGACGCCGGTTTCGGTAAACACTTCGAGTAGAATCGAATGCTGGACGCGGCCATCGATTATGTGGGTGTTGCGCACGCCTTCGGCGAGGGCGGCGAGGCAGCATTCAACCTTGGGAATCATTCCTTCGCCAATCGCGCCGGACTCGATCATGCGTCGCGCCCGCGCCGCATCGAGGGTATGCAGCAGGTGGCCGTCACTCTTCACACCTTCCACGTCCGTGAGCAATATCAGCTTTTCAGCCTTGAGGGCACCCGCGAGTGCGCCCGCGGCGACGTCGGCGTTGATATTATAAGTGAGTCCGCCCTCACCGGCGCCGACCGGCGCGACGACGGGAATAAAGCCCGCCTGCTGGAATGCGGCCAGCACGTGAGCATTGACCCGCTCGATCTCACCGACCAGGCCGAGGTCGACGAGTTCGCGGCGGCCGTTGTCGGTGACGGTCATCAGCAGTTTGTGCGCGATCATCAGATCGCCGTCTTTGCCGGAGAGGCCGACGGCGCGCCCGCCGACCCGCCACAGCATCTGCACAATCTCCTTGTTCAGCTTCTGCAGGACCATCTCGGCGGCGTCCATGGTGGCGGCGTCGGTAACGCGCATGCCGCGCACGAAGTTCGCCTGCAGGCCCAGGCGGCCGATCAATTCGGTTATCTGCGGGCCGCCGCCGTGTACCACGACCACCCTGATACCGACCGATTCGAGCAGCACCACATCGCGGGCGAAGCTCTCGCGCAGTTCCGGCGTCAGCATCGCGTGGCCGCCGTACTTGATGACGAAGGTGGCGCCGCGAAAGCGCTGAATGTAGGGCAGCGCCTCGGCCAACACCCGCGCCCGCTCGATCAGATCCATGGCGACTGGTTCGCTGCTCCGCACACTACAAAATGTAGCGCGACAGATCCTCGTTCTTCACGATCGGATCCAGCCGCTGATGCACGTAGGCGGCATCGACTTCGAGGGTCTGGCCGGCCATCTCGGGCGCGCTGAAAGACACCTCCTCGAACAGACGTTCGAGCACGGTATGCAGGCGGCGCGCGCCGATATTTTCCGAACGCGCGTTGACCTGCGCCGCGATCTCGGCCAGCGCCGCGACCGCGTCATCGGCAAAATTGAGTCGAACCTTTTCCGTCTCGAGCAAGGCGGTGTACTGCTTTGTCAGGGCGTTTTCGGGTTCGGTCAGGATGCGGATGAAGTCATCGCGCGTCAAGGCCTTCAACTCCACTCGAATCGGAAAGCGTCCCTGGAATTCAGGGATCAGATCCGATGGCTTCGAGGTATGAAAGGCCCCTGACGCGATGAACAGGATATGATCGGTGCGGACGGCGCCGTATTTGGTGTTGACCGTTGAACCCTCGACGATCGGCAGCAGATCGCGCTGGACGCCTTCGCGCGAAACGTCCGGTCCGTGCATCGACTCTTTGCCGGCAATTTTGTCGATCTCGTCAATAAAGACGATGCCATTCTGCTCGGCGCGATGAATCGCCTCGCGCGTCACCGTCTCCATATCGACCAGCCTTGCCGCCTCTTCCTGGGAGAGCATCTCGAGGGCCTCGGGCACCTTGACTTTGCGCGAGCGGGTTTTCTTCGGCATGATCTGGCTGAACAGCTCCTTCATGTTCGCGCCCATCTCCTCCATGCCCTGCGGTGTCAGCACTTCGAGCATCGGCACGGCCTGGGCCGTCACCTCGACCTCGACCTCGCGGTCGTTGAGATAGCCGTCACGAAGCAGCCGGCGCAGTTTCTCGCGCGTTTCATGATGCGAGTCGTGGTGGCCCAGGTCGATATGCCCCTGCGCATCGACGGTGGCCGGACGGCGGGTCTTGCCGGCGGGCGCGGGATAGAGAATATCGAGCAGGCGTTCTTCGGCGGCCTCGCGCGCCTTGACCTGGACGCGTTCGCGCTCCTCCTCGCGCACCATCTTGACCGCGACTTCGGCGAGATCGCGAATCATCGATTCGACGTCGCGACCGACGTAGCCGACCTCGGTATAGCGCGACGCCTCGACCTTGACGAAGGGCGCCTGCGCGAGCTTGGCGAGACGCCGCGCGATCTCGGTCTTGCCGATGCCGGTGGGTCCGATCATCAGGATGTTTTTAGGCGCAATCTCATCGCGGAGTTCCGGGGCGACATTTTGCCTGCGCCACCGATTGCGCAGCGCGATCGCGACCGCACGCTTGGCTTCGTGCTGGCCGATGATGTAGCGGTCCAGTTCCGAAACGATCTCGCGTGGCGTCATTACATTCGAGGCAGCCATATTCTCATTTTGTACCGCACCGGCTCGTCAAACCAAACTCGCCGGCCGTAAAAACGCGCAAAGACCGCGGGAGGTCGCGCTCGACCCTCCACGTCGTCGCGTTACCGGTTGAGAACTGTGAACCGCGCCGCCGGTGCGAGGTCCCGCGCTGAGGCGTTCGGACGCTGCCAAGAACGCATAGGCGCTCTCGTGCTCTTCAATTACCATATTGCGCTTCGGGCGATGCCATTGGAATATACGCATCACCAGGTCGAGGCCCTCAGTCAATGCTCGCCAGTGTGCTCTCAAGCGCGATCGCCGGCGTCGACGCGTTCCCGGTGGAAGTCGAGGTCGATTCCGGCGGCGGTGCGCCCTCGTTTCGGATGGTGGGTTTGGCCGAGGGCGCCGTTCGCGAGGCCTTCGAGCGGGTCAAATCGGCAATTCGCAATTCCGGCTTTGAGTTCCCCAACGGGCGCGTGACGATTAACCTGGCGCCGGCCGATACGCGCAAGGAAGGCTCGGCGTTCGATCTGCCGATGGCGCTGGGCATTTTGGCGGGCGGCGGCTTTATCGAGAAACGCGACCGTCTGAAGCGTCATCTGGTGCTCGGCGAGCTGGCGCTCGACGGACGCGTGAAGGGCATCAAGGGGGCGTTGCCGAGCGCGATTCTCGCACGCACGCGGGCGATGGACGGGATCGTTTTGCCGCGGGAAAACGCCGCTGAAGCGTCGGTTATCGGCGAAGGCCTGAGGGTAATCGGCGTCGAGACTCTAAATGAAGCCGTCGGCTTCTTCGAGGAGCTTGCCGAACCCTCGACCGCGGCCGCCAACGTCACCGAGCTGTTCGAAGCGGCGAGCCGCTACGACGTCGACTTCAGCGAAGTCAAGGGCCAGGAGCAGGCGAAACGCGCCCTCGAAGTCGCCGCCGCAGGCGGCCACAACGTGCTGATGGTCGGACCGCCGGGTTCCGGCAAGACGATGCTCGCCAAGCGCCTGCCGACCATCCTGCCGGCGATGACGTTCGAGGAGGCGATCGAGACCACCAAGGTCCATAGCGTCGCGGGTATCCTGGACGGTCGCGCGCTCATCGCCACGCGCCCGTTCCGATCGCCGCATCATACGATTTCGGACGCCGGTCTTATCGGCGGCGGTCCGATTCCCCGTCCGGGCGAGGTCAGTCTCGCGCACAACGGCGTGCTTTTCCTCGACGAACTGCCGGAATTCCGCAAAAACGTGCTGGAAGTGCTGCGCCAGCCGCTGGAAGACAGCCGGATCACCATCGCGCGCGTGATGGGTACGGTGACCTTTCCGGCCTCGGTGATGCTGATCGCCGCGATGAACCCGTGTCCGTGCGGGTTTTTCACCGATACCCAGCACGAATGCACCTGCACACCGATTACGATTCAGCGCTACCGATCGCGGATCTCGGGACCGCTGCTCGACCGCATCGATATCCATATTGAAGTCCCGGCGGTGAAGTATCGCGAGCTGACCGAACGCGCAAAGGGCGAAGAGTCGGCCCTGATCCGCGAGCGGGTCAACCAGGCGCGCGACCTTCAACTCGGGCGCTATCGGGGCGCCTCGTTCTACTGCAACGCCCAGATGGGCGCGCGCGACCTTCATGCGCATTGTCGCGTCGACGCTGCCGGGGAACGCCTGCTGGAGCTGGCGATCAATCGCCTGGGTCTCAGCGCGAGGGCCTACACCCGGATCCTCAAAGTGGCGCGAACGATCGCCGATCTTGACGGTGGCGGCGCGATCCAGGCGCATCATCTCAGCGAGGCTATCCAGTACCGCTCGCTCGACCGTCTGCCGGCTTGAGACGCACCGGCGTCGGCGCTCCCATGCTGAGGCGGCGCTGATCGGCGAAGTCGGCAAGGCTGGGACGGACAAGTTTGGCTTCAATCGCGGGTCTCGATAAGCTCGATTGGCATGGAATCCCGCCCGCTTAAAGCGATCGATCTGCTGCGACACGAGCTCAAGGCGCTGCGCTACATCCTCGACCATCTCCACGATGGCAAGCTCAAAGGCGCCGCGCTGCCCCAGCGGGATGATTTCCAATCGGCGCAGACCCGTCTCATCTACGAGGAAATCGTCAACGCGCCGACGCGTGAGGCGGCGGAACAGCGGATTGCGGCGCTCGATTTGGATGAGATCGATGTCGAGTCATTCCTGCAACTGAGCGGCGAGCACTACTATGCGTATCCGGCACTGGTGCGCGAACGGGCAGCCGCGATTCGCCGCGGCGCGTTGAAGGTGGAAACGGCATGAGCTCGCTCGACTGCGCGGAACTGCATTTCCTGCTCGATCGCAGCGGCGCGATCATCGCGTTTCAGGAAAAGGAGCGCGCCTGGGCCGGCGCGCTGGCATTTTCAAGCGAAGAGCTGGCACGCCGCTTCATTGCGTCGAGTAACCTCGAGGTGGCCGAGATTGTCACTTTGGAGGTCGCGGATCCCACGGCGGTCAGCGCTTTGATTGCATCACTCAAGAAACGGCCAATTCGTTGTCTGCTGCTGGATCTGGACTATCGCAGCGGCGCCTATCAACAGGTGGATTTCGTCGGTGACCGTCTTGGCGAGGTAACGCCGCGGCAGTTGACGCCCGGTTCCGGGTCCTAGAAGTCCTGTCCTCGCTCGATGGAACTCAGCTTTTCAGCGATTGAGGAGGCGGCGGCGCGACTTCGGGGAGTGCTCAAACCGACGCCGCTGATGCGCAGCGCGACCCTCGATCGCATGTTGGGCGCACAGGTCTTCCTCAAGCCGGAGAATCTGCAGAAGACCGGCGCGTTCAAAATTCGCGGCGCCTATAATCGGATCGCGACCCTTACTGCGGAGGAGGCGAAACGCGGAGTGGTGGCGGCGTCGGCCGGAAATCACGGTCAGGCGTTGTCCTACGCCGCCACTCTGCGCGCGGTCAAGGCGACTATCGTGATGCCGCGGACGGCGGCGATCGCAAAAATCGACGCGACGCGCGGTTATGGCAGTGAAGTGCAGCTCGTCGGGGCCGACTACCAGGAGGCGCGCGCCGCCGCCGAGGCCTTTCGCGCCCAAACCGGCGCGCTCTATGTCGACGCGTTCGACGATCCCTATGTGATCGCGGGTCAGGGCACCATCGGTCTGGAGATCGCCGACGAACTGACGCCGGATGCAGTAATCGTTCCGGTGGGCGGCGGCGGGCTCATTGCCGGTATCGCCGCAGCGCTGGCTGAGCGCGCGCCGACAACTGAGATTATCGGGGTCGAAGCCGCCGGGTCGCCGCAGCTCGGCGCCAGCATTGCCGCGAAGGCCCCGGCGGCGATCGCCCGCCCGGTCGATACGATCGCTGACGGACTTGCCACCGGGCGCGTCGGCGCCCTGCCGTTCGCAATCATCCAGCAACGCGTCGGGCGGGTCGTTGCCGTCGACGATTTCGAGATCGGCGAGGCGGTGCTCACGATGCTCGAGCGGCTTAAGCTGGTAGCCGAAGGCGCGGGCGCGGCCGCTTTGGCCGGCGCCATCAAGCTTAAGTCCGAATTGCGGGGGCGAGTGGTGGTGATCGTGATCAGCGGCGGCAATATCGACATCAACCTGCTCGACCGCATCATCGGCTACGGTCTGGCCAAGGCCGGACGTCTGACCCGAATCACGATTGACCTGCGGGACCGACCGGGCGAGTTGCATAAGCTTCTGACCCTGATCGCACTGAGCGGCGCCAATATTCGCACGATCGAACACGACCGCATGAACCTGGACCTGCGGATCGGCAGCGCGCGCGTGACGCTCGAGCTGGAAACGCGCGGTCCGGAACATATCCGTGAGATTCGCGCACGGCTGGTTGATGCCGAATATGTTATTTCGGCTTAGCGGCGCGGCGTAATCGATCGGGAACCGTCAGGTGAACATCGCGGCGAGCCCCTTGCGACGGACCATCTTTCCCGCCGGCCGCATCTGCTGCGTCAGTTCGGCTAATCTTGCACGAAGCTGCGCCGATTTGGCGCTGTCGTCGACCGTATCGGCGGCTTCAAAGGCGCGGATCGCGTCGCGCACCGCGCGGTACATCGGCAGGGTCGGCACGTACGAGCCGCGACAGTGCGGACAATGTGAAACCACACCGGGCTGAAAATGATTGTGGGGCAGATCGAAGCCCTGACCACAATCCTTGCAGATTACGGGGATGAGCAGGGTCTGCTGCGCGGAATTGCCCGCGCGCGTCGCGTCGTCCGCAGCGGTGATCGCCGGCGGACTCGCGCCGTCGGGCTTTCGCCGAGGTTCTTCGGATGGGCTCTCTGTAGTCACGGGTTGAACCATCATATTCTATCGCGCGAGCCGTGTCGTATCGCTCAGGCTGTAAATCGCAGAGGCCTGTAACCGTGCGTTCTCGGCGTTTACCGTTATCGGTCCTGCAACATGGTTGCGTTTCAGAAACGGCATCGATCAAGGGCTCAAACGACGCGGGTAAGAAACCAAGGCAAAGATGCACGGCGCCACAAAATTGTCATCCTGAGCGATAAAACTGCTTATAACCTAGAGTAGACAATAATCGCTGAACTTGACCGAAAATAGTCACTCTTTAGAGCTTTGCTCTTCAGGCTTCCAATTGCATCAATCGTTAGGTGTCTGGCACGCGCATTGGATATAGTACCTAGCGCAGGCCTTTGCGATTGGTTACGCGATAGCGCCGGCAAGTCAGGGGGTACGGTATGGGGTCGGCTGATGGTCGGTTCTCTCCGGAGCTTGGCGCCAGGGTATTCCTCGTCGAGGATAATCGCGAGCACGCCTTTATCGCCGTAACCGTGATTAATCAACTTCTCGGCGAAGACAGCGAGGTTGTGGTGGCGGAAAGCGCCGACGACGCGATTGGCCTCATCGAGCAGTTTACCGAGCAGGACCATCCTGATCTGCTCCTGGTGGACCTGCGGCTGCCGCAAAACGGCGGTTTTGCGGTCCTCAACGCCGCGCGCGCGAATCGCGCCTGCGCCAAGATTCCGGCCCTCGTAATCACCAGCTCGCTCTACGACCACGATATCGCGCGCAGCTACGAGTTGGGCGCCGACGCCGTGCTCTGCAAGCCGCTCTCACGCGCCAACCTGCGTGAGGAACTGGTGCGCCTCGGCAAGCTTCCACCTGACGAGTCTTCCCCCAATCTCGTCCGTCGCCACTAGCCTTCCGGCGGCCCGCTTCGCCGTCGCCGGACGAGTTGGCGTGATACGCTCGACCTGACGAGCTCGCGCGCGGCAAAATCGAGGTGGCGATTTCTTCGTCTTCGATACAGGATTGCGTGCGATGCAGATAAGACTGAATCTCTTTCATCGCTTTGGGCTCGCGGCGTGTGCTCCGATTTTTCTTGCGGTCCTGGCGGCGTCAGCACGTGCGGCTGATTCGCCGGCCGCGGTGGTCAAGAGCGAGAATGTGACGGTAAAGGTCATGCTGGGGAGCGGCGCGGCGGCGGCTGGCGGCAGGCTACCCGTCGTCGTCAACTTCAGCGTGGCGCCCGGATGGCATATCTACGGAGCGCCCTTGCCTCCGGACTTCACTGTGACAAGGGTGAACTTCGATAAGGAGATAGTCGGTCAACAATCCCTCACGTTCCCGCCGCCCACGCCGCTTAAGTTCGCCGCACTTAACCAAACCTACCCGGTTTATCAGGGCAATTTCGCAGCGAGCGGCGCCGTAACGCTGAAACCGACGATCAGCGCCGGTCCGCATGAACTGAAGGGCAACGTCGAGTTTCAGGAGTGCAATGATCTCGAATGCAAGATGCCGCAGTCGCTGCCCTTTGCGATCCCGCTTAACGTGCGCCAAGCGCGCTAAGTCCTGAACGTTTGGCTATTGTGCCGCGGCAATCGCGCCAGTCGTTGCGGGCGTTTGCGCTCGCCCTCGCGCTGATGGCGCCTGGGGCCAGATGTGCGCGCGCTGCAACCGTAACCATCCCCTTGACTATCGACTATGAGACACTGACGGCAGCCCTGAAGCATCAGCTATACGTCGGTCCCGGTGGACGCGCGGATTTCTGGAACGGCGCGGACGCCTGCCAGTATCTCTACGGGACCTACCCGCGATTTTTTCAACGGTCCGGCACGCTCGAGTTCGAAACGAGCGCCGATCTCAGCCTTGGGATCGGCGTCGGCGGCAATTGTGTCGCGCCGGTCGGATGGTCGGGACTAATCGATGTCGATCTCCAGGGATATATCGGCGGTGACCTGGTGATCCGCTTTCGCGCGACCGATCTGAACCTTTACAAGCCCGACCACGAAAAGAGTCTCCTGGTGGGACGGGGTTTTGATCTGATCAAGGGGAACCTGATCCCGCGCCTGGAGACGTTCAGTTACGATCTTCGCCCAGCGCTCGATCAATTGCGGACACTCGCCCAGATGGCAGCCGCCCCCGACGCCGCCGCCACTATCAGCCATGCGCTCGCGGGATTGCGTCCCTTGCCGGCGGTCGTTCCCGAAGCCGATTCGTTACGCGTAACGCTCGAACTCGCGGTTCCGACGACGGCGCCGACGCCGACGGTCTCGAGTGCGCCGCTCAGCCAAGCGGATCTGGCGGCGTGGCAGACCACGCTCGACAACTGGGATGCCTTCATGGTCTTCGCGATCGAGCAGATGGGCGGGACGGTGGCGGATCCCGCGGTGCGCCAACAATTGCTCGATGTCTTGCTCGATGGTCGTTACCGTCTGGTCGCCGCACTCAGTCAGCCGCAGCCGCGCAGCGGACCGGATCCGGTGCGGTTGCTCTTTCTCGACGAATGGAGCCGCTTTCGCGATATCGTTCGCAGCGCCGCCGCCCAGGGCCTGCTGAAGGATCGCGCGTTGGAATTTCTTTCCTTCATCTCGGCCGGGGACGCGCTGTTCGCGCTGGATCAGGCGGCACCGGCGCTCGGCCTGCGGATTTCCGCAGATGATTTGCGGCGGCTGGCCCGCGTAATGGCGCCGCAATTCACGGCCGATCCCCTGGCCTTCAGCTACGACGAAGATCCCGCGCTGCAGAAGATGTTCGGGGTGATGCCGCCGCTCGAGACGCCCGGTCCGCTCGCCCTGCCGTCCGCCCCTGCGGAACCGCGCACGCCAACGGCAACGGCGACGCCACAGTCACATTCGGATCTGGAGGTGCCGTCCTGGTGGGGCGCAGCCCCAGCCGATGCCGCCGAGGCCTCTTTGACGACGCAACTGTATAACCTGGGCATGACGCTCAAAGGAGTCGTGGTGAACGCCGGCAACGTCGTCGATTACAAGCGGGCGATTCAGAGCCTGCTCAACCTCGCCGCCACCTACGTTCTGGGTCAAAGCGACCCTTCGCCGGCAATCCGACAACCATATCTGCTGATTGTCAAAAGTGCGGCGTGGCAGGAGAGCTGCTGGCGCCAGTTTGTGCGCCGCGACGGTCGCGTCCGCTTTCTCGAGTCGTCCAGCGGCGATATTGGCCTGATGCAGGTGAACAAACACATCTGGCGCGGCTTTTACAGCCTGCCGCGACTCGAATGGGATATCGTGTATAACGCGAGCGCCGGCGACCAGATTCTCAAGCGACTGATGGACAGCGAAATCGCACGTAATGCGGGACGCGCGCAGTCTGCCGCCGTCGCACGCTCAGTTTACGCGGCTTACAACGGCGGCCCGGCCGCGCACGATCGCTGGCGGCGGGCGCACGAAACCTCACTCGAGCGGCAGATCGACCAGGCCTTTTGGCAAAAGTACCAGGCGGTACGCGCCGGCCAATCGTTCGACATTCTGGACTGCGCGACCCACTGGTCGACCACGCCCGGCCATTAACGGGCAGCGGGCCAGCGGTCAGTTTCTTCCCAGTGAATGATCCGACGCTCGCGCAGAAGGGCGATCTGCTCGTCGGAGTAGCCAAGCTCGCGCATCACGAGCGTCGTGTGTTCACCGGGAAATGCGCCATGCCGCAGACGGGGCGGCAGACCCGCGAAATTGACGATCTCACCGTGGCGCAGATACTTGCCGAAGCGCGGGCTCTCCACTTCCGCAGTGAGACCGATCGCCGACGCCTGCGGATGAGTCTCGAAGAAGGTGCCGACGTCCTGGTCGGCGCGGACACAGGCGACGCCTGCGGCCGTGAGCAGCGATTCCCATTCATCGGCGGTGCGCAGAGTGAACAACTGCGTCAACTCGGCGGCCAGTTCGCGATCGTGCGTGGTCCGCGCGTCGGAATCGACGAACCGCGCATCGTGCAGCAACTCCTCCCGCGTCGTACGGCAGAACGTCTGCCATTCGCGGTCGTTCAGACAGGCGAGAAACACCCATCCCTCCCGCGTCCTGTACAGGCGGTAGAGCGCGTGCAGGCCGTAGCAATCCGCGTCCGGCAGTGCATAGGGCGGACGACCCGGGTAGTCGTACGCCTCGTCCGCGTTGGCCCAAGCATTCGCCTGCAGCATCGTGACTTCGACTGCTTGGCCCCGACCGGTGCGCGAGCGGGCCATCAGCGCGAGCATGATACTGGTGGCGACGGCCTGCGAGGTATTCGGATCGGGATTGGCTTCGTTGGCGCGCATCAGGAGCCGCGAGGTCTCCTTGATTTCGTCGAGCGTCATCGGCTGATCGGCGGGCGGCGGATTGGCGCTGCCGGCTTGACGCAAGGCTCCGCCGAGCAGAGCACCGGGAATCGGATGAGCGCCGGGACGGCGTGAATGCGGTCCGCTCGAGCCGTACGCGCCGACATAGACATGAATCAGCCGGGGATTCAGCCGTCGGCACGAGTCCCAATCGATGCCGAGACGCTGCGGCGCGCCGGGGCGGAAGTTATGCAGGAGGACATCGGCGCGTCGGATGAGCTGATGCACGATGGTCTGGCCTTCGCTGCTCTGGAGATTGACCTGGATCGCTTCCTTGCCGGTATAATTCTTGAGGTTGATGAGCGCCATTCCGCCGGTGCTGATGGTCTGTTCGCGCTCCGGCGTCGCGTCGATTTTAATGACCCGCATGCCCATGTCGGCAAGCATCGCGGCGGCGTAGGGCCCGGCGATAACCATCGAAAAGTCGAGTAGCAGCAGGCCCTCGAGCGGCCGCTTCGATGGCGGTCCGGCGGCGACGGCGCGCTCGGGTCCGGTCGGCGCCTTCGCAGCTCTTGGCGAAAGATGCCGCCCGAGGACTTCAGCAGTATGTTGCCCCAGCTCCGGCGCCGGGTCCCTCACTGCGCCGGGTGTCTCGCTCAGACGCGCCAGTACGCCGAGCGTCGTGAGCTTGCCGACGCGCGGGTCATCGATAGTGACTGCGTGACCATTGTGCAGAAACTGCGGATGGCGCATGCCGTCGACGGCGTAGGAGAACGGCTCGGCCGCAATATTGGCGTCGGCTACGTAGAGCTCCATCCATTCGGCGAGGGTGCGCTCCTGCATCCGGGTGAGCATCAGGTCGCGCAACGCCTCGCGCGCCTCCGGGGTCATCGCGGGCGCATGTTGGAAAGGCTCCTCGTCCAATACCCAACCGAGACCGACGGCTTTCAGATAAGCACGGAAGAGCCGATCCATGAGGTTGGCGTGCTGGATCCACCGCCCGTCTTTGGTGCGCGCCGGGATGTACTGGAGCATCGGCAGCCGCAGCATCGCGCCGAGCACGTCCGGCGGATAGCGTTTGGGGTCCTGGCGGGCAAACTGGCGCAGCGTCAAACCCGCCAGATCGTAGCAAATTGTGCCTTGAAGAAGGCTGGTCTGAAGCCACACGCCGCGCGCCTTCGGCTCCGGCTGAATCAGCGCCGCGAGGATGCCTCGGACGATCGCTTGGCTGGCCGCCCACGTGGCCACCTGGACCGCGCTGTAGGCCGGGCCGGGCCGGTTCATCTGCCCCTCGAAGCCCTGCATCCGTCCGGCTTTCGCGGCGACGACGCCTTCGTAACCGGCGACCTGGCTGAGCGGGCCGTGCTGTCCCCATCCGCTGATCGAGCCATAAACGAGCGACGGATTGATGGCCGCGAGGGTCGGGTAGTCGATACCCAGGCGGGCGGTGACGCCCGGGCGAAAAGCTTCGATCACCACATCGGCGGCGGCCGCGAGGCGCTGCGCCTCAGCGCGGCCTCCGACCGTCTTCAAATCGAGCACGACGCTTTTCTTGCCACGGTTCCAGGCGATCCACGCGGGATGGCTGCGGAAGGGATCGCCGGTCGGCGGTTCGATTTTGACGACTTCGGCGCCGAAATCCGCCAGGACTGCAGTGGCCAGCCCGCCGGCCATTCCCCACGTAAAATCCAGCACGCGCAGTCCGTCGCAAGGTCCCGTCATCGGCGATGCTCCCGCTAGCGAAAATGAACTCAGCCCGACGCCCTCTGCTGGCGCGGATGATCGAGCGCCGCCGGATTCGCGACGCGGATCGGCTTGCCCTCGACGAAGGCGGCCACGGCCTCGAGCGTGTCGGTGTAGAAGGCGCGCAGCGTCTCCCGCGTCACATAACCGAGATGGGGCGTCAGGGTGACATTGTCCATCGCGCGAAAGGGATGATCGGGTGGTGGCGGCTCCTCGTCAAAGACGTCGAGGCCGGCGCCGGCGATGCGCCCTTCGCTGAGGGCTTTGCGCAGGTCTGATTCGACGACGATAGGGCCGCGCGAAGTGTTGATGAGATACGCCGTCGGGCGCATCAACCCGAGCTCGCGCGCGGTGACGAGGCCGCGTGTGCGATCACTGAGCCGCACGTGAATCGAGACGATGTCCGAGAGGCGGAAAAGGTCGTCCTTCGATACCCATTTTGCGCCGGATGCCTCCGTGGCCTCAGGCGTCAGATTCTGGCTCCACGCGATTACCGACATGTCAAAGGCGCGCGCGTAGTGAGCCATCCGCTTGCCGATGGTCCCCAGACCGAGGAGGCCCAGGGTGCGACCGGCAAGGTTGATACCGATCGTGCTTTGCCATCCGCCCGCACGCATCCGTCGATCCTCGAGGCTCATGTGCCGCACGGTGGCAATCATCAGGCCCCAGGTCAGCTCGGGCGTCGCCGTCAGGATTTGCCGATAGAGCGGATTCGACAGATTCCAACCCGAGACCACGACGCCATGGTCGGTGGCCGCCTCCATGTCGAGGTTGGGCAATGATGCGCCGATGATCGTCACCAGTTTCAGGTTCGGCAGCCGCTCGAACAGGCTGCGCGGCATGCTCATCCGCTCGCGAATCGTGCACAGGACGTCGAACGGCTGCAGCACGGCCGCCGCTTCGCTCGCCGCAAGATGACGATTGAAGACACTGATTTCCGCCCGACCCTTGAGCACCGACCAGTCGGCCGATTCGAGCGCGACGTTGGCGTAATCGTCGAGCAGCGCAACGCGGAGCATCACGGTGTCGGCCGCGGGTTATTTTCGGGCGCCCGGCAGGTAGTCATCGAGTGGGACGCCGAAGCTATTGAGGGCCCACGAGACCATGTTGTATTGACCGATCGTGAAGACCACGTCCATCAACTGCTCGGTGTTGTAGCGCTGCGCCAGCGTGTTCCAGGTCGCGTCGGCAACACATGAGTCGTTGAACAAATCATCGGCGGCCTGCAGCAGCGCGGCGTCGTGTGTATTCCATCCGGCGCTCGGCCCCTGGCGGATACGTTCGATCTCATCATCGGTGAGGCCCGCGGCCTTGCCGATGCGCACGTGCTGCTCGAATTCGTACGGAGCCTGGTTGAGCCATCCGATGCGCAGGATGATGATCTCGCGTTCGCGCGGCGCGAGAGTCTGCTGATCGGACAAGATATAGTTCGCGAACCTGCCCCAGGCGCGGACGAGCCGCGGATGCTGCATCAGGACGCGGAAGATGTTGACCACCTTGCCGTTGACCTGGGTCCGTTCGCCGATTTGGCGATCTTCGGGGCTGAGCGTCGAGAAATCGCGGAAGGGGATGCGTTGCTTGCGTTCGACCATCGTCGTAGTTCCTTGTCGGCTGAATCGCCCTGTCAGTTGCGGCGCACGTTGCGGAAGGGACCCGTATCGAAACGCGGTTCCTTGGGAAGCTCGAGAACCCGTTCAGCAATGATATTGCGTTGGATCTCGTCGGTACCGCCGGCGATCGATACCGCCGGGACAGAGACGAGAATTTCGGCGATGATGCCGTTGCGCGGACTTTCCCTGCCGGTGAGCATCGCCGCGGTGCCGGTGATCATCGTGTGCACGCGCGCGCAGGCGCGGGCGACATGGCTCGCCGCGAGCTTGCCGAGCGATCCTTCGGGTCCCTGCGGCCGCCCCTGCTGTTGGGATGCGCGCGCGCGGCGCGCGGTCCATTCGGCGGATTTCGCCAGGATCATCAGCCGCGCGATCTCCTGGCGCACGATCGGGTCGCGAATCGCTCCGGTCTCCTGGGCCCGCTCGAGAATCAGATCGACGCGACCGGCGCGCTGCGGATACCACTTGTAGGGTTCATTGGCGCGCTCGTTCTCGAGGCGCTCTTCCTCGTAGATGCGGCCGACGCGGGGGCCGCGGCGCGAAGGGGTCGCGAGCCCATCGGCGCCACGCCGCTCATGAGCGAGCGTGGTCACCGCGACCTTCCATCCTTCGTTGACCTTGCCGACCAGGTTCTCGACCGGCACTTTGGCATCGGTGAAGAAGACCTGGTTGAACGACGCGTGGCCGTTCATCTGCCGCAATTGCTGAACATCGACCCCGGGCTGTTTGACCTCGATCACGAAGAAAGAGAGACCTTCGTGCTTCGGCGCGTCCCAATCGGTCCGCGCCAGCAGAAGCCCGTAATCGGCGTGATGGGCGCTGGTGGTCCATACTTTCTGGCCGTTGACGATCCAGAAGTCGCCGTGCAGCTCGGCGCGGGTCGTCGCGCCGGCGAGATCCGAACCGCTGCCCGGCTCGCTGAAGAACTGGCACCAGGTATCTTCGCCGGTGAGGATACGGCGCAGGAACTTCTTTTTTTGCTGATCGGTACCGTGTTCAAGGAGCGTGGCGGCGGCGAGGAGGCGCACGCCGGAGCGCGCGATCCCGACCGCGCCGACATTGGCGAATTCCTCTTCGACGACGCGGACCAGTTTCATCGGCAGGCCGCGCCCGTACCATTCCCGCGGCCATTGCGGCATCCCCCAGCCGGAATCGGCGAGTTTGCTGCGCCACTCGACCAGTGACAGGTCCGGATTCCAGTTGGCGTTCAACCACTCGCGAACTTCGGCGCGGACTTCGGCTTCGCTAACCTGACTCATGCGATCATACTCCCCAACGCTGCATCAGCAGCTCGCGATGGTAACTCGGCTGGCCGAGGAAAACCTCCGAGCTTTTCGCGCGCTTGAACCATAGATGGGTGTCGTTGTCCCACGTGAAGCCAATACCACCGTGGATCTGGATGGTTTCGATCGCGGTATGCAAATAGCTCTCGGACGCCGACGCCTTGGCGAGGCTGGCGAGCGCCGGCCATTCCGCATCCTGGGCGGCGGCCGCCTGGGCGGCGTAATACGCCGCAGATTTCGCCAACTCGACCTCGAGCAGCATGTCCGCGAGTTTGTGCTTGATGGCCTGGAACGATCCGATCGGACGGCCGAACTGGACCCGCATCTTGGCGTAATTGACCGCCGAATCGAGCAGCGCCTGCGCGCCGCCCATCATTTCGTTGGCGAGCGCGACCGCTGCTTGATCCAGCGTACAACGAATTGCCGCGGTGGCGTCCGCGCCGTCGCCAAGCAGCTCAGCGCGCGCTCCATGCAGCTCGATCCGGGCGATTTTGCGCGTCGGGTCCATCGACTCGAGCAGGCTCCGCTCGACCCCGCTCGAGTTCGCGGCAAGGGTAAAGAGGCCGAGGTGGTCCGGTCCGGAATCCGGGAGGCGCGCGGCCACCACCAGCAGGTCGGCAGTATGGCCATCAAGGACGTAGCTCTTGACGCCCTCCAGGCGGTACGCGGAGCCGTCGGCGGCCGCGCGCGTTTGAATTCCCGCCGGATCCCAATTGCCGTCCGGCTCGGTGATGGCGAAGGTTGCGCGGCGCGCGCCGGCGGCGATATCGGGCAGCAAGGCTTTCTTCTGCGCCTCGGTTCCGGCGTTGAGGATCGCGTTGGCGGCGAGCACCGCCGTTGAAAGATATGGCGCGCAGAGCAGCGTGCGCCCCATCTCCTCCATCGCGATGCCGAGTTCGACCATCCCAAACCCGCCTCCGCCGTATTCTTCGGGAATCGCCAGACCGGGCAGTGCCAAACCTTCGCTCATCTGCTGCCAGACCTGCGGATCGTAGCCCTCCGCGGTCGCCATCAGCCGACGCACTTCCGTGGTGGGCGAGCGATCGGTCAGAAAACGTCGCAGGGTGGCGCGAAACTCTTCCTGCTCGTCGGTGAAGGCAAACTGGATGCGCCGGCGGGGTTCGACCGAGGCTGATGCTGATTCACTCATGAGTCTTAACGCGCTTACCGGAGTTTGGGAAAGTAATCGTCTAATGCCACAAACGCCGCGACGGCGGCAAACGCCTGGGGTGCTATGATCGGAACCGCGATGCTGCCCGCAATGAAGCAAACGTTATCAAGCTGTTCGGCGCGGCGCCGGATCATGATTAGCGCGATGATGGCCCTCGTCCTGCTTGCGGCTTGTCAGAGGGGTCCGAACGAAATCGGCTCCGTGAATACCGAGTTCAAGCTCCTGGGTCCGAGCCACAAGATCGTGATCGAGTCGTACGACGACCCCAAAATCGACGGCATCACAATTTTTATCAGCGAGTCGCAAAAGGGCGGGATCAAAGGCGCCCTCGGCCTGGCCGAACAAACCTCCGACGTTTCGGTCGCGGTACGTCAGACTGGTCCGATAAAGGTCAAGGAAGCGTTCGCCAACGGCGAGGATGCGCTAAGCGAACGCCGCTCGGTGCTGTTCAAGCATCTCCATATCACGCGCTTCTGGGATGCGGCCCATCGCACCCTGGTGTACGTCGCCTGGACTGATCGCGTACTAACCGGATCGCCGCGCAGCTCGATTTCGGCGGTGGTCGCCGAGCCATGGGCGTCGCAGGCGCCCGACCTCTCGATGATGGGTCCGGCCGCCAGCGCCTCGCCGGGCACGCAGCCGTCATTCTGAGGAGCTCCTGAGCCGTCACTTCAGCCCGGAATCAGCGACGTGCGGAAATGCTCGCGATCGCGTTAGAATAGGCGCGTATGCGCTGGACCACCGACGCTATCCGCAGCTCGTTCCTCGATTTCTTCGGCAAACGCGGCCATACCGTCGTGCCCTCGGCGTCGCTTATCCCCAAGGGCGACCCGACGCTGCTCTTCACCAACGCCGGGATGGTGCAGTTCAAGGACTATTTTCTCGGCCTGCGCACGCCGACTTCCCGGCGCGTCGCCGATTGCCAGAAGTGCCTGCGGATCTCGGGCAAGCATAACGACCTCGAGGCGGTCGGCCGCGACGGCTACCATCACACGTTCTTCGAGATGCTGGGGAACTGGTCCTTCGGCGACTACTACAAGACCGAGGCCATCGCCTGGCACTGGGAATTGATCACCCGGGTCTGGGCGATCCCGGCCGGACGACTCTACGCAACGATCTATCGCACGGACGACGAAGCGCGCGACGCCTGGCTGGCTTCGCAGGCCGCGATCGATTGGAAGGCCGGCGGCGTCGATCCCATCACGCACATTCTGCCCTTCGATGAGAAGGACAATTTCTGGGAGATGGGCGAGACCGGTCCCTGCGGTCCCTGCTCCGAAATTCATATCGATCGCGGACCCGAGGCCTCCGCTTTCTGCCCCCATCCGGCGGCGGTCTGCGGCGTCAACGTTGACGGATGCGCCCGCTTTATCGAGCTGGGGAACCTGGTGTTCATTCAGTATAATCGCGATTCCTCGGGCCAGCTCACGCCTCTGCCGATGAAGCACGTCGATACCGGTACGGGGCTCGAACGTGTCGCGGCGGTCCTCCAGAGCCTCGAAAGCGGTCGCTACCTGGGCAACTATGAAACCGATGCGTTTCAACGGATCATCAGCGTCATCGAAGAAAACGCTTCGGCAACGCGACCGGCGCCGAAGTATGGCGGCTCGCCCGCCGACGTCTCCTACCGCGCTATCGCCGACCACGCCCGCGCCGCGACTTTTCTGATCGCCGACGGCGTCAAACCCGGCAACGCCGACCGCAGCTACGTCCTGCGACGGCTGATTCGTCGGGCCGTCCGCCACGGCAATCGTCTCGGCGCGCGACCCGGGTTTCTCGCCGCGGTTTGCGTGCGCGGGGTTATCGCCAGCATGAAAAACGCGTATCCCGAGCTCACCCTCCGTGAGAGCGAGATTCAGGCGCAGGTCGAGAGCGAGGAATTGCGTTTCAGCCAGACGCTCGAACGCGGCCTCGAACTGATCGCCGAATGGCGCGAACGCGAGGGTGGCGCCAAGCGCGATCGTTTCCCGGGCGAGCTCGCCTTCCAACTCCACGACACCTACGGCTTCCCCATCGATCTTACCCAGGACATCCTGCGCGATGACGGCCTGACGGTCGATCTCGACGAGTTCAACCATCTGATGGAGCGGCAGCGCGAGCGCGCCCGCGCCGCGCGCAAGGACGACACCGTCGCGCCGGAAATCATGCTCGGTGCCGGATCCTCGCGTTTCGTCGGCGCCGATCGATACAACGCCGATTCCGAGGTGATCGCCGCGAATGCGGACAACGGCAACTTCACTCTGGTCACGGCGGAAAGCCCCTTTTATCCCGAAGGCGGCGGTCAGGTGGGCGATCGCGGAGTAATCGAAACGGAGTCCGGCGCGCTCCTCGAGGTTTTCGATACCCGCAAGCAGAACGGCGCGATTCTTCATCTCGGGCGGCTGCTGCGCGGCGACGCGCGCGAGTTCGCACCCGGCCGGCGCGTATCGCTTCGAGTCGATCGCGCACGCCGCGACGCCGCGATGCGCAATCACTCCGCCACTCATATCCTTCACTACGCCCTGCGTGAGATAGCCGGCGCCGAGGTCCATCAGGCTGGTTCATTAGTCGAGCCCGGCCGGCTGCGTTTCGACTTCAGCCACCAGGGCCCGCTCGCCGAAAGCGATCTTCTCACCATCGAAGAGGAGATCAACGCCCGCATCCGCGAAAACGCCGACGTCACGACCGAAGAGATGGCCTACGACGACGCCATCCGCACCGGCGCGCTCGCTTTCTTCGGCGACAAGTACGGCGATCGCGTCCGCGTCGTCCGCATGGGGGATTTCTCGACCGAACTCTGCGGCGGCACGCACGTCAGGCGCACCGGTGATATCGGTTTCTTCAGGCTCGCCGCCGAGTCCGGTGTCGCGGCCGGTGTGCGTCGGATCGAGGCATTGACCGGGCAGGCTGCCCTCGACGCCATTCGCCGTCGCGAAAAGATCCTCGCCTCCTTGGGTGACCGGCTCGGCGCTCGCGACGAGAATGCCCTCGAACGGCTCGAGGCGATGCTCGCGCGGGAGAAAGAACTCGAAAAGAAACTGCGCGCCCTCGAGCAGAAGCTGATTTCCGGCGAGACCGGCGGCAAGCCCGCCGAGGACATCCTCGACGTCAACGGCGTCAGGCTCATCACGCGCAAGCTCGACGGTGTCGAACCGCGCGCGATGCGCGATATCGCCGATCGCCTGCGCGACCAGCATAAATCGGCGGTGGTCGCCTTGGGCTCCGATCTGGGAGAAAACAAGGCAGCACTGCTCGTCGCCGTCACTGCCGACCTCGTCGGCCGCGTGAAGGCCGGCGATATCGTCAAGCTGGTCGCACCGGTTATCGACGGTTCCGGCGGCGGGCGTCCCGACTTTGCTCAGGCCGGCGGCCGCAATCCCGCGAAAATCGGCGCCGCGCTCGACGCCATCGTCGAGCAACTGCAGCGGATAACGAGATCGTCCTGAGAAAGACTGACGGCGGCCTTGCCGGCGCGGCCGGCGAGCGGTCCCTGAGGCCGCCGCCGCTCCGCCCATTGTCGTTCTGCGGACCGAAGCCACGGGCGAGGGAGACGGATAGCACTTCCTCGGCGATATGCTGAGGCACGCAATGAGCAGACTGCGTGCCTTTCCGTGTGCGCATCCTCGGTTGACCCCGTCGCCTCCCTGTTATCTAAAATCAATCCGTAACGCTTGCTTAATGCGCGCCGGTTTTCACAAAGCCGCGCAAAGGACTACGATTAGCGGGCAGGATGGATCGAAATAGCGGCGTGGCCGAAGAAATCAATAGAAGTAACGGCAATCTCGCTCCCCTCCCGACGCTCGACAAGGTTGAGCTTCACTTCGACGATCATCGCCTCTTCACCGAATTGCTGGGGCAACACGACGGCAATGTTCGCGCGATCGAGCAGGGTTTCGACGTCTCGATCGCGGTCGCCGACAATACGCTCCGTATCGCAGGCGACCACGGCGGACAGGTTATCGCAGGGAAGCTGCTGAGCGATCTGTACGAACTGCTGAAACGCGGATATCCGCTGTATTCCAGCGACGTCGAGTACTCGATCCGTATCCTGCGCGCTGACCGCAACGCTGACATCAAGGAGATCTTCCTCGACACGGTTTACGTCTCGGCGCATAAGCGCGTTATCTCGCCGAAGAGCCTCAATCAGAAAATCTATATTGACGCGATTCGCACGCACGATATCGTCTTTGGGATCGGTCCCGCCGGCACCGGCAAAACCTACCTCGCGATGGCGATGGCGCTTGCCGCCCTGATGAAGAATCAGGTCACGCGGATGGTGCTGTGCCGTCCTGCGGTCGAGGCGGGGGAAAAACTCGGTTTCCTGCCCGGCGACCTTGCGGAAAAGGTCAACCCATATCTGCGTCCGCTCTACGACGCGCTCCACGACATGGTCGATTTCGATCGGGCGCGGCGGATGCTCGAGCGCGGGACGATCGAAGTCGCGCCGCTCGCGTTTATGCGCGGGCGCACGCTCAACGATTCCTTCATCATTCTCGACGAGGCGCAGAACACCACCTCGGAACAGATGAAGATGTTTCTGACCCGTCTCGGCTATGGTTCGAAGGCGGTCATTACGGGCGATATCACGCAAATCGATCTGCCGAGCGGCAAGCTTTCCGGTCTCAAGGAGGCGCGCACCGTCCTCGCCAACACGCCGGGGATCAAGTTTATCCATTTCAACGAGCGCGACGTGGTGCGCCATCGCCTGGTGCAGGCCGTGATCGCAGCTTACGAATCGTTCGGCCGTAACGATCAAGCCGCGGAATTGCCCGACTCCTCGGAAACTTGACCGCGCGCGCGCTCGTCAGTCTGACCTGCCAGGCGCGCGGCGGGCGCCCTTATGGAATCGCGCTCCGCCGAGATGCTGTCCGCCTGCTCAGGCTGCTCGACCTCGGGCACTGCGAGCTTTCGCTGCTCCTTACCGACGATCGCGCGATCCGCGAGCTGAATCGCACGTTTCGCGGCAAAGACCGGGCGACCGACGTTCTCTCCTTCCCGCAGTTCGAGTCCCCGCCGGCCGTGCCGCAGCCTCTCAGGCCCGACGGCGTTCCCGTCCCGCTAGGCGACATTGTCATCTCGCTCGATACCGCCGTCCGGCAGGCAGATAGCATGGGGCTGCCGCTGACGCTGCGCCTTCGGATGCTGCTGATTCACGGCCTGCTGCATCTCCTCGGTTATGATCATGAACGCGGCGCGACGGAAGCGCGGCGGATGTTCGCGCGCGAGCGCGAGCTTCTTGCCGCTCTCGCCGACGCCGACCGGCGCGGCGCGCGCCGCAAGCCTCGCGCGCGCGCCGTCCGCGCCACGGCTGCAGACACCGATGCCCACCGCTGACCCCCTCAACCGCGAAAAGCCGATGCTGGCGCATTTTACGCGCGCCTCACGCGCCGCCGATGCGCTCGATAACCTCGTCGCGATTCTGCGCGAGCGCGTCGTTCGCGGGTCGAGCCGGATGCTTCTCGGTGGGCATCGCGCGGTATGTCTGTTCGATGCGCCGCCGACGGAGCTGGGGCGTTTGCTGGCGCGCGCTAACCGCCGTCGCTATCAGCCGTTCGGTATCGCGCTCGACCGGCGTTACGCCTTCACGATGGGGGCGCGGCCGGTGATCTATCTGCCGCTTAACGAAGCGCGCGCGCTCCTTCCCCCGGACGAGATGTGGCGCGTCGTCCGCCTCGATCTGATGCGGCCGTCACCGGTCGATTGGACTTTCGAGCGCGAATGGCGCGTTCGCGGCGATCTGCCCCTGCCACCCGCGGGCGCCGTCGCTCTGGTGCAGAGCTGGCGCGACGTGGCGGATCTTTACGACCGTTTCGACGGTGCTCCGCCCTGCGCCGGCGTCCTACCGCTCGACCATCTTCTCCCGCTGGCCTGACAGGCTTTTCCCTTTGGGCGCCGCCGCCGTATTGGACAAGGTTCGGCGGCGAGCACGGACGATTCCCGCGGCTCCGCGCAGCTTTCGCCAACTCGAGAGGGCGGTCCGTAGAACCGACCGCGCCGGACAGCTACCCTTAACTGCTCGACAACACCACCTATGACCACCGCCACTCGCGTCGCCCTCGCACTGCTTAGCGGCCTCGCCCTCGCGGCCGCCTTTCCGAAACTCGACCTGAGCCTGCTCGCGTGGATCGCCTTCGTGCCGCTTCTCTATGCGCTGGTTGGTCTGAAGCCGCGTCAGGTTTTTCTCTACTCGTGGTTGCAGGGTTTCACCTGCTATGTCGGCTCGGTCTACTGGATCGTTTTCACGCTGCACAACTTCACCAGTATCGGCCTCGCTGTGGCGGTGCTGCCGATGCTTCTTTTGGCCGGGGTCCTCGCAATTTATACGGCCGGCGCGTTTACGATCGCGGTTTATGCCGGAGCGCGCCTGCGTCTTCCGATCGTGGTGACGCTGCCGATCGCGTGGACGGCGATCGAATGGGTTCGCACCTATTTTCCGATCGGCTTTCCCTGGAACCTGCTGGGCTACACGGCCTATCAGAATCTCGATCTGATCCAATTTGTCGAGTTCACCGGGGTTTACGGCCTCTCGGCCCTGATCATGCTGGCCAACGCCGTGGTTTTCCTGATTCTCGCGCAGGCAGGGTCGCGCCGTCTCCAGGCCTGGAGCCTCGCTGTCCTCACCTTCCTGATGGTCGGGGCCGAGCTTTTCGGCTCACTGCGTCTCCATCGGCTCGCCCGAAGGTCGGCGACGGGCACGCTTAAAGTCGCGATGGTCCAGGGGAATATTCCCCAGTCGCTCAAGTGGGATCCGCGGTTTCTCGAAACCAGTTTTCAGGTTTACCTCGACCAAAGCGCTACGGCCGCGAGGCGCGGCGCCGACCTGATCATCTGGCCCGAGGCCGCCGCGGCGTTCTTCTTCCAACCCGAAGACCGCTATCCGATCCAATTCGCTGCCGACGAGGCCTATCGACAGCGTCTGCTCAGGTTCGCGGCTCATCTTGGCGATCCGATCCTCTTCGGCGCGCCTGCGCTCGGGGTGCAGGATAATCGCGTCGGCTTCTACAACCGCGCCTATCTGGTTTCCGGCACCGGTCAGGTGCTCGCCTGGTACGACAAAATCCAGCTCGTGCCTTTCGGCGAGTATGTTCCGCTCCGCAGCGTCTTCGGCTTTTTCGTCAATCGCGTCGTCACCGGCTTTGGCGATATGTTCCCCGGCCGCGCCCAGACGATTTTCGAGCTCAAGGGTGCCAGGCTCGGCGTTCTTATCTGCTATGAGAGCATCTTCCCGAACCTGGCTCGCCAGGCGGTCAAGGACGGCGCTGACGTGCTCGTCAATATCACCAACGACGCCTGGTATGGCGAGAGTTCCGCGCCCTATCAACTGCTCGCGATGGCGTCGATGCGCGCGGTTGAAACCAAGGTTCCGATGGTTCGGGTAGCCAACACCGGGATCAGCGCGGTAATCGCGCCGAGTGGCGAAATCACCGCTCGCACCCCTCTTTTCACCCGCGGCGTCGAGTCCGAAATCGTTCGATGGCGTCCGGAACGCACGCTTTACACGATTATCGGCGACGCCTTCGCCGAGACCTGCTTCGCTCTGATGGTGATCGGCCTGATTGCGGCGCTGGTGCGACCGCGCTACGCGCGGCCGGTCGAGTCCATGTCGATTCCCCTGTCGATCAACGGTAATCCCCGCTATCCGGGCGACCCCTCCGGCTATCACTGAGCCGCCGACCAGCTATGCCCGGATGATTCAGGCGAATTGCGGCGCGCTGCCGGTTACAGCATCCCGAGCTGCCGCAACGCCTCGTAAACCACGATCGATACTGCATTGGCGAGGTTCAAGCTCCTTACGCCCGGCTCGAAGATCGGGATCCGGTAGGCCGCATGCTCCCGTTCCTGAATAAACTCTCGTCCGAGCCCCTTGGTTTCGCTGCCGAAGACAAGGAAATCCCCGGCTCGATACTGCGCCGCGACGTACGTCTTCGTGGTGCGCGCGGAGAAATACTTGAAGCTGGGCCCCTGCGAGCTCCCGAACAACCCGTCAAACTCGTTCCAATCCTGATACTTGCGCAGGTCGACCAGCGGCCAGTAATCCAGTCCGGCGCGCTTCAGGTAGCGATCCTCGAGCGAGAAGCCGAGCGGTCCCACCAGATGCAGCCGCGCGCGCGTCGCCGCCGCCAGTCGCGCGATCGACCCGGTGTTTTGCGGTATCTCCGGCCGCACCAGCACAATATGCAGCGCCGGCTCCATCATCCTCCTCCATTCGGCACGGCGCGCGCCGCGCCCGGTTCATCCGCGGTACTCATCGACCATCCCAGCAGTTCCGCTTTGGTCTCAATCGCCGAAAGCACAAGCACTGCGCGGCGCCCATCGGTGAAGTATGGATCGCCGGTCAGATTGCGGCGCGGCGCCTCGCGAGAGGCCGCATCAACTCCCGCGATGAGCCCCAGACGCGCCACTCGCCGCGCCGCCAGCAACGAGTTGAGGACATAGTCGCGCGCCTCGTCCACCTCGGGATCGATCAGATGGGTCGTCAGGTTCCACGTCTTCAGCGTCAAGCGCACGCCGATATCCCGACTTACCTGCCCGATCCATATCGGCTGGCCGCCGAACCGAAGACCGGTCGCCCACAGGCGCAGATGGAGCCGCTCGTTGAGACTGAGGCGCGCGCGCTGCAGGGCCAGGTCCTGCTGCCGTCCGTCAAGATATAACGGGCTCACCGGCGAGTAACGGTACCGCGACTCAAGGACGAACGCCCGCACCGTCTTCCACGCCGTCGCCGGAGTCAACGTCTCGGTCTCGTCCCAGCTTCGGAAACCTTCCTCAAGCCGCGTCCGCTCGCCGACAATCACGAGGTTCAGTGGATCGCCCTCAACCGTTCCCGCGGCGTTGCTGGTGCAGCGCGGCTGCCGCTCGAGCCATCGGCGCAGCCCAGCCTCATCGACCTCTGCGCCGACGGCAGCGCTTTCCGCCGCCGGCAGGCGAAGTCCCGGGACCGCGATCGTAAACTCGAACTCGAGCGACCTTGCGGCGTTCAGCAGGCGCACGTTGACGTGCTTGACGCCCTCGTCCAGGGGCGTGAAGACGTAGCCGCTGACCCGCTGCCGCGCGGCGATTGCGCCGCCGGGAAAGCTCAGTTCGCGAAAGACCTCGGTCATCCGACGATTGGCAATCCGCGCACCCCACAACTTCAGCGGCAGGATCGGCAGCAGCGGCAGGTACATCCATCCAAGCAGGCCGAACGCCAACAGCCGCTTGCCCATCGCGTAGCGCGCGAGTCGGGCCGCTTCCGCCGCGGTAAAATAATCCGGATCGAGACAGACGCGATCCAGCCACAGCGCCTCCCGCGCTTCGTTGGTGATCTCGAGCCAGACCGCCTGCAGCCCGCGATGCGCCAAATGGACGCCGAAGATGTGTTCGGCCTCGCGATCGCTCGGCACCGCAACCGTCACCCGCACATCGTCGCGCGCCTGCGTCGCGGTCCGCGCGAGAAACGGCCGCTCGTGCGGATTCGGCGCATAGCCGATCACGAACCGCTCGATCCACTCGACGATTCGGTTAGTTACTGCGGCCACGCCAATCCCCCGGGCCGAAGTCAACTCCAAAGCGTCAGCGCGTTCAACTTTTCAGGGGAACTCCGAGCCCCGCGGCTACAGGGTCGGCCGAATCGGAAAGCGCCGCCCGCCGATGCGGATCACAAACCGCCCGTCATCAGTCGCCTCGAAACGGCCGCTCAGATGGTAATAGGCGCTGCGCAGAAAGCGGGCGCGAAACCTTCCCCCTTTCACCCGGCAATACAACACGTCGTCGCGCCCCACTTCGAGCGTGGTCGGGTCGAGCCGCTCGCGCTCCCCATCATTGGTGACGACCACCAGGTCGTCGCCGTCGGTTCCGTCCTCCACCGTAGTCACCACGTAGGGCGTATCCTCGACCGTAATCGGCGCGCGCTCTTCGGCCACCTGCAGGTAGTAGCTGCCGTCCGGATTGACGCGGATACTGCGGCTGAACAACAACGCGATCCGCGGGTTATCGATCCGCTCTTCGTCCGAGTACCAGTTGCCGTCGCGCCGAAACGAGATCTTGCCGGACTCGACGGCGTAAAATCCTGCACGCGCCATATCGCCCCGTTACCGCGAAATTTTACCATTCGGCTCGTCGCACGCGCATCGTGGGTGAAGTTGATCCGGTCTCGCCACCTGATCGGGCAGCATCAGGCGCGGCTTCGCTGCAAACAGACGCATATTGCATATCGATTGAATTATACGGCAGTCTCTCGCCTTTATGGGGCATTCACCGGACAAGCGCGACAAGGTGGTCATCGCCGGGGCCGTTACCGATGCTGAAAACGACGTACACTTCGCGCCGCCAAGGGTTCGCGGTCGCGACGGCGCGCCTTTTTCGATCGCGATCCCGCAGCGCCTCCATGCGGCCCTGATCGAGATGCCCTCGCGTCCCGCGACGCCAATCTTCGGGCTCTCGCTGCTGGTTCGGCTGGTCCTCTGCTGTCAGCGGGTCGGTGCGCAGCGCATCTATGTTGGCGGCGCCGGCACCACTTCAGCAAAGCTTCCGGAGGCTCACCCTTTCGTTGCCGCCTTGGAGATCGAATTCGTCGCGTCGCTCGATTCGATCCTGCGCCGGATGGGGCCACACGCGCTGTGCTTGCGGATTCACGGCAATCCGGTCCTCTCGCCGTTCCATCTCGAGCGGTTGCTCGATCTTCATCGCGCACATCCGGACCATGCCGTTAGCTGCTGTTCTGCGGCGGGCGGCGGTTGCACGCGGGTTGAAGTCGGCACGAGCCGGCAGCTCCTCGAGGGCGCGCCCCGCCTCGCGTGCGACGTGCCGACGCCGGCGCTCGACGGCACTGTCGCGGCGCACGACGTCGAATTGAGCCTCGCGCGCGAGCTACCCCGTCAGACCGCGGCGAAGGACGCTCCCCTCGCCCGGATGATCGACCGGCGCCTCTCGTGGCGGATCAGCCTCGAAATAGCCCGCACCGCCATCACGCCCAATCAGGTAACCGTCGCGGCGACGATCGTGGGACTGTTGAGCGCCGTCCTCTTCGCGATTCCGGCTTATAGCGTGCGGCTGGCCGCCGCCGCTCTTTTCCTCGCTTCGACGACGCTCGACGGCGTTGACGGTGAAGTGGCGCGCCTCAAGTTCGCCGAATCCCGCTTCGGCGCTCATCTGGACACGCTGACCGATAATCTCGTGCACCTCTGTCTGTTCGTCGGGATCATGATCGGATGCTACCGCGCGAGCGCGCGCTCGGCTTATCTCGTCCTGATTGCCGTGATGCTCGGCGGGATGATCACTTTTTATGTCGCCGGGCAGCGGGCGCGGCGCGTGGACGGTCCTGCGGCGAAAGCCTGGCTCGATCATCTCGAGCAGTTGACCGGCCGTGACTTCGCCTATGTCCTGCTGCTTTTGGCGCTGGTCGATCACCTTGAATACTTCGCCTGGGGCGCATCCCTCGGCGCTTACGTGGTCGCGATGAGCTTGTGGCGCGCGACCACGAAGCGGTTGCGCTCCCACGAGTTGACGGCGACCAAAACCCTGCCGCTGTATGATAATCGCGGCCTGCTCGACGAACTCGATAGCCTGCTTCGCGCCCGCGACTTGCCGCCGCCGGCACCGGTTATGCGCCGGCTTCGCCGCACCTCCGGGTGACTCGCGACTGCCGCCGGCGCCGTTCCGCGTCATTTTTGCGCTCTCATCGACGAGACCGGCGGAACGTCACCGCCCGCAGCCGCGCCGCAAATCTCGTCCGCCGCTTTCGGCTGAAAGCGCTCAGCTCTCGCCCGCAAGATTCGCGGGAATTCGGCCAATCCGCCGCTCGCGGTCATAGACCGTGCGCCAACTGAACGGCGACTTGCCGTTGCATCGCTCACACAGCCCGACGCTCGACGCCATCATATTGGCGACTGCATAGAGCATCCCGCAGCCGACGCATCGCTGCTGCACCCGCGCGTTGGGTTTCGGGCGTCTCACCGGGAGCGATCCTTCCGGCCTTCGCATGGTTGGCTGACGGTAATTGCGCTCGATTACCCGCCTATCACGCGACTGTGATGCTGGCGTTAAGGCCTTCTTGGCCGATGCTGCTTCAGTTTTGCTTACTGAAATATTTCACCCTTATGCCTTCGGCGAATTTCTGAAAAATCGTCGGGCATGTTGAACCATGCCCAATTTGCGTGGAGTGCTCGCAGAAAACTCCTCTTCACTCTTGCTGTAGCAGTCTTCGCTCCGCCAGCGGTTTATGCCGGCAATGCGATTAATCAGGCAACCACCGGCCAACCCGGCACGGCCGTGGTGATTTCGAACACCGCGCCGACGGAGCTGCTGGCGGCAAACCGCGCGCGCTACGGCTGGACGATTTACTGTGCCGGCACCGCCGGTGGTATCGCGGCGATGGTGATGCCGGGCGATTCGGCCGGCGACCCGGCAAGCCCCGCCCCATCCCAGACCGTCGGTTTTCCGGTTCCCGCCAATGTCCTGATGACCGACCAGGATTTTCCGCTGCGCGGCCTTGACGCGATCCATCAACGTCTCGATGCGGAAGCGCAGGGGAGCGCACCGGTCAGTTGCTACACCTGGGAGGAGCAATAAGCGATGCTGGTCCGACGAAATCCACTGCTCCGCCGCGCCAGCGCTTGCCCCGCCCCGCCCTATCGCCCGCTGGCGAGCTTTCTTCTGCCCGCGCTCCTCGTCGCGATTTTCGGCGTTCCGTCGGCAATGGCGGCCCCGTGGGGCAACGGCGCCGGCGGCGGTGGCGGCGGCGCCTCCGGCAAGGTCAACTCGGGAGCTTCGGGCCAGCTCGGCTACTACTCGGGCAGCGGCACGACGATTTCCGGAACGACGATCGGCGGCGACTGTACTTTCGCGGCACCCAGCACCTTCACCTGCACCAAAACCAACGGCGTAAGCTTCGCCCCGTCGGCCACGATCAATACGACCAACGCGTCGAATATCAGTGCCGGCACGCTCAGCGCCGCACGCCTTCCGGCACTTGGCGGCGATACCACATCCGTAGCCGGCTCCGCGGTCACCACCACCCAGCAGGTGCATCTTCATACCCGCGCGATTACCGGAACAGGCACCGCGGATACGGCTTCGTGCAGCACCGATCAGGTAATCACGATCAATTCGACCGGCGGCAACTTTATCGAGAATCTGCCCGCCACCACCGGGCTGCCGCCGAACTGTTCCTTCCTGATTATCAACCTGATGACTTCCGCCAACGTCACGATCACGCCGAATGCCGCAAACGGCGACAAACTTAACGGCGCTTCAAGCTATGTTTTGGCGCCGCCCAATCGCGCCACCTGGATACAGTTCGTCGCTCCCAACAGTTGGTCAATCATCGCCGATACTCCGGCCGGCGGCGGCGATGTTGCCGGTTCGAATCAGAGCTGGCTCGTCACCGGTCTGAACGGCGTGCCGATGCAGGGGGCGCTGGCCAAAGCCAACGCGGTCTGGTGCTACGACGGCTCGGCCCACATGGTCGAGTGCGATCTCGCCCAGTATCCCCAAGTCGTCCTCAACAACGATCCGACTACCGGCACCACCCTGAACACGCTGACCAAGATTCAGTCCGGTAATGCAATTATCGCGGCGACCACGGATTCAGCCGGGATGGTCGGGATTACCGTCGCGGGCGCCGGCAAGAGCGGCGCCGCCACTATCCAACTGACTGGTCTGGCGACCTGCGTCTTCGATAATTCCACCACGGCGGGCGATTTTGTCGGGATCAGCGCCAGCGTCCCGGGGGATTGTCACGACGCGGGCGCCAACGCCGGCGCGCTGCTCCAGTCGCAGAAAATCGGCAAGGTTCTCGCCACCAATTCTGGACCGGGCGCGTATCAAATCATGCTCTATCCGGTCGGCGAAAACGTTCGGACTCAGGTCGATTATGGGTCTCAGGGCGCGAGCGCGGCGCCGACCACCAGCGGCGGCTCGGCTTACTTCAATCTCCAGGGCCCGCTCTCCAGCGCCACCGAGGCCAACGTCAACAACGGTCCGGTGCCGGCCAATCACGTCTTCAGCAATCTGTGTTGCGTCTCGACGGTCGCTTCCGGCAGCGCCGTCAATTGGTCCGTCGTTCTGCGGGCGAACGGCACCGTTCCGTCGGGCGAGCCCAACGTCACCCTGAGCAACACCACGGCGCCGGTGTGCGACACCATCGATACCTACACCAGCTCGGCCGCCGGCACTGATCTGCTCGACCTGAAGATCACCTGTAACGGCGGTACCTGCGCCTCCGGCAGTCTGGTCCGCTGCTCCACGCTCGAAACCTACTGAGCAGTTCGCGGCCGCGACTGCGTCCAAGGATACCCGACCAATGGAACTCTCCGGATTCCGCTGCGCCGACCCGCGACTCAGCTCCGCGCACCGCGCGCGGCCACGTCATTCGAAGTTCGCCCTGCGATGGCTCCGACGCGGACTGCTGACCGCGCTGCTCGTCGTCGCCGTGGTTCTGCCGCTTCGCGCCGCCTCAGGACCGCTCACCTCGGCCCAGGGATGGGTGGCGGCGCTGATCGATTCGCCTGCCGCCTTTTACACCCCAAATCCCGCCTTCACTCCCGGCTTCGAGATGGGGCTGTACCAGGGCACGAATGTGCTGGCCACCGCTTCCGCGCCGCACGACGCCAAACTTAAAAGCGCCGCTGCGGCGGTCGTCCCCTTATGTCAGAACGGCAACCCGCCGAGCGGCTCCTGCGCCGAGGGCGGAGCCGGCAAAATCGGCGTCGCCCATATCGGCTTCTCGGTTTCGATCCAACAGACCTGCACCGGACCGAACCATGCCAACGGTCTGGTCGCGCCGACTCCCTCAGCCTGCGCGACCGGCACCGCCGACTATACGCTCTACCAGGATCAGCAGGGCGCGACGCCCACCATCGCGCCGACGGTCTACTTTGCCGATTGTGCGCAGCCCTCGGCCACGATGGATAAATGGGCGGCGCAGATAGGTATCAACTCTCAAACCACCGCTCCCTATTGGTACAACTGCGTAAATACCGTTCTGCCCAACGAGGGGCTGGTCGCCAACCAGATTGAGGCGGTCACGATCGAAGCTGCCGCCGGTTCACCGTCCGCGGGCTTTTCCTCGATGTCCTCGTTGTCCCATACGCCGTGCCAGGCCGGTGACGAGGCCACCGTCGCTGCCTGCTATGGGGAACAACAGACCGGCATCGTCCTGCGCGAGCTTTTTCAGCAGTGGCCGCATCTGAAGATCGCCTACCTGTATTCGCGCGCCTACGGCGGATGCGCGGCGGCGGGCACGCTCAATCCCGAACCCTATGCCTACGAAGACGGCTTTACCGTCCAGTTCCTGATTCAGGCGCAGATTCGCCAGGCCGACAACAACGGTCCGCAAGACAGCGAGGCCGGCAATCTTGCCTACAGCGTCGTTCCGGCACTCTCGTGGGGCGGCTATCAATGGGCCAACGGCACGACGCCCAACAGTGAAGGCCTGTCGTGGCCCTGCACTGACTTCACCACGACTGACCAGACGCATTTCGTCAACGGCGGTTACCAGAACTCGGCAAATACCATGATCAATTTCTTTCTCGGCACGAGCGTCACCGGCGCCAACCATCAGGCGTACACCGGATGGATCCGCCCGAATGGCGCGACGCCCGCTCCCACCGCCTCCTCCACTCCCACCATGCTCTTCTCGTTTCACCGCTAAGCCGATGAAAATCAGCGCTGTCATAGTCTCAGTCGATTACGGCGATATCCTCGTCTGGACCCTGCGGGAAAATCGTCACGTCTTCGACCGGCTCGTCGTCGTCACCAGCCCGCGCGATTTCCGTACCCGTCGCGTCTGCGAGCACTTCCATATCCGGTGCGAAGTCACCAGTGCCTTTTATGCGGGCGCATCGGGGGTGGATCTGCTCGCCTTCAACAAGGCGGCCGGCATCAACCACGGCCTGCGTCAGTTGATGCAGGAGCGCCCCCCGGACCGCGACGATTGGTACGTCCATCTCGACGCCGATATCGTCCTGCCGCCGCGCACTCGCGAACTGCTGCACAAGGTCGATCCCGACCCCGCGTGTATCTACGGCATCGACCGCATGATGTGCACGTCGTTCGATGACTATCTGCGTTATGCGGCGCTGCCGGCGCCGCAGCATCAGAACCAGATCTTCGTCCGCGCCGACGCCTTTCCGCTCGGCGTGCGCGTGGCGCGGCTTGATCCCGACGGCAGCGGCTATGTCCCGATCGGTTTCTTCCAGATGTGGAACCCGGTCGGCTCGGGCGTGACTGACTATCCGCAATATCACCAGTCAGCCGCCCGCTCGGACATGCTGTTTGCACTCCGATGGCCCCGGCGCCGCCGACACCTCATCCCCGAGATTGTCGCGACCCATCTCGAGTCCGAAGTCTCGCCGATGGGCCAGAACTGGAACGGCCGCCGCAGTTGTTCTTTCGGTCCGCCGCCCGCGTCCTCGATTCTCGAACCAAATCCGCAACCTTATGAATGTGAGAGGCAATAAAGCATGATTGCAGGAAAACTCGGCAAACGTCCCGCCCGTCGCGACTTCCGCACGCTGCGTATCAGCAACTATCTGCGCCGTCTGCCCCCGCCGCGTCCCGATGGCGTCGACTGGGGTGCGGCCGTGCGCAAGGATCACCTCGCGCTCGGGATGCTCGGCAACGACCAGTACGGCGATTGCTTCTGGGCGATGGCCGCGCATGCCTTCATCACCTGGAACGCCAACGCCGGTCGCAAGGTTGAATTCACCACCGATGCGGTACTCAATGCGTACTGCGCCTACCTCGGTATCCCGCGCAGCCAGCTCAATGATCAGACCGACAACGGCACCGTGATGCTCGACGGGCTCAAGTTCCTGCGCACCACCGGACTCGTTGACGCCTCCGGCAAGGTGCACAAAATCGGCGCCTTCGCCGCCGTCGATGCCAAAAACGAGACGGAGGTCAGGGTCGCGCTCGATCTCTTCGGCGAGCTGCTCATCGGCGTCGAATTCCCCGGAGCGTGGATGAACACCAACGTCTGGGACGTCACCTCGGACGCTGTCGCAGGCGGGCATGCGATCAACGGCATTGCCCGCGACCTCAAGGGTGCGCCGGCGGTCGGTATCAATATCGATACCTGGGGCGCGGACAACTATTGGCTCACCTGGCCGGCCCTCGCGCAGTTCTGTGACGAGCTTTACGTCACCGTGCCGACGGACTGGATCGAGGACAACGGTCGCGCGCCGAGCGGACTCGATCTGAAGGCGCTGCTCGCGGACCTTGCCGCGGTCACCGCCTGACTCGGCATATGAAAGCACTTGCTTCGCTGTTGAGTGACCTCAAGACCAGTTGCGCCGGTATCGCCCTCATCGCGATCACCGTGCTCTTTCTCACCGGCCGTCTCGGGGTCAATCAGTATCTCGCCGCGGTGGGCGCGCTCGCCGGCGGCGGCCTCGTGATGGCGAAAGATGCTTCGCCGGTAACGCCGGAGCAGAAGAAGGAACTGAAATGAATACAGCTCTTGCCAAATTGACTATCGCGTCGCTGCTCTGCCTGACGCTGCTGTCGCTCGGATGCGCCACCCAAAACGCCGGCATCACCTGGCCCATCAGCATCGGTGGTCAGCAAATCCTGGTTAACTCCGCGCCGGTCCTGACCATGCAGGCCGAGCAATCCTGCAACGCCCAGGCGCAGGTCGAGTACAATCTGAACGTCGCCGCCTGCGAGGGCAAGCTCGCCCCGCTCTTCCCGGTGCAGTTCGCCGGCGTCAACGCGCAGGCGCAGGTTCTCTGCCAGGCCTTCGGCTACACCAACTCGAGCGGCCAGCTTGCCGTGCCCGAGACCATCCAGTTGGGCGGATGCGCCACCGCGGCCAGCACGGTCAAACGCCGCACGTCCTAACGCTGCGCTGAGCCGACCTGCGCGGTGAAATCGCCATCCTCACGCCGGAGCAGCCGCGAACTGATCGTTGCCTTCACCGCGCAGGATCGCATCGAAACGCAGCCCGCCGAGATACTGGCGGCGCGCCTCTTCGTCGGTGATCACGCTCCGGCGCACGTCGCGGCGGCGGATCTGCCACACTCCCCCGACCATCGGATGGCGCCCCTGGCGATAGCTGAAGAAGTAATACGACCATTGCCGCCACAGCGCGCGGCGCGCTTCGGCCGAAAGGCCCCGACCGCTCGCGACCGACAGGATCATGCTCAGCAGCCGGCCCAGTGAATAGAAGCCGGTGAAAGCGTCGCGGTACGCCTGATACCAGGTGTAGGTATCCATCTTCTCGTGCCGCAGCGTCACATGCTGCGAGTCCAGATTATTGAAGTCCCAGTCGATTATCTGGCCCTCTTTCGCGTATCGCACCTGATCTTCGGTGCCGGGCAGCGGCGTCATGATAAAAAACGACACCATGTCGAAGCCGATCTTGCGCAGCATCTGCGCCGCGACCCGCCCGCAGTCCGGACCGTCAAACGGGAATCCCAGCATATAGCCGGCATGCACTGACACGCCCACCCGATGCCAGTTTTCGACGACTCGGCGGTACTTGTGCAGCACCCGCCGCTTGGCATCTTCGAGGCTCATCCGATGCTGCCGGTCTTCGGTGTTCTGATATTTCGTGGCGTGATTCAGATTGTCCGGATTGAGCGACTCGATACCGACGAACGCCTGGTAACAGCCCGCCCGCGCCGCGAGCTCCGTAAAGCGCCGGCTTCGGCGATGCTTGGCCGTCTCGGTTTCGCCCGGTTCCAGGTTCGCGAAGCACGACGCATCGACGTCCACCTGCATCATGAACGAGAAGCGCGGAAACTCCTTGCGTACTTCAATCAGTCCCGTGAGAATTTCTTCCCATCGCGGACTGCGGAAAAAATCGTCGTCCACCAAAAACAGCGACTCGATCCCATGATGGCGCGCGGCGTCGCGCACCCAGTTGACCACCGCCCCCGGTTCGCGCGATCGCATCGTGCGCCCCATCACATTCTTCACGCTGCAGTAAGAGCAGGTGAACGGACAGCCGCGCGACGTATCCAGCGTGGTCATCGTCGTCGTGAAGAACCGCGACAGATAGCGATCATCGATCGTCGGTAACTGCGCGTCGGTTATCACCGGCACGATGATGTCGTCCTGGCCGGTCTTGGCGCGAATCCCATCGACCACCGCGTAGTTCAGTTTGAGTTCACCGCGCAGAAAATCCTCGATCAGCTCGGCCCAGATCGTTTCGGCCTCACCGACGATGGTCGTGATACCGCAACTGTTCAGGAATTCGCGCGACTGCGGATAACCGCTGACGTGAAATCCGCCCATCATGGTCGGGATCTGCTTCGCCACGAACTGCAGCGCCAAATCACGACCGCGCGCATATTGGTTCGACTGCACTCCCGCCAGTCCCACCAATAATTCCACCCCGTCCTCGATCGCTTTTTCTTTGATCGCGACGATCGTCTCCGGCGTCACCACGCCGTCGCACAACTCGTCCCAGATGACCGTCTCGAGCACCACGTTGCGCTCGGCGCCGCGTTGCTGATTGAGCGTATCGTTAAGCGCCTTCAGCACCGTCAGCGTGTTATTCGGCTGCACGCCGTAGCGAAAGAATTGAACATAGCCCTCTTCGTCGTAACGCGAGGGCTTGATGAAATACACGCGGACCGTCCGGCACGGTTCGGCCCGCAGCGCATCGCTGCCCGCCGCCGATGCCGGCCCCGTCAATTGCAACGGTCGCTTGCTGTCGCGATGGGTATAACGTTCGTGACCGATCATGAACCAGAGCAGAGTTCCGCAACCGATCAGAACCAGGCTCAGGATAGTAAACGCCAGAATCATGAATCTTCCTTTTGCTGCTCGGGCCTTCGAAGCCTCGCAATATCTCTAACCGAACGGTCAGAAAAAATTAAGGGCCCCCTGTGTAATAAATCGTCGGCGCATGAATTGCCGATTAACGATACATCTCGATAAGCGAAATCAGGCCCAGGTCGCGATATCGCTCTATGAGATATCCTTTGATGTCCTTTACGCTTGAGAGTTGCGATACATCGTGCGCGATATGCCGCGCCGTCTGATAGCTCGACTCCTGAACCAATTTTCGGACCACCGGAATGAACAGCGGACTCAAGCTCAGTTGATCGAGTCCCATCCCCACCAGCAGCAGCGTCGCCAGCGGATCGCTGGCCATCTCCCCGCACAGACAGACTTCCTTGCCGGCGCCCCGCGCCACGTTGACCACTTCCGCAATCGCCGACAACACCGCCGGATGGAGCGGCTCGTAAAGATGCGCCACCTTGGGATTATTGCGATCGGCCGCGAGCAGATACTGCACCAGGTCGTTGGTGCCGATCGAAAAGAAATCCACCTCGCGGATAAGCCGCGGCGCCAGCCAGACCGCCGACGGCACCTCGACCATGATTCCCACCTCGATCGCCGGATTGTGCTCGAGCCCCTCCTTGAACAACTCGGCCTGGGCTTCGAGCAGAAGTTCGCGCGCGCGATGCAGTTCCTCGAGACTCGAAATCATCGGAAACAACACGCGCACCTTGCGATGGGCCGCGGCGCGCAGGATGGCGCGCAACTGCACCTTGAAGATCCCCGCCAATTCCAGTGAGATCCGAATCGATCGCCAGCCGAGAAACGGATTCTCCTCACGCGGCACGCGCAGATATGGCGGATACTTGTCCGCCCCGATATCCAGCGTGCGAATCGTCACCGTTCGCTCCCCTACCGCCTCGAGCATCCGCGTGTACAGCTCGATCTGCTGGTTTTCGTCGGGGAAATCCTCGTACGTCAGAAAGGAAAATTCCGAGCGCAGGAGCCCGATACCTTCCGCTCCGTAGCGCAGGGCCAGCCGCACGTCCGGCAGCAGCGCGATATTGGCCAGCATCTGTACCCGATGGCCGTCGCGGGTCTCCGCCGGCGCCTGCAACCCCGCCATCAGTTCGCGGCGGAAGGCCTCGTAGCGCTTGTGCTGCAACTGATACTCGCGCTCGACCTCCGCTGACGGATTGATGTAGAGCACCCCGGAGTTGCCGTCGAGCTCGAGCGCATCGCCTTCCGAAACCGCCTCCATCAGCCGCTCGACACCCACGATCGTCGGCAGTTCGAAGGCGCGCGCCAGAATCGCCGCGTGCGAGGTCACGCCGCCCGACTGCAGCGCAATCCCCGCCAGATTCTCATGCGACACCAGCGCCATCTGCGACAGCGTCAGCTCCTCCGCCACCAGGATGGTCTTGCGGCTGAACGATCCGATACCCTCTTCCTGGCGCAGATGGCGCAAAACGCGATGGCCGACGTCGCGGAAATCCGTGGCGCGTTCGCGCAAATAGGCGTCGGCCACGGCCAGCATCTGGGCGCTCAGTTCGTCGATTACCCGGAACAGCGAACTCTCCGCCGCATATCCCTCCGCGATCGTATCGCGCACCCGCGAGATAAACTCCTCGTCCTCGAGGATCAGCCGATGCGCGTCGAAGATCTGCAGGTCGTTCTCGGCCATCAACGGCGCCATCCGCGCTTTCAACGCCGCCAGTTCACCGCGCGAGCGCACCAGCGCCTCTTCGAACCGTTTAAGCTCGACCTTCGGATCCCGCGCCCGCAGATTGCGATCAATCGTGCTCAGGAACGTGCCGACAACGTGCGCGACCCCGTGAGCGAAGCCCGGCGCCGCCGGCAACCCGACCAGCCGCGGATGGCGCATCTTGATTGGCGGCGCGACCCGCGTCGCCCCCGCCACCCGCTCGTAACCCTTGAGCTGACGGTTCGCCTCGATCATCCGCCGCCGATACTCGTCGCGCTCCTTCTCCTTGGTGGCCAGCGTCTCGCGCAGTTGAAACTGCGACATGATCGCCGCCAACTGCGCCGCCGCCGTCCGCAACAGGCGGATCGCCACCGTGCCGAACTTGCGTCGCCGCAGCGTCTGCACCGTCAGCACGCCAAGCGGTTTCTGCCGCGTCTCGGCGATCGGCACCGCGAGCAGCGTGTGATAGCGCTCCTCGCCGGTTTCCGGGAAATACTTGTACCGCGGATGGCTCATCGCGTCTTCGACGACCACCGGCTCGCCCCGCTCGATCACCAGACCCACCAGACCTTCGTTGACGCGGATCGACACGCGGCCGACCGATTCGCGATTGAGGCCCACCGTCGCGCGCAGCACCAGCCGTTCGCGCTGCGGATCGAACAGGTAGATCGAACAAACCTCGACCTCCATGCGGGCAGCGATCGTGGTGACGACGCGGTCGAGAGTCTGACGCAGGTCGGCCGAAGGATCGCCGCTAATCGCCGAAATGTCCTCGATCAGCGCGAGGCGGTCTCGATTGGCGGCCATGGTCTGCTTGGGTTCAGGTGATTCTATCCAGCGCCCCTTGATGGCACAACCTAAGGCGATCCGGCGCCGCGCCGCAAGCGCCGATCACCCCATGCCGCCACTTGCCCGACTCAGCGCCAGCGCGACCGCGCCGCTTACCCCGGCTTCGGCACCCCGATGACGCCAGCCAGGGTCGCCGCGCGCTACGGCGCGGAGCCGCCGACTCAGCCGTCGAGGAAAATGCGCTCGAGATGCGACGTCAGCCGCGAGACGGCGCCGGCCACCGCGATCAAGCGACCGCCGGCGACCACCTTGAAGCGCGCCGCCGGCACCGCGATACCGTCCAGCGCGCGCGCATCGCCATGCCGCAAGCGCGCCGCCACGCCCTGGTCCACCTCCACCTCCGGCAGCGCCGACAGCGCCTCGCGCAGCGGGATTAGCGGCGCGGGCGCGCCGCCTTCAAGCACCTGCAGCACCCGCTCCAGCGGCGCCGCCGCATCGAGCGTAAAGCTGCCATTGCGCTCGCGCCGCAACTCCGCCAGATGCGCCACGGTGCCGAGCGCGAGACCGAGATCCCGCGCGAGCGCCCGCACGTACATCCCGGGTCCGCAGCTCACTCGAAAACGCAGCGATCGCCCGTCGGCCACGGCCAGCTCGAGCTGATTGATCCGCACCGTGCGCGGCGGATGCGGCGGCGCCTCGATCCCGCGCCGCGCGAGGCGATAGGAACGCACGCCGTCGCGCTTGATCGCCGAAAATGCCGGCGGCGTCTGCTCAATCGAACCGGTGAAGCGGCGCGCCGCCGCCGCCAGCAGTTCCGCGTCGATCCCGGGCACCGGCGCCTCGCGCGTCACCGCGCCGGTCGGATCGAGCGTGTCCGTCTCCGCCCCCAGCGCGATTAACCCGCTGTAGAGTTTTTCGCCTTCCTGCAGGAAAGGGGCGAGCTTCGTGCCCTCGCCCACGAGGATCGGCAGCACCCCCGTCGCGAACGGATCGAGCGTCCCCAGATGCCCGACCTTGGACCGCGACCCGAGACGTTTCCGAATCTTCCGCACCACCTCGGCCGAGCTCACGCCCGCGGGCTTGTCCACCACGATAACGCCGTCCATTGCGGCCTCGACTCCGCTCCTGCGAGGTCTGCTGCGGGTTTGCGTGACCGGCGTCAGCCCGCCCCGGTCTTGGTCCGGCTCTCGCGCAACAGCCGCTCGACCCGCGCCGCGCTTTCCGGTCCCGGATCAAACTCGAAGATGAAGTCCGGCGTGTAGCGCAGCGCGAGCGCGTGCCCAATCTCACGGCGGATAAACCCGCTCGCGCTCTGAAAGCCCTTGATCGCTTCGCCAGCCTGCGCGCGCCCCTCGAGATGGGAAAAAAAGACCCGCCCGTGCCGCAGGTCGTCGCTCATCCGCACCCGCGTCAGCGAGACGCCGCGCAGACGCGGGTCGCGCAGGTCATGCACCAGCATCTCGGACAGTTCGCGTAAAACCATCTCCGCCACCCGTTCGGGCCGCCTGCCATCACCCTCAGCCATGATTTTGATTTTAACCGCCGCTAATCTCAGAGCCCAAGCGCCGCCAATTGCTTACGGGGCGAACGCGCAACGCGTCGTCAGGGCTCCCGACGCCGCTCCGCCGCGTCTAGTAATTGACGATCTCGAGCACCTCTTCGCCGAGCGGCGCGAGCCCCAATCCTTCGATAAAGCGCACCACCTCGCGCAGCGCGGCATCGACGAAATCGCGATCGGTGCCGGCCTGGCAGATGCCCAGTTCGGCCCGCTGCCACATCTCGTGGCCCGCCGACTCGACGATCGAGACATTGAATTTGTTCCGCACCCGATCCTTGATCGCGCGCAGCACCTGGCGTTTGCCCTTCAGCGAATGGTTCTCCGGCAGAAAAAGCGTCAGCCGCAACACCCCGACGACCATCGGCCTGTCTCGTCTCGCACCGAGCGGGAAATCGCCGAATGCCTGCGCCGCCGCCTTAGGGCTGCGGCTGCGCCGGCGCGCCCCGCGTCGCTTCGATCCGCGCCGGCTCGAGCTTGCGCAGCACGGTCTCCATCTCGAAGTCCTCGATAATGTCGCCCGGTTTCAGGTCGTTGAAGCTCTCGAGCCCGATGCCGCACTCGTAGCCGGCAAGCACTTCGCGGGCGTCGTCCTTGAAGCGCTTGAGGGAGGCGATCTTGCCCTCCCAGACCACGCGGCCGTCGCGCACCAGGCGCGCCCGCGCGCTCCGTTGCACCTTGCCGTCGAGCACCATCGCGCCGCCCACCGTGAGGCCGCCGACCACGAAGGTCTGCCGAATCTCGGCGCGGCCGAGCGCTTTTTCGCGATACGTCGGCGCGAGCAGCCCTTCCATCGCCTCCCGGATGTCGTTGATCACTTCGTAGATGATGGTGTAGAGGCGGATATCCACGCCTTCCTTTTCGGCCAGTTGCGCGGCTTTCGGTTCCGGCCGCACATTGAAGCCGATAATGATCGCCTTCGACGCCGACGCCAGCGTGACGTCGGTCTCCGAAATCGCGCCGACCGATTTATGGATGATCTCGAGCTTCACTTCGCCGGTCGACAGCCGCACCAGCGAATCCGCCAGCGCTTCGACCGAGCCGTTGACGTCGCCCTTGATGATGATCCGCAGCTCCTTGACTTCGCCGGCGAGCATCTTTTCGCTCAGCTCTTCGAGCGAGACCCGGCTGGTGCGCTGCAGCGCGCCCTCGCGCAGCCGCGAGCGCCGGAACTCCGCCACCTGCCGCGCCTTCGATTCTTCTGCCACGGCCACGAACGCCGTTCCCGGCTCCGGCACGCCCGACAGTCCGAACACCTCGACCGGCGTCGACGGACCCGCTTCGGTGACGCGCTCGCCCAGATGGTTCTGCATCGCGCGCACGCGCCCGTAGGAGGTGCCGCAGACGAAGGCGTCGCCGGTATGCAGCGTGCCCTCCTGGATTAGCACCGTGGCCACCGGCCCGCGCCCGCGATCGATCTGCGACTCGATCACCGCGCCGCGCGCCGCGCGGTTCGGGTTCGCCTTGAGCTCCATCACGTCGGCCTGCAGCATGATCATCTCGAGCAGCCGCTCGATCCCTTCGCCGGTGCGCGCCGATACCGGCACGACGATCGTGTCGCCGCCGTAGTCTTCGGGAATCAGGCCGCGTTCGGTGAGCTGCTGCTTGACCCGGTCGATATTCGCTTCGGGCCGATCCACCTTGTTGATCGCGACGATAATCGGCACCCCCGCGGCCTTGGCGTGATTCAGCGCTTCGACCGTCTGCGGCATCACGCCCTCGTCGGCGGCCACCACCAGGATGACGATATCGGTCACCTTGGCGCCGCGCGCACGCATCGCGGTGAACGCCTCGTGCCCCGGCGTATCGACGAAGCTGATGCGCCGGCCGTGCACTTCGACCATGTACGCGCCGATATGCTGCGTGATTCCGCCGAACTCCCGTTCCGTCACGTTGGTATGCCGAATGGCGTCGAGCAGCGAGGTTTTGCCGTGATCGACGTGGCCCATCACGGTCACCACCGGCGGACGCGGCAGCGCTTCGCCAGGCGCCGCCTCGGCTTCCTCCTCGATGGCCGATTCCGCATCGAAGGCGACGTTTTCGACGCTGTAGCCGAACTCGCCGGCCACCAGCGTCGCGGTGTCGACGTCCAGCACCTGGTTCAGCGTGGACATCACGCCGAGCCCCATCAGTTGCTTGATGATTTCGGCCGCCTTTACGCCCATGTTGCGCGCCAGGTCGGCCACCGTCACGCCCTCGGTAATCCGCACCACGCGCTTCGAGGCTTTGGGCGTGGTGATCTCGGTCTTGCGCAGCTCCTTGCCGGGCAGCGCGCGCTTCTTGCGCGGCACCCGCAGTCCGCGCATCTCGCGCTCGGCGGCAATATCGGGCGCGCCCTTCTTGATGACTTTCTTCTTCTTGACCGGCCGCGCGCCCGGCTTCCCGCTGTCCGCCGGCGGCGGCGCAAACGCCTCGAGACTCGGCGGCGGCGCGCCGAACCGACGCTCACCCGGCCGCGGCGGCATCCCGGGCCGCTGCGGCCCGCCTGGTCGCGGCGGCATCCCGGGCCGGGGCACGCCGGCCGGACGCGCTCCGGTCGGCGCCGCCTTGGGCGCGGGCTTCCGCAAATCGATCTTGCCAAGCACTTTCGGCCCCGCCTGACCGTCGTCGAGGGTCGGCGCCGAAGGATGGGTCCGTCCGGTGAGATTGATCGTGCGTCCCGGCTCGAACGGCGGCCGCGGCTGGTCGCGGCCCGGTCCGGCAGCTCCGATCGCGCCGGTGCGATTCGCGCCCGCAGGTGTAAGGGGCGCGCGCGGCGACGTCGTCGTTCGCGGCGGTTGCGGGCGCGGCGGCAGCTCCACACGCTGCGGCTCGGCCGGCGGCTTCACGGCGCTCGCCGGCTTCGCTTCCGCCGGTTGCGGCGCGGCCGCCGCGGCTGATGACGGCGCCGGCTCGGGCGCGGACGGCGGCGCTGACGGCGCAACTTCGGCCGCGGTCTCCTGACGCTCCTCGGCGCGGTCCGACGGGTGCGTCGGCGCGCTCATCTCGGCGTCGGCGCGCACCGCCGCGCCATTGCTGGCCTCCGGACGATCATTCGGCGCCGGGGCGGGCGCGACCTCAGCGGGCGTCGACGTTTCCGCCGGCGTCTCGACGTTCAACAGCGCGACCGGCGGCGGCTCCGGCAGATGCACCTCGGGCAGTTCCGGCGCGACCTGCAGCGGTTCGTCGAACAGCGGCGCGACAAAACTTTCGCTCGGACTCGACGGCGCTTCCGCCTCGAACTGAAACGCCGGCGCATTCTCGGTCGGCGCTGACGGCGTCGGCTCGGTATGACGCCGGCGCATCACGGTCGCGTTCAGACGCTTCTCCAGCACCGTCCCCGCGCTGGTTTCGACCAGCGTCTCGCGCCGCAAGGCATTCACCCGATGGGCCCGGGCGTCGAGGTCGCTCTTGACGCGGTCGGCTTCTTCGCGCGACAGCAGGGCGGACTCGGATTGCGCGTGCGGCAACTCCAGGCGGCTGCAGCTCGCCAGTACGTCCTCGACCGATACACCCCATTCGTTGGCAAGGGTTTTTATTCGCTTACGCGCCATTGACGATTATTTTATCTCCGCGGACTGTGCCGAGCCATCCGGCCTTTATCGTTTCCGTGATACGTCTGCGTTCCGCCATCCCGACGGGACTCTTGAGCGAGCGGAACGGCTTCAGCCTATGGCGTTCGAAGCGCTCGAGACAAGGCAGACTGCGATGCAGATAGCCGCCGCGCCCGGCGTGCCGCTGCGCGGCGTCGACCGTGGCGACGCCACCGACCAGCGCAACGCGCACCATGGCGCGCTTGAGGTCGCGCTCCGCGCAGCCGAGGCAGGTGCGCACCGCATTATGATTTCGCTTCGACATCAGCGCTTTGCTCGACGGCGGCAGCGCCGTCCTCGATCGCGGTTTCGCTCGCCGTTCCATCCGCGGGCGTCTCCGTCGCACCGTCGGGTGCGGCCGACGCGGCCATCGCCGCTCTTTCCTCTTCCATGCGCCGGCGCGCCACCCATTCGCGCGCCGCGTGGATCACCTGGCGGGCCCGCTCGGGAGTGATACCTTCGACTTCGAAATTGTCCTCATTGGCTTCCGCCAACTGCTCGGCCGAACGAAAACCCCACTGATAGAGCAGCTCGGCATTGATATCGCCGATTCCCGGAATGGCGTTGAGTGACGCGCGCGCCGCCCGCGCCTCCTCTTCGGCTTCGGCCTCGCTGCGCACATCGAGTTTCCAGCCGGCCAGACGATGGGCCAGGCGCACGTTCTGCCCGCGTTTGCCGATCGCCAAGGAAAGCTGGTCGTCCGGCACGATCACCTCCATCGCGTGCTCGTCCTCGTCGATAATCACCTTCGAGACCTTGGCCGGGGCGAGCGCGCGACACACCAGCTCGGCCTGGTCGTCGGTCCACGGCACGATATCGATTTTCTCGCCGCGCAACTCCTGCACCACCGCCTGCACGCGCGTGCCCTTCATGCCGACACAGGCGCCGACCGGATCGACGTCGGCGTCCTTTGAATAGACGGCGACCTTGGCGCGCCCGCCGGGCTCGCGCGCGCACTGGCGAATTTCCACGATGCCCTCGTACATCTCCGGCACTTCCTGCTCGAACAACTTGATAAGAAACAGGTTCGCCGTCCGCGAGAGCACGATCGAAAGCCCTTTTTCCGAAAGATCCACGTCCAGAATCAGCGCCCGGATGCGATCACCCTGGCGGTAGCGCTCGTGCGGAATCTGCTCCTTTTCCGGCAGAATCGCCTCGGTCCGCCCGAGATTCACAATCATGTTCTTGCGCTCGAAGCGCTGCACGATCCCGGAAATGATCTCGCCCTTGCGATCCTTGAATTCGCCGTAAATCTGCCGTCGTTCGGCGTCGCGAATGTGCTGGATCAGATTCTGCTTCGCCGCCTGCGCGGCGATCCGACCCATCGTCGCCGTGTCCAGCTTGATAAGAATCTCGTCGCCGAGCTGCGCGTCCGGATCATATTTCTCATGCGCCAGCTCGAGGTCCACTTCGGCGGCCGGGTTGGTCACCTGCTCGACCACGGTCTTGACCTCGAACAACTCGATTTCGCCCAGCTCGGTGTTGAAGCGCGACTCGATATTGCGGTCGGCGCCGAAGGTGCGCCGCGCCGCCGAATGCATCATCTCCTCGACCGCGCTGATTACGATCGACTTGTCGATGCCTTTTTCCTTCGAGACCTGCTCGATAACGCGGTTCAGATCAACCGCCATGTCGCCTCCTGCGGGGTCTGCCACCCATCTCGTGCCTGGTGTCGCCCGCGCCGATCAGTCGAACTGATGCTCATAGTTCGCGCCCTGGATTTCACCAAAGCCGATCACCTCGCGCGCCCCGCTCACGTCATCATCCAATTCAATGCCCTCGGCCGTCACTGAAGCCAGCACGCCGATGAAGTTCTTGCGTCCGGCATGCGCCTCGCGCGTGCGCACCTTGATTCGCCGTCCGACGTACTCCTTGAAGTCTTTCAGTCTCATCAACGGCCGATTAATTCCCGGCGACGCCATCTCGAGCGTGTAGCGACCTTCAATCGGGTCATACACATCCAGCAGGTCCCCGACCAGCGGACTCAGTTGCTCGAGGTCATCCAGCGAAATGCCGCCGGCGGGTCGATCGACCAGGAGCCGCAACAGCGATTGCCGCGTCCCGCGGCGAAATTCGACCCCGATCAACTCAAAGCCCTGCCGCTCGATATGCGGCTCGATCAGTTCCGCGACCTTTCGCGCAACAGCATTAACCTGCACAACCATCACGGCGCTTAGCCCCGGCCCCTCGCCGAACGCCAACTCGATTCGCTGCCTCGCGGTGAGCGCTGGCTGCCAATAAAAAATGGGCCATCAGCCCATGACAAGCATCGTATCACCCAAAGCCGATTTTTCAAGGCGAGATTTCGCCCCTCTCGCCGCAACTCCGAGCGCCGCGCCGCCCGGCGGTTGACGAAGCCCACCGCTTCAGCAAATGCTAGCCCTTCGTTGAGAGTCCAGGCCTCTGCCAATCCGGATTTGAGGACCCACCATGCGATGCGGACAATGCGGCGCTGACCTGGCCCAGGGCGCGACCTTCTGCTCGCGATGCGGCACGCGCGTGATGCAGCCGCGTCCCGCCGAAGTGCGCGAATACGCCCTCAGCCGCATCCTGCCCTCCTGGTGGCACTTCACGCGTGAGCTCCTCGTCGCCTTCGCCCTGTTCCTCGGTGGCGCTTACTGCCTCGGCGTCCCGCACCTGGACAACCGCGTCGGCCTCGCCCTGGTGCTGCTCGCCGTCGTGGTCTTCGGGATGGCCGCGCTGGCGCGCCGCTCAACCTCCTGGAGCCTGACCTCCGACCGTTTAATCGAGCGCCGCGGCACCTTCGCCAATCGCCGCCGCGAGATGGAACTCGCCGATGTTCGTTCGATCGAGGTCGACCAGTCGTTTTTTCAACGGCTGCTCGGACTCGGCGATGTCGCCGTCGCCTCGGCCGCCAGCGCCGAATTCCTCATCCGCCTGAGCGACATTCCCAACCCCGAAGAGGTCGCCGAGATGCTTCGACGGGCGCGCCTCAAACGCCTCGCCTGAGCGCTCCCGGCAGCCGCCCTCGGCGCTGTCGCGCTGATTGCCGCCGGCCCCATTCAGCCAATCACGTTGATTGGATGGCCCGAGACGAAGGCGCGGACGTTGGCAATCGCGGTGGCCAGCAGGCGGGCGCGGGCTTCACGCGTCGCCCACGCCATATGAGGCGTCACGAGACAGTTCCGCGCGCTCAGCAGCGGATTGTCGGCGGGTGGCGGCTCCGCCGAAAGCACATCGACGGCCGCTCCCGCCAACCGCCCTGAATTGAGCGCCGCGGCCAGGTCCTGCTCGACGATGAGCGGACCCCGCGCGACATTGAGCAGGATTGCCGTCGGCTTCATCAGGGCGAGGGCGCCGGCATTGATCAACCCGCGCGTCGCCGGGGTCAGCGGGCAGTGCAGACTGATAACGTCGCTTTCGTGAAACAGCTCATCGACGCTAACCCAGCGAAAACCCGGCCATTCAGGGGGATCGGCGCGCCGACCGCTCGACGCGATGACGCGCATCCCGAACGCCGCCGCAATCGCGCCGACGCGTCGCCCAATTCGCCCCAAACCAACGATGCCGAGGGTTTTACCGGCCAGCTCAACCAGCGGCGTCCGCCAGAAGCAGAAGTCCGGCGCCCGTGACCATTCCCCAGCGCGAACGGCGTCGGCATGCATCGCCACCCGCTGGCAAAGCTCGAGCAGCAGGGCGAAGGTGAACTGGGCGACCGAGTCGGTGCCGTAGCTGGGGACGTTGGTGACGACGATCGCCTGCGCGCGCGCCGCCGCGAGGTCCACCACGTCGTAGCCGGTCGCGAGCACCCCGATATAGCGCAGCGCCGGCAGTTGCGCGAGCGTCGCACCGCGCAGCGGGGTCTTGTTGGTCAGCACAATATCGGCGTCAGCGGCGCGCGCAACGATTTGATCAAGCGGCGTGCGTTCGTACACCTGCAACGGGCCCACGGCGGTAAGCGGCCCCCAATCGAGGTCGCCGGGGTTGAGCGCGAAGCCGTCGAGCACGACCAGTTTGTGCGCGGGGGTCATCTCGCGAAATCAAGCTTAAATCAGCGGTAGCTCAATAATTCGGGAGAAGCCGGGCGCCGGCAACTCCTGGTTGCGGCCGTCCCCGTCGATGTTTCACGTGAAACATCGCCCGCGCCCCATTCTTCTCGGTTTTGTCCACAGGAAAATCGCGATCGCGACCAGTTGGGCCGCAATCGTCGCCCCTCAACCCTTGACCGCCGCCCGCGCCGGTTGTGCGCCAATTGCCGCATCGGGCCGCCGGCTAAAGATGCACGGCGCCGCGGTTTCTGCTCTGATCTCCTGACTAGGCTCGCATCTCATAAGAGGAGGGGGGCGGTGGGACATCCGACGCTGCGGTTCGAGCGCAAATTATGGGGAGCCGGCGCCCTTGCGATCGCCGGCGTGGACGAAGCGGGAGTCGGTCCGATGGCCGGGCCGGTAGTGGCTGCAGCGGTGATTTTCGCCCCCGAGCAATACGTGCCGGGGGTTAACGACTCGAAGCAATTGGCGGCAGAGCAGCGCGAAAGACTGTTCGACAAAATTCATCGCCGCGCCGTGGCCATCGGGGTCGGCATGGCCACTCCGGCCGAAGTCGACGAACTGAATATCTACTGGGCGACGGCGCTCGCTCATGAACGCGCGCTGCTCGCACTCAACCGGACGCCCGATCATGTGCTGGTCGATGGCCGCACGATCCCGGAGCTGAAAGTCCCGCAGACCCGCATCGTCGGCGGCGATCGCAAGAGCTTCTCGATCGCCGCCGCCTCGATAATCGCCAAGGTGACGCGCGACCGCGCGATGATCGAATACGATGCGTTGTACCCGGAATTCGGCTTCGCCCGCCACAAGGGCTACTGCACCGCCGATCATTTCGCCGCCCTCGCGCGCCTCGGTCCGACGCCCATCCATCGGCGCTCGTTCGCGCCGGTATGGGAAGCGGCGCAGCGGCGGCTGTTCTAAGGGACGCGGTGAACGCTCCGGCACGATCGCATGCGGCGATGGTGGTACGCCATCCCGGCTGAGGCCGGCGTATTGATCGGGACGCGCGCGCTGCGCGGCTTTGCTGACGGCGCGGTCAGCGTCCTCTTGCCCGTCTACCTCGCGCGGATTGGCTTCAGCGCGCTGGGGATAAGCGCGATCGTGTTCGGCACGCTGCTCGGCTCGGCCGCCCTGACCTTGAGCGTGGGGCTGCTCGGCTATCGCAGCGATCCGCGACGGATCCTTCTCGGGGCGGCGGCCCTGATGCTGGCGACGGGCGTTGGCTTCTTCAGCCTCACGAGCTTCTGGCCGCTGTTTTTCGTCGCGGTGGTCGGCACGTTGAACCCTTCGGCGGGAGACGTCAGTCTGTTCCTGCCGGCGGAGCAAAGCCTGATCGCGGAAGCGGTCCCGATCGCGCATCTGACCCGGATCTTCGCGCTCTATAATCTCGGCGGGGCGCTGGCGGGCGCGCTGGGGGCTCTCGCCGCGGGCCTGCCGAGCGTAATCGCCGCGCAGTATCACCTGCCTGCCGTGGTGACCGAGCGCTGCGTTTTCCTGGTGTACGCGGCCTGCGCCCTGCCGGCGGCGACGCTCTACCTGCGCCTCGGCCCGCGTTTACGACCGTCGGCCGATCCCGTGCGACCGCTGGGCCGCTCGCGCGCGATCGTAATCAGGCTCGCGGCGCTGTTCAGCCTCGACGCCTTCGGCGGCGGCTTCGTCGTGCAATCGATGCTCGCCTTGTGGCTGCTGCGGCGCTTCGCGCTGCCGGCGGCGACGGTGGGGGCATTCTTCTTCGCGGCCAACGCGTGCGGGGCTTTGGCGCAGTTGGCCTCGGGAACGATAGCCGCGCGAATCGGCCGCGTCCGCACCATGGTTTACACCCATATCCCGTCGAATGGCTGCCTGATTGTGGCCGCCCTGATGGATCGCCCGGCGGCGGCGCTCGCTTTCCTCTTCCTGCGCGCTGCCACCTCGTCGATGGATGTTCCGGCGCGGCAATCCTATGTAATGGCGATGGTCACGCCGGAGGAGCGAGCGGCCGCGGCGAGCGTTACCGCCGTACCGCGCAGTCTCGCCGCCGCGCTCGCGCCGTTGCCGGCCGGCGCGATGCTCGAAGCGACGGCGTTCGGCTGGCCGCTGGTTTGCGCCGGCGCGCTCAAGCTTGCCTATGACCTGCTGCTGCTCGCCCAGTTCCGCAGCGCGCGTCCGGCCGACGAGCAACCCACTACCGCTTGATCGCGCGCGACACCTTACACGAGTTGTGCGATTGCGTTAGTGTTCAGATGAAGCACTGGCGGGGCGAATCTTGGAGCCGTAAGCAGCCTGCCGGCGCCGGGAGTTGAGGATGGCCCTGGAACGCGAAAAGCATATCGCTGAGCGCGCCCTGCTCACGATGGATGACGTTCAGATCATCGATCTCTATCGACGCATGGTGCTCATCCGTCGTTTCGAGGAAAAGACCGCCGAGATGTACTCGCGCGGCAAGATTACCGGCTTCTGCCATCTCTATGCCGGCGAGGAAGCGGTCGCGGTCGGCGCTATCGCCGCGCTCTACGACAAGGACTACGTCGTTTCGACCTACCGTGAACACGGTCACTGCCTCGCCAAGGGCGCGGCGCCGCGCGCGGTCATGGCGGAACTGTTCGGCAAGGCGACCGGCATCTCGCGCGGTCATGGCGGCTCGATGCATCTGTTCGACGCCAACCTGCGCTTCATGGGCGGCTATGCGATCGTCGGCGGCGGCCTGCCGATCGCCGCCGGTCTTGGTCTCGCGGTCAAGTACCGCGAGGAGCCCGAGGTGGTGTGCTGTTTCTTCGGCGACGGCGCGCTGCCGCAGGGCGCCTTCCACGAAAGTCTCAATCTCGCTTCGCTGTGGAAGCTGCCGGTCGTGTTCATCTGCGAAAATAACTTCTACGGCATGGGCACGATGGTGCAGAACGCCATCTGCCAGGAGGAGCTCTACCGCTTCGCCGAACCCTACAAGATGCCGGGCGTGCGGGTTGACGGCATGAACGTGCTCGAGGTTTACCAGGCGACGGTGGAGGCCGCCGCCCGCGCGCGCGAAGGCGACGGCCCCTCGCTGATCGAAGCCGTGACGTATCGCTTCCGCGGCCACTCGATGTCCGATCCGGCCGAGTATCGGTCGCGCCGCGAGGAGCGGATCTGGCAGGAGCGCGACCCGATCAAGCAACTGCGGCGCAAGCTGTTGCAGGATCGGCGCGCCGACGAAAATCAGTTAACCACAGTCGAAACCGAGGTTAACGCGATTATCGAGGATGCGGTCAGATTCGCCGAGGAGAGTCCCGAACCGGCCCTCGACACCCTCGGCAAGCTGGTTTACGTCGAGGACGACGGCACCGCGCAGTCCTGAGGAAGTTTTGAAAGAAAGGATCAGCAGCGTCACGCGCCGCGGCCTTTAGCCGGACCGCCAGAGGCGCAGGATGACGGGATCGCGGAATCATCAAGATGGCTGAAATCACTTATCGGGAAGCGCTCAATCAGGCGTTGCGCGAGGAGCTCGACCACGACGAGCGGGTCTTTATCATGGGCGAAGAGGTCGGCTACTTCGGCGGCGCCTTCAAGGTCACCGACGGTCTGCTCGCCACCTTCGGCGAAAAGCGCGTGCGCGACACGCCGATCTCCGAACTGACCATCGTCGGCGCCGGGGTGGGCGCGGCGATGGGCGGACTCAAGCCCATCGTCGAGCTGATGACCATCAATTTCGGCCTGCTGGCCTTCGATCAGATCGTCAACTCGGCGGCGAAGATTCATTACATGTTCGGCGGCAATGCCAAGGTGCCGATGGTGATACGGGCGCCGCAGGGCGCGGGTCATCAGCTCGGCGCGCAGCACAGTCAGAGTCTCGAGGCCTACTTCCTGCATTGCCCCGGGCTGCGCGTGGTCATCCCGGCAACCCCGGCCGACGCCAAGGGTCTGCTCAAAAGCTGCGTCCGCCAGGACGATCCCGTGATGTTTCTCGAACACGAGTCGCTCTACGGCGTCAAGGGCGAGGTTCCCGACGGTGAGCATTTCGTGCCGCTGGGCCAAGCCAACGTCATGCGCGAAGGCAAGGACGTCACGCTCATCTCCTACTCGAAATGCGTCTATGACGCGATCGCCGCCGCCGAAGCCCTCGAAAATGAGGGCATCGATGCCGAGGTGATCGATTTGCGCACGCTTAATCCGCTCGATATCGGCACGGTGGTCGAATCGGTGAAAAAGACCGCCCGGGCGATCATGGTGTACGAAGGCTGGCGGACGGGCGGCGCCGGCGCCGAAATCGCCGCGCAGATCTACGAGGCCGCCTTCGACCATCTGGACGCGCCGGTCGAACGCGTCGCCACGCTGGATACGCCGATGCCGTACAATGCGCGCCTCGAACGCGCGGCGCTGCCCAGCGCCGCCCAGATCGTGCAGGCGGCCGAGCGTCTGATGTAAAAAGTGACCGGGGCCGTCCCGCAGGCGGCCCACCCTAAGGACCGTCCATGAGCAGTGAAATCACGATGCCCAAGCTTTCCGACACCATGTAGGAAGGCAAGATTCTTCGATGGTTGAAGCGTCCGGGCGACCAGGTGCATCACGGCGATGCGCTGGCCGAGGTCGAGACCGACAAGGCCGACATGGTGATGGAGTCCTTCGACGACGGCGTGCTGGAAGAAATTCGTCTCAAGGAAGGCGAGTCCGCGCCGGTTGGCGCCGTGATCGCCGTGCTGCGACCGCTCAACGGCGAGAGCGCCGCGACCGCGCCGCGCGCCGAAGCCCCTGCCGAAGCTCCGGCGGACGCCGCGACGGCTCCGACCCTAAGTTCCGCGCGGCCCGAACGGGTAACGACGCTCGAACCGTCCCGCCGACGACGCCGCAGTGAGGCTGCGTCGGCGTCGCGGGGCCGCCAGGAGGTCGATGCGAACCCTGCCGCCGACCAGCAGGGCGCGGAGGACGATGGCGCCGAGACGGCGCCTGCCCGTCCGGTGGTCCATCCGGCGATGAGCGCGCATCCGTCGGCCGCACCGACCGCTATCGTCGCGCCGCCGGCGCCCAGTCAAGCGCCGGCGATGGAGGTTGCGGTCGTGACCGACGGCAGCAAGCTCCGCGCTTCGCCGCTCGCGCGGCGCGCCGCCGAAGAGGCCGGCATCGACCTCGCCGCGATCCGCGGGACCGGACCCGAGGGGCGCATCACCAAGCGCGATGTCGATAACTTTATCCGCGAGCAGCAGCTTTTCCGTTTCCGCCGCCTGGTCGCGCCGCGCGAGGGACTACCCGGCACGCGCGAAGAGCTCTCCAAGATGCGCAAGACGATTGCCAACCGGATGGCGCAATCGAAGCGCGAAATCCCGCATTTCTATGTCACCGTCGAAGTGGATATGGAGGAGGTGGTGCGGCTCAAGAAGTCGCTCGAAACCACCGAGCTCTTCGATCAGAACATCACCTACAACGACATCATCATCAAGGCGACCGCGCTCGCCCTCGCTCGCTATACGCGCATGAACGCGAGCTACCAGGACGAGGGCATCGTCATCTACCCGAACATCAATATCGGGATGGCGGTGGCGGTCGAGGACGGCCTCATCGTTCCGGTGATCCACAATTGCGAGCGGCTCACTCTGCCGCAGATCGCTGAGGCGGCGCGGCGGCTGGTCGGCAAGGCCGCGCGTGGCGGCTTCAGCGGCGACGATCTCTCGGGGGCCACCTTCACGATCTCGAACATGGGGATGCTCGGCGTCGAGCACTTTGCCGCGGTGATCGTGCCGCCGCAGGCGGCGATTCTCGCCGTGAGCGCGGTCAAGGATCGTCCGGTCGTGCGCGACGGTCAGGTGGTGGTCGGCAAAACCATGATGATCACCGTCGCCTGTGACCATCGCATCATCGACGGCGTGGTCGGCGCGCGTTTCGTCAACGAGATCAAACGCTTCCTCGAAAACCCGGCGAGTCTGCTGGTCTAACCGTTCTTGCGAGCACAGGGTGAATCTTGCCTAACCAGCGCTACGATTTAATCGTTATCGGTTCGGGGCCGGGTGGCTACGTGGCGGCAATCCGCGCGAGCCAGCTCAAGATGCGGGTCGCCGTGATCGAGCGCGATCGGCCGGGCGGCGTCTGCCTCAACTGGGGCTGTATCCCGAGCAAGGCGCTGCTCAACTCGGCCGAAGCGATGGACACGATTCGCACCGCGGCGCAGGAGCACGGTATCGCCACGGGTGAGGTGCGGGTCGATTTCAAACGCGTGATTGCCCGCAGCCGCGAGGCCGCCGACAAGCTGTCGAAGGGCGTGCGCTTCCTTTTGCGCAAGAACAAGGTCGATTACTTCGAGGCGCACGCGACGCTCGCCGGACCCCATGCCGTGGCGCTCGCTGCCTCGCCCGGCAAACCGAATCCGCCGGCGGCGACGCTCGAGGCCGAGCGCATTCTTATCGCAGCCGGGTCGGGCGAACGGCTGTTTCCGGGCATGACTATCGGCAACGGCGTGATGACCAGCCGCGAAGCGCTGGTTCACGACACCCTGCCCGCGAGTATCGTGATCATCGGCGCGGGCGCGATCGGCCTCGAATTCGGCTATTTCTACAGCGCCTTCGGCACCGCGGTCACAATCGTTGAACTGGAAAAGCAGATGCTGCCGGGTTTCGATGCCGAGATCGCCGAAGAGTTGCGCAAGGCCTTCCTCAAGCGCGGCGCCACCGTGATGCTCGGTCATGGCTACAAGTCGATGACGCGCAAGGGCGGCGGCTGGCGGGTCGCGCTCGACGCCGCCGGCACCGCCGCATCCGTCGAAGCCGAATGCGTACTGGTGGCGGTCGGCCGCGCTCCCCTCAGCACCGACCTCGGGCTCGAGCGGGTCGGCGTCGAGGTCGAGCGCGGCTATATCAAAATCGACGACTCCTTCCGGACGACCTGCCCGAGTATCTATGCGATAGGCGACGTCGCGCGGATGCCGCTGCTCGCGCACAAGGCCTCGGCCGAAGGCGTCGCCGCGGTCGAGATCATGGCGGGCGCGCGCGAACCGGGCTTCGACCTGCTCGCGATCCCGGGATGCATCTACTGCGAGCCGGAGGTCGCGACCGTCGGCCTCTCCGAGGCGCAGGCGCGCGAGCGCGGTATCGACGTGACGGTCGGCAAGTTTCCGTTTCGCGCCAACGGCAAGGCAGTTGCCGTGAATCAGACCGAGGGCTTCGTCAAACTGGTCGCGAGCAAGCAATACGGCGAGGTGCTCGGCTGCCAGATCATCGGCCATCACGCGACCGACCTCATCTCGGAGGTGGTGCTTGGCCGCACGCTCGAAACCACAACCGCCGAAATCGGCCGCAGTATCCATCCGCATCCGACGCTTTCCGAGGCGATCATGGAAGCGGCGCTGTCGGCCGAAGGCGAGGCTATCAATTTCTAGGTGCGATGAACGAAGCGATGGTCAGAACGCCTGCTGCCACGGCGGCGTCGAGTCCCAGCGGACAGCCGCGCGAGCCCTCCCGGGGGCGGACGCTCCGCGTCGCCCGACTCGGCGTGCTCGACTATGCGGCGGCGCTCGATCGGCAGTACGCGCTGGTCGAGGCGCGGCTGCGCGAGCGGGTTCCCGACACGCTGCTGCTGCTCGAGCATCCGCACGTCTATACGCTCGGGCGCGGCGCCGACGAGCGCTTCATCCTCGACCGCCGTGGCAACGTTCCGCTTCATCGGGTGTCGCGCGGCGGCCAGGTGACCTATCACGGCCCGGGACAGCTCGTCGGCTATCCTATTCTTCGGCTGGAGGGCGCCGCGCGCGACGTTTTGCGCTACCTGCGCAATCTTGAACAGGTCATGATCGACGCGCTGGCGGACTGCGGGATTAGCGCCGGGCGCCGCACGGGTCTGACCGGCGTCTGGGTCGGCGACGCCAAGATTGCCTCGATCGGCGTCGGCCTCCGCCGCTGGGTGACGCTCCACGGCTTTGCGCTCAACGTCAGCACCGACCTGCGCTACTTCGACCGTATCGTGCCCTGCGGTATCGAGGGCTGCCGGATGACGTCGATTGCCGCGCTGGGTCGGTCCGCGATTTCGGTGGAAGCCTTCGCGGCGATGATCACCCGCGCCTTCGCTGCGGTTTTCGGCTACGATCGCCTCGAGGAAGTCGGCGCCGAGGATCTTTCGCGAACCCTGCAGGACGCATCGGCGGCGCCCGCGGCCGCATGATCGATGAACGAACGTCGCCATCCTGATTGGATCAAAGTCCGGGCGCCGGTCTCGCCGGAGTACTTTCGCACCCGCGCGACGCTGGCCGAGCTGAAGCTGCATACGGTCTGCCAGGAGGCCTGCTGTCCCAATATCGGCGAATGCTTCGGTCATCGCACGGCCACCTTCATGCTGATGGGCGACGTCTGCACCCGCAATTGTCCGTATTGTGCCGTGGCGCATGGCAAGGTGCGGCCGCTCGATGCCGACGAGCCCCGGCGGATCGCCGAGGCGGTGGCCCGCCTGGGACTTCAGCATGTGGTTGTCACGTCGGTGGATCGCGATGACCTGCCGGACGGCGGCGCGGCGCACTTCGCGGCGACCGCTCAGGCGATTAAGGCGGCGATGCCGAGCGCGCGCATCGAGGTGCTCGTACCGGATTTCAAAGGCGCCCTGCCGAGCGTCGAAACCGTCGTCAACGCGCCGGTGGATATCTACAATCACAATATCGAGACGGTGCCGAGCCTCTACCGGCGATGCCGTCCGGGCGGCCGCTACGAAGTCTCGCTCGCGGTCCTCGATCACGCCAAACGCTATGCGCGGACGCAGGGACGGGCGACCCTGACGAAGGCCGGCCTGATGCTCGGACTGGGCGAAGCGCGGGACGAGCTGCTGCAGGTGCTGCGCGACTTGCGCGCCGTCGAGTGCGATATCCTGACGCTCGGGCAGTATCTCCGGCCGAGCCGCGATCATCTGCCGGTGGTCCGGTACGTTCATCCCGACGAGTTCGCCGAGCTGCGGGCGACGGCGCTCGCGCTCGGCTTCCGCCACGTCGAATCCGGACCGCTGGTGCGCAGTTCCTATCACGCCTGGTCCCAGGTACCGTGAGCCGCAGTGCTTGGCGCTGACGGTTCCGCGGCTTCCGAGGGACCGCCTCCTCGCCTGCCCGGCATTCATCCGCGGCGCGCCGGACGGAACGTCGGCGCGCGCCGACGCCATCCGGTTTGCGCGCATGAAAATTCCCTAATTCAATTCCGCCCGCGACCTGTGCTAGCTCTACCAGCTACGATCGGTTTTTGGGGATAGCCGGTCGGCGACCGTAAATCGTCCGCCATGGGGACCTGGGGACGTAGGAGAGTGTAGATGACCGCGAACACCTCTTCCCGCCGGAGCTTCGGGGCACTCCTGCTCGACTATCGTCAGCCCGTTGGACTGCTGCTGATGGTCGTTACGCTGGTAATGTTCTACTTCGCTCTGCATCTGCCGATCGCGACCCGTTTCGAAGACCTGTTCCCGGCGGACCATCCCAACGTGGTGCTGTACCGCCAGTTGCGCGGGGCCTATGGCGGCGCGCAGACCCTTGTCCTGATGATCCGGGTCAAGGACGGCGACATCTTCAATCCCAAAACGCTGCTCGCGATCCAGCAGATGAACGACGAGGTCAACAAGCTGCCGGGCGTCAATCACAACGAGGTCTTTTCGCTCGCCTCCTACCGCGTGCTCTATGCGCGCGCGTTGCCTGGAACTCTGGCTTCGACGCCGTTCATGTATCCGAAGGTGCCGGACACGCCGGCGCAGATCGCCGAGCTGCGCACGCTCGTCCAGGAGCACGGCACGCAGCTTGCCGGCCTCGTCACGCCCGACCTCAAAGGCGCTCTGGTGATCGCCGGCTTCAACGACTATGCGCTGGATTACGGCACGATTTTCGACGCGGTGCAGAACCTGATTCATGAGCACGAAGACGCCAACACCCGCGTCTATGCCACCGGCGCCGTGATGTTCGCCGCATGGGGCTATCATTACCTGCCGCGCCTGAGCGCGATTTTCGGCGCCTCGGCGCTGCTCATGATCCTGCTTACGGCGGTTTGTCTCGGGGGACGCGTCGGCTGGTGGGCGCCCGTCGTGACGGGACTGTCCGCGGCCTTCTGGGGCATGGGTTTCATGGCCCTGATGGGCTACAGCTTCGATCCGATCATGCTGGTGATCCCCCTGATCATGACGGCGCGCGACCTCGGCCATGGGATCCAGTGGCAGGGCGCCTATTACGATGAATTCGCACGGCTCGACGATCCGGTGGCGGCGTGCGTCGCCGCCGCCGATTCGATGCTGCGGCCGGGCCTGCTCGCGATCCTCGCAAGCGTCGCCGGCATCGTGTTCGTCGCCACCGGCGATATTCCCGTGCTTCGCCAAATCGGCCTCGGCGGCGCGGTGTGGATGGGTTCGAGTCTCGTCGTCGTGCTGTTGGGCCAGCCGATCCTGGTGAGCTACCTGCGCGCGCCCGCCCGCGACCGTGTGCCGGAACGCAGCCGGCTCGAACGTCTGGCGCGGCTTCCGCTGGCCGGCAACGGCGCGCGGACGGGACTGATCGCGCTTGGTCTGCTGGTCGGCGCGATCGGTTTGCTTGCCTACCGCTACGTCGGGATCGGGTACCAGACGCCGGGCACGCCCATCTATCGGACCGATGCCAAGGTCAACCTGGATACGGCGGAAGTCGGCAAGTTCGTGCCGTCAAATTTTGCCTGGGTCGTGCTCGAGACGCCTGAATATCCTGACCCGCGCTCGACAATGGGCACCAAAACGCTGCGGATGACCGACGATCTGGGCAACTACCTGATCGAAAAGGGCGACGCGGTGGCGGTGCTCGACTTCGCCAATGTCGCCGAAAAACCGATGGATCAATTGCTGCACAACGGCTCGCCCAAGTTCCTGGCCCTGCCGGATACCGAGCAGCTCAGCGCCGCCTTGTGGGGTTTCTTCTTTGGCGCCTCGGCGCCCGATGAACCCAAGGCCTACTTCGCCCACGAACCGTCGGCGAGAAGCGCGAGCGTGCGGATCCTCCTGCCGGATCACACCACCGCGCGTCTCAACAAGCTCCGCGCCGACCTCGACGCCTTTGTGCGCGAGCGCGTCGCCAGCGATCCCGAGCTCAAAGGCGTCACCCTCCGCTATGTCGGCGGCGAGGCCGGACTCTACCAGGCTATCGACGACGTCACTCCCGGGCTGAATCTCCGAAACCTCGGCCTGACGCTCGGGGCGATCTTCGTCGCCGGATCACTGGTGATGTGGTCGCCGCTGGCCGGTCTGATCCTGCTGTTGCTCGCCGCGATGGCGAATTTTCCCGGCTTTCTCTTCATGGCCGTGGGCGGTATCGGACTGACCGCGGATACGATCCCGGTGCTGTCGCTGGGCCTGGGTGTCGGTGTGGTATTTTCCATTTACCTGCTCGGCTCGATCCGCGCCCAGATGGTCCGCGGTGCCGCGCTCAACGAAGCGATTGCGGCGGCGCTCGGCACGACCGGCCGCTGGGTCGGCGGCAGCTTCATCGTGATCGTCGGCGGGCTTATTCCGTGGGCCTTCTCGCCGTTGCTCTTCCACAACGAGATGAGCACGATCCTGATTCTCCTGATGATCACCAACCTGACTGCGGCGCTGCTGATCCTGCCGGCGATGGTCGCCTCACTGCGTCCCGCTTTCGCGCGGGCGACGGCCTTTGCGGCCGAAGACGAGGTGCGCGGCGGCCGCGCGGTCTCCTAGCCCGCGCGCGCCGCGGGCCTCGGCTCCCCACTCGTCGCGGCCGGCGCGGCGGCGGCCGCGTCGAGCGGCTTGCGGCATCGCATAATCAACTCGCTCCCCGCGACGTAGGCCGTCTCCTCATGGACGAAGCCGTGCCGTTCTAAAACCTCGGTCAGGCTGCGGCGCGTGTAGTGCGTAATATGTTCGTCGCGATAGCCGCCGGGCATCAGGAAGCCGTACACCGGTTCGATCATTCGCCAGCCGAGCGTGGCGTAATCGGGCGTGCCGATGATCAGCCGGCCGCCGGGCTCGAGCACACGCCAGAGCTCGCGGAACAGCAGTTCATCGTAGGGGATATGCTCGATCACCTGCGAGCTGATGACGCAGTCAAACACGCCGTCCCTGAAGGGCAGGGCAAACGCCGACGCGCGCAGCAGTGGAATGCCCGCGCGCCGCAGGAAACGCAGTTTATCGGCGTTGATATCCATACCGATAGCATTGTTCAGGCTCTGAATGATCATGCTCGAGCCGCAGCCCGCGTCGAGGATGCGTGCCGCGCCGCGCGCCCACGCCGTGGTGATCCGATGGCGGCGGCGCTGCCAGTAGCGCTGCACCGGAATCAGGCTGTAAAACGCCCGGTCGTCGTAGTCGGCCGAATTGATCGAGTTGCGGAGCGCCCACAAGCGAAAGCCGGCGCGCGTCAGATCCCATCCGAAACGCGTCAGCCGCGCGTGCGATCGCCCGCTCTCGCGCGGGAAGTAGGTGAACGGAACTTCGTGCACGCGATAGCCCCGGGCGTAGGCTTTGACCAGGATCTCCTCGAGCACCTCGAAATTGCGCGCTTCGAGCTTTAGACCCTCGAGCGCGCTGCGCCGATAGAGGCGGAACCCGCTCGACATATCCCGCACCGGCATCGACAGCAGCCTGCGCATGTAGAAATTCAAGGCCCGACTCAGGAGGCGGCGCGTCAGCGGCGCATAGGCCATCCCGCCGCGCGTGTAGCGCGAAGCGATGATGATGTCGGCCTGCTCGCGCGCCCGCCATAGCTTGGCGACGAAATCCGGCTCGTGCGACAGATCGGCGTCGAGCGTCAGGACGTAGTCGCCGGCGGCCGCGGCGAACCCGGTTTCGAGCGCGCCCGCATAGCCGGGCCGCCGCTCCGGGATGACCCGCGCGCCGCGCTCGCGCGCCAGCTCCTGCGTGCCATCGCGCGAACCGCCGTCGATCACCAGCACCTCGAAGCCGAGATGCATCCGGCGCATCAGCGCGTCGATCCGCGGCAGCAGTTCGGCGAGGTTCGCGCGTTCGTTCAAGACCGGCAGGATAATCGAAAGGTCCATGTACTGAAGGATGTTTATTGATCGGCGACGGCCAAGGAAACTCTCCGGTGCCAAATACTTGCGCTGAAGAGATCCGGGCCGTAGTCTTTTTTGCCGCGGAGCGTTTGCTTCAAAACCGCTTACCGGCCGCCTGTGTGAGCGGCGCCACAGGCCTTTCAAGCGATCGGAACCGGCACCGCAGCGGCGGGCGCGAGGGGCAGCGCCGCAAGGGGAGACGGGTTGTGGATGCGATCTTTCGATGTTGCGCCATGCGGACGGTTATCGCGGCGGGGCTGGTGCTTATCGCGGTAAGCATGATGCCGGCCGCGCGCGCGGCGAGTCTCCGTCAGGCTCACCGGCTGCGCAGTCCGAAAGCACCGACGCCGCCGGCCGTGCCGCTCAACCAAATCCGCGTCTTCGGGAATCTGCCGGCGCCGTTCGCGGTGGCCGGCTCCGCCGCCGATCTCGTCGCCCTGCATAGTGGCGCCGAGCTCTACGCCTTCAACGAGCACGCCAAAACGCAGCCCGCCAGCCTCGCCAAGATCATGACCTTCTATCTGACCCTCGAGGCGCTCAAGCAGGGCCGTATCACGCTCGACACGCAGATGCCGGTCAGCGAAACGGCGTGGCGCCTGTCGCTCAATGACACGGTGTCGCGCATGTTCCTGCAGGTCGGTCAGAAGGTCGCGGTGCGCGACCTGCTCTACGGCTTGATGGTCTCGTCGGGAAATGACGCCGCGGTCGTGTTGTCCGAATATCTCGCCGGCAGCACCACCGCCTTCGCCGAAGAAATGAACAAGAAGGCCGCCGAACTCGGCATGACCGAGACCCATTTCACCAATCCCGACGGTCTGCCGCAGCCCGGCGAGTACACGACAGCGGCCGATATGGTGAAGCTCGGGCGCGCGCTGCTGGAGAATTTTCCCAACGCGCTCGAATACACTTCGACCAAGGTCTTCACTTTCAAGACGGTCGGCCCGGAAAATCGCCCGGTGACCATCTCGCAGCGCAACTTCAACACGCTGCTGTTCTATGACTCGCGCGTCAACGGCATCAAGACCGGCCATGTCGACGAGGCCGGCTACCATCTTGTCGCTTCGGCGCACACCGACGACCTCGAGTTGATTTCCGCGGTCTTCGGCACTTCCAGCATGGAGGCGCGACGCGTCGAGACTGACAAGCTGCTGGAATGGGCCTTCCAGACCTTCATCACGGTCCATCCCAACTGGCACAAGGCGGCGCCGGCGACCGTCCGCGTCTATGAGGGCGACGTCGATGAAGTGCCGATCGCGCCGGCCGGCGGCGACGCTTACTTCACCGTTGTCCGCGGACAGGAGGGCCGGATCAAGCTGACCGCGGAGATGAACAAGACGCCGCTGGTGGCGCCGGTCGCGCAAGGCACCACGGTCGGCCAGCTCACCGTGATGCTCGGGGACAAGCCGCTCTCATCCCAACCGATCGTGACGCAGGCCGCGGTCAAGCCCGGCAGCTATCTGCATCAATGGATGGACGCGCTCCGTCTGCGCCTCTAGCGAGCATCGCGCCAACCGTTCTCCACCCAGGCGGGTTTCGCTTCAATCAGCAGGGCGCGAGAGGGAGGCCCCAGCCTCCCTCTCGCGCGACGGTTCAATTGGCGTTTTCGACGATAAACCCGCCGGCCCGCTCGATTGCCTGCTGACCTTCGGGCAGAAAGCTCGCGAACAGATGCCACACGTGAATCATCTCGGGCCAGATTTCGAGCTTGGTCGGCACACCGGCGGCCTTGGCTCGCTCGGCCAGACGATTCGAATCATCCAGCAAGGTCTCCGCATCGCCGACCTGGATCAGCAGCGGCGGCAGACCCTTGAGGTCAGCATAGAGCGGCGCCGCCAGCGGCGTCTTGGGATCCTTGCCCTGCAGGTAGGCCTGCGCCATCTGCAGCAGTCCCTCCTTGCGGACGACCGGGTCGGCGTCGACGCGCGTCTTCATCGACTCGCCGAGACCTTCCATATCGACCCAGGGGGAGATCAGCACGCCGGCGCCGGGCGTCGGCAGTTTCTGATCGCGGATCGCGACCAGCGTCGCCGCCGTCAGGCCGCCGCCCGCCGAGTCACCGGCAACGGCTACGCGCGACGGCTTGGCGCCCTGCGCCAGCAACCATTTATAGCCCGCCACCGCATCATCGACCGCGGCCGGGAAGGGATGTTCGGGGGCGAGGCGGTAATTGAGACCCAGCACGCGCGCCTTGGCCGCGCGCGACAGCCGCGCCATCAAATCGCGATGGGATTGCACAGACCCGATCACATAACCGCCGCCGTGCAGATAGAGCACAAAGCGGTCGTCGGCCGCACCGGGGGCGCACACCCATTCCGCATCCACGCCGCCGGCGTTGACCTTCTGGCATTGCACGTCGGCAGCCGGTGTCGGTGCCATCTGGTCAAACGCACGCCGCAAATCCTGAGGGGTCGCGTTCGCCATCTGCGATGCCATCTGTTTCATCGCATCGATCGCCTGTTTGAGCTGCGGACTCGCCATCTCATCGATCTCCTTTGTTCAACTTCCATCCACGCACTGTGGGCGAAGCCTAGTCAACCCTTCCGCTCATCGCAAACTCGCCGTTTCGCCCTGAGGCGCCCGATCGCGGACGAACGCGCCTCGAGAGCGGCGATTTTGCGCCTCCATGCCGCCGCCGTCCGGAGGATAAGCGCGCGCGCCTTGCTTGACTGTCGGGTGCGCGTCGATGCTTGATCGGACGAGAGCCTCGGTTCGCACAAGGAGCGGCAATGAAGATTCTGGTCATGGGCGCGGGCGGCGTCGGCGCCTATTATGGGGCGAAACTGCAGCAGGCGGGTGAAGACGTCACCCTCTGTGCGCGCGGCGATAACCTGCGCGCGATGCGCGAAAACGGCCTTTCCGTCCAAAGCTTCAAAGGTGACTTTCACGTCAGGGTCAAAGCCACCGGCGAACCTCGGGAGTTTGCCCCCTACGACCTGATCCTGTTCGCGGTCAAATCCTACGATACCGAATCTGCCGCAAAACAGATCCAGGGTTGTCTCGCCCCCGACGGCATCCTGATGACGATCCAGAACGGCGTCGAGAATGAGGAGGTGCTCTGCCGCTTCTTCCCCCGCGAGGCCGTGATGGGCGGCAATTCGCGGATCGGCGCCGACATGGTGGCGCCGGGCCGCCTGAACCATACCGCGCTCGGCGTGATCGAGTTCGGCGAGATCGACGGCCGCATCACGCCGCGCGCCGAACGGCTCAAGGAGCTGTTCGAGCGCGCCGGAATTTACGGCGAGCTCACCGCCGACCTCAAGACCATCCGCTGGTACAAGCTGATGGGGAATAACAGCACCAACAGCGTCAGCGCGCTGACCCGGACCACGCTCGGCCAGATGCTCGAGGATCCCGAGGGCTACAACCTGGTGCGCACGCTGATGCTCGAAACGCTCGCGGTCGGCCGCGCCGAGGGCGCCAAAGTCGTCGACGAGCGCGTCGATCTGCAGCTCAAGCAGATTCGCCAGATCAACGCCTACGCAATCAAGACCTCGACCCTGCAGGATTTGGAAAAAGGCAAGCCGCTCGAATACGAGGCGATTTCCGGGGCGGTCGTGCGCGCCGCCCGCCGCCATAACATGCGCGTTCCAGCAACCGAGACGGTCTATGCGCTGCTGAAACTGCTCGAGAGCACGCGCCGTAAAAAAGCTGATCGCCCGTGATAAGAAGCATGAACCGCGCGAACCTCGCCGCCGGGGCCTTCGTCGTCGCCTTGACCGCCTTGGGTCCATGGTGGATGGCCTGCTCGATCCCATCGACCGGTCAGATTTTGCCGACTGCCGCCGCGCCTCCTGCGGCAAATCCGGATACCACCGGATGGGTGCTCGTCTACCCGCCGCTTAGACCCTATGCCAGCGACCGCACGCCGCAGATGGGCGGGCCATTGGCCTTGCCCGCCGGATGGCAGGAGCGGCGCAGCGGCGGCAGCGATATCTCAATCGACCGAATCGACACCAGCGCGCCGCTGTCCAAGTGGCAGCGCGCAGGGATGTTCAGTTTCACCAGTCAGAAGGACTGTGAAGACGCCCGTCAGGGCGAGAGCGAGCGTTACAATGATCCGCGCTATGTGGCGCAGGGCGAGCCCCGCACCCACGATCTGTTGGTCGATCCGGTTTTCATGAAGGAACTGGTGGCGGACGGCAAATGCGTCGAGGCGTCGAGCCTGACCGGCGCGCACTGATCGCCGCCGCCGGTCCGGCCGGCGGTTGCCCAGGCCCTCAGCAAACCCACTATCGGCGGCCGGCCTGCAGCACCGGCGCGCAACGGCTAGCGCTTGCCGCGCAAACGCGTCCGGCGCATCCGGCGCTTGCGCGCGCGCACCTGAGTCGGTTCTGTGCGACGCTTCAAACTCAGCTTGCGGTTGCGGCGGTTACGTGTTTTCGAGGCCGGTGTCATCGCTTCTCCTGCGGATCAATCGTCAGCCGCGGCGCCACCGCGGGCAGCACTGCCGCGGGCGGCATCGAGGTCGTTCCGCTACTCGGTTCGTGAACGCCGGCCATGCTAGCAGAAGTCGGCGCGCTCGCCGATAGCGGACAGATCGCGTCCACCCGGCTGAGCACCTCGCTGCCGTCCAGCACTTCGACGGCGCCGATGGGCTGGCCGTCGCTCAGCGGCCCCTGAACGACCGTCGGGATCTTGTATTCGAGGTGTAAGCGATCGATCGCCGACTTGGGCATCACCAGGTCAAGATCGCTTTCCGCGATCGGCTGAATCTCGGGACCCTGCGCGACCTGGACGTGCACCGGCAGGCTCTCGCCGCGCGTCACCAGGTGAACCTTCTCGAAATTATCGAAGCCCCAGTTCAACAGTCGCGCGCTCTGAATAAATCGTTGCGGATTGGACGGCGCACCCAGCACGACCGAGATTAGCCGCATGTCACCGCGCTTCGCCGTCGCCGTCAGATTGAAGCCGGCATGATAGGTGAAGCCGGTCTTGAGCCCGTCGCAGCCGTCGAAATGGCCCACCAGATGGTTGGTGTTGTGCAGCATCACGCGGCCACCATCGAAGGGCGCCGTCTGCATCGAGGACCATTGCAGCAGGTTCGTGGTCAGAATCAGATGACGCGCGAGAATCGCCAGATCATGCGCGGTGGTGAAATCCACGTCATGCGCGGGGATCGGCGGCAGCCCGTCAACGGTCTCATAATGAGTATTAGCCATGCCCAATTCGCGGGCCTTGGCGTTCATCAGGCGCACGCAGCCATCGACCGAACCGCCAACCTTCTCGGCCACGGCGACGGCGGCGTCGTTGGCCGAACGAATCAGCGCGGCCTTCATCAACTCACCCAGTGGATAGACGTCGCCCGGATGGAGTCCGAGGCGTGAGCCGCCGGTAAGCGCCGCGCGCATCGACACCCGCACCGGATCGTTATACGTAGCGCGGCCGGCGCGAATCTGGTCCTCCGCCACCGCGAGAAGCATCATCTTCGCCATCGAGGCCGGCGGCCACGATAAATCGGGATTAACCGCGAACAGGACCGTTCCCCGGTCGGCGTCCATCAGCAGCGCCGCATGGTAAAGCGGCACCGCCTGTCGCGCATGGGTCCGGCGATGATGCAGGGGACGTCGGCGCAGGACTGCCCGTGCCGGAGCGATCTGAGACAGCAGCAGCAGTCCCGCCATCGCGAATCGCCAACTCCACCACCATCCACCCCGCCGTCGCGAAACCTCGGCCATCTGTCCTCCCCCGGAGAAGCCTCTGGCGCGCGTCTCTACGGCGCCTTGGCCAACCCGCTCAATTGTGACGACTTGTCAACTTCACCCCGCTCGACGCGCTTCAAGATCTCCAGATTTGCCCGCGCCGGCGTGTAATCCGGATACGCATCGCTGAGTTCGGCCCACTCCTGGCGAGCGCGGACGTAGTTCCCTTCTTCCGCGTAGATGACGCCCAGGGTGTTGCGCGCTTCCAACTGATCGGGCTGGAGCCGCAATGAAAGCAGAATCTCCTGTTCCGCCTTGGCGAGCGCGCCGAGCCGCTCGTAAACCAGGCCCAGGTTGTAATGGGTCTCGTAGCGCGTCGGCGCCAATAGCGTCGCCAGCCGAAAAGCGTCACCCGCCTGCGTGATCGCGCCCGACTCGAGGTATACGCGGCCCAGGTTGAGGAACAATTCCCAGTCGCTCAAACCCAGTTCAATCGCCTTTTGATAGTCAACCAGCTCACGCTTATGGTCACCCAGCTCACCATAAGCGAAGCCCAGGTGATAGTAAGCGAGCGCAAGGTCAGGATGGCGCCGGATGACCGCCAAATGGAGTTTGACGGCAGTCGGATAGTCCTCCATGCCGAGGTAGTAATCGGCAATGGGATCGCAGATTTGTTCCTCAGGAGCGCTGGTAGAATTATCAGCCGGGGCGACTAAAGGATAGAGCAACGCTGCGCCCAGCGTCATCGCGATCGCCAAAAACCTTTCGAACCGAGTATGCAATTGCGGACGCCGCGGTTGATGCTCCTGCGGCGACTATAGCAGGAAGACGAAATGAATGAATAGCGCCGATGACGTGGACGATGATTACAAGCGGATAAAAAAACACGCCGCCCGCTGACCTTCTGGCTGCTCCCAACCGATGCGGCGGACGGCGTTGGCGGACGATCGCGAACTACTGCGCCGCCGGCGAGCCGGCCGGTGCCGCCATCGAGGATTCTGCCGCGGGGCTGGCTTCCGTGCTGGCGGCCTTGTGATGGTGCCGGCGCATATAATGATGATGACGATGATGCATCTTGGTCGTCGGCGCGCTCTCGCTGGTCGAACTGGTGGTTGCCGGGGCCGCGGCCGAAGCCGCCGCAGCCGGCGAGGAATCCGATTGCGCGAAGGCCGGCAGCGCGATAGCGCTGGCCAGAATCGACGCAGTCAGCATCAAAGCGGTACGTTTCATTACTATTGCTCCTTCATTGCCGGCAAAATTGCCGCTGATTCCTTCCTAAAGCCAAGGCCATGCCATCTTAGGCTGGGCCTAAACGCTTGCAAAGACGGACCGTCGATGGACGGCCGCCATGGTTTGAACGACCGAATGCGGTTACTGACTAGACGCTTTGCGACGAAGCGCGCGGCGCCGTTTATCGCGCTTCCCTATCTCGCTCTCCGGCCGGCGGCATCCAGCCCGCCCTTACCCCGGCGCCGCCGGGACTCAGCCATCAACGGCTTCGGCCGTAAACAGCGTCAGGAACGAGCTGGAGCGTAAACCGTAATCCTACGAAGCCGCCGGCGAGGCCATCGGCGATTCCTCGGTTCCCGCGCTCGACTTTTCGCGCATCTTGCGCGCGTGATGACGCCGATGATGATGTTTGGCGCGCGTATGGCCGGCGGTTTCGGCTCCCGAACCGGACATCCCCGGCGACATCGTGGCCTGGGCCGCCGGCGACTCGGCGGGTGATTGAGCGAGCGCGGGTGCGATCAGCGCGCCGATCAACAGCGCGCCCGCCAGCACGGACATCGTGGTCTTAATCATGCTCTTCCTCCCTGGGTTATACAGGCTTTGGGAAGCCCTCATTCCTCCCGATTACCTCTCCCTACCGGCAGACTGCCACTGCGGCCCGATGATCGCGAGCTAGGCCGCCGGGCTGCCCGCGCGAGCCGATTTCAATTCCCGATATAACAGAAAAAGCTCCTTGAAGGCGCGGGCGATAACCCGCAAATCGGCCCCGCTCTGCTCGCCCGCCAGACGCGGCAGATGCTTCACGTCCACTTCGGTGATTTTTGCGCCGCGACCTGCCAATCGCGCCATCAACTCTGTCGTAATCATCGCGCCGTGCGCGTGCAAATCGAGATCCTGCAACAGCTCGCGGCGAAAGAGCTTGAAGCCGCAATCCATATCCGAGATGCGCAGCCCGAACATCATGCGCACCAGCATCGTCCAGGCTTTGCCATTGAGCTTGCGGACGAAGGGATCGGCGCGATGCGCCCGGCGGCCGACGACGACGTCGTACTCGGGCGTTCGCGCCGCCAGCAGCGCGACATCCGCCGGGTCGAACTGGCCGTCGCCGTCGCTCAGCAGCACCCACGGCAAAGTGGCCGCGCGGATCCCCGAGATCACCGCGCCCCCGTAGCCGCGATTCACCTCATGATGCACGACCCTTACGCGATCGTCGGCCGCTGCCAGTTGATCGGCGATAGCGCCGGTACGGTCGCGACTGCCGTCATCCACCACGATAACCTCGTAAGCGTCGGCGACCCGCGGCAATTCGGCAAGATAGCCCTTCACCACCCGCTCGATGTTGCCTTCTTCGTTATGCGCGGGTAGGAAGACGCTGAGTCCGGATAAGCGCGACACTCGGCTCTCCTATGATCCGGGCGCGACCGCCCGCGCCCTGGTCAGCGGATACACGTGGCCGTCAGGTGGGGTCACTGAATTCTCGGCTGGCCGGACGCGCGGTTACCCGCTGATCGAGCGGTAACCGCCGCGATAGAACAGCAGGGGTTTCAGTTCCCGGGTCTCGGCCTGCTCAATCTCGCCGAGGAACAAGGTATGGTCACCCCCGTCGTAGGCGGCAAACAGTTTGCACTCGAGGTAGGCCAGCGCCCCTTCGAGAATCGGCGCGCCGTTGGCGCCCATGCGATACGCCACGCCCTGAAACTTGTCTCCCCCGCTCACCGCGAATTTGCGCGACAGCGATTCCTGCTCATCGCTCAGGATATTAACGGTGAACACCTTGCTCTCATTGAAGAACGGATAGCTCTCGGCCTTCTTATCCACGGCGATAAGCAGCAGCGGCGGCTCGAGCGAGACCGACGTAAAGGCATTCGCCGTCAGCCCGTAAGGCGTGCCGCTCTTCGAGACTGTCGTGATGACCGTCACGCCGGTGGCGAAATGACCCATCACGCGGCGCAACTCGTTGCGTTCAATCGGCATCGGCGTTCCCTGTTTGGCGCGGCATGCTAGCAAAGCGCTTCAGCGAAGGTCAAATTCTTTTCGCTGGCCGCGAACGCTACCGCAATTATTCCCATCCGCGACGATCGCGCGCGATTACCGTGCGCCCGCCCAGATAAACATAGTCAAGATCGAGCGAGGTCAGGGGGCGGTCGGCCGACTCGATCCGAATCTCCTGCGGTCGCGCGATATAAATCGTATGGTCGCCGGCGACCAGCTCCTGCACCACTTCAGCCGCCACCGCCGCCATCGCCGACTTCAGCCACGGCACGCCGAGACGCGGCGACAGCACGTAGTCGATGTTCTCCAGATTGTCGGCGCGCCGCGCCGCCGGCGAATAGAAATAGTCCTCGAGCTCCCGCCCACGCCGCCCCACGATATTCAAACCGAAGCGGCGCGTGCGCTCGATTACGGCGCGCGACAGATGCTGATTATCGACCGCGGCGCTGAACAACGGCGGCGCGCCCGAGACCTGTGTCACCCACGACGAGGACATGCCGTGACAGCGCCCGTTCTCGGCGACGGTCAACACGTAAATGCCCGTGGTCAACGCCCCCAGGAACTGCATCAGCGCATCGTCCATAATTGCTCCGCTCAGGGCATCGTGGCCTCTGCGCACGACTGCGCGCATCGCGCCCTGACAATTATCGCTTGACAAAACTCCTTGGCAATTGATCGATTGGGGCATCGCTCGCAAAATAGCAAATGCTGAAACAAGGGGTTTGTGGCGGATGGCGCGGCGACGGCTCGACCTCAAATTATTGCTCCTCATCCCGATGCTGGCGGTGCTGCCGCCAGCCCTCGCGTCGGGTCAGTCGAAAACCCCCGCTGCAACCTCGAGAGCGCCGGCGGCGCCAATCGTCACTGCGGCGCAGCCGCCCGCCGCGCTGTCGTCACCGTCTGCGATCGCTCCGGTTGACGACACCAGCGCGGGTCAGCGTCTGTACGTCAACAGTATCGACGGCGCCCGCGACGACCCGGCCAACTGGTCGGTGCATGTCTTCAAATCGCGCCATCGGATGGAAGTGTATTACCGGGGCCGCCTGTTTCGCGTCTATCACGCGGTCTTCGGCCGCAGTCGATGGGCCGGCGGCAAGGAATGGGAGGGCGATACGCGCACGCCCGAAGGCTCGTACTTTATTATCCAGAAGCGTCGCAGCCGGCGCTTCGACTGGTTTCTCAAGCTCAACTATCCGAACGGCCTCGATCAGGAACAGTTTGTCGCCCTCAAGGAAGCCCACCAGATTCCGGCGCGGCTGAGTCTTGGCGGGAACGTCGGGATTCACGGGACCGATGATCCGCGGCTGAATCGCGACAACGTCAACTGGACGCTTGGCTGCATCTCGGTGGACAACCAGAATATCGAAGAGATGGCGGCGCTTCTGCCGGTGGGCACGCTCGTGGTAATCAAACCCTGAGGCGGACCCGCTCCAACGGTCCGCATGGCGCGGTCAGGCGAGGAGGGCCGACTGATGGAAGCACCGGCGGGCGAATTCAATTTCACGCGGCTTGAGCGCGTGGTCTTTGGTCCGGGAAAAATCACGACGCTCGGTCGCGAGCTGGAACGGCGCGGACTCGAACGCGCGATCGTCGTGACCGGCAACAGTCTTGGCCGCTCGAAACTCCTCGATAAGGTGACCGGCACGCTGGCCAGCCGCTGCGTCGCGGTCTTCAAAGGCGCGCGCCAGCACGTGCCGCTCAGCACGGTGCAGGCGCTGATCGAGGAGATCAAACGCGCCCGCGCCGATTGTCTGGTCAGCTTCGGCGGCGGCAGCCCGATCGATACCGCGAAAGTGGCCGCGGCGGCCGTGCTGACCGGGCGTGATCCGCTCGCCAGCGCCCGCCATATCGATTTCACCAACGCTGCCGCCGTCACTGACAGCAAAGCCGATCTGGTTGAGATTGCCGTACCGACCACGCTTTCCGCCGGCGAATACACGCCGGCCGGCGGTGTCACCAACGAGGCCACCCTGGTCAAGGGCGGCGTCGTCGATCCGCGCCTGCAGCCGCGCACGGTCATCAACGATCCGACCCTGACGGTCGAGACCCCTGATTGGCTCTGGGTGGCGACCGGGATGCGCGCGCTCGACCACGCGGTCGAGGCCATCTACTCGATCCGCCACCAGCTTCTGACCGATACGCTGGCAACGCGCGCCATCGCACTCCTCTTCGAGCATCTGCCGGCCTCGATCAAAACCACCGGCGATGCCGCCATCAGCCATCGCGGCTACTGCCAGATGGCGGCCTGGCTGTCGATCTTCGGCGGAATGAACACGCGCTTCGGCGTTTCACACGCGCTCGGCCATCAGATCGGTCCCAAATGGAATGTTGCTCACGGCGTGACCTCGTGCATCACGCTGCCGCATGTGATGCGCTTCATGGCCGAGATCGCGCCCGAGCGCTTCGGGCCTATCGCCGAGGGCCTGGGCGTGACGTTCACACCGGAGGAGGCGCGGCGCAGCGCGCTTGAATGCGCCGACCGGGTCGCCGCCTTTATCGCGCAGTTCGACGTGCCCCATAATCTCAGGGAGGCCGGCGTGCCGCGCGCCGAGCTCGGTCAGATTGTCGCGCCCGTGTTCGAAGAGATCGATCGCGCGAAGGTGGTGGATCGCGCCGTCTCGCGCGAGGAAATCGTGTCGCTGCTCGAACGCGCGTACGCCTGAACGTCCGACAGGGAGGAATCCGCATGAGCGTTGAAAGCAACAAGCAACTCGTCACCGACTTCTGGAAGGCTTTCGCCGGCGGCGATATCAAGACCGCGTTCGCGATGCTCTCCGACGAAGTAAGCTGGCTGATTCCGGGCAACCTCCCCGAGCTCTCCGGCCTGCGCAAGGGCAAGGCCGAGATTCTCAACTTTGCCCGCACTGCAGCCAAAACCTTCCCGAGCGGGCTTCGGAGCGAAATTCGGCGCGTCTATGGCGACGGCGAAACGGTGCTGGTCGAGATGACCAATCGCGGCAAACTTTTTAACGGCCGCGACTACGAGAACGAATACTGCTTCGTCTTCGAGATCGAAGGCGGCAAAATTCGCCGCGTGCGCGAGTACGTCGATACGCACAAGGTGCATGAGCTGAGCGCCTCGGCCTAGGCCGCTGACGCGGCGCGCCGTGATCCATCTAGGCGCGCGCCTTGAGCATCCGGTAGACCGGCGCCGCGCTGAGCGCGATCAGGAAGCCCGGCCAGGTGTAGCGCGGTTTCACGACGAGCAGATCGGCCATCAGGCTGAGCGCGGCGCCGACGTAAAGCGCCGGCAACCATGGATAACCCGGCACCCGGTAGCTGCGAGGTGCCGCCGGCCGGCGACGGCGCATCACGAACACCGCACCGACGGTCAGCGCATAGAACAGAAGCTGGGTGAAGATGACGTAGTCGAGCAGCTCGGAGTAGGTGCCGGAAAGCGTCAGCAGGGCCGACCAGACGCCCTGCACGACGAGCGCAACATCCGGCACCGCGGCCCGATTCAGACGTCCCGCCGCGGCAAAAAACAGCCGGTCATGCGCCATCGCCCAGATAACACGCGCGCCGGTCAGAATCAGACCGTTCGCGCATCCGAAGGTCGAAATCATGACCAGCACGGCGATCACGAGCGGTCCCCGGCCACCCAGGATCGAGCTCATCGCGGCGGTTGCCACGCGGTCGTCGGCGGCACCGGCGATACCGCGCGCAAAGGCGCTGCCGGCGTGCGGCGCAGCGCCGCTCGCCACGGGCAGTTCGCAGAGGTAGGCGACGTTGGTCAGCAGGTAGAGCAGAATCACGAGGCCCGCGCCGAGGGCGAGTGCGCGCGGCAAGTCGCGCCGTGGCTCCCGCGCTTCGGTGGCAACGAAGGTCACCGTGGCCCAGGCGTCCGACGAGAATAATCCGCCGACCATCGCGGCGCCGAAAGCCGCCGGTCCCACGCTCGCGCCGTCGCCGAAAAATGCGCGCAGAGTGCCGAAATTCCGCGCGATCGCCCCGGGGTCCGGCGCGATCAGGCAGCCCAGCACGATAAGCATCAGGAGCGCCCCGACCTTCGCCGTCGTAAAGGCGTTTTGCACCGTCTTGCCGAGGTCGAGACCGCGCAGATTGAGCGCCGTCAGAAGCGCAATCACGCCTACTGCCACGATTCTTTCGTGGGACAGGCCGACCGTGCCGACGCCGAAGAAAAGCGTCGCGCCGCACCAGGGAAAGAGCACCGCGGCAAAGCGCGCAAACGCCACCGCGACCGCCGCCACCGTCCCCGACTGGATCACCAGCAGCAGCGACCAGCCATAGGCGAAGCCGACCAGGTCGCCGTATGCCTCGCGAAGGAAGACATATTGCCCACCCGCCTCCGGCATCATTGCCGCCAACTCGCCGTAACTGAGCGCGCCGAGAATCGTCATGAAACCGCTGGCGATCCACACGCCCAGCAGTCCCGCGGGCGAGCCGACCTTGCGCGCGATATCCGCCGAAACGATAAAGATGCCCGACCCGATCATCGAGCCGGCGACGATCATGGCGCAGTCAAACAACGAGAGCCGTCGGGCAAAGCGGCGTTCAGATGAGCGCCCGCGCGACTGCGTCATCACCGGGCTTCTCGCCCATCCTGCCACCGAGCAGGGCGCCCGGCGAGTGCGGAGAAGTAACTTAAGAGAAGGAAGGAGACCTGTGCGTCGTCGTCCCCGCGACGCACAGGTCGCGTCGTGGAATTACGGTTAGGAGCCGGACGGCGACGCCATCGGGCTTGCCTCGGAACTCGCACTGGCCTCAGGCGCCGCAGCCGAGGCCGATTCTGCCGGGCTCGCTTCACTGCCCGCGGCGGACGCTGAGGCCTCGGGCGAGGAAGTCTCCTCCGTGGATTTCTGGCACGCCGTCAATGCAAGAAATGCCGGAATCAGAGCGAAGATGAGGAACTTGCGCATTACACCCTCCTTAGTAAAGTCGGCAGCAAAGCAAGTCTGCGCCAAGCCGATGCCTGAACGCCGGTAGGATACTTCACGCTAAAACCGACTTCAAGGTGACTCCCGCGCGATTATCACCGGTTACTTGTCGGCGCAGGTCGGCCCGCTTTTGCGGCCGTTCGCGCGAACGCCCTTCGCCAGTGGCGGAGGGCCATCATGCCCGTCGGGAGCAGTTGGATGAGCCGTGCTACGGCCCGCAGCAGAGCAGGTCTCGTGGTCTTTGCTCCTCGCCTCAGGCAAATTTTTTGACTCAAATCCATGCGTATGGCATATCTCGCTCGGTTGGGGGCAAGTTGCGCGGCAGGAGGAGGGGGCGTGGACGCTTTTCGCAGCTCGTCGGCGCGACGAGCGGAGGTTCATCATAATCGCCTGGTAGTCGAACCTGAGCTGGATATGCATCGTTCGCAACCGCGATCGTCGCGGATGGTCAGGTTTCTCGCTTTGTTTCGACGGCTGATTACAACTTCGGAAGTGACCACCGAGCCGCCGAAACGCTCGATTCAGCGCGAGCTCGAGGAAAACTGGCCCAACGGCACCGCCGACTGAGCGTCGAGCCGCGCCGGCGGCGCGCTGACTAACGCGCGAAGGCGGTGGCCTGGGCTGGCGGCCCTGCCGCCGCCGCGAAAGCATCGCGCGCGGCATTCATATATGGAGTCGGTGCGATACCGATAAGGACCACGGCCAAGGCCGCGATGGCAACCCCGATCAGTACCCCGGGGCTCGCCCCCGATGGCTCAATCTCCGGGGTCCCCTCCTGCATGTACATCGCGACGATCACCCCGATGTAGTAATAGGCGGAGATCGCGCTGTTGATCACCGCAATTACCACCAGCGGGACGTGGCCACTATCGACCGCGGCGGCAAAGACATAAAGCTTGCCGACGAAGCCGGCCAGCGGCGGCACTCCGGTCAGCGACAGCATGAAGAGGGTCATCGCCGCCGCGAGTCCCGGACGGGTTTGGGCGAGCCCGCGATAATCCGCGATCCGGAGCCCGGCCGTCGCGCGCCGCTCGAGCACGATCACGACGGCAAACGCCCCCAGCGTCGCGAAGGCATAGGCGACCAGATAGTAAAGCACCGCCGCCGCCGAGCCTGCCGCCGTCATCCCGACGAGCGCATAGCCCGCATGCGCGATCGCGGAATAGGCGAGCATCCGCTTGATATTGTCCTGGACCAGCGCGACCACGTTGCCGACCGTCATGGTCAGCGCCGCCAGCACCCAGAGGACGCCGCTCCACTGCGCCGCCGCCGGCCCGAGATAGATCATGAAGACGCGCACGAAGCTCGCGAACGCCGCGAGCTTGACGCCGGTCGCCATAAAAGCGGTGATCGGCGTCGGCGCACCCTCATAAGCGTCCGGGGTCCAGGCGTGAAACGGCGCCGCGGCAACCTTGAAGCCGAAGCCAATCACCATCAGCCCGACCCCCAGCTCGAGGTAGGGTTGTGACGCCGCCCGCGCGACGATCGCGGCGCGGATACCGTCAAGATGGACCGTGCCGGTCGCGCCGTAAATCAGTGCGATACCGTAGAGCAGGAAACCGGTGGAAAAGGCGCCGAGCAGGAAGTACTTCAGCGCGGCCTCGCTCGAGCGCGCTTCGCGCCGCACGAAGCCGGCCAGCGCATACACCGCGATCGACATCGTTTCGAGACCGAGGAAAACGATGATCAGATCGCCCGCCGCCGCCATCAGCATCATGCCGAGCACGGCAAACAGGACGAGGCTGTAGTATTCCGCGCCGGCGAGCCCGTTGTCGGCGGCGTAGTCGAGCGAAAGCGCCACGCTTATCGCCGCCGCGGCCTGAATGACGATTTCGAAAAAGGCCGTGTAATCGTCCGTCAGCAGCGCCCCGCCGAAGGCCTCGGCGTTGACGCCGATCGTGAAGAGGGTGCAGACGAAACTGACCAGCAACACCCCCAGCGCGAGGATTCCTAGCCCCGCGCTGTCCTCGTCCTCGAGCCGCACACCGACCAGCAGAATGATTGCGGCGCCGACCGCCACGGCGATAAGCGGCAGCAGCGGCAGCCACGCGAAACCCAGGTTGGCGAGATTCAAGGTGTTCATTGACGGGCGAGCATCCTCGACGGCGCCGGGCGCCGGGCCAGCGGCACAGGAGCCTGCGCTTCAGCCTGCATCGCCACGGCCGCATCGACGCGGTTGATCACCCCGGCGACCGACGGCTCGATCCGCCGCAGCAGCGGGCGCGGATAGAGACCCATGAACAGGATGAGCGCGATCAGCGGGACCATCACGGCGATTTCGCGCGCCGTCAGATCGGCGAGCGTGGCATTGACGGCATGCGTGATCGGTCCCCACATCACGCGTTCATAGGCCCACATCATGTACAGCGCGCCGAGGATTACCCCGATCACCGCGAAGTACACCGCCAGCCGGAATTTCAGAAAAGTGCCGAGCAGGACCAGGAACTCGCCGACGAAGCCATTCAGCCCCGGCAATCCGATCGAGGACAACATAATGAACATGAAGATCGCCGCATAAACCGGAATACTCTTCCAGAGCCCGCCGAAATCCGCGATCTCGCGGGTATGCCGGCGCAGGTAGAGCATCCCGACCAGCAAAAACAGCGCGCCGGTCGAAAGTCCGTGGTTGAGCATCTGATAGACCGCACCATCGACGCCGGTCGGATCGAGGGCGAAGATGCCGAGCATCACGAAACCCAGATGGCTCACCGAAGAGTACGCGATAAGTCGCTTCAGGTCCGGCTGCACCATCGCCACCAGCGCGCCATAGATGATGCCGACCACGGCCAGCGCGAGAAACCACGGCGCCGCCTCAACCGCGACGACCGGAAAGAGCGGAATGGCGAAGCGCAGAAACCCGTAGGTGCCCATCTTGAGCATGATGCCGGCGAGGATCACCGAACCGGCGGTCGGCGCTTCGGTATGTGCGTCGGGCAGCCAGGTATGCACCGGCCACACCGGCACCTTGATCGCAAAGGCGATAGCGAAGCCGGCAAACAACCATCGCGCCTCGGTCGCCGACAGCGGCACCCGGTACAGCGCCGGCAGATCGAAGGTCAGATTGTCGAGGCGCGCATGCGCCGCGGCCGCCAGATAGAGCATCGCCACCAGCATCAGCAGCGATCCGAACATCGTGAAGAGGACGAATTTGAACGTCGCGTAGAGCTTGCGGCCGTGACCCCAGATGCCGATCAGGAAGTACATCGGCACCAGCATCACTTCCCAAAAGACGTAAAAGAGGATCAGGTCGAGCGCGAGCAGCGCGCCCAACAGACCGGTCTCGAGCACCAGCACGAGGAAACAGAACTCGCGGGCGCGCATCGCGATATCGCCGCCGCCCGAATACAGCAGCGACAGCGTTATCAGCACGGTGGTCAGAATCACCAGGAACAGGCTGATCCCGTCGATACCCAGATGGTAGGAGATGCCGAACTGCGGAATCCAGGCGTAGTGTTCGACGAACTGGTAGTCCGCCCGGCCCGGTTCGAACGCCACCAGGAGATAGAGGCTCAGGGCCAGCGGCACGAGCGAAAAGATGAACGCCGAACGCCAGACGACTTCATCGTCGTCGGGCAGCAGCATCAGCGCGCCCGCCCCCAGCAAGGGCACGAAAACCAGGATGGTCAGCGCGAAGCTCATCGGATCACGACTCGATAAAGGTAGTACGCGCCGATCCCCAGCGCGCCGCAGAGATAGAGCAGCGCATAATGCTGCACGTTGCCTGACTCGGTGCGGCGCAATTCCTCGCCGCCTTCGAGCAGGGTCAGGCCGGTGCCGTTGACCAGCCCGTCGATCACCGCGCCGTCAACGCCGCGATGAAGCACGTAGGCGGCGACCCAGAAGAGCGGCCGCGCGATCACCGCGTTGTAGAGCTCATCGACGTAGTATTTGTGCCGCAACAGCGAATCGAGCAGCCGTGCCTTGTAGGCTACCAGCACCGGCAGCCCCGGCATCTGCGCGTAGCACACCACTGCCGCCGCCACGCCGACGATCGGTATCGCGATCATCACCAGAGCGAGACCGCTTCCCGGCGTCGCCAGCTCCGCGCCCGGAGGGATGACCACCGGGGCGAGGAAGCGATTGAAAGCCTCGCCCCAGAGGAAGCCCCTCGGCAGCCCCACCCAGCCCCCGCCGACCGAGAGCAGCGCCAGCACGATAAGCGGCACGGTCATAACCGCCGGCGCATCGTGCAGATGGGCCGCCTTCGACGGCTCGACGCGGGATTCCCCATAGAAGGTCAGGATGATCAGGCGGAAGATATAAAACGCCGTCAATCCGGCGGTGATTACGCCGATTAGCCACAGCGTCGGATGACCCGACGCAAAGGTCGCCTCGAGAATCTGGTCCTTCGAGAAATACCCGGCAAACGGCGGGATACCGCTGATCGCCAGCGCCGCCGTCAGCATCGTCAGCCACGTGATCGGCATCGATCCGCGCAGCCCGCCCATCCGGCCCATCTCCTGCTCGCCGTCGAGCTCGTGAATGATCGCGCCGGCGCACAGAAACAGCAGCGCCTTGAAGAAGGCGTGCGTCATCAGATGGAAGATGCCGGCGCTGAAGGCGCCCACGCCCGCCCCGAGCATCATGTAGCCGATCTGACTGATCGTCGAATAGGCCAGCACGCGCTTGATATCGGTCTGCACCATCGCGATCGTGGCGGCAAAGAACGCCGTCACCGCGCCTACCACCGCCACCACCGTCAGCGCCGCCGGCGCGAGGGTGAAGAGAAAGCCGAGGCGCGTCACCATGTAGACGCCCGCCGTGACCATCGTCGCGGCATGGATAAGCGCGCTGACCGGAGTCGGCCCGACCATCGCGTCGGGCAGCCATACGTAGAGCGGGATTTGCGCCGATTTCCCTGTTGCGCCAAGAAAGAGCAGCAGCGCCGCCGCTGTCGCGTACGGTTGCAGGAGCGCCGCCTGATGGCTCATGCCGGCGAACGTGACCGTCCATACCCCGCCGCGAGCGAGCGCATAGACGATCGTGAAGATGCCGAGCAGGAAACCCGCATCGCCGACGCGATTGACGATAAACGCCTTGCGGCCGTTGTAGGCGTATTCAGGGTTGGTGTACCAGAAGGCAATCAGCAGGTAGGAACAAAGCCCGACGCCCTCCCAGCCGACGAACATCACCACGAGGTTGTCCGCCAGAACCAGGATCAGCATCGACGCGGTAAACAGGTTCATGTAGGTGAAGAACCGCGCGTAGTCCTCGTCGTGCCCCATGTAGCCGACGGAGTAGACGTGGATCAGCGCGCCGACGCCGGTCACGACCAGGCACATAATCGCCGTCAGCGCATCGAAGCGCAGCGCCATCTCGACGTGAAAAGGTCCGGCGGCGATCCAGCGCCAGGCGGCAAACCTGAGCGCCCCGCCGGCCGGCAGACTCACGAGCCGCGCCAGCGACCATACCGACACCGCGAAGGCGAGTCCCACCACGCCGGGGGCGACGACGTTCACCGCGCGCCGCCCACCGCGGCGCCCGCCGAACAGGGCAAAGAGGACGCCGCCGAGCGGTAGCAGCGGGATTAACCCGAGCGGCCAGAACTGCTGTGTCATTCGGATGACCTCTAGCGTGCCTCGTCAATCAGCGTGCCGCGTTACCAGCGCAACAGCTTCAGCTCATCCGCATTGAGCGTCATCCGATTGCGGAACACGGCAATGATGATGCCGAGACCGACGGCGGCCTCGGCCGCCGCAACGGTGATCGCAAAGAAGACGATCACCTGCCCCTCGGCATTGCCGAGCTGGCGACCAAACGCGACGAAAGCAAGATTGACGGCATTCAGCATCAGTTCGATGGACATGAACATGACAATCACGTTGCGGCGCAGCAGCACGCCGGCGACGCCGATCACGAACAACACGGCGCTCAGCACGACGAAGTAGTTAAGCGGCGTCATCCCGCGGCGCTCCGCAGACGGTCGGCGACGTCCGACGGCGGCGCCGCGACGGCATTGGTGCCGGGAATTCGGCGCGCCAGACCAATCGCTCCAACCATCGCCGCCAGCAGCAATGCCGACGTCACTTCGAACGCCACGAGGTAGTTGGCAAAGAGCAGTCGCGCGAGACTGCGCAGCGATCCGTAATCGACCGGCAGCGGCGCCGCGGGCGCCGGCCCGGCATGAACCAGCAGCGCGCACAGCTCGGCACCCAGCGCCGCCGCGGCCAGCGTGCCGATAACCTTCAGGCCGATACGCTCGGTCGCGAGCCCCTCGCGCTGCAGGTTGAGCAGCCAGATGACGAACAGGAACAGCACCATGATCGCGCCGACATAGATGATTATCTGCAGAAAGCCCAGCGCCTCGGCGCCGAGCCCGATGAACAGCGCCCCGATATCCAGCAGCGCCAGCGCCAGCGCCAGCAGACAATGCACCGGATGGCGCTGCAGGATGACCCCCAGCGCACTCACCACCGCGATAATGGCGAAAAACGCGAACAGCCAGAGCGGCATCCCTCAGCGCCCTCCGACGGCGACGACCACGAAGGCGGTGACGACGAGATTGAGCAGACCCAGCGGCAGCAGCCCCTTCCAGCCGAGACCCATGAGCTGGTCGTAACGCAGGCGCGGCAGGGTCCAGCGCACGAGAATCTGCAGGAGACAGAAGAACAGGGTTTTCACCCAAAACGCGATGATCTGCAGAATCGCCACCGCATAGTTCGGCAGCGCGAGGAACGCCCCGTGCGGACCGGGAAAGTGAAACCCGTCGGCATACAGCCATGGCACCTGCCATCCGCCGAAGAAGAACAGCGTGATCAGCACCGACACCAGCACCACCTCGGCGAAATCGGTCATCATGAAGACCGCCTGCTTGCCGCCCGAGTACTCGGTGAAATACCCGGCGACCAGCTCCGACTCGCCCTCCGGCAGATCGAACGGCACCCGTTTGGACTCGGCAATCCCCGCGACCAGCAGCAGGATGAACGATACCGGCTGCAGCACGATACCCCAGCGCGGCAGCCATCCGAACCATACCCCGCCCTGCATCCGGCAGATAGTCTGTAGGTCGACCGTGCCGTAGGTCACGACGACGGCGAGGATCGCGAGCCCCATGGCCATTTCATACGAAATCATCTGGGCGCTGGCGCGGATACCGCCGAGCAGCGCCCAGCGATTATTCGAGGCCCATCCGCCCAGCGCCACGCCGTAAACCCCCACCCCCAGCACCGCCAGCACGTAAAGCGCGGCCGCCGGCAGATTCGCCGCCTGCAGCGTGATCGTGCGGGAACCGATACGCAGAACGTCGCCGATCGGCACCACGGCGAAGGTCACCAGCACCGGAAACAGCGCGAGAAAGGGCGCCAACGAGTGCAACACTCGATCAGCGCCCGCCGGCACGAAGTCCTCCTTGGTGAACAGCTTGATCGGGTCGGCGATAAGCGTGTTGATAAGGCCGAGATTCGGCAGCCCCATCCGCCGACCCACTCCGAAGATCGCCGCGCGGTTGGCGCCGATCCGATCCTGGATCAACGCCGCCCCCTTGCGCTCGAACCACAGCATCGAACCCGTCACGTTCAGGACGAGCAGCAGCACCACGAGCGCCTTGACCGCGCCGATTACGAGCTCAATCGCCACAGGCGCCTCGACGGGACGGCCTCCGGCTCAGGTGACGGCGGGTTACCAAGGGCAGTCCTCCATGGTGGTCAAATCGGATGAGCTGAAACCCTGATACTGGTAACTGAAATTATTCGTGCATGCCAGTCCCGCCGTCCGGAAAATCCGCGCGGGCTGCTATGCTCTATCGTGGACCGCAGCGGCGGTGGCGACCGCGGCGACAGGCGGCGATAGTTATGCGACTGATTGCCGGACATGAGCATGGCAGGCGCTTGCGCGCACCACGTGGGACGACCACCCGTCCGGCGACGGCCCGCGTCCGTGCCTCGATTTTCTCCCGTCTCGCCGCCCGTCGCGAGCTCGCCGCGACCGCCGTGCTCGACCTTTTCGCCGGCAGCGGATCGCTCGGCCTCGAAGCGCTTTCGCGCGGCGCCGCCTCGGCCGTCTTCGTCGATTCCTCGCGCGCGGCGGCTGCCGCCATCAGCGACAATCTTGAGCGCCTCGGCCTCGCCCCGCGCGGTCGCGTCCTGACGGCGGACTGGCAGGCGGCGCTGCTCCGCCTGGCCCGCGAGCGTGCCACCTTCGACCTGGTTTTCCTTGATCCGCCGTTCGCCGCCGATTATGCCCTCGCAGCGCTTGCCAAACTGGCGGCTCTGGAACTATTAAAGCCGGACGGAATCGTGACCGCACACACATACTATCGAACGCCGGTCCTGAGTGTCCCGGGCTTTGAAGTGCTGAGCAGCGCGCGGCTGGGCGATCATCGCGTCGCCCTTTACCGACTCGCCCCCGCGGCGGTCGCTTTGGATGGTAAACAATCGCATGCCGAACAGAACCGCTGAACAGGCGCATCTTGTCGCTATTTACCCTGGCAGCTTCGACCCGATCCACTTCGGGCACATCGACGTTATCCGGCGGAGTATCGCCATCTTTGACGAAGTAATCGTCGCTGTCGCCTACAATCCGCATAAGGATTCGGCGCTGTTTACCCCCGACGAGCGCGTCGAGATGATCCGCGAAAGTATCCGCGACCTCGAACCGCGCGCGCGCGTCGATAAGTTCAGCGGCCTCAGCGTCGACTACGCCGAGCGGATCGGCGCCCGCGTCATCATCCGCAGCCTCCGCGCCGTCACCGACTTCGACTACGAGCTGCAGATGACCCACATGAACAAGCAGATGAAGGAGACCGTCGAGACGGTTTTCCTGTTTGCCAATCCGAAGCTGTTCTTTACCGCCTCGCGGCTCATCAAGGAGGTCGCCGGCTACGGCAAACGCCTGCCCGACCTGGTGCCCGAACCGGTAATGAATCGGCTGCGGATCAAGCTCAAGGTCGATTGAGCCGCCGCCGCGCCGTCGCAGTTTCGCCGTCACCGACGAGTCGATAAGATAGGCGCGCGCTCGCCGCTGAGAGCGGGCGAAGCCCCATGATCAAGCTCAATCGCCGCATCGCTGCAATCAAACCTTCCGCCACGATGGCCGCCGAGGCGCGCGCCACCGAAATGAAGGCGGCCGGAATCGACGTCATCTCGCTGGCCGCCGGTGAACCGGATTTCGATACTCCCGAGCATATCAAGGATGCGGCGCGGCGCGCCCTCGCCGAAGGCTTCACCCATTACACGCCGGTCAGCGGCACCATGGCGCTCAAACAGGCCATCTGCGCGAAGCTTGCCCGCGACAGCGGTCTCGCGTACGAGCCCGCGGAAATTCTCGCCTCGGCCGGCGCCAAGCAGGCCGAAGCCAACGTCATCGCGGCATTGTTCGACGAGGGCGACCAGGTCATCATCCCCACCCCGGCCTGGGTCAGCTTCGTCGCGATGGTCAACCTGAGCGGGGCCGAAGCGCTCCTGCTGCCGTGTCCCGAGAGCGATGCCTTTCAGCTCGATCCCGCGCGCCTGCGCGAGGTCCTCACGCCGCGCACCCGCGGCATCCTGCTCAACTCGCCGTCGAACCCGACCGGCGCGGTGTACTCCGCCGAACAACTGGCCGCGCTCGCCCGCGTGCTGCTCGAGCACGACCTCTGGATCATGTCCGACGACGTTTACGAGCACATGTCCTACGACGGCCCGGTGGCGCATCTGTTCGCGATCGAGCCGCGCCTCAAGCCCCGGGGCATCATTTTCAATTCGCTCTCGAAGACCTACGCGATGACCGGCTGGCGCATCGGCTTTGCCGCCGGTCCGCGCGAAGTAATCACCGCGGCGTCGCGCCTGCAGAGCCAGAACAGCGGCAATCCCAATTCGCTCACCCAGGTCGCCGCCATCGAGGCCCTGACCGGATCGCAGGCCGAAGTCGCCACGATGGTCGCCGAGTTCCGCGCCCGTCGTGAATTGACCGTCCGCCGCATCCGTGCGCTGCCCGGCTTCCGCCTGCCTCACGTGCCTCAGGGCGCCTTCTATTGCTTCCCGAATATCTCGGCGCTGATCGGCGCGCGGCTCGACGGCCGCACCGTCACCGACGGCAACGCGCTCGCCGATCTGATTCTCAACGAGGCGCAGGTCGCCCTGGTCGGCGGCAATGACTTCGGCGCGCCCGACCACGTGCGGATCAGCTATGCGACCTCGATCGCCAACCTGAACCGCGCCTTCGATCGTATCGAAGGTCTGCTGAAGCGCCTCAGCGCCTGACCGGCAGCCGCGGGCGCGGCGGTCGCCCGCTCGCCCGATACTGCAGATAGTCGGCCAGAATCTCGGCATGGTCGAAGGCGAGCGGGGCCGGCGCCGCCGTCGGCTCGAAGAGTTCGGCTTCGCGCGCGTCGTCGGCGCCGACCGGCACGCCTTCCGCCCGCCCGACATAGACCACGCTGATAGTCTGACCGCGCGGGTCCCGATCGGGCCGCGAATAGACGCCGAGCAGCGCCGAAAGTTCGACCTCCAAAGAGACCTCCTCGCGCATCTCGCGTAGCGCCGCCTCCTCGACCGTCTCGCCATAGTCAACGAAACCGCCCGGCAGCGCCCACCCTTCCGGGAAGTTCCGGCGGCGGATGAACACGATGCGCTCGCCCACTTCGATAATCACGTCGGTCGCGACCGGCGGCGTCTCAGGCTTGCTCATGCCGCGATCGTAGCAACCCGCCCTGCCCGACGCAGCCGCTCATCCGGTCGCTCAGTCGGCCGCCGCACGCAGACGTTCGGTCAGCCGGCTGAAGCGGCGGCGCTCGTCTTCATTGCGCACCGCCTGCATCAGGGCGTTCCGCGTGCCAACCAGGATACAGACCCGTTCGGCCCGCGTGATCGCCGTGTAGAGCAGGTTGCGCCGCAGCATCAGGTAATGCGTCTGATGGAGCGGCATGACCACCGCCGGATACTGACTGCCCTGGCTCTTGTGGATCGAGATGGCGTAGCCCAGTCCAAGCTCGTCGAGCTCGGATAAATCGTATTCCGCGTGCGCGTCCTCGAATCTCACGCCGAGCCTGCCGCGCGTGGCATCGACCGCGATCACCCGCCCGATGGCGCCGTTGAAAATCTGCTTGTCGTAGTCATTGCGCAGTTGGATAACCCGATCCCCTTCGCGAAAGATCCGGTCGCCGGCGCGCAGCTCCGGCCCCGTCGGATTGAGCAGGGCCTGCAATTCCGCATTCAGCGTATGGACCCCCAGCGGACCCCGATTCATCGGCGTCAGCACCTGGATCTCGCTGCTGTCGCTGAGACCGAACCGGCCGACCAGCCGATGCCGCACGAGTTCCTTGATCGTCCCCAGCACATCCTGCGGCGCGCTGCGCTCGAAAAAGAAAAAATCATCGTCGGCGCGATTCGCCGTCTGCGGCGGCTCGCCGCGGTTCAATCGATGCGCATTGGCGACGATAAGACTGTGGCGCGCCTGCCGGAAAACTTCGCGCAGATGCGCCACCGGGACCATCTCCGAGGCGATAACGTCGTTGAGCACGCTGCCCGGTCCGACCGACGGCAGTTGATCGCGATCGCCCACCAGCAGCAGGGAGGAGTTGGGCGTGAGCGCCTCCAGCAGCGCCGCCGCCAGCTCGACATCCATCATCGAGGCTTCATCGACAATCAGGTAATTGGTGCGCAGGGGAAACGCGCGATTGCGCACGAAGCTCTGCGTCTCCGGCGCATACTCGAGCAGCCGATGGATGGTGCGCGCCTCGCGCCCCGTCGCCTCCGCGATCCGCCGCGCCGCCCGCCCGGTCGGCGCACAGAGCATCGGCTTCAGCCCGGCGGCGTCGAGCGCCGCCAGAATCGAGCGCAGCAGCGCCGTTTTACCGGTCCCGGGCCCGCCCGTGATCACACTTACACGACTCCTCAAGGCGAAGCCGAGCGCGCGCTGCTGATCGGCATTCGGCGCAAAGTCGGCGTTCGCTTCGAGCGCAGCCGCGAGCGCCGCATTTGCCGCCTTCTCGCCAAGCGGCCGCCCCGCGCAGAGCATCCGGAGGCAGGCGGCCACCGCGGTTTCCGCGACGTGCAAGCGCTTCAGATAAACCGCCGCATCCGCCGCCGTCCCCTCGACCACCACTTCGCCGCTCACCGCCAGTTCGCCGACCGCCGTGCGGACCAGTTCCGGCTCGAGCTCGAGTTCCTGCTGAAACTGGCCCTCGAGATAGCCGAGCGGCGCATATACGTGCCCCTCCTCCGCCATCCGTTCAAGCAGATAGAGCGCCGCCCCGCGCGCCCGCTGCAACGAATTGCGTGGCACGCCGAGTTTTTCCGCAACCTGGTCGGCCGTGCGAAAGCCGATCCCCGCGATCGTTCGCGCCAGAACGTACGGATCGCTCCGCACCGTCTCGAGCGCCGCCGCCCCGTACATCTTGTAGATCCGCCGCGCATGAACCGAGCTGATCCCGTGTCCGCGCAGAAAAACCGTGAGCTCGCGCTCCCCCGAAGCGTCGCGCCACGCCGCCGCGATCCGCTGCGCCGCCACCCGCGGCAGCCCGCGCACCTCATGCAGGCGCTCTGGACTGCGCTCCAGCACGACCGCCAGCTCTTCGCCGAAATGGCTCGCGATCCGCCGCGCCAGCGCCGGACCCACCCCCCTGATCTCCGCCGCCAGATATCGTTCCAGCGCCAACACTCCCGCCGGTCGCACGACTTCGACCCCCTCGACCCGAAACTGCTCACCGTAGCGCGGATGCTTTTCGTAGCGGCCTTCCAGTCTGAGCGCCGCGCCGATCTCGATCCCACCCAGATCACCAACCACCGTCACCCGCCGTCCGCCGCTACCCCCTTGCGCGTCGGTTTCGACCAGCGCCACCGTGTAGTCCGTCGAGGCGTTGGCATAGAGCACCTGATACAGCGTGCCCTCGATAACCTCCGGCGCCGTCGGATTGCTCATCGCGCCCGCTGCCCGCTCGTCCTCACTCGATTGGCCTCGGCAATGACCTTCGGAATGTGCAAAGACCTCGCGTCATGTTTTCGCATCTTGCGCAGAAACTCCCGTCGTACCGTGCAAAACCCTCACAAATGCTTAAGTTATTTTTGGGCACAGTCCATGCTTCTCGGTGCTCAACCATTCAGGGAGGTGTCAGCCATGTTCGAGCCTTCAATCTCAATCATCGTCATCGGGCTGCTGGTCACGGCGTTTCTAATGACGGTCAACTGGGCTCTCTGGAGCTCATCCGATAAACGTATCGCGCAGGGCAATCGCGGCGTCGGTCTCGCGACCGGTACGCCGACTCATCCTGACGGCGGTTTCCGTCATGCAGCCTGACCCCGCGATGGCGGCCGGAGCCGAGCTCCGTCCGCCATCATTCGACCACCGACCATGATAGCCCCGACTCACTCAGCTCAGTAGGATCCTGCGGCCGAGATTTCCCCTAGCCGCCGCGCCGCCGTTCACTCGCCGACCTATCGATCTGGTCCGCTTCAGCACATACATTTTCTGACACGTCTCGTCCCTTTTCCTGCTGGGGATCACGATGCCGGTTTTCGTGACGCGCCTGAAGACTCGCCCGCGGGCAGCGCTGATACTCGTCCTGAGCCTGAGTATGCTGCTCCTCGCCGATCGACGCGTCGGCACGGCGGCGAACCCCACGAGCCGCGTCACGCCGAGTCCGACCGCTACCGCAGCGCCCACGACCACTCATGCCGCCGCGGTCACGCCGAGCGTCGCTGCGACGCCGACCCGGGCCGCCGGTCCGGAACCTTCGGCCGCGCTCGATCGCAGCGCGCTGCTGACCTACCTCGGCGAGGTCGTCCGATGGCATCAGCAACTTGCCGGCCTCGCGCGCGCGGCCCAGGATCCGGGCGAGCAGATCTATGCCGCCGACGATCGTCGGCTGGCCAACGAAGCCTTGCAACTCGCCTTTGATTTCGCCCACGCCGTCGCGCCGCTCCTCGAGCCTGCCAGCGCCGCCGCCCCGCCAGCCGCCGCCTCACCCAATGAGGTTGCCGCCGGCGCCGCCAATGCCGTCCAGTTGAGCGCGCGGCGCGCCGAATTGCAGAACAATCTTGACGATCTGCAGGACCGGATTAAAACCTTGAACCGCAGGCTGAGCCCCGCTACCGCCAAAAATCGCGCGGAACTGAATCGCGAACTGCTCGCCGCCCAGGCGCAATTCGAGCTGACCCAATCGCGTATCGATTCGCTCGACGCGATGATCGCCTTTCAGCAAACCACCGCCGGTACTCTCGCCTCCGGGCTCGTCGCCGAAATCGACGAGTTACAACGGGCCAGCACCCCGGCTAAAACAGCGGCGCCTTCCGCGGCGGCATCCGGCGGCCCGGGATTGCTGGCCGGTGCCCAGCGCTTCCTCTCGATCCTCGATAAGCAACGCGCGCTCGCCAACGCCAATCTCGTGTCGCGTCAGCTTCTGGACAAGACCACCGCCCTGCACGCGACCGTGCTCCAGCGGCTTAACCAAATCGACGCCCAGGGTCTCAGCCGCAGTCTTCAGGCCAACAACACCACCACTGCGGCGATCAACCAGGAACGCGCACAATTCCAGCAACTGACCCAGCGCGGCAAGACGCTCGCCAACGCCCTCCTGCCGCTCTCCAAAGAGCTCGTGACGCTCCGTCTCTATGTCGCCAACCTGAAGCAATGGCGCGAAAAGGCCCACGAGCAGGCCCGTGCCGCGCTGCGCGAACTGGCTCTCCGCGGCTCCATCATGGGCGCGATGCTCCTTGCGGTGTTCGTCGCCTCCATCGTCTGGCATCGGCTCACCGTCCGTTACGTCCAGGATTTGCAGCGGCGCCACCAGCTCCTGCGCCTGCGCCGCTTCGTCGTCGGCACCGCCGTCATTCTGATTTTACTGGTGAGCTTCGCCGCCTCCCTCGGCTCCTTTGCCACCATCATGGGTTTCGCTGCCGCCGGCATCGCCGTCGCCCTGCAGAACGTTATCCTGTCGGTCGCCGGCTACTTCTACCTCAGCGGACGCTTCGGCATCCGCGTCGGCGACCGCGTGCAGATCGCCGGCGTCAATGGCGACGTCCTCGAAATCGGTTTTTTCAAAATCACCCTGATGGAACTGGTTGGCGACGAACGCGGCTACCAGACCAGCGGCCGCGCCGTGATCTTCCCCAACTCCATCGTCTTCCAGCCGAGCAGCAATTTCTTCCGTCAGCTCCCCGGCGCCAACTTCGGCTGGCGTGAGATGCGTTTTACGGTCGCCGCCGATACCGACTATCGGCTCGCCGAAAAACGTCTCGGCGACGTCGTCAACGACGTCTTCGCCCGTTATCGCGACGTCATTCAGCGTGAAGCCCATCAGGCCGAGGACAAACTGAATCTGCGACTCGAAACGCCGCGGCCGCGCACCCGCCTGCAGCTCGGTCCCAACGGCCTCGAAATCGTCATCCGCTACCCGGTGATCCTGCGCAACTCGATGCAGGTCTCCGACGATATCACCCGCCGCCTCATCGACGCGCTCGCCACCGACCCCGCGCTCCGCCTCGCCACCATCGGTACGCCGATCATTCAGCCGGGTCAGCCGCCGGCCCCGGCTGCGCCCACCGACAAGGCCGACCAGTCGACCATTCGCCTGACCGCCCCGCGCGAGCGTTCCGGCTGAATCGCCACGCCGCACCTCTGACGAAACCCGCGCGACAGTGTCGCCTGATTTTCAGTGCTTCGGCCGCGTCGCCGCGCGCGCGAGGCACTCCGGAGTTTCGCCGGTGGTCCGCCACGCGACGAAATACCGGCCGTGGAACACCTCCTGCCGGCACTCGGACGCGCTCGCGAACTCCCTCGCCGGCCACTCGGCGAGGCTCAACATGCCCGGGATGTTCGGCGCGATGATCCACGTCGCGGCGCTGAGCGCGGCGTGCTCCCGCGCGAGATCCCCCGCCGTCGCCACCCCCGGCACGAGAAACGCCGCCGGCTCGCGCTCAACCCAGGGGCACAGCCGGCCCGCCGCACCGATCCAACTCGACACCACCACTCGCTCACCGCCCGCCGCCGCTCTTAGCTGCGCCCACTCCGCAAGCTCCGCCGCCGGCGCATACAGTCCCGCGGTCTCCGGCGATCGCACCATCCGGCGCCATCCCGCCGCCGCGTTCTCGATCCAGCTCACGTTGGCCAGCACCGCGAGCCCGCACAGCACGAGCGTAATCAGCCGCCAACCCGCTAATCCGCCGGCCATCACCAGGCCGCTGACCAGCACGTAAGCGTAATACTGCCACGACGCAGGACCGCCAAAAAAAACGCCGATAAAGCCCAGATGCATGATCGTGCAACTGACCATCACCGCGAACCGGCGACCCCACTCCACGTGCCCACCGAGCGCGATCGCGCTGGCCGCGACCAGCGCCGCCGTTCCGGCGATCCAGAACACGACCGGCGTGCCGAAATAGTATCCGAGCGTCGCTCCCGGCAGATACAGAAACCGGCTTCCGCTGTCGAAGATCCCCAGATGCAGTACGTGATAGGCCTGCGCGCCGGCGCTCGGCAAGAGCGTCGTCGCCACCGCCGCCGCGCCGAAGCGCGCCCCCAGCAGGGTGACCAGGACCACTCCGACGAGCGCCGCCGGCAGCAATTCCCGCCCAACCCTGCCGACAATCTCAGTCAGTCGCGCCTGACCCGCCCGTCTCGTCCGCTCGCACTCAATTCCCACGATAGCGACCAGGATAGCCCCGTACAGGTAGCCCATCGTCGGCTTGGTAAAGACCGCCGCCGTCGCCAGACCAAGGGCGGCGCGGTACCGGCCGCGCAGTTGACTGAGTATCGCCGTCGCCAGCAGCGCGGCCTCCAAAATGTGCGGCAGATCCGCGCCGAGTTCCGTGATAAACGGCAGCGCCGCCGCGACCAGCAGCCGCTCCCGCCCGCCGCCCGCCGCCGCAATCTGGCCGAGCGCAAGGGCGAACCACACCGTGACGATCGCGCTTATCAGCAGAAACGATCCCGGCGTGGCGCCCGCCATCGCATAGCAGGCTTCCTGCACCAGGAGCGGAAGCAAACCGTACTGCCAGCCAAAATCGATTCCCGGTCGCAGTCCCTGTTTGAGCAGATCATGCGCGACCAGGTAACCGCCACAATCCCAGAACGCGAAATTGTTGAAGTTATATAGTAGCGGTAACCGCCAAAGATAAACCGCCGCGAGCTCTGCTACGAACGCCGCCCCCAGCCATCCCCCGCGCCCAGCCTTCATCCCACAACGCATAGCGGAAAGGCCGGCCCGAGAGCCAGTCGCCACCCGCGCCCGCCCGGATGACGCTCAGCGGCGCAGCTTGCCGCAGCGCCGGCGCACTAGCTAATCGCCGGCGTCTGTCCGATGCTGTATACGGCGCACAGCACCAGCGTCTCATTCGGTCCCGCGGTCGATCCGGCCGCCGGCAGCGTCAGCATCGTATCCCAGGCCGCCCCGAGACCCAGCGCCGCGCGCGATATCGGCGTGAGCTGCACAATCGGACCCACCGGCGTCGGCAGCACGGCACCGGAGACCGGCAGATACATCAGCGAAAACACCGCGCCACCCGGATCGATCATTGCTCAGGCCTCCGCGCCTCCAATCGATATCCACTTCGCTCCGATGGCTATCCACTTCAGTAGGCGCATACCCACTGATTATGCACGCCGTACACCATCGCCCCGCTCTTCGCTCCGCTCGAAGTGCATGCGGTCGGCGGACTCGCCGGTGGATCGCAGTCCGGACAATAGAAATGACCGCCGTTGACCACCGTCGCCGGAATCGACGCGTAGTTGATTCCTGAACTGACAAACAGGCCGCCCGCCACGATATCACCGGTGCTGTTGCGCAGCGGCGGATTGTAGGCCGCTGTCGCCCCGCCCTGATCCTTGAACGATGCCGTGCCCGCCGGCAGCCCGGTCGCAATTGACGTGCTGGTGCTCCCCTTCAACACGTCCCACGACGAGCATCCGGGGTTCGCCGCCCAGTTCACCAAAATGTAGTTTGCGCTGGTCAGTGACGCCGGACCGTTGGCGACGGTATTCGACGCATTCGAAACATAGGTCGTGCCGCCATTCCAGTCGTGACAGACGACGTAGTATGGCCCGTAGGCCGTGCTGCCGTTCGTTCCGACCACCGTGATCGTCGGCGCTGCCGGCGTCGGCACCTGCGTGACGCTCAGATGCTGCAGGCCGTCGGGAAAGCTCGCATAGGGAATCGTGAACTGCGTGCCGATGACGCTCACCAGATTGCTCTGGTTCGACCACGGAATTCCGTTCGGCGGGCTGCTGAACGGCGGCGCGCCAAACGACGCCGCATCAAACAGCACCGTGCCGCTGGTGCTGCCCGGCGTCACATCGACCACCTCCGGCGCGCCGCTGCCGATACCCAGATTCGTCCCGTGCACATCGAGCGCCTGATACGCGGGATTGCCGCTCGTTGACAGCGTTATCAACGGCGCGTTGCCGGCCGACGAGAGCCCGCCGCCGTGGATATTTGCCGTCCCGACTCCCGCCACAAAGAGCCCGCCCGCCGCGCCGCCGTTCTCGACATCTTCGGTCGGATCGATAAAGTCCCACGTCGTCGCCGAGCTTCCGAGGTTGTTCAGCACGATTTCCCAGGCCGTCAGCGCCTGCGGCGAGACATAGAGCTTGTTCCACACGCCGCCGCCGCCCGTATCGATAAGGCAGGCCCAGCCGCATCCCGGCGTATTGACCACGATATTCGACGCCTTGGCGAGACCGGAACTGTTCGTCGCGACGAACGCCGCCAGGTTAGAGCTGTTGAAAGTGATATTCGCTTCTTCATTATTGAATGAGTAATTCGTCAGATAGAGACCAGCGTAACCTCCCGCCAGTTGCAGATTGTCGAATTGACTACTCTGGCTCGTCATCCCCAGAATACCCACCGTCGCGCCGGCGATGCCGAGGTCGCTGATTTCCACCGGCTCGCCTGAAGTGATTCCTTCGTTGCGCACGGCGATCCACGCGCCCTGACCCGCGGGACCGTCGGCCGGCGCCATGTCGATACCGTTGAAGCGGTCGGCGCCGATTAGCGCCGGCGCAGAGCTGGTGGGATTGCCGTTGATATCGATCAGATTGTCGAAGTTCAACAACAGGATACTGTTGGCGTCGCCGCTGAATTTGCTGCTGTCGCGCGCATACGACGTCGCCGCGCAACTCCGCCCCGACGGAATCGCCTTGCGAAGCTCGAACGAATCGAGCGAAACCGGCGCCGCGAACCACGCGCGCCCCACCCCGCCCGCCGTCGGGAACACCTGCGCGTCCTCGCCGATTACCATGTCCTCGTCCGCCCGCTGGGTGATAGTGCCCGCCGCCGGCGAGCTCGCGACCCGCGTCCCGTCGAGAAAGAGACAGACGTTGGCGCCGTCAAACACCGCCTCCACCTCATGCGGCGTGTTCAGCGTAAAGCCTCCCGCCGTGCCGTGCACGGCGACATTCGTGCCCGACACGTTCATCACCGCCCACAGGGTCAGACTGTTGTCCACGAAGACCTGCACCGCACCCTTGCAGCTATAGGCGCCGCCGAGCGCGAGCGTATTGCAGCCGATCTGATCGATTTTCCCGTCGCTCGCGAACATGTACGTCGCGCCCGTCGTATCGGTGTTGACCTGGCCGATTTTCAGGAACCCGCGCACGTCGAGCGCGCCGAGTCCGTTCAGCGGTTCGAGCGCAATCCCGCGCAGCACCTGGCCGAGGTCGAGCACGAAGGTCGCGCTGCTCGATCCCCACAACAGTGAGTTCCCCGGACCGCTCGCCAGCGACGCGCCGATAATCGCCCCGCCGTTGAGCGAACTTATCGCCGTCGTCGGCTCCGCCACCAGCGCCGGCCCATAACTGCTGCCGACGCCATTCTGCGTCATCACCAGCGCGGTATTATATTTGCCCGCCCCCGCCAGACGGATTCCATTATTGGCGCAGTGCAGGATTACCGGTTTGAGTAGCAGATAGGTGCCTTGCGGAATATATACTGCGGGTTTGGCATTGAGACCGTTTGAGCTCTGCGCCGCCGCACAGGCGCCGTTGATCGCCGCCTGAATCGCCCCCGACGAATCGGCGCTGGCGTCGCCGACCGCGCCGAAGGCCGCGACATTGTAAACCCCGTTGATACTGTAACCGTCGATCGTACTCGAGCCGTCGCTCGCCGCCGCCCGCAGCGTGGCGACACTCGCATTGCTGCCGTTGGTGGCCACCCCGTTGCTCGAGCCGGCCGCGCCCGCGACCAGCACCTCGGCGGCGTCAAAGGTATTGCCCTGCGTCGCCACGTACTGCGCCGCAAACGTTCCCGCCGCCATCCCGGGCTGCGGCAGCGCCTCGACCAGCGCGCCCCAGTTGCCCGCCTGGTCGAGCAGCCAGAGGCTCTTCATGCCGTTGGCCGCGTTCGTGATATAGAGCGGCGCGCCGCCGCTTATTGCCACCAGCGCGAGGTCCCCCGGCTTCGACGGCGACGGCCCGCTGAGCGTGACGCTCGACGCGGTCGTCGTCGTGCCGCCGGCGCCGTCGATCGGCGCGAGCGTGTTGACGTTGCGCAGGTCCGCGATACCGCCGTTGAATTGCGTGGGCCCGCTGCTGCAGGTCCAGCTATACGACGCCGGATCGCCGGCCGTGACGATATGATAGTCTATCCGCTGGCAGTTGCCGCCCGCGCAGTCCGTGCGCACGTTGATCCATCCGCTCGGCGCCGTCACCACGCCGGCGTTCTGATGTGAAATCACCGCGATCTCGACGTCGGTCCCCGCCTGCGCGCCGGCCGGCGCGGCGATCGTCAGCGTGGTCCCGCTGTGCTGCGCCGTCGCCGTCGCCACCACCACCGGCGTCTCCAGCGCCGCGAGTTGCGCGCCGCTCTGCCCGTATGCCACCGCCTGCCCGCTCGCCGTCGCCGGCGCCACTCCGCTTAGCGGGTTGTTGTTCAGATTAAGACCGTTGAGCTCGCCGCCGCTTTGCCCGTACACCAGCGGCTGATTCGCGCTGACCCCCGGTCCGACGTTGGTCAGCGTCGCGCCCCCCATATTGTAGTTTCCCGTCGGCGGCGCCAGCGCGCTGAGACTGCTCTGCCCGCGCGACAGCGCATCGCCGACGTTCGCGTCGGCGCCGAGATTCTGCAGCTCGTTGCCGCCCATATTGTAGTTCGCGCTCGCCGGACTGAGCGCGTTCAGACCGTTTTGCGTCGTCACCGGCGTCTTGCCGTTGAGCACCGTATTCACGGTCGGATTCGGATAGCTGCCGCTCAGATCGTTGCCCGCAGGACCGCTCGGCGCGGCCGATCCGCTGCCCGCCGCGCACGTCCATTGACCATTCGCCCCGATCGCCATCGCCCCCGTGCCGCCGCCCGTGCACGGCGTCGTCTCCTGGCAGTCCGGACACCAGTACAACTGCCCGTCCTGCTCCGCCGGTAGCTGCGCATACGGCAGACTCACCAGCCGCGGCGCTATCGGCGTCACCCCCGACAGATGGTTATTGATATCCGCGCGAAATTCCGCGCCCGCCCCAACCCCGCTGTAATCCGGAATCGCTTGATACTGCGCGTCCGCCCGTGCCGCAGTGAGTATCACCAGCAGCATCACTTCGACCAGTCGCTTCCTCGTCATCACTTAAAATCCCCAGGCTATCCAGCCGATTCCGGTCAAGCCGTTGCCATCGGTGGCCGTCGTCGCGACGTTGATACTCCCCCCGCCGCCCGGATAACCGCCGTCATCCCAGTCGGAGCACACGGTAATCGAGTTGTTCTGGTACGGCGTCACGCACTCGAGCACGCACAGCGAATTGACGAACGCCTGGTCGCCCGTGGTCTTGTTGCTTAACCAGAAGGCCGTCTGGAACTGGCAGGCGTTCGGAAACGCCACCGGCAGGCTCGCGTTGAAGATGCCGTTCTTGAGCGCCTTCTGGCTCTGCCCCAGCAGCGAGATCGTTCCCCATTGCAGGATCGCCGTGATCTGTCCGCGGTTGACGTCGCTGAACGGGAACTGGATATAGCCATTGATTCCCATCGAACCCTGGAACAGCGCCACGAAGGATTGCAGGACACTTATATTGCTGATGTTCGTGTCCTGGCGGCCCTTCAGAAACGCCGTCCGATTGGCCAGTTGCTGATGCGGTTGATTGCTGATGCCGATGCCGCCGAAACTCGCGCCGCTTGCCGCGCCCTCGACCGGGTCGGTCTGCTGGATCGCGTAGACTTCGTTCACCGTGTACTCGGGGCTGTCGATCAATGTGCTCATGTTCTGCGTCCGCTATCCCTTAACCGATCCGCTGCCTCCGCAAGCCGTCACCATCCGCGCCCGCCGCGACCCTAGAAGGTCAGCGTCCACGTGCCCGAATAGTTGCCCGCTCCCGTATAGGTGAATGCCGGCACCACCACGTGCGCGATCAGCGGGCCGGGCGCCTGATGGAACGCGACCAGTTTCCAGCCGACCGTCCCGTCGCTGGTCGCCCCGTCGAACGCCGTCGCCCAGGTCGGCGGATGCGCTCCGGTCGTGCCCGCCGTCGTGCACAGTTGCAGATTCCCGTTGGCATCGACGATCATCGCGCCCGTGCTTATCGCGCTATTCGCCGTCCAGGCGGGACTCGAACTGCCCTGCGCCGCCGGCAGGCTGACCCCCGCCGCGTTGGCGAAGAGCCCGAGCTCCTGGATGGTCATCCCGTTCGCGCCGTAGTCGGTGGTCAGCAGTGAGTAGCTGAACTCGACACTACCGGCAGACGGAAAACTATACGACCCGATCGCATTGTAGTACGCCGGGGTCGCGCCCAGCGCCGTATCCGTGGCCTGCGGCTGCGCCGCTCCCGAGCCGAAACCCATCGCGCTGACGAACTGTCCGCTGGTGACGCCGGCAATCAGGTTCGCCAGTGCCGGCAGCCCCGCGTTGACGAATCTATTGTCGCGCTCCCACAGGAGCTCACCGCGTTTGAACAAGCGCACCACCCCGCGTGGTCTCATATCTGCCACTCCAACTGTTTGATGTGCGCCCGCACGCGGCGCCGCTTCGGCGCCGCGTGCGGCGCGCGACGTCTGTTGCCCCTAGCTCGACGCGATCGCCGTCCCCGCCACGACCACCCCTGAATCGATCGCCGCCGCCTGATTCCCGCCGTAGGTGATCCCCGTATGGTAAAAGTGCCCGTTGTAGAGCGGCGCCGTGACTTTCGTGTCGCTCACCGCCCACGCCGTCGCCGCCACCACGTCGCGCACCCCGGGCGCCGCGGTGTTCTGCTGGAAGATCGAAATGACCATGTCGGACGGCGCCGGCGCGCGGTCCGTCAGTGCCGGCAGCGTGAACCAGATGGAATCGAGCTGCGCCCGCACCGGCTTGAAGAAGTTTACCGCGCTGCTTATCTGAGCGGCCGCCGCCGCCGGCACTCCCTGGTTCGCCCCGAGCCCGATCACCACCCGGAAAACCGCCCACCCCTGGCTCGCCGGATAGCTCGTCCCGCCCCAGCTCCCCTGTCCTTCGAGCAGCGTGACGTCATTCCAGCCCAGCGAATTTAACGCCGTCTTGATCGCATACGGCGTCCCCCGCGTGCGATGCAGCGGGATGGCGCTCTTCAGCAGTGTCCGCCAGGAATCATAGTCTGAGGCGCCCGCCGCCCCGCCCGCCGACGTCAGCGTGTCGATATCCGTCAGCGCGTCGATGTCCGTCAGCGCGTCGATCGACTCCGCCGTCGCCGCCCCCAACTGCCACTGCGGCGCCAGCATGTCGAATTGCCAGGCCAGCATGAGTAGGGCGCTGTCCGGAACCGAGTCGAGCCGATAGACCAGCAGCGGGGTCAAATCCAGGCTTCCCAGACGCTCGATCAGCCCCAGATGAGCCTGGCCGCGCGCGTCGTTGACGGAGGGCTGAACGGTGAGTTTCGGCATCGTCCTAACTATGAATCGGACCCACCGCCTGGGTCAGATTAATAGCCGTACAGTTGGCCCACTGCCCCGCCGCAAGCGGCGTGTACGCCGGAGACGACAGCGTCACTTCATAGACCCCGCTGACCGACAGCGCTTCAATGATCTGACTCGGCACGATATCGCGCTGGATCCGCGAGGCGAGCGCTATCGCATAGCTCTGCGCCGCGCTGTTCGCCGCGCTCATCGTCGTCGCCGGATCGGCGTCGGTGTATAGCGTGATCGTCCCGTTGATCTGATAATCCACTTCGCTCACCGGCAGCACCGTCACCGTATCCGTCAACGGCCGCACGTTGTCGGCGCTCAGCGCCGCGCCCACCGTCGCCAGCAGCGCCGCGCCCGCCACCCCGGCGCTGTTCGGCGCCGCCGCCGGCTGCACCGTCACCGGACCGGTGAGTATATAAACGTTGACCTGCCCCGGCGCCGGCGACGTCACCTGCGCATCGACAATCGACGGATCCGCGCTCAGCGCAAAATAACGATACGCCCCCTCCGGACCCGCCACGCTGAACTGATTCGGCGCCGCCTGGATCCGGCTCCGCAGATGGTCATCCGTCTCCATCGTCGCGCCGCCCGAACTGGTGTCGGTGTTCGCCGCCGCCGCAATCAGCGGATCCGGCGTCAGCAACACGTTGATTTGACCCGGCAGATAGCCGTTGGCGTCGGGCCCGCTGGTGGTCGCCGTCGCCTGCACACTGCCGCTCAACGCGTTTGCCGGGATCGTCAGCGCCGTATTGGTCGCAAAGACGTATTGCCCGTCGCTCGTGCCGACCGTGGTCCCGGCCGGAATCAGATACCCGGTGCTCAGCGCCTGCGCCAGCGTGAACTGGATCGTCGTCACCGCCGCCTGCGCCGGCAGACGCGCCACCCCCAGCAGTTGCCCCAGGTAATCGATCATCGGAAACGCCGCGTAGGCCAGCAGGTTCTGCTGCCCCGCGTACTGGATCGCGTTGCGCACCAGCGATTCGCGATAGGCGTAAAGGTTGATCAGCAACCGTTCGACCTGCGCCGGTTGCAACGTCCGCCCCGCCGCCGTCTCGAACGCCGCGATCATGTCGCTCAGGATTAGATTCGGATCGAGGCCGTCGGCGTCGTTGACGAACACCGGCGCCGGCAATAATGGAATCGCTGCTGCCATCCTCTCGTTCCCCTGGCTCTGCCCGCTCCCCGACGGCGCCCTAAAAGCCCTGCGCCTGCGGGATTATCACCGTCGTCGTGTAGACCTGCTGCGTCCCCACCGCCCCCGCCGGCACCTGCGTGAGCTTCAGTTGCCACGTCGTGCTGATACTCAGATGGGCGCCGGATTGCGTCGTGCCGTCCAGGACCGGCGCCACCTTGACGCTCACCACGTTCACCCGCGGCTCCCAGTGCATAATCGCTTCCGTCACCTCGCGCACAATCGCCGGCGTCGCCTGGTTTATCGGCGCGTCAAGGTATTGCCACAAATCGATACCGAACGTCGGCCGCAGCGGATCGGATCCCTTCGGCGTCGTGAGAATGATCTGGATACACTGCGTGATGTCGCTGATCCCCTGCACCACCTTGCCAATCCCCGAACCCGGACCCGCCCCCGCGGTGCTGTCCAGTTCCAACGACCAGTCCGCGGACGTTATATCCGCGAGCGTCACCGCTCCCGCCGACATCTCAACCGTCCTTTAGTTCCGCCCGCCCGACGTCACACCGCTTCGACGATCGCGCTCGCGCTCGTGATCGTGCCCACACCCGCCGGACAGGTCACCGTATCGCCGATCCGCGCCACGCCCCGCTGCGCCCCCGCGCCGAGCCGGATCAGACCCCCGCTGCTGATATTGACGTTGCCCAGGCTGTCGATCTGGATACTCGCCGCGCCACTGCTGACTACCACCGTCCCGCCCGCCGGCAGGTTCATCTGCAGCGCATGCTGCGCGCGGTCGTACGCGAAAATTGCGCCGTCCCCCGCCTGCCATTGAATCGTGTCCGCCGTCAGACCCGCCGGCGGCGTATCGACCGTCGAGTACAGCGCCCCCAGCACCACGCCATCCTCGTCCCGCTCGTCCATGATGCACACCACCTGTTCACCCAGGTCCGGCAGATGGTAGGCCTTGTCCGTCTGCGTTTTCGCCACCACCACCGCGAGCCACCAGCTCTGCATCTGGTCATGATCGGGAAAGGTCACCCGCACGCGGCAGTTCGCCGCGTCCTGCGCCGACACGATTCCTACTCGTAACGCATTCATCCTGCGCCGCGCCTTCCGCTCACCTCAGTCTGCCGCGATTACGTCGAATACCACTTCGGTCGAATACACCGTGACCCCCAGCGCGAAGGTCACCGCGACCATCGCCCAGTAGCGTCCCGCCGCAAAATCATTCGGCTGCACGCTGTATTCCCACTCGTTCGTTACGGTATTCCAGGTCATCGGCCGCGGCGCCTCCAGGTTCCCGTTCTGATCGCGCACCATCAGTTGCGCGCTGGCGCCCGTGAAATCGTTCGCGGTCCCGTCGCTCTGCAGCAGCGGGAAGCCCAGCACCTTGCCCACGTCACCCGTCGTGAATTGATAACTCATCCCAGTGTCGCGTCCATAATCACGCTGCGATCGAGCACGCTCTGCCAGCAGACCAGCGCCGCATCGAGCGTCGCGCCGAATACTACTGCCGCGTCGAGCGTCGCGAGGCTCATAACCACTGCCCCGGCTTCCGTCATGAGGCTCCCCTCTGCCTTTCGATCACGACTGACTAATCACCTGGCGCGCGCTCACCTCGCTCGTGTAGCCGCGCTCCCGCGTCAGCCGATGGCGCACCGTCTCGATTAGATAATTGCCGTCCATCGCCCCGAAGCCGCCGATCGCGAAGACGTTGCCGGCCGAGAGACTCGGCGCCCCCGGCACGCTCGCGCGCAGCGTAATCTTGGTCTTGTTCATTTCATGCAGCGCGCTCTCGGCCTTCAGCGTCGCCTGCTGACCGTTCTCGCAGCGCGTCGCCTGCTTGAGCGTATCGCTTGCCGCCCCTGCCCCGGCGCCCGCGCTCGACTGCGTAATAAGCTGCTTCCCTTGCGGATACTGGTAGGCAACCGTCGCCGCCTTATAGGTCAGATGGGTCTTGTTGATGAACGAAAAACTGAGAATATCCGACCGCCCCAGCGTCAGCACCGGGGCCGCCATCTCGAGACTCGTCATCGCGTAGAACACCAGCGCGTTGCCGCGCACGGTGAAGTTGTACCCATGGTCCCGCGCGAGCCGCCCGAGAAAAGCAAGGTCGCTCTCCGCGTGCTGCGTGATCCGCGCAAAGGTCGGATTCAGCGCGTTGGCCGCGCCGACCACGGTCAGATTGTATTTCGCCGCGATCGTGCTCGCGATTTCCATCAGCGTCTGGCCCTCGAAACCGACGTTGTTCCGCGTCCGCATCGCCGGCGTGATCCATGCCGCAAGCCCGCGGATCGCGAACTGGTCCGGCGGCCCATGCAGCTCGAGCTCGTCGATCTCGAAGTCACCGCACGGCAGCAGCTCCTCGCCCTGATACCCAATCAGCAGATTCACCTTGTCCCCCTGCTGCGGATACCACGGCCCCTGCCACAGCCGCTGATGGTCCTCGAGGGCAACCTCCACCGCTCCCGCGCGTCCGGTCAGCGTGTCGGTGTACGTCAACGCGGTCACCATCGAGGATATATCCGCCGTGATATTGACGTTTTCATAGGTCAATACCCACTGCGGTGACTTGACTGGATAATTGACTGCCGCCGCCATCGCCCGCTAACGTCGTCGCCCCCGCCTTTTTCCGTCTCACTCCCTTACGATGCCGTCTTCCAGGGCGGCAGATTGACCGTCTGCGCCGGGCTCACCTGGAGCAACGGAATCAGTAGTTGCGTTCCGGCCGGCAGCACCGGCGAAATCGGTATACTGTTGTTCGCCAGGATGATCGCCGAATAGAGCGTCGGGTCGCCATAGTAATTCCACGCGATCAGATCCCACCGTTCACCGACGGTCGTTATATGTACTATTGAGGGCGCCGCCATAGCCTCTCCCCGCTCACACCGGACTGCGGACGATCAGCGACGGCGCGATATCCGCCGCCGTCAGCGCGGCTGATGCCGGCGCCGTCGGTGCCGGATTGGTCAGCAGTGACGACACTCCCGCCGCCGCCAATAGCGGCGCCGCATAGCTGCTCGCCACCGGACCGCCGCCCGCCGCCGCAGCCGCCGCCAGCGGTCCCGTGACGCCGCCCGCCGGTGCCGGCACCGCACCGATCGGCACGAACGAGGGCACCGGCGCCGCCGCCGGATCCAGCTCCTTCGCGAGCACCCACTCCGTCAGCTCGACGCTTACCTTGATACACACCGGGTCCCCCGCGTCGCTCATCAGCTTCTGCACCGTGCGGAGACCCGCGATAACGAAGTACCCCTGATGGGTTCCGTTGGCGAAAACCAGCGCGCGCGCCTGATGGTCGCTGGCCGCGGCCATCAGCGCGTTCAGTTGCGCGACCGGATCGGTGAAGCTCTGATGGAACATCATGCCGATCACGAGCCGCTGCAGCCCGTTGCCGGTCCACTGGATCCGCGGCGCATCCTCGATCACCGGATGCTCCGCGTATTGCCAACGCTGGACCGATTCGAACGAATCCGGCCCGCTGATCGTCGTAAATACTATTTCGCCGAGAGTTCCGAACATCACCGCCGCTCAGTTGCTATTGTGACCTGCCGCATCGTCTCAAAAGGCCGCCCGCTGCCGCCGCGCCGCCTCGCGCTCGAGAATCTCCTGCAGTTCGTAGGCGTGTTGCTCGAGAATACTCAGTAGCCGATGACGCAAATCGTCGGGCTCGCCCTGGTTAACTACGATCGTCGGTGTGTAGTTAACGGTGGTTGACGGCGCCGCCGCGTTCCCCGGCGTGACGCGCGGACCGGCGCCCCGCGCTCCCGTCGCTCGCCGCCCGCTTCGCCCGAAGAGCTCGTCGCCGCCGCCGTCGCGTCCCGCCGCCAGGCGTTCCAGGGTGCGATTGAGCCGCTGGGGCGACATCGCCGAGACGGTGGCGCCCCGCGCCGCCGCGCCCGGCCGGGCGTCTGCCGGCCGTGGCGCGCCGCTCACCGAGTAATGATTTGCTACTCCTGGTTGGGCGCGATCCGCGGCGGCGCCGCCGCGCCGCAACTGCGCCGCCACTCCGCCGAACCACGAGCCGCGCCGCCTCGCGCCGCTTCCCGCTCTGGGCGCCGCGCCAACCGTCGCCGCGACCGTGACCAGCGCGCGCCGCCCCGCCGTCCGCGCCGCCACCTCCCGCTCTTCACGCTTCCGGCGTCCCGCCCGATCAGTCGCGCGACGGCCGGCGCCCTGGCTGAGACCGCTGCCGCCGGCCCGGTCGTCGCCGCGCGAGCGATCGCTGGCGGCGCTCGCCCCAGGCTCCGCCGCCGCTTCGCCGATCACGATTCGTGGATCGCTGCCGCGAGGAGTTGCCGCCTGATAGCGCAGGCGCTCGGCGGCGCGTCCGGCCGTCTGCCAGCCGCGCGTCGCAGTGATGCGCGCGAGCGCCGCGCTCCCGTGTGCCCGAGCCTTGCCGCCGCGCGATGGTTCCGCCGTTCGGCCGGCCGCGCTCCGCTGCGCCGCCGCGCGCCTTTCTTCTGGCGATGCGCCCAGGTTCTGCGCGCGCGGCGCGCCGCCCACCGCCCGCAGCAGATGGCCGAGCCGCGTAAGCCGCGCACCGCGCCCGAGGCCCACGCGGCCGAAGCTTCGCAGCAGGCGCGCGATCGCGCGCTCCGCTCCCGCCGCGCGTGCTTGCTCCGCTGCCGCCACGTCAGCCCGCCTTCCCACGCCGCGGCTAGGCCGCCCGTACCGGCGGTTTCGCCAGCGCCACCCGCAGTCGCCGCCCCATCACTTCGCTGCCGTCGAGCTCCGCGATCGCCGCCTCGGCGTCCTCGACCGTCATCATCTCGACAAAGCCGAACCCGCGCGACACGCCGCTCCAGCGATCGCGGATCACTTCCGCCGTCTCCACGCCGCCGACCCGCCCGAACAACGCGCGCAGCGCCTCGTCCGTCAGCTCGAAACTGAGGTTCCCTGCATACAAACGCCGACTCATTCCGCTTCGCGCTCCCGGCTCCGCTACCCCTGGGCCGCGCCCTCCCGCGCGAGCCGCAGCCACCAGGCCGCCTCGCGCAAATCCATCGCGCCCAGTTCCGCCAATGAGAAACCGAACCCCACCAGACTGACTATTGCCCGGGCGCCGAGAAGTCGGGGTTCGCTCTTCCCTGCGCCGGCGGAAAATTTTCCGCTTCCTCGCCGATTACTTCCGCTTGCAGCACCAGACCGTCCTCTGCCGGCAGCTCGAGCAGCTCCTCGTACACCACCGGCCGCTCGTCGAGCAGCGCCACTTCCGCCGCGAGCGCGAGCGCGATCGCCATCGGCTCGTTGCTGAAACCGGTCACCCGATGGGCCTGCAGCAGGTCCCGCACCTTCGCCGGCCGCAGCGCCGCGCGCCGCCCCGAGGGCAGTTCGACCAGCCGCCGCGCGCTCTCCCCCTGCGTTCCTCGCTCCGTCATCGCCGCCGCTCCCCGCCCTTACCCGCCGAGATTCGTCCGGAACTGCGCCAGTTGATCGACGCCGTTGACGACATAGATATTGGCCAGCACGTCGTACAGATGGATCTGCGTGCCATTCACATACAGTTCCGAATGGTAAACCGCGATGCTCGACGTGGTATCGACGTTCTCGTGCTGTTTGAAGGCGAAACCGCCGGCGTCCTTGAACACCCCGGTCATCAGGTAGATCACCGGCAACTGCGCCGTCCGGCCCTGGCTGGTATATTGATCGATACTGCCGCGCACCTGGAAGGAATGGGCGGTGAACGGACTCGCCACCGCGTTCAACACCTCCGGATAGAGCGACGCCCACTTGATCTTTGCCTCGAGCTTGTCCACCCCGGCCCAGAACTCCGCCGTGCCCGCCATGCCGAGCGCGCGATGCTCCACCATTTTCTGCCGCGGCTGCGCCACCTCGATTTCTTCCGCGCGCCCGAGCAGGCCGATCCCGTCCAGGTAGATATTCGCGTTGGTCAGTCGATTTACCGATACGTCCATGATTCTTCCCCTGCCTCGCTCGCCGTCCTAGGCGATCGCCGGACTGGCATTCAGCGAGCTGCTCGCCCCCAGTTGGTTCAGGAGCGTCGTGTCGATATACACGTTGAAGGTGATCCGCTCCGCCGGCGGCGGCGGCATCACGTCGATATCGAAGACCAGTTGCCCCGCCGCGATCGAGCTTGGCGGATTTTCCGCCGGATTGTAGCTCGCCGTTCCCGCCACCAGCGCCCCGCGCTGAATCAGCGTCCGGATAAAGGCGTTGACGCTCGCCAGGATCGCCGTGATCAGCGCATTGCTGATCGGCTGATCGATGAACTGCAGCATGGCGAGCTCGACCGACTCCTCGAGCACGTCCATGGTCCGCCGCACGCTGATGAAATTGTCCGGCGTCGTCACCGTCGGATAGCCCGCGCTGCGATTGCCCCACACCCTCAGGCCCGTGCCGAAGGCGTTGAACACCGTCACGATCCCCGCCGCGTTCAGATTGTTGACGTCCGAAGCCGCGTCCAGCACCGACGCATACAGCGTCACGTCCGGCCCCAGGATCCCGTTGACCTGCATGTTCGACGGCGACCACCAATAGCCCTGCTGCAGATCGCGCGCCGCAATCGCCCCCGCCACCCACGGCGAGTACGGACCCACCGCGTTCGCGTTGGCCTGCGTCGTCACCGGCTGCGTGCCGTTCAGCGTCACCGCCGTCGGCACGATCCCGGTGTCGTAGAACTGCTCCTGCGGATAGCACAGGATCGCCCGCGTCGAGCTGGTGTCGAAGGCGTTGCCCGCCACCCCGCGGTTCGCGATCGCCGTCGCCACGCTGGTGCTCGGCGGCGCGTCGATCAGCGCCATCCCCCGCAGCGTCCCGGCCGTCGCCGTCAGCGCCGTCGCCACGTCGGCGTTCTGCGAATAGCCCGGCGCGATCAGCAGCTTCGAGAAAAACCCCATCGTCCCGTAGGTCGTCAGCAGCGCCTGCAGACCCGTGTAGGTTGAGCCGCTGACCGCGCCGATAATGTCGGCATCCTGCACCTTGCTCGGATCGGCGTAACTGAACGACGCGATTACCGTCGCCCCCGCCGGTATCGTGCTCCCGGCGTTGATACTCACCACGCCGTTTACCGGATCGAGCGTATAGTCAGTCGTCGCCGAGTACGCCGCGCCCGAATAGTAATCGTAACTCACCAGCACCGCTTCGCTCGCCCCGATAGCGCCGCCGCTCAGCCGCGTGATCAGCCCGGTGCGCGCGTCGAGCGTATAGTCAGTCCCCTGCACGTAGGTGGTTCCCGCCGGATTACTCGTCACCACCACCGACGACGCCTGCACGTTGCCGTGGCCGAGCGCGATCGTCGCCGCGCCGCTGCTGAAGCTGTGCGCCTCGCCGCTCACCGCGGTGGTCGCGACCGGCAGCACGCTCAGATTGCTGATCCCCATGTGGCCGAGGTTTATCGCCCCCGCCGCGCTGAAGGTCAGCGAGCTCACCAGGTCCGTATAATGAACCGTCGGATCGAACACGTTGACCGTGATCACCTGCCCCGCGCCCTGCGCCTGGATCGCCGCCAGCGCGTAGGGAATCGTGTAGCCCTGCACCACCGGCCCGAAGGCGGCCGCGTCCTGCACCGAGCTCACCAGCGTCGGCATGTTGACCGCCGCCGCGGTCGCCGGCGCCGCCACCGCCCAGGTCGGCGCCGTGCCGACGAGCCCCACCACCGACGACTTGACCACCGTTATCGGCACCGGCCCCGTCGTCGTCTCGATTACCTCGATCCCGTGTAGAAATGATGCTGCCATCTTGCCTCTCGCCTGGCCCGCCTGCCTCTGTGATACTCGCCGCCGCCGCGCCCGCTCAGTTGCTCGGCGCCGTCGGCGCGCTGCCGCCGCTCGCGCTCACCATCACCACGTCGCCGTAACTGTACGCCACGCTCACCGGCGCCCCCGCCGGTATCGTCCCCGTCGCGAGCCAACTGATAATCCCGTTGACATTGTCAACTGTGTAATCGCGGTTCAGCACATAAACCGTGCCCGCCGGAATGCTCGCGACGATCACGTTCGCGATATTCTGCTGCGGCAACTGGATTTCCATGCTGCTGTTCCAGTTGTACGCCGCCGCCGCCACCGCCACTCCCGTCTGCCCGCCCTCTTCCAGCGCGAGACCGCTGACGAACAGCGGAAAGTTCTCCACCGTCGACGGCTCGACCGCCGCCGTGGTCAGCGCGAAGACGCTCTCGTAGACCCACACGCCGCCTTCGCGATCACGCTCGATAAAGCGCTCCCGCACCGGATACATCTTGCTGCACCCGCCGATCTGAAACCCCGTGAGCGCGCTGCGGATCCCCTCGAGTAGCGCATACGCCCCCGGCATCGCGCCCGTCGCGTCGCCGCCGACGCTCCAGCCGAGATCGCGCACCAGCAGCCGGATGGCGAAGCGCAGCTTGCGCGTCTGCACCACCGCCCCGGTGTCGATGAGCTTCCCGTAAGTCCCGCCGTCGTAGCGCACCAGCGCCGCGCCGATCCGATGGGTCAGGCGATAGGTCTCCGGCCGATCCGGATAATGCGTTATCTCGATCGTGCCGATCTGCGCCTGAAGCTGCCCGAGAATCGCGTTCTCGATCGTCGCGATATCGAGCGGCGTCGGCGGATTATACGTCGTGCCGTCCCACGGCGCGTCGAGCTGGAGCGCCATCGCTCAGTACCCGATGAGCGATCCGCGGCTGAAAACCCGCGGCGGCAGCTCGTTGGTCGGATCGCCCCCCGCCTGCGTCAGCACCGCATCCGGCGCCGTGGGCGGCTCGACGTTGTCCGCCGCGAGCCCGAGCGTCACCTCGCCGCGCGCCACCCGCACCAGCAGCTCGACCGCGTCCTCGTAGCGCTTGCGCGCGTCTGCCAGGTCGTGCAGCGGCCGCAGCGCCTGCAGCCGATACATCGCGATATCGCACGCGAGCCGATTGAGCAGCGCCGGCGGATCGCTCAGCGGCAGCGCGAACCGGCTCTCCAAATAGCCGTCGATCTCCGCGCTCGCGTCGGCGAGCATCTGCGTCAGCAGCGTCTCGTTGATCGTCGTCTGCGTCGGATCCTCGTTGGTCAACTGCACCAGGTCGCGATTCGAATATCGCGCCGCCATGTCGCTCGCCGCTGCGTATGCCAAAGTGCTGCTCCTCGGTTGCTGTCGCCCGCGCTCGCCTCTCCGGGCGCCCTACGCCAGATACTCGCTGACGATCAACTGCGCGCTGCCCTTCCAGATATTCGTCGTCGGCACGCTCGCGCTGCCGCCCGTCCCCACCATGAACTCCGAATGCAGCAGTTGCCGCGCCACCTCTTCGAGCGCCGGCGGCACCAGCAGAAACGTGCTGTTCGGATCGGTCAGCGCGCCGAACGGCAGCCCGCCGTCGGTCTTGAGCGAGCGCATCGCCGTCCGCGCCGCCCCGTAGTTCGCCGGCACGCTCAGGTCGAGATTGCTCGCATAGGCCATCTGCCAGAGCCCCACCCCCGTGTTGGCCCGGCCGTCCACCCCGAAGCGGAACTCCCGCCGATTGAACACCGCCTCGTCGGTCAGCGTCTCCATCCGCGTCATGGTGTATTCGCGCCGCAGTTGAAAGATGAACGGCCGCAGCGCCCGCGACGCATCGATCAGAAACCAGTACGGCCCGCTCCCGCTCGCATTCACATTCGACGCCGTGCTGTCGCGCACGTCGTTGGCCGCCGCCAGCGGTCCCACCGGATGGGCGCTCGAGAAAAACGGCTGGCCGTCGTAGCTCAGCACGCTCCCCGGCGTGTTCACCGCGTTCTTGATCATGGTGAACAGCAGCACGTCCGGATGGACCTTGGTGTCCCAGCCGAGCTGCTCGATCACCGGCTCGTAGACGCCGTAGTTGTCGTCCTCGATATCGTTGCGATCGATACTGATCGTGTCCTCGAAATTCTTGTTCACGATCGTGTAGGCGTGCGTCTCCAGCGCCTGCACCACCCGGCTCCCCAGCCACTCGCGGAACTTCGTCGTCCGCCCGAGCCACGGATACGTCGTCTGCCGCGACGTCGAGCGCACCACCGTCGCGATCTTTTCATAGTACGACGGCGGCTTCTCGAAGCCGCGCTGAAAGATCACGTCGAAGCCGGTGAATAACGCCGTCAAACTCGCCGCTGTGATTTCCATTTCCCGCCTCAGTTCCCTCTACTGGATAATGTCCCGTCCCGCCCCGCGCTCACACCGCCGCCGTCGACTGATGCCAGAAGTCAACCCACACCTGTCCGCTCGGATCGAGATTGACGATTCGTCCCGCCACGCTCCGCGTCGGCGCCCCCCAGTTGTAGCTCGCGTAGACCGTGCCGCCCGGCGTGATATGGCCCCCCTGGATCAGCATCACCAGCCCCGCCGGATAGTCGACTACATAGTCAACTCCCTCGACGTATACCGTCCCGCCGCTCGCGCTGCTCTGCAGCACCAGGCCACTGATATTCTCGTGCCCCACATTGAAAATCTGCGGCGCCGAGCTCGCCGGCAGTGCGATCGCCTGCGCCGTCACCGCCGTCGCCCCGCTGCCGTCGTACAGCGACACCGAATTGTCATCGACCGCATACGCCGGCAGCCCCACCTGCGCCGCCCCGATCGAGTTGTCGTTGACGCCGTACATGAACACCCCGCGCCGCACCACGATCGAGATCGCCCCCGCCGCCCCCGGATTATTCACCGCGTCCTGCCCCGGGATCCCGTTCAGCACCTGGTCGGCCCGCCCGACGATCTTGAGCCCCGCCTGACTCGACGCCGGCACCGCATTGCCGTTCGCGTCGAGCGCGACGATACTGCCGAGATAAATCGTGGTGTTGGCCTCGACCGGATAGACCTGCAGCCGCCCGCCGTCGGCAAATTCCGGTGTGTTTCGCGAATTGGTAAGTGCTGCCATTGCTTGCCCCGCTGATTCCTGCTCCCGCCTGCTCTGTGGTCCGCCCTTAACGCCCGTCTGCCGCGCCGTCCGCGCCCGCGATCCCGCCGCGCAGCGCCTTGCGCTTGAGGAAGTCCGCCGGCCGGATCGCCAGCCGCGCGCACACCGCCCGCTCGAGCGCCGTCAACTCCTCGCCCGCCGTCGCGCCATCGCGCGCCACGCGCCCCGCCAGCGGCGCCGTGCTCAAGTCGAGCGCCGGCTGGCGCCGCACGAAGGCCTCGAAGCCCTCGCGATCGGCCGTGCAGTACTCGAGCGCCCACTCGCGCTGGGCCGGCACGATCTTCCCCGCGCGCATCGCCTCCTGCACCAGATGCTCCGCGCGCTCGCGCGCCTGCTCCTGCTTCACCCGATAGAGTTCCGTCGCGGTCTTCTGAAAATGCTCGAGCGCGACGAAACGCTCGCGCCCGTCCGCCGCGCCGCCCGCCGCCGCGCGCAGCCGCCGCACCGCCGCGACCACCTCGGCCGCCCCCGCCGCCGGCAGTTCGAGCGCCGCCCGCAGCTCGCCGAGCAGCGCTCCCGCGCCGCCCCCCAGCTCCGCGCCCTCCACCGCCTCGCGCCGCGCCGCGATCGCCCGCACGTAGAGGTTCGGATTATTGGTCAGCGCCGCCCGCAGCAGCCGCACCACCACGCCGTTCGCGTCGTGCTCGAACACCGGCGAGACGTAGCGATACTCCTTGGTCGCCAGCGCCGCGGCGCCGTGCGGCGTCCACTCGACCCGCCCCCACAGGGCGCCGTCGCGCGCGCTCAGCTCCTTGATCCATCCCGCCGCCGGCGCGGGCCGCCCCGCCGTCGCCCCGAGGTCGGTCGCGTGGTCGTAGTCGATCGGCAATCCCGCATCCATCTGCAGCGCCGCACTCGCCCGCGCGACCTCGTCCGGTGACTCCAGCCGATACGGCCCGCGCCCGTCGCGGCCGCTGAAGGTGCCGGCCGGTATCAACTCGATCCACTCGGGCGGCGTGCCGCCCTGCTCCGCGAAACGCTCCCACTCTGTGCCACTTCCGGCCGACTGACTATTCATCTCTGTCCCGCCCTTCAACGTCGCGTACTCTGCCATCAGCTCGATTACTCAGTTAAGGGTGAAATCCTTCATTACTCAGTTCTGTATCACTCGCCGCCCGCCGCCGCGCCGCCGCGCGCTTCCAGCACCGCTTCGCCCGCCGCCGCCTGCGCGAGCCCGAGCTTGTCCAGCACCGCCCGCTGACTGACCCGCAGGCCGCGGTCGGCCAGCTCCGCCACGATATCGGCGAACACCTTCACGTCGGTGTCGTCCGGCAGCGCGATCTGCAGCCGCGGATAGCGCTGCTGTGGCCCCGCGTTCAGATCGATCAGCGGCTTTATCAGGTCGCGATTCAGCGTCATCTCGAGCCGGCTCGCGTCCGCCCCCAGGATGTCCCGCCGGACCATCTGATGGACCTGGGCGGCCGCCCGCGAACCGCCCCCGCGCGGCAGTTCCGTCGTCAGCGTCTGCCCGAGCACCGCCTTGCTCACCTGCCGATCGAGGAAGTCGCAGAGCCGCTCGTAGGTCTCCGCGCCGCTCCCCTGGCGCGCCTGCGTGAACTCGATCATCATCGAGTCCGGAATGATCGCCGCGGCGTCCGTCCCGATATTCGCCACCGCCTGCAAAAGCGCGCTCTTGTCCGCCTCCGTCGCCCCCGGCCCGTACTTGCCGAGCCGCAGCGGCTGCCCGAAGACCTCGGCGAACGTCACCCAGTCCTTCAGCGCGTAGTTCTTGAACAGGTAGGCCCACGCCGCCGCCCGCGCGAGCCCGCCGCGAATCGGCAGCCCGCTCTTCGCCTTCGCCTGATGCACGATGAACTTGAACGGCACCAGCGGCGCCGTCAGCGGCTGCAGCGCATTCCAGCCCTCCCGTGCCCCCGGCGGCCGCCGCCCCGCCGGCAGCAGCCGCGCATCCAGATGGGCATAGCCGTCGCCGGCGAGCGGCACCGTCTGATTCTCGGTGCTGAGCGTTCGCACCAGCAGCTCCTGCCCCGAGATCCAGTCGAACAAAAACCACCGCGGATCCCGCCACACCAGCCGCGCCGGATACCACTCCCGCCCCGCCGTGTCCCACAGAATCTCGGTCGCCGAAAAACCCTTGCCCAGCGCGTCGAGGATATCGAACAGCGCCTCGGCCAGATTGAGCGTCCCCTTCAGCAGAAAGTCCGTCGCCAGCGCCGCCAGCCGCTCGTCCGCCGCCGATGCCGACGCCGGCCGAATCACCAGGTCGAGCCCCGCCAGCGCCTGCTTGCGCGTCCCCAGCACCGCCAGATAATGGAGGTCCTTCTCCTCCATCTCCTCGGCCAGCTCGAGATACTGAAACGGATCGCCGAACTCCGCCTGCTGCAGCAGCGACGCCAGGCGCTCCGGCGTGAGCCCCACCGCCGGATGGGCCACGGCGTAGATATTGCGCACCCCCGCCACCGTCGCCGCCGCCTGCTCCTCGCGCAGCCGCGCCGTCTCCACCTCGCGCCCGTACGCGTCATAAAGCTTCATCGCGCTCTCTTGCTCCTGCCGCTCGGCTCCTCACCAGGCGCCGGCCCGCCCGAACCGTCCCCCGCGCCGCCCCGGCGCCTCCTCGTCCCCGCCCCCGAGCGCGCGCCGCCCGCGCTCGAGCCACGCCGCCGGCGGCGTCCGATAGTCGTACTCTTCGCCCGGCGCGAGACTCGCGTAATACGCCAGCGCCGCGGCAATCGCGCTGTCGCCATGGCGCTGCCCGCCCGCGCCGTCGCGCGTGCGCCGCTCCGCCACCCGCGCCACCCCCCGCTCGACCACCAGCGCCCGATGGTCCCCGAGGATCGCCACATCCCGCGGCAGCTCAATCGTCCCGTCCTCGAACGCTGCCCGATAGCGCGGCATGTTCTCCCGATACCACTCGGTCGTCAGCATCACCTGCCGAATCCGCCCGCCGTAGCGCTGCGCCGCCCGCTCGGCCAGATACTGGCCGTTGCCCCGCGCGTCCATCGCCCCCGCCACGAAACGCGGCAGCCGGTCAATGATGTAAAACAGCACCTCTTCCTGCTGCTTGAACGGGATATTGCGCAGCTCGACCACGAACGGCGTCCGCCGCTTGAGCTCCGCCGTCAGTTGCAGCGGCCAGATGACCGTCAGGTCCCCCGAGCGCCCGAAGTCCTCGCCGATAAAGCTCATCGCCCCCGGCTCGAGCCGTGCGAGCGCCGGCGCGACCTGCTCGGCGCAGAAATCCGCCGCCGCCCGACTCCGCACCTCCTCCGCCGCCCGCGCGAACGCTTCCGGCATCTCCCAGCGCGCCACCGGAATCCCCCCCACCATCCGATCCTCGATCAGCGCCGTCGCCAGATACGCGCCCCCGCTCGCCCGCGGAATACACAAAAGCTCTTCATCGGCGTCCTCGCCGTACTGCGCAAAGAGCTCCGCCCGCCACGCCGCCTCGGCCGCCGCGCTCCACGCCCGCCCCTGCCGGCGGCAGATCCGATGGAACAGACCGTCGGCCAGCGCATCGTCGAGGGTTATCCGATGGAGCGCGTACTGGCGCCGCCCCGCACGGATTTCATTGACCAGTTGATTGAACGGATTATCGACCCCGTTATGGGTCGAAATCACCCGCACCACGCCGCCCCATACCGTCAGCGCGAGCGCCGCCTTGAGCAGCCCCCCGAGATCCTCGTGGAAGGCCGCCTCGTCGATCACCGCCCGCCCCTGCTTGCCGCGCAGGTTCGCCGGTCGCGACGACAGCGCGACGATCTTATGCCCCGAACTGAAATGCAGCCGATAGGCCTGCAGGTCGCGCCCCGCATCGGCCACCGCAATCTCCTCGACCGCCCGCGCCGCGCGGTCGAACACGCGCGCCCACGCCGCCGCCATCCCGATAAATTCCCGCGCCATGTCGCGGTTGTAGCCGAGATACCAGGTGTCGCTGCCGCGCCGCCCGCTCGCTTCCAGCACCGCCGCCGCCGCCTCGGTCCACGTGAGCCCCACCCGCCGCGATTTCTCCGCCACCTTGACCGGCGCCGGATCGGCGAGCCAGCGCACCTGGTACGGCAGCAGGATCGGCTCCGCGCCCTTCGCCAGCGTCGTCGCGCCGCCACCCGCCGCGCTCATTCGACGATCCCTTCGAGCGCCCGCCGAATCGCGCCCTGCGCCGCTTCGCTGATTCCGCCGTCGGCCTGCACCACCCGCATGACCTGCTTCTCGGCCGCCGCCGCCCGCCGCGCGATCCGATCGCGCAGGTCCTCCTGCCACTTGCGCTCGAGCAGCTTGAGCCGCCCGAGGTCGGCAATCGACCGCGCCACCGCGGTCAGGTTGAGCTGCTTCACGTCGCCCGGAGCGAGGTCCACCAGCACGTCGAACATCTTCTGCTGCACCAGGCGCAGCAGCGCCTCGGCGAGCCGCCCGCCGTCCTCATCCCCCACCCCCGTCGGCACCGCCGCCCGCGCCTGCAGGGTGGCGAGCCGCACCGCTTCGAGCCGCCGCTCGAGCTTGCTGCCGTAGCGCCGGATCGTCTCCACGCCGATTTCGTGCCCGCGCTCGCGCAGCCACGCGGCGAGCCCCCGATAGTCGGCGAACCCGTTGTCCAGCAGCCGCTCATCCAGCTCGCGCCGGAGCTCCGCCGGCAGTCGGAAAATGCTCGAACGCGGCATCCCGCCGACCCCTCACCAGTACTTCTTCGGCCGCGCAATCCCGGCCGGCGCCGGCGCCGTGTATTCGACGATATCCACCCCCGCCGCGGTCAGCCGCGCATACCAGGTCTCCTCCTCGCCGTCCTCGATCGCGGCGAGCCCGTGCGCCCGCAGATAATCGAGCTCGCGCCGCACCCCCGCCGGGCCAATCGGCAGCCGCACGTCGTTCAGCACCCGCAGGATGATATTTTCCGACACCGCAATCGGCCGCCCGGCATCGAGCACCCGCAGAATCCGCCACCGCGCCTCTTCGCGCTGCTTCTGTTCCAGTGCGCTGTTCATTCGTGATTCTCTTCCGCCACCGCGCCGTTGCGCTCATAGATCCGATCGCGCAGCTCGACGATCTCGAACCGCACCTCGGCGCGCAGCGCATCGAGCTTCGCTTCGAGCGTGTTGCTGAAGCGAATCCAGTCCTCGCGCCGCACGTAGTCCATCGGCAGTTGCGCCTTGAGCCGCAGCAGCTCGCGCTCGACGCCGCGCGAAAATTCGCTGCCGTCGCGGCTGAGCGCCTCGATCCGCGAGCTCGCCTCGCGCCCGTACTGGCCGAGCAGCCAGCGCAGCGCGCCGAGATTCAGACCGATAAGCGTCACGAAGGCGAGCGCGAAGGTCGCGATCGCATCCCAGTTCATCCCCGCCTGTTCTCCTTCTCTCCGCACGACCGGCCGTCCGGCCGGCCCTCCAACGATCCCGCGCGCCGGCGCACCGCCGCGCTGGCGCAATTAAACGACGCTTCCGGAACAATCGAAAAATGGGCGTGCGCCGGCCGCACCCTGGCGAGCCCGACCGGATGGGAGGAGGCACCCGACCGGCTCCTGTCGCTCCCGGCGCCACGCCCCAGGTCCCGCCTCAGTTCGCCGCCTCGAAGTGCACCGCCGCGCCCCGGCTCTCGACCGCCGCCGCCACCGTCGCCGCCCCGTGATCATCGATCGCCGCCGCATGCTTCACGATCGCCGCCGCGAGCTCGCCGAGCGCCGCCGCATAGAGCCGGCTGCCGCCCGCGCCGGCCCCGAGCGCCGCCTCGAGCGCCGCTACGCGCGCTTCGAGGGCGCCGCTCGAGCCTGACCCGTTGCGCGCACGCCGGCGCGCCGTCAGCACGCCCACCAGCACTCCGCCGAGCGAAACACCGAGGTAACTGCCGATATTGGGGTCAATCATGCCTGCTCTCCCGCGCGCCCTCGGCGCGCTGCGAGCGGCAACTTAACCTGTCCCGAATTGCGGCATAAGGGTGAAATTTTTCACCCCTGATTTAACCCCGTGGGCTGCACCCCCGATGCCCGGAACCCGATGCCCGGACCCCCGATGCCCGGAACCCGATGCCCGGACCCCCGATGCCCGGACCCGACGACGTCGCCGTCGCCAGCCTCACCGTCCGCCCCGCCCCGCCCCCGCTCCCTCCCCCCACCAACGCGAGGCGCCCGAACGCCGCCGCGGACCACGCCGCTTCGACGTCCGGGCGCCTCGACCGCACCCGCCTGACCGCGAGCCGTTTCAGCAGCCGCGCGCGCCGCTCTCGCGGGCGTCGGCCAGCACCTGGAAGACCCGCCGCCGCGTGCAATGCAGTTGCTGCGCGATCATCCCGGCCGTCAACCCTTGCTGGCGCAGCGCGATTATCCGCGCCGCCAGGTCTGGCGGCCGCGGCAGTTGCAGCGTCTCGCCGCCATACATCGCGGCGAGCCTCAGCGTCGCCGCCATCCCGATCACCTGCGCGATCCGCGAATGCTCCCCCGGCTTGCGCGGCACGTAGAGCCGCGCCCCCGGATAGGCCTCGATCAACGCCATCGCCGCCGCCGCGCCGATCAGTTCCGCGAACTCCTCGAGCAGCGCCGGCCGCTGCCGCGCGCCGCGCCGTTTATAGATCCGCCGTCCCGCCGCCTGCTCGAGTTCGGCGAGACTCGCGCCCTCGCCCACCCGATAGCCGTCCGGCCACCCCACCCCCGCCCGCGTCACCATCAGCGCGCCTCCCCGGCGGTCGCCGGATCGAGCTCGCTCAGAATCGCCGCGATTCGCGCCGCGAACTCGCGGTCTGTCCGCCGCCGCTCGGCCACCGTCTGACAGGCGTGGATCACGCTCGTATGGTCCCGCGCGAAGGCCTGCCCCAGACGCGGAAACGACGCCCACCCGCGCCGTCCCGCCGCATCCGCCGCGCCGAGCCCGCGACAGACGTACATCGCCACCGCCCGCGCCTCGGTCACCGCCCGCCGCCGACTCCGCGACAACAGCTCGGCCCGGCTGAGCGCGAAGGCCCGCGCCACCGTCTCCTGCACTTCACTGATCAACCCCGTCGAAAGCATTGCTTCCCCCTTTCTCTCGCTGGTGTTGAAAAAAATGGTTTTCGGAGGATACGGCCCGGAGACCATCGGCGCCGCCCCGCCTGCCGCCCTGCACCCCCGCAGAACGACCCCCCGGCAGAGCCCCGCGCCGCCGCGCCGCTACTTGCGCGCCGGACCTCCCCCTTGGTACTCTCTATTCCACAGTAGGAGAATTATGTCAATCATTGGTGGAGATGAGGGCTTCCGCCGCCGCCTCGGCCTCATCATGGACCAGTTCGGCTCGGTCGCCGACCTCGCCCGCGCCGTCGGCGTCTCCGACAACGCCATCTACAAATGGGTCGCCGGCCGCGGCCAGCCCAACATGGCGAGCCTCGTCAACCTCGCCCGCGCCGCCGGCGTCTCGGTCGAATGGCTCGCGACCGGCATCTCACCGCCCGTCCCGATAGCGACGGCGGCCGCCACCGCGCCCCCCGATCCCGCCGCCGACCTCATCCCCGCCGGCAGCACGGCGCTTATCGCCGACTATCTGCACTTCGATCCGAACTGGCTCCGCCAGCGCTTTCCCGACGCCGATCCCGCCCGCCTGCTGCTCATCGAGGTCGAGGGCGACGCGATGGCGCCGACGCTCGGCGACGGCGACGCCGCGCTCATCGATACCCGCCAGAGCCGCTTTCGCCACGACGGCCTCTACGCGCTCGAAGCGGGCCAGACGCTCGTCATCCGCCGGCTGCAGCGCGAGCCCGACGGCCGCATCGCGATCCTGAGCGACAACCGGGCCTACCCGCCGCGCCACGCCGCGCCGGCCGATCTCCGCATCGTCGGCCGGCTCCTCTGGCGCGGCGGCCCCCCCTGACCCGCCCACGCGTGATTCTCCCCTCCAAGGACCCGGCGATACCCTCCGAAAGGAGCTCGACCCGGTAAGTCAGCCCCAGGCCGGATTATCGGCGCCGGTCATCAGCGCGAGTACCGCTGTCAGAACTTCGATCGCGATCCGCCCGGCCCTGCCAATACCAACCGCGGCGGCGCCGCCGCGAACCCTTTTCCCACACTTGATGCCCGCTTGACCGCGGCCGGATCGGGCGCGATAACGAATTCATATGGCTCTGATTGGACTTCGGGAACAGACCGTCAGGGGCGCGAAATCGCTCGCCGAAGCCCGCGCCCTCCATCAATGGAAAATTCCCGTCGACTATAACGTCGCCGTCGATTGCATCGACCGCCACGCCGATCTCCGCGACCAGCCGGCGCTCTTCTACGAAGACGACGAAGGACGCGAAGAACGCTACACCTTCGGCCGCATCGGCGAACTCAGCCGCCGTTTCGCCAATGCGCTCAAAGCACTCGGCGTCAAGCGCGGCGACGTCGTCGCAATCCATCTGCCGCAACGTCCGGAAACCGCGATCGCGCACCTGGCGCTCTACCGACTGGGCGCCATCGCCCTGCCGATTTCGAAACTGTTCGGACCCGACGCCCTGCGCTACCGGCTCACCAACAGCGCCGCCCGCATCCTCCTGCTCGAACCCGAAAGCCTTGCGAAACTCGACCCGATCCGCCCGGAACTGCCCGACCTGCACCACCTGATTGTCACCGGCGGCAAGGCCCACGGCGGCCTCGCTTTCGACGACCTCATCGCCCGAGCCTCGGATTCGTTCACGATGGCGCCGAGCAACGCCGAAGACCCGATCCTCCTGATGTACACCTCCGGCACCACCGGCGATCCCAAAGGCGTGCTGCACGCCGCCCGTTACCTGCTCGGCCACAACGGCATCGACTACTCGTACAACTTTCTCCGCCAGGGCGATCTCTACTACAGTCCGGCCGATTGGGCCTGGGCCGGCGGCCTCCTCGACGGGCTCCTCGCCATCTGGCCCTACGGCATCCCGGTGCTCGCCTATCGCAGCAAGGCGCGCTTTGATCCCGAGGTCATGCTGGCGCTGGTCGAGAAATACGGCGCGACCATCGGACTTTATCCGCCCACCGTCCTCAAAGCGTTGCGCGAGGTCAAGCATCCGCGCGAGAAATACCGCAACCTGCGCCTCCGATGCGTCGTGAGCGGCGCCGAACCGGTCAGTCCCGAACTCGCCCGATGGGTCGATGAGCAGTTGCGCGTCGAGTTCAATCAGGCCTTCGGCCAGACCGAGGCCAACTATTTTATCGGCAACTGTTCGGCCCTTGAAAAGCCGCTCCTCGAGCCGCTCGGCAAGGCTTATCCCGGCCATGACGTCGCGATCATCGCCGACGGCGCCCCCGTCAAACCCGGCGTCACCGGCGAAATCGCCATCCGCCGGACCAGCCCCGTCGTGATGAAGGAGTATTGGAAAAACCCCGCCGCGATGGCCGAAAAGTTCGCCGGCGAATGGTGCCTCACCGGCGACATGGGCCACCTCGACGATGACGGCTACGTCTATTTCCAGGGCCGCAACGACGACGTCATCAAAACTTCCGGCTATCGCGTCGGCCCCGCCGAGGTCGAAGCCAAAATCATCGAGCATCCCGCCGTCGCGTCATGCGCGGTCGTGGGCATCCCCGATGAGAAACGCGGTCAGGCCATCAAGGCCTTCATCAAACTGCTGCCGGGTCATCAACCTTCCCCCGCGCTCATCGCCGCGATTCAGGCGCACGTGAAACAGCGTCTTGCCCTCCATGAAGCGCCGCGCGAATTCGAATTCATCGACGAATTCCCGATGACCGTCACCGGCAAAATCCGCCGCCGCGATCTGCGCGAAAAAGAGCTCGAAAAATTGAAGGCTGCCGGCAAAATTTAACCCAAACACCCAGCGGCGAAGCTTTAGTCTCGCCCTGATGCCCGCGCCGCCCG